>CAHL01000242.1 GCA_000285855.2 Ruminococcus sp. JC304 | reverse complement strand
CATGGTTCTTTTTCGTTGTGTGAATCAGATGTTCTGCTGCATTAAAGCGTTTTTTTGCTTCCGGGATCATTTTCAGTTCTGCCCACACCTGTTCATAGATTTCCGTCAGATAGCTGACCGCCTGACGATAGATTTCCAGTGTCTGGCGGATTGGGATATTCTGTTTTCGTATTTCCACACCATAACTGGATACCGTCTGCATTTTCTTCTCCTCTGAACTGTTTTTTTATTTTGTGCTATGAACAAATTGTACCATAGATATCTTATTCTGTAAACATACGTTCTTTTTTTAACAAAAAAATTGCGCGTCTAACTCATCACTACTACAATATATTTATGGGTAATCCCCTTACTTCCAGTAAGGATTTATCCATCTCATTACTTAAACTGTTAGAATGTAGGATGCAATGGTATATCGACTTCATCACTTGGACCTCGCGTCCGTACTTTAGACTGATAACCGGCTCCTCATTCACAGTGTTCGTTTTATGCAGGTTGAATCACATTAGGTGCATTCGTGTCACACACAGTAGTTTGAACAGGTAATGAGTAAAACTGGTATTTATCCATTGTAATATTTTTTAAGGAGTGATAAATTTATGAACGCAGTAGGTATCGATGTTTCAAAAGGTAAAAGTATGGTTACAATTCTGAGACCATTTGGGGAGATTGTATCCTCTCCTTTTGAGATTAAGCACACATCCAGTGATATCCATTCACTTATTAAACTTATTCATTCTATCGAAGGTGAATCCCGGGTTGTAATGGAACATACCGGCCGCTACTACGAAGCACTTGCTCACCAGCTTTCAGCAGCAGATCTCTTTGTCAGTGCTGTTAATCCCAAGTTGGTCAAAGATTTTAATAACGATTCTCTTCGCAAAATCAAGTCCGACAAAGCTGATTCTGTCAAGATTGCCCGCTACGCTCTTGACAAATGGCAAAGTCTTGAACCGTATAGTATTACAGATGAATTACGCGCTCAGCTAAAGGTCATGAATCGTCAGTTCCATTTCTATGTGAAACAAAAAACGGCTATGAAAAATAATCTTATTGGCCTCATTGACCAGACCTATCCAAATGCAAATACTTATTTCAATAGTCCCACCCGCAGTGATGGTTCCCAGAAATGGGTTGATTTTGTCTCTACATACTGGCATGTAGATTGCATTCGTAAAATGTCTCTAAACGCTTTTGTTGAACATTATCAGAACTGGTGCAAGCGCAAAAAATATGCCTTCAATAAATCAAAAGCGGAAGAAATTTACACCAAAACAAAGGAACTTGTTCCAGTATTTCCTAAGAATGAAATAACCAAACATATCATCAGACAAGCTATCGATCAGCTCAACAGTACTTCCGTTACTGTCGAAACAATACGCACTCTCATGAACGAGACTGCCTCAAAGCTTCCTGAATACTCAATTGTCATGCAGTTTAAAGGGATTGGTCCATCTCTCGGTCCACAGCTTATGGCTGAGATCGGTGATGTAACCAGATTCACGCATAAAGGAGCCCTTACTGCATTCGCCGGAGTTGATCCTGGGGTAAACGAATCTGGTTCCTATGCACAAAAAAGCGTCCCAACATCCAAACGTGGATCTTCAAATTTAAGAAAGACTCTTTTTCAAGTAATGGATGTTCTTATCAAAACCATGCCTCAGGATGATCCTGTATATCAATTCATGGACAGAAAACGCACCCAGGGTAAGCCTTACTATGTTTATATGACTGCAGGTGCTAATAAATTTCTCAGAATATACTATGGACGAGTGAAAGAATATCTTTCTGTTCTTCCTGATCCAAGCTAATTCAAAACTTTTACTTTCAGACCAGCACTGGTTGTGGTGGCCTTATTTTAATGCCTAATTTTTAACCTGTAAAGTTTTTTAACTTTCTTCAATTTTAGTATTGACTTTTTATTTGCAGGCTGAAGTAACGAGAATGCGACGCGCGGTCATTCAAA
>CAHL01000243.1 GCA_000285855.2 Ruminococcus sp. JC304 | reverse complement strand
AAGGGTCAGACCCGTGCGCCCAGTAAAGGGCACTTCACCGAGCAGGCGGAAATCCTGCACGAAAAGAGAATAACCACCTCATTCGTTAGTGAGTCTTGCATGGCTCTGGGTAACTGGAATCATGAAGCGTAGACAGCGAGGTAACAGGGTGAGTATTGAGCACTGAAATCCCTTAATCTAGGAAGCCGACCAAGTGGGTCTCTGGGAAGGCAACATGTGGGTTTATCGTTATGGTGAGATTTCACACATTCCTACGGTGTCATAGACCTCATCATGTTATACACTGGTGAAGTTGTCAACTGAGGGAGAACCTGTTGTTTCCTGTGTAAGTGTAACATGGGTATGTCTAACAACTAAAAAGGGAGAAAGGCAAAAGAATGACAGGTAGTCGGATGCCCGCATAGTACCAATGAAGCTATGAACAAAATAAATAGTGGAGGGAAGGCGAAAAGATGCTGTTCCTCACAGCATTGGCATACGGAATCATATCGAAAAGGAAACATTATCTGCACACAGAGGTAGAAGAATAATGGAAACGAAACTGGAGAGAATATCACAGCTATCAGAAGAAAATCCAAACATGGTATTTACATCTATTGGACACCTGATCAATAAAGAAATGCTGAAAAAGTGTCATGAAACGATGCAGAAGGATAAGGCGACAGGAATAGATGGGATAACAAAAGAAGAATACGGGAAACACCTGGAAGAAAATATAGAGAAACTTGTAGAAAGACTTAAGAATCGTTCCTACAAACCCAAACCTGCCAGAAGGGTGGAAATACCTAAACCAAATGGGAAAACCCGTCCATTGAGTATATATTGTTACGAAGATAAACTTGTGCAGGAGGCTCTGCGAAGAATCCTGGAGGCAGTATATGAGCCACACTTCTATGATGAAATGATGGGATTCCGCCCAAACCGTAGCTGTCATAAGGCGCTCAAACTCCTAAACACAATGATAGAGAACAATAATACGAACTATATATTGGATGCGGATATAAAAGGATTCTTTGACAATCTGGACCATGAATGGATAATCAAATTTGTAGAATCAAGGATAAAAGATGCTAACATAACCAGACTGATGCGGCGTATGCTGAGAGCAGGAATCATGAAGGACTATAACTATGAAGTAGAAGAAAGCGGTTCTGGACAGGGGAGTGTATGCTCACCAATAATCGCAAATATCTACATGCATTATGTTCTGTTATGGTGGTTCAAGGAAAAGATACAGCCGTTGCTGAAGGGATTTAGTGGAGCGGTAGTCTATGCAGATGATTTTGTTATGAGTTTTCAATATAAATCAGATGCTGAACTTGTCTACGAATTATTAAAGAAAAGGATGAAACACTTTGGACTGAGCCTGGAAGAGAAGAAAACAAGGTTGATAGAATTTGGAAGATTTGCGGAAGCAAACAGAACCAAACGAGGAGAACCCAAACCTGAAACATTCGATTTTCTGGGATTTACACACTACTGTTCACATGGCAAAAACGGTAAGTTCAGAGTAAAGAGGAAAACCAGCAGGAAGAAGTTCAGCCATAAATGCAAGGAAGTTCACAAGCTGATAGGAGAAATGAGAATATTACCCGTGAAAGTGATAGTGAAGAAACTTAATCAGATTCTTGTTGGATATTATCATTACTATGGAATCACAGACAATTCGAGGTCAATAACATCCTTCCGATACAGGGTGACGAAGAGTCTGTTCTTCTGGTTAAACAGAAGAAGTCAGAGAAGAAGTTACCAATGGAGTGGATTTTTGGACATGCTTACAAATGCATATCCCCTAGAGAAACCGAGAATATACGTGAGCATATATGGATAGCTGTAGAATAATTAGTTCCGTAAAGAGCCGGATGCGGAAAAGCCGCACGTCCGGATCTGTGAGGGGCACACCAAGTAATTGGTGTGTCTACTCGACTATG
>CAHL01000244.1 GCA_000285855.2 Ruminococcus sp. JC304 | reverse complement strand
AAGTCGAGTAGACTAAGACCTCTCAATCTTAGCCCCTCACAGATCCGTACGTGCGGCTTTCCCGCATACGGCTCCTCGTAGTAACATTCGCTTCAATATAAACAATAGTACGTTTTAGGTTTTGCTAACGGGTAATACTTGAGCATTTCCACAAATCCATTCCATGTGTATGCCCGTCTACAACCTCTCCGATTCATGGCTTTGAATAGAAACTGTTGTACTCTATGCAGGAATGTTGTTATCTTCCGAAAATTCCATGTAACACCATAATACCGATAGTGTCCAATTAGTTTTACGTTCAACTCTTTAATTATTTCTCGCATTGGTCGATTTCGATTATCGTAAATCCAGTTCTTGTATGCTCTAACCTTTAGCTCAAACTTCTTTCTTGAAGTCTGTACCTTTGGCACGAAACCTCCCTTTCGAGTTTTGCTACAGTAGAAGGTAAATCCCAGAAAATCAAATGTTTCAGGCTTACATTCTCCTCTTGCTCTACGATTCTGCTCTGCAAATCTCCCAAATTCAATCAGTCTGCTTTTACTACTTTCCAGCTCCAGTCCAAACTTTTCCATTCGTTCCTTTAACTCTTTATAGTATCTTTCAGCTTCTGACTTATATTGAAATCCTGTAACAAAATCATCCGCAAAGTTGACGAGAAAACACTCTCCCTGCATTTCCCTTTGCACCACCAGCTTAAACCACAGCGTCAACACATGATGCATGTATATATTTGCAAGCATCGGACTCATTACTGAGCCTTGTGCCGAACCTTCCTCTGTTGGCTCGAATTTTCCTTGCTCCATTATTCCTGCTTTAAGGTATTTACGTATTAGCCACAATAAGTTCTTATCCTGTATATTCCATTCAAGGAACTTCATCATCCAATCATGGTCGATATGGTCAAAGAAACCTTTGATATCGGCATCTACGATATAGCTGATTTTTCCATAGCTTATCCGTTGGTATACTTCTTTTATTGCTTCGTGACACCCCCTATTCGGTCTGAATCCATACATGCAGTTTAGGAATCTCGGTTCATAAATAGCTCCCAGTATTTTCTTCACTGCCATTTGTACAATCTTATCTTCATAGGAAGCAATCCCTAATGGTCGTTTCTTTCCATTTCCTTTAGGTATATATACCCTCAGTGACGGAAGTGGCTTAAAGGATTTGTTTTTCAACCTCTGTACCAGTTCCTTGATATTTCTATCAAGGTTCTTCCCATACTCATCCTTAGTTACCTTGTCAATTCCGACTGCTTTGTTCCCATCTAATTCCTTATGGCATTGCTTCAGCATATCTTCATTTATCAAGTGGTACACTGATGTAAATATAGGATGTTTTGATGTTGCCGATATCTCAGCTATTCTTACTAATTTCGTTTCCATTATTTCCTCCGTCCCTGAGTACGGATAATGTGTCCTCAGTAAGACCTTTACTATGCAATCCCCTTCCCTCCATCGGCATTGCCCGATTTCTACAGTACTATTGGATTGTCCGACCACCTACCATTCATTTGAAATCCTCCGTTTTCAGTTGCAACTTCATACTCTTCTTCGAGAAATGGCAGGTTCTCCCCAGTTGATGTGTATTCACAATGTAAAACATGATTGGTTCTCTGACTCCGCAGTGCCACATAACACTCGCCATATCGCATTACATGATCTTGTCTTCCGCACCAGTTAAGACGTCGACCGACTGAAGTTAACGTTTCGAAGCTCAATCACTATTCAACCCTGCTTTCTTGCTGTCTACGCTTGTCAGATGCCGTTACCGGCATCATCCCAAGACTCGCTATTATCTGGTTGGCTAAACCTTGGATAAACCGGAATCCCACCGGCTTGACTACACACCCTTAGCTGGGCGCACAACTGGAATT
>CAHL01000245.1 GCA_000285855.2 Ruminococcus sp. JC304 | reverse complement strand
TGATATGATACCTCTAAAGTAGACAGGTTAAATAACCAAAATCTACTTTGGAGGTATTTTTATGGGTAGAAAACCCAAGTGTACAGTTGAAGAAAAAATTGCTGCTGTTGAGGATTACCTGAATGGAACACGTTCTGTCTCTGAAATTATGACAGATTTATCTATAAAAAGTACACGAACCATACGGGACTGGATATTGGCATATCAGAATGGCGGTATAGAAGCTCTTTGCCCTGTTACAGCCAACCACTCCTATTCCAAGGAATTTAAAATTGAAATGGTTCAAAAGTATATTGCCGGGGAAGGTTCGGTTACCGAATTATGCGCCAGATATGGCATCCCTGCACATGTTACACTACAAAACTGGATTTCGTTGTATAATGCCAATAGAGAACTTAGGGATTATGATCCTAAGAGGGAGGTCTATATGGCAGAAGCACGAAGAAAGACAACATTAACCGAACGTAAAGAGATTGTTGAATATTGTATTGCCCATAACCGGGATTATAAAGGAACAGCTTCTCTGTATGATGTTTCTTATGGACAGGTGTATTCATGGGTAAGAAAATATGACGCTGGTGAGGAAGATGGTCTGTCCGATAAACGTGGACGTCACAAAACGGATGATGAAGTCGATGAGCTGGAACGGTTACGCCGGGAGAATATGCGGCTAAAACGCCAGCTTGAAGAAAAAGACATGGTAGTGGAACTGTTAAAAAAAGTGAAAGAATTCGAAGGGATGTGAGGCTTGGAAAACTACGGTTTGGGTCAAAATATCTGGCAATAAAATATTTTTATGAAGGAAAACAATGGAGCATCAACTGGATGTGCAAACAGCTAGGGATATCGCACGCTGCTTACTATAAATGGTTACACCGACCGATTCCAGAGCAGGAATCCGAAAATAGAAAACTGGCAGAACTGATAAAAGAGTATAATGAGCGGTTCGGGCATATCCTGGGATACAGACGGATGACAAGCTGGATCAACCATTTCAATCACACAAACTACAGCAAGAACAGAGTTCACAGAATCATGAAGAAGCTGGGAATCCACTCTGTTATTCGCAGAAAAAAGAAGGAATACCGTCCGTCCAAACCGGAAACGACAGCTGAAAATAAGCTGAAAAGGGATTTTAATGCCACAAAACCTAACGAGAAATGGGCTACTGATGTCACGGAATTCAAGATTCCTGAGACAGGAAAGAAGTTATACCTTAGCGCTATCTTTGATTTATATGACCGTTTTCCGGTTGCATACGTTGTAAGTAAAAGAAATGACAACAAGCTCGTATTTGACACTTATGATAAAGCGCTTATTGAAAATCCGGATGCAAAACCGATTTTTCATAGCGACAGAGGATATCAGTATACCAGCAAGGTGTTCCAGGCAAAGCTCCAGAATCAGGGTATGGAACAATCCATG
The DNA here is from genome assembly GCA_000285855.2 of Ruminococcus sp. JC304. Taxonomy (GTDB): domain Bacteria; phylum Bacillota; class Clostridia; order Lachnospirales; family Lachnospiraceae; genus Blautia_A; species Blautia_A difficilis. The sequence goes on along the minus strand of CAHL01000245.1, from coordinate 435 downwards.
TCCAGAGTGGGGCATTGCATAGATAACGGTCCTACGGAAGGGTTGTGGGGAATCATAAAATCGGAAATGTACTGTATGTACCAGATAACAGATGAACAGTCTCTTCGCTTAGCAATTGACAGATACATGAAGTTTTATGCCGAGGAAAGACCTCAGGATAGGTTTTGCTGTAAAACTCCGTCAGAAGTAAGGCAGGATGCATTATCGGCAAAGGAACCAATCCAATATCCCATTGCTGAAAATAAACGGATTATAGCATACAAATCAAAATGGTGTGCGTAACTTCAAACATGCTCACAGAGACGCATTGTAAAGTTGGCCGTGGAATAAATGTTTCATAAACATAAATACCCGCCACATCAAATCAGACATGGCGGATACATTTAGAAATTCATTTTGAATATTTTGCTTGTCTACTTGACAAGGGGCAGATCA
>CAHL01000246.1 GCA_000285855.2 Ruminococcus sp. JC304 | reverse complement strand
ACGTATAATCCAATTATCTTAGATGGTAATTGGATTTTTCCTTTCTCCCAGTTAACACTGGGTATTTATTTCCATCTCTGATATATTTTGAAAAGGCACTGTGGATCTGTATCTATAACTTTACAGCTTTGACTGGTATGAGGTGACTCAGACCACAGCTTTTCGTCTATTACTGTTAATCAGTTTGTTAACGCATCGACGTTTTTATTTACGTGATTACACAGCCGAATTCTCTGTGGAAGACAGCAGTGCTCAAAATATTTATCAGGAGGTATAAACCTATGTCAATGTACTTTATTGGAATTGATATTTCCAAGTACAAACATGATTGCTGCATCATTTCTGCAGCTGATCAAAAAGTAGTTTCTAAAGTCACAATCAAAAACAATAAAGCCGGCTTTAATGAACTGCTTACAATCATTCATTCTCTCGCAAATCCTGCTGACATAAGAATAGGGTTTGAATCAACTGCCCATTATGCTCTCAATCTTGAACTCTTCCTTGAAAATTCTCTCCTAACCTTCATGGAAGTAAATCCTGTTCTCATCAGTGAATACAAGAAATCAAAAACACTTAGGCGTACAAAAACCGACTCTGTTGACTGCGAATCAATAGCTCGTTGGTTAATGACTGTTGAATACAAACCCCATTCAAAAGGATTTTACCACGCTTACTCTTTAAAGTCATTAACTCGTTTACGCGATAAACTTATCCGACAGCGTTCTTTCTATCTTATTAAAATCACAAATGTGTTAGATCATACATTCCCTGAGTTTAAACCATTCTTTAATGAACGCTTATCCAAAACTGCTCTCTATCTGCTTGAAAACTATGGTTCTGCTGAAAAGATGGCTCGTATGAACTCAGCCTCTTATGAAAAGCTACGTTCCTTATCCCGGGGGAAGTTTTCACCACAGCAATTTCTACGACTAAAAGAACTTGCTGCCAATGCTGTTGGTGTAAATAACTCTATTTTTGATGTAGAGCTGAACAGTCTTTTATCTTTATACAAATCCCTTGTAAAAGAGATTAATACCATTGAAAAAGAAATCAACAAACTAATTGAAGAAGTACATCCTCACTATATGTCAGTTCCTGGAATCGGACCATTATCAGCAGCTGTAATCTATTCTGAATACGGCGATATATCTAACTTCACTAATCCAGGACAAATGCTTGCATTTGCTGGAATAGAACCAGGAATCAACGAATCTGGTACTGAATCTCACGGAGGTAAGATGGTTAAGCGTGGATCATCCCAGCTCCGCTACACACTTATCAATTGTTGTCTACCGTTAATCCGCTTTGACATGACATTTGCAACTTACTATGCCAAGAAACGCGGAGAAGGCAAACCACATCGAGTAGCCATTACTCATGTAGCCAAAAAGCTTATTAGAGTCATCTACGCATTGGAGAGGCATGATATCGACTTTAATGCACAGAAACTTCGTTAATCTCTAGTGGATTAATACTAATTTCTCCCATCTGAAATACGATGTATTCAGATGGCTTATTAAAGTTACCCATTTTTACAATTCAAAAAAATTTCAAAATTCTCTTGACTGTTTATAGTTTGTCACCT
>CAHL01000247.1 GCA_000285855.2 Ruminococcus sp. JC304 | reverse complement strand
TTCGTGGAGTATTTTACTCTACGAAAAAAAAGCCCCCGGAACTCCCATAAATAGGGAATTCCGGGGGCTTTTGACGGCTTTTGACCAGAATTAATTGACGGCAAAAAGGCCGGAGAGCTTCTGCATATTCTGGTGCTTCAGCTCCATGGAAGGATGGACATAACGGTTCATGGTAATATTTACATTGGCATGTCCCAGAATCTCACTTAAGCTTTTTACATCAAAGCCAACCTCCACACAGCAGGTAGCAAAGGTATGACGCAGCGCATGGAAATTCACGGGCTCCAGGCCACACTGCTCCTGCACATAGCGGAAATAATTCTGCATGACTCTGGGTTCCACATATTTCTCTTCTCCGCAGGCCAGCACAAACCCCTGCCTGTCCGGAAATTCCCTGGCGATCAGCTGTCCCAGGCTTTCCGGCAGAGGAATGGTCCGTATAGAACATTTGCTTTTGGGAGTAGATATTTTTACCGTGGTTTTGGTATTTCCGGAACCATTGGTCTGAAGCCGCTGCATGGTCTGATGGACATAGATAAAACCCTCTGCCAGGGAAATGTCCTCCCACTGCAGCGCACAGATCTCACCAATGCGCAGTCCGGTAAAAAGACAGATCAGAATCCCCAGATTGCGCTCATTCATATGAGAGTAAAGATATCTGCACAGAATATCCTGGGAAGACCGCGACAGTACAACCGTATCCGGAGAGATCTGGCGGATTGCGATTTCCCTTCCTGTAGCAGCCGGCCTCATACCCTGCACCTGGGCAAACCGCAGAATATTTCTCAACAGGGACAGAATATCAGATACGGTTTTGGAAGAAAGCCCTTCTCTGTCAGCTCCGCCGTGGGTGAGCAGATGGTCACAGCATTTCTGGATTTTATTGGAGGTAAGTTCTGAGATAAGGATCTGAGATAATTCAGGCAGCAGGTAGGAATTGAGCAGATTCGTATACTTCATATAGGAAGATTCTTTGATTTTTGGCTGTATGGATACCAGCCAATCTCCGGAAACCTTGGCAAAGGACTGGGGCTGCAGAGGAACTATATCCGGCACCGAAGGATCTGTAACAAGGTCTGCCACTGCCTGGCTTCTTTTCTTGCGCACCTCATTATAGGTGGAAGCATACACAGAACCGTAGACGGCTTTTCCCTGGGGAGTCCTGGCTTTGATATAACGGCCTTCCCAGCGGCCATCTTTACGTTTGTAAATATTTTCTCCTTTTCTTGACATGATGTAACTCCTTTCGATAAAATATAGGAACATAACTGTCCGACAAGTCTAAATATAGTTGCACGACAGCTGTCTGACCATAATTGCAACGGCAAATAGCACCCAAGTCAGCCCACTTTGGTCATGATTTTTGCAGGGATAAATTAAAAACCATATAAAAACTCCCTCTGTTTGTTAAAAAACTTTGTCATAAACAGAAGAATTTCACAGATTCGTCACAGAAATATTGACAAATTGTGCTACTGTATATAAAATTAAGAGAGTTGAAAGGGACTGGAAAAGTCTGAAATCAGATTCGTAGAGTAAAA
>CAHL01000248.1 GCA_000285855.2 Ruminococcus sp. JC304 | reverse complement strand
ACTCTTAATAGCAGAACACAAACAATAATTATCATTTACTTTTACATCAGCTCCATAATTCAACAATAAATCTACCATTTTATATGTTCCATATGTGGTTGATATTTTGAGTGGATAATTATTATCACAGTATATATTTGCACCATTATCAATTAAATATTTAATAAACTCAAATTGTCTACTTTCATTGATATGATATGTAGGCCATATTACTAATTTAATAATAATATCATTACATACATTAATATTTACACCATCTTTTAAAAGTAATTTAATATAATCATACATTGATTTATGACGACAATATTTTATTAATATATTATCACCATCATTCAAATTAATATCATATGATTCTACAATATTTTTGAATTCATTATATTTATTTAATAAAATAAAATAATATAACAAAGCTATTTTTTCTAATGAACCAAGTTCTTCAATATTTTCTATTGGATATTGACCATTAATAATTTGTGACTTTATTTCAATATTTGTATTTTGAAATAAATTTGGACTCTGACAATTGGGTCGAATAATATTAATATTTTCTAAAGATTCCATTATTTTTAATATTATTGCTATTATAATTAATAGCAATAATAAAATCAAATTTTATTGATTATGTCAATCAAGTGAATTTATTACGCATTATTTTATTAATAATGTATGTATATATTTTAATATTTGTGTCGTTATAAATATAACAACTAAAAAAGTATCACAAATTATTTGTAAAATTGTACCAAATATATACCAAATTGATGAAAAATCAAGGATTTTTTATTATCAAAATAATATTTCTGCATTATCTATATTTTTGAAATCATTAAAATTTAATTATACTAATGAAGATGCTATATTTAAGTAATACAACTACTGAACCTGGTGATTATATTAGTCAAGATTTGTCTTTGGCATAAAATTATACTGAAGACAAAAGAATATGACTTTGGATTGTCAAAATAAATAAAAACATTTGTCAAACAAAATGTAAATATCCAAATAAAACGACCAATAATATTTTGAAAAAATTTTTTAACGCAATTATTTGTGAATGATTATTATGTTCATGTGCATCAATATGAACATGGTTGGGAATATCAAATATATTTGTATTATAATATGTAGACGACATACATATTTTTTTTAATATCATCATAGACTAATTCCATCATAAAATAAAATTAATGACATATTAAAATTGATTTTTAATTAATTAATTCCAAATTAATTTCTTACAATTAAATTTTCTATAATTCATGATGCAATCCTATCATTGCGCCAATAACAGATCCTATAATTCCACCAATAACACATCCCAATAATGTGATTAATGTACCTAATGTTGGTGAAGGATGATTAGTATTCATATCCATACCATAATATTTAGCTGTATAATAAAAGACAAATAAACCAATAATACATCCTAAATATCCAAAAATCATTTGAACATAAATAAACAACATTTGCGATTAATTATCTGATTTTAATAATATTGTTGTTTACGCAT
>HE978696.1 GCA_000285855.2 Ruminococcus sp. JC304 | reverse complement strand
AGATGATAATATTGCTATACGTGGTGAATTAATTATGTCCAAAAAATATTTCAATAAATATTCAAAAGAAATGTCGAATGCGAGAAATATGGTTGCGGGAATTGTTAATTCGAAAAAACAATCCATAAATAAAAAACATGCAAAAGATGTAGATTTTATTGCATATGAAATTATTAAACCCGAGAAAAAACCACTTGAACAATTAAAGCAATTAAAAAAATGGAATTTAAATGTTGTGGATTACGATGTGTATAAGGATATTAATTCGGAAATACTGGATAATATTTTACAAAAACGAAAAAATAAATCTAAATATGAGATTGATGGTATTATTGTCACAGATAATAATTTATACAAAAGAAATAAATCTGGTAATCCAGATTATAGTTTTGCATATAAAGGTACAACAGAAACAGCAAATGTAAAAGTAATAGAAGTTATTTGGAAACCATCTAAAGATGGTTTTATAGTACCAAGAATACATTTTGAAAAAGTGAGATTATCACAAGCTGATTTAGAATATACTACCGGATTCAACGCTAAATTTATTGTTGATAATAAAATAGGTCCAGGAGCCATTATCACCATAATTCGTAGTGGTGATGTAATACCTTATATTACAAAAATTGTAAAACCTTCGAAAAAAGCAAGTTTACCAGAAAATTATAATTATGTATGGGATAAAAATGGCGTTAATATTATATTGGATGATGCGAGTAATAATGAAACAGTCATTATACAAAGATTGACAAAATTTATGCGAGAAATTGGTGTTGAAAATTTATCACAAGGAATTGTTGCTAGACTTGTTGAAAATGGTTTTAATACTATTCCAAAAATTTTATCCATAACAATCGACGATTTTATGTCTATGGATGGGTTTCAAGAAAAATTAGCAACCAAATTATATAATAATTTACAAAAAAGTTTAGAAAATTTAGATGTATTGACACTTATGAGTGCTAGTAATATTTTTGGTAGAGGATTTGGAGAAAAAAATTAAAAAAAATACTTGATGTTTATCCAGATATTGTACTACAATATAATAAAAAAGATTTTGAACAATGGCGAGATAATATATTAGATATAGAAGGATACGATGAAATTACTACAGATAATTTTTTACAAGCGCTTCCAGAATTTCAAAAATTTTATAAAATAGTGACAAAAATTATAAATGTTAAACCATATATTAGCACTATAAATAAATCTGGTCTATTTGAGAATGAAATTATTGTTTTTACTGGTTTCAGAAATAAAGATTGGCAGAAGTATATTGAAGAAGAAGGAGGTAGAGTATCTGGTTCTGTGAGTAAAAATACTACTTTAGTAGTATATAATGATGGAGAAGAATCTTCAGCCAAATATCAAAAAGCAAAAAGTCTAGGAATTAAAACTATTCCAAAATCTGTTTTTTCGCAACAATATCAACTTTAATTATAAAAATTTGATAATGTAAATACATTATATAATATTTTGGATCAAAATAAATAGTATATAATGGAAAATAATACCGATAAAATAGTTCAAGATCTTGTTAATCTTGATCCAGATAATGAATCCGATAATAAATCAGATAATGGATCAGATAATGGATCAGATAAAATATGTAAGCGCAAACAGGAAAAAAATAAAAAAATATGTCGTTTGTTAAATAAATATATTAAAAATTTTTATGATAATATACATATTCCATATCATTTTTTTAGGGAAATAAATGGAATATTAATAAAACATTAAATAATAACGAAGATGTTTTATTTTATAATGAAGAATTTTTGACATCATCAGATAGTGATAGATTTTATGAAGTTTTTGATAAGTATATATTATTAATGGATGATATATTTTATCCAAAAAATACTCTTAATTCATTTTTTAAAAAAATATCAAAAATAGATGTGGATGATAATAATATTGCAAAATATTTGATACATATATTTAATAGTAAGAAATATCTATTTATTTCACTAGAGTATGTCATAAATTAATATTTTGATTACAAAATAATTTTGATAACGAACATGATATTCGAACACAACTCAATGATCATCTTAATGAAATTATGGATAAAGTAAGAAATCATGTAAAAATTTTTAAAATAACATATCACGAAATATTATCTCATTTTATTTCGGAAAGACCTATGGATCAAAATTTGCAAAAAAATTATGTTATTAATTTTATTAATAGTGTTTTAATATCAATATGTGATTTTTGCGAAAAAATTATAGAACTTAATATTTATGCATTTCATCCAATAGTACTAAATATTATTGAATCAACATTACCTTTAGATGATATTTTTTACATGAACCTGAAAAATACAGAAATAAAAATATGATTGTTGTTTAAATTTGTCATATTTAAATAATGTTAATTAAAATATATTATCGATTATAATTATATATAATCGATAATGGTACAGAAGATTTTAACTAGTCCATATTTTGTTGTTGCATTAATA
>HE978695.1:2191-5075 GCA_000285855.2 Ruminococcus sp. JC304 | reverse complement strand
CACTTCCACCTCTGCCCTATCTACCTCGTCGTCTTCAAGGGGGTTTACTTCTTAACGAATGGGATATCTCATCTTAAGGGGGGCTTCACGCTTAGATGCCTTCAGCGTTTATCCCTTCCGGGCTTGGCTACTCGGCCGTAGACTTGGCAGTCTAACCGATGCACCAGCGGCCCGTCCATCCCGGTCCTCTCGTACTAAGGACAGCTCCTCTCAGATATCCTACGCCCACGCCGGATAGGGACCGAACTGTCTCACGACGTTCTGAACCCAGCTCGCGTACCGCTTTAATGGGCGAACAGCCCAACCCTTGGGACCTACTACAGCCCCAGGATGCGATGAGCCGACATCGAGGTGCCAAACCACTCCGTCGATGTGAACTCTTGGGAGTGATAAGCCTGTTATCCCCAGGGTAGCTTTTATCCGTTGAGCGATGGCATTCCCACTTAATACCACCGGATCACTAAGCCCTACTTTCGTACCTGCTCCACCCGTCGGTGTCGCAGTCAAGCTCCCTTCTGCCTTTGCACTCTTCGAATGGTTTCCGTCCATTCTGAGGGAACCTTTGGGCGCCTCCGATACCCTTTCGGAGGCGACCGCCCCAGTCAAACTCCCCGTCTGGCATTGTCCCACCGCCGGGTCACGGCGGCTGGTTAGAAACCCAATACTGCAAGGGTGGTATCCCAACAGCGGCTCCATGGCAACTGGCGTTACCATCTCCTAGCCTCCCACCTATCCTGTACATGCAATACCGAGTCCCAGTACCAAACTGGAGTAAAGCTCCATGGGGTCTTTCCGTCCTGGCGCAGGTAACCAGCATCTTCACTGGTACTTCAATTTCACCGGATGCATTGTCGAGACAGCGCTCAAATCATTACGCCTTTCGTGCGGGTCGGAACTTACCCGACAAGGAATTTCGCTACCTTAGGACCGTTATAGTTACGGCCGCCGTTTACTGGGGCTTAAATTCAAAGCTTCGCTTGCGCTAACCTCTCCTCTTAACCTTCCAGCACCGGGCAGGCGTCAGCCCATATACCTCACCTTTCGGTTTCGCATAGACCTGTGTTTTTGCTAAACAGTTGCTTGAGCCTATTCTCTGCGGCCTGGTTTCCCAGGCACCCCTTATCCCTAAGTTACGGGGCCATTTTGCCGAGTTCCTTGACAATGCTTCTTCCGCCGGCCTTAGGATTCTCTCCTCATCCACCTGTGTCGGTTTACGGTACGGGTACGGTATAAACAATAGCGGCTTTTCTTGACGCATGGCTCACGGACTTCGCTACTTTATTTCGCTCCGCATCACGGCTTCCCATTGCCACCCGGATTTGCCAAAGTGACTGGTACCCCGCTTGCACCGGGCTTTCCATTCCCGGCTTCCGCTTTCCTTACGTGTCCCCACAGTTCTGTCATACCGCAGTACAGGAATCTCCACCTGTTGTCCATCGGCTACGACTCTCGTCCTCGCCTTAGGCCCCGACTTACCCAGAGCAGATCAGCTTTACTCTGGAAACCTTGGATATTCGGCCATAAGGATTCTCACCTTATTCTCGCTACTCATTCCGGCATTCTCTCTTCCATGCAGTCCACAGCTCCTTACGGTACTGCTTCTTCCCGCATGCAATGCTCCTCTACCAACCTTTCGGTTCCTTAGTTTCGGTGGCGCGTTTCAGCCCCGGACATTTTCGGCGCAGGACCTCTCGACCAGTGAGCTATTACGCACTCTTTGAATGGATGGCTGCTTCTGAGCCAACATCCTGGTTGTCTTCGAAATCCCACATCCTTTTCCACTTAACGCGCACTTGGGGACCTTAACTGAAGGTCTGGGCTCTTTCCCTTTTGACCGCCCAACTTATCTCGTGCAGTCTGACTCCCGATAATCGATTACGCGGCATTCGGAGTTTGATATTCTTCGGTAGGCTTTGACGCCCCCTAGGAAATTCAGTGCTCTACCTCCGCAAATCTGTATCGAGGCTAGCCCTAAAGCTATTTCGAGGAGAACCAGCTATCTCCGGGTTCGATTGGAATTTCTCCCCTATCCACACCTCATCCCCACCCTTTTCAACGGATGTGGGTTCGGTCCTCCACTACCTCTTACGGCAGCTTCAACCTGGACATGGATAGATCACCCGGTTTCGGGTCTACTCCTACTGACTCTGGCCCTCTTAAGACTTGGTTTCCCTACGGCTCCGCACCTGAAGTGCTTAACCTTGCCAGTAAGCGTAACTCGCCGGACCGTTCTACAAAAAGTACGCGGTCGCACATATAAAGTGCTTCCACAGCTTGTAGACACAGGGTTTCAGGTTCTCTTTCACTCCCCTCCCGGGGTCCTTTTCACCTTTCCTTCACAGTACTATGCGCTATCGGTCACTAAGTAGTATTTAGCCTTAGGGGGTGGTCCCCCTGATTTCCCACAAGGTTCCACGTGTCTCGTGGTACTCTGGATCCTGCTCAGTCTCATCGGCTTTCACGTACGGGGCTTTCACCCTCTGTGGCCGGCTTTCCCAAAACCGTTCTGTTAGCCTCTGAGAATCTTAAATGCAGTCCGTAACCCCAGAATGCACGCACTCTGGTTTAGGCTCCTCCGCGTTCGCTCGCCGCTACTTACGGAATCGAGTTTTCTTTCTTTTCCTCCGGGTACTTAGATGTTTCAGTTCCCCGGGTTCCCTTCCTACAGTTATGGATTGGCTGTAGGATACATGAGGTTTGCTCATGTGGGTTTCCCCATTCAGACATCTCCGGATCACGGGATATTTGCTCCTCCCCGAAGCTTATCGCAGCTTATCACGTCTTTCATCGGCTCTTAGTGCCAAGGCATCCGCCCTGTGCCCTTATTGCTTGACCTTTCGCTTCATCACCCTAGCGTAGGTGATGCGGTCGTTTGATTCTCATG
>HE978694.1:4323-5301 GCA_000285855.2 Ruminococcus sp. JC304 | reverse complement strand
TATCAATATAATTATTATAATTATAATATTTGTATCAATTTTTAATCATAAAAATTGTATTTGTATATTTTTGTTGATATATTTTTTCTTCCGTCTGTAAAATTGCCTATTTAAAGTTAAATGAACAACACTATCAGGAATTCTATTTCTAATTTTTTGATTAAAATTATTTCCAAAGGTTAAATGAGTTACGCTGTTTGGAATACAATCTTTGATATCTTGATTAAAATACCCAGCAAATGTCAAATGAGTGATATTATTAGGAATGGAATTTTTAATGTGTTGGTTATATATATCTCCAAAAGTTAAATGTAATACACTATTAGGAATACAATTTTTTATGTCTTGATTAAAATAATGTCCAAATTTCAAATGTGTTACGCTATTTGGAATGCAATCTTTAATATTTTGATTAAAATAATGTCCAAATTTCAAATGTGTTACGCTACTAGGAATACATTCTTTGATATTATCATAATTATGTCCCAATTCTAAATGAGTCACACTATTCGGAATACAATCTTTGATATTTTGATTAAATTTTCGTCCAAAAGTTAAATGAGTTACACTAGCTGGAATACTATCTTTAATATTTTGATTGAAATTATCTCCAAAAATTAAATGAGTTACACTAGCTGGAATACTATCTTTAATATTTTGATTGAAATTATCTCCAAAAATTAAATGAGTGACACTATTTGGAATACAATCTTTGATATCTTGATTAAAACTATCTCCAAATTCTAAACGAGTCACACTATTTGGGATACATTCTTTAATATTTTGATTGAAACTATATCCAAATTTTAAATACGTGATACTATTAGGAATACAATTTTTGATATTTTGGTTAAACCAATATCCAAAAGTTAAATGAGTTAATCGAGAAGGTAAGAAAGAAACACACCGTGTTTCTTCAAACCTGTCCCTTTGGGAACAAGGGAAGACCTTTTCTCTAATTTGCTTCTCCGGTGACAA
>HE978694.1:0-995 GCA_000285855.2 Ruminococcus sp. JC304 | reverse complement strand
GCTTCTCCGGTGACAAGGTAACACTATTTGGAATGCAATTTTTAATATTTTGATTAAAATATCCTCCGAAAGTCAAATGGGTCACACTATTCGGGATACAGCCTTTAATATTCTGATTAAAATATTCTCCAAAAGTCAAATGAGTGACACATTCAGGTATTATTATCAAATCAGTTTTATATTTAATATGTTTAAATCTATCCAAACATGGTAATTCTCTTATTAATTCATAATCATAAACATCACAAAACCAAATATTACCAGCAAAATTATATAATTTTGTATTGACCGATAAAAACCTTATTTTATCTATGTCGTTTAAATATTCTAAAATATACATTATCACATCATCATTTAAGATATCAAATGAAGACATTGATATTAATTTGATTAAATTAGTATCAATATAATTATTATAATTATAATAAATGTATCAATTTTTTTGATTATAAAAAATCTATTTGTATATTTTTATCAATGTATTTTTTCTTTCGCTCGTAAAATTGTTTATTCAAAAATAAATGGGTAATATTATTGGGAATACAGCCTTTAATATATTGATCAAAATTTCTACCTAAAGTTAAATGTGTAACATTGTTAGGAATACAATTTTTGATATTTTGATTAAAATTACCTCCAAAAGTTAAATGAGTCACACTATTCGGAATACAATCTTTAATATTTTGATTAAAATAATATCCAAAAGTTAAGTGAGTGACATTATTTGGAATACAATCTTTGATATTTTGGTCAAAATTATATCCAAAAATTAAATGAGTAACACTATTAGGAATAGATCCTTTGATTTTTCTATTAAAATCATTTCCAAAAGTTAAATGAATCACACTATTTGGAATACAATTTTTGATATTTTTATTAAATCCATTCCAAAAGTTAAATGAGTTAGTCGAGAAGGCATTGCCTTCTCTCTAACCTGCCCCTCCGGGGACAAGGTGACCTTGGATTGTAAAAATTCTTGATTTTTCAATTCCAAG
>HE978693.1:4697-5648 GCA_000285855.2 Ruminococcus sp. JC304 | reverse complement strand
GATTTCCATTTGATAATGTAATACTGATTGGTATAATTATATATTTATATTTTTTAGAACGCAATATATTTAAAAAAAGATCTTCAAAATTTGGAGGTGTAAAAATTCTCTGATAGATCCATTTAATTTCGAAATGAATTAAATGTTGATGTATATTTTCTTGAATACCAAGAGTTTGATAATATCTTTTTAATTCTATTGATATTTCTTGTTGAGTATGAAACAAAGAAGTTGCCATTGGATATTTTTTGGTCAAATATTTAAATCCTACAATAACATCCAATAATGATCCAGCAAACGTGCTAAAATCCACAATTTTATCTTGAATAATAGTTATATTTGCTTTATTTTTTTATAGGTAGTGATTATTTTTCATTAACAATATCATTACGTATTAATTCGCGACATTTAGATTCGTTTATTTCTTGTGATACTTCATTTGAGCATTCATTTTGCCACTGGATTAGCCATCCTTGATTATATTTTTTTAAATTAATTATAATAACTATTTGTTGTTACATTTAAAAACTGATTCATATCATTCGCAGAAACTAAATCTAATGCTGTTTTACCATCATTATTTTTTATAAAAATATTCATTTTTTTGATGTTCAAAAAATTTTATGTATTTGTTCCATATATTTTGTTTATTAATATATGTAATATTGTATTACCAGTATTATCTTGATAATTTAATTAACATATGGTATTAACTGATAAATATATTTATCATAGACTTCTTTATAATTGTACAATAATAAATGCATTATTGTGAATCCGTCAATATTAACAATATTTGGATCAATTTTATGATTAAAAATTCTATGCTTACTATTAATATCTTCGATAAAAATATTTGTATCTTTGCATTCCGTTTTGTATTTAGTTATGATATAATCTAAAATTTCAATATGATCATCTATTATACAGTAATGAATAATAGTATTACCT
>HE978693.1:0-2068 GCA_000285855.2 Ruminococcus sp. JC304 | reverse complement strand
ATATTTGATAGCATAAGATAATGGTACTGTACCTTTTAAATCCTTTAAATTAACAAGAGAAACACCCATAATCTTCTGATCCGATTTTAGCAAGATATCCATAATTTCATGATATCCAAATTTAATGGGATAATACATTACACTATATCCTTCTGGGTCAAATACATCAAGTCTAGATCCATATTCTATTAATATTTTCAAAATATCTTGTTTGTTCATGATAATGGCAAAAAAATTAAATAATTTCCGTTTTCATCTTTGGAATTAACATCAATTTCACCATGTTTTAGGCCAGATATGTATGTAGCAAATTCACTATAATTATTATTTTTGATATATTTAAATAATATATCCAAATGTTGAATTTTTGAATGAAAATCATCTTCAATGTTATTCATTATTAAATATAAATCAATGTAATATTATAAATTGATGTATATTCGTCATTATTGTGAAATTATATAATATAATAATAATGATAATTAAATTAATTGTAATTGTTGTAATAATATTGGTATTAATACTATTATATGTTTATTTTAAATACAAAAAAAATTTTGTGAACAATAAAATTTATAAATATCATCAGATACGTAATAAATTAAAAACAGGAGATATTATATTATTTTCTTGCAAAGAATATGAAAATTTTATTGAAGAATTAAAATATTATGCGAGAACTACATTATTAGGTTCGGAATATGGTCATGTTGGTATTATTATTAAAGATAATAATAAATTATATGTACTTGAATGTATCAGTAAAGAACATGCTGGTAATGAATATGCATCACATATTAATAAAAAAGGTGATGGTGGAGTAAGAATAATCGATTTAGATATTTTGTTAAAAGAATATTGTAATTATCATAAAGGAATGTATGCTGTCAAATTTATAAATCAAGAAATACCTAACAAAACTATTTTTAACAAACTTGAAAAATATAAAGATATGACTTTCGAACATAAATCCATTATATTAACAGTAGCATTTATAGACATATGTATCTCTCATAATTTAGCAGTTAATATATCAAATTTCTTGTCAAGCAAAGATAAAATATTTTGTAGTGAATTTGTTCATGATTTATTAAACAATTGTGGTGTATAAAAAACTATCCATCTAAATTATTTTGGCCTCATATGATTGATAATGATCAATTTAAAGATTTTCATAATGATTATTATTCTGATTTATATCAATTTACGTATAACTAACAATGCAATTATTAAAATAATTATAATTAAAATCCAATACTTGTGTTTTAATACCGATTTTAATATTCTTAAACTGGGTGACCATGAAGAATAACTTTGATGCACTATAAAACAATCAGTACAAGTATTTGTACAATCATCACTATTATATATGTCACACGGATGTAAATATTTCCTATCAATCATAACCATGTCATTATTTGGATTATTGTTAGCATATTCCATAACAGAATGATAAAACAATCCTGTTCCAGTTGAATTAGTAACATCGTGCAATATATTTCTTCTCTCGAACATATTTTTAAAAATATTAAGAAAAACTGGATGTTTTGGCTTGGCACCAATAACACCATTTAAATATCTTTTAAAGAAATTATAAAAAAATATAAGGAGTGAAAAAAAAATTATATTGCAAAAATGGTTCTAAATTTTTTTTACAAATCATATCCATATCTAAATATATACCACCATAAGTATATAAAATAATATATCTAGCAAAATCTGCTTTTTGGGCAGGAAAAGTATAACTATTATACAGGTCTAAATATTCTTGATTAAATTTATCATGAATTAGTTTTACTATTTTATTTTCGTCCCAAAATTTTTGCTCAAAATTATTATTTACTTTTTGACATTCCAAATGATATTTTTTTAAATTATCGGGTATGCTGCTATATCCTTGTATCCATATTTGATGAATTATTTTTGATGTCATTATTATATCAATAACTTGACATAACATATTGTTTATTTTTTAGAACAAATATAATAATAATAATGAACAATATAATAATCGTAATTAAAGGTATTTTTTAAAATAGGACCATAATATTTATAATATGGTACCCAT
>HE978692.1:4322-5801 GCA_000285855.2 Ruminococcus sp. JC304 | reverse complement strand
CTAGAGGATTAGTTATAGCAGTGGCATATGTAATTATCCGTTTTTTATTTAATATGATAGGAATATAAAAAAAATTGAAAAAAGATATTATTTATATAAATTCATACTGATATTCAACATAAATATTAACACATAATGGATTTATCTAAATATTTTGAAAATAAACCCAAATCATGCAATTTTGATCTTGTAACAAATAATTCAAAATTTGGGGTGATATTTTTATCCAATAAAAATCCTGAATTGGAGATTGAAAATTTATTAAATGATATATTAGTGGGCGAAACCCCTGAATTTAATTATTACCGAGTTAAACAGTTGGTATCACAAATTACACTCCATGATATTAATGGATTCACAAAATTAATAATTAATTCTATCGATAAAAAAGTTGAAATAATTAGAAACGCATTAATAGATAATAATGAGGTAAATTTATCAGTATATACTCAAATTTGGGATTCATATCGTAATTATTTTAAACAAATATATTTTTTGGTAAAAACATACCAAAAAAACTTGCTAGATAAAAAAATAAACGTTTCCAAATTTAATATGAATTTATTATCGATTATTGAAATATCTATGTTTTATAATGGTGTAATAAATAAATCAGATTATCCGAATATGTTTTCTAATATTTCCGACAGTATTGAAAATGTTGACAACAATAATATAGATCAGCTACTCAGTTATATTGATTCGATTAGATTATTTTCATTCGTTAAAGAGTATATTGATTCCAGTAATTCCGATATTATAAATTCTATAAATGATATTATTAATAAACCAAATGTCGTAAATATTTTGTGTTATTACATGGATAAACTTTTTAAATCAATGACAGATAATAATTTACTATTAAAAAATGTTGAATATAACACAACAAACTTGGAAAATCTCAAATTAAAAATTATAATTAATATTAATAAGATAGCTACGATTTTATCTTATCACTGCAAGAGAGATTTATTATTTTTATATTATAAAAAATATTTTCAAGTACGCATAATTAATCATGAATATTCGAATACTAAATTCGAACTCGAAATAATAAAAAAATTATCTATAGCATTGGGTAAAGATAATTCTCAACAGTTAATCAATATGCTCGAAAATGTTATTGATAATTCTACTTCTAATATTAATATCCATAATTCTATTGTTAAGCTCACATCTGATAAATATAAACCACATGAACCAAAATTAAATATATTGAATCCATTAATTTTGGATAAAAAATTGTGGGATGTTTATAATTTATCAAATTTGGATATTAATTATCCAACCGAGATTAAATTTTGTTTAGAAATTATTTCAGCCTATTATGCTGGAATTTATCAAAATAAATATACAATTAATTGGCAACCAACTATGGGAATTGTTGAATTTCAGGCCTATTTAAATGGGAAAAAAGTCGTTATCATTTGTAATTTGCTTCAAGCTATTTTATTATCTTATTTTAATGAAAATAAAAGC
>HE978692.1:0-1406 GCA_000285855.2 Ruminococcus sp. JC304 | reverse complement strand
TAGATGATTTTTCACGAAATACGGGCATAAATTTAAAACTTTGTCGCAAAATATTCAAAAGTTTGTTTGAGGAAAGTGTAGTTGTAAAAAATACAAATGATTCACAAGAAACATATATAGTCAATCAAAATAATTATACAGGTGGTGAAAAAATAAACGCTTGGAAAACATTTATAGAAGTATTTGAAAAAGAAATAGAAAAACCGGTTGATAATAATCCAATTGATGAATCAAATACTATTTCATCTTGTAATTGTGAAATTGAATATTCTGATGTTGATGTTGATGTTGATATTTTAGACAAATCAAGTCTCAATGATAAAAACCAAAATTTTGATTCTTTTACAGATTCTGATTCTGACTCGGATTCTGACTCGGAAATTGATATGGTAGAGAAGTCAACTAATAATAAAAACCCAAACTATGATTCTTATACAGATTCTGATACAAGTTTCAATTCTGATTCTGATTCGGATTCTGACTCAGAAATTGATATGGTAGATAAATTAACTAATAATAAAAACCAAAAATATGATTCAGATTATTCAGATTATTTAGATTCTTATACAGATTGTAATTTGGTTAAATCAAATAAAGATAATGATTTACTTGATTTGGATTCTGATTCAGATATTAATATTAAATCAGATGGCAAGTCATAAAACTAATTAAATCGCTAATAATATTATACTAGTTTCATATATATATTAGAAAAAAAAATTGATAAAATTTTAATATTTTAATTATTTAAAACATTAAAATAATACATATTATATCAAATGAATAACACTACTTTAATCGATAATATTGATATCATTGAAATTGCGGATGATATTAACAATTACGATGAAAATACAAAATTACAAGATGAAATAGATGAAATAGATGATACTGAATTAATGGATCCTTTTATTGGTAAAAAAAATATTGATATGGATAAACCAATTGATCCTTTTTATTTGTAATAGTCAAGGTTCAGAATTTAAATTCTCAAAATCACGCGATCTTATTCAAGAATATAATGGTATGTATATTTTATGTTTATCAAACGATTTTATACCTAATGATAAAAATAATAATTTAATTAGTTTGTTTTTTGAAACAGATTCAGATATTAATGAATTAAAACACCAATCTAAATTAGTTACACTTGTTAAATGTCCAAATAGTATATTATATCTTAATGTGCGTGAATCATTAGTCAATGTGAAAAAAAATATACTGGAATATTTTAATCATGAATCATATGAACTTGGAGATAATGAACTTGTTTATCTCATGCTAGAAACTAAAGAAAAAAATGTTAAAAAATGGATTAAAAATCATTCTCTTGAAAGTGATATGAGCCATATTAAAAAATTTGTTGAAAAAAAATTTTTTCTAGTTATTATCAATTACATGATAAT
>HE978691.1:5391-6438 GCA_000285855.2 Ruminococcus sp. JC304 | reverse complement strand
TGGACATATAAATGTTCTTGATTGGTGGCTCAATTCAGGATTACCATTAAAATATAATGACAATTCAATTTATCATTTATTGTGTCAAGCCAATGATAATGAATTTGAAGTCCTTAATTGGTGGTTAAATTCTGGCCTTGAGATAAAATATACCGAAATATGTATGCAAATAATAACTGAACGCGATGATATTGAACTATTGAATTGGTGGTTGAATTCTGGTTTGGAAATGCGCTATGAAAAAGACATAATAAAATATGCTTGTATGTTTAATAATCCAGAATCATTAGCTTGGTGGGTTAAATCTGGTTTAGATATTGAAATACCTACAAATGCTTTTTCTATGGCTATCGGATTGGGAAATATAGAAGTATTAGATATGTGGCTCAAATTAGAACTTCCAATAGAATTCGATAAATCTTTTATTGCTAAAATTAATCCAAAAAATAAAAAAAAATGATAAAATGGTTTATTGATAATAATTTGGATACGAATATATTTAAATTATAATTTCAATTGGGGTGTTAAATTTTGGTTTAGTAATTTTTTTCAAAATATTATCCACTGATTCGGTAATAAAATCCTTTAATAAGGATTTATCATTGAATAAACAATATATATTATTTGCATTAATTTGTGACAATTGAAAATTTGATATTACCATAGCATTATAATTGGATGTATTATGATCAAATAATTTGTTAAAATTATATAAATCGGACATATATTTATGATTAACAAATGATTTTTGCGCTAAATAATAAATAATTTTTTTATTAGAAATACTGTTTTCTTTTGTAAAAATAAAAGTATTAAATAAAGAAGTATAATTAGGAATAAAATATTGACAAGATATTATAATTGTTGCTTCAATCTTAATTAAATTTTGTATTATAGAGGAAGACATTGGAATATCATCAACCACAATAATATTTTCTCCATCATTTTTATTACATTCAGAATTAATTTTTTCGATTACAGATTTATTTATGTTAATATACCAAGTTATTTTACTTTGTAATTTAGAATGATTCGTAATATTAAACT
>HE978691.1:0-1844 GCA_000285855.2 Ruminococcus sp. JC304 | reverse complement strand
TAAAAATGGATTTATTTAGTCATCATGTATTTTTTACTGAAAAACATAGAATTCTAATATTAGATTGGATGTTTCAAGTAACAACAGTCAATAAAATGCCGTATGATACTTTTCAATTAAGTGTAGTATTATTAGATCAATATTTATTAAATAAATCTATTGCCATAGAAACAAATGATATCAGTAAATTTGCAATTGTGTGTATTACCATTGCCAGTAAAATTAATGATGTAAAATCAATTGATATTGAACACGCTAGTCAAATATGTCAAGATAAATATAATGCACGTGATTTATGTAATATTGAAATAGATATTTTGGATAAATTAAACTATTGTGTAATGAAATCAATATATTGGTCTCGTATTAAAAATTATGCCGCAAAAAATAATATTGATACGAATATTTATAACATTGCGCATTATTTAAGTCATATTGTAATATATAAACCAGACTATTTATTAATTCCAACAAATATATTGGCAGATAAAATTATATTATTATCCAATACAATATATAATCATACAGAAAACATTAATAATATCATTAGTGAAGATATTATTTGTGCTCATATCTATCAACAATGTACATTAAATATAACTAACCATGAAATTTGTTATGCTAATGTTTTTTTTGACAAAATCAATGTTCGAAATTTAATACAAAAACAAATTATGGTATTAGAAAAAGTTATTTGCGCAAATAATTTAATCAGCGATAAATATACATATCAAGCATATATACCTAAACAATATCACAAATATACACATGAAGAAATTATTAATCGTAATGATATTAAGACAATAGGTAAAGGTAATTATGGGGTTGTTTATGAATGTAAATTATTGGATCAAAGAGTCGCTTTAAAAGCGTGTAACAATCATACATTTTTTGATGATGGTATAAATAAAACAATAATAAGCGAAATTAATTGTTTATCCATACTTAATCATAAAAATATAATTAAAATGTATGGTTATTATTATGATATTCGAAATGATTATATATATATATCGTTAGAATTAGCATCGGGTCCATTATCAAATTTTATTAATAATATTCCAGATACAACTAAATTCAATTATATTAGTCAAATCATTAAAGGTATTAAATACATGCATAAAAATAATATTATGCACAGAGATCTTACAATTCAAAATATACTAGTAGATGCAAATGGATGTATCAAAATTTGTGATTTTGGTATGTCTAAACAATTTGTGGATATTGATATTGTTGGTAATTATAATTATAATATTTGTAGCTTAGAAACTCGAGCCCTAGATTATTATTAGAAAATGAATCTTATAATTCTAAAGTAGATGTATGGGCATGTGCTTGTATAATATATCATATTATATTTGGAATCGGATTATTTTCAGGAACAACTGAATTTACCATGTTGGATAGTATATTTAAAATATTTGGAACACCATTGGATGATCATTATCCAGAAATATGTGATCAAGTAATTTTTAAAAAATATTTTTCTTTAAAAAATTATATTATTCATGATGGATTTGGTATGACCAAGTTAAAAATGAAATATCCTCATATACATAATATTATTAGAGATATGTTTACATATGATATACACAAACGTCTAAATATATTCCAAGTATCTGATTTATTGAATGAAACTGAATATTTTAAAAAATTCTTTAGAATATTATAATATAATCAATGCATTTTAGTATTAAAATTATAGTATCCCAGATGTTACTAAATGTCAAATTATATAGTTATTATTTAATATACAATTGTTTAAAAAATAATGATATGAGACATATGGATACTATAAATAATTTTTTATGCAACTATGATTATTAATTGGTATAGAGTTA
>HE978690.1:5958-7471 GCA_000285855.2 Ruminococcus sp. JC304 | reverse complement strand
CACGAATACCTGTCGACGCAGCAATTTCTACATCAAAAGAAAAATTATATCCACTAAAATCACGATAAGCTTCAATTGCTCCATTAGATACACCATTTTCTTGTAGCATTTTGACAAAAGACGTATTATTTAAATAATCAGATTGATATATTTGACTCCAATCTGTTTGATAATATGGTGCCACTTTTTTGACTGCATTCAAAATTAAATCATTAATAGAAATATTATATTCTCTTTCGGGTAATTGATATAACATAATTAATTTTTTTCGTTCAGGTGATGTACTTGATGAACTATTCAATACATTAATATTCATTCTGTGTCCACGAACAAATGCAATATTGTCTGGTTCGATATATGGTAAAACAATAGTAGGTATATTTAATATTTGTAATAATTGTGTTAAATATGTATCAATACCTGGGAAGGTTCTCATACCACCCATTTCAGCATATATATCAACATTTCCAAATGGAATAGTTTCTAATCTTCCTCCGATTCTATCAGTGCTTTCTGCTACTATAATACGCTTGTTTAGATATTCTTGCGATAATCTCCAAGCACAATATATACCACTTACTCCTGCTCCAACAATTAAAATATCACAACCCAATATTGGAGAACTATCAATCAATTGCAAATTTTCTATTGTCGCATTTTTACAATTATGATAACTATTAAATAATATGTATATAATCATAATAATTATTATCAAAATAATAACATAAATAATATTCAACGATGACATTGTAATAATTATATATATGATATTTATAAAAAATTGATTAAATAATATGTTAATATTATTTAACTTAGTTGATCGATAAATTCAGAATCAAAAATAATGAATATTGTCAGTGACGAAGAAACAAAATGTTCTATCAAAAGAAAATTACCGGATATTAATTTTCGTCCCAAAAAAAAACGTGTTGTTATCGAATATACTCCATCTGTCATAATACCAAATTCAGACATTGCAGTTTCAAGACCACATATTGTTGAATTATATGATGCAAAAAATGTATCAAATTATACCATATTAGATAATTATGCCAAAAATATCTTACGTCCATCGATTGGAATTAATTCCGAAAAAAATTGTTTTACCAATTTAAAAATTGCCGAGAGACAATGTTATATTTGTAGACAAAGTATTAAATCCATTCATTGGTTTTATTTGTATCAATGTCAAAAATGCGGAGATAATAGTCTCTGTTATAGATATGCTACTCGAGATTTATCTGGACGAAATGCATTAGTCATAGGTGGTAGAATTAAATTAGGATATCAGATAGCTCTCAAATTATTAAGAGCTGGATGTAGAGTCATGATTACATCTAGAAATATTGATACTGCTTTAGAATATTATCAACAAAAACCAGATTATTTAGATTGGAAATCAAAATTATTTGTGTTTCCAGAATCATTCGATTTAGGTAAAGTTAGAGAAACCATTCCAAATCTTATCACGGAATTAAATAAAATTTTTGGAGAAAATCAATTAGATATTCTA
>HE978690.1:1942-3068 GCA_000285855.2 Ruminococcus sp. JC304 | reverse complement strand
AACGTGGACGTAGACTAACTTATCCACCAGTTGAATGGCGTGTTACTTTTGCCGAAAGATATGGACGTAAATTAGATTATAGAAGTAGTAATACTTGGGGACAAAATATCTTTAAAACAAGTGATGATGAAATAATATCCGTAGTACAAAATAACATCATCGGATCAGTATTAATAGACAAATATCTTATACCAATTATGAGACCTGACAAAGATACTTATGTTATACATGTTCATGCTAAAGAAGGTACTTTAGATACACACAAAACTATGAATCATATGCATACTAATATTGCCAAAGCTGGATTACATATGTTGACTAGATGTTTAGCTGGTGATGCGGATTCTAATGAACCTAGACCACTTTATCCGCAAATTCATGGTGTTAATCCTGGATGGTTTTCTATTGATGAATATCCTGTCAGAGCTAGATTTAGATCCAAGATTTTTAATCCTCCGATTGATGAGATTGATGCAGCTAGTCGTGTAGTTCATCCGATATTTTATCAATTACCATCTTCGCACAAAACTTGGGTTCATTATCAAAAATCATCCAGATATTAAATTCAATCGATTATTAAAATATTGAATTTTAAAATTGAATAAAAAATGTCTAAATATCTATTAAATTTAGTGTATATATACTAAATTTAATAAACATATATTAAATACAATGAATGATGATATTTGGCTAGATTATTTATCTATCGATGATTCAGAATCAAATTTGGGATCTGATTTGTGCGATAATGATGCAGTTAAACAATATTATGGAATTGATACCGAATCAGATATTTATTTGCAGAGAGCCATAGAAACATGGAAGATAGTATATGAAAACAATAATAAATATTTTAATACATTTGGAGGTCAAACATTTCAAATAAATATTAAAGATAGGTATTATGTAATACATGTACCAAATAATTGCTCAGAATTAGATGAAAAAGTTCCCACACTAATTTTTTTACACGGATTGTCACAATCTGCTTGGAATAGTGCTTTGAAAAGAACTGGATTGATTGAATTAGCTAATAAAAATAATTTTATTGTGATATTTGGTCAAGGTAAAGGTGAAATGTGCTGTCCTTTTAGAAATAAGGATGGTGGAATTTCTTTTGGAGATT
>HE978690.1:0-1213 GCA_000285855.2 Ruminococcus sp. JC304 | reverse complement strand
GGAGATTTATATTGGGTAAATTGAAGAACCAGAATTAGATATTAATTATCTAAAATCAATAATGAATTTAGAAGGTACAATTCCATTTGATAATGCAATACATAATATTGATCTAAATAAAATTAGAAATATAATGAGCGATAAAATATATTTATGTGGTTATTCAAATGGAGGAATGTATTCATTTAATATGTGTTTTTCAGGTTTAAAATTAGCTGGTATATGTAGTATGATGGGAGGTTATGGCGGATTAGCTGCTTATTCTGGACCTAAAATTGACAAATTCATTAATAAATATAATGCTATAACCAATAATATGCCTATTATTATTGTGACAGGTACTTTGGATGAATATAATCCAGCATCACAAAAAGCTGTCGAAATATTGGGAGAAAAAAATTTCACCAATGTGAAATTTTTTAATATTGACGATAAAAAACATTCTTATCCAAATGATTATGAAAGTATTGTGTGGAAATTATTTACCGATAAATATTAAATTCATTTATTCAAATAAATTTAATATTAATATCCAAATTATTATTTACTTTCACAATTGTTCGGACAAACAACAATTTCATATGTTTTCAAATAGTTTGGCATTTGTGTTTGCCGATATGTTTTATATTTTTCTTGGCCACATTTATTGCAAATATCATATGTTCTAGAATTAGTATATCCAGTTGATAAAGTATTTTTGGGAATATTAAAATGTTTGTATATTTTGGAATGAGTATTATTATTAGGTGAAGTTGTATTATTAGACTCTTTGATATGGCCATATGGACATTTACCATATGTATTTAATGTGTAACATTTCGAACATCTAGTTCCATCATGACCAATCGAACATTCTGTGTCATTAATACCTCTTAATTCTAAAAGTTTTTTGGGAGCACTATAAATACACATATGTGTATAATTCATATCTTTAGTTGCATTCAAATTTTTGGATGAATTTCTTGATTTGTCCAATTCTTTTTCTAATTCCGAAAATAAATTAAGATTTTGACGAATATTGTTGTCAAATTGTTGACCATGATTATTATAACTAGAGCTAGAACTAGAACTAGAGCCAAGTTTATAATGTGTATCATTGTTTATCGCATTAAATAAATTTTCTCGCATTTTCTTTTTCATTTGTTTATGCATTTGTTTTTGGCGCTCAATCCGCATTTTCATCTCGTATTCTGCTTCCAATTCAGCATCTGTG
>HE978689.1:8699-9579 GCA_000285855.2 Ruminococcus sp. JC304 | reverse complement strand
ATTTTTACATCCGAAGAAATATGTAAAAAAAATAAAATGTAATTTTGAAAGATTGTTAAAATTTGCCATGAAGAAAGATATCAAAAAACTGCGCGTAAAATCTCGTATTAATTACAATAATAAAATTTATGCGGAAACATGTACACGGGTTTATAATATAATTTTCCAAGATTCTGACGTGGAGTTTAGTTATGGATTATATGAATGTTGGAGTGAAACCGCTCAAGATATTGTAAATAAATATTGTGTTTATACAAACATTTAGTAAATCATTTAGTGAATTATTTAGTGAATTATTTAGTAAATCATTTAGTGAATCATTTAGTAAATCATTGATAATTTTATAAAATTATTAATGGTTATTAAATTACATACTCCGAGGATTTATACATTCATCGGAGTGATAAGAACTAAATTCTTGTTGACAACTAACCGAACAAAATTTGACACGATAACATTTATCACAAATAATAACTTTTTTCATAATGTTTTGACAATTAATACATTCAGTTTTGTGTTTATTCCA
Source organism: Ruminococcus sp. JC304 (assembly GCA_000285855.2). Classification (GTDB taxonomy): domain Bacteria; phylum Bacillota; class Clostridia; order Lachnospirales; family Lachnospiraceae; genus Blautia_A; species Blautia_A difficilis. Next base: position 9,053 of record HE978689.1, on the reverse strand, counting down.
TTCTAACATTCTATTGTTAACAATAATATATTTACTCCAATTTGGAGTTTTCTTTTTTTCAATTTCTTTTCCTTCTGGATCCACGTCTTGTATTATTTCATCATGTATTTCATGATCTTTAAGTTGTCTGTCATATAGTCTACCATATGATAAAACATTTAATCTTTTTATTTCATGAATACTTATATTTGTATAAACATTTTCTTCAAGTTCATGTAATAATATTACATCTCCATGTAATCGATATAAACCATTTATTCGTGTTGCTATTTGATTAATATATTTATTTTTATCATGCTGTGAATAAAAATTTAAGTTATATTTTAGTAATCCGACAGATAATTTTTCTATTTT
>HE978689.1:3537-6074 GCA_000285855.2 Ruminococcus sp. JC304 | reverse complement strand
TAGAGCATATTTTTCCATATCAGTAAAATTTATTTGATTTTTATTGATGACCGCGATTTTTACCATTTATATTAATGATAATGTTTTATAAATATTTATATAGTCAATAGTATTGGTTCAAATTCAATAATTTTTACTGGTTTAATAGAAACTAATTTTCCATCTTGTATTTGGAAATGATCAGAATGTACTTGGTAAATGTAAATTGGTATTTGTTTTTTTATTCGCGGTTTAATATCGTTTAATGCTTCTTGTTTTGTAATAAATCCATAAATTGGTAATTTTGAATTCGCATGAATAATGTCTTTAGCTTTATAAAAAGTGGCCACGTAAACTATATTATCCATTACATGTTTCATTATTTGTTGATGTATTAATGATTGTTCCAAAAATTGATTGACAGATTCTATTATATATTTTTTATTAACACGGGTATATCCTTGTTTAGAATAACAATCAGTTATTTTTTCGTATTTATTTTTGAGATAATCTTGTTTTAATAAATTTAAAGGAAATGTGCCACGAATAATTTTTTCTTGATATTTATTAAGATAAAATTTAATTTGGTTACTTGCATAATCAAATGGATTAATATCATATATAATTGTGTTGTTGTATGATATATCATTTAAATTAATTGATAATGGTTGGATTTCAATTTCCATTTTGACACGATAACCTTTTGGGAAAATATTAAACCCAATAATAATAATTTTTTTATTATTGGAATCATTTAATTCTTGTTTGAATGCTTCCAACATTTCGTGTTTCCAAATATCATGAATTGTTTTTTAACATTATTTCTATCATCCATCAATTGTTTAATCATGTTTGATTCAAATTTTGATGTTTTTATATTCGCATTTTTTTGCTGATTTTTTAATATAGTAATTTTTTGACTCATTTGGGACCAAATATTTTTTTGATCGATCAAATTTTGTTTATTATGTATTTTTTGTTGGATATTATCCAAGTCTATAAAATGACATTGATTTAAATATTTTTTTAATTTTTTTTATGTATTTCATCCAGACCAACTATATGACACACTATATTATTCATTATAATATTAATAGAAAAACATATATAGTGTCAATGAATTAGTAAATTAATGATAAATGCTTAAATTTATTTTCCTTATATTATAATATAAAGATTATGACATTTAATAATTCTGCTATAATAATTGTTATCGTTGTAGCGTTTGCTTTTTATTTAATTTATAGTCAAAATAATCAGCCAAAATATATTCAACCATCACAACAAATATCTAATTTTAAATCTAATATTGATTCACCACCTTGCGCATCTTGCTCAAAAAATCAAGATTATAAAAACCATGATCAACATCGCAATCAAGAAAATTCTAGAAATTATGATAATTACTCAGACAAACCCAATCCTCGTTTAAATCATCAATATCCGTCCCAACAAGTTGTTCAATATCCTCCTCAAACAACCAACATTATGATCGAAAATGAAACTGATCCTTATTCAGATCCAATCAAGAAACAAGATTTGTATAGTATAAATGATCCTTTAACTTATCCTCAACTCAGATTACCCAGAGAAGTATTAGATAAATATAATGAATATTATAGAAAAAAATGGTACTTATCCACCATTTGGACAAAGCACTAAACCATTATTTGACAATCCTATTCTTAATGGAATTCTCATAAAACAGGTGGATGAAAATGAACCTTTTGTAGACGATGTTCCCGGATCTGTTCCACTATTCCGCGTTAAATCTTCAAAAAATACCAACAGATTTTTCTATTATATATTAGATCAAAGATATCTTAGTAAAGTAGAATTAAAAATTCCACTTGACAATATTAAAATTAATGGTGTGAGATATAATAATGCCGATTTTTATGGTATACCCGAGTTATATGATGGTGATATGATAGAAAGTATACCAATTTATCCATCAAGTAAATTCAGAATTCAATTGTATAAAACTTATCATTTTCCATAAATTATATATTAATATTTTAATAAATATCAATATATATTTAGTATTAAATATCAAGACCCATAATTAAAATCAACTTTGAATTTAATATAATTATCTGTTTGTTTTTTTATATCTATTCCACTAAATAATTCGTACCAAAAATCATATTTAGAACCTTTAAGGCGATACACTACTTCAAAAACATCACGCATAGTTATTCCATTTTCATTTATAATAGTATATTTAAAATCCTCAACTGGAATATTATAATTACCACAACCACCTCCTCTATTATCATCATTACCGGTTGATTTTGAATAACCTGTTATTTTTTTTAAATTAGTATCCAATACTAATGTGGAAAGATTTATTTTTTTTACAATTTCGAATAATTCTTTAATTTTATCTTCATTTTCTTCATTTTCTTCATTACAATAATCCACAAACTTTTCATAATCGAAATGATCTTCGTTAATTTCTTTAAAAATAATATTTAGTTTAACTGGATGTAAATATACAGAAGTTATACATTGATCAACAATATAGCTTATATAGTTATCTAATGGAATGACTTCAC
>HE978689.1:0-635 GCA_000285855.2 Ruminococcus sp. JC304 | reverse complement strand
GACAATATTCGTAGTCGCAAATCCACGCGTTTCAAATTTTTTCGATCAATTTTATCATCTTGACTTTTGACAATTGGTGGGAATCCTCCTGTGGGCTCAAACTGCATTATTTATATTTCTTATTAAGATAATAATTAGATAATTAGTCAAAATCTACAATTAATTCGTTTGAATCATGTGCGCCAGATATTGTGACTTCTTTTATTTCTTTTTTGGATTCTTTATTTTTACATTCTTTTTTTGTAACTCCATTATTATTTTTTGAATACTTATATTTTTCATAATGATTAATATTGCAACAAATTCCTTTATTATCACAATTAAATTTAAGATATTCGCTAGAATTTAATGGTGCGACAAAATTACTATATAATAATCTATGTAATGCCACTTTTTTATTTCTAAAATAAAAATTAACGTATGTACCTTTATTAGAATTATTAATATTAGTTATGTATCCATTCCATAAACAACAATTATTCTTATCAAATATACTGGTGTCTATATATTTACATATTCTTTTAATATCATTAATGTTTAATCTCCATTGTGAAGGCACATCGGGTAATTGTCTTTTTATTAATTCTTTGAAAATTTCATTACTATTTTTTGATGTTTTTGTTGTTTCAGTATTA
>HE978688.1:8289-9622 GCA_000285855.2 Ruminococcus sp. JC304 | reverse complement strand
AAAAGGAGACATTGGAGATGATGGATTAAAGGGTGAAAAAGGTGATTTAGGATTAAAGGGTGAAAAAGGAGACATTGGAAATGCTGGAGAAAAGGGTGAAAAAGGAGACATTGGAAATGCTGGAGAAAAGGGTGAAAAAGGAGATTTAGGATTAAAGGGTGAAAAAGGAGACATTGGAGATGATGGATTAAAGGGTGAAAAAGGTGACATTGGAGATGATGGATTAAAAGGAGAAATTGGTGATAAAGGTGAAAAAGGTGACTTAGGAGAGAAAGGAGAAAAGGGTGATATTGGTGATAAAGGCGAAAAGGGTGATAAGGGTGAAAAGGGAGATATTGGAGAGAAAGGTGAAAAAGGAGACTTGGGAGACAAAGGTGAAAAAGGAGACTTAGGAGACAAAGGTGAAAAAGGCGATATTGGAGATAAAGGTCAAAAGGGAGATAAAGGGGATATTGGTGATAAAGGGGATATTGGTGATAAAGGAGAAAAAGGTGATACCAGTGAGAAGGGCGAAAAAGGAGATAAGGGCGAAAAAGGAGATAAGGGTGATCTTGGTGATAAAGGAGATAAGGGTGAAAAAGGTGATATTGGAGATAAGGGTGAAAAGGGCGATCTTGGTGACATTGGAGTAAAAGGCGATATTGGAGATAAGGGTGATAAAGGTGATATTGGTGATAAGGGAGAAAAGGGTGAAAAAGGTGAAAAAGGTGATAAGGGTGATTTAGGTGAAAAAGGTGATAAAGGAGATCTTGGTGATAAAGGTGAAAAGGGCGATATTGGAGATAAGGGTGAAAAAGGCGAAAAGGGCGAAAAAGGAGATTTGGGTGAAAAGGGTGAAAAAGGCGAAAAAGGTGATATTGGAGATAAAGGTGAAAAAGGTGAACAAGGACCATCGCCTTTTATATCAACATCAACAGTAACTGGTCCTGGGCCTTTTGTTTCGGTAGTTCCGACTGGTGCAGTTGTAGCTTATTTAACAATGGTTGGGGGAGGTGCTGGAGGTATATTAGTAGAAGCAGAATCTTTTGGAGGAGGTGGTGGAGGTGGTGCAATATTTAGATATCCTGTTCCAGTAACGCCTGGACAAGTATTTACATTTAATCCTGGTTTAGGTGGAGCTGGAGGTCAACTTGGTCCCAATGTTCCTGCACAACCAGGAACTAATTCAGTTGCTACACTTGGTATTTTACAATGGGTAGCAGAAGGTGGAAATGTGCCCGCAAATCAAGATTCTGGTGAAGGTGGTAGTGGTGGTTCAGCAACAACACCAACAACTCCAGTTGGTCCTCCTGGTGGAGCTGGAGGTACTGTTGGGACTCCAATTGGTGGAAAT
>HE978688.1:5571-6501 GCA_000285855.2 Ruminococcus sp. JC304 | reverse complement strand
CTGCAACTGCGACGTGTGAAATAGTAAACACTGATAGCGAAACAAGAGTAAGTGCTTGTAATACAGGTATTGTAAAAATAGAAGCTTCAAATTACGAAATGACCACAGAACCAAATGGTTCATCTGATATTGGACCTGATCCATTTGATCCTTCTAATACTAGTGGTTTGAATATGAAATATTTTGGTTTATCTGGAGGTATATTTAGAGAGGGTAATTTTACAGCTGATGATTTATCAGTACTTGGAACATATTCAACGGCTATGGGATATCATACAAGAGCAACAGCAAGTGGATCAATTGTATATGGATTAAATTCAAGTGGTCAAATTTTATCCGCAGCTAATGGTTCATTAGTTGGTGGTATTACAAACAATGGAGGAAATATACAATCGACATCAGGTTCTGATGGATCGATGGTATATGGTTTATCAACAAGTGGATCTTTTATTCAAGCAAATGGTATTGGTTCTTGTGCTAATGGTAAAACCGAAAATGGTTCGAGTATTATAACTGGTATTTCAGCAGATGGTTCAAAATCAAGCGGATATGCTGATAATAGTGGTATAATTTTTACCGGAAGTGGAGCATATGCTTCGCAATCAATGGGATTTTCAAATAATAATAGTGTTATATCTGTGGGTGATGCTTCATATGGATCTCAAGTTATTGGATATGCAAATAATAGTGGTTCAATTACCATGGGAAATATATCTTTGACTTCTAATATTATTGCTACATCTACTGACTCTTCGATAATATCTATTAGTGATAGATGTAGTGGTTCTTCAATTAATGGGTATTGTTCAAGTGGTTCATCTATAACAATGCGCGGAGGATCAAATTCAAGTCAAGTACATGCTAGTTCTGAAAATGGATCTACCATAATTACTTCTTCAGGTTTTACTGGTTCATCCATAATTGGTCGAG
>HE978688.1:0-2649 GCA_000285855.2 Ruminococcus sp. JC304 | reverse complement strand
AACAATAATTCGTCTATATTTCTCAATTCACTTGTTGCGGCTAATGGAACAGAGTTATTTGGATATGCAAATAATAGTGGTGCAATACAGGCAAGGTTTTCTTGTTATGGTGCAATGGCAAGAGGTTATGCTGATAATAATTCATCAATAATAGTAGAAGGTCCAGGTTCGATTGTTTTTGGAAGTTCAATAAATAGTTCAACAATATCTTCTAATCAAGGTTGTGATGGATCTTTTGTGGGTGGATACAGTAATAGCGGTAGTACAATTACTACTGGAACAGGAGCTCTTGGTTCACAAATTTTTGGATCCGCAGTAACAAATAGTACGTTAAGTACGGGTAGTGGAGCAATTGGATCTACAGTATTTGGTTATGCATTAAATGGTTCAAGAATTTCCACTACTTTTAATGGTTTTGGATCATTTTCAATGGGATATGCATCAAATTCTGGCATGATTTTAACAGGAAGTGGAGCGGTAGGATCGCAAGCTATGGGAAATTCTAATAATTCTCAAATATTTACAGGTATCAATGCGAATGGTTCAAGTGCTCAAGGAAATGCTGATAATTCTACAATATTCACAGGATCAAGTGCATTTGGATCAAGAGTAATGGGAAGTGCTTCAACAAGTGGTAGTATATCGTCTGGACTAAATGCTATTGGATCAGAAGCAGTCGGATATTCACTTGGAGGTATAATTTCAACAGGTAGTGGCGCTTACGGATCGAAAGCAATGGGTTTTGCATCAAATAGTGGTTCTATTACTACTGGTAGTAATGCATTTGGTTCACTAGTTATGGGTAGTTCAAGTGGTTCAACAATTTCAACAGGTATAAATTCTATTGGATCGGTAATTCGCGGAAATGCTATTGGTAATGGTTCAATGACAACAGGTAGTGGATCTTTTGGAACATCTATTTTAGGATTTGTAAGTAGTTCAGGTAGATTATTAATTAGTGATGCTGCATATGGTTCTCATATTAGTGGATATGCCAGTACAAGTAGTATTGCACAAATATTAAATGGTACATATGGATCTTATATATCTGGATACACTCTAAGTGGCGGAATAATGAGTATCGGCAGCGATTCTTCAAATGGATCTGAGGTTATGGGTGATTGTAATGGTGCAACAATGTCAATTGGTAATAGTAGTCCTGGATGTAAATGTTTTGGAAATGTTATTGGTGGATCTACAATGTCACTCGGTGCTGGATCAAGAGGATCTATATGTAGTGGTTATGTAACTGCCAATGGTCAAATGACAATTGGTGATAGTACATTAGGGTGTGCTATAAGTGGTGCATCATCTAATGCGAGAATATCAATACCTTCTACTACACAAGGTTCTCATATCTTTGGAGCAGCAACAAATAATGGAATAATAACTTTGTCTGGTAATGGAACTTTTGTAGCTGGTATTAGTAGTGCTAGTGGAGAAATTCATCGAGCTTTATCTAATGGATCATTTGCATTTGGAAGAAATAATAAATCTGACGCAGAATACAGTGGTTCAATAGGAATTAATTCATTGGCATATATGCCAGGATCATTTGCACATGCAAGTTTTTCAAGTTCTGGTAATCCTTTACAATCAGGATCTTCACAAAATACTAAAGTCATGGGTAGAAATTTAAGCGGTATAATAGTACTTTCAAATAATTTACCAGCTACGTTACCTCTTGTTGGATTTGCAAATGTTAATGCTAGAATTATTGGTTCATCTGGCACATCAGTAACATCTTGTTTCCAAGTTTCAAATATTGCTGGAACGTATGCAGTATCAATACCAACATCGCCATCAGGAGGTATTAGTTGTTTTGTTAATCCTGCAGGAGTTACTCCTACACCAACATTTGTTCCAACAGCTTTATCAACGAGTGGATTTACCATTACAATTAGTAACAGTAGTGGTCAAAATTATAGTTGTTATTATGATATTGTTAATATTTCGTCTTAAATGTAAAAACAAATCACAATTATTACTTGATTTTATATGAATGTTAATAAATTTATTTATAAATACAAATAAATTTATTAGTGTGGAATATTTAATTCAATTAAAATATATTAGTTAATATATATTATTATGTCACGATCACAAAATAATATTATTAATTATGTTGATAATAGAATTAATAGATTGTATGATAGAATAAACTCGGAAAGATTTTCTATGATTATACCAGGACCAAGAGGTATAAAAGGAGAAAATGGTAAAACTGGATTAAAAGGTAATAATGGTAATAAAGGAAATATAGGAAATGATGGATTAAAAGGTAACAAAGGGGATCTTGGAAATGACGGATTAAAAGGTGATAAAGGAGATCTTGGAAGCACAGGACAAAAAGGAAATGATGGATTAAAAGGTGATAAAGGGGAAATTGGTACACAAATATTATCTGGTTCAGGTATCCCAAGTGAATCACTCGGAACAATTGGTGATTATTATTTGGACAATGATACTGGTTTTTTGTATAAAAAAATACCAAATATTAACACTATTTTTTATAATAATATTGTTGCACTTGATAATTTTTTAGTATTTGATAATTCAGGAATATGGGTTGTACAAACTAATATAAATGGTGAAAAGGGTGAAAAAGGAAATGAAGGAGAATCCATTAAGGGAGATATTGGCGAAAAA
>HE978687.1:10224-10845 GCA_000285855.2 Ruminococcus sp. JC304 | reverse complement strand
TTCCTGGTAAAAACGCAATATCTTTATCGGATAATTCACAACCTATGTATGCTGATATGAATGACAATGAAACAATAATTCGTGATTCTAACAAATTTAGTTCTAATAATATTAATAATAGAGCAGCGATTAATGTTGATGCAAATTTAGCGCTTTTACCCACTAAAGATGTTATATCTAATAAAAATATTCAAATAGCATCACCATCACAAGCATCTTCTACCTCATTATATAATAAAATTACACAAGCATTTTCATCTCTTTTTGGTAATGCAGAAAATGTTGCGAACAATGTTGCAACAAATACAGCCAATACAGCTACCGGAGTTGCTACTAATATTGTTGATAATACAAAATCAGCAATTGATACAACTATTGATCAGACTAAAAATATTGTAAATACTGCTTCTAACGATACCGGAAATATATTTTCCACAATCAGCAAAAAAATTGGTGAAACAACAAATAAAATTGGTGATTTTTTCACTGGCAATAAATCATCATCTGTCGTTCCTGTTTCTAAAGATTTGAGTGTATTAACTACATTACCTCCACAAACTGCTGGTAATTCTGTACCAATACCAACTAACGATATTAATTTGTCGTCCAAAAATATGTCAA
>HE978687.1:5274-7994 GCA_000285855.2 Ruminococcus sp. JC304 | reverse complement strand
AAGTTCACAAAAAACATCTATTAGAAAATTAAATAATATGATTGCTAATAATCACAATGAGCCTGTATCTATTAATAATTCAAAAACTGCACTAAATATATCAAAAAATATTAAACCAAATAATAATTCTGTTTCTCGATCTAATGCATCTATTTCTCGACCCAATGCATCTATTTCCAAATCTAATGCATCTGTATCAAGATCCAATGCATCTATTTCCAGACCCAATGCATCTGTATCAAGATCCAATGCATCTATTTCTCGACCCAATGCATCTATTTCTCGACTTAATGCATCTATTTCTCGACTTAATGACGAGCCATCATTGGATCAATTGATTGAGAATGCAAAAAATCGCAAAAATTAATAATATTTATTGATCCATATTAAAAATATTTTTCAAAAAAAATTGAAAAATATTTTCATTATATATAAAATTATTCATTGTTATATATATATATATATACTTATTAACTATGGGAAATTATACCAGCAGTGCCGAAACTCAACCCCTTATTAATGAATCAGAAAATAATAATGTACCCGTTGTTGAGTCTAATGAAGAAGTTAAAACTATTCCAAAACTAATGAATACTAGTCCTTATATACATCCCCTTATCAAGTTAATAAATTCATCAACATCCGAAAACGGAATTATTAGTACGGTAATTTCTTATTGCGGTATCCAGCAAATTTCTGAAAATGAATATGATATTGTTGATCAATTTGAATTAATTGCTCCAATGACTCAATTATTTTGTCATTGTGCTTGTTATGGTAAAAAACAAGTCGTTGAATGGATTATGAATAATTATGCACCACTTAATGTTAGTTATAGTGATAATTTTTCTTATTATGAATGTCTAAGATATGGCCATACTAATATTGCTGAATTAATAGTTAAACATGAAAGTTTTAATCCTGATGCGACAGTTCTAATTAATCTTCTAGATAGGAAAAAATCCGAATTATTTATCCATTGCATGAATAATTCTAATCTTGATGTTGCACTTTCAACTATTAAAACTTCTTTAATTGAAAATATTAAACTTAATAGATTTGATGAAATTAAAACTTTTTTGAAAAATATAGTGAGGATAAATCAATTAATAACGAATTACTAAATACTAACATAATTGAGAATATTGTTTCCGTTAACGATGATCCTATTATTGTAGATTTTGGAGATGTTTCTAGCAATGAAAATTCTATCCAGAAAGTCGCACAAGAACCTGTTCAAGAAGTTGTAGAAGAACCCGTAGAAGAACCCGTAGAAGAACCCGTAGAAGAACCTATACAAGAAGTCGCAGAAGAACCCGTAGAAGAACCCGTAGAAGAACCCGTTGAAGAACCTGTACAAGAAGTTGTTGAAGAACCTATACAAGAAGTTGTTGAAGAACCTATACAAGAAGTTGTTGAAGAACCTGTACAAGAAGTTGTTGAAGAACCTATACAAGAAGTTGTTGAAGAACCTGTACAAGAAGTTGTTGAAGAACCTATACAAGAAGTTGTTGAAGAACCTGTACAAGAAGTTGTTGAAGAACCTGTGCAAGAAGTTGTCGAAGAACCTGCACAAGAAATCGTACAAGAACCTGTTCAAGAACCTATTCAAGAAGTTGTTGAAAAATCCATCCGTGAACCTATCGTTCAAAATATTTCACTCGATTCATATCAAGAATCCATCCGTGAACCTATCGTTCAAAATATTTCACTTAATTTAGATCAATAATTATATTGAATAATAATAATAAATATAATTGTTTAAAATTTTTAATGAATTATTAAAAATATTGAATCTTAAATACTATCTAAAAACAAATTGGTTAATAATAAAACAATTATGTCTAATAAAAAAACTTCAGAAAAAAAATCGGAAACTAAATCTGAAACTAAACATAAATTGTTAAATGATTCGCCAGAATCATCAGAATCATCAGAATCATCAGAATCATCAGAATCATCAGAATCATCAGAATCATCAGAAATATCCGAAACGTCAGATAAATCAATAACTTTTATTAAAATTCATGATGATAATAAAACTGAAATACAACATATTTATCATATTTCAGATATACATATTAGAAATACTCAACGTCATCAAGAATATCGTGAAGTTTTTGAGAAAACATATCAAAAACTGAAATCTAGTATTGGACAAAATAATAAAATTTCATTAATTGTATTAACAGGCGATATAATGCATACAAAAACTGAACTTAGTCCAGAAGCTATTTCAATAGCTTATCATTTTTTCAAATCATTAAATGAAATTGCTCCTGTTATTGTAATTCCAGGAAATCATGATTGTAATCTATCTAATAAAAATAGACTTGATGCATTAAGCCCGATTGTGGATGATATTGGAACTTTACAAAATTTGTATTATTTAAAAAAATCAGGATTATATCAGTATCAAAATATTATTTTTGGTGTAACTAGTGTTTTTGATGATTCATTAGTATCTGCCAATAAAATAAATTCTGAAATATGGAACAAAATTAAACATAAAAAAAATATAAAATAGCATTGTATCATGGACCAGTTCATAATGCCAAAACTGATGTTGGTTATCGAATGAATAATGAACAATTATTAGCAGAAGATTTCATTGGTTATGATTATGTTATGTTGGGTGATATTCATAAATATCAATATATGAATGATGAAAAACAATAGCCTATGCAGGAAGTTTAATACAACAATCGTATGGCGAAACA
>HE978687.1:1548-2740 GCA_000285855.2 Ruminococcus sp. JC304 | reverse complement strand
GTAAAATGATAGAAACTGATATTCCAAAAAAACCAAGAATAAGATTTATATTAGAAAATACTAATCAAATTGAATATCAAGAAGTAGTAAAAGAATTAGAAAAAAAATATTTGATACAGGAAATTGTCAAAGAATCTAATTTTAAAACAAAAGCACATAATAATTCTCCGACACAAAAAACTATAAAAAATAAAACAAGTGCATACGCAACACAAGAAGTAATTATTCGTAAACATCTTGAAAAAAAACAACTAGATGATGTATCTATCAAAAATATTACGGAACTACATAAAAAAATATATCAGAAAATATTATCTCGTAAAAAAGATCAAGTAGCTGATGTTATGCATAATGCCATTAAAAATCAAAAATGGAAATTATTAGAGCTTAATTTTTCAAATACATTATCTTATGGAAAAGACAATGTGATAGATTTTAGAAAATATGATGCTAATAAAATAATTGGAATAGTTGCTCCGAATCATTATGGTAAATCTGCTATTTTAGATATTATATTGTTTTGTTTATTTGATAAATGTAGTAGGGGCGAAAGAAGAGATATTCTTAATAAAAATGAAAACAATATGTATTGTAGTTTATTATTGAGTATAGGAAGTCAAGAGTATTTAATCGAAAGATTGGGTTATCGAAATAAAAATGGTTTGACAGTTAAAATAGACGTAAATTTTTATATTATGGAAAAAGATAAAAAAGGTAAAACTATCAAAAAAAATTTAAATGGTTTAGACAAAAATGACACAAATAAAAAATATCCGAATTAATTGGCGATTATAATGATTATCTTACTACTTGTTTTTGTCTACAACAGGGTAAAAGTCTTAATTTTGCTGATATGACACAATTACAAAAAAAGGAATATCTTAATGAAATTTTAAAATTAAATGTGTTTCAAGATTGTCATGATTATGCACATAACAAGTTAAAGGAATTAACTGGTAAATTAAAACTTTTAGAGCAAAAAGTTGGACAAAAATCTTTGCAAGAAATGAAGGAAAATATTGGATTATTATCCAAAGATATTAATAATTTAGTATTACAAAGAAACAATATTCAACAAAATTTAATCACATTGATAGACTTGTGTTTAGAACAAAATATAAAACCATCTCTGACGATATATGGGGAATTGTCTCATTACGATTTAACAAGTCGAGAAAATATTATACAAATA
>HE978687.1:0-799 GCA_000285855.2 Ruminococcus sp. JC304 | reverse complement strand
GATCTAATTGACCAAAAAATAGAATTAAACAATAAGATATCTACCATTAATAAAGTATTAGAAAATCATAAAGATAAACATCTCAGTGATAAAATGTCGAGAATAGATGAATTAAAAATTTTAATTAATAATTTTAGAAAATCATTAAAAGTAGTCTCTAATAATCCTTTAGACGAATTAGAAAAAGAAAATGAAAAAATATCTGTCAAGTCTAAAGAACTAGATAAAGTAACGGAATTTATTATTGACAATAAATTAGATAAATATAATAAACGTGAACTCGAAATAATTTCAGGTCAAAAAAATAATTTTATAAAATTATTACAAAAACTTAATGAGTTTAAATCATATGAAACTGGATTATCTCAGAAAAATGATGATATTGTGGAAAAATTCAACAAAAATATTAATAAAATTATTAATAAATATGCAAATTGGATTCAAGATACAAAAGTATATTTAGAATCACCTGAATCTATACAACCTGATATTATAAACATAAAAAAAGAATATCACGATACTCGTCAAAATATTTTAGATAAAAGTATTAATTTGTTTAATTTTTATCACAATAAAGATATTATGAATAAAATAGACATAGCACAACGTGAATTAGATACTTTATCGGAATTCAGTGGTACAAAACATGAAGTAGATAATTTGATCAAAGAAAAAAATATTTATCTAGAAAACATCAAAATGATTGATAAGAATATTGAATTACACCAACAGTATATTATTAATTATGAAAATAATATATCAAATCAAATGGTAATTGATGCCATTAATAAAGAAATTG
>HE978686.1:10258-11290 GCA_000285855.2 Ruminococcus sp. JC304 | reverse complement strand
ATACATGCGTTCTAAAAGTTTCATTCCTTGTTTACTGTTGCGAGAAATACAATCGTATTGGTTATTATCTGGATGATTGTATTGTATTGATGTTATCAATCCATAATTATCACGATATATTTTAATGTATGTATGATGATGTTTGATTATTGGACGTCCCGATCCGGTCGAAACAACAAATTGGCGATTGCGACAATTTTCTATAATATTTTTTACTTGACAATATTTTCCCAGACGCATAAAATTATTATTATTAATATTGTGAATTGATTTTGTACCAATCAGTAAGTTTACATCAAAATCTTGTCGCGTTTTAAAACATTTTTTACCAGTTGAATAATCATATTCTTTTATTAGATATGTAAGATCCAATCGTAATTTAATATCAATTGTATCTAAATTAGATATCATCAAAGTAACACAACCGCAATAACTATAGCTGTTATTTATATTGACACATGTGAATGGCAAAAAATGTTCAATATATATTTTAATATCATTCAAACATCTAAATCTTATGTCTAGATCATTGAAAGGTAATTCTGCTAAATAATCTCTATAATAACCACCATAAACCATTGGTTGATGTTTTGGTAATTTAGTACCAGGTGAGACTTTTGAAAATTGATTAATAAATTGTTCGAGACTATTAAAAATAACTTCAATCATGTTATTTTAACAGTCTGTTCATGTCTATTTAACAAACATTCTGTATCGTCTTTCGGCAAACCTATTTTTAATAATTCATTTTAAAACTATCTCGACCTAATTTATCGATTTTATTTTTGATAATAATTGATGATAAAGTTAGTGGACTATTTTTAATTGGAATAGTATTCATTTATCAACTAATAAACTATATTCTGACAAACAGAAGTTTATTAATGTTTCAATTATTATGAAGTTATTAAAATAATATAATATCAATTTTTTCTATTATTATCAACTAAATATTTAATTGATGATGATAATTAGAATCATCGATAGCGAGATTCCCTCTGTGCTGCCTTTTTGGCCTTGACTCGTTCCTTG
>HE978686.1:9220-10001 GCA_000285855.2 Ruminococcus sp. JC304 | reverse complement strand
TTTTGGCCTTGACTCGTTCCTTGCGCAACAAGTCTTTCTTGTGTCATCGAACACGACTTTCATGACTCATTCTGTTCGCTGTCTTGCGAGGAATATATCCAGGAATCCTGGACATGGACATCAGAATGCTATCCTGAAGTTGTTGTTGTCGGTTCTTGAGGCGTTGAATCTTTGTCTTCAACCTCTCTTGCTCTCTCCTTTCAATGAGAGAGTTGTAATCAGCCACCAACTTCTTGGAAGCCAGAACACACTGGGGGTTTCTGCACTCGGTGTTGAGTTGGGTCCAACCTCTTTCCTGCATCTTGTCAATGCGCATCCTGAGCTTGCGGCCTCGTGATCCCATTCCAATGCATGGGCGATGCAAAAAGATTCTGAAATCGAAGTCAATGTCAGTCATGAGTCCCTCTTCATTGTAGACAGCTGTCATGGGAACATCTTCATGCTCCAGAAGAGTCTTGCCATTCTGAGAGAACACCACGAAAGACTTGTTGAGACAATGATCCAGAACAGTTTTCAGATCACAGTCTGGGTTGGCAACTTGGAGTGAATCCATGAAATGAGGATCATCCACATCCAGAGTGGAGACCAACATGTTGACATCCATGTCAAAGTGTTGAGGAGATTCGTGAATTGGATCGTGCAAGTAACCCAGATCCACTTGGAGCTTAATGTCCTCAAACTCTTTAGTTGGAGAGTTCAAGAGAGATGCATCCGGACAGAGTATCCTTCAGAAGCATCCTTGGCAACGCAAGGACCAGTAATGCAGTACTTGACAAGAGTT
>HE978686.1:3248-6854 GCA_000285855.2 Ruminococcus sp. JC304 | reverse complement strand
TAATATTTTTTAATCCTAGTTTTAGATTGGCATTTTTTTTTCGTTATATAACTAGAACGAGCTACTGATTTAACGTTAATATCCAAATCTTCATCATCACTAATAAATTCTTCAAATTCATCATTATCAAATATAATATCACCATATAAATCCATTTCATAATTTATAGATTTAGTGTCGGATAAATCAATGCCTTTATAAATTTTCATATAGCGATAATATTTGTTAGATAATTCATTAGGTGATAATATGCACCAAGGATTTTCACACAGTTCGTTACGACAATTCCATCCATATTGTTGCATTTTTACCATGCGTTGTAATAATCTTTGACCATGATCACTATATCTATTAATACAATCTGGATAAAATGCTATTTCATCAGGATATTCTGTACCAATTATATCTTCGTTTATATCATATAAATATTTTGCGGTAACATGGTGTTTAATTTTGGGGTGTTCATCCAATGACATTACTATAAATTGTTTATTACGACAATTTTCCAAAATATCATTAATTTGACAATTTGGATGATATGTAGTTAAACCCGATATAATGTCATTATTTTTAAAACTAGTTAGTCTTAACATATTCACATCAAAATCGCTGCTAGAATGAACTATATCTAACATAAAATATGATTTATTTGTATAAGTTAAATCAATCGTAACAGGATAATTTAAATAACCGGGTAAAATTAAATTCATCGTAATACATTTGCAATAATAACGTGATGCATTATTGTTTAAACTGATTGGTAAAATTTGTTTAATGTATTGTTCTGGAATATAATAGTCAATAAATATTTTAATTAATTTTTTTGAATCAAATCTAATATCGATATCAGAATATATATCCCCAGCTATGTAATCTCTTAAAAATCCACCATATATAAATACTTTGTTGCACTTAGGATTTTTTCTAAAATTTTTTCTAAAATATTTTGATAGCTTAACTTCGGCTTGACAAGTAGGATTGCCACCTGTATTTATGTATTCATAACACATGTTAAATCTTTCAATCGAATCAATTATTGCTTTAGCTACATTCATTTTGTGAACAAATTCATATTCTCTTTGTGTTGATTTTAAATCTATGATAGAACCATGATATTTTTGCAATCGAGTTACAAAATCCGTATATTCTTTCATTTTTCAAAAATAATAGAAGCAAGACTGGGAATCATGATATTAATATTATTTCCATATGCAGATAACATTATATAAATTGTCTTGTAAACAAGATAATTTATATATTTATTATTTATTGATTTAATTATGGAATAATATTTTCAAATTTTTTGATTT
Source organism: Ruminococcus sp. JC304 (assembly GCA_000285855.2). Classification (GTDB taxonomy): domain Bacteria; phylum Bacillota; class Clostridia; order Lachnospirales; family Lachnospiraceae; genus Blautia_A; species Blautia_A difficilis. The sequence continues at coordinate 5,544 of HE978686.1, read as the reverse complement.
AAAAGACATGATAAATTATCGCAGAGATTATTATTAATGGTCCAACCTTTTGAAATCATATTTTTAATGCGTTGGATATAATATTCCATGTTATAGCAAGTATAACATATATATTTATTATTAGAATCACAACCATCGGTGCAAAAAATACAATCACTAAATATATAATGATGTGATTTAACTGAATAACCTGATTTATTTAAAACAATAAATTTTTTTTCCGACAGTTTTTAATTATTTTTGGTAAATTTAGTATATTCGATAATGCTATTATCTTTGACTTTAGATTACCATTTACTATTGATAAGTATAAAGCCAATGAATTTACATCTAAATCGAATTGAACATGACCATCTACATATACTATACTATCTTTAAAAATATATGTGCAATCTAATTTAATAACAATATTTGGATTATCTCGAGTAAAAATTTCCACAGCAATACATTTTCCAGAATATCGTGAAATACTATTATCTATGGTATATTTTTTTTTGATAATATATTTATTTGGCATACAATATTTAATAAATAAATAAATATATTGTCGCGAAACCAAATCTGATATCAATATCAGAATATATATTACCAGCTATTAAATCTCTCACGAAACCACCGAATATATACACAGGTGGACGCGGAGATAAATTATGACTATAACGTGATTGTAAATCATTTTCAAATGGACATTCTAAATTAATTTGTCCATTGGTAATTCTATCATAACACTCACAAAATTTTGCAATAGCATGAATAATATCACGGGCAACATTCATATAATGAATGCGACGAAAATCCTCAATATAAACCATAAAATCATCACTAGATCCATGTATCGTTTTAATTTCATTTAATTTTTCAGGCATTTTATCTAAAATAATAGAGGTTAAATTTGGAACAACAACTGGCATAATTTCATTAATATCAATTTCGTATGAATCCATTGAATTAATATTTGATATTTAGATATCAAATGTCAATCTAATTATTAATCAATTTTTATTTGCGAGGTTTTCTCCTAGATTTTCTTTTGGATCTTTTCCGATTTCTTTTGGATCTGGTATTATTGTCAAACATTTCATCTGATAAATTATGTGAATCTGATATTATTTCATTATTAATATCATTTTCCAAAAAAACTTGTCTCCATTGTTCAAGAAAAGCTATTTCTTTTTCTTCCAAATATTTCTCATATTCGCAAGCTAAATCTTTTGGTGCTAATACACACCATAGATTATCGCATGGTTCATTAAGACAATCCCATCCATTTAGACACATTTTATCTATTTTTTGCAGCAATATTTTACCAGGCTCACTGGATCGAGAGATACAATGAGGTCTTGAAGGAGACCTATATTCACCTCTCATAAGACCTATATCATTTTCAATATTAATTATTTTGCCTTGATCATTTCTAATAATATGTATGTCATGATTACCATGTGAAATTAAAGGTTCACCATTGATTGATAATACTATAAATTTTTTGGATTGGCAATTTTCAATAACAGATTGTAGACAACATTCTGAATTAGTCAGTGAAAATATAGATGTAAATTCTCCACCATAAACAAAATCATGCACTAATAACATTTTGACATCAAAATCAAAATAGTGATAATTTACATTACGATATTTGTCCCAAGTTAAATTTATTTTGATTGGATAATTTTGATATTTGTCTTGCACAATTTCAATACTGATACATTCCCAAATATCAGGATAGAATCCAAATTCATTTTCACCAATAATATTAATATCATATTGTTGAGGAATGCAATGATTCATAAATATATTAGCTAATTCTCTGCAAGGAAATCTAATATCAATATCGTTATATATATTTTTACTAATATAATCTCTAATAAATCCTCCATAAACATAGATATTTTTTGATGAATAATTATTATTACGACCACCATTATTAAATTCTAATAATCTGGAATATAATGGATTAATTTGCTTATTTTTTATTGAACCATTTTTAATTTCTTCATAAATATTTCTAAATAATTTCACTTGGTTTAAAATTACTTGGGCTGCATTCATATAATACACATATTTATATTCTGTCCAATTGAAATCACTTATTGAACCATGTATTTTTTTTAATTCATTTAAATCTTTTTCACAACTACCTATTTTATGTAAAATTATCGCAGATAAACTGGGAACAATATGACGAATATTATTATCACAATTAGATAACGTTTGATATCATTAATAATATATCTAATAAATACGTGTTTTATTTATTAATATTTTAATCTAATTTTTTGACTAAAATATTAATCCA
>HE978686.1:0-1012 GCA_000285855.2 Ruminococcus sp. JC304 | reverse complement strand
GACTAAAATATTAATCCAACAAATCGCGTTTTCCACTACGTTTGCTTCGGTATTTAATTTTCTGAACAGGTTTAATATCACCTTGTTTAACTAGGTATTTTCTAGTTTTAATTGTTTGAGTTTTGCTTTTTTCAATTTTATGAGAATCTTTTGTCAACTCGTAGTGCATTCGATTTGACATCTTGATTTCAATATGATCAACTTGATCAAGTTTTTGAAGTATTTGATCTTTTTCAAAATCAAGTCGATTCAAAAAAGTTTCATACTTATTCACAGTTGATTGTGAAGCAAGTACACACTTTGGATTTTCACAATTTGAATTGATACACTTCCAACCTCTGGCTTCCATTTTGATTTTACGATCCAACAGGATGCGACCACGTTTCGTTTTTCTATCAATACAATCATTAGACATGGTTTTATTGAATCCAACAATACGTCCAGAATGAAATGTAGGTGCGATATTTGGTGTGTGTTTCAAAAGTGGTTGACCACAGTTAGATAGCACAATAAATTCTTTGGCTATGCAATGTTCAATAATACTATTAACATCACAATCTGGATTAATAGATTCAACTACATTCTGAATGCTGGTCGAATCCATATCATTAGACATAGGTTTTTTTGTTTTGAGCATATTAACATCAAAATCAAAATAATCAGATTTTCCAAAATGAGAATTATGTCCATGAACCAAATCCAGTTTCAAAAATACTTCAGGATATTCTTTGTGTTGAATATGAACTGTCTCGCATCCTGTATAAAAACTACCTGATATTTCGTCTACTTTGAGCATATTATATTTGGGCACCAGTTTATTGGTAATGAAGCGAGCAACTTGACCTTTTGATTCGAATCTAATATCAAGATCTTGGAAACTAAGCTTGTTTCCGGTCATAATAGCATCTCGACAATATCCACCAAAACAAAAAATTTCCGGCAATTGGAAAATATAATTATAATAACCTTTACCAAGTTTTCTACGATATTCTTCTTGGGAAAAATCAATCAT
>HE978685.1:10127-11926 GCA_000285855.2 Ruminococcus sp. JC304 | reverse complement strand
AAGTCATCATATTGACTCTTTTAATCAACTTATTGAAGAAACTATCCCCAGTATTTTACAATCTGGAGAAAATATTATTTCTGAAAAAACTACAGAAAATAAAGTAATTAGATATCGTCTCACTTTTGACGATTTAGGAATTAAACCTCCTTCTCTTGATAATGATGAAGGATTATTATATCCGCTTGATGCAATTCAAAACCAATTATCATATTCTTCTAAATATACAGCGACTGTAACACAATGGCAAGACATTGTTGATATTAGTACAGGAAATACTGAAACACGTATTATTGGTGCACCTGAAAAAGATGTGCCAATTGCTAAAATACCTATTATGGTCAAAAGTAAATATTGTAATTTAACTTTGAGACCAGATTTGTCTTGTCGACATTGTAAATATGATGCAGGAGGATATTTTATTATAAATGGTAGCGAAAAAGTAGTATTGTCTGTGGAATCCATGATTCGTAGAAAACCAATGGTTTTTACTCAAAAAGATCAAAATTCTTTAATTTATTATGTGCGAGTATTGTCACAACCACCAACACAACTAGTTGGTAATCCGCAAACTTTTACCATTCGTATGAAAAAAGATAATTCAATTATATTATCTGTACCATATTTTAAAGATGTTTCAATTTTCACATTAATTCGAGCAATGGGAATAGAAAATGATGAAGATATTGTTGATGCTATTCTAGATGTTAGACGAGAAAAAGATCTTTTGAATCAGTTATCAATTTCTATGAATTTACAAAATTCACCTTCCATGACACAAGAAGAAGCTATGGAAAAAATGATAGATAGTTTGAAATCTACCAAAACTTATTCTGAATCTAATCCCGAAGCAAGAGCTAAACAGAGAAGAAAATATGTGGAAAAAAATTATGAAACAATATATATTACCACATGTCAGTTCTGGTACAAATAACCCTAAAATTGATATGTTATACAAAGCATATTATATTTGCTATATGATACATAAATTACTTAAATGTTACACTAAAAATAGCAAAGATGTCGAGGAATATCGTGGTTGTGATGATAGAGATTCTATGGTTAACAAAAGAATTCTATTAACCGGGACATTATTGGGATCTTTGTTCAAGCAATTTTATGAGAAAATGATTAATGATTGTAATAAAATATTTAGAACAAAAAATGCTGATGATAAAAAACCTCCAAATATTATTCCACATATCAAAGCAAATACTATTGAACAAGGATTACGTCAAGCTTTATCAACTGGTGTATTTGGAACACAATCTCTCAAAGGTTTATCTCAAATGTTAAATAGAATGAATCATTTACATTCACTTTCATATTTGCGTCGTGTTATTACACCAACTGTTGACGCATCTACTAATAAAATGACCAGTCCACGTCATTTACATAATACACAATATGGATCTGTTGATCCATTAGAAACTCCCGAGGGTTTGTTTTACGAGCTCCAGTCATATTAAAAATATGGCTAGTCTGCAGGTACGCAGGCAACACGTTCAAATTGCGGGGAAAACTTTAAAAATTGAAATAATATTGCACATATTAAAAAAATATTACACAAATTAAAATATCAAATTAAATGTCACATAAATCTAAAAATTCTGGATCGAAAACAACTAATCACCTGAAAAAACATGTTCAAAATGAAATTTGGAAAGTTGTACCAGGTTTTTAAAAATTATGAAGTATCCAATAATGGAAATATACGAAATAAATATACAAAAAAAATCAGAAAATTACAATTAAAAATGGGTTATCATTATTGCTGTTTATCCGAAAATAATAATAAA
>HE978685.1:4948-6043 GCA_000285855.2 Ruminococcus sp. JC304 | reverse complement strand
TATATATCTCTGATTATCGCGAAAGAACTGATATTAGTTATATACTTTATCATTCTCAAATACCACTTGTAACATCACGAGCATCCAAATATACTGGAACACATATTTTCCCGTCTGGTGAAAATAGTATTGTAGCAATTGCAAGTTATACAGGGTTAATGGTTAGCCCATGTCACAGCCAAAACTGTGGCAAGTCTACATTGTGGTAGGCGACACTTCCAAACTGCGGGGAGGTCTTGTAAGTCTTAATTACCAAACATTAATAGGAAACTTTAATGTGGCTTTGGATAATTCTCAAAGGTATGGTAAAAATATTAAGAATAGAGATGATCCGCATCCAAGCTCCTAAATGATTAATTTCACATGGAGAAGGTTCAACGCATAGATGGTAGTGGGCTGCTTTAACAAGTGGCTTAAGGTATATGCTAAACCCAGTCGAAAGATTGATTAGCTCTAGGTAATATGTTCCCACAATAATAGGATTTATTACTGAAAGTTAATAACCAATGACACTGAGAGGAAATGCTCAGAATATGGTTGGTATAATTGTTAACCAAGAAGATTCATTGTTAATGAATGAATCAGCAATTCAAAAGGGATATATGAGAGCCCAAGCGCTCAAAAAATATTTTGAAACAATCAAAAAGAATCCAGCATCATCACAAACTGGTATATTTATGAAACCAGATCCAAATAAAGTAGATAATTTGAAAGATGCTAATTATGATAAATTATCCGAAGAAGGATATGCTAAAGTAGAGACAGTTATTCGTGACGGAGATGTTATTATTGGTATGGTTAATCCTAAACCAACAACTCGCGAAGATGAAAAACCTTACAAAGATAATTCAACAATTTATAAATCACTCGTTCCTGGAGCCATCGATAAAGTTATTACAGAAGTTAATAATGATGGATATCCTATTATTAAGATTCGAGTTAGATCAGAAAGAATTCCAGCAGTGGGTGATAAGTTCTCATGTTATGATACACAAACCGAAGTTTTAACAGATAAAGGTTGGATATATTTCAAAGATTTGACTAAAAAACATCAAGTTGCAACATTAATTGATGGAGAAAAATTAGTGTATGAAT
>HE978685.1:0-1090 GCA_000285855.2 Ruminococcus sp. JC304 | reverse complement strand
CCTGTTTCATTAGATTAGTAAGTCGAATCAATAGGAACAATGATTTTCAGAGGAAATTCTGGATTGAGTTTGGTACAAACGCAAAAAGGAACAGTTGGGTTTAAAATTCATCGTGCAGATCTTCCATTTACAAAATCAGGATTAATTCCTGATATTATTATCAATCCTAATTGTATGCCCAAACGTATGACGATAGGTCAATTAATTGAATGTTTACTAGGTAAAGTTTGTGCAATTAAAGGAGTATATGGAGATGCAACTCCATTTACAGGAGTTAATATTAATAAAATTAATGATGATTTAGTAGCTTTGGGACATGAAGCATGGGGAAATGAAACAATGTATAATGGAATGACGGGACAAAGAATGGAAGTTAAAATATTCATTGGTCCAACATATTATCAACGTCTCAAACAAATGGTGGGAGATAAAACTCACTCACGCGCGAGAGGTGCAACACAATTACTTACAAGACAACCTCCGGAAGGTAAACCTCAGGTATGCCTTAGTCATAACATCAAATTATGGCTAGTTCGCAGATACGCGAGCAACACATTCAAATTGCGGGAACAACTTAAAATATTGATAAAAAAATTTTATTCGCGAATAAATAAATGGATGATTATATTAAAAATATGACTGAATTAGAAGAGAAATGGAAAAAAATTCCGGTGAAAAAAATAAAAAATGATTATGAAATATCTGATTATGGTTTAGTTAGGAGATCATCCGATAAAAAATAATTAAAAGAAATATAAAATCGGGATATCCGAGTTTTATGTATACTAATCTAGAAAATAATAAAAAATCTCTAAAATCTATCAAAATACATAAAATGGTTGCAAAATTATTTGTAGAAAATGATGATCCTGAAAATAATAATGTGGTAAATCATATAAATGGTGACAAATTGGATTGTAGATCAATAAATTTAGAATGGACAACAAATCAAGGAAATAGTCAGCATGCCATAGATAACGATTTGACCAAAAAAACCGTAAAAGCAGTAATAAAATATAATTTGGAAACTGGGAAAAAATTAAAAACATATTCTTCAATACTAGAAGCGAGTAAAGATGTAGGAATAAGT
>HE978684.1:10904-12093 GCA_000285855.2 Ruminococcus sp. JC304 | reverse complement strand
TGGAGAATTTAATGTACATTTACTAGCAAATCTTTTCACAAAACGTCCATCTGGCGTAAAAATATTAATATAACCATATCCATAATCACTTAACTCGTACTGATTATCAATAGGATTTTGTCTAGCATAAGTGACATATATTAAATCACCGATTGCTGCAATATTGTATGGTGCAAAATCTAGAGGTATTTGGTCAAGAGATTCATCAACAAAAGGTAATAAAACCGGTTCAAAAAATCTATCATAAACTTCAATTCGCTGATTATAAAAATCAGCCACATATATTAAAGATTGATATATAGCCACACCAGTATATACACAATTTTCTAAAGAATTATCAATAACTAAAATAGTATTATTTTCGCTTATCATTGGGTTATATGCATTTATTGTTCCATCTCGAGTAACTACTACAAATGTACTTGCAGCTGATTGAGCCCCACTATATATTAAAAAATATTGTGAATTATCATTATGCGCAATTCCTGTAACTGTAGCTGCGTTACCAATTGGACCAAAAACACCAATTGTTTTATTATGAGATTTGCCTAATAAATTATACAATTGTATACCTCCATTTGTACACACATAAATAGTATCCCTAATAATTTTAATTCCCCACGAATCAATTAAATTAGAATCAATATAATGTTCGAGTAGATTGGTTGGTTTTGGATTTTTATCTAATTCCGTAACTATTTTATTTGATTCTATTAAAGGATCCAATATTTGTGATGTTAAAATAGTAGTTTTTAAATTTAACACGCTACATGGATCTTGTGTATTTATATCATAATTATAATAGTGATATTTTTGCAAATCTAAATAATCGGAATGAAATAAATTATTAGATTGATCATGACATGGATTAGCACATTCACCTGTTTCTTGATCATAACAAGCACTTGCTTCATAATTATAATTTACACCACCATCAGGATGACTTATCCCTGTTAAATTTGGCACAGCACTTATATAAGGATAATAATATGGATAAGGTAATTTACTAGATAAAACTGCTTCTCTATGAAAATCTATTTCTCGAAATGATGCCATTTAATGTAATATTATTAAATAAATAATTATTTATTTAATAATCTCACAATAATTAATTGTAATTACTTAGATTTAATTAGATCATCAATTTTGCTGAACTCTATATTGTGAAAAGGTAATTCAATATTCCCAA
>HE978684.1:5914-8158 GCA_000285855.2 Ruminococcus sp. JC304 | reverse complement strand
AAAAGGTAATTCAATATTCCCAATAATAGTGTATTTTATTTTATCATTCAATTGATAAATATCATTATCGGTGGAAATTTTTTGCAAAATATTTTCACTTGTTTTTGGAATAAAAGGTTTAAGTAATGATAGTAATATCCAACAAATCATACCAGCTATAGATAGTACATGTTCAGCTGTTTTAATATCAGTAGATAAAAGTTTCCATGGTCTATTTGTTTGTATATATTTATTACCATAATCACTTATTTTTAGACATAATTTCAATGCTTCTCTAAATTTAAAATTATTCATTAAATCAACATATTCTGTAATATATTCAATAATGTCTACTGGAATATCTGATGTGAATTCATTAACGTCTAATTTTTTAACTAAAGAAAAATATCTATTAATCAAATTACCAATATTGTTAACAAGATCTGATTTTATACAAGTAACAAAATCTTTTAAATTAAAACTACTATCTTGTGTTTCTGGTCTAATTCTCATTAAATAGAATCTCCAATAATCTTCTGTAATGTCTAATTCCGATGAAATTTTCATCACTTGATCACTAAATAAACCACAATTATTACTCTTGGAAAATTTTTCTCCTTCATACAACAGATAATCAGTCGAGCAAATTTCATTAATTAACGGTAATTTAACACCACTTCCTAAAATAGATGCTGGAAACATAATCGTATGAAAAGGAATATTATCTTTTCCTTGGGTTGATATCCAATTTACATCAGAATTTAACCATTCGCGCCAATCAGATTTAGCATTTGCTAATATAGAATAATATCCAATAGGAGCATCAAACCAAACATAAAATACTTTGTCACTATATTTATCTATCACATCATCTATTCCATTGGGTATAGGTGTACCCCATGATAAATCTCGAGTAATGCATCTGGAGGTCAATCCAGTATTCAACCATGCTTTAGCAATAGAATTAACTGAAGATTTGAAATTAGTTTTGTCCAAATAATTTTCAATTTGATTTGTCAATTTGTCTAATTGAAGATATAAATGCTGAGTATTACGAATGATGGGAGTTGTTTTACATATACTACAAAATGGATTAATTAATTTGGTTACTTCAATCATATGTTGACAAATTTCACACTGATCTCCATTTGTAATAATATTTTTTCCTTGACAATAATCATGATAACAAGTTCCTTTTACATAAGTGTCTGCTAAATATAATAGACAAGTATCACAATACATTTGCGTACTATTTTTTTCTTCAATATATCCACTATGATATAATCCGGTAAAAATTTCATGTGTAATTTCAGTTTGTTTTTCGGTTGATGTTCGACCAAATATATCAAATTGAATGTTAAACCAATCATATACTTTTTTGTGTAATTCAAAATATTTATCACATAATTCGCGGCATGTAACTCCCTCTTGTCGAGCTTTAATCATTGTTGTTGTGCCATATTCATCAGTGCCAGATAGATAAATTACTTCATGATGTTGTTCACGTTTAAATCGAGCATAAACATCACCACTCAATAAAGCTCCAATTAAATTTCCTAAATGAGGAGAAGCATTATTTGGGTATGGTAAAGCAGATGTGATAAAGTATTTCATTATGAGTATAATATATTGATTTGGTTTATATTATTTATAAGATTATTTAAAATTCAATTTTAAATAATCCTAGAATTAATCACAATATGATATTATAATGTCACTAGATATATCTTTTTTATGTTTTTCAAACAAACTTTTTTCCAAGCGTAAATATTTAACATTTTTAGGGATAGCATTTTTTAGATTTTGTTTAAACATGCATCCTAATAAAAGATGTTTAACATTTTTAGGTATATATCCTTCAATAGGATGATTGAATGCATCACCAAATTTCAAATAAATTACGCTTTCAGGAATAGAATTATTAATTGGTTGATTGAAAGAATTACCAAAAATTAAATGTGTTACATTTTCAGGAATTGCATCATTTATAGGATGATTAAAATTAGTGCTAAATGTTAAATATTTAATATTTTTTGGAATAGCATTAATAATCGGCTTATTAAATTCATGTCCAAAAGTTAGATGTGTGACGCTATCAGGAATACAGCCTCTAATATTTTGATTAAATTTCCATCCAAAAGTTAAATGAGTCAATTGAGAATATGTTGTACCATATGGAGATGAAATTGCACCATTTGAAATACATTTTTTAATATCTTGATTAAAATGACCTCCAAAAGTTAAATGAGTTACACTAATAGGAAT
>HE978684.1:0-2449 GCA_000285855.2 Ruminococcus sp. JC304 | reverse complement strand
TGAGTTAATTGATAAATTAAATTATTATCTCGATGAACATTGGACGGTAATCTAATAAAATCATTAATATTTTGATTAAATTCTTTTCCAAAAATTAAATTAGTTATATTAAATGGTATACACTCTTTGATATCTTGATTAAAATTATTTCCAAAAGTTAAATATTTTACACTATTTGGAATACAATTTTTGATTGAACGATCAAAATGATTTCCAAAAATTAAATGAGTTACAGTGTCTGGAATACAATTTTCAATATCTTGATTAAAATCTCTGCCAAATTCTAAATATAATAATCCAGCTGATAATGATGATATATTATTTTTTTTAATTGATTGATTAAAGCGACATCCAAAAGTTAAATGAGTTACATTATTTGGTATACATTTTTGTATGGATTGATTAAACCAATTTCCAAATTTTAAATGAGTGACACTTTTAGGAATATATTTTTTCATACTTTTATTAAAATATGATCCAAGTGTCAAATGAGTAATTGTATTTGGTATACAATTTTTGACATATTTATTAAATTTATTTCCCAAAGTCAAGTGAGTAGTATTACTTGGAATATTATTTTTAATGTCATGATTAAAATAATATCCAAATTTAAGATAAGTAACACTAGCAGGAATATAATTTTTTATTTTTCGATTGAAATAAAATCCAAATACTAAATGAGTGACACTATTGGGAATAGAATCTTTTATACTTTGATTAAATTTATTTCCAAAAGTTAAATGAGTTACACTTTTGGGGATACAATTTTTTATACTTTTATTAAATTTATATCCAAAAGTCAAGTGAGTAATATTATTTGGTATGTAATTTTTTATGGATTGATTGAAATCATACTCAAATTTTAGATGTATTATGTCATTTGGAATAATATCAAGTGTATTTTTAACTGTATATTCTTTAATGGATTTGTTGGATAATATATTATTGTTTGGATAATATCCCTTGTGAATAAGTCTTTTAAATTTATCAATAAAATGCAAATTTTTGATACATTCATACTTATACCAATTGGTATATTTTATACAATCTCTTAAATTATAGTATTCTCTACAAGTTTTCATTAAATTCATTTTGTCATAACCTCCAAGATAATCCATGACATACATAATTACATCAGTATTAAGAATATCTAAAATTGACATTTATAATTTAAGGTATTTATTTAATTATTATAATAATCAGATAAATAATCAATATTTTATCAACAACGGATTAATGTCAAATGAGTAACTGTTTTTGGCATCCATACTTTAATATTATGCCAAAAATATCTTTGTAAAGTCAAATGAGTAACACTATCAGGAATACAACCTGCAATATTTTTGTCAAAATCTGATCCAAGAATTAAATGAGTAACACTATTTGGAATACAATCTTTAATATCTTGATTAAAATAACATCCAAATCTTAAATATTCAACGCTATTTGGGATACAATCTTTGATATTACGATTAAAAAATCCTTCAAAAAGCAAATATTTAACACTATTTGGAATACAATCTTTAATATTTTGACAAAAATTCCATCCAAATTTAATAAAAATAACACTATTAGGTATATAACCTTTGATATCTTGATTAAATTTATCTTTAAAATACAAATGAGTCGTACCATTTGGAATTGGTTCACGTAAATTTTTCGCAACAAATTTTTTTTCACATTTACCAAAATCCATATTATCATTAACATAAAAACCACGATAAATAAGTCTTTTAAATTTATTATTAAAAGATAAATTTCTGATATCATCAGATTCATATAAATCGGTATAATTAACAGAATTTCTTAAACAATAATATTCTTTGCAAGTTTTCATAAAATTCATTTTATCATAATCTTTAAGATAGTCTAAAATATGTATAATAGTGTCAGTATTAAGAATATCTGTTATGGACATTTTTATAAATTTTATTATTAGATTAATACATTAGTCTATTAATAAATCAAATTTTTTTATTCAAAAAAATAAATGAGTGACACTATTAGGAATCCATAATTTAATATTTTTATCATATTCTTTATAAAAAGTTAAATGAGTGACACTATTAGGAATACAATCTTTGATATCTTGATTAAATTCCTTACCAAAAGTCAAATGAGTTACACTATTGGGAATACTATTCTTGATTTTTTGATTAAATTTTTCTCCAAAAGTCAAATGAGTGACACTATTGGGAATACTATTTTTGATTTTTTTATTGAAAGCATATCCAAAAGTTAAATGTGTAACACTATTTGGTATATGATTTTTTATTAATTTATTGAAATACCACCCAAATTTTAAATGAGTAACACTATTTGGTATATTTTTAATACTTCCAAAACATGAATTAATTGTTAAATGTGTAACACTATTAGGAATTGAATATTTTAAATCTTGAATAAACCAATATCCCAATTCTAAATGAGTTACACTATCAGGAATACA
>HE978683.1:11370-12223 GCA_000285855.2 Ruminococcus sp. JC304 | reverse complement strand
ATTCTGTTGTATTTAATGGTTTGTGCCATTTTTTTGTATACGGTACCGGAGCTTTCCATCGCAAATTGTTAACAGGAGGTTCGGCAAAAGGTATACCCTTGAATACTCTAATTGCTCTTCCTTCAACATATTGTAAAACACCTTTAATAGGTCCATTATCAATATTTACTTGTGTAAATTGCGTAGCTTGTATGCAACAGATACCAAGTAATAATAATATAATAATATTATGGTTTGTCATTTGTTATATTTAATTTGAAAAATGTTTATACTATTTTATTTTTTATCAATATGTTTATTTATCAAATTTTCATAAAAATATTGAAATTATTAATGTCAAGTTAATATTCGCTGTTATTCATTGTCAATTGATCAATTGACAATGAATATTAAATATGATAGATATAAGAAATTATTTGATGATTATTTACCTAATATTAATAATATTAACGATATCGATGAAAAATCGGGTCTTACCGCATTAACTCTGTTATGTGATTATTATTTAATTTGTCTTCCGAAATATTTTGCGATAGCCAAATATTATTCTGTATATAATTGTAATAAAAATATTATATATAATTTGATTGAATCTCTTATTAATCAAGGTGCCGATGTCAATCAACCTAATGCTCAAAAATTGACTCCATTATTAACAATTGCACTCAGGAGAACTAACCCAATTTATTTATCTGTTGTTAAACTATTATTAAAAAGAGGTGCTAATATTAATGCTGTGGATGCGTATGGTAATTCTGCTTTAATATTAGCTTGTAGTCAAAATGATATAGAACTTGCCGAACTATTGATTCGGTCGGGAATTGATGTTAATATTAAATCAAACTGTAATATG
>HE978683.1:6699-8531 GCA_000285855.2 Ruminococcus sp. JC304 | reverse complement strand
TGATAATAATATTAATTTAATTAAATTATTATTGGAATATGGTGCGGATATTAATGTTATTAATATTTATGGAAGAACAGCTTTGGATGCAGCCTGTGATTATGAAAATAAATATGACAATTTACAAACAATCAAATTATTACTAAATCATTGGTGTGATGTTAATATTAGAAACGATAATGGATATAATGCGTTAATGATGGCTTGTCAATATCCCAATAGCTTGGACATAATAAAATTATTGATTGATTATTGGTCTGACTTATGTACATGTGGTATAAATGGGTGTGACAATCAATGCGAAAAATCAGCTATTAGTATTGCTAAATCAAAAGGTCATCAAGATATTGTAGACTATCTATATAATCATATAAATAATAAATAAATTCAACAACAACAACCTTCACCATTGAGATGTTTTTGTGCGTTAATATTTAAAGTAGTCATACAATTATTACAAGTAATCGTAATATCATATTTTAATCCACGATAATTTACATTGGAATAATTATATCGAGCCAATCCATGAATTTTAATTGCTCTGCTAATGTAAATTTCATTAGATAGTAATTTTTTACCTCGATGACAAATGCGACATTTGGGATTTTTAGTAGGTTTTTGGGTGAAATAGAAAATTTATATCCACATATTTTGCATCCAAGAATAACTGGTATGTATATACTCTTATAATCAATTTCAGAATAATCATAATTATCATCGCAATTTGCTTTTAAAAATTTTCCAATTTATTGGTAGTAAGATAATTATATTTTTTCTCTGTAGTACATATGGGACATTCTCCTCTAGTTGTATTAAGATGCAAAAAAGGTGTGGTCGTAAATTTACAATTACATTGGTTACAAATAATATCTATCTTTGTTCTACAATTAACATAATCAACAAATCGATAATCATATTTAGAATCATATTTGTCCAAAGATTTCATCAAAAATTCAGTAAATTTTTTGATATTAACATTGTTTGCATCCATTATTAGATATTGATAATAACCTATCAAAAATAAACAGATAAATAAAAAGAATAAATTTCAAATTTTATTAATTGATTCAATTGAACCGATTAATAAAATTTAATCAATTGATGAAATATCTGGAAATGATAATTACATCAACGCAAAACCCAATTCCTGTGCCAAATATACCACCATTAATAACGGCAATGGTACCGCTAGTAAGCACAATTCCTCCAATTCTCATATCTGCTCCTGTCAGACGTGCCATCAGATAACCAAAAATAATACCCACTATGCAGCCAATAATAGTGAAAATCATTTTTGGTAACAATCAGTTATTCAACTTGTATTACTTTGATAGGTGAAAACAATGATCCAATCAATACTTTAAATTGTCAATTTTTTGATTCAATATCAAAAAATTGATATTTTTATTCACTTTGTCTCTAATAATCAATTGAATCATTATACACAATGACTAATCTTACCAATTATTTGTGTTATGAATTGATAATGATGATATTTGATTTACTCCCAGACAGAGATAAAATACAATTTTCCATGGCCAATAAATATCTAACATCGTTTGTTCCAAATATTATATGGACTAATATGTATCAATATGAAAAAATTAGATTTTTATCATACAAAAACAATTTTTGTAAACTAAGTTTTAAACCCAGATATGATATTATTCCGCCGGTTATTACTCATTTAATTATTGATAAAGAATTTGTAGGATCATTAGCGAATGTTATACCTAAATCTGTCAAAAAAATTTATATAGATAAAGATTCACGTATAAAACATGCTACATGTATTCCAAAAATTATTGAGGTGTTTTGTGAATGTGAATTTG
>HE978683.1:4761-5658 GCA_000285855.2 Ruminococcus sp. JC304 | reverse complement strand
TAAAATAGATTATAATTATGATTAATTAATTTATCTAATTATTCACAATGATGCACGGTAAATTATATTATAAATTAACTGATTATGAAGAAAAATATGGTGATAAAAAGTATCATAATGGTTTGAATATAACTAATGATGATCAAGAATTTATGTTTCTAAAAATAGAAGATGTGTTTAAATGTTTATACACAGGTGCTAAATATCTTAGAAAAGTATATATTAAGAATGATTGTATTATCAAAAGATGTGATTATAGGCATTATAGTAATACCATCTTTTTGGCTGATAGATATGATCTAGTTGATCCTATAACTATTATGTATATTATTAAAAAAGGTGGTAATGTTAATTCACGCGATGGATATCTTCTTAAATGGGCTTGTCATGAAGGTTATTTTGATGTGGTAAAATATGTTTATCAAATTAGTATTATTACACCTAATATTTTATCTTCATGTCTTCAAAAAGCTGCGAGTCAAGGTCATATTGAAATAGTTAAATTTCTAATAAAAAATGGAGCTGATTTATCTGGATACGACGATTATGATAATCCAATTATTTGTTCTTTTAATTACGGACATATTGAAACCGGCAAATATTTATTACTCGAATCAAATAATATCAATGAAATTTTTGATTTTGACAATCGAAAAATGATACCAGTTTTGGAGGATTCAGAATATGTTGATAAAATGATTGAGAAAGGATTAACACCTGATAAATATGATAAAATATTTGATTGTTGTGTTTCAAATGGATACATTGATACCATCAAATACTTGGTGTCAATTGAAGCCAAATTTTCTTATTCTGATAAATCTATAATAGATTGTTGCGCGAATGGTGATTTAAATATGTTTATTTATTTAGCGTCTATTGGATTCAATACTTGGT
>HE978683.1:0-1839 GCA_000285855.2 Ruminococcus sp. JC304 | reverse complement strand
ACTTGGTCTAATATGGAAAAGCCATTTGAATCCGCTATTATTAATAACAGATATAATATAATTAAATATTTGTACGAAGAAATTAATTTGGATTTAGATTGTTTGCAATATTTGGAAACAGCATCTATTTATTGTAGTCTGGATATTATTAAATATATTCATGATAATGGTATGAAATCTGATCAATATCAAGATATTATTGATAATTGTTTAATCAATGTTTGCCGACGAAATAATATCGAATTAGCAGAATATATACTTTCACTTGGTGCTAATATTAATGTTAATAATGGCATAATACTAATTGATGCAGCTAAGAATGGTCATGAAAATATGGTAAAATATTTAGTGCAAAATGGTGCACAAATATATGATAATGAAATTATTAAATATTGTTTTGATAATCATCTAGCAATTGCAAAATATTTGGCTCGTGAAATTCCTATCATGGATCTACATAAGATGATTATTGGAAATTAAAATTGAATATTAATTATATTATTATAAAAATAACACAATTAATTATTAATAATTAATATTTACTAATGACAGATAAAACTTATAAATTAATTAATTATGATACCCAAAAAGTTTAAAAAAATATTTTAAAGGTCGAAATGCAGAAGACGCAGCTAAAAAAGCTTGTATATCCATCATTAATAATAATTTGAATAGAAATCAAAATGGGGAAATAATTGATCCCTTTATATTCTGTATGAAAAATGACAATGAAAAAATATGCACATTTAAAATATTAAACAATAATGATAAAAATGGAAAATCTCATAATAGTAACTCGAAAAATTTAAAAAATACCAATAGTTTTATATCATTTGATAATTGCGAGCATAAAGTTTATTATGTCCATGATAATGGACATAGACCATTCCAAGTTACTATTAGTAAAAATAAAAAATCAGCAAAGATTATTATTCATAAATATGAATATGAATCAGATTCTGATAATGATTTAGATTCTGACAATAATTTAGATTCTGACAATGATTTAGATTCTGACTATGATTTAGATTCTAAACGTTACAAAACTTTTGTGATAGAGATAGATAAATTTTTAGGATATTGGTATGGATATGATACATCGATTGACCAAATGCATGGAAATACTATTCTAATAAAACTTGCAGTCAATAAATATATATTCATTGGATCCGAAATATATAAATTCAAAACAGATAGCGATGAAATTATTGATTATGTTTCACCAGTTGGTAATAGTGATGTACCCTATCCTGTAGCATATGGCACACAGTTTGTTTATTTTATGGATGATAAGGAAAAAGTCAAAAAGTCTAATTTCCAATTAGATATTTCTCCCGTAAATGCAGAAGATATTTTTGTTGAATTTGATAAAATGTTACCTAATAAAATTATTGACTATACTCCGGATACCACTCTTATAGAAGAAAGACAAATATAATTTATCCTTATTTAAATTATTGATCATAATGAAAATAAATCATCTAGTTATCCATTTAAAAACCTTAATGATTTAACACTAGAAGGTAGCATAAAACGAATATTTTTATCATATTCATCATAAAATGTAATATCTGTCACACTATTTGGAATGCAATCTTTAATACATTCTTTAAATCCTTTACCAAATTTAATATGAGTAACTCCATGCGGAATTAAATTTAAAATATTTGAATTAAAATAATTATCCAAAATTAAATGTGTTATGGTTGAAGGAAGATTATGTGAAATATCATGACAAAATTCATTTTCAAACGTTAAATGCGTCACATTATTTGGAATATTTTTAATTACATTGGAAGAAAATAATTTGTTATCGCTATAATAATCTCTACTCTTACT
>HE978682.1:13712-15367 GCA_000285855.2 Ruminococcus sp. JC304 | reverse complement strand
ATCCTTCAAGTTCGGGAAATAGTACTGTGGCTTTCACAACAACAGTACCTATCGCGCCAATCACACCATTTAATACTAAACAAGGTATTTTCTCAATATCTGGAAGTATTTTTAGTTTACCATCAGTTGGAAGTTTAAAATTTAATATTGTGCCAAATGATATTAATTTTTTTACATTAAATGTTTATGGTAATTCAACCGGAATAGAATTCAGTACACCAGGAAATACATATTATCTAAATGTATTTATGCAATACACCATATTATAATATCATATTAATAACATAATTATATCACTATCAATATTTAATATAAGGATATATCGGATAATTCATTGAATGAGATTCTAGATAAAATAACTACAAGGATTATTCGAGGATAATTTGTTAAAGTTATACTAATATCTTCCAGTATATAAATTCAAATAATAATTTGATAGACACGATAATAAGATTTTTCGTCATTCTAAAATTAGTAACATTGTTAATTATTGTATAAATGCAGCTTGTACAATTCTTGCAAATATGGCAATCAAAATTATATATCTTACTAACATTTGCACCGGGTATAAAATAAAATTATTATTCGATAACTAAATATAATTTTATCAAAAAAATTCACATTTATCCAAATATTAAAACATATATTTTATCCATTTATTGGCACATTCTTCCCAAGATATTATTGTTGGTGATTTTATTAAAATATTTCTTAATTGTTCTTGCGAATCATTATTATGCATAAATTCAATAATATTATAAGCAATTTGACGATTAAAATCCGAAATATTTGGTAACCATTTAATATGTATTCCATCACGATATTTAAATATATTTATATCACTAATTATAGGTATACATCCTGCAACAAGACTTTCTCTAATCGAAATACAATCAATTTCTCCCAAGCTATCAGTATAATAAAAATGGAAAGTAGACATATGTTTTTCTCGATTAATAATTTCAACTGATTGTCTACCATGATCCATAACTCCGGGTTGTGATAATAATAATTTCATTTCTTCTTTAAAATCATTATTTTCTACTAAATCCATTCCGTAATAAACATGTAATTCTGCTCTTGGTTCCAATTCATATATGTATGGCCATATATTTTTTAATATACGATTTAATCCACGAGTATAACAACTGCAATAACACATTCTGAATGGATTTCTTGATATATCTAATGGTTTATTAAAATCATCAATTCTAATACCATTAGGTATTATTATTTTATCGGGAATATTTATTCCTGTAAATTGATCGAATAGTTCGGCATGAAATTCACTTTTTATCATACAACAATTTATTTTATTTTTATTTTTTGTCAATAAATCATAATGTTCTGGTATATTATCGTGTATATCCACTAATAATTTATCTGCCAATAAATTATATTCAATTAATGGAAAACATCCATGTAAACGCCATAATATTAATACACGATATTGATTCCAAAATTTAAATTTAGTATAATCAATATAATCAACATTTTGATATTGACCTAACCAAGATAAATTACCATAAACCGCAACACGATAACCTAATTTTGCCCACACTATAGTTAAATATTTTACAGCTTGTTCAGAACCACCAAGATTATTTTGATGCGGAGACCAGATTGGAGACAAACCCAAATAATATACAATATCA
>HE978682.1:10167-10992 GCA_000285855.2 Ruminococcus sp. JC304 | reverse complement strand
ATATACTTTTGTCCGGGAGGTAATATATGATTTATATATATAATGTGTTTTTTATCATAAGTATTAATATTATGACTAAATTGTAATACTGTTTTTTTTGGATCTAATTGTATGATATTATTTTCAAAATTATTGGTAAAACTATTTTCTTCTGCATGTTTTACTGTTTCATCATAAGAATGATTATCTAGATATTCTCGCCAATAGGCCATACAATTATTGGTTGTGTGATTTGTCCCAAAGCCATTAAATTGATAAAATTTATTATAATGAATATCAAAAAAATACATTTTATCACATCCAGCCATTAGACTAGTTTTATCTTGTAATTTTTCGACAGCATGAGAAATTCTTTCTGGAGGATAATAATCGTCATCATCCATACAAACAACAATATCTCCAGATGCTAACATAGATGTTTCATTGCGCCATCCACCAATATTATCACGATTTGATTTATAATATATAATTTTTGGTAATGTATTATCTTTTTGAAATTCCTGAATCAATTCAAATAAATCATTTTCAGTTTTATAATATCCCACAAAACTTGTATCCACTATAATCCATTCTTTAACATTTTGATAATCTTGACGTTTGATACATTTTGCCAAAATTTTTAAAAATTTTATTCTATTATAGTGACTGATAGTAACTATAGAAACTGATAACATTATATATATGCAATATACTTTGTTAAGTGTGTTATTAACACAATATTTCAAATTGTTATATGTGACAAAGTTACATATCATAAACTTGTGAATAAAAATAATATTAATCAAAATACAAGAATAAATATATATAAATTTATAAAATAATTTG
>HE978682.1:8708-10033 GCA_000285855.2 Ruminococcus sp. JC304 | reverse complement strand
TAGTGTGATAGTATATATGCAAAACATAAACTATACAAATCCAATTATTGGTAAAATAACTGATGCTAATCCAAATACATTTATAATATTTTTTGTACAAGAGTGTCCATATTGTCAAAAAGCATTACAATTATTAAGAAGTAGTGGTGTTGCATATAAAGGATATGATATTAATTCTATAAATGGAAATATGCCAAGATTACTAGATACTTTAAATCAATATTCATATCTAACTAATTTTAATTCAAGTCATGTTACTAAACCAATAATTTTTATAAATGGTAAATTTATAGGAGGATCAACTGAACTTGCACGGTATTTAAATAATCAATTTGCATATTGATATAATAAAAATTAATAAGTTATATATTTTTATTAAAAAATAACAAAAATATATAATAAATTACAATTATTTTGTTATAATTATGAGACTATATATTTATATTTTTATTAAATATATATATATATATGTCATCCGGATGTAGCTGTAACGATGCAAATATTAAAAAATATATAGATGATCATTTTAATAATTTACATCAAAAAATTTTTTCCCAAAGATTCATATATAATATTCCAGGAGTAAAGGGTAATAAAGGTGAATCAGGTTCAAAAATTATTACAGATTCGGGAATTCCATGTAATTCATTGGGAAGAAATAATGATTTATATTTAGATGTATTGACAAAAAATATATATTTTAAAAAAGATAATATTTGGTTTTTAAAAACAAATATACAAGGAATAAAAGGAGAAAGAGGTTGTTGTGGTTACAGAGGAATAAAAGGTGATAAGGGAAATAAGGGTGATAAGGGAAATAAGGGTGATATTGGTAATAAAGGTGATAAAGGTGATAAAGGTAATATTGGCAATGATGGTAATAAAGGTAATAAGGGTGATAGGGGTGAACGTGGAACAATAATATTGGTTGGTAATGGTCCTCCTGCGGAAAATATTGGAAATATAGGTGATTATTATATTGATATTATTAATTTAGATTTATATTTAAAAATACCCCAAAGTGCAGGTATATTTTTGCAAAAACAATTTATATTACAAAATGAAAATGGTGTGTGGATATTTTTTAACTACTTTAGAAGGAGAAAAAGGTGATAAAGGATATAAAGGAGATAAGGGACAAAAAGGAGATCTTGGAAATGATGGTGTAAAAGGTAATAAAGGTGAGAAAGCAGAAAAGGGACAAAAAGGAGACCTTGGAAATGATGGCACAAAGGGTGATAAAGGAGAATCTGGAAGTGCGTTTTTAAGGGTGATAAAGGTGATAAAGGAGAATCCGGAAGTGCTGTTTTCAAGGGTGATAAAGG
>HE978682.1:3167-5316 GCA_000285855.2 Ruminococcus sp. JC304 | reverse complement strand
ATAAGGACAAAAAGGAGACCTTGGAAATGATGGATTAAAAGGTGATAAAGGAGAATCTGGTAGTGCTGTTTTCAAGGGTGATAAAGGAGAGAAAGGTCACAAAGGAGATTTAGGAGACAAAGGAGATAAAGGTCATATAGGAGATACCGGTGATAAAGGCCACAAGGGTGATATGGGTGATAAAGGACACAAAGGAGATTTTGGTAACAAAGGTGATTCTGGTGATAAAGGAGAAAAAGGCCATATGGGTGATACGGGAGATAAAGGCAATAAAGGTGATTTGGGAGATAAAGGACATAAAGGTGATTTAGGAAATAAAGGTGACGAGGGTGATAAGGGAAGCAAAGGCGATTTGGGCGATAAGGGTGATAAAGGTCATATTGGGGATACTGGTGATAAGGGACATAAAGGTGATTTAGGAAATAAAGGTGATAAAGGAGATAAGGGTGATCAAGGTGATATTGGTATAAAAGGAGAAAAGGGTGATCTTGGTGATAAAGGAGAAAAGGGTGATCTTGGTGATAAGGGAGATGATGGATTAAAGGGTGAAAAGGGTGATCTTGGTGATAAAGGTGATAAAGGTGATCTTGGTGATAAAGGCGACAAAGGTGAAATTGGTGAAAAAGGAGAAAGCGGAGTTTCGCAAACTTATATATCGACATATATAAATAATACTACGGGAGCATTTGTGGAAAATATTCCCGCAAATGCAAGTATAGGCTATTTATCAGCCGTTGGTGGCGGAGGTGGAGGTAGTTATTTCAGAAGACAAGACATTGGACTTGTTGGAGGAGGAGGAGGAGGAGGTGGTGGAGCAATTTTTAGATTTCCATTGAGTATTGAACCTGGGAAAACTATTACTGGTACAGTAGGTGCTGCTGGAATAGGGGCACCTGATTCTACAACTAATCCTACTGCTGGTGGTACAACAACAGTATTATATGGTCCTTACACTTTTATAGCTCAAGGAGGAAATCCTGGACAAAATCCAGTTTCAAGTGCATCGACATCTATATCTGGAGGTACTGGCGGATCAGTTACTAATCCAGCTCTGGCATTACAACCCGCGGGAGGAACCGCTGGTACAAATAATGTTACCCCTGGTGGACCAGGAGGAATTGGTATATTCTCATTTGGAGGAGGTGGTGGTGGTGCTGGTACTTCTTTTACAAGTTCAAAAGGTGGAGATGTTGGAGTATTTGTTGGTGGTGCTGGTGTTACCACGACTTTTAATAATGCTGCATCTGGAGGTGGAGGTGCGAGTGCTTTTGGAAATGGAGGTGCTGGTGCAATTATATTAGTCGCACCTGGAAATGGAGAAAAAGGATCCGGAGGAGGTGGTGGTACACAAAGTGGAATAGGAGTAGCACCTAATGATGGATTTCCTGGTGGAAATGGTGGGTCTGGTTTTGTGAGAATTGATTATTACTCGTCTTAGATGTTGTTAAAAATTATAGATTTATATTTGTCTAGATTTTGATAACATATATACATTAATAATTAAATAGAAAATGAATCTATTTAATAGATTCATTATTTATCATGGATATAATTTGAACATTTAAAGATAAAAAAAAATTGACGTTTCAAGATTCTATAAATGTCATTTAAATAATTAATATTATCTTATCTAAATTAAGATAATATTATGAAGCAGTCCAATCAGCAGTGCAAGATGCACAATCAGCAGTCGAATCAGCCAAAGTATTCCGTTGTTTCTGATCCAAATCTAAATAATTTGATCGACGAATTGGTAACTATTCGTTGTGCATCTGATGTTACAAAAGATGATACAGCTCGTCATTGCGCCGCCGTGATTCGTGGGAAAAGTCTGTCGTGCTTTAAATGTGCTATCGACGGGTATCAATCACCAAAATTATCATCCCAAAAAAAAAGAAAAAGACCAGGAGAAAAATATGAAAGAAACCTCCGATCAATATTCCAATCAGAAATCACATGTATGTAAACATCGTCGATTCTTATCATATGCAGACAAATCTACCCATGCAGAAGGAATGGCACTTGATAAATTGAAAAAAAATAAATCCGAAGCGAATTATAGATGTATCTTTGATTGTAATTCGAATTACACCTTCTTCTACTCCTGATTGTTATAAATTAGCCAATTCCAGACCTTGTATTGGTTGCA
>HE978682.1:0-672 GCA_000285855.2 Ruminococcus sp. JC304 | reverse complement strand
AATAAAAATAGTTTTAATTATGGTGTCAGAATTAACAAGATATATTTTTCTAACGAGAATGGTGAAATTGTTTGTTATAAACTTAGAGATATTTTGTCTGAAAAACAACATTTATCCAAATATCATCGTATGTCTATGATACCCAAAAAATATACCAATGAATTTCAAATCATGAGTTATACTAAATGTATACCTAATAATGAATCTAATTAATTATTTTTAAATTGATCAATTCAATAATAATTAATTTATGTCACCCATTACTTCCTATAATAAATTGATTCAATTCTTTAAATCAATTTATTCGTTATAAATTATCTTGATTAACTTATAAGGATGAATATAAAATACAATATAAAATATGGTTTTGATAAAATAACGGAAATTGCCGATCGTATTGGTTTAAATTATCTTATTGCGGAAGCAATACGAGACAATCAAAAAATATCATTATATAGTGGTGATTATAATGGAAACAAAATATGTTGGTCTCCAAATAATTATAATATTAAAATGGATTATGATTTAGCTATTGATGATTTGATTTATTTTATAAATATCAACATTGATAAAATTATAAAAATAAATATTTTTTGCCAAAAAGAAACAAGTTGTTTGAATAGAAATGTAATAATTCATATACCATATGAAATTGACATTGATAATATCAGA
>HE978681.1:14481-17061 GCA_000285855.2 Ruminococcus sp. JC304 | reverse complement strand
AATCAACTTTTTTTCCGCTAGATCTTCCAAAATTTTATCAAATAAAGACGACATTAACATTCTTTGTGGTATGGTTGAATGATTTAATAATATGTTTGAATTATTTTGGTTTTCATTTGTATCCAAAACTGAACGATCTATTTTGAATCCAATGGTTCCTTTTGAACCAAATCTTTTTTTAAATTTATCATTCGAATCATTAATTATATTTTCAGATTGAATTTCTGGCTCGTCTGTGAATCGAATTTGTGGTTCATTATTTTCTAACTTATTATTCAACTTATTCTCTGATTCATTATCTAGCTTTTTATCCAATTTATTAAATTGAATTTTGGAATAACAAAATGCATTATTATTATCACGAAATCTATTATTTTGTCCATCTTGATATTCTTTCTCAAAATCATTTACATCCATTATTTTAAAATCACGATCAGGAATATTATTTAAAATATCTATATCAACATCATTTCTATTAATATATTTTTTGACTCGTTTGGTTTTAGCTTTGGAAATTCTTGGCAAACATTTTCCTATAACTACAGCATTAAACACTTTATGTCTTTTAATGCCACCTGAATTTGGATCATCAATAGAATTTTTAGTATGATAATATGTTTTACAACAGTTAGGACATTGAATAAATTCACCATAAGATACACCAGGATTAATGGTCGACCAATCTGTAGAATGAGATACTTCATTATCATAACTAGATCTTCCACATTCTTCACAATGATAAATATATGTAGGTTCGAATAATTTGGTTTCGCATGGACAATGATTTAGACCATGATAATCAGCCCATGTGTAAAAAGCACGTCGATCTTTACCAGACTTGACATTAATCACAATAATATTTCCATCGCTAGGAATATTATTGTTTAGTATATCAAGCATATTTGATTTGGTTGATTTTTTTTGAATTTATTTGTTGATTTTATTTTTGACACTCTTGTTGAAGTTGTTTATAATACCAACCCATACCTGCAGATTCTACTATTGGCATCATTAAATCAAACAAGTCAATATTATCTTTTTTTAATATATCAGGATTAATGGGAGAAATTTCATTTATTTTAGCAATAATTTTTTGAATAAAATATTCAGTTTTATTATTATATTCATTAGACATATTTGATCTATTATTATTATTAGTATATTAACAATAACAATAATAATATAAATAATCAATTTTTATTCATTTGCATTATTTTTACTAAAAATCTGATAAAATATGTAGCCAGTTCACCAATATCAATATCGTATTGACCGGGAAGAATAATTTGATTTTTATCACATTTATTACAAATATATTTTTCGCACTTAGGACATATTCTAATGTCAGGATATTCTCTCATACGTGGACAGAAATCACAATCAATGTAAATATAATCACCAAAGTAATAATTATTGTATAATAACCATTCATCTTCAGCAAGACGAAGATTTCCCTTAAATATTTCTGAAGAATCAATATCACAATCACACATTTTTTGTTTAAATATATATTCATATATTTAAGTAAAAAATTTTGATCAACCAAATTAATTAATATTTATCAAAATGGACAAAACCACCGCTATAATAATTAAAATGTCTGCCATATTTGGTACAATTTCTACAAATATTTATTTCTTTGTCACAGCTTGGTGTAATTTGTTTAGAAATAAAAATAAATGGCATGTTGATGGATATATAAAGATCACTCTTTAGCTTATTGAATACTGACTCGGTAGACCATTTATATTTATTTATTATGATATTATTAGTAATAATATCACAACAATTATCGAATTAATCAGAATCATCATTATCATCATTATCATCATTATCATCATTATCATCATTATCATCATTATCATCATTTTCATCATTTTCATCATTATCATCAGAATCATTATTGTCATCAGAATCAATATTGTCATTATTTTGATCCAAAATATTATTAATGCCATGTTTTTTATTATACCTTTTCATATAATCCAGAAATGAATCATCATCATTATCAGAATCTGAATCGCTATCTTTTTGACCAAAGAAAAAACCATTATCCACAATTATGCTGTCGATTTCACCTTTGGTTTTATGAATATGTAAACTAGCACCAACATCTCCACCATGTGTAGTTCCAAACCACACAATTGCTTTATTAATTTTTCTCATTGTTTTTCGTAAATTATCGTCATCCCAATCACACACATCTGGCCAATCTAGCTCGTTTCCTTTTTTATCTTTCTTAAACCAAACACCTGATTTCACCAAATCTAAATCAATGAATCCGGTTTGTGCAGCATCATTATAATGATCTGTGACGTATTTATAGTAATGTGGAGGATATAATTTACCAAATACATATGCATTGTGACAATAATCTTCACTAATATATTGTGTGCAATTATTTTTGACTAATAATTTATACATTTCATTGTTGACAGTAATATGGTCCTCAAATTTTTTCGATTTAGGATTAAAATAACATGGTTCGCAAAATAATAATTTATGCATATGATATTATTGGTTATATTAAAATTTATTAGTTAATAAATTTTAATATCAATTTTTTAAATTAAATATCGT
>HE978681.1:10715-11678 GCA_000285855.2 Ruminococcus sp. JC304 | reverse complement strand
TCCAAAGATTCATGGAATTAGGACTATGATTAATTTTGAGAACAATTTCCATTTCCGGATGTCTTTCCAAGTGTTCCGACATCCTGATTTTGTATGATTTTTTCATTAGTCTGAATGCACTATATTCATATAGTTCATCGTCGTCACCATATTCTTCTGGATCATCATTATTTTTAACAATCACAAACATATGGTCATCTCCAGATTTACCTTTAACAACACGATCATTACTAATAATATCAATTTTCCCAAGCATATCTTGATTGATATTATAAATATCGTCATTCTTTTTAGCCGAACGTTTAATTCTGTTGTCCATTTTTTCATTTTTTTCCATTAATTCTTTGTTATTGTTCAATAACTCGTCTATTTTATAATTTTGTCGATCTAGTTTTTTTGATAGTTTATCAATCTTGTCATCTTTCTTTTTGACAACATTATTCATTTTATCTTTATACTCATCTGATTCTTTTTTAAATTCATTAAAAACAAATGAATTTATTATGTCACTAACTTTTAATGCAAATTCACAACTACACCAAGATGCAATATGAGGTATGAGTTTCGGATGAGCATATGATCCGCGTATTTCATTTAATCCTTTACTTACTTTCTCAATCACATGGTCGGCTGGAATTCCAGCTAACTTGGCTACTTCTTTAATAAGTTCCTTTGAATGTTTATTAGGTAACCAATTTTTAAAACCTTTACCATTATTATTCAAACCACATAATTTTGTGGCATTAATATATCCTGTATATTTATCTATGATAACCACAAATTCACTATATTGACCATAAGCATATTGCTCGTTAATATCTTGGAAAACAACATTATTCATATGATTTTTATCCATCATTTTATATAATGTTTTCTTTCTCCTCTTTCTTGTATTTCCTCTGTTTCATCATTATCAGAACTTGATGATTCGGATTCGCTACTAGATTCATTATCCGAAACATA
>HE978681.1:8994-10193 GCA_000285855.2 Ruminococcus sp. JC304 | reverse complement strand
ACATTTTTTTTCGACAAATTTCTTTTTTTAGTTTCATTTTTATGTATCGATTTGTTATTTTTACTACCAGATGATTTTAAGGGTTTTTGATTTGATTTTCTTACTTTTTTTGTTGCTCATTTTTATGTATTTTTATTATGTATGGATTATTATCATGAACCAATTATTTAATCAATTTTTATTTATTTAATTGATAGCTGGGTAAAAATTGATAATTTTATTACTTGAATAATCTTATCATAGTTATAAATCAATATTAAATTATGAACATTATGTCCAATAATATTTCTCCCATATTACTCGTCCACGCTTGTATTACTGGCATATCTTATGGATATGGTAGTGTTCTTGCAATTCCTCATGTATATGGAACTCTCTATGGTATTACAGGAGGATTCATAATGGCAAAAATATTT
The DNA here is from genome assembly GCA_000285855.2 of Ruminococcus sp. JC304. GTDB lineage: Bacteria > Bacillota > Clostridia > Lachnospirales > Lachnospiraceae > Blautia_A > Blautia_A difficilis. The sequence continues at coordinate 9,777 of HE978681.1, read as the reverse complement.
GGCTTAAGAATTGGCTATCCTGGTCATCCCCAAGGCGAAGGAGAAGGTGCTGAATGTATGGCACACATGATGTTATATGGTGGATTAGGAGGATTATTTTATGGTATTGGTAAACTACTTAGTTCCAAATAAAAAATTGAATATTTAATTATATTGGTAGGTATCTATTAATACAATTAAAATAATAAAACTATAATATTTATCTCTCAAAAATGAAAAAAAATATTGGTAACAAAAATTATCTACCTGAATTTTATACTCGGATTCAACATACTGGTCTTGCCAAAAAATATCCAGTTGATTCTAGCACTCTCAATTCCAATAGTTGGAACCTAAATGGCATATCTAGAACTATTACGTCGAGTGGTCTTCGATCCAAAATAAAAAAATTCCGACTAGGAAATAATACTAAAGCCACTTGTGCAGAATCTTATACAATCACAGATAGTCTTGTTAAACAAGATAAATTAATTGACAAGTATCAATCAGAATTGACAAAACTCAAAGCAGTTCATGAAGATTTAACTGATAAATATTATTCACAAATTGGTCCACTTGTGAAAAGAAATCAAGAGCTGGCATCAAATCACAATGATCTAACTAATAAATATCAAGAATTGCTCGATAAACATAATGAAATGAAAATCAAATATGACAACATTATCACCAAAAAAGTAGATCCTAATCTACAAGCTACTAGTGATATTGTTGTTAAACATCATCAACTATCAAAAAATTATACTCAATTAGTGCAACAATACAAAGAACTAGTCGCTAAGAAGA
>HE978681.1:4951-6720 GCA_000285855.2 Ruminococcus sp. JC304 | reverse complement strand
TAAATTGCCATTATTTAAACATTTCCAGACTTCGACATTATATATACGTATATTATAATCACAATCCATGTTAATGGGTTCATAAAATTTTTCAGAACATTTTGGCATTTTATAATTTTCAATGTATTTTAACATAGCGTTTGTTGCTTTTTCTAAATTATCGAAATATGAATATTTATCCACCAATTTTAAACTTTTATCATTATTGTTGACGTAATAAATAGAATAATATTTAGTTGCCATGATTAGATTAATGAATATATATCAATTAAATTATTTTTAGATTAAAAATAATTCAATTTTTAATATTTATTGATATGTCCTAATTAAAATATAGGCATTAGCTACAATACTTAATAAACACCATGATGATGCCATTTCAATTAAACTCGGACGTAAAATAATATAAGTAACAATAAATGATAATAACCATCCTGTACCAATAACTCTAATTTTAGATTTATCATACATCACAAATGATAAAACACATGATGTGATGTACATCAAATAATTCGGGAAATATTCAATTATCTTGGGTTTGAAATCTCCAAACTAGATGTCCAGTTCGACCTTCGTTGGTACAAGTTGATAATCCATATATACTATTTTCAACAATGTAATTATTTTTATTAATACCACTCGTATCCAATAATACTAAACTAAATATAAATATTACGATATTCATAATGGTGTATCGATAAAAGAATGTTTATTTTCGTTGGTTCGATAACCAATATAACTAAATAAAATCGGTTGTAACCAAATTAATATATGTGCTACTATGGTATAATTGGTGTTCATTGAGTTACATTGATCAACACCATATAAATTGTTTTTCTCAACTCCTCCAAAAATCCATTGCATAGTTTGAAATAATTCCATAGTAAAATAAAACATTCCAAACAAAAAATATTCTCGCCAATATTTTGGTTTAGCGATAAGATAATAACTATTTATTATTAAATACAACACCGAAAAAGTTAATGATACCTCGTAGTTCCAACACATTTTTGATACTAGTTAAATAAATCTGCTTATTTTTAACCTGAATTTTTTTTATCTAATTTTTTTTTAATAATCAAACAGATTTTAAAAGTATAATTTTGATTTGATATCACTATTACGAATTGGCTCAGGAATTCGATAATTACAGCATTTTAATACTACATTTATGGCTGTTCCCAAACTAATTTTATGTCCAATAGAAACGTAAAGAGGATTAGTACTATCATTGGTTGTTTTTATCGCTGCACCATAAATTTTACCAGAATCTCCTTTAAGTAATATATAATCGCCCTTGGACTTGCACTCTGTTTGAAATTTTGATTTAAGTTCTTTTTTTAAACGATACAAATCATCTAAACATAAAAAAGTTTTACCTACTCCGATTGTAGGTAAATTTAATTCATATCCTAATTGTGAAGCACTTCCTGCACCACGATGATGCAATATACCGTAACCATCTACCATAACAATATGAGGATATAAATTTGGTTTATTTATTTTGACTCGATTTAACAATATTTTATATACAGGTACTTCTCTTAATCCTAAAAATCCCGACACATAAGGTATGTCTAAATGACATATTTCATGGTCTTCATAAACAATGGTTTTTGTCTGAATATCATATATTGTAATATATGCACAAGCTTTATTTTCTATTGCTCGATCAAAACTAATATCTAAACCACCAATTAAAGTAATTATATCAATTGTATCAACTTGAATTATAGATTTAGCTATTAATGTTTGATAATCAATCCATA
>HE978681.1:630-1584 GCA_000285855.2 Ruminococcus sp. JC304 | reverse complement strand
GATCCTCAAAGAGCATATTGGTCATGTCAATGTATTGTACCAAATAAATGGATACCATATATCTATTCATGGTTTTATTGTGGTGAACACAATAAAATACCATCACAAGTACCTAAACCAGAAATTTTTGATGATAAAACTAGCACAATGACTTGGTCGATGGATAAAATCGATCATTGTTCTAATGATTTTTCTACTGCAATTAAAAAAATTTGGGTCACATGGAAAACATTAGAGTCTAAATAGTCCTGATTCCTAATATTATTATTAGATTGAATTAAATAATTTGATCTAATAAAAATTTGAAAACTAAAATTACTAAACAATCCAATGATTTTCTAATTCTGAAGATCAGATAATTATAGTGATATAATATCAAAATAATCTTCTATCAGCAACAAAATTATGTCTAAATTTATGCGTAAATTTTTTTGTTTGAATAAGAAGAATAATGATAATCAATCAATATCACTGCACAATTCAGTGATAATGAAGGATCTGATGCCCCTATTCGATGAATCGAAACCGATATCTGTAAAAAAATACAGATATCGGTGTCCTATTTGTGAGAATATTTTTATCAAACGATTGTCCAAAAAAAAGGCCAAAAAACATCCAGAACTAAAAATTTCTATTCGAACACCAGATGGAATTAAATGTGGTTATTGTCGTATAACAGATGCATTGGGAATTTTTAAGACTTAATTTTTATATAGTATTAAATATATCATTGTAAATAGTATTGTGTATATGATTATATAAATAATACTATTGGATTTGAATTAATTAAACCGGGAAAGGAATTCTGACGAATTTGAGATATTCTCTAATATCATCGATAAATACAAATGTATCATAATCGTTAACAAATTTATATTTACCTCTACCAGCGTATAAATCTCCAATTTTCCAAGTTTCTCGTTCATGCATATCGTCATCATCTAAATTAACAAC
>HE978681.1:0-610 GCA_000285855.2 Ruminococcus sp. JC304 | reverse complement strand
GTGTGGAAATTACCTGTCTTTGGACTTGCTAGTTGGGTGGGAGGACATATGCCTGTATCTAATTTAAGCAAAGGATATCATGGAGTAATGAAACAATGGTGGGATCATTACATGAAAGGAACAGATGTGTTATTAATTTCTGAAAATAATAATATTAAAAAAGAATTCCAAGTATTATATCCCAAATATAAATTTACTACTGTTGATTTTTATCCGGAACTTATCCATGCCACCAGTGCCGATTGTGATATTGTAGCTGATGTTTGTAAGCGTAATGTTTTACCAAAAAATAGTTATGATTTAATTATAAATCAAGCCACTCTTGAGCATTTATATAATCCTTTTCAAGCCATGGAAAATTTCTTTGAATCACTTAAGGTAGGTGGTATATGTGTCAGTCACACTCATCCTCCTAAAATGCCTTATCATAGTTTTCCTCGAGATTATTTTAGATTCATGAAAGATTGGTGGTATGATTTGCCCAAACATTTCCCAAATATCGAATTATTGGAATTATATATGTATAATGATTTCCATGTTTTTACCTGTTATAGAAGAATCAAATAATCAAATAAATAATATAATTATCTAATCATATTATTTATTTAAT
>HE978680.1:15269-17377 GCA_000285855.2 Ruminococcus sp. JC304 | reverse complement strand
GTTCAAAATATCACATATTGGACGAATTAGTATCTTTAGGTATTGACCTAAATGCGCAAGCTTTTACTAATAGTTTTAGTTTTAGAAGTGATAGTCCATTATTAAAAGCTATCGAATTATCTGACTTAGATATGATAAAATATTTAATAAATAATGGAGCTAATCCTAAAAATAATAATAGTGATGCTATTGTTGAAGGTCTAATCAGCCCAAATTTAGATATATTTGAGTATTTTTCACAATTTGAAATCAATCACGAAAATATTGTTGAAATATTTAAAAGCACCATAGGCAATTTTACTAATGGTAAAAATACTAAACCAATTATTAATTATCTATTAGATCAAGGTTTAGATATTAATGAAATCTATAACAAAGATATTACTATTTTTAATAGACTTAAAATAGACATATTTGAATTTTTATTAGAAAAAGGTTTATGTATTGATTCTAGATTACTTGATGAATCCATTGCCTGTGGTAATCTAAATATTACAGAATATATGCTTGAACATAAATACATGCCTTCTAATGAAAATATAATGTTTATATTTAAAATTTTTGATATTAATTATATTAAACTGTTTATGAAATATAATATTGATTTATCAGTTGTATCTGGTCATCAATCTAAAGATGCAAATATTTTGGATGATTTAACAAAGAATGGATTAGATTATGCTACTATTATTAATTATATGTTAGATATATTAATACCAACCAAATAAATTATGTAGTTAATTATGTAGTTAATTATATAATTAATTAGATTATTAACTTATTGATATTAATAATATCAATAAATTAATATTATTTTTCATTAACGAATCTCATTTTGACTTTATGAATATTTTTAGCTTTAATATCTAATTGTTTACTATTAAATGAGCATCTTTGGCAATCACAATGAAAACGATATTGATCCCATAATCTAGATTGTCTAGTTTTTTTATTGTGGGTGATATTAACATAACTATCCAATAATTCTTCACCTTTGTAAATATCGCGTACAGTTATAAAACACATTTCATCATTGCACCGATAAAAAACAATATTTGGTAAACAACTATGATTAAATATTCTACCATTAAATAATATTGCTATTGAATCACCGTATTCGAATGCATTTGACATATATTTGGCACAAAATAATAAAATATCATCATCACTAAATTTTTTTTGAAAAATTGGTATATATGATTGGATCGTAACTTTAATTTTTTAATTCTTGTGATATTTTGTCTTCATAATGTATAAATTCATGATGTGTTTTTGGACTCATTGATAAAAAATAATTAATTTTTTTTTATCGCGACACATAAATATTTGATAAAGCATTTCAAAAATATCTGATACAACATTATCGTTGATGGATAATTCAAAGGCTGGTTTTTCTCTCAAAATAATAGTTCCAGTAGGAATATCAGTCAAAGCCACAAAACCTTGACCTTTATTTTTTATTGATGATTTAATGATCCAAGAATCCATCATTAATATATTTTTAGACAAATTTATGCACATATTTTATTTGTCATAAATTTATCAATTTTATTGTATAAATCATATTTCAATAATCATATTTCAATAATAATCTTGTTATATATAAATGACGAGACACACTACCATATATAATTCTATGCAAAAATATATGCAAAATTTATCCAACGAATCCAAATCTAATTTAAAAAGATTGAGTAGGTGTAAATATTGTAATTTTGATAAAAGAACACTTTTATCAATATTAGTAGCTGATTATTATTTGGATAGGAATCGAATTAACAATATTAAAACTATCAAACAAATTGGTGGAGTTAGAAATTGGGAATATAATTTGCAAGATATTCGGAGAAATAATAATACTATAAGCGAATCAATATCATGGACGTCAAGTGAATCGCTTGATAGTATTAAACAAGTATTAAACCAACGATATCAAAACATTAATCAATCATTTTATAATTTATTAACTAATAATTTAAATGATTCAACAAACAATGTCATTAATATTGACTTTTTAGAGAATTTTTATAAAAATTTTTACATCGGCAATTATCAAGATAATAATTTATGTTCATTAATGAAAAAATTTGATGCATCGAATGGTATCG
>HE978680.1:11500-12852 GCA_000285855.2 Ruminococcus sp. JC304 | reverse complement strand
AAAATTTGGTAAAACGTCGAACAGTTGGTTCAGGATCTGCTGGTAAAGCTTATTTAATTGAATCTCATAATGGTAATTACGAAATCGTAATCAAAAAAATGAATTTTGTAAAACAATATCGAAATAAATTTTTAGAATTAAATGTGATATTAGCTAAATATGATGAGCCAATAATTTCTCGTCCCAATAATAAATATTTTGAATATGATGTTAATAGATTTATTAAAGCAATTGAATTGAAAAATCAAGGTTATTCTGCCTATAATGCATTTGTTTCTAATGCAGGTAACGGATTAATATATTTAAGTTCATCCAATGATAATTTTACTAATCAAACTATTCAACATATTATTTTGAATTTAATATTATCACAATATCAAAATGATCATTATATATATCAATATGATGCTTTTTTTTGTGAGAATAGATCAAATTTTAAAATAGGTACTTCAAGTATTTTTAGTGCTGCCACATTAGGTTATTCACCCAAAACAAATGTTACACAAACTGATGGTTATAGTGTGCTAGAATTTGCAGATTCTGGATCTTTATATGATATTTTAGAAAATTTATCAGCGAGTAATATGTCAGATATGCGAAAAAATTATATTAATATATCGTATATATTGAATGATATTTTTGTGCAAATATTAAAAACAATGCAAATACTCCAACAACCAAAATATGCTTTTGTACATGGTGATTTAAAAACTAAAAATATTTTTGTATCACAAGATGGATTAATGGATTTGCCGCAAGCTTATCGTGATGAATCTGGAAAACCAACTAAAAAATTTGCCAAATATATTTGTAAAATAGCAGATTATGATAAGAGTTCAATAACATGGAATGGTGTTAGATTTTATAATTCAGGAAACATGGCCACCAATATTATCCACACAATATATAGTGATCTAATGGAAATAGATTTAACTAGTGTTATTGATAATGATTATTATGTATTAACTAATATATTGCCTGTTATAGAAAAATTTAGTAATATGGCTGGTAATATAGAAATAGAAAGTATACTCATTAGATATTCTCCAATACCTTTTTATACATCTGTGGATATATATTCTTTTATTATATCTATGTTTTTACATAAAATTTTTTATGACTATATAAAATTTTCCATTGAGTATGATTTTAATAACGAAATTATTACAATAATCAAAATATTATTCAAACAAGTAGATTTTATGATTATTATGGAACATCTTGAAAGATATCATAGAAACGATAAAAAAATAGACGGCGGAGATTATGGTTTAATTATGAAAATCGTAAAAAATAAACATATTAGTTTGAAAAAAAACATTTCTGAAATTTTTGACGTTTATCATCTTAAT
>HE978680.1:10865-11423 GCA_000285855.2 Ruminococcus sp. JC304 | reverse complement strand
CGTTTATCATCTTAATTTAACTTTATCAGAACCAAGACAAACTGTATCACATCTTGATATTGGATTAAAATGGAACTATATGTGTGTCTACTTGTGAAGACAATAAATGTACAATATCTAAAAACAATTAATAATAATATAATCGAAGATGATTGTCGTGAAAATGTGCGAGAAATGACATTGCATGATAATATAGATGGACCTTTTGTACCAGATATCATTGAACGTCAAAAAAGTATTGATGGAATTGTATCACAGATAATTAATAATAATTAATAAATAATTATTATTAATTATTAATTATGCATACGCTAAATACGTATTATTAGCACTGCTATATATAATATGATGATAATATTTACCATAATCTGGATGATTTATTTCAGCATCACATATTGTATCATTTGATGGTAAACCACAAGATACAGTATCACCAGTATAAGCTGAATAAACATTATTAACACATTGACAATATTCATAATAATATTTATGACTAATATTGCAATAACTCATGATCGGGATATAATTATGACTCGACATTTTTATCTAGTTCAACTA
>HE978680.1:6599-7767 GCA_000285855.2 Ruminococcus sp. JC304 | reverse complement strand
TAGCTAATAATATTAAAATTATTGTCACTAAAATTGTATATATTGCTCTCCAAAGTAATCCATAATGTTTTGGAAAATATCTTTCTTCGATATCCAATAATAAATCTTTCCATAAGTATGATGCTGTGAAAATAATTGCACCCACTACAATAAGTCCAAATTCTCTTCTGAATGAAATAGAATTACCCATACTTATTTATATATACATTAAATGATAAAAAACTATTTAATATCTTATCACATTTTTAAATGAAATAATAATATTAATTAGTATATTGATTTGATTTTATTATTGTTTGTACAATTATATTGTAACACTTATTGATACAGTTAATATCAATATCATAAAATTGCTTATAAAATTTATTTATTCCACCCGTTTGTATAATATTTTTACTACAAATATCATTAATATTTTTATCATCAATTAATTGATAACTATTTTTTTCTGGATAAGTAATGAATAAATTATTTAAATCAGGTAATTTATTTTTTTTTGTGATGTATACAATTCTATTATTCTCAGACAACTATCATCATAAAAATCGTTGATTTTGTATTTGTGTAATAATTTAGTTTTGTCTGATCCTTCAGAAAATAATATTGTAATATCATTTAAATATTTTTCTAAACCTGCTTTAACTAAATGATTAGTAATAACACTCAAGTTTTGATTAGTTTTATTTCTTGCTGTAATAATATATACATAATTACCTAATAATATATTATTCAAAATATTTTGCACGATATTTCTAAATATATTATAAGGTCCTATCATATTAACTGGATGTCTTTGACCCTCATCATCAGTTTTAGTTACATCAATATGCAATACTCCATCAAAATCATATCCAATATGTTTTTTATTACAGCAATAATTGGCATATGGTCAGATGCCATAGAAATTGTTTTAATTTCAGATACATTATCTGATAATGTAGATAATATATGATCATAGGTTTTGTTTTGTTTTATTGTATTCAAATTATAATTGCAACAACTTGGAGTTTTATTAAATCCATATAATTTTCTACCATTTTCAATGTCAAAATATGGATCTATTAATATACGAAACGAGTCATTTAAATTATCATTAAAATCACCACCCATAATAATATCATAAGTTTGTAATTTTTGGATGAATTGCTTGTGATATTCATTTGATTTT
>HE978680.1:1979-3466 GCA_000285855.2 Ruminococcus sp. JC304 | reverse complement strand
CATAAAAATTAGTTTAAATAATGTCAATCACAGATATGCTTAATATTGATACCATTTTGTGCATATTAGGTTTTTTAAAAGATTGTGATAAAATGAATTTTATGATGACTTGTAGAGAATATTATGATTTGAGGAGTTGTATAAATTATACCAATTTGTATGAATACGATAATATCAAAAATTTACCAATGTGTAATAAATTTAAAAGACTTGTATATCGAGGAAAAATACCAGAAAAAATATATCTATTAATAATACAACAAAAGAATATGTTGTAACAGATCTGACTAATACAATTCCTGATAATATCACCCATTTATTTTTGGAAGATATTTTAATGAAGATGTCAAAGGATATATTCCAAATAGTGTTACCCATTTATTTTTTGATTATAGTTTTAATCAAAATATAAAAGATTGTATTCCAGCTAATGTAATTCATTTGGTTTTTGGATCTTGTTTTAATCAAGATATCAAAGGTTGTATTCCAGATAGTATTAGGCATTTACAATTTGGACGTGATTTTAACCAAAATATCAAAGATTGTATTCCAGCTAATGTCACTCACTTAATTTTTGGAAGATTTTTCAATAAAAATATCAAAGGTTGTATTCCAGATAGCGTTACACATTTATCCTTTGGACATGATTTTTACCAAGATATTAAAGATTGTATCCCAGCTAATGTCACTTATTTAAAATTTGAACGATTCACTCAAGATATTAAAGAATATATTCCAGCTAGTATTACACATTTAGAATTTGGATTTAATTTTGATCAAAATATCAAAAATTTTATTCCAAATAATATAACCCATTTAATATTTGGATGGTGTTTTAATCAAGATATTAAAGGCTGTATTCCAACTAGTGTTATCCATTTAGAATTTGGGTACAATTTCAATCAAAATATTGAGGAATGTATTCCTGATAGTGTAACTCATTTAACTTTTGGATATAATTTTAATCAAAATATTAAAAACTGTATTCCAAATAGTGTCACTCATTTAACTTTTCATCGAGAATTTAATAAAGATATTAAATTATGGATTCCGAATACTGTCACGCATTTATTATTTAAGTATTAAATAAAATTGATTTATATTTTGATTATTGTGATAACGAAATAATAAATTTCGTCTAAAAAATGTCAATCATAGATATTCTTAATACAGATACTATTATGTATATATTAGATTATCTGAGAGATCATGATAAAATGAGTTTTATGAAAACTTGTAAAGAATATTATGATTTAAGAAATTTTATTAATTATACCAATTTATATGAATACAATAATATCAAAAATTTACCTTTTGTGAATAGATTTAAAAGACTTATTTATAGAGGTAAAATACCAGATAAAGATATATTCCAAAAAAAATATATTGCGGAAAATTTAGACAAACAAATTCCAAACGACATCACTCATTTAGAATTTGGATGGTGTTTTAATCAAAATATCAAAGGTTATATTCCAAATAGTGTG
>HE978680.1:0-630 GCA_000285855.2 Ruminococcus sp. JC304 | reverse complement strand
GATATCAAAGGATGTATTCCTAATAGTATCACTCATTTAACTTTTGGGAAAAATTTAATCAGGATATCAAAGGTTGTATTCCAAACAGTGTCACACATTTAACTTTTGGAAAAAAATTTAATCAAGATATCAAAGGATGTATTCCCAGTAGTATTACCTTTTCTCCAGAAGAGCAGATTAGAAATAAGACATTGCCTTCTCGACTAACTCATTTAGAATTTGGATGGGATTTTAATCAAAATATAAAAAATTGTATTCCGAATAGTGTCACTCATTTAACTTTTGGATGGCGCTTTAATCAAAATATAAAAAATTGTATTCCAAATAGTGTTACTCATTTAGAATTGGAACTAGTTTTAATCAAAATATCAAAGATTGTATTCCAAATAGTGTGACTCACCTAAAATTTGGATGGCATTTTAATCAAAATATTCAAGATTGTATTCCGAATGGAATCACTCATTTAACTTTTGGATATAAATTTAACCAAAACATCAAAGATTGTATTCCTAATAGTGTTACTCATTTAGAATTTGGGAATGATTTTAACCAACATACCAAAGGTTGTATTCCTAATAGTGTTACTCATTTAGAATTTAGGAATGATTTTAACCAATGTGTCAAAGGTTG
>HE978679.1:20437-21686 GCA_000285855.2 Ruminococcus sp. JC304 | reverse complement strand
CTTTTGTTACACTTCCATCGGCAACATCACCAGTGTATAGTAGTAGCGCAACTAAAATTGCTGTAAGTGCACCACTTACAAATATGTATAATAAAACTATGTATATATTCGAACCTAATGTTCTGGGTGGTAGTACTAGTATTAATGCTATGATTAGTGTTTTTACGGACATTGAAAATTATTACAGTGAAATTGATATTGATGGTTGGAGTTATGAAGAACTTCTTCCTTATTATCTCGAAACGACAAAATCAATTCATCGACCCGAATATGATGGTCAGGTAGATGTTACTGATACTTCAGTAGATGATCCTCAATATATAGCATTTAAATCAGCCGTTCAACAAGTTTTCCCGAATATTCATGAAAAACTACCCGATATGAATACCGCTTCGGTAACTTCAGGTTTTCCTGGTTTTGGTCCTCCTGAAACTACGGTTAAAACTACTTATAGTAATTATGGTGGTGTAAACGTTCCTACTACTGGATTCAGAGAATCTGGTTATGTTGCATTTGTTGATCCCATTCGTCAACATCCCAATCTTAAAGTCATGACGAGATCTCGTGTAGATAAAATTGGTTTTAATGTTTTTAAGAATTCAGCTAAAAAAGTGTTTGTAACTTATACTAATTATTTTGGTCAAGAACTACAATGTGAACTAAGTGCTAAACGTGCTATTGTTCTATCTGCTGGTGCCCTTAGAACTCCTCAAATTCTTCTTCAAAGTGGAGTTGGTCCCGCTGATGAATTGACCAGTCTTGGTATTCCCGTTGTTAAAAATTTACCGAATGTAGGTCGCAACCTTGATGATCATCCTACTGTTGTAAGATCATATCTTGGAAGTCTACCTGATTCATATATTTCAGCTAATATTAATGGTCATGCTTATTGGAATTATCAAGACGATCCTAGTCTGATTCCCAATTGGTCTGTTCAAATTTCTGGTCTTCCAGGATTCCCCATTAAAAATGTACTTAATGTACTAATGAATCAAACTTCACGTGGATATGTTAGATTATCATCCACTGATCCTGCTGAACAACCTATTTTCAATTTGAATTATTTCGGAGATCTTGAAGATATTGTTCCTGCATCTCTAGGATTTGCTAAAACCAATCAAATCGCTCAAAATCTTGGATACATTGAACTTCCCGATGCTTCAATTGTAGTTTGTCCTGATTTCCTACCCAATTGTCAAAATAACGCCACTGAATTTTATGTCGCATCATTCTTACAATATGGTTATTC
>HE978679.1:17628-18923 GCA_000285855.2 Ruminococcus sp. JC304 | reverse complement strand
GATCGACATTATAAAAACAATTTGATTTGTTAATTGATCCAATAATAGATAGATTAAATAATCTATCTATTATTCAATTTTCTTGGACAATATTAAACCAACAATAAGCGATTATTATGTATATAAATACAATAATCGTAAAATGCCAGGTTTCATGCGCCATACCGATACTCGCAAAAAATAGTAAAATAATCACAAATGTAAAGATATCTATAATTGTCATTATGGGATTAATATTTGGATATTATTCCAATATTTTTGTTATTTAAATGTAATTATTATTTCAATATTTTTGCTTAAAAAATGATATTAAGCTAATAATTTATCAAAATCATCTTGGAGATCACAATCAATTTCAGTTAATAATTCATCTAATTGGCGATCGATGCGACGAGATTCAAATCTCAAATTAATTAAACAGCATGATGACGAACTTGTTCTTGTTGTTTTGGAGTTAATTTAGAAAAGACTGGTTTATAATCACGTACTGTGAATAGTTTATAATTATAACCAGACATATTTTAATAATCCAACAACAATAGATATGTAAATATATTCAATTTTCAAATTTTTACAACGATCGGCTTTAGATTTAATAATTGCAACCAGGTAATTTAGGAACATCACATAAAGGTAAAGATTGTAAAGCAGGACGTTTAAGAATAATATCAACTCCACGTGCTCCAATCATTGATGCTGTGGCCCAAGTATTTCCGCCAGGAAGGAAAAGGTGCAGCGGATAAATCTACAACTCTTAAATTTTCCGTACCAATAACTCTTAAATGCTCATCAACAACACGACCAATGGCACAAGTACAACCTTGGTGACTATCTAAATGAGCACCACTTCTTGGGAAATATGATAATTTAGATAGTACATCTGCGAATTGTTTTTCTGCATTGCTACTATTATTATTAAGAGCTAATGCTGGTACTAGGTAATGCCACCAATTTTTGCCATATAATTCTAATCCATCATGTAATTGTGAAACTAAATCATTGGGAGGATATGCAATTTCTAAATCAACATTAAATCCTTGATTTTTTACTATTATATTCATTTGTTGCACAATTTGGTATACAATATCATATCCTAAAAATGCAGAAATTAAAGCTGATAATGTTTTTTGTGCCCGAGGCCATTGATCTACAGCAGGTTCATTGGTAACTATATAATCGGTAAAAGTATTAAAAAATATTTTAGGTGCATCTCGAGGAATATTAGGAGTTGCTATTTTTACATAGCCTTCGGGAGAAAATCTAATATCGTCTGTAATAATACCAAAATAATTACC
>HE978679.1:13939-15245 GCA_000285855.2 Ruminococcus sp. JC304 | reverse complement strand
CTGTAATAATACCAAAATAATTACCAGTAGATGATGATATATTATATATAAATTGTTGATCAGATGGGATAGTAGGTCCATTAACAACCATACATTGATATTTTCTATAAGTAACTTCATTGGCATTACTTGGTTTATTAGGATCCAAACGATGATAACCCAATTCAGCCACTCCTTTAAATCCCATATTTTCGGGTGTGGTTGTCATATTAGATAAAAACTTTGATATTTCCGAACTCGAACCATTTACTTTAATACTACTAATGGGAGAATAATGATTTTTTAATCCGGTTCCAACCAAAGAATTATGATATACTAAATTTTGCACACCAATTTTGGATAGGTAATCAAAATCACCTATTCCGGATCTTTGTAAAATGGTTGGAGTATAAAATGCTCCACCGGAAACAACAATTTCTTGTTTTGCTTTTACATAATGTGAATTACCATTAATATCAATAATATTGACACCAACTGCTTTTCGATGTTTAAAAACAATTCTATCAACGACACAATCAGCAAGTACTCTTAAATTACTATATTCACCAATACCATGACCATTAGAATCAACATAATTATTATTAAGATATGTATTTGCGCCATATTTTCTAATATAAGTTCCGTCAGCTAATTTATTTACTCCAAAATAAAAATTACTAAATGCAACCACAGAATTAATTCCTTCAGGATCGTTTAAATTTAAAAGTTGTGAACCAGGTTCAGTTTTTTCAACATTTGGTACATTACCAGTTGCTTTATTTAACATAAAATCTACATCAATACCTGAATCTATTTGTTGTTGAGCCAAAATACGTAAAGCATCTAAAACTGAATTAGTGACATTAACTTCACTGTTATCACGAATTGGATTAATATCTGCTAAAATTCGTTGAAAATATTTCTTTACATTATCATATTTCCAAGATTCTGGCCAATCTTGATCAAATACTGTTCTTCCTCCCACAACTAAATTTAATCTATTAACCATAGTGCTTCCGCCAACACCCATACCATGAGCAATAATTGGTCTTTTACCATAAGCACCAGTATCAGGTTGAAGAGGTGCTTGCCATGAGTATTCGGGATTTTGAGCCATTGATACATTTTCATTGGAAGGATTATACTTTCCAAAAAATCCTTGAGGATCACTAACAACTGGATCATTTAAATGCCATGAACCAGCCTCAATCAAAACTATTTTATGACGAGAAAATCTAGCCAAATAATGAGCTAATACACATCCGGCACCTCCTGCCCCAATAATAATTATATCACCACTTATTTTTCCACTGATGTGTTTTTTTTC
>HE978679.1:7794-10545 GCA_000285855.2 Ruminococcus sp. JC304 | reverse complement strand
TTTTCACCAAATATTATTTTATCGGGTTTGAAAAAAATATTATAGATACTTCAAACAAAATAAAAATCAATATAAATATTGATGAAACAACGAATAAATTTTTTGGAGGACTTGTTATTGGTATGGTTTTTAGTAAAACTAGATTATTGCATGACCATCACATAAATATTTCATGGAATGAAGTCAAAGATAAATATTGTCGCAGATTTGATAGATTTATCGAATTAAAAAAAATCGATAAAACTATTTTATTTGTAAGATATGTTTCCGATATGAATGACAATATTAATGAATTAATAAAATGTCTTGATAATAATTTTCCCAAATATTATTTATTACTCATATATCATGATGCCAATGGATCTGAAAATGTAGATAAATTTATACCGGTAACAAATAGATGTTTTAATTGCACAGCTAAATTAATTTCAAGTAAACATCCATATTATCGAAATATATTAAGTAAATTTATTAATGAAATAATTAATAAATAATTGTTTACATTTTCCATAAAGATCCAATATTAAATAACAAATAAAGACCAGCAAGACCAACTAATATATATATAATACGTTCAAGAGTTTCACTTCTAAATGTGGCATTATTTAGACTTGAAACTAAATTATTTGAAGTTAAACCAACCCATCCCCAATTTAATGCACCAATTACCACTAAAATGACTGATACAATTAATAATTTATTTGACCAATTTCCGTCTGACGCCATAGTTTATTCTATATATAAGATAATGAAATTAATTATTTTTTGGTATATTTAAATGAAAAATTTATATTAATAAAAAATTGAATAATTATATTATGATTTATATGGTATCATAATATAATATGATACCACAAATTATCAATGGATATTGAAGATATTGCGCCCATTGAAATATGGATCAATATAATTAAAAATACTGATGATGATACTATATCCAATTTATTTATTTCAAATAAAACGTTGGTGTCGCTGATTGAGCTAATTGTTTGTCGTCATACATTGATCAAAATTATATTTAATTTGGTCAAGTTTAGACATTTAACAATTCTAAAAAATATTTTGGAAATTAAAACTATACCCAAGAATCGTAAATATCGATTTGTAGATATGTGCTATGTTTTTGCTTATAGATTTGGATTCATTGATTTGTTAGAATATTTAGATGACTATGCTGTGGAAGATCATTGTATCAATGATAATGATGATAATGATAATAATGATGATAATGATAATAATGATGATAATGATAATAATGATGATGATAATGATAATAATGATAGTGATCACATTGATTATTATAATAAACATGATAAAAAATATGATTATGATTATAATTATGACCATTTAGTAGAACATTCATATGGTTATGTTTCTGATATCGAGTATGCAATTAAATATCAACAAATTGATACAATTAAATATTTATTGAATAATGATAATAAATTAAAAAGATATTATTATAATTTTAGATATGCATGTAAAATAGGTAATTTAGAAATTGTAAAATATATGTATGAAAATGGATGGAATTATCATGATTGTATTGACTCTGGATTATGTTCAGCATGTAAATATAATCATATGAATATAATAGAATTTTTAATCTCTTGTCTACCAGAAAGTCATAAAAAAGATAGTGAAATATTATGTTCGGCTGTTGAATCTGATAATACAGAAATTATTCAATATTTAATATCATTGGGATGGGATGTTACCGCTAAGAAAAATGCAGCTATGGTTAGAGCTGCACAAAAAAAAATTTTGCAATGATAAAATATTTAATATCACTAGGTGCAAAAATATAACAGAAATGTTTTATATCATTCTTGTGAAAATATCGAAATTGTGAAATATTTATTTACCCAAAATATTGAAATTACGGATAAAGATAGAGATGGTATTGATAATATATGTAAATCTGGATACTTAGATGCATTGGAAATATTAGCTGAAAATGATCACAATAAAATAATAAAAAAAAATGCGGACGACTTGATATATACTGCAGCTGAATATGGACATTTAAATATAGTAAAATTTTTGGTACTAACTAAACCTAATATAGCAAAAGATAATTATGGCGCAATTAGAATAGCTTTTATCAATTGCCATTTAGATGTTGTTAAATATCTAGTATCAGTTGGTACACCAGTGAATAAAATAAATGAATATGCTGCATCAATAATTTGTCGAGGAAGTTATCATTATCATCACCCTGTTGAAAAAAAATAGAATGTATTAAGTGGATTATTGAAGAAATGGATATGAAACATTACATAAAAGCAATAGCGATCAAAGCATTTAGATATGGTCATGCTGCCATAATTGAATATTTAATATCTGTTGGTTTTGATGTTAATTCTATTGCTTCAATTGCTCTTGATTATGTATGTATCAATAATTATACAGAATGTTTGGATTTATTAGTAAAACACGGCATAAACATCACTATGAACAATAATCGAGCTATTAAATTAGCAGCACAAAAATCTAGTTTTAAAGTTTTATATAAATTAATATCTTTGGGAGTGGATTATCGAGTTGATGATGATTTTCCCATGAAAATAGCTATGAAAGAGTGCGAGATACATGAATATAGATATTATCAAAAAATTATTAATTATTTAGAAAAATTAGGTGTTAATAAGAATGATTGTCAAAAAACATTCGAATCAGTTAAAAGAATCAAAACTGTAAAAAATCCAAACAAAACGCAAAAAGAAAAAGATTCAAGTATGAAACATCATG
>HE978679.1:3789-5150 GCA_000285855.2 Ruminococcus sp. JC304 | reverse complement strand
ATTGGGCCAAATAAAGAAGTTACTCGAAAATTGGATTATATAGAGGGTAGAAAAGAAATATATGGACCAGTTTATTGCGAATTGGTAAAAAAAGAACCAATGTTTGTCCAACTAAAAAAACGACTCGAATCCGGAGAAAATTTACTCATTATTGAAGTTGATGGACCACATCAAGAATCTCTTCATTATTATATGGAAAAATATCATGTTAGCGATAATTTTATTGAAGATTCTACTATGTTAGTTACTGATGAAAATTTAGCTATTATGCTCCATGATCTAAAACATCCATTTGGTCATGGTTACTGTTTAGCAATGGCACTAACTAATAATGAGTGGTTGATGGAATTATAATCGCATACAGAATATATTATTAAATATAATGAATAATTATAATTAATAAACAACATATGTCTAGTTTAAAAAATTATTCAAATCACAAAAATTATTTCAAAAATATTGCGAAAAAATACCCAGTTATCAAAAAGATTCCGCACATAAAATTTGGAAAGATATTTATTCACAATCTTATGATGATGATGTATTATTTTTGAAAATACAATATAAATTAACTAAACAAGATATTATTAATGCTCAGAAGTTATCACCCAATCTAAAAATTTATCTTGATAATTTGGTTGAATATAAAAAACAATTAATTTGTGGACAGAATTTGTTAAAAGATACAATAAATATGATTGATTATTTGAAATTATCGGAAAAAAATAATAAAATTGATTATATTGATAACCAACAAATTATTAATAATGTTAGTGATTATATTGAATTTTTAAGGGCTAAAAAATTAGATCATGATGATTATATTGAATATTTAAACCTCAAACTACATATGTTAAAATATGTTATTAAAAGATTATGAAATTTATAATAATAATAAATTTATTATTATGAATTAAGAAATATAAATGGAAGATTTTATCAAGGCATTCATTATAGGTTCTTGTTGGTTTTCATTTATTTTATTTTTTATAGGTTTTGGTAATATACAAAGCGATGTAGATCAGAACAATTGTGCTAAAAATATTTTTGGCATTGATACTTACAAACTATATATCATGTTGGCTCCATTATATATGGGATTAATGAGTGTGTTAGCGATCAAAATACGTAATCATTATCAAATATCTACTCGTAAGGCATTTTTTATTATTGGTATTATATCAGCTATAATAGTATCTGTTGTTATTTCAGTTTGTCACGTCTATAATTGGAGTCAACAAAGATATATCTGGCAATATATTAAACTACAATTTTATCATTTTATTCTTTTTAGTGTTATTATTGCAACAATTTATCTATATCTAGACTCTTAGGATATTTTTTTATTAATCTTTCTATTT
>HE978679.1:0-2363 GCA_000285855.2 Ruminococcus sp. JC304 | reverse complement strand
GATATTTTTTTATTAATCTTTCTATTTCAAATAGAACATTACTTTTTTTATTTTCGGATTTTGATGCCGTAAAATTTTTATTCCACCAAAATAACGCTCGTATAATTCTAGTAAAAGTGTGTTATAAACTAAGTATTTATAACCTGACATAGTAAATGTGAAATTATTTAGTAAATTTAATTTTGTTACTTTATTATTACGTATTGCCATTCCAATACTTAATCCATCATAATTTCTGATTCGATGCCACCACCATGGTGAATTATATAGCACATCCCCTGGTTCCATTACAATTTCATATCGTGGCAAATATTTAAATATTTTTGGTGTTTTATCCATTTCAATATCAACCATGTCAAATAATGTTTGAGCATGAATTCCTGTTGAAGAAACTCTTCCCTTCAGTAAACAACTGTATTTAGGATGTATTAGATTCCAATGCTTTTTCCCTTGAAGCATACAAAAGAAATTTCCACTTCCTCCACAATGCATACTACTTCCAGCACATTTTCTTTTATCATTATTGGATCCAATAAATAAATTAGCAATATGAACACTATATAAATTACAACTCTTCAAAGTTTCGAGCAATAATTTAAATTTAGGATTAATATCATCAAATAATTGCGGGAAATTTCCTAAAATAGTGTGATTATTGTTAATATAAATTTCGTCATTATCTATTCTTTTGACAAAATCTGTAAAACTCATATTTTCTAACTCAATTTTATCAGTATATTTAACAGTATTTATTTTAAAATCTCCAATGATATCGCTAAGATAATCTAGATCCCATTTTTCAACAGCATTAGTATCTTTCATAAAATTTTTAATGAGAACAGGATCTCGATAATTATTTGACAGTTTAACAAATTTTTCATCAGTCAAATTTTTTGCATCAATAGTTGGTATCATCATAGGATTTTTTTTAGTGCATCCAATATATTTTTTGATCACTCTGTTTTCAAATAAATTCAAAATATATTCTATAAATTTTAATTCTGTGTGTTTACTTAAAACAAATAGAAAAAAATAAATAATTCTTTCCAAAAAATTCATATTTATAAATTGTCATATTAATCAATTTTTATATTAATACCTTGATCTCCAGGAATCTTCAGCTTGTCTGATTCTAATATTACCACTATGATCATAATAATACATGTTATTCATTCTATCATTGAATTGATTAGTGTAATGATAATGCCAGTTAGCTAATTCTTCTGGAGTAGCTGATTTACTGGCCAATGACATAATTATAAAAATACTTGTAGCAATCATTGCTACACATAGATTAATAAATAATTCTTTCCATTTTATCATTAAACATTCTGGTGAATTATTCCAACAATATATACCTGGATTTCCATCAAATATCGGAAATATACATATACACATATTATCAACACAACGTAAATCCCAATAACATTTAGGCATATCATTTATTGGCTTTAATAATAATTTTTTTATCGGATCATTCAATGTTAATCCTGTTATAAATAACATTATAGCAATAATTGATATCACCATATTGATCATGATATTCATATTTTTAGATAAATTCATTTATTATAATTCAATAAATAACAATACCGCTAAACTATTAATTTATTCAATTTTTAAATAAAAAAATTGAATAAGACAAATATATAAATAGTTAATAATAATTAATGGTATAAATTAAATGACCAATGATTATTATAAATCTGAAAATTTAATTTCCACAAAAGAACATATTTCACCTTCTGGTAAATATAAATTAATTACCGAGACATATTTAACTAAACCTGGGTGCTGGAATTACACCAAAGGTATAATTCACAATATTGAAACAGGTAGTATTGTTCAGGAAATTAAACGTAATTATTGCGTATTTCATCATAGTTTTTTCTCCAAAAATAATCAAGAATGGTTATTTTGTGGAAAAACTTATTATTCACAATGTTTTATTAATTTAGAAACAGGTGAAATTTTTGATAATTCTACAGAATCTAAACCTGATTCATTTTGTTGGGCCAATGTAAAATCTAATCCAGATGGAAATATTATTATTGTTGAACAATGTGTATGGGGCGGACCATATGAAATCTCATTTTACGATTTTACTGATCCATCAACCGGATGGACCGAATTAGAATTTGATAATTATCAGGAGAACTATTATCTCAATATAGAATGGGATTATGAATCAAAATGGTTAGATAATAATACTTTTGAATATATCCAAAAAGAAGATTATTCCACAAAATTCCAAAAATTTTATGACGAACTAACTGTTGAAGAAGAATTAGAATCTTCAGCTATTGAAAATGATTTAGTTTCACGTATGTATTATCGAGTTGTACTTAAAAAAATAGATAATA
>HE978678.1:20389-21809 GCA_000285855.2 Ruminococcus sp. JC304 | reverse complement strand
CCTAATTAAATCACCAATAAAATACGTATATGAATGTGACTTAACTTCAATATTTGGTAATTTAATACCGGTTAATTTAATTGGCATAATAAACATACCATGATCTTCATTATAAGTGCTAGATGATATAGTGGTAACTGATACATCAATAAATTCTGATGGTATTTTAAAACTGGGTTGTATTAATCCATTTTTAGCGACAATATTTTCGGCAATTATATTGAATTTAATTCTAAATAAATCAAAATCAAGTACTTGTCTATTTCCAGATATATTTTTTATTATTAAATTAGAACTAACATAATGTATATTTTGTAAATCAGGTTCTGGATTTATTTTTAAATTTTTATTATAAGAATCGGATAACATTAATATTTCTGTTCCTTTTGGATTTTCAAAATCATTGTACATTATAAAATTATTACCTGGAGATAATTTAACTTGTCCATTATTGTACGGTACAACTATATATTTAATAAAAGCATTCGGATCAGTATATTCATCTGGACCAGGTGCATTATCTGAATCAATTTCATAATATACACCATTCAATTGATTAATAGTATTTTGTATATCAGTAATCATATTGTTAATTTTTCTTTTGTATAAAAATTTGCTGATTTAATAACACTAAAATTATATTTTACGAGTTGATCAATAAGTATGGAATATTCCAGTTCATGTTTTCCAATAGTTGATACAAGATATTTATGGTATGGATATAATAAACTTGCATAATATTTTGACGTGTGATAAATTTTTTTGTAATTTGTTACAAAATCATTTAATATATTTTTATTGTATTGATAAATGATGTCATTTATTGAATCAATTGTTTCGTTATCATGGATATTATATAATTGAGTTTTAGATATAAATTGCACAAAAGTATCATCAACAAAATTAATTCGAACATATTTTCCAACAAGAATAATCTGTTTTATTTTTGGTAAATAATTAACTGGGAACATGATGAAATAATTATCTATTATTTCTTTAGCTGTGATAAATCTTGGATTTGCAATAAATTTTTTTGCTATTTGTAATGATTTTTCATAAATTTTATCATCATTTTTATTTTTGAAATTAGTCAAAAAATTAGTATTAACTGTTTCATTAATAAGTTTATCATTTAATACATCTTGTAGATATTGATTGAACAAATATGTGGTTTTTTTAAGGAACTCGATAATATACGGATATAGAGATTTTTTGAGCTGATTGAAACGATTATTAGTTAGCGTATGTATATTAACACTAAAATCGAAATCACTTTTTTTAAAATACATAGCAAATAATTCCTTAATCCTAGGATCAGTAACCATAGTAGAAAAATGATAATTCATTACATTACCACCTTTAAAAAAACTTCAACATTTTCATGTTCATAAAAAGGTTTGTGACCATCTTGTATTAAATT
>HE978678.1:15055-16437 GCA_000285855.2 Ruminococcus sp. JC304 | reverse complement strand
AAGTGATTTTCTATTTTTTGCTGGTCTATGTTCTTCTTTAATGACAGGTGTATTCAATTTAATCATTATATGATATATAATATTATATTATATAATGTTTCGTAGATAACTTAATTATTAATACCATACATTAAATCATAAATATGTACAGTATTAATGATATATGGAGTAATTATATTTATCATAGTAATTTTATTTGTATACATATATGCGCTCATCGCTAAGCTGACAAATACTATTCTGAGTATTTGAGATAATTTAATAATGATTATATTGTTGTAAAATATACCATTAATATCTCTCATAATATCACACGCATGATGTATATACATATACACAAAAATATTTTTATCATCTAAAAATAAAAATTGTAAAAGTGGTACCATATGGCAAATCATATGTATTATTCTTCTACTAGTTATATCATTATGATTGCACAGTACGGGTATTATGTTTGTTATTTCATACAAAAATAGTTTCATCAATAAATTATTGAGCTGGTTATTATCATACGTAAAATAATGAAGTATTAAATCTAATCTCATAATTACTAACGTAATACGATAAAGTATATTGTGTGATTTACGTAATATGGTGCGATTAAATTTACCAAAAAAAATAATGTGAAATTAATATTAAAAATAAAACAATATATGATGCATTTTCAAAAATATTGATATTTCATATTTGATAGAGTAATTGGACAACTCATGAATAGAATAATATTAATTGTACGAATCTATATTTTTATATGGAAGCTCAAAAATATAAATTATATTTTTAGCGTAATAAAGAATACGTTAATATTTATGTTATTAATGCAATTGATTAACAATAAATACGAAATTCAAAATATTGAGCTGGGTTCTGGAGGTTTTTCGAAAGTATATTTAGGGATTGATATTGATACGGGTGAAAATGTTGCAATAAAAAAATTCCTTTAAAACAAGATAAAATATCAAGTCAAGAGTTAATGAACAAATTATCTATTGAAATAGAAATTATGCAAAAACTTGACCATCCAAATATTGTCAAATATTATGATGTTTATAAAAATAATAAATATTGGTTTATTATCATGGAATATTGTAATGCTGGTACTCTCGCCAAAATAATTGAATATAATGAAATGTCTAGCAAAAATGATATTCATTTTGACAGAGAAGAAAATAGTCATTATTATTTACATCAGTTAGTTAGTGCACTTGAATATATTATTAATCTTGGATATATTCATCGTGATATTAAACCCCTAAATGTACTATTAAGTTCTGAAAATAACGATTGGGATGGTAAAAATTATGATGCAAATGAAAAATTAATTGTCAAATTAGCTGATTTTGGTTTGGCTAAAGAATTTACTAAATGCGAAAATGAACTTA
>HE978678.1:13216-14485 GCA_000285855.2 Ruminococcus sp. JC304 | reverse complement strand
TAAATGCGAAAATGAACTTATGAAATCGCTTTGCGGTAGTCCGGCATATATGGCTCCTGAAATTTTATTAAACCCAAATGCAGCATATGATTCTAAAATTGATATTTGGTCATTTGGTGTAATAATGTATCAATTGTTATTTGGTAAACATCCAAATCGTGCACAAAATATTAATCATCTCAAAGAACTTTCGGAAAATAAAAGAATTGAATTCAATTATAATAAAAATTTTAGTAAACATTGTTATGATCTTTTAAAAATCAGTATTAACAAAAGATCAAAAAAATAGAATAGAATGGTCTGATTTATTTAATCATGAATGGTTTTATTATTGGAAAAATATTGATAAAGATTCAAATATATTGATTCACAATAATATAATTGATAATAAAAATATACAAAATAAACCAAAACTATTTCAAGATATATCAGATGCGATTGGATCAAGTAATTTAACTAAAATAAAAAATTACACAAAAACAGAAGCTATTATTATTCCACAAAATCGCAATAATCGATGTTATTCTGGATGTCGTGATGAATTTGATACTACTAAACATTATATTGGTAAAAATAGCATAGAACGTCCAAATAAATATATATTCGTTTCACCAGATAATATATTTCCGCTCAATCTCTCTAAATTTATTAAAGATGATTATTCTGGAAAATGATAATATAATTTTTTGATTGTCATATAAAATTATAATAATCAAAAAAATTCTAACATAAGTATATATATGTCTACATTGGCTGTGATAATAATCATATTTCTCATATTATTGATACTCGGTGCTATTGGCGGAGGTCTTTATTATTGGTTTGGATACAGATCAAGATATACACCCGGACCTATAATGCCTATTCCTCCTCCATCAACACGTTGCATTCTCCCGAAAGGAGCTTGGGAACAATCTTGCACTGGTGGAACAATATCTGGTACAACATTAACCGCACAATGTAAAGATTCAGCAGGAACTCCAAAAGCTTCTACACTTGATCTAAGTAGATGTTCTCCTGGTCCAGTTACAAATAATGCTGGTGTATTGACTTGTACACCAGGTAGTGGATTTTGTAATACTACACCCACATGCACTTTACCTACAGGACCATATCAAAGTACATGCACTGGTGCAGCAATAAATGGAACAATGTTATCAGCCACTTGTGATGGACCTAATAATACTAAAGTACAAACTTCATTAGATCTTAGAAATTGTGGTCAAGGAGATATTATTAATAATAATGGTAGTTTAAGATGTGGTGCTG
>HE978678.1:7821-9571 GCA_000285855.2 Ruminococcus sp. JC304 | reverse complement strand
ATTTGACATTATTGAATCTAATTTAACATGCGGAACAATTATTTTTTCATTTTGTGGGTTATTGGTTAAATATAATATTTCAAATTCAATTAATGAATTCGAAAACTCATTTATAGTTTCACTATTTTTTTCTTCAATAATAACAAAAAATAAATCTTTAATGTATCCATATTTATCAAGAGGAAGAATAGATGTATTGTAAATAGTATTATCATCAACATCTTCTATGGGTAATTTACAAATGTGAGTTTTTTCATAAATGTACAGCATTGGATTTGTTTTTATTTCAAGATTTATTGGTACTTGAATAAGAGAATTTTTATCATCAATGATATTAAGTTTATCGGATAATTCAACAAAATTTGCCATTAAAAATATATTAGATAAAGGTATTTCTTTAATAGTTTTCTGAAATAATTTTGATAATGGTGACATTTTAACAACAATATAACAATTTAATTTTGACTCTCGCATTTTTTTAACTGGTAAATGATTTTGTTTTTCCCGGAAAAAATACAATGGTAATGTTGCGCGATGTATGTCGATCAAATTATCACCAGAATTATCATTGTACAATAATTTACTATTTTTAGTTATTGTATCATTTAAATCATGATAATCCGAATGATTTTTTTTTGTATATCATTGGATATAAATATAACAAATCTCCATTACTATGAAATAAAATTTCTTGTTTTACTCCATTTGTTTTAACCACATATATATATTCCACAAGTTTGTATTCAACATCATCAACATATTGAATACGATCTATTGGTTTTAATACAGGAATATCAATACATAAAATAAGATCTTCAATACATTCACCATAATTTTGATTAGTGAGATCAAATATAATCTCTGAATCAAAATTCATTGGACTCGTTGTATGTATAGTATTCATATTTTCTACACTAGCTGATATAAAAATATTATCCGGACAATAATATTTTCCGTCAATATAATTAATTGGCATACCAAATGAATTTAAATTTTTTGGATCTAATTTTTTAACACATAAATCTAATTGTTGGCTTGTTGACTGAATACTATTTTGTTGATAGTAAGATATTATATTTTCGTTTATTGTTTGTTTTTGTATAATGTCATAATCTATGCCATAATTATCTAATAATGTACATATTTCTGAATTACATATATATATTTCACCATTTCTTAGAAAATTTAATACATATCTAAATATTTTAGGATCTACATCATTTAAATAAAATTGTTTAGATCTGTTAATTTTGAGTTTATTCTCAAAAAATACACTGCGTGATAAAATAGAAGATGTTGTCATAAATAATTGATTTCCTGCAGTAATTTTTATTATATCTGAATGTCTCGATGGAAAGGAAACAATTTTTTTGAATTTTAATTTTGGTTTTGGCACTAAAGTTTTATCTAATAAACCATAATAACCTAATTCAGATAATAATTGATCACTACAATCATCAATATTTTGATAAATAGCATCTTTATCAAATCCATATGTTTTAATAAAATATATTACTTTGGAAAAATAATATGGATCTTTGTCTAAAAAATATTGTGTCTTTTTATCATCAGTAATTTTTTGCAATCGTGTGTAATTAATATTTAAATATTTTAATAATTTTTTTTTGAGATTAAATTTTTTACCTCCAACATTTAAAATAATTTTATTTTCTATCTGAATATTTTCCACTTCAGATTCACTGGTTGAATTTATTATCTGTGATGTATTATTTGCGTATGTATTTGAATT
>HE978678.1:4312-4895 GCA_000285855.2 Ruminococcus sp. JC304 | reverse complement strand
TTCATTGTCTAATAAATAAGATGAATTGATTGGTGTTTTATTTATAGATTCATTTATAAATATTTTGGATGATTCTTCATCCTGAGTAATATCATCTATTGTCAATTCATCACTTTCAGATTGACTAGTTTCTTGATCGTCTATTATTATAGGATCTAATTCATCTTCTAAATCTTGATTAAAATAATCATTTTGATTATTAGTATTATCTATATTTTGATCATCTATATTTTGATTATTAGTATTATCTATACTTTGATTATTATTATGCGAATCAATATCTTTTTCATATATATTTCCATTTACTCCAAATTTTTGAAATAAATCCCTAATTTTTGATATATCTTGAGGAGATATTTCCAAGGTTATCTTTTTTTCGGTCTTATTCATTTAAATATATCAACATAATATGACGTATTTTTATAACCAATATTAATATCAAATATTGACAAAAAATATATATATTTCGTTAAAAAAAAATTGAAATATAGATTTCATATAATAATAAGAAAATGTAGTTAATACAAAATATCAAAATGTATTCGAACAAACATAACTTGAAAAATAATTCTGCCAAATCCAT
>HE978678.1:0-827 GCA_000285855.2 Ruminococcus sp. JC304 | reverse complement strand
ACTCTTATGTCCAGATTTTTTTAATAAAAACACAAAAATTTATACAGATATGACTTTAAATAATATATCTTATATTAAACTAAATATAAAATTCGATAGTCAAACATATCCATTTTATCCTCCAAAAATAAAAATCATATCACCGATATTAAAAAATGGAGTTGCCATGAAGATAGCAAGTCTTGATAATTTACTCCCATCAAAATGGAATTCATGTGTTAAACTAGAAGATATTATTACTGAAATTAAACAAATATGTGAAAATTATGGTGAAGTTGATAATAATACCAATATTCAAGAATATGATGAATTATATAATGAACTAATTGATTTAGCGATATTATTCAATAGTTCTAATAATTTGATAACAAATGAATCAGAAAATAAAAAAACACCACAAAAATGGAAATCCGGTACAGGATTTGGTCATGATGGTCAAAAAGATTGGGATTTCAAATCAGTGCAGTTTCATAAACAAAATAATGAAAATAATTTGATGAAATGTCTTAAAAATATTGTGAAAAGATTAAGTAAAATAATTCTCAATAACATTAAAATAGATGCTGTTACAATAATTAAAAAGCTCGTGTTTCATGCCTTATCTCCGACAAGTATCTTCAGAAAACACAATTATGGATCTATTAAAAAATATTACACATTTTGAATTATTATTAAATTCAATCAGAATTATGACGCCAGAATATATACCTCTGTTTACAGATATTACTGATGGTTCAAGTTTAAATGATATATTGCGCGAATTTTACAAAGATTGCAAGAAATATCTAAAAACCATAAAAAAAGCAGTTAAATCCAATTCGGAAGAA
>HE978677.1:21336-22737 GCA_000285855.2 Ruminococcus sp. JC304 | reverse complement strand
TTTATGCTAATATGATAATCTGTGGTGATAGATATAAATTAAATGATTCAAAAACATATTCATACATGTATTCAAACGGTGCAGATATTATTTCTCATTTTACGCTATCGTTTGCTTCTAAGAAAAATTATATTGATGTTGTTGAATATTTAAGGTCAAAAAATGCTGATTATGAAAGTACTATAAATGCTGCATTTTATAATCATGATTATGAAATTATCAAATTTTTAGCATCGGTTGATATCGGTATCAATTATTCTATTAAACAAGCTGTTGTCAAAAATGATATTGGAATTATTATTGTATTGATTGAAGAATATGGAGCCAGTTTAACAACTACTTGTAGACAAGCAGTTTGTTGTGAAAATATTGAATTGATTGATTATTTAATCACCAAAAATATTAATATTATGGAAGATATTTGTATATATGCGTGTATAAATAATAAACTTGCAGTTGTTAGACATATCATTATTAATAATATTGTCGATCCAAAATTTTTAATAGATATTATCAAACAAAATGATAAAGTAGATCAATGTGCAAATGTTATGGAATACTTAAATAATATAATTAATAAAATACCACAAGAATTAGTTGACAAAGATAATACAATTGTTGCTAATAAAATAGACAATAATGATATTCATCGAAATGCTGATAATATTATAAACAAGCAAGTAAAAAATTGTTGCTAATAAAATAGACAATAATAATATTCATCAAAATACAAATAATATTATAAATAAGCAAGTAACAATTGAACCAAGTATGACATCATTAATGACTGCTTGTAAAGAATCCAAAAACGATAGTAAATTACCTTTAGTTAGATTGCTTGTAGAATTGAAAGCAGGTATTAATGCTACTAATATATATAAATTATCAGCTCTTCATTTTGCTGTTCAAAATGAAAACTATGAAATAGTTACATGTTTATTAGATCATGGCGCAAATATTAATCACCAAGACAAATATGGTATGACTAGTTTAATGACAGTATGTGAAATGTCTATTAACGATAGTAAATATGATATGGTAAAATTACTATTAGATCGCGGTGCCTGTATATCTGTTTATAATAAACATAATTCCACTATATTTGATTTAATTAAGGGAAAAATAATAATAAAATAGAATCATTGCTAAAAAAATTGTGGTATGATGATATTAATGATATCATTGATGAACTAAATGATAATGATCATATCTGGTCAAAAAATATTCAACATACGACCATTAATAAAGTAAATTCACAATCTGCTCGTAAATTGAGTGAGAAAGATATTGGTAAAAAAATATCTAAAATTGAATGTTCATATACTCCAACCGGTGGTCCTGATTATAAATATATGGATCAAGTATATGTCTTAAAAAATATTACTCTCATAACTAAGTCCA
>HE978677.1:16742-17930 GCA_000285855.2 Ruminococcus sp. JC304 | reverse complement strand
GAAATGTTGATATTGTGCAATTATTACTAAGTCGAGGATTTGATCCATATTATGATAATGGTAAGGCTCTTACCACCAGTTGTAAGAATAATAATGGTTTTTATGTATGTTATAAATCTCATAATCATTATTATGAAATATGTCAATTATTGTTAGATTATGGATATGTTATAAACGAAAATGATCCGGAATTTATTAAAATGATTATATATTGTATTAAAACAGGAAACAATTATGTTCTACAATTTATATTAAATCAAGGTGTTGATTTAGATTGTTTGAATCGATATTTTAATAATATGAAATATAAATATGAAGGTTATAATGAAACAATCAATCTATTAGTCGAGTCCGGTATTGAAGTAAAAAATATTGGGAAAATTTTATTGGACAAAGATTTGACTATTATGGATAATCAACAATAATTATTGAATTAAAATTTGAAAAATATAAGTTTAAACACTGCTATTATATGATATTACCATAATAATGGATTATCTCGAAACTATTTTTCCCACTATTTTTCAGAATGGTGGTATGTTAGCAGGTAGTTTTGTGCGTGATTGTATTATTAGAAAAGAACTCGTGGATAAAAGTCGTGATATTGATGTTTTGATACCATTTGAAAATTTTATTAAGCTTCAAAAAGATTTGATCGATAAATATGGAGCTGAAATTATAATAGGTGATTATAATGAAAGTGATTGTACATCACATTATTTGGCTTTAATTGATGGATATGAATTTGATATATTTTCTGGAGATAGATATTTTCATTGTTATTTATCTCCTCCGGATGTTGATGTGAATACATTGATTTGGGACAATCATGGATTAATGAGCTGGTATGATTATGATGAAAATACAATTTATGGCTATCAAATGGAAATTGATGACATTGTACAACGTTGTCTTAATAAACAAGCTGTTATTATTAGAGATGAATGGATTGGCGATGAAAAATATTTGGAACAAAGACTTGAAAAATTAATGAATAAAAATTGGACTATTTTGAATTAAAAAATTTGAATTTATCAAGCATTAAGTTTGCCATTATCGAATATATATAATTTATATATATTCAATAATGAATTCACTATTTAATAAATTTTTATCTTTGTTTAAAAAGAATGACAATGAAATCTATGAAGAAAATATGAACAGTATACTTGTTAAATGGCAAACAAG
>HE978677.1:12495-13515 GCA_000285855.2 Ruminococcus sp. JC304 | reverse complement strand
ATAGATCAGCAATTGGTGATCATCAAAGAGAACGAGCCTTTGAATATTTAAAAAATAATAGGACGAATTAAAATATCTTATTTTATCATATATATTTTTTGTTCAATTATAATTATATGATTGAACAAAAGTATTATTTGATGATGTTATTGCATTAGTTCCAACTGAACACAAATATCTTACAACATCCATTGTATGATAATGATTCTCGGCGTATTTTTCGGTATAACTAGGCATATTGTCTATAATTACATATATACATTACCAATGAAACAGCCATATAATTGATTATTCAATTTTTTACAAATAAAAATTTGAAAAAAAAAATGCTTGGATAATCAATATAAATACTAGCTTATTATTAAATAAACAAACACTAACAATGAAAATCACAAACATTAATCAGTTTTTCTTTGCGCTAATTGTTCTGCTATCAGTATCTGTTTCACTAGCTCAACCTTTCACCGGTAGTCCAATTATTCAATATGATAAACCATTTGTCATTTATTCTCCCAGATGGAGTTCTTTTTGTCGAGTACCACTGAATGATATTGCATTCAAATGCGATATTGGACTAACTAATATCAATCAAGCCACTCGATTCGCCATTAATGATGGTAGTTCATTTGGATATCCAGTTCGCACTGGACCGGTTATTTCCGGATCTTCTACTCCTAATATTCTTTATGAAAGTACTGGTAGTTGGAATGAATATCAAAGAGTAGCTTATGTTCCTGCTCTTAACAATCCATCAAAAACTATTCTACTCACTTTCCAACAATCACTCAGTGATAATGTTGTTATTTTCCAATTTAGAAACAAAGTTCAACAATCAGATGGTTATCTTCATGGAAATGCCACTGAAGTTAATTTCAAGGACATTACTAGAAGTGCTGGCTGGTGTTCTGGTCAACCTTCATATCAAAATGGTGGCTATACTCAATGTGATCGTAGTGCTGTGCAAGGTTGGGAGGCTTTTCAATTCGTTCCTGTTCCTTGGTAATTATTAACACAATAACA
>HE978677.1:10514-11066 GCA_000285855.2 Ruminococcus sp. JC304 | reverse complement strand
CAAATGTCTACCATATATCCTTTAACTAAAATATTATCTATTGTTATTGTTGTCTCTTTTGGTTACTTTTTTTTTGGAAATAAATTATGCACTAAACAAGTAATTGGAATCATAATTGGAATTGTGGGTATTTATTTATTATGCTCAGCATAAAAATTGATTATTAAATAATGTTAAAATTAATCAATTGATTGATTATTAATCAAATGGAAATAAATTTTGAATCTGTTCCCATTGAGATATGGATCAAAATATCTGATTATATGGATGATTATGCAATTAATTTAGCCCTATTAAATAAAGATTTTTTAAAATAATATCTTATCTTGGACACAAACCTTTTTATGAACACGTTGGACAATATAGGTGGCCTATTAATTTTATGGGACACATTGTTAAACATGGCTATTTGAATATAATTAAATATATTAACTATTTGAAAAGTATAAATGATCCATTAATTATCACCAATAATCATATTATTGGTTGTATGAGTAATAGATGGGGATTTTAACTAGTTGTAAACATGGTCATATTGATTTAGTCAAATAT
>HE978677.1:5784-7680 GCA_000285855.2 Ruminococcus sp. JC304 | reverse complement strand
AACAGATAATCATTTAGGTATTCAATTTGCAGCATCGGGAGGATACTTTGATGTGGTTAAATTTTTAATCGATTGTGGTATTGATATTGAAACTAATAATAATTATGCACTAAGATGGACTTGTAGTCATGGTCATATTAATATCGCCAAGTATTTGATAAAATGTGGAGCTAATTTTAGAGATGCAGAAAATGGTGCACTTATCATGGCTTGCGAATCTGGACATCTAGATATTATCAAGTATTTGATTGTTTTAGGCGCAAATATTTACTCTGATAATGGTTCGGCTATTTATTGGGCTTGTCGAAATGGTCATATTGACGTTATAAAATATTTTGTTGATATTGGTGTAGATGTAAAGTATGATAATTATAAAGGTATTTATGGAGCTTGTTGTGGAGGACGTCTCGATATTATAATATATTTGGAGAGTTTAGATATTGATTTGAAAAAAATTGAATCAAGGGCTATTGTATATGCGTCTGAATATGGTCATTTAAATGTTGTACAATATTTGATAAAAGCTGGTATAAATTATCGATTAGGACTAGATTCAGCTCTACTGTTATCATCAAGAGCTGGACACTTGGATGTAGTGAAATATTTATCTGAATTAGGACCAAATCAAAGATCAAAAACAATGCGTTATTTGATGCTACTCTTTTTAATCAAATTAATGTGGTAAAATATTTAATAGAAATCGGCGCTAATCCTAAACATAATAATAATACAATATTTAAAGAAGCATGTGCACACGGATATTTACAACTAGTAAAATATTTAATTGATTATGGTATCACCGATCATAAAAATTCCGGATTAAAATTAGCTAGAGAACATAATTGTACAGAAGTGATAGAATATCTCGAGAATTTGTGACAAAAAATTGATTTTAAAAAATAATCTCGCAAATTATTCAATCCTATTAATCATTATCAAATAATTAATATTATAAATAAATAATTTATAATGTTATAATAACATTAAACAATGTCCAAGTATCAAAAAATTTGTACCAATGTTGAAATTAGTGGAATAAATTTTAAAAATGGCACTATTGATATATATTTTAAAGATTCTGATAAATACAATTTATTAATTGCATATGCTGATTGTTGTAGCGAAAGTTGGTTTGAATTATATAGTGATAATCCAATTGATCAGATAGTTGGAAAAAAAATTATATCAGTACAATATGTAAAAGATATTGATTTACCTCCATCTGGAGTCCAAGAACGTGATATTAATCATATATATCGAATAAATTTTACGGATGATACACATTATGATTTTGTTCTTAGAAATTCTTCCAATGGTTATTATGATGGATGGTTAGAAATACATAAAAAAAAATTTCCAAAAACTAATCATTTAGAATAAACATTAATTATGGTATGATTCCATTCAAGATAATTATCGATAGAATATTTTTTAGCATACTCTGTGATATTGAATTCCAAACGTTGTTTTTCTAAAATTTTTTGTTTGGGATTAAATGTATTCATACTGTTGTATTTATTTTCAATTCTATTATTAGCATTGATAATACATTGTTTAGAATTATTTTCAAATAAAACCAAATAAATATTATTATGATCAATATATTTTTCAATAATATTAATATGTCTAATAAATATATCAAAAATACATATTCTGGGATCATTAATACATACGTTACTATTATCTACCAAAGCAGAGATTATTTTACCATCATAAAAAGTCGAAATAAAATCATCAAAAATAATATATTTATGTAGATTTTTACACCAACTAGTTTTACCACTTCCTGGTAATCCTATAACAATAATTAATTGTTGATCCATATAATTAAATCTATAATAATTATGAATAAACAATAGCACAAATAATTATCAAAATAAATATAACAATATAAAT
>HE978677.1:2855-3610 GCA_000285855.2 Ruminococcus sp. JC304 | reverse complement strand
TTTAATTCATTCTATAAAACAAATCAATAATCATTAATCAATAACTAATTTAATGACTAATTTAATAACTGACTCAAATTTATTTTTACCACCAGAAATATGGATCCATATTTCTGATTATGTGCAAGAAAAAAAGTTAAATCTTTTTTTTGCAAGTACTGATTTTTTTTCCCTAATTAATTTATTACCTGATTATCACGATGTGTTTATTTATGTTATTCAAAATAATCATCTCGATATTATTAAACATATTATTAATCTCAAGAATAATAATTTTAGATGCAGTTAATTTTATTTATGTAAATTTGGATAATGGTATATACGAAGCATCAAAATTTGGTAATCTTGAAATAATTAGATATTTGATATCATTAGGAAAAAAGATAATGGTCAACATATTAAATGCTCATGTAATCGTAGCATGGTTAAAGCAGCTAAAAAGGATATTTGGATATTGTAAAATATTTTATATCAATTGGTACCAATATTAATTATAAAAATCAAGCTGTATTTAGAAAAAGTGCTAAAAAAGGTCATTTACAAATCGTCAAATATTTGGTAGAACTTGGAGCCGATGTTCAAGTCTATAATAATGATGCTATTAAATATGCAGCATATTTTGGACACTTAGATATGGTTAAATATTTGGTGGAAAAAGGAGCCGATATTAATGCTGATGATCATTTTGTCATTACTTATGCTGCATGTAATGGACATTTAGAAATGGTTAAATATTTAGTGGAAAAAAGAGCCAA
>HE978677.1:0-697 GCA_000285855.2 Ruminococcus sp. JC304 | reverse complement strand
TTATTAATATTCTAATATTGAATGTATAAAATATATATTCCGATTATTTTTGGTTTTATTGGTTTATTGTGTGGTTTAATTGGTACGTACAGAATATCTAAATATTGTGGTACTGATATAGAAACGACAAAATATCGATTTGTTTTTGGTACATTAATAACTCTGATTGTGACTTTGTTTATGACAATATTGGGAGCCTTAATGGGCGCGTTTATTGCCGAAAAAATTGATTAATTATCTTTTAATAGATTAAGTGGCGATAATATTATTCACATTATTAATAATATGGATAATATTGAATTGGATATTTGTTTATCATTGTGTGATAATGATAATCAATTAGTTTTGAATTCAAACCGGAAAATTTTATCTGAATCGTGTCCATATTTTGAGAAATTATTATCAGGTAATTTTTCAGAATCACTAGAAAATAAAATAACAGTTTTTGTATCAGACGTAGCAATTGTTAATGATATTATAGCATCATTTTATGGACTAAATACCAATTCAACAAATTATCCCGACTGGGAATATTATTTACAAACTTGTTTATGTCGTGATTTTTTAATGCTGGATTGCAGCATTTATTTAGAAAAAATTTTAAGCACAAATTTTCCTGACCAATATTTTGATTCATTATTGAATGTTCTGGATATTATTAAACGTGATTTACTAAATTTGGAAGATAAATTGACAA
>HE978676.1:22001-24004 GCA_000285855.2 Ruminococcus sp. JC304 | reverse complement strand
GATTTTGCATAAAATCGGCCAAGTATAAAATATTATTTGCAATAGCTAAACCTCTATATACGGCTACTTCTCCAGTTATTTGTTGATTCAATACTAAATAACTAATTAAAGGATCTATTGCTGGATTATAAGCATGAACTGTACCATGTTCTGAACATGTTAATAATAATGCTGATCTAGTAATATTACCATTACCGGTGGGAAACCCACCTCCACAATTTACGGCTATTCCAGTGTTGAAACTAGAATTATGAGCAGCATTTCTTACACTGATTGATCCAAGTAATTTATTACCAAATAAATCATAATTGGTAATTGTATCTGTACCACAATTTGAAATCCAAAGTTGATTGGAATATACAATAATACCCCATGGATTAATTAAATCAGGATCAGTATGTGCAGCTTGATTTTGACGATTACTAATTAAATAATTTACTTTCCATGTAGCTACTGCGCGACGGGGACCCATTGGATTAACAATAGGTTGGATACCGCAGGCATTTGCTAAACCAGGATCGCAAAATGATTTGAGTGGACAAGGATCCCGCGGAGGAGGACAAGCTGTTGCGATTGGTAAGGGACATGGTCCACAAGGAGCAGGACAAGGATTATATAAAGGATCTGTTGCGCATTTACCTGGGCTAGCATATCTCGGGGGAAACTGAAAATTCTGAGGATTTTGCATATTATTCATACATATTTATATGCAACAAAAAAAGAGATATCATTTATACCACCATTATAATTTATAGTATAAACAATATGTTTCACAATGCACAAAATACCAAATACTATATTTCAAATTAATTTATATCTAAAATTAATATCCGATTTATAATATATTTATACATATGAGTCGAAGAAAAATTTCTAAAAACATGATAAAATATCTGGAAGATTCACTAAATTGTGAAAATGTTATGACATTTATTACTAAATCAAAAAAAAATAACAATACTATAATAGTTGATGATATACCAGTTACTTATGAAATAATTAATTATCAAAGCAATAAATCTAAGGAATCAGTTCAACAAATTTTTGATGTTTATGATATTATGACAGAAGCTAATTATACCGGATTTGAATATTTTCCCTATATATATGGTGTTTTAGATTGTCATAGTGATACCAATAATTATTATCTATTTAGAGAAAATTTCCAAGGAAATCTTGTTGAATTAATTGATAATATTGAACATTCAAGTGATTGGTATGATATAATTTTCCAAATCATAATGATTGGATATTATTTGTATGACATAATTGGAGCAAAATATCAATTTAATATTAAAGAATTATTGTACAATAAACTAAACAAACCATATTACAAAGAATATAAAATTGGTGATCATAATATTACGATCAATCATAAATATTTAATAGTTATTTGGAACCCAAATACCATTAATAAGAACGATACCAATCAAATTAATATCAATATGGATTTTTTATTATTGCATCTTAAAAATCACGATATAAAAATACCTCCATCAAATCGGATTATTAAACTAATACAAGATGTATCAGAACCAGATTCAAATATACCTGATATTATTCAAGAATATTATGGTGTACAGAAATAATTTATTTTAAATATTGTATCATGTTTATCAAAATTCTAAATCTATAAAAATATCAAATATAATAAATGTGTATTTGATATAATAAATCCAGTAATTCGATGGGATTAAATATAACAATTCTAAAAATAATTTATTATGTTTCAAATATAGATTAATGAAGAAATTTGTATTCAAATTTGTAGATCATGACAAAAAAAATGTAACTAAAATTAACATTGGTGTTTTTTCCGATGCTAAAGTAGAATGGACCATGGATGGAGTTAATTATCTTCAAGATCATATTCAATGGGAAATTCATCATATTAAACGCAATCATGCTCTCAATAAAGAACTAATGCGTGTAATACGACAAAGATATTTCCCTGGTGTCGCCGAATCTACAAAATGAAAATCAAATCGGAAGATTACAAAATT
>HE978676.1:17914-19355 GCA_000285855.2 Ruminococcus sp. JC304 | reverse complement strand
CAAAATGAAAATCAAATCGGAGATTACAAAATTATTAAAATAAAAATGAAAGAAGATCTACTGCTGTTAATATAAATGAAGAATCCAATCAACCCACTTTTAGACAAATTAAATCATTTGAAATGTGTGTGGCCAAGTATGCTCGCGGAAATAAACCCACTAAACATAGTGATGTTCATAATTATACCAAAACTCATTATGTTCATGAATTTTCTGCGGGTCGTGAGGTGGATCAAACTATTAATCTCACTGAATTAGCAACATTTATTGTTCCTACTAATGAATCAAAATCTACCAATAATACTATACAAAATCGTAATAATGTTACTGGTGGTGATAATGATGA
This sequence comes from Ruminococcus sp. JC304, assembly GCA_000285855.2. Lineage (GTDB taxonomy): Bacteria > Bacillota > Clostridia > Lachnospirales > Lachnospiraceae > Blautia_A > Blautia_A difficilis. The sequence goes on along the minus strand of HE978676.1, from coordinate 19,009 downwards.
TTTCATGAATAATGTTAGAACTAGTTATGCTGCTAATCGTGATCGTATTTATGGATCATTAGATAAAAACCCGAACAACAATTCAACAGTTTACCGAAATACTTTTAATGCCGATAGAAATACTAATACTATGGATAATCTTAAAAACAATAATAACAATAAAACCAATTATAATAATCATTGGAATAAAATAGTTTCTAACCGTAACTCTCAGACTGGTGGTGTGCACAATGATCAAGAATATGAAGAAAAATATAAAAAATATAAGGAAAAATATTTACAACTCAAAAATCAAAAAGCCAAAAATATGAGAATATAAATAAATATCATAACGTAAATAAATATTGATTTTTTTTAATATTTTTATTAAAAAAAATTAATACATTCAATATCATCAATATTATTCATATTGTCAATGAAACATATTGAAATAATTGAGACACCTATTGGTAATTTTAAAATTGCTACAAAAAATAACAAAATATATACAGCTAAATTTACTAAAAAAGAAATAACTGATAACAAAAAAAATCAACCATTTTTTGTAGAGAAGTTAAAAAATATTTTTATCAACCGGATAAATTTGAGGGTTTTTCTAACACATCGTATTATCAGTCTGGTACAGACTTTCAAAAACTAGTATGGAAAGCAATAAGTGAAATCCCGTATGGGGAAACTAGAACTTATGGTGAAATTGCTCTATACATTGATAAACCAAACGCTGTTAGAGCTGTAGCTAATGCTTGTGGTAAAAATAAAATCGCAATATTTATACCTTGTCATCGAGTAGTTGGGAAAAATAATAAAGGTGGATATAAATGGAATGCAATTCGTAAAAAATGGTTATTAAATCATGAACAATGATTTTTATTACATAATAAAAATAACAATTATTATTATATAATTGATAATGTCTTATGATATTCATAAATGCATTCGTGAATGTTCCAATCAAATTACTCTTCCGAAACGTAAGACTCGTGTCATAGAATTAATTATTATTTTGACAATAATTTTGGTTATCATTATTGTTTGTGGTTATCTTGGTTATCGGTATTTATTTAATATGACAAGCGTAGATGCAACATATAATAC
>HE978676.1:13163-14448 GCA_000285855.2 Ruminococcus sp. JC304 | reverse complement strand
AAAATGATTTATTTCGAGATATAATATTGCCACATTCACAAACAATATTTTCGCTTATATTATTATTTATGTTTTTATTCATATTTTTACTCATATTAAAATTATAATACTTATTTAATATGTTAAATTTTCAATTTTATCGCAATTATTAATATTTGGCATATTATTACGATAATATGATTTCCACCAGTCAATAACATTATTATGTTCATTTTCCAATGCCAATATTATAGCTAGTTTACTAAATTTAAATTCAAGGCCAGATGAAATCCACCAATTCAATACATTGATATGACCATTTCCTGATGAATAATCTATAGCACAAGTTGTATATTTTAATTTTAGGCCAGAATTAAACCACCAATCTAAAACTTGAATATGGCCATATTCTGAAGCCCAAGTTAAAGCAAGCGAAGAATAACGTAGCTCTAGTCCAGATTTTAACCACCAATCTAAAACATTAATCAATCCATTTTTGGATGCATAATCCAAACTATAGCAAGTATAGTTTAATTTTATACCCGATGATTTCCACCATTTTAATACATCCAAATATCCCATCTCAGAAGCAATATCAATCATAAATTTATTATTTGTCATTCACTCAATTATATATATATGTATACATATAAATATTTGCGTGTATATTTATAATAGTAATATATTAGTTGATTATTATATGGAAGACATATTGATATTAGGTATTGGAGTATCTTTAAAAAAAAATGATGGTGTTTTAAGATTCGAAAAATATTGTCAAATATTTAATTCGCCTTATATAATAGTGGGTGATGGTAAATTTGGAAAGGTGGTGATATGTCAGTTGGTGCTGGCGGTGGACAAAAAATAAATGAATTATTGATTGCTCTGGAAACAATAACAGATAATAAATTAATAATTGTTTGTGATACATTTGATTTATTTCCTGTTGCTAATAAACAAGAAATATTAAATAAGTATCATCAAATATGCAGAGAAAAAGAGCGTGTTGTATTTTCTAGTGAAATTTATTGTTGGCCAGAAAAAAATTTAGCTAATATTTATACACAAATATACCCAAAAATTATTTCAAAATATCGATATCTAAATTCAGGAAGTTTTATGGGACGTCGTAATGATATTTGTGCTTTATTAAATAATATTTTAGACACAGATGATGATCAATTATATTTTACCAAAAAATATTTACAATCATCAAATATTATTTTAGATACGGAATGTCAATTATTTCAAGCTATTAATGGCTCGACTGATGACATTGGTATACATGATAATCGTATATATA
>HE978676.1:8229-9597 GCA_000285855.2 Ruminococcus sp. JC304 | reverse complement strand
AAATTGTTGATTTAATGAACAATCAAAATTATTTTAATTATTATGAAAATAAATCTTTTCAAATAATTGAAATACCATATCAAAATGAAAATTATGTACTAGGAATTATTTTGCCTAAAATAATTCCAGATAATGATACAATTGATTATACTATTAATAATGTGCCAATCATAACAGCTCAAGAAATTAATGAATTGATAAATAATTTATCACTGGAAAAAGTAAATTTATATATACCAAAATTCACGGACAAAAAGAAATTAAATTTAGTGCCAATATTAAAAAAAATGGGTCTGGTAAAAATTTTTGATACAAATATGTGTCAACTTGATTTGATTTCAAATCATATATGTGTATCTAATATTATTCATGAAGCAGTTATTATTGTTGATGAGAGTGGTACTACCGCTTCTGCTGCAACTGTAATTACAGGAAGAGCACTAGCCAGAGCTCCGAAAAAAGAAAATATTAAAACATTTCGAGCAGATCATCCATTTGTTTATTATATAAGACATCTTCCAACAAATATGTTTTTATTTTTTGGAGATTTTCAAGGATAATTAATCATTTACATACAAATCATTATCACAAACATGTTTTTTTAAAAAAATATCATTATCACTGTTGTCATTAGAACTATGTTTTTTAGTATTTGAATAAAGAATATCATTGTATAATTTTCTTTCGCGGAAATATATTTTGGCAGCATGAATTGTAGTTTTTAAATGGAATAATTCTGGTAAATTTTTCCAGTTAATTATGGCTTTATTGATAATATTAGACATTCGATAATCACCATAATCCACAGATTTCAAGACATTTACTAGTAATAAATAAGCTCTCTGAAATTCATAAAATTCATTAAATCTAATAGCTATGTTAATGCCATTAGATAAAAAAATTTGGTTATTTTTTCCAAAATATCATTCAAACCAATTATATTTTCAGAAATATTTGAATTATAATTACTTGATATCAATTGCATATGTATAGGCTCTTCCGAAGATAATTCTAAATCAAGATATTTATATATTGTATTATTATTATTGGTTATATTTTGACTAAATTTTATACTGTCATGTATTTTATTTTTTTCTTGATTAATAAAATTAATATCAAATAGATGATCATTGTATTCTTTATATTGTTCGTCCATATGTTTTTTATTTTTTATATTAACAAATTTATCATTGTCAAGTTCTTTATTAAATTCAATGTAATACGAACTATTGGTGTCTATTTTTCTTTCTTCACATTTACCATTGATATAATGAGTAATAGTATCTAATATACCACTATAATTGTAAAAAATGGATTTTATTAAAATATCTGTTATAATTTGACTAGTATCATTATTAGAAAATAAAT
>HE978676.1:5129-6193 GCA_000285855.2 Ruminococcus sp. JC304 | reverse complement strand
ACTTTATATTCCCAACATGATTGAACTATTGATAGAGGTTTAATGATTTTAATTACAAATATATTATTCGGATCAGATAAATGATACATTTGACAAACATGAGCAACTGATGCTGAGTGATGACTCGTAATATTATACATCTCGTAATTATTTATTATTTTATTCAATATAATATTTATTTGGTTATTCGTTAATTTTGGATAAGTAATATTATCCAATGAATATTTTTCAATTTGATTTTTAGTCATTATTGGTTTGATAAATTGAATGATTTTAAGTATAAATGGTCCTGAATTTATTAAAATTTGATTAGATAAAAGTTTCAAGATATCTTGATCATTATTTGGTAAATCAATAAATATATTTTCCATTATGCCACTAAATATTTGTGCCCAAATTATTGGATGTAAATTGTCATAATATGTAGAAATTATTTTGGTAAATAAATTTTTTAATAACCCGAGATCGTTCGGTAGATTATCATTGAGCTCTTTTTTTATTGCCAAACTGTATATTTCATAAAGATTTGCAGACAAGTTATTAAAAAATTGTTCTTTAATTGTTTTGTCTGATATTATATTTTGTATTTTATTAATAATATGATCAAAATCTTGTTTTATTATATTGGAAATTTCGTGTTCCGATTTATCATGATATTTTGTTGAATATTTAATTCTATATTTTCGAATAAAACATTTATAAATTTCTATAACTTGAAAACTGTGGAACAATATGTGACAAATTTGGCTGATATTTTGAAACATATCCGCACTTAGTTCAAAATCTGTAACTGGATATGTTGAAGTATCGGATATTTCATTTGAAGTAATTGTATTTAAGATATCTTGTAAATCATTGTCTTTTATATTAATTTTTTTATGTATATTAATGAAATCAACTATTTTCCATGGATTATTTGTTTGCGATATATGTTTGGTTATTATTTTGTCCCAATTTTTTTTTAAAAACTCAAAATAATAATTGTACGTAATATTATTTTTGATACAAACCCAATCATATTTAGTACCAGATTGAGCCATATTGTTTATATCTCATCATTAGCC
>HE978676.1:0-1836 GCA_000285855.2 Ruminococcus sp. JC304 | reverse complement strand
AGTGGTAAAACTATTCATGATATATTTTTGGAACTAAATGAAAATATGCGACTGGATTATGAATCAAATTATGTTTTTGATGGTGATACTATTGAATTCATCACTCAAAAACTTTATAAAACCACTTGTCAGGATTGTATAAACGAATTGATAAATTATAAATCACAATTTATTTCACAACTCAATAATTTTTTGACCAACAATAATTTTCCAAAATGGAAATTTCCCGATATCAATTACGGTTTAGTTCAGTTCAAAACTAATCCTAATAATATTAATATGTTTAATAATGGTACTTATCATATCAATATAACCATGCCAACTAATTTAAATGATCAAGGATTGATTAATGATAGAGTTAAATTTATAGAACAACATCGTAACGCTATTAAAATAATTAAATGGATAGAGCCATTTATAATAGCATTATATGGTAGTCCAGATGTTTTTTCATTTAATGATGAATTTAAATATTCTGCTGGATCCTTAAGATTAACTGCAAGTAGATATGTTAGTATTGGAACTTTTGACACAAAAACTATGAAAATAGGTAAACAACTTAATGATATCAAAACAATTATGCCTGTTTATCTAAATGATAAATCTTGGTATAATAAAATATATAACATAACGGATTATAAATCTGGAGATAATATTGGTTATGATATAAATTATTCCAAACATTTGAATTCTGGAATAGAATTTAGAATTCTAGATTTTTTCCCCGAAATAGCTTTAAAATCATTGTTAGATTTTTTAATATTATTATTAGACCATTCTCTACAAAATGATATTAAAATATCTTGTCATGAATCAGATGAATGGCATGAGTTTACTAAAAATTCATTATTATATGGATATACTGCCCATATACCTTATAAATTAGTTATTGCTTTACACAAATCACTTGGATTCCCAATAATTAATACGTCTAATATTTCTACATATTTATTGCAATTAATAGATTTTTTACATAATAAGTATGCGAATTCAACATGTTCCAAATTAATGAGTCCTGATATGTCTAAACCAATATTACATAATGTTAATCAATATATGTGGGAAAATAATTATTTACAATATATTCCAATTAATAATTCATCACATATTAAAGTAGTTAAATTACATGAAATATATACCGAATTACATAATAATATTGAATTTATTTTAGACAATAATAATAAATTACATAATTTATTAATCAAAACTAAATTACAATTACAACCTGATTTAACTCTTGAAAAATTTTACCACAAATTAATTAAAATATGTGGCAATAAAATATCTATTGATAATTATTTATTGAATAATTAATTATCAAATATGTATTGTTCAATAATTATAATTAATATATATCATCTAACCATAATAATTGTATAATTAATTATATAATTAATTATAATTAATTGTATAATAATTAATGCATATCACTTGATCAAATTAATTATGTACATAATTAATTTAATTAAATATAGTTTAATTAATTTAATTAATTAATTAAATTAATTGTCGAGTCTTATCACAAATATATTATATTTTTATGTAATTTTTACAAAATATAAATTAATTTTTACAGTATAAATTACGTTGTAAAAATGACAGGAAAATTAATTTATAAAAAAATAACTATTTTATTACTATAAGATAGGAATATGTCAAGGAGAAATCGCACTGAAGGATATACCGATGATCGTACAGATGGTTACAGTGATGCTCGATCAATGGATGGAGGTGAAGGTCAAGGACGCGTAACTAGTCCTAATGATGGTCGTCTCAAAGAAAATAGAAGTCGCTCGGGAAATAGTCGTCGCAGTTCTAGCCGCTCAGGAAACAGTC
>HE978675.1:24193-26561 GCA_000285855.2 Ruminococcus sp. JC304 | reverse complement strand
ACAATCTATTAAATTTTTTACAAAATTACCTGTTTTTATGTCATATATTTTTATTCTGGAAACTTTTACCCTTAAATTTTTAGAAAATTCATGAACAATCAAAATTTTATCATTATTTAAATAATGTATTTGGGATATTTTTTGATAAGTTTTAAAAGTGTTTATAATTGATCCATATTCTGTATCAATTATAAATATTTCATTGGATTTATTAAAAGCCAAATTTTTTGAGTCTGGTGAATAAGATAATTTAGTTGCACAATAGTCAATTTTTATTATATGCAATATTTGAGCCGTATCAATAGACCATATTACAATATTATTTTCTTCGGAAACATAAGCAATTTGACTATTATCGGGTGATTTTATTATATCACTATACTCGTGTTTTGTTTCTTCAGAAAAATAACATATAGGTATTTTTTTGATAATGTCATGTGTTATCAAATTACATACATATAATTCGTCATATCTTTCAGCAATATAATAATGATTCCGGGACAATTTAATCATTTCAGTTAATAATTCTTTTGGTAATTTTTTCAAATCATAATTTTCTGGCAGATTTGTGATTAACAGTTTAATAGTTTCATCATTATACCCAATTATTTCAATAACATCCAATAATAACTCAAAACCTTCTTCTGGAACAATTAAATGTCTAATATCAGAAATATCAAATTTCAAGCCCAAAAAATCATAACATCGATAAGATTCTAAATAAATTTTCCATTTGGGATAATTACCCGAATTTATTTTTTGGCCATAAAAATACATAATAATATCTCGAGTTACACAAGCATTCGGTACCATCATCAAAATATCATTTAATTTATTTTCTCCAAACATTAGTAACTTTTCGAAATAAATACACGATGAATATAATATTATTTTATGAACATTAATCACAAATTTATTAGTGCCATCATCAATAGTTAATTTTAAATCTGAAAAATGATTATTTTTCACCAAATCATATGCTTTATCATAGTTCATCATGATAGATTTAATTTTGATTGCTTAAATTATTTACAACTAAATACTAACTTATTCAATTTTTTTATAAAAAAATTGAATAAAAATAACATTATCTATTTCATAACAATAAAAATGCGATTATTATCATCATGAACAATACATATTGTAAAGTACTGAGTTCTAATTTTAATCAAAAAGGTTATCAATACAATGAAGGTTTGAATGTTTTAGATAAACCATTTGAAAGTACTGGTAGCTGTGTACCTGGTGGATTATATTTCACTAACATTGAGAATATATTTAAATTTATTAATTATGGTATTTATTTAGTTAAAGTCACTGTACCTGAAGATGCTCAAATGGTAAAAGATCCCGATAATGATAAATGGCGAGCTGATAAAATTATTATTAGCGATAAAAAAGATTTGCGTCAAATTGATACAATTAAATATTTAATTGAAAATGGAGCTAATATCAAACGAGATTATCATTTTGTAATAGATTTTACAATTAATAATGGTTTACATGATATTTTGGAATATATTTTGACTATCTGCAAGGATATTGGAATAAAATTATCAGTTCCAAATGTGCTACCTGTTTATAGCACTCGTATGGCAAAAATTCTTGTTAAAGAAAAAGCAAAAATGAGTACTCAATTTGTTGATCAAATCATCAAGAATAATGATCTAAAAATAATCAAAAAGATTATTAGTTGTGAGAAATACATAAGTCATATATTATATATATATCAAAGAGCAGCTTATTCTAACAAGTTAGATATAATTAAATTATTACATAGAACACATTATCAATTGGAAACTAATGATTCACATAATACTCTGGCATTTATTTCTGCTGTTAAAAATGAATCATACAATGTTTTAAATTTCATGATTGATTATGGTCTAAAAATATCTTTTGACATTCAGTCATATATATATAATGACAATATTCATCTACGCATGAAATCATATCTATGTAAAAATTATGATAAAATAATGAAAAATAATGTTATGTATATTGATTTTGGAAATCGCATCGAAAAGTTTGTCAACACAGATTCAGGAGACACATTAGATTCAATTCGACGCGAAAAAAAATTGAATTTTTTAAAATCATAAATATATATGGTGATTAATTATTAATAATAATTAATCATCATGAAAATTAAAAGTATTTATCATATTCCCGAAAATAAATATGATGCCAATCCATTTAGTAGAAGTAACATACATAATAAAAAATTTCGAAAAATAATAAAACACATAACAGATAATTATAATTATCCAACAACAGTTGAGCTGGAAAAAAAAATTAAAGGATTTAAATACGCTATTTATGAAGGTGATGCTTATCATTATAATGATACGGCTATGTCATTATTTAA
>HE978675.1:18597-21638 GCA_000285855.2 Ruminococcus sp. JC304 | reverse complement strand
TTATTGAATAAAAAAATTGAAAATTTAAAATTATTATGAATATATTTTCATAATAATTTTAAACAACAATATATACATAAAAATGGGATATATGCACATTGAATCACTTTACAAATGTCCTGAATTTTTTGAATTATTTCCTCAAGTGTATTGTATGGAAAAAATTCATGGCACCTCGACTTGGATTTATTTTGATCCAAAACAACCAATTAGATTTCATTCTGGTGGAGAAAATAGTGTTGCTTTCAAAAACATATTTGATGAATTCTTTTTAACCAATAAATTACTACAAATTGCTTGTGATAATAATTGGTCCCTCATTAAAATTCATGGTGAAGGTTACGGTGGAAAACAACAAGGTATGAGAAAAACTTATGGAGATATGCTAAAATTCATTGTTTTTGATATTTATGTGGAAAGTGTTGATTCATCAATTGCTCCAAAATTCCTAAATGTTCCTGATGCTGAAAAAATGGCTAGCGAATTAAATCTTGAATTTGTGCATTATGTTTGTATTGAAAATAATCCTAAATTAATAGAACAAGAATCTGATAGTATGTCTATTCAAGCAATTAGAAACGGATTAGGATCTGATAAAGCCAGAGAAGGAGTTGTTATTAAACCATTAGTTGAATCTGTTATGCCCAATGGTAAACGTGCTATTATGAAACATAAAAATGCAGATTTTTGGGAAATAAAATCAAGACGCCCACTTGGCGAACGTCTCCAAGTGGTAGAATCTATTAATGAAATTGTAGAAGATTGGGTCACTGAACAACGTTTTAATCACGTAATAGATAGAGTTTTGCAAAATAAAGTTGTAAAAGTTTTGGAAATATCTGATATTAAAATTCTATTGGATTTAATGGTCGAAGATGTCAAACGCGAATCCGAAGGAGAAGTTATTTGGTCTGAGGAAGTTGTTAAAGCTATTAGAAAAAAAACAGCTATTATGTTTAAAGATTATGCTTCACATTTAAATCTAAAAAAATAAATTGGATCATATTAAATTAGCTAAATTAATTATTTGAATTAAATAATTAATTTAACCTAAATCATCATAGCTTTGTCCATAACCTGCACTTCGATGTCTTGCCTCAGCTCTAGCACGAGCCACACCATATGAATTTTCCATTTCACGACGAGTAGCTTCCATATTACAAGCTTGTTTAGCAAAAAATCCATCACAATATCCACAATAGCATTTCATATTAGCTGCATAATCATTAGTACTATTATCCGATTTACAATTTTTGAAAATGTAACACATAACAAGTATAATTATACTTAATGGACTAAGTACATAAACAGTTCCAATTGTAACAATGATACTGAAAACAAGCATAATCGATCCAAAAATGTTAACAAAATTATTTGTTTGATTTACTTCTTGATTATCCGATTGATGGTTTCGACAGCGATGAAAAATTGCAAATAATATTATGAACATTAGTATTAATATAATAGCTGATAAATATTGTCGACCCAAATATACTGCTGTTAATACAATTGTATCATGGAAAATAGATGCTGTTATCAAAATAATATTAATGATATTAATCAATCCATAGAAAGATTTATAGTATGATTCGGTCCAATATCTTGGTAATTTTGATAAACCAATAATCAAATCTGTTATCAAAATAGTAACAATAATAAACTGATAATTAATATCATAATGATACCAACATGCTATTTTTAGTTTGATGGTGATAATCGCAATGATAAAATCCCAATACTTATTCATTTGGATTATAATTATTTATTAATGATAGATATCGACAAAGATTTTTATTTTCAAATTTTATCGAAAAATTGATAATTATATTGTTTATTGATGTATATTTAATACAAATTGATAATTCATTAGTCATGTCTAGAAATAAAAAAAATGAAAAAGTTTGTATCAAAGATTCTACTATAACTGGAACCGGCAAGGGATTATTTACTAAAGTTGCGATTAAACAAGGTTCTATCATCGCAGAATATCGAGGTAAATTACGTGATAATAATCAGCAAATTCAAAATCTCCGAAGTGTTATTTATTTTAACGATAATACTTTTCTCGAATGTCCATCTGATGATTTAGCGTCTTATGCTAACGATGCTATTAATTTTACTGGTAAACAAAGAAAAATAATGGAAACATTAAAAGCTGATAAACCATTTTATACTAAACATAAGGGTGCAGTTATTAATTCTACCATTAAAATTAATACTAAATTACATCGAGCATTTTTAATAGCTACTCGTGATATTCCTGTGAACCAAGAAATTTTTTGTCATTATGGATTTTCTTATTGGTTTGGCACTGAAATGACCAAAATTGGTTTTCTTCAAGAAGCTGAGATTGAAGAGAATGGTTTTCCAGACAAAGTTTTTGAATATCCTGCTTTTGCTAGATATATCGAAGAATTTTATCCTGATTGTACAAATATAACAGTCAAACCATTTGGTCCAGATTATGATGTAGTTTTAGATTTTGGCCCAGATAATCATATTGTTATGGTCATGAAAAATTATTCCAATGTTGTCCAAAAAATAGATAATTTTGAGAAACAAGTTGTATAATGGGCCAAAAAAAATTGATTTAAAAAAAATCATCTTGCAAATTATTCAATCCCATTAATCATTATCAAATAATTAATGGGAGAAAAGAAATACAAACAAGTGAAAAAATCATCTGGTAGTAAAACTAGTAAACCTGTTAGAACCAGTAAGAAAGTCAAAAATAGAAAACTAGCTCAAAATTATTCAAAAAAATCTCTCAAAACAGATTCGGATAATTCGGATTCTGAACCAGAAATAGTGTCATATAAACGAACCAATAAGAAAAAATCAAAAAAATATGAATCCGATAAATCAGAATCCGAATCGGAAATAGAGTCAGAAATAGAATCAGGATCAGAATTAGATAAATATGATAATGATAATGATTTTAGAAATGTCATATTTGAAAATATTAATGACGAGTATGCATTAGGAAAATTTGGTGATTTAGAAGTGGTTATGATGCGTGAAAATGGTTATGTTAATGCTAC
>HE978675.1:12899-15681 GCA_000285855.2 Ruminococcus sp. JC304 | reverse complement strand
ATGATATTTGAATTAATACAATTATTTATTTCATATTACAATAATATAAAATAAATAATAGAATAGAATATTATATTTACTTGGATTTTGATTTTTTTACTGAATTTTGTAATTTTGCCATTTCTAATTCTTTTTTGAGTAATTCATTTTCTTTTTTGGATAATTTTGAATCTAATTTTTATAATTCGTTTTCATGTTGTTTTTTGACTAATTCAATTTCGCGACCTTTATCTTTTAGATCATGATCTTTATCTTTAATTTCATGATTTTTTTCCTTTATTTCTGCATCCTTTTCTTTAATTTTGTCCACTAGCTCTTTAATATGTCCAATATAATTATTACCAATATAATTAAATTGTTTTTGGACACATTTCATTTTATTTTTTGGTATTATAACAAGTTCTTTGTGTCCTTTGCATTCAAACATTACTTCTAGTCCTTCCATAAATGATTTTAATTCAGTTTCCGCTTGAAATATATATTGGACATCAATAAAATTAAATATAGATAATTTTAACTCAGCACCTTTAATTTTACCAAATGATTTATTATGTTCATCAGTTCTGCGAGACAATTCTTTAGTTGTGCCAAATCTATAAACACAATCGTTATCATTATATTCATCACTTATTTCAAAATGTTTCCTGAGATTTTTAATTTTACCTATAACAAATAGATAAATACAAGGAAGAGTTGATGCACTTTTACTAAAAACTGCTTTTACTGCTTCTGGTGAAACACCCATCATATCAGAAATTAAATCTCTTTTTTCTTTTACATTACCCATTTGTACTGTAAATAAAGTCTTTGTAGCCCAACCAATAAATTTATCGGCATTACCTGAGCGAGATACAAACAATACACGTAACAAACCAATGTATGTTAAGAATAATTCTTTTTTAATTGTTTTTTTCCAACATTGTTTATTTTTTGCAATTAAAATAAACATAATCTTTATCTATTTCATAATTAACATTTTCTCCTGTTAAAATTTTAATTAAATTTTTCATCTCAAATCCTTGAGCAACGTCTTTAACCAAAAAATAACAAGCATTATATTCTCGCTTACCTCTTACTTCTATTTCAATTATATTACCTTCATTATCTTGGAATTTTTCATTGTCTTCAAGTTCAATAATATCGGGTGCCATTTCAATATCATATTTAATATTATCATTAAACTCGGGTATATTTTTTTCGGCCCATTTAGTTGTAAAAAATACTTTATCCAGCCTCTTGTTTGAACCATCTCGAGTATTCCATTTTTTATTCTTAAAAGCAGCATAAATATAATGTTTTTCATCAATTTCTTTTTATTGATTACTTCTCTAGCATTTCTGCAACCTTTAAAAAAAGCTGGACAATTTGTCATTAAATCATCAGATAAATAATAATTAACTTTACCAATTTTTATTACAGAAATATTTTCCATTTATTTTCGGTAAATATATTAAGCATATTTGTTTTATATTATTTTACCCTGTTATTATTGTTATAAAATAGTTACAACAATAATAATTATCATGACACTCATTTTCGAATATTTATACAACGATATTTTATTGTATCTATTTCAATTTTTGAATGATATTGATAAAATAAATTTTTCTTCATGTTGCACCAAATTACTATCTTTTCGAAAACATATTATGTTGGATAAAATATATCCATATGATCAGGTAAAAAATCATCTCCATATATTTAATTTTAAATATATCGTTTATCGAGCTAATTCACGTGAAATTCCCGATAGAGTAACTCATTTATTTTTTGATGATTATTTTAATGAAAGCATAAAAAATTGTATTAGTATGCGTACATACGCAGAACCAATAACGCTGCGCTGTATTCCAGACACAGTAACTCATATGCAATTTGGGGTAAAATTTAATCAAAGCATTAAAGATTGTATCCCAGATAGTGTCACAAATTTACAATTTGGCGATAATTTTAATCAAAGCATCAAAGATTGTTTGCCAAATGGGATTAAATGTATACGTTTTGGATATAATTTTAATCAAGATATTGATCAAACTTTTCCTGATACAATAACAGATATACGTTTTGGATTTCATTTTAACAAACCAATCAAAAATAATTTACCGGAAAAATTAGAATATTTGAGATTTGGAAATAAAGTAGATTATATAATTCCAGGATCTATTCCGGATAATGTTGAAATTTTATTGTTGCCGCATTTTTTTTAATGATTCAATCGAAAATATTATTCCAAAAAAAATTAAAATTATTCAATTTGGATGTTATTTTAATCAACCTATATCAAATAATATTCCTCACGGAATCGAATTTATTAGATTTGGATTTTTATTTAATCAAAAAATTGAACCAGGGAATTTGCCAAACACTTTGAAAAGTTTAGATCTAGGATCTAATTTCAACCACAAAATAACTGGAATATTGCCTTATGGTATTAAAAATTTAATCCTTTCCGATAGATTTAATCAAATAATTGAACCAGGTGATTTACCTGACAGTATTGAACATCTTGAATTTACTTTCAATTATGATAAATCTCTGGAAAATGTTTTACCCAAAAATTTACAATTCATACAATTATCAGAAACAACCTATAATAATAATAAATATTTTATAAGTGGTCACGTAAAAATAAAGATTATTTAACATTGGTCATAATTATTTTATTAATTATATATAAATGCATGAAATAGCTACCTTGAATATTTCTAATATATATTGGAAATTATTTGATATTATTCAATGTTTGCTACGCCATTGCGAAAAAAATGATTTGATAATTTGG
>HE978675.1:6834-10846 GCA_000285855.2 Ruminococcus sp. JC304 | reverse complement strand
AAATAAAAATAGATTATTACCAAATCATTGTTATCATTATGGCATGTTTAAAACTGATTATAATAGATTAATTAAAGGATTGAAAAATTCAAACAACATAATAGCCAATATAGATTATTATCAATCGGATACACAATTGGCTATTAGTATGCAAACAGATACTAGTATTATTGTTACCATTCATTTTTATGACGAAATTAATAATACAATAGTGTGTCAAGAAAAATTAGATAGTTGGTTATATCCTACCAAATATTTTTATCCTCTAGCCAAATCAACTATGTGTGGTCATTTAATTTATTTACCAAGCGATATTAATCAAATTATTAGTATTAATTTTCCTTGGGAAGATTTGGAACCAGATACTGAATTTAATGTTCAATTTTATCAAAATATACCCAAGCATCATATCAATGATTTTACCGATTTAAAAAACCTAATCGAAAAATCAACCACACCAATAATTTTGAAAAATACCATATTATTATCTGTTACTGAAACTGAATATGAAAATTTAATTGATAAACAACAGAGAAATATATATGGTTATCAATCTAGTATTAGTTGGCAAGTAATGGAAAATAATGCTAAAAACACTTGGCAAGATTATCTAAATAACAAATTGGCATTTAATGTTGTGGATTCACCAATTGATGATAAATCAATTTTGGATAATGAATGGAACAATTATGTCAAAAATAAATTATCCGATAATTATGATTTTGCGCTGACGTGGATTTTAACTAACTCGCCCAAAACCACACATTTTCATGTTGATCCAGATTATGCTGGTGGATTCATGAAATTATTATCTGGCGAAAAAATATGGTGGTGTGTATGTCCAGAAGATTATCATTATTTGTTGAAATGTGGACACACCGTAGAATCGCTAGCCAAAATGTCAATTTTAGAAATGATTCGATTGGAGAATAATTATTTGTTTGGGAAAATAAAGATCGATATTATTAGCGATCATGATTTAATTTGGTTTCCAGTTGATACCTTACATAAAGTAATTACCACAAAACATTCGTATGGTTTTGGCGGATATTTATAAAAAAATATGTTGATTGATTATCAGCCAATATATTTTGTTAATCTTGTCTGTAGATTATTTTTATCTTGTCTAGTTAATACGTTAACATATTTAACATATATAATTAAATTGTTATTTTCATATATCATATCACCTCCTTTTTTATTAATAATTTCTTTTTTTATTTCTTCTATTCCATTTATGAATGAATTTATTTTATATTCAACACCAAGGTGATAATAAAATAGCACAAATTTTTCTTGGTCTAATAACCAAACACTATATCTATCCAACGATAAATCATTGGCCCATTTTTTATAAATTTGATCAATATCACTTATTTTTTTGAATGACATACACTTATTTTTATGATCATGTATCTCATTTATATTATTACTACGATATTGACATCCATTGCAAGTCATATGGTCAATTACAATAGGTTTGTCTGTACAATCAGATTTTTCCTTAGAATTGGATTCATTATTTCCATTAATTTCAGATTCTAATTTAAGTAACCTATTGTTATAATGTAGTAACAAATTATACATAGCTTCTTGAACAGCAAAAGAACCTGGTTTATTATTTGTTGAATAAATTGATTGTTTAATAGTATTCAAATTATTATCTGAATCTGTAATTTTATCTTGTTGTTTTTGTAAATCTCGCATTTGTTTCAAAACAACAAGTTTATTATCTAATTCTTCAATAAGGTCGTCAAGATTCATTCTAATATTAATTTATTGATGAATAACAATAAATCTAATTCAATAGTTATTATTTTCAATATTTTTATAAATGTTAAAAATAATTCATTCTATAAATACATAATTTAGTATATTTAAATATATCAATCCATTGATGTTTCTTTGATTATATCCATAATTTCAATATTAGGTATTGGATCATTTTTATTTATTTTGATATCACAATCATCTAGATTTTTCATATTTAATTCCTTCATAATAATTTTCATGAGTTGTATACTAGGATAATTACCATTATTAACAGAACCAGATAATCTTTTGATTGTATATAATTTTTTGAAATCGGTTGATGGTATTTGTTCAATAGAATATACAAATTTGTATCCAAAATCAAAAAATATACAATGATCTACTCTATCACCAATTGGTTTTTCTTTACCATGATATATATCCATTATTTCATTTAGCATAATTACATGATTTTCAGCATATTCTTTTAATATTCTTATTTTGTCATGATTAATTATCACAGGCGTAGTCATTAAAGATTATTATTAAACTATTTAATAAATATTAAATCAATCAAATAATATATCAATTTTTTGTAAAAATTGATAGTTTTTTTATAAATATTAATTGATAATAAAGTTTAAATTTTAAATGCATGATTATGATTATATTATTCCTAAATTTTTTAAATTCGCTGAAACAATTATAACAAGTGATATTATATACACCAAAAATAAATATTTGGATATAATCCAAAAATTAAAAGATAATGAAATCAATACAAATAATATTACTAATCTAAATCAATTAGTTGAAAAAAATAATAATGGTAAAATAATTTATGTTGAAAAATTTGATGATGGTCAAAAAAAATTAATTGAAAATAGTTTTTTCGAAGTGATCAGAATATTGATAGAAAATGGAATTGAAATAAATATAAATGATAATTACCTATTAAAATGTGCTGTATTCAATGGATTTTTACCAATAGTGATATATTTAGTAGATAGATGTGCTAATATTCATGCCAATAATGATGAAGCATTAATAATTTCTTCTGCACACAATCATCTGGATATAGTTAAATATTTGGTTGAAAGTGGAGCTAATATTGACGCAAATAATAATGAAGCATTAATAAAATCTTCCCAATATGGGCACATCAATATAGTTAAATATTTGATAGAAAATGGAGCCATTATACATGCAGATAATGATGCGGCGTTAATAAGATCTGCTACATATGGACATATCGATGTAGTTAAATATTTGGTAGAAGGTGGAGCTAATATACATGCGAATAATAATGCAGCATTGATAAATTCATGTATATATGGATATACAAAAGTGGTTAAATATTTAGTAAATAATGGAGCTGATATTCATTTTGATGATGATCAAGCATTAAGATCTTCCTCTTTTCAAGGATATTTTAAAATAGTTAAATTTTTGCTGAAAAGTGGAGCTAATATACATGCCAACAATGATCAAGCACTAACATATTCTTGCACAAAAGAACATTTGGAAATAGTACAGCATTTGATTGAAAATGGAGCTGATATACATGCAAATAATAATCAAGCATTAATAAATTCTTGCATGTATGGTCATTTGGAAATAGTTCAATTATTGATAGAAAATGGAGCTGATATACATGCGAATAATGATCAAGCATTAAAAAATTCTTGTATATATGGTCGTTTAAAAGTAGTACAGTATTTAGTGAAAAATGGAGCTAATATTCATGCTAATAATAATCAAGCATTAATAAATTCTTGTACAAATGGTTATTTAGAAATAGTTAAATATTTAGTTGAAAATGGAGCTAATATATACACCAATGATAAAGAGGCATTTAAATGTTCTCATGAGCATGGACATTTGAAAATAGTTAAATATTTAGAAATGATTGAATCTCAAGATAAAATTGAATAAATAATTGTTATTCATTCAATTTTAATTCCATTCTAAAATATTAACAATGTTGAAGAGTGGATTAAAAAGTGGATCAAAGAAATCTAATTATTTGGAAATTGATTGTGATAAATTAATCGATATAGTTCAAAAATCGACAAAAAAGAATTATTTGGCGAGAAACCAAGATGGTAAAATAGTGCAAAATGTAGCTAATATTGGGGCAAAAAAAAGGTCAAATTGGAAAACTTGAAAGACCAGGTGAATATTATGGAATAGCTGTCGAATTTTTAGATAATGTGAAAATATTGTTAACAGATTATACTATTATTAAAATATTGAAATT
>HE978675.1:2448-3543 GCA_000285855.2 Ruminococcus sp. JC304 | reverse complement strand
TTGTTGATCCTATTTTACGAGAAATTCAATTGTATTTTCATCAAAATCTGGACAAAGATACTGTCACAGATATTAAATCAATTAGTCAAGCCAAAATATTAAATGTTGAACCAAATTATCATGTTAAAAGAAGTAGTTTTTTAATATTATTTGGCAATAAATATCGATACAAAAAATCGGAAGTTATTTTAGCTGGAACAATAGAAACACCAGCTAGAATTAAAATAGATAATGAATGGATTTATTCCAATGATATCAATGTTATAAATGCGTATCCTCCACGTTGGATCTATACCAACAAAATAGATCCACCTTTTGGATTCGAGTGGAAAAAAAATAAATTTCATACAGAAATTATTGATGGCAAACCATATGTAGATGGAAATTTAATTGAATTTTTCGATGGATCTAGTTTAATCAAATCTATCACACCAAATATTACTACATCTTGTAACAGTTCAACATATAATTTGGTAATAAATTTTTTATCTGGTATTGATATTGATTTTAAAACTATATTAGAATTAAGATCAACTGGTAAACCAAAAATATATAATTGGATTCCAAAGAAATCTGATTATCACAAATTAGATATGGATTTGGTTAAATCGGTTTACACCAAATTATACAATCAATTTAATAATAATATTATGGTAGGACCATGTGATCGTATGGGTAATAAAATGCACAATTCGATAAATTATTCGTTAGAGGGTAAAATTTGGGCTGTACTGAATTTGTTTCATTATTTATATCCAGAAACTTTAAAACCAAAAGGTACGCTTAATTTTTATTTAAATAAAGAAACACAAGGATATGTTCATTTAATATCCTGTTTACAACAAATATTGTTTGATAATACTAAAATAACAGGATTGATACCTAAAATTAAAACTAAATTATGGGACCATCAATTAGAAACTGTTAACACGATCATAGCTGGATTCAAATCTGGACAACATGGTTTTGGTGATGCAAGCGATGTTGGTAGTGGTAAAACATTAACAGCGCTACAAATTGCTGTTAGTTTGATCAAATCAAATAATTTAACACATTCTGGTATATTGGTATTACTACCTGGCAATAAATTAATTA
>HE978675.1:0-1312 GCA_000285855.2 Ruminococcus sp. JC304 | reverse complement strand
CCTGGCAATAAATTAATTAAAACTTGGCAAGATGAATTGGAGAAACATACTATTGGATTTGATATTATATTACACAAACCTTCAGGAATAGTTAATAATATTAATCGAAATACTATTATTATATCGACTATGGGTCGAATAAGAGATAATCCAATCAATCATAAATGGTTATTGGTAGTTATTGATGAATGTTTATCTGTTCAAAATAAAAATGCTCTTCAAACGGAACAAGCATTTATCCAAAGTTTAATGTCCAAATATTTAATTATGATGTCTGCTACATTTTTTAGAACTAGATTTGATAAATTATATTACATGCTTAAAATGTTACAAACAGGTTCACCCGAAATGAGACAATATTTAGATGTTATTTTAGTTGAAAGTATTATTGCCAAAATACCAAAAAATAATAGAAAATGGATTACTAATATAAATTATTTTAAATTAGATACAGAAAAAATTAACCAATATAATAGTATAGAAATAAAATACACAAATGTGGAAACCAAATATTCCAAATTAACTTCATTTATCGTGTCAAATTCAGATGTTAACAAATTAGTTATTAAACAACTCCATAAATTAATTTTAAATTTGGAAAAACAAAATCGCCGTTGTTTAATCTATGCTAGATCTAGCACAGAAGCAGAATTATGGTCCAAAAAATTAAATATACCAATTTATCCCAAAAAAGGAAATCATTGTATCGTATCATATCATGATGGAACTTATGGATTAAATGATTTAGTTATTTATGATACTATTGTAATGAGACCTTGTCAACCTGATTCATTGCCACAAATAAAAGGTCGTCTTAATAGGCCAGGACAAGAATCCAATAATTTATATATCGAATATTTTTTGATCCAAGATACAATTGAAGAAGGATTATTAATTCGTATGAATATAGCATCTCAATTTGTGCATCAATATATTATGCCTTTAGCTAAATTTTATGACATATCTGTTAATCATAAAAAATATTCCAATCATTAATATTCTAATCATTAATATTTAAATCCAAGTCCAAATATTATTTCATTATTTTATCATGAAATAAATATTTATATTTTTCATCAATCATATCAAGTGGAATAACTAATTGTCCAATATTTACTAATGGTAAATTATATTTTTGTCTTTTTCTAATTTCCAAATCAGAAATCGGATGAATAGATTCATTAGATATTTTATGATAATTATACCAAGTTATGGTACTTAGTGTTGCATTTGGATTGAAATAAGATAATGAATTCACTGAATTAATACGAGATTGATCAAACATAAAATATTCTGTCCCAGAAACATCTCC
>HE978674.1:26510-29731 GCA_000285855.2 Ruminococcus sp. JC304 | reverse complement strand
AATTTGGTAAACGTACTAAATTTATATTTACATGTAATGATTCAACAAAAATAATTGAAGATTTACAAAGTGTTTGTCGTATATTACGTTTTAAAAACTAACTAATCAGCAAATTTGTTCATATTTATCAAAAATATGTGATAAAGAGCATGTTGAATTTGATAAACCTGGTCTTGAAACCATATGTTATATATCATATGGTGATATGAGAAAATCTATTAATGATTTACAAAAGACAGCTTTTACTTATCAAAAAATAACAAAAAAAACTGTGCTAAAAATATGTCGAGTACCTGATCCTGAAGAAATAAAAAA
Organism: Ruminococcus sp. JC304; assembly: GCA_000285855.2. Taxonomy (GTDB): domain Bacteria; phylum Bacillota; class Clostridia; order Lachnospirales; family Lachnospiraceae; genus Blautia_A; species Blautia_A difficilis. The sequence continues at coordinate 29,416 of HE978674.1, read as the reverse complement.
AATTATAGAATTATGTCTACAAGGAGATTTAATAAATGCAGATACAGAAATGAATAGTATTATTAAATTAGATTATTGTTATTTTGATATAGTTTCTAGTTTTGTATTTGTATTGACATCATATGATTTAGAACATTCTATTAAATTAAAATTAATAGATATAGTCAATAAAACCAAAATTAATGTTAGTAAAGGATTGCATTCAAAATTACAACTTTCTGGTATGTTATGTAGAATTATTCGCGAATATTCTACATATATTAACCAATAATATGTTAAAAAATAATTTAATCCAATTAAATAAATTAGATTAAATTAGATTAAATTAGATTAAATTAGATTAAATTAGATTAAATCAATTAAAATTATTCGCTATCACTTTCCATAAACATAATATCATCCACGTTAATAGGTTTAGCAAATGTTTTATTATTCTTCCTGGTTTTTTTATTATTTTTTTTGGTATGTTTTTTCCGGAATTTGAGTTAAAGCTTTTAATAAAAATTTATCATCATTCCAAATATGATAATTTTTTAGATCATAATCGGCGATATCAAAATTTTGAATATTATAATGTTGCTTTTTATAATATTTTTCTCTGGTATATGATTGTTTTTTAAAAACAGGATTATCAATATCTATAATATCAATAACGATCGGATGTTCTTCATATACTTCCTTACGTAAAATTCTTCCAACTGATTGTTTGATAGCGCTTTTAGGTGTACCCAATATTACAACATTTAAATTTTCGATATCAAGACCCTCTTCTGCCATACCATACGAACCCAATATAATTTGTTTTTGCGATGATGATTTAAGACTATCTTCTGTCATTCCACCAACATATTTTCCCACATTACCACTAATATATTCATCATTGTTTAATAATTTATAAAGTAAATTGATTTGTTTTAATCTACCGGACAAAAATAATACATTTTTTCCCTGGTCATATAATTGTTTTATTAGATTCAATATAAATCTATTTCTCCATTTAATGTAAACAAGATTAGTTACCATAGCTGAACGATTTGGTTCATCAAAATTATTTTTTATTAATTTAATCCTATCTTTATTAGAAGTCTTGTAATTAAATCTTTTAACAATAACTTTATCGTTTGGTTTTTGTTCTTCCATATGTAATATCGGTCCCATATACCAATTAATAATTTTATACATACCATCATTTCTATTGTGTTCGGCAGAAATACCTAACATATATTTTGTTGATATTTTTTGGTATAATTTTTGAAAAATTTTTTTGCTCCCATATGATGCACTTCATCAATAATAACCATTCCAAAATCTTTAAATATTGCGTCATCATAATCTATTTTAGAAAGAGATTGTACCATACCTACTACAAATGGAAATTTATATTTTACTGTTTTACTCTGTATTATTCCTACTTCTTTTACATTGGTATTAGTTTTAATACGATCAATTACTTGATTTTTTAAAATAGTTTTATGGACAACAAATAATGTTCTTAATTTATATTTGCATGCTAAATATATTGCTATATTTGTTTTACCTGATCCACATCCAAGTACTAATATACCACCACCATGTTCAGCAAATCCTTTAATCATTTTTTCAACAACAATTTCTTGATGAGGTCTTAATTTACCAGTATATTCCATATTTTGAACAGGAAAATCATATGTATTAACTTTATTAATATCTGGTTCACCAATATTTTCTAATCCGTAATATTTGGGTATTCCAATATAATCGCCATTTTCAACATATGTTTCAAAACTAGTATTTTTTGCAAACTTATTAAATTTGCCTAATTTAAAAGGTGTAACCGTTAGATCTTTTTTATTTTATTAAGTTCATAATCATCAATATATTTTTTATTAATAACATATCCAAATCTAGTAATCTTTGTTTTTATTTTTTATCATTTGTTACCATTATTGAGATAAAATAATTAATTGTTTTATCTTAATAATGTTTTATGTTCAAATTTTTATTAATAAATTTGAATTATGATTGTATCTAAATATTTATTCAACAGATACATTTGCATTTATATATTCGTTCCAAGTAGAGCTTTTCCAAGCATCTTCATTTTTATCAATAGAATCATTATCACTTTCATCAAGAAGTGAAGGCATATCATCATCATCGGAAACATTTGATGAATAACTTTCTCCTGAAATATCGGATGTGACAATATTATTTTCAGAATTATCTTGTTCAGAATTATCTTGTTCAGAATTATCCGAAATAGTTTCTGAATACATTGTTTTATTTGAATTATGATTATCACAACAATAATTTTCTTCTGAAAGAATAGGTTGCTTTTCTGATTGATTTATCTTTTCAATAAATTCCTCTGAATATGAAGGAATATAATCATATCCTTCCATTTCATCAAAATCTGAAATTTCTACACCATCTTTAGTAATTTGAGTATTATTGGTATTTGTATTATTTGATTTAGTATTTTTTGCAGTTGATGATTGCATAAGATTAAGAACACGATCAATTAATTCATTGGGATCATATTTGTTTGATTGATCAACTGATTGTTTTTGTGTTTGATTAACTGATTGTTTTTGTGTTTGATCAACTTTTTGATCCTTGTTTTTGGTAGAAATATCATAACCCATGATCTTGGAAAAAATGTCCATATAATAATCAGCATTTGTATTTTCGGTACTTTTATCTGTATCCATTATTTTAGTAAATATATCGGTATAGTAGGTTTCATCATTATAAATATTTTTAGAATCAGTTCCGATTAATTTTGCAAAAATATCCATATAATTTTTTGTATCATTATCTTTCTTGATGCTCTGTTGATTATATTGAGGTTTATATTGATTAGCAGGTTCAGATCTAGTTTGATATTGAGGTTTGCATTGACTAGCAGGCGCTGATCTAGTTTGATA
>HE978674.1:22980-23959 GCA_000285855.2 Ruminococcus sp. JC304 | reverse complement strand
CATAGATTGCTGTTGAGGTTCAGATGATTCTGAAAAATCAAGAACAAAATCTACTTTTCCAGCATCAAATTGTGACATCAATTGATTAATCAATTGATCATTCAAGTCAGATTTATTATTTGAAAAATTATACATGAATGTATTTTGGGGTTGATGAGTATGTCTACGACCAGCCAAATAAAGATTTTGACGTTGACACATTTGATCAATCAAATTCATTGCTTCTTTTTTAATGAAATTAAAATCTCTATAAATAAAACATGATTCATCCAAATCTTGATAAGATTCTCTCAATAGACAATAATCATATTTACCATCAGTTTTAATGACAAAAGTATTAAATACACGACAAATACCATTATGAACATTATAAATTTTTTTGAGACAATGATCATTGGCATTTTGATCAACATGATCATCAGGAATGATTATTTTAGCAGCCCAATTAAATCTATACGGTTTATAGATGGTGAAATTATAGCCCTTGTATGAAAAAGGATATGTTTCGTTTTGATTTTTTAAATGATCTTTCAAACAGCTGATATAACTAGTATCAGTTTTAACTTGGTCAGTCACATTACGTTCAGGTACTAAATATTTTAGTATATCACTAAAACTTAAATTAGAACCATGTGTGTTGTTTGAACCAAATGTAAGTTCACCAGGAAACATGTTACAAGGATAATGATTTAGCATCTTATATTTATAATAAATATACATATATAATATTTTTAACACACTAAACATTTAAAAATTCAATTTTTATTATATATATTTTTTATATCAATGTGAAAATTATATCTACACATAAATATAATATCAGCTATATATAATATGCGCATTAAAACGAAATATAAAGTCAAACATGAAATATATTCTCCGGAAGATTTTATGAAAGATTGTCCTAATAATAAATTTTTACCTACAATCTTACCACCAGTCAAGCGTATTATTGCGATTGGTGATATACATGGAGATT
>HE978674.1:20971-22002 GCA_000285855.2 Ruminococcus sp. JC304 | reverse complement strand
AGATGGTTTAAATTTGGATTCAAACACAAAACTTGAATATCTCAACGCGGTTATTAGAAAATGGTTATTAAACAAATTATCTGATCAAGACAAAGAATATAAAACTTTATTTTTAAACGATACAAAAACATCACCTTTTTGGACCAGAATATATGGTTCTATTCCAAAAAATACAAATATTGATTCTGATCAATGTTTTATCTCTGTTAAAAAAACATTACAGGTGTTTAAAATGGGCCAATTAGTTGTTGGACATACTCCACAACTTTCTACATTAAATAGTGGAATTAACGGAACTTGTTATGAAAAATAAGGCGATAATAAATTATATCGTATAGATGGAGCATTTGCACATGCTTTTAAAATGTTTAATCCTTATGGATTGGCACAAGTTTTAGAAGTATTAGATGATAGTAATTTTAATATTATTACAGAAAGTCCAGATAAATAATATTATTTGATAAAAAAATATTATTTAATAAAGGAATGTTCGATTATTTTTGGTGTTATTAAAATTATTTGATTTGGGTTTATTGTTCCATTGATTATTATTATTATTCCAATTATTTTTACCACCATATATATTATTATTGTTATTATTATTATTATTGTTATTATTATTCGTGGCATTATCAAGATAAGTAGTTAAATCATCATTATCAAAATCATTATCACCACCCATCATATTATTATTCCAATTGCTGGAACTATAACTATTATTTGTGTTATTATTCATATTATTCCAGTTGTTATTATTATTAGTATTATTATAGTATTATTATTAGTATTATTATTAGTATTATTATTAGTATTATTATTAGTATTATTATTCGTATTATTCCAGTTATTTGAATAATTATTATTTTCGCCACCCATCATATTATTATCCCAATTATTATTATTATTATTATTATTACTATTATTGTTCATATTATTCCAATCATTGTTATTCCAATTAGTGTTATTATTTTCTCCCCCCATCAGATTATTATTCCAATTATTATTATTATTATTATTATTATTCTGGTTAT
>HE978674.1:15860-16919 GCA_000285855.2 Ruminococcus sp. JC304 | reverse complement strand
CCACATGTTAATAAAAAAGGGAGAATACAAGTAGACACAGAATTTACTACTCCATACAGAGTAATTATGGAAGATCCATTGTTTAATAAATATAGAAATAAAATCAATAAATATACATAAGTGTAAATTTAGTAAATTAATATAGTTAGATAATTTATTGAATAACATGTTACAGGCTGTATTTATGGGACTTTTAACTGCAACTTCTGCTGTTATAGGATGTGAATTATATCGTGATTATGAGAAAAGAAATTTGTTTAGTGATTGGATTGAATCTGGCAAACCAATTAATGGTAAAAATATATTACAAGGTAATATTGATAATTCACACGATTTAACTAATCATGTTGATCCATTTATCTCGCAAGAAATAGTGACAAAAGAGTCAATTTATTTTTATGACAGAGAATATTACAAATATTACGATACTACTGGAATAAAATGTCTAGCACCAATAACACGAAAAACAAAATATCATTATTGGAATCATAGTATACCAATTATTTATTGGTCGCAATTTTCAAAGCTAAATAATTATGATTTGATCATTAATAATTTATCAAAAATCAATTATTCTCATGAATATAAAAAAAATATCACTAAAAAAAATTATACATTAGTCAAGTGTATGCCACATAATACAAATACAACTGTATTTGGAGAAATTGATAATGCCAATAATTCTTGCATTGTGGAATTTATTGGCTCCAGATCAAATGTATTACAAAATATTAGTGAAAAATATTTTAATATTTATGATGAATATACTATATCATTAATACTGGGATTGGCAACATGTTTTTATTTTTCATTCAATTTAAAATTATGAATAATACAATGATGTATCTGAATATATAAAATTTATCAAATCATTATTTACGACGCTATTATAAATGTCAAAATTAATAACCATAGTATGGCTATTAATTTATGATATGGAATAAATAACTTCTGGATTCAATATAATTCTGTAAATTGATTATGCCAAAAATATCATTTATATATATAAATTGATAATGAGCGATCAAAATAGTTATAATGATGAAATATATCAACTCG
>HE978674.1:14507-15840 GCA_000285855.2 Ruminococcus sp. JC304 | reverse complement strand
AATAGCAAACTTGATAGATTTAAAATGTCAGATTATAATTTTAGATCTTGTTTTTAATAAAATAATATACAGAGGAACTTATCCTACTGGAATTGTCATCAAGGGAAATAATATTGAAGAAATCCACTTTAAAAGACTTGGTGAAACTCATGCATCAACAATACGAATTGTTCCATATATTGATGTAGAAAAAATAGATGATAAAACGGATCCAATCAATGTTAATCAAATTATGAAAACAATATTAAGTGAATTAGTCGCTGCAGAAAAAACTAATGGTGTATTATTGCCTATCATTAATATTGATGTATCAGGATCAGATTTATTGGTTTATGATCAAGTCGCTCAATATATAAATCCTAAATTATATTATTCATTACAAATAACAGAAAAATATTATAAATTGATAACATTAGATGATTTCTTTAAAAATTACGCATTAGAATCTAAAATATTAAAATCTATTATTTATCAAGCAATTGATGTATTATATCAAATTAATATTTCTTATCCTGAATTTAGGTACAATCAATTAGTTCCTGATAAAATAGATTGTTATTTAAAAAAATACAATGACATACTGTTCCTCAAATTAAATTGAGTTATTTTTATTTATCTAACATTAAAGACTTGGTTAATAATGAACAAGTCGATAAATTAAAAATACCTTATATTGATTCACCATATAGTGATTTATATCAATTATTGAATTATATGTGGAACAATATTCATATTGAAATCCAAAAATACCCAGAAATTATTAAAATATTTGATACTTTATTACCTGAGAAAATTAGATCTAATGAATCATATTTAACTCAAGAAATATGGGATTTATTGGATGATAGTGAAAAATTTAATTTGACCATTAAAAATATAAAAAATAATGGTATGTTTACTAGTCGAGATTCTTTATTAAATACAGATTTAATGCCTATACATGATGAATTATCAGGTGGACAAGAAACGGATGAAGATTTAATTTTCCAAGAAAGTGAATTTAATACACCTATAGAAAAACCTAAATACAATAAATCTAAAAATAAATCTAAAAATAATTCCAGAAATAAATCTAAAAATAATTCCAGAAATAATTCCAGAAATAATTCCAGAAATAGGTCTAAAAATGATTCCAAAAATATCTCAAATACTGATATTGATGTTGATATTTTAAATCACGAGTTAGATGATGATATATCAGATTTGGATGCATTAATAACAATAACTCAAGAATCTCAATCATATAAATCAAATAATAGTGATATGTTAAGAAACAAACGAGGAAATAATCGAAATAAAAATATTATCATAATCATATAGATAATATGTCAGG
>HE978674.1:9250-11588 GCA_000285855.2 Ruminococcus sp. JC304 | reverse complement strand
CCTATGGGTAATAATCCGATGGCTCAAAATTTATACGCAAACAATGGATCCACAATGCAAAATCAACAAGTAGATAATGATACATTGGCTAGATATTTAGCTGCTGCTGGACAAATGAATCCGAATACATCTAATTTAGATTCAAATTTAATGTCTACAATGTTACAACAAAATAATCAAATGCCTTATATGGCACAAACGGGAGGAGTGAATAAGAATCAAAAAGATTTTTTTTTCGGTAAATAATAAATCAAATAATAAACAGTCGACAAATTATATTCAAAAAGGTGGTGAAGAAATTATCTCTACAGTAGTAAAGAATAAAACCGCTGTCAGAACTCCCTTTATTACCAATAAAAACAAGGAATCTTTTGGAAAAAATAAACAAGAAACAATAGAACCACAACCAATATCGAACCAAAAATCTTCAATGGGACAACAACAAATTGCTCAACAAATAACAGGTACCTCAGCAACAACTGGACAACAATCAGTGCCAAGAGCAAAAGGTTTTCCGGTTAATCAATCACAAGCAATTTTTAATCCAAGTACAATGCAACCCACTTTAAAATTAGAAATGTTTGCTCCTCAACAGGAACAACAACGTCCGTATGCTGTTTATGATCAATACGTACCAACTGTCGAATTGCCTGGAGTTGGTAAAAAATTCTCGCCAGCAGCTTTTCAAAATTTATTGGGACCCACATCTGTAGTTTCTTATGGACCTAATGTTAGAATGCCAATGCAACAAGTTTATAACATAAATTTACCAGGACCAACCGGTGATCAAGCCATGACAAATAAGATTTATGAAAATTTGTTACCAGGAAAAGATGCTAAATTTACTTCAACAACAATTGGTGAACGTGTACAAATATGGGATTATATTAGACAAATTTTAATCAAAATAAATGATGGTGAAGATATTAGTTTAGATATGGATGGACAAAATAATCTCATGAATTATATTAAATTTATGGAACTCAATCCCAATTATTACAGTCCAATATCTAATAATCCTTACAAAGGGTTACCATATGGTTTGTTAATTTATAGATCATGTTTTCCAATCAGGTTGGATCAAACAAGCCAAAGTGTTACTTGCGCAAGAAATTCATTGGGCCTGAATATTAGATTATACGCATTAACTTGTGCCGAATATTATTCTTATAAATTTAGACAATCATATTTGATTGAATATGATGTGTGGAGAGAATTAGCATATTATGAATATATCAGAGAAAATATTATAAAAAAGAAACAATCTCCAAATTTCCCATTACTATATGCTTTTTTTATGTGTCCTAATAAAAAAATAGATTTCTTTTCGCTTAAGCGTGGATGTTTGACACAAAAAGATTTATTGACTCGTGAATACCAAAATTTCTTAAAAATGCATACTGGTCAAATTAGCAACATGGATAAAGAATATTTTAGACCTATGGAAACAGGCCGATCTATCACTAAATTACCCGATGAAATTGATCCAAGTTTACGAGCATATAGTGGAACAACTTTAATTGCCATAACTGAAGCACCGCATCATAATTTATATCAATGGGCTTCAAGAATATATGAACGTAATGGGGTTGTTAGAAAAATGATAAGTGATGGATTTTATGACGATAAAACTTGGATGAGTGTATTATTCCAAATAATATCTGCGTTATATGTTTTACAAATACATGGTATTTATATACGTAATATGACAATACAAGACAACATATACATCAAAGATTTACAATCATCAGGGAAAGCAATGGGATATTGGAAATATGTTATTAATGGTGTACCATATTATGTGCCAAATTATGGTTATTTAGTATTTGTTGATAGTAATTTCCGTGATATTATTCCAGAAAACAGAATAATAGAAAATTGCAAAAGACAATATAAAATATATACTTGTGATATATTTGGCAAAAAATATAATTCTCAAACCATAAGAAATAATATTTATCAAAATTATAAAAATATAATAAACACAAATTCATTTTCGAAAGAACATACTCAAAATAATGTCATGAAACCTCCTGAAAATGTGATGAAATTGATAGATATTATGATGAACGATCCAGAAACTGATATTGGACGAGTGATTTTTAAATATTTTAGAAATTTCATGAATAATCGTATTGGAACATTATTAAAAAAAGATACTGAAGTACCTAATATTAGAGAAATCACAGGTCAATTTAACAATGGAGATTTGGCTGTCGAAGTAATAGAAGATCAACTTTACCAATGGTGTATGGTTTCATCTACAAAAGATGATGGTCTAGTGGAAATTGTGACAAAATCTAATCCTAAATCAACTGATTATATTACTAAAGATGTA
>HE978674.1:4686-6104 GCA_000285855.2 Ruminococcus sp. JC304 | reverse complement strand
TTATGGTATATAACTTCCTTAAAACAATAAATATCTATTTTATCGAGTATATCATTATGACCCGTTTTAGGGATCCAAACCGGATCTAAACTTTTATTATTCAGTTGATAATATAATTCTTTACCATGACCAATATTTATTAATTCATCACACATACCATGAATTATTTTGACAGGACAATGTATTTTATGTAGTTTTGAACTTGATCTAAATTTATCAATTGGTGTAATGCAACAAGAATCAAAAACAACTCTACATATACTTTTATATGGCGAAATTAACATAATCGGGTATTCCCAATTATTTTTAGATACATAATCTATAACTATACCCGTACCAAGTGATTGTCCTATTAAACAAATATTTTTTGCATCAAGATGATATTCTTGTAACAAATAATTTATTGCTACTTCTAGACTTTGATAACATTTTTCTTCGGTCGGAATATTATCTCGAGATAATCCATAACCAATATAATCATAAGAAATTATACCAACATCTAATTCATCCGATAAATATTTACACCATTCATACATTGTATATATATCACTGCCATTACCATGACTAAAAACAATATATTTAGTTGGAAAAACATTATTTTTTGGACGTATTTGTAATACAGGAACTAATTCATTATCTTGAGTATATAATTCTAAAATTTGACTCCGATCAGTATTTAAGCACTGATATATTTCTTTATCAAAAATAGGAGGTAAAAAAATCATATTATTTAAATTATTATCCATCCTCGCAAACCAAGCACCCATTATATTTATGATATTAATAAGATGTATTAATATCATTTTTATTAATATCATTTTTATTATCAAATTTTTACTATATTTATCTAAAAATTGATAAAAAATGTGTTTGAATAGTCTGATTCAAAATAATCAGTCAAAAAATAATTATAAAAATTAATTATAAAATTTAATTTTGATTATTATAATAAAATGAATACTACATCAAATTGTTTAATATGGCATGATATTGATTATGATCAACAACTAATTTACAAATTAGAAATTATGAAAAAATATTTTCCCGATATTGATGCATCTATAATATCATCGCCTATTATAAATTTTTATAGAAATAAGTTAAGATTTGATGTTGGTTTTGATATCAAAGGCGATGTTGTTATTGGATATGCTTTGCCAAAAAAACAATCAAATATTCGGTATGTGTTTCCGGCAGATGATATGAAGCATCTTCATCCCAGAATGAAATTAATAATTTATTGGCTACAATCATATCTTAATAATAACATTAAACCATGGTATAGTTATTATCACAATACTAGTACTTTATCTAGTATTACCATTAGAACTTCATTTCATCAAATGATAGTATTGTTATTGTTAATATTAATTGTGAAGAATATGACATTGATGATATTGTGAATTATTTTACACAAA
>HE978674.1:2334-3416 GCA_000285855.2 Ruminococcus sp. JC304 | reverse complement strand
CATTAAATATTTTAATCAATGTCATGATTCGAATATATTATTAGATTTATGTTGTGGCACTGGAACAATTGCAACTTATCTCGCTAGTACATTTTCTCATGTTGTTGGAATAGATATTAAATCATCAAGTATTATTGACGCAAATGAAAATAAACATCACAATAATATTCAAAACATAGATTTTATATGCGCTCCCATAGAAAACGTTTTAGATCAAGTAATTATAGATTTAAAAAATAAATATCATAAACCACAAATATTTGCCGTTATAGATCCTCCAAGAACTGGGATGCATGGAGGAGTTCAGCAAATCATTAACGAATGTGAAAATTTGGATCATATTATTTATGTATCTTGCAATATTATTACTTTCAAACGTGATATGGACATATTATCTAAATGTTTTGATATAGTTGAAACAATATATGTTGATTTATTCCCACATACACCACACTGTGAAGTTATTATGGTATTATCTCGCAAATAAAAAAAATTGATATTTAGATATATTGTTTTGTCTTATTAATATTAATAAAAATAAACTAATAAGAGTATATTTATCATGTCTCATAAACCATACAAATATATACCATTTGATGCAAATAATTACTTGTATCAAACGATTGATTTTAATAATCTTTATCAAAAACTCATAGAGGAAATTGATTTAAAACGAGAATATATACCAGTTACATATTCAAATGAAAAAATACCAGAAAGGCGAGAAACTGCTTGGCAATCTAGCACTGATATTGTAGCTGAATATTCTGGTAAAAAAATGATTCCCAAACCATTTTCCCCAAATGTATTAAAAATTAAACAACTGGTAGAAAAAATAATTGGAATCGAATTTAATTCAGCTTTGTTTTTTCATTATGTCAATGATGGTGATAAAATGGGATATCATTTTGATACAAAAGGTGTTCATACAAGTAACCATATTGTTAGTATTACAATTGGTGGAGATGGTACACTTATGATTCGCGATAATACTACACATGAGAAAAGAATGTTTCAAATTATCAAATGGTGATATATTTTATATGTTTGATGATTGTCAAGAAAAATATAAACATGCAGTA
>HE978674.1:0-865 GCA_000285855.2 Ruminococcus sp. JC304 | reverse complement strand
AGAATTATGTAAGAAAAATTGATAATGAAAGCATTAAATAAATCATTTAATATTGATTAATATATTAGATATTGCTATCTATCATATTAATACACAATTTGATATTATCCAATGAATAATATTTATTCGGAAATATTAGAAAACAAAAAAATTGTGAGAAGTCACTTTCTATTTATTATAACGTTAAAACTATATGTCATACTATGTTATTTTATCCAAAAAATAAATATTATGCGAATAAATTAGCAATTGATTTAAATAATTGTAATGAAATTGATTCTAATATAATTACTAACAAAATTTTAATTAGTATTGCCAAAGAATGGATTAATTTTATCAAGTCAAGTCCATATGATGTTTATGATAAAAAAAGTGGATTGGGATTCTGGAATCAAATATCATTTAAAATAAATTGTGATAATAAACTTATGGTTAAAATTATGGTGATAAAAAATAATTGGATTCAAAAAATTTCTTGTTTAAATTTACAAAAAATAATTAAATATATTGATACAAAATATTCTGTCGTACATAATTGTATTTATATACAATGGAGTGAAAATCAATCATGTCCAAATAAAGATGATAATATGCAATTAATATGGGGATCCAATGGTATTTTAGAAAATATATTAGGTATTAATTTTAAAATCACGCCATATACATTTTCACAAGGAAATCCTAATACATGTGATTTATTATATTCCACAATTCATAAATTTATCAACATTAAAAATAATACTAATATAATATGTTATGGAAGAAACATAGGTCACATTTGTTTTACTATTCCACAAAAATCAATAATACACGGATATAATCCATGTCGAGTAGTGGATATTGATCTAAGAGAAACTCTATGTAT
>HE978673.1:28448-30066 GCA_000285855.2 Ruminococcus sp. JC304 | reverse complement strand
ATGATGATGAAAATGAAGGATTTTTGACCAGATTAAGAATTAGAGCAGAACGTGGTGATACAATGGCAGATTTAACTCAAAAATTAGAACTAGATCAATTTATACAAATATATGGTATTTCATTAAATGAACATATTTTGGAAGATGTTTTTGAAGCTTTTATTGGAGCATTTTATCTTAATTTTGGTATCAAATACACAAGATTATTTATTATTAGAATTGTGGAAAGAAACAATGACCTCTCGGAATTTATTGCTTATGATGATAATTACAAAGATTTATTACTTAGATATTTTCATCAAATGAAATGGGGACATCCAAAATATGTGGAAATATTTGATAGTAAAAATAAATTTTCCACGAGCATTTCTAATCCTTTTGGTAAAATATTAGGTATTGGAAATTCTTTTACCAAAAAAAAGCAGAGCAATTAGCTTCCAAAAAAGCTCTAATAAAACTAGGTGTGATTATTAATGGAGAAATTGATCCAAACTGGTTGTCTAAAATAGATAAAATAGAAAAAGAAGTAAAAGAAAAAGAAACAACAGATAAAAAACCCTTACCCGTTTTTAATCCAAAAAATAAACTTTTGAAAAAAACAGATATTAAAAAATTACTCATTGATTATAATGTCGTTCTTAATAGCGAGTTAAATATTAACATTAAATTATTTCATGAAGCCATGACACATAGATCTTATCTTGTCCGATCAAAAATGACAGCAGAAGAAAGAGCACATGCTAAAAAATGTGTTAAACTTCAAAAAAAATCAAACGAGAGATTGCAATTCTTAGGAGATGCAGTTATACATTTTGTTATTGGAGAATCTCTTTATTATAAATATATTAATCGTGATGAAGGATATTTAACTAGATTAAGGTGTAAATTAGAAAATAGAGACTCTTTGTATTATTTAGCCAAACAAACCAATGTTAGTAATTATTTATTGATTAGTCAAAATATTGAAGTGTTACATGGTCGTAATAACATCAACATTATAGGAGGAGGATTTGAAGCATTTGTTGGATCTTTATATTTAGAAGCCGGTCTACAAACTTCAAAACAATTTATTTTAGAAGTTATTCGTATTGAATTGGATTTAGATGAAATAGCAGAAAATGAAACTAATTATAAAGATTTAGTGTTACAATTATATAATAAAAATCATTGGGGACATCCTGTATATAAAATTATACAAGAAAAAGGTCCCGATCATAAAAAGAAATTCACTATGGGTATTTATTTAAATGATAAACTTATGGGTAGAGGAACTGCTTATTCTAAAAAGAAAGCAGAACAAATTGCATCCAAACGTATGTATCAATCATATTTGAAAAATAATAATTAGATAATTATTTAATTATTATTTAAGAATCTCAGATCACTAATTTCTTCAATATCGCATTCTTGTTGAATATTGCGTGTCGTAATAAGTCTACCTGTTTGAATATTCCATAAATTTATGATGCATTTATTATCGGCTGATAATAAATATTTATTATTAGATGAAATATCAATATGTATTATTGAATTTTTATGGCCAATATATTTTTTTTCTAATTTTCCAGAAATTAAATTCCATGATTTAATTTCGCATTCACTTGATGATATAATAAAA
>HE978673.1:22954-26887 GCA_000285855.2 Ruminococcus sp. JC304 | reverse complement strand
ATTAAATATTTTCCAAAATATTGTTTATTTGGATCCATATTTAAAGAAATTAAATACTCCACAATATCTATACTATTATATTCACATGCTGATAACATACATTGATCCAAATGCAACTCATAATCATTATTTAGTGATATCAAATATTTAAAAATATCTAAACAATTATATGCACATGATTCCACGTATGCATTAAATTTATCGTTCACAATATCACATCTGATTTCAATTAAATATTTAACTGCTTCTAAATTAGGTAGTTTGTATGGTATCATATTATGCAAACCATAATTATGTATATATATATCATTATTATCTATGGCATACATTAATCCCTCCGATTTTAAAACAGATAATAATTCATTATTTTGCGATATCAATGATTTGATTAAATCCAAATGTCCATATCTACAAGCATATCTCAATACACAATTATTGTCAACAAATGGATCTTCACCCAGTGATAATAAATATCTAACTAAATTAAAATGATTACAACGAGTCGCAACTTTAATAACTAGATGATAATTTGTTTGATAATCTGCTCCTTTATCAATTAAAATTTTAGCCAAATCAAATTGTTGACATTTAATTGATTCATTTATTAAATGATTTAATGATTCTGTAGACATTGTTAATAATTTATTTTAATGTTAAAATAAATTGTTAAAACTTTAAATAATCAATACAGATGATTATTTCATGTAATTATTTCATATAAATTTTAATTCTAGGAGTACATCTTTTTCTACATACATATTTAGTGAGAGTTTTAATTCTTGGGAATAGATATTTTTCATTTTGTTCATACAATTCATATGGTATATCTAATTGTTTAAGATCATTTGTAAGTAATTTATCAAAAGGTGTATCATAATTGCTTTCAATTTTAAGATAATTAATATTTTTAGGTATGATACCCATTTTTCCTTTATATAGTGGTAAAATTAAATGTGTTATAGTATCAGGAATATATTCTTTCAGGGACCGCTTTACAAAAGATCCGGTAGTTAGTTTTTTTACACTACTTGGTATAACTCCAATTTTGACATCCCGATAATAATTTGATGGAAGTTTCAAATTTATAACACTATTAGGAATACTTCCTATTTCTATGTTTCGGTCAAAATAAAAACCAAATACCAAATTAATAACGCTATTTGGAATATGTCCTGGCCCGAGTAGTTGATTGAATTGGGATCCAAATTTCAAATTAATAACACTATTTGGAATATGTCCCACTTCGAGAGGTTTATTATAATAGGATCCAAATTTTAAATTTATGACACTAGAAGGAATATGTCCCACTTTAAGAGGTCGATTAAAATCTTGTCCGAATTTTAAATCGATGATACTATTTGGAATGCTTCCTATTTCTAAAGGTTGATTGAATGATAATCCAAATTTCAGATTGATAATACTGTTCGGTATATTTCCAACTTTTATGGGTTGATTAAATTTTCTGCCAAAAATCAAATCTGTTATACCATAAGGAATGCTATCTTCAATGGGTTGATTAAAATTATCTCCAAAAACTATACGTGTTACACTTTTTGGAATAACACCTCTGATAGATTGATTGAATTTATGACCAAATTTAATTTTTTCGATTCCATTTGGAATTTTAAACTTAATTGGTTCATTGAAATCATTTTCAAAAATTAATACTTTGATATTATCTGGTATGCTTGTACAACCTTCTGTAACTTCAAATTCCACATTTTTAAATTTTTGATAAAAAGATAAATCTTTAATTTTATTGTAATTATAACCATTCGTATAATTAATATCTTCTCGATAACAATAACTTGTTTTACAAGTCATTAAAAATCTTATTTTATCATTATCTGGAAGAAAATCAAGAATGTGAGATATATCATCCAGTCCCAAAAGGTCTATAATATTAGGTGTATTTAACATATTAATTGTATTCATCAAATGAATATATTAATATTCATTTGATGATGACAGTTTCTTATAATCCAAAAATCAATTTTTTAATTGATTTTTAAATTAATAAATTGTGCCTCCAGTACCTCGACATTGCATGCAAGATCTTCCTCTTCTACAATATGATACTCTGCCAGAACCTCCACAACGAGTACAATGTTCTAACCAAAGATCAGAATTTTTATCTCTACCTGTTCCGGCACAACCTGGACACATTTCTTCACCCATTTCATATTGGGTGCCTGTACCATTACAGGCATGACATTTGACAAATTTAGGCATTATTTATGAATAATAATTATTTTGATTATTAATAATTATATGTAATAACGGAAACATTTAATATGTAAATATTTCAATTTTTTTTGCTTGATTTTTAAACATATAAATCTTGGGTATTAGTGTTAATCTTAGTGTTAAATTTAATTTTTTTATCAATTCTTCCCGGACGAATAAGTGGATCCATATGTTCTGGAGGTAAAAAATTATCAGAATTGGATGTCATGATAATAATTGTTCCATATGATAAACCTTGTGGGCCATCCAAACCACTCAGTATTCCTCCAATGGAAACATATTTATTATTATTATTTTGAAGAGTTTCTATTTGTTTATCTATTTCTTCAATAACAATGATAGATCTCGGAGGAACGCTTGATATTAAATTTATCAATGATGTATCTGACATGTCTGGTGAATTAAAATTTAATACATAAATTTCCATATTATATTTTGTAGCTATAATTGGTATCATACCAGTTTTACCGCATCCACTAGGTCCATGTATTAAATATCCACGGCGATAATTAATGCCTCTCTCGTCATACATCATACTACTATTAATAAAAATATCAATATCTGACAATACCTCACGCATTTCTGTGGTCATATTGTTTTCCACAAATTTATTTGGACGACGAATAATTGGAAAAGACCAATTATTACCATTAGGTGTATGACATATTATCATTTTATCAGTGTTACAATATTTATTTTTACAATCTTTGACAAATTCTTTCAATTTGTTGAAAGAATCTTTGCCAAATATGTTAACGATATTGTAAAGAATGATTTTATTGTCAGTATATTTAACAATTATTCTACCCCATGAATCAGTATTAATAATATAACAACCATTGTTTAATCCAAAATTTGTATTTGAACCTCTATCCAGTACATTAGATAGATAATTATCATTTACTAAATCTTCAATTTCACATTTGACTGCAAAAAAAACATTTGGACTTTTTCGGAATTTATTCCAGTTTATTAATAAAAAAAGATAACAGATAATTCTTTACCAAATCATATATTTGATCACATAATTTATATGAAGTGGTAGCCAAAGCTCCAATCATGATGGTTTTTTCGAGACTCATTATTAAAATGCACCAAATACGTGTATAATATTTTTAAATACTAAATGTCATTTAATATTTAAAAAATCAAATTTTTAGTATACGATTCAATCTAATTTTACAAGTATGATTCAAAAAATTTGATTTATTAATATACAAGACAATTCATTATTCTGAATCATGCATCAGACTCTATTGTCTAATTAATAAGTATGACTACATTCATATTCCCTTGTGAAATTTATCACCACATCGCGACTATTTCCAATATTAGTGCTCATCATATTCTTGATTGGATCGAATCTGATAAGGAATTTTACGGCCCGATACTTTCCGAGCTGTACCACAAGAAGAAAAAAGCCGAAGATAAAATTAAATTACAAAAGAGTGTTGGTGCTAAACCATTCATTCCACAATCCAAACTCGATGTTAATTTTGAGCAAGAAACTGGTTACGAAGATTATGAAATGGTCCCAATTAAACTTGGATCAGTGGATATTGGGTATTTACTCCACTGCGAAACACACTGGGCTATGGTCTGTTATATCCCAAAAAACAAAAAAATCACTATGGATGTGATCGAAAAATTTCCAGGATATGTCATAGATGACGGTAGTTATGGTCT
>HE978673.1:17253-19892 GCA_000285855.2 Ruminococcus sp. JC304 | reverse complement strand
ATTATTTTGATATTACTATCGTATGTTGTACAAACATGCATTAAAATTGTCATATTAGAATTATCTGCCAGATTAATATTAGAACCATGATCTATTAGCAATTTACATGTCAATAAATTATCATAAACCGCAGCATCAAATAAAGCGATTAAACCTTGATTATTTTGAATATTAACATTAGCTCCATAATTGACAAGCATTTTAACAATTTCATAACCATAATCATTACTTTTATATTTTAATAATAACATTAAAGCTGTTTCTTTTTTATTATTTTGAATATTAACATCCGCTCCATTTTCTAATAATTTTTGGATAATGTCAATACTAAAACACTTTTGATAATCAGCGCAAGCAATCATTAATGCTGTCCAACCGAGATCGTTAGTTAAATTTATTTCCGATTTGTTATTAATTATATAATCAATGATAACATTATTCCCAAATCTATTTTTATCGGATATTAAATACATTAATGGAGTAAAATGTATACACCTTACATATGGCGAACAATTATATGCTGATTCATAATGATAATATTCAAATGACATTATAATATGATTTGTGACAAGTATTTTGATTAATACTTTAATATTAATTAAAGTATTAATCATAAATTTATTTCAATTTTTTAAGATCAACACATTATTGGTATTACTGCACCATTATATTTAATTTTGTATTGTAGTTTTCTTAAATTATTTTCATAAATAGCTAAATTATAACGATGACATTTTAAACCATGATGCATATGATGTCCAATGATTACATGTATTTGATACATAATAGCTCGTTCATAAGCATCAGATTCTGATTCTGCTACAATATAAAATTTTTTTGCGTCTATATCATAAATTTTGACAATATAGTTGTTACTTCCAGGTAAAGCCGAATTATACGATGCCATTTTCATGGTGATTATTTAGTATGCTAATACAAACAATACTCTCAATGTTTGAAATTTCAAATTTTTGTTCCAAGTCGTGATATGTAGTAAAGCTGCATATCACAAGCTTAGAAACATTTTGTGTTTGTTTATCAAATATTAGCTACGCTAATATTGATAATATCAAGTCCAAAATGTAAAAATCTTGAAAAAATAAATCATTATTAATAACGACTTATTAGTATTAATAATAATTAATAATAATTAAACAAAATGAGTATATTTACCACCGAATCTGATAAAATAAATTTAGTGCAGGATAAAAATCACCAATTTAATTAAGCAAGAATTAGATTTTTTGATTATAGATGATGATATTATCGAAAAAAAATGTCAAAAATTTTTATTAAGATTGGTTGAAAAATATACTGGTGAACCTAATCCGAAAAAAATTAATGTCAATGAAAAATTTATGGAATATTACAATTGGAACAGAGAAAAAGCAGATTTATTGTTACCATATATAGATGTTAATTATGATGATTATACTTTTTTTGAAACAATGTGTTAGAGATAATGATACCGATATGTTGGAAAAATTAATTGAATTAGGTGCTGACTGGAGATCTAGTAATATACTAGAATGGATTATGTATAATGGTCAAATAGAAAATCTCAAAATATTAATTAAATATGGCGCTGATCCTAAAAGTATTCGTTCAGATTCTTCAGCTTGGGCAAATCATCCAGCTACAGTGAGATTTTTAAGAGATAATTATTTACAATAACCCAATAATTTTTTTTGCCAAATGATAATCTTTACCTGGTATAACTTTAAAATTATAAATATATACATGTGTTTCAATTCTATTAATTAACTCTTTAAATTCTTTGTCATATGTATACATTATGCTGTCTTTACAAATAATTAGTTCACCACCAATTAAAAAATCCATTTTAATTTTGGCAAAATTATGTCCTTTTGTTAATATTATTTCTTTTTTAAATTGATAATTAATGGTATCATATATGAAAACACTATTATAATCACTCATTAAAATATGTTTATTATCTGGAGTAAATTTAATATCACATTGAATATATTTTTTACGATGTATTGTCTTAATTTTATTATCGGAATAATCCCATATTTTTATTTTTTTTGGATGTTTGAATAATAACACAATGTATTTGTGATGATATGCATAAACGAATAGTTTGAAAATGTTCTAATTGATTTATTAAATTTTTTGTTCGATTATCATATATTTGGATACAATTCCATTTGCTTACAACAGTATGTATCAAATCAGTATCAAAACAATATTGCGAAATATCATCATTATCAATAAATTATCTTCTACTTTGGTTTGTAAATTATATTTTATTAATTTTTGATCACAATGTAATAATATTTCATTATTAGACAAATATTTTATCCCCAGCGGAATAAAATAATCTAGATCTATGTTTGTAATCTGTTTTGATTCGACATTTTCATTAATGATATACATTTGTGATACTTTTTCACAATTTTTATCATTTTCCATGATAAAAATTTGACCATTGTCTGGAATATATTCATATTCCACAAAATAATTATCTGATTTTAATGAGTGAATTTGTATCAAATTATTATTTTTTAGATTTTGGATAAAAAATATTTCACGTGTATGTAAAAGTATGTTATTAGCTTGACATAAATTATACATAGATTTTAGTAACTCGGTAGGAAATTGGGAAATATCATAAT
>HE978673.1:14185-14722 GCA_000285855.2 Ruminococcus sp. JC304 | reverse complement strand
GGATATCCAAGACAATCTATTTTATCTAAAAATAAATCAAAATCATCTGAATTGATATGTATATCTGATAATTGATAAGGAATACAAAAATAATCAAAATATTTACAGATATCAATTTGTAATAACCAATCAATATTTTGTGGTATATGAATACCATAAATAGATTCAATTACTATTTTAGCAGCTTCAATATTATCTACATTAATTTCAATATTGGATTGTTTTGATTCTTTAAAATCACTAAACATTTTTTCAAAATATGAACTAGATGCATATAAAATACATTTATTCACATTAATGATATATTTATCTGTACCATTAGATAAAGTAATGGAAAGATCAGAAAATTTGTTATCCAAATAAATTTTTGTTAGAGACATTAATTTATATTCTAAACATTATTCTTTTTTATGTATGATTACTATAACAATCCGATTATTTTTGATTAAATATTATATTGATAAAAAATATAATGTCATTATTTGATAATTGTAGTTATAATCATCGAGTCAATTTAAATTCTACATGTAAATATCC
>HE978673.1:10965-12078 GCA_000285855.2 Ruminococcus sp. JC304 | reverse complement strand
TCTATTACATGATATAATATCATTACATGGATATATTTTATTATAGCTGTAAGACCTATTAATAATTGAAAGACTCATTGGTTATTTTCATGAACAATAATTTTATCATTTAGCAATAATCACATCAATTTTTAATAAAAATTGATATATTTATTGTATTAATGCTAATATTTTATACACAGACAAATAATTGGATATTTAAATAATGTCACTATTTGATATTATTTGTGATGATATTATTATCTATATAACCAATTTCCTGAGTGATAGAGATAAAATAAGTTTTTTATCTGCAAATTCTCATTTGAATTGTTTAAAATATGATGTATGGTTTTGCGATATGAATGAATATCATGTTGCGAAAAAATTTTCATACAAAGAAAGATTTACAAACATAATGGTACGTACTCAAATAACTGAATTTTTCAAAATAGAATTTCCCAATCTGATTTATTTGACTTTTGGCTTTGCCTTTAATCAATCCGTAAAAAAAATGATTCCTTGTAGTGTTAAATATTTAACATTTGGATATGCTTTTAATCAACCTATTGAAAATAGTATTCCTAATGGTGTAACACATTTAACATTCGGAGATATTTTTGATCAAACAATCAAAAATAACATTCCCAAAAGTGTGACCCATTTAAAATTGGGCTCTCATTTTAGTAAGTTAGACCTAGAATGTATACCTTCTAATGTCACATATTTATTTATAAATAATTATACTGGCGAATTAACACCTGGATGTATTCCTGATAGTATTCAAAAATTAGAATTTGGATTATGTTTTAATAGACCACTTAATAAATGTATACCCGATAGTGTTACAGATTTGGTATTTGGAGGTTGGTTTAATCAATCAATTAAAGGCAATTTACCGAAAAATTTAACTCGTTTAGAATTTGATTCTTCTTTTAACCAATCAATTGATAATAGCTTTACCAGATAGTCTAATATATTTAAGATTAGGTAGTTCATTTAATCAATCCATTAAAAATAATTTACCTAATGGTTTAACACATTTAATATTAGGCCATGGATTTAAAAAAAACATAAAAAATGCTTTACCAAGTAGTTTGACTCATTTAACTATGGAATATTTACAACACCATC
>HE978673.1:7829-9655 GCA_000285855.2 Ruminococcus sp. JC304 | reverse complement strand
CTTGGAATAAAATATTTAAATTTAGGTAATTATTTTGATGATTCAATTAAAGGTTGTATTCCTGATACTGTAACACATTTAGTATTAGGAAATTCTTTTAATCAAACCATAGATGGTTGTTTGCCAGATGGTTTAGAATATTTAGATTTGGGGAGAAAATTTCAAAGAAGTTTAAAAAATATTCCTGATAGTACTAAACACATCAGGATAAATATAAAATATTATAAATATGCGAGATATTGTATTTCACCAAATATCAAAATTAGAATTCGTATAATATTGAATTATAAAGTTATTTAATGATATAATTATTGTTAATTAATATTAATTAATCAACAATATGGACATCATCATTTCGCCTTATGTCAAAATATCTGAACATGATAGTTATACAGTTTATCAATATCCTAAAAATTATTTAGAATTATTTTTGGATGAATTATTTTATGATAATTCGATTGAAGTTACTGATAATTATACATTTAAAATGTCTATTAATGGTTTTATTTTAAATGAAGTAAATATAGAATCTCTTATTGATTTTGAATATTTGAGACAAAAGCAAATAGCAACATACTGGGTATCAAAATGGTATGATTACTTGATAATAAATGTTCCTGATACTATGATAACATTTAAATCTAAATTAATTTATTTAACAGATAATGATATTGCGGATTTATATGAATATAAAATAAATAATATTGTGCCAAATAATCTTATCAAAAAAATTTCAAAAGCAATGTCTAAAATATCTTGTTCGTGTTTCATTAGGACTGATGCATATAGTCCAAAAGATTTGCTTCACAGAGAAATAGTCGACACACTCGAAGTAACAAATGCTATTACTGCATTAAAATTAATTACACAATCGGAAAGATGTTCCTCAAAATTATTTGGTGGCGATAATAAAATTATTTCCAAGAATATTGTTATCAGAGAATATGTTAATTATGATACTAATTATGAATTTAGATGTTTTGTATACAACTGGCGATTAACAGCCATTAGTCAATCAGGCTTCGAATATAATCCCATATTACATTCAAAAAAAAATATTATTTATCAATCCATTATTAAATTTTGGGACAAGTTTAGCAGAATTTGCCCTTATTCTGAATGTACCATGGATATTGTTTATAATGATAAATGGATAGATAATACACTTAATCATAGTGGTGTTGTTATTATTGAATTTAATCTTTTGGCGAACATATGAATGCAAGTAGTGGTCTTTATGATTGGATAAAAGATCATAGTATATTGACTCAATCAAAAATACCACATTTTTTGTTGGCTGAAAAACCATTGAACGTTTTGTAAGATTATTTATTTTGATTATTTGTGATGATCACTCAATATTTCAGACATTACATCAAAATATTTTTCAGAATATTTTAACTCCAGTCCAGAATTAATCCACCAATTTAATACATCCATATACTCATCCATATTTTTTGATTCTATAATTCGATCGAGAGCTTTTTTAGAATATTTTAACTCCAGTCCAGAATTAATCCACCAATCCAACGTTTCAATATAACTACAATAATCCATAGCTATTTCAGAATATTTTAACTCTAGACCCGAATTAATCCACCAATTTAATGTATCGATATGTTCATAAACAGAAGCGTTATCAATGCATTTACAAGTATATTTCAATTCAAGACCCGAGTTCTTCCATAATTCAAGCATTTCAATATTATATAAGCTATCTATACCAAAAGAAGTATATTCAAATTTAATATTATTAGATAATAACCATTTAAAAGAATTAATACATGCATCAATAGATACATAATCCATAATATTAGTATGAAAGT
>HE978673.1:2635-4938 GCA_000285855.2 Ruminococcus sp. JC304 | reverse complement strand
TCCACCATTTAAATATTTCCATTATTTGCGAATCATCCATTTCACCAATAGAAATTTGAATACGCGGTGTGTATTTAATTTCTAATCCAGAATTTAACCACCAATTTAATATTGTAATTTCTCCATAAAAACATGCTTTATCTATTGTTTTTGCGGTATATTTCAAAGTCAAACCAGATTTTTCCACCAATCCAATATCTCAATTCTACCCAAATGTGACGCTATATCTATTGCATCAGAAGAATATTTTATTTCCAAACCTGAATTAATCCACCAATCCAATATTTTTGGGAATTTTTGAATATTCATTGTTTTTTCTGTATATTTTAATTCTAAACCTGAATTAATCCACCAATCCAATATTTTAGTATCTCTAAAATGACAACAATCTAATGCAGTTTCTGAATATATTATTGGCAAATTCGATTCAAACCACCAATTTAAGATATCAATATTAGCATTTTGACAAGCATATTTGATTGCATTCTCAGAATAATGTAATGGTATGCCACTCGAAATCCACCATTTAAGAAAATCAATATTATCTTCTTTACAAGCCAAATCAACAATAAATTTATTATCTGCAATATTTAACCCAAATTTTTGATAAGTAGTTATATCGTATAATGAATATGATTCACCAATAATATATTTATTTGAGGACAAAATTTTTGGATTTTTTTTAAATATTATTCTTCGAGACATTCCAATAGTAATATTAATTGGATCTTCATATGGAATAGAAACAATATATAATACGGATCCATCTTGATATTGATCTACAACATTTTGTAACCGACTAAAATGTAAGTTTAATGGTTTACTTTTTTTGAGTAAACCATCTCGTACAGTAACAAATATATTATTCATTAATTATTTTATTGATCAATAAAATAATTAATTAGTTAATCGATTATTTATAATCAATTTTTTTACCATTGATTCTACATATTTCGCTCAAACTATAAACAGGTCCAGGAATAAAACCAGGTAAAAGTATTTCATCAACGTTCTGAAATGTTCTCTCCAAACAAAAACTGCATATATTAATATTCGTATCCGATGGATTGTCATTATTATTATTTGTATAAAGTGTATTAATATTATCTATTTGCGAACCACAAACATGACATTTTTGTTGACAAATAAATTCATCATATTGTTGATCTGAATATTTGGGTGTATTTGCGAAGATTTCTGGAGTCATTTTTGCCATAGTTGGAAATCTCACTGCACATGATAAATTATTACTAATAATATCAACATCGGTAGCCATTCTAAAATTATCCGGTAAAGACATATTTGCTATTTAATAATAATATACTGTTATTTATTTTATTTAATAATAAAAATTATCAATATTTTATTATAAAAAATGAATCTGTATATTTTCGTTAATATATTTTTTTTTCCTTTCATAAAAATGTTTATTTAAAGTTAAATGAATGACATTAGCTGGAATACAATCTTTAATATCTTTGTTAAAGCAACGTCCAAAAGTCAAATGAGTTACACTATTAGGAATACAGTTTTTAATGTCCTGGTTAAACCAATGACCAAAAATTAAATGAGTAACACTAGCCGGAATACAATCTTTGATATCTTGATCAAACCATTCGCCGAAAGTTAAATGAGTAACACTAGCTGGTATACAATCTTTAATATCTCGATTGAAATAATCTCCAAAAGTTAAATGAGTGACATTATCTGGAATACAATCTTTGATATCTCGGATAAAGTTTTGTCCGAAAGTTAAGTGACTGACGCTAACTGGAATGCAATCTTTAATATCTCGATTAAAACTTTTTCCAAAAATTAAATGGGTCACACTATTTGGAATACAATCCTTAATATCTCGATCAAAATATTTTCCAAATTCTAAATGAGTAACACTATAAGGAATACGATTTCTGACATCTTCATTAAAACGACCACTGAATGTCAAATGAGTAATCCCATAAGGGATACGATTTTTGATGTCTTCGCCAAGACGACCTTTGAATGTCAAATGAGTAACACTATTTGGAATACAATATCTAATATTTTGATTAAAACAATGACCGAGAGTTAGATGAGTAACACTATTCGGAATACAATATTTAGTGTATTTATCAAAAAAATGACCAAAAGTTAAATGTGTTACACTATTGGGAATACGATAGTCGATATCTTTATTAAAAAACGACCGAAAGTTAAACGTGTAACACTGTTTGGAATACAGCGCAGCGCTATTTGCTCTGCATGTATACGCACGCGAATACACCCTTTGATTTTTTCATTAAAAAAACGGTCAAATTCCAAAT
>HE978673.1:0-730 GCA_000285855.2 Ruminococcus sp. JC304 | reverse complement strand
ATTTATTAACATCTTGATTAAAATCGTGCCCAAAAGTTAAATGTGTGACACTACTCGGAATACAATTTTTAATATATTGATTAAATTTAAATCCAAAAGTTAAATGTGTTGCACTATCAGGAATACAATCTACAATATCTTGATTAAAATCATATCCAAATTTTAAATGTGTGACATTTTTTGGAATAATTTTTTTATTCCATTTTTGAATATTACTTCCAAAAATTAAATATGTGACATTGTTTGGAATACAATCTTTAATATTATGATACATACTTCCCTCGAATTCTAAATGAGTAACACTATTTGGAATACAATTTTTGATATTTTGGTTAAAATCATATCCAAATTTTAAATGAGTAACACTATTTGGAATACACCCTTTGATATCTTGATTAAAACATTCTCCAAATTCTAAATGAGTTACACTATTGGTAATACAATCTTTGATATTTTGATCAAAACTATCTCCAAAGGTTAAATGAGTAACGCTGTCAGGAATACACCCTTTGATATCTTGATTAAAACATTCTCCAAATTCTAAATGAGTTAATCGAGAAGATATTACCTTCTCTCTAACCTGCTCCTTTGGAGACAAGGTGACACTATTCGAAATACAATCTTTGATATCTTGATTAAAATCCCATCCAAATTTTAAATATATCACACTATCAGGAATACAATTTTTGATATCTTGATTAAATTTTTTTCCAAAAGTTAAATGAGTCAC
>HE978672.1:33180-33935 GCA_000285855.2 Ruminococcus sp. JC304 | reverse complement strand
TTCTTTATTATATATTGGATTACTACCAGGTCCTGAACCATTTCCCCACGTACCTACACTATAAATATTTGTAAATATTTCTGTTGGTGTTTCTATTTTATTTTGCCAAATACCGTACTTATCAATAAAATACTTTATTGTGTAATTATTACATACTTTTCTATGTTGGTTATCATTAGATAACGCATTAATTAAATCATTATTTGTTCTTTGTGCATCTGAACTATTTCCAAGCATCCAAATTTTAATGCCGGAAATTGTTAAATGTCCAGAAATCCATACATCATCGACATAATATGATAGTACATCTTTATTAATATTAATCATTTCCTTGTTTATATATTTATACGAAAGTGCAAATCCACAACAACCACCAAGTATATCAATATATCCGGAATTTATATATTCTTTTCCTCGTGGTAAATCTATTTTATCATAAGTATATTCTGATAATGTTTCAATTTCCCAACCAGCATTAGTAATAGTATGTTTTGGTTTTGATGCAAGACCATCAACTAAATTTCTTATAAAATGAAAATCATATTTCCTATCATCATCACAAACCACAATGATATCATCTGGCTGTATAATTGACATTTCATATAAACCTAATAACTTTGCAGCCGGACCATAATCTTTACATCTATTTACTAATATATTATTATCATTTAACAATTGTTCAGGTATTTTTATTTCATCAGGAAATCTATCATATTTGTATGGTATATTTATTGTAATTTTATGACATAATTTTG
>HE978672.1:31075-32135 GCA_000285855.2 Ruminococcus sp. JC304 | reverse complement strand
ATATTCAAAAAATAATTGAAAAATAATTGAAAAATAATTAGTATTAATATATATTTCTATTAAATATTAATACTACCATTTATGTTCAATACTAAACAATTAGCTGCAATCAATAAAATATCAGAATTTATATCACAAGATGATCATAAGAAATTTTATTTATTGGGTTTCGCTGGTTCAGGTAAAACCTATACCATGACTCAAAAAGTAAAAGATATGTTATTAAAAAATGAAGTATCAAATGTTTATTTTTGTGCACCAACACATAAAGCACTAAATGTGCTAGAATCACAAATTCAATCCACTTTTAATGAATCAGATCGTAAAATTTTACATAATCGCATTAGATATATGACTTTACATAAATTACTTGAATTTAAGCCTATCATTATAGCAGAAAATGGATCCAAAGTTTTTAAATCGACTAAAGAATCCAAATTTCTCAAAAATATTTGTAATAATTTAGTTATTGTTGATGAATGTTCTATGATTTGTGAAGAGATGGTCAAAGAACTAGATAAATATGTTGATTTATACCCAATCAAGATTATATTTATGGGCGATCGTAAACAGTTACCTCCAGTTGGTGAACCAGAAAGTCTTATTTTTTCACTTATACCACCTGACTATTATTATCACATAGTATTGGATGATATTATGAGAACTAATTCGGACGACATCAAAAATATGTGTAATTTGATAAGAAATATGGATACAATTGATCTTAATAAAGGGATGGTAGAAATACATAATAGTAGCAAAAATAAAAGTTTTAGATTATATCACCAAAAAAAGATCACACAAAATCATCTTGGTTTAAAAGTTTTATTCGTGAATTTAATAACAATGAAACACCAATTGTATTGACATGGAAAAATGCTACATGTGACAAATATAATACAATGATACGTCAATTTGTTCACAAATCAATTAGTCTTGAAAAATACATGCCGGGAGATTATCTTATTTTTAATAATTTTTATTCTTCAGAAGAAAATGAAGGATTTTATACTTCTGATATGGTTAAAATTATTCATGTAGAAAATATTGAAAGTATATT
>HE978672.1:27482-29217 GCA_000285855.2 Ruminococcus sp. JC304 | reverse complement strand
TATTCATGTAGAAAATATTGAAAGTACATTATTCGATTGGTCTAAAATCATGCTTAAAGATGCTAAAAGTGTTATAAATCAAGGGTTTAATGATATAGTTAAAAAATATCCAAGCTTCATAATAATTTTAAAATAAACATTCTTCAAATAGAAAGAGTGAGAAGTGATGTTATAGATATTAGTCAAGGTTTACATAAAATTAAAGTAATTGATGTTGATGATATTATTAAATATAAAAATATGTTAAAAATTGTCAAAGAACATATTGAATTCTTTTTCAAAAGATATAAATGCGAAAAAGTAGTTTCAGTATTATGGGATTATTATCATAAAAAATTAATAGAACCATTTGCCGAAGTTAATTTTGGATTTAGCATCACTAGTCATAAATCTCAAGGATCTACTTATAATTCAGTTTATGTTGATGTTCAAGATATTTTATCTGATCCTAATACTATCGAATCACATAAAGCTCTTTATACAGCTGCTGGTAGAGCAGCTAATAGACTAGGTTTTATAATTTAATTTAACTTTATTAACAATAAAATTAAATTAAATCATTTGACGTTTTTTAATTATAACAGGTAATTTATCAGTCAATCTAAAAGTTCCAGCAGACATTGGATTTAATTTATGAGGTTGAATATTTAATTCATATTCAAAGAATAATTTACTAACTACTACCGACGATTCTAATATGGCAAATCTTTTTCCCGGACAGTTTTCTGATCCTACAATAAATGGAATAAAATTTTCTTTTTGTTCTGGTATCAAATTATTTACTCCATTAATAAAATGTTCAGGATTAAATTCTTCCGAATTATCGCCCCATATTTTTGGATCTCTCAAATATATCAATGGACTAATCAAGAATTGTGTTCCTTTCTTAAAAA
The DNA here is from genome assembly GCA_000285855.2 of Ruminococcus sp. JC304. GTDB lineage: Bacteria > Bacillota > Clostridia > Lachnospirales > Lachnospiraceae > Blautia_A > Blautia_A difficilis. Next base: position 28,324 of record HE978672.1, on the reverse strand, counting down.
GAGTTTCGTTAATGATAATATTATTTTGGGCTTCGCGACTCAATAACCAAACAGAGGAGATAATCTTGTGCCTTCATTTATTATTGCGCCAAGATAAGGTCTATTTATAATATCTATGTCGTAAGTATTGTGATTTACATGATATTCTTTTGTTTCATAGTTAAGTTTTTTTATAATATTATCATTATGTGCAACGCTATATATAATTCCCAGCATTAATCTAGCAGTAGTTTCATGACCACCTAAAACAACTGATAATACAAATTCAATCAATTGTTGTTCAGATATATCAAAATTATTTAATTCGTTGTTTATAATATGATGACATTGTTTACTAATACGCGCTCTTTTTATTAATTTTTTCATCCAATTATGCACAATGTCTCTATTTTGTATAAATTCATGATATTTTGATCCTATTTTAATATTAACAGGTTCAACTGCATTATTAATATAAATCAATAATTTATTTAGTGGTTCAATTAAATCATCGGATATATCTCTAACACCCACACCAAAAATTACTTCACAAAAAGCGACCAATCCTATTTTTGATAAAATAGCTACTAAATCACATTCTTTATTCAGTGCAATACGATCTAATTCTGTAAACATTGAATTTGTTAATTCGGGTGTAATATTTCGTAGTGTTTTTGTATTAAATAATTTAAGAATTCCAGTGCGTTGATGTTTCCATAAAGGTTTATTCCATGAAGTAAAGATACCATCTCCAAAAAATATTCTCAATTAATTTATAAAATTTACCACGTCTCGCATTAGATACTAAAATATGTTTCGATAAAATTCCGTCAAATACAAGAACCACAGGAACATGTCCAAAT
>HE978672.1:22981-25047 GCA_000285855.2 Ruminococcus sp. JC304 | reverse complement strand
AAATAAACTTAAAAAGACCATTAGATGCTAATATTTCCAGATCACCGCCAATTTTTGGAATTGAACCAAAAGTTATTCTCTGCAAAAACCAATCAAACCATATTAATATGGTTATCATAAAAGATCCAATTGGAGATTCTATCAAATTATCTTTTATGGACCACATAATTCTAATATAATTAACAAATCTATGTATTATAGATCTATCTTTATTTTTGAGATATTACGTCAAAGAAACATCTTGAGAATAAATTATTCAATTTTATTTATTCTGAGAACATATTGAATTTACTCTAGTTTGAAGAGTAATGGCTAAATCTTGATACATTTTTAACAAATAATTAAATTTCATTTCTTCCATAAAGTCAAAAATAAAATTATTTTCAAGTTTATCTGTCCAAAGAGTTGATTTATCTTTATAAACTCGACACTTTTGTGAAATAAAACCATAAACTAATCTTTTGATAATAGTCACTACTGGAGTTTTAAAGTGATTTATTTTTAAAAAATTATCAACATTAATTTTTGGACTGGCTGTTTCTAAATTTAGAGAAACTTGATTGAATATATCTATCATTTTTAATATACCATTTGTCGTACGAATAAAATAATTATTAACTACATCAACATCTTTTTTACAAGTTGCCATGAGATATGTAACATTATTTCTTTCTAAATAAACAAATCGAGTTATTTCATTTAAAACATTTTTGTATAAATCCATAATATTTTTTTTACCAAGTCAGTAGATTCATCCCCCTTNTGTGGCAACATAAATCATTCTATAATAAAATACTTTAAGATAGAGTACATCAAGTGCCGCATATTGTACCTGAGATACCGGCATTTTGTGAATGTACCAATCTCTATCATGAGGCGAAGGCATAGATTCTAGTAATTCGGCCAATCTACGTTGTTGATCATCTGACACAACTTTGAAATAATATATGGCTGATCGAGTTGAATCTTCATCATAAATAGAACATTTATTGTCTGACGGTTCCGATCGAGTTAATTTATAATATTCACATAAAAAACGAGTATCTATTAATGATCTAGTAAATTTAATAATTTTAGCAGGATCATCTTGTAATAAATGATTATACATATATGGAATATCTAAAGAATCTGAACCATGTAATATTTTTTTTATATTTTTATTACAAATAATAAAATCGATGAAATTATCTGTCATTATTGGCTCTAATTCATTACGACTAACTATTAAAATCATACTTTTATCAGTGTGATTATGTTCAAAATTAAGTTGCGCTAATTGTATTTTTCGATTAGTATATTCAAAATCAATTCCCACATATAAATATTTATTAAATAATGATTCGAGTGCAAATACTAATAAAAATGCATGGAAAAATATATTTTGTTCATTCTTAGAACTAATACTTACATAATACATTATGTCTTTCTTAAGAATTGCCATTTCTCTTTTACCATCAAAAACAAAAGAATAATTTCCTTCTTGACTCATAAGATCATATAATATTATGTGCAATCCCAAAATTATAGAACTACATTTTACGATGGAATTAGATTCTTTTGTAATTTGTTTGTTTATTTGATTAAAACCAATATTATAATCTAAACCAATATCTAAATTTTCAACTTCTTTTTTAATTTTTTGTACGATTTTGTAACGATATCATTATTTTCATGTATATAAGATGCTATTGATTTCCATTTATCAATAGGAGATGATTCTGATTGAAAAATATCTAATATTTTTTGATAAAATATTTGTAAATTGGTGGCTATATCATCAATTGATGTCATATTAAATATTTATATATATAATATATTAAGATTTAATGAGAATAAATGATGTTATGTGGATTATTATCTGTAATATCACAAATAATAATCAATATAGCATTTCACTATATTAACTAAATAATCCTTTTTCATAATATTTAGTTATTCTTTGTTGTATTCTTGTTATTTGTAATCTTTTATGAAAATCTTTTTCGCATAAATTTAAAATTTCATCCAATGTGAACCACTGACAATCTCTCAAATATCTATCTTCATAATTTATATGTATATCTTCT
>HE978672.1:20596-21714 GCA_000285855.2 Ruminococcus sp. JC304 | reverse complement strand
GCTTTCGGTAAATCATTTTCAATTATATATTTTACTTTAACAAAATAACTAATGTATGTTTCTTTTGAACTCACATAAATTGGTAATACATATTCTGTAATTTTATCTGTGTAAAATTTTTGGGATACTAAAATCATTTCTCGTAATAATTCAATCGTTTTTTGATCATAATTTAATTTTTGATTATTTTTCAATAAATTATATATTTCTTTAGATTTAGCATCTGTCTTTTCTGCTAAATAGAATAAACAACTGGTTTCTTCACTAAACTCGCGTGATGCTATTTGTGCAGTGGTTTCTGTAGGACTAATTTGTTTACCACCAAAATCATTCCAACCGGCATCTTTTTTTCTTGTAGGATTTTGGGCCTTTTGAAATAAAAATAATAATTTACCATTATGAATTGTATATGGAATAATACCTGCTGATTTACAATTATTAATAGCGTCATATGGTTTATTCGCATATGACAAACCATATTTTTTATTTGAATTTTTATACATGGTTTTTAAATCGGATTTATTATTTATCGTGTTAATATTATATTTTACGCATGATATATCATTCCAATTTGAATTTGAAGAAACTATATTTCTATATGGTTTTTTAACGGGTATACTCAATGTTTTACCCACATCATTCATTTTCAATTCAAGCGAATTGGTGCTAAAATTGTTTTTTTTCGATTTAATCATTATTTGTCTCTAATATGATATTATGAGTTAAAAGTAAATATTTAAATCGAATTAAATATATTGGTTTTTTTATAAATGCTATTGATTTTTTTTAGATATATAAAAAATACACACATGTTAATATTATTCATATTATGTCCGAATTTATATCTCCAATATATATTACAGTAGGTGTTGTCAGTCAAAATATTGATACATCAATATCATTTTTAAAAAATAGTACATATGAAAATATTAAAATTTCCAAAAATTTCAAATTAATTATTGAAGCTGTAACATCTGATAATTATTCCAGTTACAATTATATATTTTATTTTACTAATATCAAAGAAATATCGCAAGAAAATACTGTATCTGATATAGAATTAGTTCTTAATAAAATCAAACATCAACATAATCATATCTATATTATTGTAGATGGAT
>HE978672.1:17059-18516 GCA_000285855.2 Ruminococcus sp. JC304 | reverse complement strand
CTGGTGCTGCGTTTTATAAATTGGATAAACATTTATCAAAAGTATTTGACGATAAATTATTTGACATGTGTAAAATATCTATAGACAATTCAATAATTTATAAAACCATTTTAGATGATAATAGTATTGTCAATTTATCGCAAGATCAAATAGACATATTATCGGCACAATATATTAAGTCCAGTTCTAATATGTCATCAAGTGATATTAAAAAAATATTAAATCGGCTATAAAGAAATTAGATATAGATGAAAAATTATCTGAAACGGGTTATAATGAATTGTGTGATGTTATTGTACCAAGATTCAAATTGGTTCAACAAAAAAAATAGTTTGTCTCAATTATTTGTACACTGTAAAATTTATTAGTTTTGAAGATGATGAAGGTTTTGATAAACTAGCCAATATTATTAATGAAATAAATAATATTGATTATATGAAATCTGAAATGTATAACAATTTATTATCTGAAATTGATCAAGAATTAACAATAAAAATTAATTATATTTGTTCTCCAGATAGTATTAATACAATTAATACTGCCAATAAATATCAAATATTATTAAACAAATTAAAAAATTTAAATTTAAATAATCAATATCCCAAATTTAATAATGCTCTACAATCTATTTTGTCTAAAGTATGTAGTTATATTTTAGATAATTATGGTAAAGAAATACAAAATATAACTGATTTAGCAAAAATTACAAATATTATTTCTTCTCAATTTGAACAACAAAATAATATTACCAACATTAGTGATTTATTTGTTAAAATAATGTCCAATCCAAAAATAATTCAAGAAAATATAGACAAAAATGACAAATGGATTATATTAATCGAAAAATTAATAACAATAAATATTCCAAAACAAGTTATTATTGAATTTATAGAAAAACTAATTATGTCAAAAGCTTTATACTATGGTGATATTACACGTTGTAGTAATATTAAAGATTATACAATACTTTATCCACAGTGTTTAAATATATTTTTATTATCAAATATTGACAAAAATTTTATTTTTAAAAGATTGTATATGTTTTTGACACATAGTATTAGATATTCGGGTAAAGATATTGCCGATTATATAAAATCAATAAATCAAAATGAATATGATAATCTTTTGATGATAGAAAATAAATTACTGGAATTATGTTCATAAAAATAATTAATATATTGTTTTTATAAACATAGATAATATATATATATTGTACCATAAATATAATATCATAATAACGTAATATAAACATCCTATTTTATAATTCAAAGAAAAATTATTATCACATTGTAACATGATTTTGTTTAAAGTAGACATGTTGATTAATTGTCTTCTAATATATGTACCATTATTTTTTAACGTCCATTGAAATAAATTAATATCTGGACTATATTTTTGCAATAAATCTACATATTCTTGTGAAGATATCATGGAAGATAAAATATGACATAAATCCA
>HE978672.1:12458-14625 GCA_000285855.2 Ruminococcus sp. JC304 | reverse complement strand
AAATATGACATAAATCCACATAAATACAATTATCAATAATGTAATACACATACGTATTGCCACAAATAATATGAATATACTTTTGAATAGGATTTATTAAATCAGCTACAATATTTGCTATAGGTATATATGATGCAATAACGTTACTTGTGTTAATAATAAAATCAGGTGAATAACTATCCAATATATTTTCGATATTATTAACAATCAATTGATCCGTAATTAATTTCGCTCGACAATTAATGTTCATTAGGTTATTTAATAAATAAACTAATGAGTAATATTTATATATATGAAAATTCCACAGATTGTTTTTTCTTGGAATTTTTTTTGCGTTTTTCAAAGAAATGCGCTATAAAAATTTTATGATCTTCTATGTCAATTGAACCAATCCCTGTCGTTTTCCATTTATAACAAAAACGATAACACCCAAAATTAACATTATAAACTGTTTCAGATTTATTTATGTGTAAAAAAGCATTTTCTTGTTCATGTTTTTTTCCAGATAAAAGACAGTTATTAGGTTTTAACCTAATTAATGACAAAAAATTTCCATTGATTTTCCCTATTTTAAAATTACCAGGATCTAACATATTATACATTTCATAAGCTTTTTGATATATAATTTTATCGAAAACTGGCTCTAATATTTTTCCTGTTAAATTAAAATTAATGGTTGATTTTGCCGTACATTCTTCTTCTTGTAAAAGATCATCTGATATATTATTAATATTTTTTTTAGTAATTAATTGTTCTTTATCACGTTGATTTTTTAAATAAATTCTAATTAAAGAATCTGAAAGACTGTATATATTATCATCAAAAACTAATGGAGTGCCATCAATTTTGGTAGAACCAACCATTCTTAATGAAGCTTTATTTCTCACTATTTGGAAATCTATTAATTTAGATGAAGAAATCCATAAATATTTTCTATCCCATTCGGAACAAAATAATTTATAAAATATTTTTGACATAATAATCCAATTATCAAAATACATATTTTTAACCGTTAAATGTTTTGATAATTTTTTTAGATTTTGAGAGCTTGACCAAACAAATTCTAATATTTCCGGATTAACATGGTTATAATAATTAGTTACAACATTATATATAGTATCTTGTATTTGCTGTTTAAAATTTTTCGGTATTTTTATATTTTGTTCATATTTAATGTCAAAATCGAAAACTAATCTACCTGCTTGATCTATTTTGTTATTAATATGGTTCACAAAAATTTCATGACAATTGGGATATTTTTCCCTATTTTTTAAAAATAGTTTAAATGAAGGAAATACTACATAATATCTTCCAATATTACCATCTTTTGCAATTCTTTCATTTGCAAGAATAAATACTGTGTTACTATTGATTTTCGAATTAATCGCATCGTCCAATTTATAAAATTTTTCCACAGAAATTTTTCTTTTAATAGTATCAGACATATACCGATATATGTTTTATATCCCAATTATTTATAATTTTTTTATGAATAAATTTTTATCTCAGTTAAGAAAAAAATTTATTATTGGTAATTTTTGCGTCTATATTAAAATCACCAAGTATTATTCTCAATCGATGATCTAACAATAATTTCATGATATTTATTCCACAAATTTGTTTTTTTTACACTCAAATCTATCAAATATTCATCTGCGGACTGATTACGATATGGTTCGGGAAAAACAGATGCCCATCGATAAATATCTACATTTCGTTCATTAATTGGTAATTTTTCATGCGATTTATATCTAATTGCGCGACCTATCACTTGAGTTATTTTTGATTCATTCCAATGTGGTTCCATAATATGTATTTGTCTGGTATTTTTTAAATCTAAACTTTCTGATCCTGCAGAAGAAATAAGTAATACTTTATAATGTCCATTATTATAATTATTAACTATTACATTTAATTTATCGTGTGTAGTGAAACCACTAATTGTTTTATAAGGAATACCATTTATTTCTAATAATATAGCTATTAAATAAATACCATATTCTAAAAAATTTGAGTAAATAATAATGGGATATGGCCCTTTTTGTATTTTTTCTAATATATTTTGTATTTTTGGACTGGTTTTTGTTGTTTTAGATACATTTGATAATTGTCGTGTAACATTAAGAAAAAAATTTTTTTTTTTATTGGGTAATAATCCATAATTGAT
>HE978672.1:10419-11251 GCA_000285855.2 Ruminococcus sp. JC304 | reverse complement strand
ATAATTGATATTTAATAAATCCATATTATCAGGAACATTTTCATCGGAAAATAAAATTTTCCTAACATAATATTTGTATTCATCTATTTGATCATGATCCATATCAATATACATATAACTAGTTTCACTTGTTGGATAATTTTCATCATCTCTAATTTTGTAATATGATAGTGTATTTTTTAATTTATTGTATAATATATCTTGATTAATAATAACCATATCATCATCATCAAAAAACATTTGTTCAAATAAAATTCGTTCGGTGGGTAACACATCTTCACCACGAATAATATTTACCAAAACAGATAAATCATTCATATAATTAATTACTGGTGTAGCGGTTAATAATATTACTTTTTTACACAATGTTAGAGCACTAGCAATATATAAATTATACATATTTTCATTACGTAAACTATGTGCTTCATCAACAATAACAGATAAATTTTTTAACATTGTAATATCTGTTTCCAATAATTTTTTTATTTTAGTATACGTATAAAATGTAAATCTATTAGCATTCATTTCCGCTTTTTTAATATCATCCATGAATACTTTTCTTGAACTTTTAGTTCCAATAATCACTATCTCATATTCAAATTGATAAACACTGTATAATGCCGTTAGAGTTTTACCTGAACCAACTGAATGATACAAAATTAAACCACGATGATTTTTCATATATTCAATTGGCTTAATTTGATGTGAATTAAGTTTTATCATTATGAATATTATAATACTAATATAAAAATTTTAATCTTATCATGATAAGGCAACATTAGTCGTTATTATTTATGATAAATAATGAAATTGATATTGAACAAGCTATTAA
>HE978672.1:7119-7796 GCA_000285855.2 Ruminococcus sp. JC304 | reverse complement strand
CTAAAATTTGTCCATAAACATCAGGATCAAATTTATTTTGCAATTCATATCCAGAATCTATCACATATGTTAAACCATCTATGGTAAGTGATGATTCCGCTACATTAGTTGCCATTACAAGTTTTTGATCGTAATTTCCCAATTCTAAATATTTATCTCTAGTTTCAGCATAAATTCTGAGACTTTTTTCCATATCTGAATATACTTCGATACAATAAACTCGAGGATAATTTGGTCGAATAGATCGACATAATTGCAATGCTTCTTTACTTGTTGTAATGAAAAATAACATATCTTTTCGCAAATTTTGGTGTATTAAATTTTCTATTAATTCTAAACCGTCGTGCATATATGATTCTGATGGTTTATCTAAAAAATGAACTGTAATTTCGTGGTTTGGTTGTCCCGAAAGATTTATAATTTGACTCGGTATACCCGAGAAATATTGTTGATATTTTTTTCCATTTATTGTTGCACTCATAATTATTACTTTTAAATCAGGTCTTTTACCTGACAATAATATATTTTTCAAAAATAACATTAATAAATCTATTCTAACACTTCTTTCGTGAGCTTCATCAATAATTATAACATCATATTTTGATAATGTTGGATCTTTTACAAATTCCATGACAAGATATCCATCTGTCATATATACTAATTTATTGCCATCATTT
>HE978672.1:5502-6038 GCA_000285855.2 Ruminococcus sp. JC304 | reverse complement strand
ATATATACTAATTTATTGCCATCATTTAACATTCCTTTATCAGATCCTTTATATACATATCCTACAGCAGATCCTAAGGGTACATCTAAAGTTTTAGCTGAAAATGTTGCTGCTGATAAGGCAACAATACGTTTTGGCAATGTTATTGCAATTCTTCCTGAATAATTATTATAATGTAAAGCTAACTTTGGTAATAATACTGTTTTATCATAAATATTTGGATCAGCTCCCGCATCTAATAATAATTTTACAGTTTTAATACTCGACCAATTTTTAGAATTTCTAGCAGCCAACATTAAGGCTGTCCATCCTAGTTCATTTTTAGCATCAATATTATTTTTGCATAATATTATCTCCTCGATTATTTTATTATGACAATCATCAATTATTTTTTCATAAATAATTAAATACATTAATTTTGTAAAATATTTACAAGTGATATATTCATTGCATGGATAATTATAATTATAATCATAAGTATCTTGATAAAATATTTTTTGCATAGTTATAATTTATAGCTTTACAAAAACTACCTA
>HE978672.1:0-1834 GCA_000285855.2 Ruminococcus sp. JC304 | reverse complement strand
TTTTTTTTGCTTGACAATTTATTACATTGGATATCCATTTTTTTGGTATAGTATTCGGATATAATGCTGCCATTATAGCACCAACAATACACGCATTTGTATCAGTATCTCCACCATAACTTACAACATCAATAATAGCATTTCCATAATTATTGTGACATTTTAAACATTTAATAACAAACCATAGTGCAAAACCTGCAAAACCAAAAAATTCCGAATCAACCATATCTAATGAATATGTTTGCATATTATATGTAATTTGTTTTTTATTATTATCCACTGCATTAAAAATTGATTTCATTAATTTGGAATATTTTGAATTATTGCGTATCCATTCATAAATATCTTTAGCATTTATTCCTTGTATGGCTTTCCATAATATAACACCATAAATAATAGCAATATTTTTTGCTTCAATATGACTATGAGTCAATATTACATCTAATTTAATAGCATCAATTAAATCATTTACATTATGATTATAATACATAGAAACTAATCCAAATAGTCTCATTAAAAATCCATTACTCAATGATTCCGAATTATATTGTTTGGAAGAATTTATCATATTTATCAAACCAGATTGAGATACTGAATTTTTAGTAGTTTTACCCATGTCAAATGGATTAGATAAATACCATTCATGATATTTATTAGAAACGATATTTTGATCATATGTTTTATATTTTACTATACAATATATGATACATAAAGCCATTTCACTATCGTCTGTAAATTGACCTGGTATCGATTCAAAAGGACCAGCGCCAATCAATCCATTTTCGAGATTATTATTATGTTTTAACAATAATTTAACATCTTTTGATTTCATAAATTCAAAACTCGATCCAAGTGAATCTGCTGTTATTGCACCCAATATAGTATATCTGGCTCTTATTTTAGGATTAAAATAATTCATTAATAATTTTAATTAATAATTAATTTACCATTTTAAATCGCACATCTTGATTTTCGGAAATATAATTTTTGGATCTATCTTGTGGAGGAACCATTGCAATGTATCTATAAAAATATTTTCTTGATTTGTTATTTACAGCAGTATTTATTTCTTGATATAATACTTTTAATTATATATCCCATTCTTCTAATTTAACACTTGGAGAATTATTTGTTGCGACTTTTTTTATTTGGTATATGGTATCTGATTCAAATCCAGGTAATTTTTCTATATCCCGTAGTATTCCAATAACTATATTTGTAGCCATATCTATTTTTAAATTTCCAGATTTATATAAAGTATGATAATCATCAATTCTCACCATAAGTTGTTTATACAACCCATATTTTTTTTCAATAATATTTTCTAATTGTTGTGAAATATCTTGATTATTCTTGAAGTAATATCTTAGTGGAAACAGCATATAATAATATTCCCTCGAATAATTTGCTAATTGTAATTGATATAAAGCAGCATTTTTATATGCTGGTGTTAAATCAATTTTTTGATAATTAATAACTACATCAATGCCGACCGGATAACTACCTAGTTTTACATAATACTGTAATAAAATTGTTGAATTATTTTCAACAGTTTCGCGAAAATTTACTGATACATTATTTGCAAGGTTCATACTTCCTATTAATACATCTTCTGGTTTCCATCTAAGTTTATAATGATCCCAAATTAGTTCATTAAGATAAAATAACTTTTTTTGCTGATCATTATGATATTTGTTAAGGACAAGTTGAAATTCATTTTTCTCATTATCAGGCAATAATGATTGGATATTTGATAATTCTTTTGAAGAGCCTGTAGATATTTTGAATCTTTCATCAGTTCCGCATGAAAGATATGCTAGTATAATATTAGGAT
>HE978671.1:32211-34900 GCA_000285855.2 Ruminococcus sp. JC304 | reverse complement strand
AATATTACACATTTAGCAGAATTACCACAAGATGTAATAACAACTTTTGTTAAAACACCGGATAATCAACATTTGGATACATTTTATGTCAGAAATAGAGATAGTAATAAATGTATTATTTATTTTCACGGCAATACTGGTAATATTTCTATGAGATATGATATAGTGAAATTTTTACACAATTATGCTTCTATTGTTATTTTTGATTATAGATCATTTGGTAGATCTTCAGGAAATAAACATGACTTAAATTCAGAAAAATTAAATATAGATGCTATGTCAATATGGTTATATGTTATTAATATATTAAAATATCATCCAAATGATATATCTATATATGGAGAATCATTAGGATGCAGTGTCGCTATTAAATTAGTAGCCGAAATCACGCAAAAATTTGATATACATTATCATCCACATTCTTTAATTTTAGTTTCACCTTTTTTTTCACTATCATCTATGATCGAATATGATGCTGATAAATTAGGTATAAAATATATCGGTAAAATGGTTAGTAAATTTCTGGGAAACGAATATCAATCTCAAAAAATGATACCATTTGTTAGTTATTTTACAAAAATTATTGTGGCACATAGTCAAAATGATGATATTATTCCATACAGTCAAGGAAAAAATTATATCAAATTATTAATGAAACACATCCAAATGTTAAATTTATTGATTTGATGGGTACCCATAATAAATTAGAATTAACGGATCACTATATTTATACACTAGCTGATTTATTCGAGTGATAATCGACGTCTTTTCGTATAAAACCATAATCACCATCAAAATCTCCATTGTCTGAAAATAATGGAGCTTCGCATATCCATCCATAATTTTCTGCTAGTTTAATTGTTTGTTCCAGATTTGGTGCATTTTCATTGTATGTAATGCCACTTTTTGGTAATTCCATGATTAAATGTTGGGTAGATTTCATTGTTTTAATACCGCCTTGTAAAATATCATGTTCCGCTCCTTGAACATCCATTTTGACAAAATCTGGTTTAGGATAGTTATATTTTTCAACTACATCATCTAATGTCATTGCTAAATAATTATAGTATCTGTTTTCTGGATATAATGTTTTTGAATTATGGGATCCTATTTCTCGATAATAAGAAGCTCCTCCAGGAGAAAATTCATTCATGTAAAATTTCATATGAACACCACTAACATTACTCAACAATCCATTGTAATATTGATAATTTTGATATAAAAATTTACAATGTGGGTTTGCATCAAATAGTATAATTTTGGCGTCAGGCCAAATACGTTCTGCATGTCTAGTCCAATGTAATACACATGATCCAATATCATATATTACTTTAGGTTCAAATCCTCGTTTTTTTAAGTGATTCCAAATAATTAATGTGATTTTTGGGTAATAAATCTTTTTGATAAATATCCAAATAAAATTTCTCCAATAAATTACTCATGATATCATTATAACTGAATATTAATTTATCAAAAATAACGTAAAAAATTGAAATTTTAATAAACTAAGTATATTATCATGATATAATCAAATCTATTATCTCACAAGAATCTAATATGTCGCAAGAATCTAATACAAATAAAATATTTCATATAACTGATTTTAGACCTATTGGTTTTAGAATACCAAAATATACTGAAACATATTGTTCTTTTTGTAGAGGATATTTATCGGAACCATGCGAAAATTGTCAAGGTAAAAATATTCATTGCGATATTATAGAAACTAACGGGCAATGTTATCATATCCATTGTCACAATGAAATAATAAAAAAAAATAAATATATAGTCATACAATAATAATATTAGCATGATTATACATCTAAATTATAAGATAATATTATTATCTCATAATTTATTAAGCGAAATTATGCACATTATTTCTAAACATGGTATGGATCATAATAATAATCAGGATTATGATAAAAATAATGATGATCATCATGATCATGACGATCATAAAAATAATGGATTGATAACTAAAATATGGGGATCAGCTGGATGGACGTTTTGTCATTCTGTAACGTTTGGATATCCAATTAATCCCACAGAAAAAGATAAAATTAATTATAAAAATTTTTTTATTTCATTGGGAGATGTTTTACCTTGTAGATATTGTAGAGAATCTTATCAAAAATTTATTACGGAAGGAGATACTGCGCTGACATTAGAAGTATTAGACAATCGTGAAAGTTTGACAAAATGGTTTTATAGAATTCATAATGCTGTTAATAAAAAATTAGAGATAGATTATGGAGTTACTTATCAAGATGTTGTAGACAGATATGAAAGTTTTAGAGCAAAATGTGGTAAATCTACAGATAAAACAAAAGGATGTGTCGCTCCATTAGATTATAAAGCATTCTCTTTTAAAAAATTATATTATTCTGATGCTCCTATTATACCAATTGATATTGCCAATAAATTTATTTATTTAGCTAAACAAATGGGTTTAGATAAAAATTATTTTATGTTTATGAATTTAGTCCAAGAACTAGATGGTGACATAATCAAACTTAAAACATTATCGTCTTGGACTTATCGTAATCAATATTGTCAAAAACAAACTAGATATATGCGCGAAAATGCCATTCCGTCAATTGATGAATATGGTATTCCGACAATCGATGAAATAAAATTAATTTTATGTCTCTGTTCTAATCTTAATAAATCAGAATTATATGAGGCA
>HE978671.1:28113-29198 GCA_000285855.2 Ruminococcus sp. JC304 | reverse complement strand
GTAAATTGGCAGCTCAAGAATCGAGTGTCGAATTTTTAGATTTAATTTTAAAAAATGCAAATATATCTAATATTGATGAACTGCTTGTATATACCGCTATTTCACGGATAGATGTTTTATCTAAAATAAAATTATTAGAAGATTATGGTATTAATATTCATATTTATGATGATTATGTATTGATAGCGGCAGTACAAAAAACGGACACTAAAACTGTGGAATATTTATTATCAAAAGGATGTGATGTTGGTACACGACAAAATATCGCACTTAAATATTCTGTTTGGTATAATTTTTTACCCATAACTAAATTATTATTACAAGCTGGTGCCACAACTTGTAATTTACAAGTCGAAGATTTAATCGATGTCATTGGAAATAAACATTATGAAATGATCGAGCTATTAGTCCAATACGGACTCGACTTGAATATATTTGATAATTATTTTGAAAAAACTCGAAATTCTGACGCTTTTCGCACAATCAAAACATTAGTTGATTATGGTGTATCACCTATTGATTTATTAGCTGTTTGTTTATATGAACATCATTAAATTAACATATTATAAGGACATAATTAATATTAACATTAATATTATTAATGACAAGTACCAATTATAATTATGGTCAAAATATAAAAAAAAGTGAAAGATGTTATCGAAAATATGATGCACTCGTTTGAATATTACAATATTTATGGAGATGATGTAGAAGATATTTGTAAAATTATTTCCAGTTATAAATATTTGGAAAATATTGAAGAAATTAGCATTAATCAAGTAGAGAATATATTAAATAAAAATGATTACATAGAAATATACCAAGATTATAATGATGAGATTAAAATATATATTTTGAAATGTGTTAATGTTTGGAAAAAAATTGATATATTTTTTTCGCTAAGCAAATGTACTCCAAATGAATTATTTTTTATTGATAATAATTTTTTGCTAAAAGTTGCAATTACTAATAATAATTCAACCATAGTTAAATTTTTATTAGAATTAGGTATGGATGTGTCTATCGATAATTATCTTGCTTTTAAATTAATTGAATCTGTGGATTTCTTGATTTATTTTTAGAAT
>HE978671.1:25598-27090 GCA_000285855.2 Ruminococcus sp. JC304 | reverse complement strand
GATATCAGTTATCACAATCATTTAATTACAATATTAGCATCAAGTAGTCATAATTTTATTTTAAAATTAATTTTAGAACATGGTGGAGACGCATCTGCTTTAGATAATATGCCAATACGTCATGCAGCTAATCATCAAAAATTTAATAATATTATGTTATTAATGGAATATGGTGCTGATATTCATACTCACAATAATTATGTTTTTAGAAATTCATTATACACTGATAATATAAATTTAACTAAATTTTGTATTGATATTGGTATCGATGTTAATATTAACAATGGTGTTGCTATTAAATATTCTTTATATAATAGTTCTAAAGTGTTTGATATATTGATTGATCATGGAGCAGATATTAATTATATTGATGGATATGATATATATAATGTCGTACAAAATAAAGACATTGCTCTTTTGAAAAAATTATCTGATTTAGGTGTACGTATTGATCAACTTAATTTTATACGCAATAATATGAATAAATGGGATGAAGATTATACTTTATTTATTTTTTTACAAAATAATGGCGTATTTGATAAAAATATTCTATTCGCAATGTTTAACAAAAAAAATTGAATTTTTTTTTATGTAACTATTATTATCATTACATAAAAAAATCAGTTTAATGACTTCCAGAGATGAATACTATGATCTGATTGATGCGATAGATAGTGAATGTCCCGATATTCGTCAATCATTACAATATATTTATAATATCGCTAATAATATAAAAGGCATAAAAAAATCTCCAGATTTATTTTCTGTCGAAAAATTTATGGATTTGGACAATGAATCTAAAATTACATTTTTAAAATACACTATTAAAAATTTATATTTAAACGAATTTTTAAATTTAATAACATATTATGAATCTGCTATGTGCTCCGAGGTAATAAATGATTACCTATTATTATTAATTTTTAGTATTTCTAAAAATACTAAATTTGATCTAAAAATTAGTATGTCAAACAATAGAATTATTAATTGAATTGGGTTTTGATATTAGTTACAACAATCATTTAGCGACAATATTAGCATCATGTAGTCATAATTTTATTCTACAATTAATATTATCACATGGTGGAAATGCATGTGTTGCGGATAATATGCCAATACGTTATGCAGTACGTACAAATGAAGATCTTAATAATATTACACTACTAGTTAAACATGGTGCTAATATTCATACACATAATGATTATGTTTTTAGATATGCTATGTATCATAATAGTTTTAATGTGGTTAAATATTGCATTGATATTGGTGTGGATGTTAATATTAATAATGGTATTGCCATAAAATATTCTATATATAATAGTTCAAAAATGTTTGACGTGTTAATAAATCATGGAGCAGATATAAATTATATTGATGGTAATGATATTTTTAATCTTGTGCAAAGTAAAAATTTTTCTCTCTTAAAAAAAATATCTGATTTGGGCGTGCGAATTGATCTAATGAATTCTGTATGTGATATTATGAATAAAAA
>HE978671.1:20544-23212 GCA_000285855.2 Ruminococcus sp. JC304 | reverse complement strand
AGAATTAGCAAAATATATTAGTAAATTTAATAC
This sequence comes from Ruminococcus sp. JC304, assembly GCA_000285855.2. Taxonomy (GTDB): domain Bacteria; phylum Bacillota; class Clostridia; order Lachnospirales; family Lachnospiraceae; genus Blautia_A; species Blautia_A difficilis. Next base: position 23,179 of record HE978671.1, on the reverse strand, counting down.
ACTCATGGGAATTAAGGAAATTAGTCACGACACAATTAAAAATATTGTTAGTAATAATGACATTCCAAAATTAATTGAGACTTACACCAATGGTATCGATATAGTTAAATTTTATATATTAAAATATATTGTCATGTTTTCAAATAAGTATGATTTATTTGAAACATTAATTCCTCATACTGAACCTAATATATTTTTTTCTGAGGATAATTTTTTACTAAAAGCCGCTATAAAAAAAAATTATGTGCAAGTTGTTAATTATTTATTAGAAATAGGTGTAGATATTTCCAGCGAAAAATATATAGCATTTCGAATGATAATATCATTTGAAATATTAGAATTATTTTTAAAATATGATGTGGATGTTTGTATGTATAATAATTTTTCTATTAGATTTACTACTTCTTTTAATTACGATAATTCAAAATGTGTTAAATTGTTAATTGATCATGGTGCAAATATTGATGTTTGTAATGGTAATATATTACAAAAAATAATAGCAAATGGCAAAAGTAAAAAAACAATAGATTTATTATTAAGATCAAATAATTTGTTGAAATATGGTCCAGATCTAATTAATGTAGCAGTATATTATGGTAAATTAAAAATAGTTAAATTTTTGATAGATAGTGGAATTAATTTGTCTTGTTTACAACCAAAAAATATTTGTAGAATTTTACTTTCACATTCTGAAGAAGGCATTAATTTTTATTGTCAACAAGGATTAGATTTTTCATCCGTTAATAATTATATTGATAATTATTCTATTGAAGGTATTAATTATATTAAACATTTAATTAATAATGGAGTAAATATTGAGTCATTTGCAGCATATTTATTGTGTAAAGTATTAAATGATTAATTAAGTGTTAATAAATATTGATTAAATAAATATCTAATTAATATTTATAATTATATTGATCCACTATTAAAAATAGATAATTATGGATACAGAATATAAACATGAACGTATTAATTTTCCAGATTATAATACCATAACATCTGAAACATATATATATATGCCATATATTTCACCAAATAAATTAAAAGAATTTGAAGATTTTATTTTGCAAAATGATCAAATTTTTGTGGAATTTTTTGAATCACATAAAATGAAATCTAAACTGTTTTATTATCTTGTACAAAAAGATAATTTAGAAAAAATACTATTATTGCAAAATCAAGACAAGTATGATGTTTTATCAAAAATTGATGATCTTTTTAAATGTGCTTTGGTATTTAGATCATACAAAATATTAAAATATTTAATTCGAATGGGTTTCAATATGAATTATTTGGATAATCATGCAATAATTACATGTTCCTCAGTATCTAAAAATAGTGATTTTTTAAAATATATCGTGGAAAATGGAGGAGATATTTGTGCTCGTAATAATTTGGCCATTAAAATTGCAGCACGTCTTGGATGTTTGGAAATTTTAAATATTTAATGAATAATGGTGCTGATATTCATGTAGATAATGATTTTGTCATAAAAATATTAATTAATTATACACATCACGATATTCTTGTTTATTTGCATAATAATGGTATAAATTTATCAGTATATGATGCCATGCACGGTTATTTTAGATATTGTTTTATTTATTGTATTCATGAAGGATTAGAATTATGTTTTAATTTAGGCTTAGATATTAAGATTATAACCGAGTCTGATATTAAAAGTATTAATATATTGGAAACTTCATCCGAAACATTAAAATTATTAATAGATCATGGAATTGATTTTAGTTGTTTAAATCATGATGAACCAGAACGAGAATATGAAAAAGATTTACTAAATATATACGATTTATTAGTCAAAAATAATATTGAACCACGTGCCATTATGTTTAATATACTAGAAAATATTGGTCAAAAAAATTGAATAATAAAAATATTATTATTGCGATATTTAATATAAATATATTAAATATCATAATAATAAATAATGTCTCTACCAAGAAATATTCTAATCAAAAAATCTCTTATCAATAGAAGACGTAATGAAAGTACAAAAAAGATTGTCGAAAAAATAAAAAATTTAGAATCGATTTGTTCAAAACATAAAGTAGGTGATCTAACTTTCAGAACTTGTAAATTTGGAAGTTTTGACGGTGCATCAACTTTTGTGGATCATCAAGAAATTAAAGGAAATATGAGATCTGGTATATTGTTAGTTAAAAGTAATCAAGTGTATACTTCACCTGATATTTATGATTTGGTAAAAATTAAAAGAGATAAAGCAGAACGTGACAAAAAAAGAAAATAGAAGATGCAGAAAAATCAAAAAATGAATTCGAAAGATTAAAAACACAATATGAAACAGAAAATCAATCCAAATTAGAAGAGCAACATCAACAGTTAGTGGATACATTAACTGTCAATACAGAAACTAGTGTAGAATCTAATACAGAAACTAATGTAGAATCTAATACAGAAACTAGTGTAGAATCTAATACAAAATCTAATGCAGATGTTAATGCAGAAAAGAATGCAGAAACTAATGTAGAATCTAATGTAGAATCTAATGTAGAAACTAATGTAGAATCTAATTTAGAAAATAATGCAGAATCTAGTGTAGAATCTAATGCAGAAACTAGTGTAGAATCTAATACGGAAGATAATAAAAATA
>HE978671.1:16780-17477 GCA_000285855.2 Ruminococcus sp. JC304 | reverse complement strand
GTATTCCATATAATGATAATATTAATGATCAAATACCATCAAATAATGGTAATAGATCAATAATTAGATCCAATCAAATGCCATCAGATACTGGTTATGTTACAGTAACACCCAATGCGCGAAATTATCCAGAAATTGACACTTGGACAAAATCTATGCGTAAAGATAATTTATATAATAAATACACCAATAAATGTTAATTTTAATTATTTTTAGTTGTAACAATTGTATCATTTTCTAAGTTAATTGATTTTGGTTTATTTAAAAATTTCCTATGATTATTGACACTAATCGGTCTACGTTTGACTTTATTTCGATTCATATGAACACCACATCCGCTAATAATAAATTCTGGATATTTTCTACGAGCATAAGGTTTTATCATTGCATTAATTTTATCTAAAACATCTAATCCTTGATAAACTTGTCCAATAACTATTTGATCTTCGTCTAATTCTCTCAATATATTAGTAGGTTTGGCATCATCCAGAGTTATCATAAAAGTAGAGTCAAAATAAGTATTGCCACTGGTTTCGTCATAAAATGGAATAAGAGATACTAAACCTTTGACATCATGAGGATAATAATAATCTCCGAAGTTTGGTGGAATAGCTTGATCATTATAAATAGTACCAGCATTAGAGCCATTATTATTATAAATATCACCACCAACAATATAATTGTTATGTAATTTGTC
>HE978671.1:13561-14495 GCA_000285855.2 Ruminococcus sp. JC304 | reverse complement strand
AACATATTTAGATCATCCAGTAAATTTTTGAATTTCGTATAATTATCATTACAATTGACAGTTGTATAAAAATCTGATAATATTGTGGATAAATTTTTTTGATTCATTAAATAAATATAATTATCTAATATTTTATATAGTTATCACATGTTATATATAACGTTATGAAACAAAGATTTAAATAACACATATCGTTATAATAATAATGACTTGCGAAATAATAAGAATTGATTGCGATGTATTGCTCCAAATAATATATTATTTGGATATCAATGATATTATTAATTTAAAATCAACATGTAAATATTTAAATGATATTTGTACAAGTAATTATATCTGGGGTAAAATTTTTTTTGATGTTCAACAAGGATTATCGGAAAAAATTATGCAAATAATTTATAAAAAAAACAGCACATATTTCTTAAATTATTATTATTTTAAACATTATTTTGGTATAAATTATTGTTTGAATGGTAATATTGATCAATATAATTATTTGGAAATGATAAAAAAAATATTTGTATTAGTTCCATATTTTAGAGCACCATACTATCATAAAGAATTAATAGGTAATATATTACCGATAGATAATAATATAGATGAAATTATGTATGTTGTTTCTAGTGTAGATGAATTTCCAAAATATAATAACAATATTATTTGGCAATATCATTATCATCACATAGAATGTCAAATATTATTAATACTAGTTAATAAATCAGGTACAATTAAATTAAAAAAATTTGTTAAGCCTCATATTTTATCACATAAATTATTTAAAAAAATGAAAATAACAATGTTTTTGGAAACTGTAAAAAAATTATTTTATGTATAATATTATAATATTATAATAATTTAGTATGTGGATTATTATAATTATTATTATTGTTATTATTTTATTAATATGGTATATTATGTCGAGAAATTCTCAAAT
>HE978671.1:10264-10950 GCA_000285855.2 Ruminococcus sp. JC304 | reverse complement strand
AGATATCCTAGTATTGATAATACAATATATAATTATCTAATATCAATAGCTAGACAAAAAGGATATGATGTATCGAAATTGGTGAAAATAATTATCAATAAAAATTGAAAATAAAAATTTTTACATGAGATATACCAAAATATTGATAATAATATCAAAAAAAATGTCGGTAGATCGCGATATTCTGTTATATCACATTGTTTCAACCTTTGATACAATAGTATCAACTGATTTATGTAAGAATTCCAAAAAATTATTAAAAGATGCTAATTTAGATTTATCTGTCCAAGATAAAATATACTATACAAATTATTCATTAAAAATAGTACAAAAATTAGTTGAACATGTTACAAATGATTTATCTCTAAAAATTAAGGGTATAGAAATTAACACAGAAGAAAATCATGAAGTTGTTCATGATTTTAGAATTATTTGTAGTAAAAATCATTTCATCCATGTATCAATGAATCATAAATCGATAAATGTAAATGATATCATTCCGGAAAAATTAATGAAAATATGCGGATATAAAAAAAATCAAATATGTATAAAACTTATACGACAGAATATCAAGAAATTTGTGAAAGATCTTATAAAAAAATCAAATCACATGAAAAATATTCTGAATTAGATGATAAGGTAAAAAATAAAATGATTATTACACCAATCACTCAACTAGTTTTTGA
>HE978671.1:7932-9645 GCA_000285855.2 Ruminococcus sp. JC304 | reverse complement strand
ATAACGAAATAATTATTAAATTTAACAATGAAATGATATTTAATTAAATTACGCACGAATGCTTCAGATATTAAAGAACGCTTATCAGTTAAATTTCGCACAACATTTAGAAATTTGGATGAATTATTTGTTGTGTGTGATGTCAGTGTTTCTACTTAAGTATTTGTTAATATTTTATAATAATATATTTATTATATTATTATACAATATACGATAACAATGACAGATTCGAAAACAAAATACACAAAATTATCCAAATACCAACGTCAAAGTCCCGATGAAAGTGCTACATTATACCGACCAGGTACTAAATTACGCGGAAATAATGGACAAATATGGGTGGTAAAAAAAACTAAACGAGGTACCAATAAATGGGTTATTGACAAGTCTATTGATATAAAAACGCGAAATGATAAAATAATTAGTTTTAATACCAAAGATATTATTTCATTACTTAAATGTGGTAAACCACAACTTATTGGTATACTTGATATAACATCCAATAAAATTGGTGTGGGTGAATTATATTATCAAATAATGCCAGCGATACGTGGTACATATCGTATTTATGAATATTGTGGTAATTTATTGGCAATATATTATGAAGATAATATATTGGATCAAAAATTTATTTTAACTGATAAAATATGCGATTGTGATATTGGTATGTTTTCATATAATGATCATAACAGAATTTCTAAATATCTTAATAAATCAAGCAAATCCAAATTTGGTGTGAAATTCCCTGATTTTAGTACAAAAATATTTAATAAAATAGATTATGATTATATTTATGAATCGGATTTGGAAAAAAATAAAAATTACACTAATGTAGATAATAATCCCATTGCAATATTCAGTAATAATCATTTTGGAGATGGATCTTTTCCAATATATCGAAGTGGTAATAATTATTGGATAATGAATTATGATACTATTGGTAAAATATTTTCTCTAATTATATGATTCATTTTTAATCATATCAGATATCATTTCAGCTATCATATATATTCCTCTTGTAGGATTATATGCATGTAAATGTGGTGGTGGATAAATAGATGCATCTATTATTCGTAATCCTTTGACACCATGTACACGTAAATCTGAATCTACTACAGCCATTTCATCATCAATTAGACCCATTTTTGCTGTACCAGCAGCATGATGTCCGAAAGATGACCATGTTCTTAATATTCCATAATTTTTTCAATAGTATCTGCTTTAGGTCCTGGTAATATTTCAAATTTAGAATAATTTTTAGGATCAGGACTAAATTGCATCATAGATGGTGAATTCATAATTTGTCTCATAATCAATACAGCTCTAGCCAATCTTTCTAAAGTTACATTATCTTTCCATAACCCAAGTTCAATAATTGGTGCATCTCTTGGATCAGTACTTCTTAATTTAACCGATCCATTCCAAGAATTTATTTTCATATTTTCAATAAGCGCACCCATAAATACTCGTGGATTAGTAGCATCAAATTGACTCTCAATAAATTTAGTTTTAATTTCAGGAATACCATTTGCATCTGTGGGTAATAGTGGATTGGGCATTGTTGTATCAAATTTAGTTTCTATATTATTTAAATCATCGTCATCAACTTTGATATAATTACAATTGAAATCAAAAAATAACATATTTATAATTTGAAAATGTAAATCCGGTTCTTCCATATTAATTTTTTGCATACCACTATGCCAATCCAAA
>HE978671.1:3393-5315 GCA_000285855.2 Ruminococcus sp. JC304 | reverse complement strand
AGCTTGCCAACGCCACATAAATTTTTTGGGATCAATTTCAAAATTCATACAAAACTCATGATGGTCCATTAAATTTTGTCCAACACCTGGTAAATTTTTTACCACAGGTAAATTCATATTTTTAAGATGTTGCTCTGGTCCTAAACCAGATAACATAAGTATTTGTGGTGTGTTAAATACACCGCCACATAATATTACTTCTTTTTTGGCATAATATCTCTTGATTGTAAAATTATCTCGATCAGGTAATATAGCCTTACAACTTGCATTAGAAACACGATTTCCAGTTGTATCCACTCGATAAAGATGAGGATTTTCGAGAACTTCAACGCCGTATGCTCGAATTACATTCGCATTATCATCCAGTAATACCTTTGATACTAATGAATTAAATTTTACAAATAGATTTTTTTCATTTGTTCCAGCTTGTTTTAATAACATCGGAATTAATAAATCTTTATAGGCATATGATCTCATTCCGCGACGATCAACTTGGGCATTGTTGATACCTAATCCTGAATATTGACCAGGTATATTTAAATCTTTTACAAAAGGTGCACCAAGTTCTTGTTCTACAGTTTTAATGAATTCATCTGAGAATTCATTTTCTAGACCACTGTATTTGACTTCGAGCCAGCCTTCATTTCCATGATATTCACTTTTATCTTCTTGATAAAAGTTTTCCATTTTTTTGTAATATTTTTTTATATTTTGATATCGCCACTTATCATCTTTCATTTCTTGAGCAATACGTTCATATGGTAAGTGACTACCACGTCCATCTATTAAATTATGATGATTGGTAGAACCACCTGCACCATTACCACGTGGATATGTATAATGTCTTGCATATTCTTTAATTGTAGTAAATTCTAAATGTGAAGGAGATGGTTCTATTAATCCTTCTAAAGGATTTTTATTACATCCTCTTTGAGTAGGATTAATATGATATCTGGAAAATAATGTGAATAATAAAGCCGGTGTTGAAATTAATTTTTTTTGATAATCGTTAATTGTATTATTCTGCGGCATTAAAGAATTATCATGTCCTCCTTCTAACAATAAAACTCTATTATTTTTATCTTCTGCTAACCTAGCTGCTACAACAGATCCAGCACAACCTGCTCCAACAACAATATAATCAAAACAACAATCATCACATGGACAAAAATCTTGCATAACAATACTTATATATTCGAATATAATTTTGTTTATTTATTTGCAAATTAACTTTTATACATCGGTACTACATATGTGGTACCAGGTTTTTTTATATTGCGTCGTTTTACTTCTTTAAAATTATTAGCATAGTTTCCCTTGTCATCATAAGTTTTAACAGTTCGATAAATTTTCCCAGTTTTAGGATCTCGTGTGTAATTGTAACTTAATGGATTTTCAGGATACCATGTTTTGGTAGTTTTATTTTCTGACCTGATTCCACTTGTTTTGTTATCGAATATTTTATCTATTCCAAAATAATGTTTAGAAACTGGATCGTAAAATCTAGTATATCTAGATTTTATTTTTGGTATTTTTTTTAATTTTTCATCTATCAAATTCTCAATATTTATTGGTTCTAGTTTTATATATTCATATTCCGAATCTGAATCTATTGTTTCCGGTTCATAATCTGTTTCTTCATCATCTGTTTCTCCATCATCTGTTTCTCCATCATCTGTTTTTCCATAATCTGTTTTTTCATCTCTAATAGTATTGTATATTGGATTTACATTACTTGTAAATTCATTGTCTGAATAAATTTCTAAATCATTATCTGAATCAATTTCTGAAAATTCATCATTATAATCAATTTCATTAATAATATTATTTTTTGCTTTGTTATAAAAGTGTCGAGCCTTTTGAAGAAAATATTCTGGATCTTTATTCATGATATATTTCTTAATAATATATTTCTAATCGTT
>HE978671.1:0-833 GCA_000285855.2 Ruminococcus sp. JC304 | reverse complement strand
GTCCAGTGCCCACCCCTGTTGTACCTGGACCATTACCACCAGTTCAACCAATGGCAGCCAATCAATATGTCCCAGCTGAAACTTTTAATGGTAATGTAAATACTTATAATCCTAGCACTTATGATCCTAATGCTTATTTTAGAGATTCTATGGGACGCAGATGTCGAATTGTTTGTGATCCTCCTCACCAAAATAGACCTCCTCGTCCTCGTCCTCCCCAACCTCGTCCTCCTCATGTGGGACAAGATATTGGTCAATTTGCTCGCGCATTACTTGGTCGTCATATAACTGAAGCTCAACGTATTTATCCTAATACACGCGTTGTTCGTGCCAATGGACGTGATTTACCCGTAACAAATGATTTCCGTCAAGATCGTATTAATGTCGAAACTAGAAATGGTATTGTTGTTAGAATTGATGGTTTCTATTAAATTTGACTCTTATTAAGAAACAAATTTAATAAATTAATTCAAAAATAATTATTAATTTCGAAAACAACTATATATTTGGTATACTAATATTATTATTAAAATAATATGTATTATCATAAATCCATTATTAAAATAACCTTCTGGTACACAAATAATTGGATTAATCACACGATATATAAATCCTTGCTGATATTTTTGACCTAAAAGTGCATATTCTAATTGTGTCAATCCACATTTTTCAAATCCAAGTAAATATTGTAATAATAAAAATATTAATAAGGTTAATGCTAGTTGTTTTATTATACAATTAGGTATAAAAATAGAAGAAATAACACCTATAATAATTAGTACATGGATTGTTTTTATTAATGTAACTGCTATATTTGGAGTTATATTTGGAGT
>HE978670.1:37449-39070 GCA_000285855.2 Ruminococcus sp. JC304 | reverse complement strand
GTTACCGTTATTTCTAGATGATGAATGTGATGGTCTTGAAGCATAATTACCTCGCCTGAAATTGCTCATATTGTATAATGTATGTTGATAAAATTATTATATAATAAAATTGAAAAATAAATGGATAAACCAATTTAGTATATTTGTAAATAAATTACATTTTTGTCTCAATATAATTGCAGCAATCGTAATTAAATATATTGCCATAAAAATGCAAAAAGATAAAATATATCTAAAAGTTCTCAAAAATAATCGAACTCACAATGGTTTGACATATGTCAAAGGTTACAATGAAGTGAAAAATTTTGTGGAAGCCGGAAGCTGTGTTCCTGGTAGAATATATTTTTGCGATCCAAGTGATAAATCTCAAAATATATGTCGATATTTGCATTATGGTGATATTTTGGTAGATATTACTTTGCCTATTAATGATCCTGATTTTAAAATGATCATAGATCCATCTGGCGGTAAATCAGCTTCCAATAAAATCATAATTGGACAAGAACGTAATCTATTCGATCCAAAAACTTTCGAATATATGGCGAGTTGTGGTGTAGATATAGCCAAAAATTATGTTCTCAAATGGGCAATTGATAAAAATTATTGGAATGTTGTGTTATATTTAATAACAGTTATACCTTTAACATCATCACGAATTGGATTAATTGAATATGTACTCGCTACTTTATCCAATAGATTTGATTCAATGTCATCCAAAGTTTATGATTATAAAAAAAGAAGTATTAAATCTTTTTATAAAGAATACGATCCAATGATCATTGGTATTACAAAATTATATGACGGACTAAATAATTCTGAAAATGACATAGAAAGATATGCCACAATTATTGCATCAATTAAATTACTATTGATAAATTACCGCAAAATTATTAATAATATTCCTCTTAAAAATATTATCCTCCATCACAACAAATATTATCAAATGTTATTGATCATATTTAAATTTAAAACATATTTGAATAATCAATTCAAATATATTTTTGGCAACAATTTTATGATTCAATTACCCAAAATATTAATTGTGATAAAATTATTGGCTTTATTAATAATATTGTGTTTAGGTAAATGTGCTGAATTTTATTATATAATTTAACGGTTAGTTTAATTTTTTGATATTGCTAGTTAATATTTCTTTTATAATATTATCAGGACAATCAGAAAACCATCCTAATTCTAAATGTACGACTGATTTAGGTATTTTTGAAATATTTTTTTGATAGGATTGTAATACTAGGTGATTAACGTTTGATGGTATTAACAATGATTCATATTTAGTATTAAATCCAATAGTCAGTGAAGTCAAAGATTCTGGTAAATATTTATCGATTTCGATAATTTCATTTGGTACTTTGATAAATAATTTGAGTATGTTATTTAGTGTTGTTTTTTCATAAATAATATTACCTAGAGGTTTATTAAATTGATTGCCCAATACAAGTTTTTCAAGAGAATCTGGTAAAATATTTTCAATAGATTGATTGAAATTGTATCCAAATACTAAAATTTTTAGACTATTGGGTAATTTACTTTTGATTGGTGTATTATATTTATAACCAAATATTAAATGTTCTAATGTGTTTGGCAAAATATAATCAACAGA
>HE978670.1:34016-35847 GCA_000285855.2 Ruminococcus sp. JC304 | reverse complement strand
ATTGATAAAACTATTTCCGAATTTAAGATATTTTAGACCCGATGGTAAAACTTTTATGGGTGCATTATATTTACTACCAAATTCGAGATGTTCTAATGTGTTAGGTAAAATATTATTAATGGATCGATTAAATTCGTCACTAAATTTAAGATATTTTAAATTACTAGGTAATTTGCTAATTGATGAATTAAATTCTGATCCAAATTCCAAATGTTCTAATTTTTCAGGTAAATAATTAATTGGTCTATTAAATTTTGTTCCCAGTACTAATTTTTTTAAATTTTTTGGAAAACCAAAATCAATCGATTTATTAAATTCATAACCAAATATTAATGTTTCCACACTTTCGGGTATACATTCTGTAATATCCAGATTAAAATAACCTCCTAATTCTAAATATTTGAGATTATTGGGTAAACAATTATATAAATCACAACAATATTTATTATTGATAATTAATTTACTAACATTTTTTGGAATGCTATCACTATATTTTATAAATCGAATATCACTATCTATAGTTAAACATTTTACACTATCTGGAATATAATTGGTAATAGTATCAACATATTTACTACTAATAGTTAAATATTGAACACTAGTCGGAATATAATTTTTTAAACATCCTCTAAAATAACGTCCAATTTCTAATTTATTCACCGTATTGGGTATCTTACCATATTTATCCTGATCATAATATCTGTCAATAACTAAATGTGTTATATTTTCGGGAATATTATTAGTATAATTAGTAGAATCAATTATATATTTCATTTTACGAACGATGATATTTATTATTATTAAAATCACAATAACATGATAAATAATATTTTAATCAATTTTTATTGCAATCAAAAAAATTGACTAAATAATTAAATATTAATAGATATTATTATTCAATTACTGAACATAAATGACTCGAAATACAAATAATTATTTCAATATATTTTCTATCCCGATTATTATAAAAAATATTATTAGCAATGGATATTTATATATCTTAGGATTTATAGCCAAACCTATCCCATCAATTGAAAATAATATTGATTATTTGCAAAATAGTTTGTGTATAAATTGTCGATATGGTAATCTAGAAAAAGTAACAGAATTAGTGAATAAAGGAGCCGATGTAAAAGCTCGAGATAATTGTGCCATTAGATGGGCTTCAGAATATGGACATCTTGATGTAGTTAAATATTTGATTGATCAGGGTGCTGATATTATAGGTAGTGGTAGTTATGCTATTATCTCCGCTTCTAGATATGGTAATATTGAAATTGTCAAGTATTTAGTAAGTCAAGGTATCGATGTGAAAATTTTAAATAATTGTGCGATTAAATCAGCTAAAAAAAATAATCATCATGATGTTGTAGAATATCTCAAAACTTTTTATGATTATGATCCATTGACAAATTAATTTTTGACTATTATATATTTTATTAATTATTAAAATTAATAATTAATAAAATAATTCAATACGCTTATTATTTCTCTTTAAATAAACATTTTGAACATATGTGTCCAAATCTTCATCAGAAATATCATCTCCTTTCAGATTAATCAGAAAATCAGCATCATAGTCTGTAATAATGTGATTCGATGCAAATTTGGCGCGAAATTTAAAATTGAGTTCACGTTTAATCGCTACCCTAAGTTGGCGATTATAACCACGTTCCATGAATTCTTCCATTTGGATTTAACTGATTTATTATATTAAATATAATGAATCAGTTAAAGGGTAAATATTTCAAATTTTTCCAAGTATGCTAATCTTGGTTATAATGCAATTTTGTATCGGCAATAAATTTAACAAAATCTATCACCAACCAAA
>HE978670.1:30149-31138 GCA_000285855.2 Ruminococcus sp. JC304 | reverse complement strand
GTGGATGCTACTGTTCCATCATTTGATTTATTATTTATGTGAAAAATATAAAAAACGAAACTAACATAAATCATGATTGCTAATAGGCAATAAATTGATATTCTTCCAATTGTTTTAGCAATAAATTGTACAATTTCCTGAGCATTATTTTTTATAAAAGATATTTTTTCGGTCAATAGATAAATAACCACAACAGTTATCGCCAAATTTGTCCAAGATTCTTTCAAAATAAGAGCCAAAGAAACATATATATGGGAAGAACTATTCTCAGGTATATATGAAGATATTACAATATGGAAAACGGAAAGTATTACAGTTAGTGATTTAATGGGTATAATATAGTCAACTATTGTTTCATTGACTATATCAACAATATTTAATTGTGAGGTTGACCAATATGATAACCAAAAAGGAATAATCAACAATACTACTTCCACAGTTAAAACCAGAAATTTGAAAACCATATTGTTGGTATTCATTGTTGTTTAATGAATAATATAAATGTAAATTTGAATGGAATTATTAATACATAATAATATCAATTTTTATGGGCATAATATGATGATTATTATTAATAATCATCATAGTATGTTATAAATGCATCTAACAAAATTTATCATCAACCAGATATATATATTTATGCCAAATACACAAATTAGTCGATAAATAATATTCATTAATCGATAAATTGATGGTAATGTTACTAACAGATTATAATAACGAATCATTTCAGGCGAATCAATTCCACTAGTTTCTTTATTAGATATATAAGTGATAGATCCAAAATGTAAAAAATAAGTTATTGTGATCAAAAAAATGAATATTAATATTCTCATAATTGTTTTATTAATAAACAGCATAATTTCCTGAGAATATTTTTTGATGATAGATATTTTTTCTGTTACGAAATAAATAATAATAACCATAATAATAATATTTTGCCAAGATTCTATTAATATAACAATTAGCAAAATATAAATAAATGAGAT
>HE978670.1:27897-29065 GCA_000285855.2 Ruminococcus sp. JC304 | reverse complement strand
TTATTTTTCACATTTTCAACTAGGATGCCATAAATATAATAACAAATCGGCTTCTTGGCAATTAATAACTAAAGATGATGTGACGGAATTTTTAAAAGAATATGGAACGTGGCCATGGACAATAATTAATCGGAAACTTCAACTTGATCAAATCGCTAAATATATAATTATAGAATTTGAGACAGATATTGATTATGAATTAGTCAAAGAAGGATATATTAATATAGATATTAATAGATTAGAGTTGAGTCAATTATTATTAAAAAATATAGCCATAATCGATTATGAAAATAATATTTTATCTATATTGTATGATTCAACATTATACAATGGTAATCGTGCGTATTCTTTACATATTATGTTTCCGGATGAAGTTAAAGCGAAAATAAAATCAGTTAATAGTTTTTTATACAAAGATATTCATCAATATTATGATGAATATGGTTTTATTGAATCAACCATATCAAATATTTATACAATCGACAATCTAGAAAATACGTCTGTTATTCAATTTAATATTAATGATATTATTGAATATAATAAAAAAAATTATCCATTGGGGTATTCTGAAAAATATAAAATACCCTGGCCCCATAAAGATATCTCAATTGATCAATATTTATATCCTAAAAAAAAACCTCAAAACGACAATAATGAAAATGCCGATGATAAATATGATACTTATATATTTTCCATATTAGATATTCAAAATAGACCTGATATGACCATATCACATTTGGAAATATTAAGAGATGATCAAATTATATGTAAGTCAAGAGTAATTTCCGATGGACAAAATTATCGCATAAATAAATTGTTTAATGATCATATTGGATTGAAATATTTATTGACTAATCATGATTTGATTACCATTAAAATATATCTAGCAGAACCAATATCAGGAGAGATACATATTAATTATACATATAATTGTTCAAAATCATTGGGAAGCAATAAATATAGTTCAGAACTTAGCAATTTTATAAGAAGATAAAAATTGAAAATATAATTCTATGACTGGTCGATCAAACATTATCATCAATAATAACACAATCATGTGTTACTATTGTCATCATCTTCAAAACAACGTTAGCGCTCCGTCACATCGATCTATTAATTGTCGCGATTCCAAAAACACGTGGTCAAAATATCACAAGAGAAACAATGG
>HE978670.1:24357-25348 GCA_000285855.2 Ruminococcus sp. JC304 | reverse complement strand
TACTTAATATCAGGAATTAAAATGATATATAATGATTCCGATAATAATTTTGATGATTCCGATATTAGTATTGATGATTCGGACTGGATTCCGACAAATGATGCAGTGTTAGATAAATATGTAGAAAAATATCAAAATCACATCATTAATTATGATTATGTATTACCTAGCATAAAATTAAATGATTTTGAAATTAGACACAAAATATGTAATAATGAGTATTTTCCTACAATTAATCAAAATATAGTTTATGATATTAATTCAGACGAAGATCAATATCATTATCCAATTACTTGCCAATTAACAATCAACGCATATTTTGGTTTTATTAATACAAAATATTGAAAAATATAATCATTGCAACATCTATTTATTAGATTGATAATAATCAATCAAAATATTATAAACAATCCAATTATGAATTCTACTCAAGAAAATCTCGATAGACTCTTTTTATCACTTGAAGTCATGAGCGGTCAATTGTGCGATGTCCAAGAAAAGTGCAATATGTGGAATCAAATTACCGCTTCTGGTAGAAGAGAATGCACTCAATCCAAGAAAGAATTTTATTCCAATGTGATTAAGTGGGTAAGTGATTCGATTGTCGTTAATGATCCTAATCACAACTAGATTATCGTTAATGATTCTAATCACAACCAGATAATCTGGTTTAATGATTGATTAAATAAATTATTTAATCAATCATTGGTTGTTAATCATCAAATGGTAATAATTGTTCCACTTATTTGTTTAATACGTTTGGTTATTGTTCCAATTTTTTTTTAATTATCCTTGTGACAATTTCTATAACAACCAAACATTATATCTATTATATTATGATTCTGCATAATTATAATATATGCATTTTCACTATCATGAATTTTACCAGATAATATACATCTGTATGGTTTTAGTCTGGTCAAATTGGTATAATTTCCATTGATATTTTTTATTGAAAATACACCAGGTGCTTCAATATTTACGAATCGAA
>HE978670.1:19571-20893 GCA_000285855.2 Ruminococcus sp. JC304 | reverse complement strand
GTATATTCAATGTATCATACCAACAGAAAAAATGTATGTATTTATTCAATGTTAAAAATAACAACACAAAAGAAATTAAAAAAATATGTAAAATATATGATATTGTATTGAAAATATATGATTAATCAAAAAATTGAAAAAAAAATAATCTTTCAATAATAATCAATTATCATTAATAACAAAAACAATGCCAAAAAATTATTCGACTAAATCTAAAAAATATTCTGATTCTGAATCTGATTCTGATACTCAATCAGAAGTAGATACAGACGTAGTATCGGATGTGGATTCTGATATTAATTCAGAAATAGATTCGGAAGTAGATTCTGATATTGATTCTGATATTGGATCCGATAATGAATTAAGTGATGGAGATATTAATAAGAAAATAAGTAAACAAATTGTTAAAAATGATGATGATACTGATATAAAAAATATTATTTTTGAAAAAATTAATGATAAATACTATTGGGGTAAATATGGAGATTTTGAGGTAATAATGAATTTGGATGGTTATATAAATGTTACCAAATTATGTAATGAAGCAAAAACAAAGAAAGGCGGTAAAAAAGAATTTAGGCAGTGGAAGAAAACATCTGAGGCAAAAGAACTTATGGATGAGATTTCTGATATAGGTGGATTTATACCCACGGAACTTTTAAAAACAGTCACAACAGGAAGTAAATATCTCACAGAAATCAGAGGTACATACGCACACCCTGATCTTGTCCCACATATTGCATCATGGGCATCAACCAAATTTGGAGCTCGAGTTTCAAAGATAGTCAATGAATATCTTGCCAAAGAAATGTTTGAAAAACATCAAAATCTAATCAAAAGAAAAGATGATAAAATAGATAGACTTTCGAAGAAAATTGATAAACAAACAAAAACAATGCAAAAACAAAGCGAAACAATGCAAAAACAAAGTGAGACAATGAAAAAGCAAGATAAAAAGATTCAAAAACTCCTTTCACAAGGAAATGAAGTTCTTGGTTATGCTAAAGATACTAATCGCAAGATCAATGTTGTTGTTAATGAAAGAGTTCCTGTTAGTGATGAACCCAAAAATGAAGAATCCTTCTACTTAGTTAAAAATAATGATAAAGTCAAGAAAAATAAACAAGTATATGGATATAAAGCAATTCGAATTACTAATAAATCTAAATCTGGTACCATGTCAAAATATTATAAAAACCATCCCAATGGTGAAATTATTCTAAAAATAAAATACACTCCAAATGCTAAACATCTATGGTAAAAATATGATAGTGTATTACACTATTATATTTAACCTGTTGCTTTGCACAAGGAATGCGTGT
>HE978670.1:16911-18007 GCA_000285855.2 Ruminococcus sp. JC304 | reverse complement strand
TTTTTGGTGATATTATGCGATTAGTTTATTTGTTATTAACCGTAAAGTTAATAACAAATAATTAATTAATAATGGATGATTAACAAGAATATTTTTCAAATTTTTATGTAAATCATTAAAAAATTGAAAAATATAACTATTATCCATGATGATTATTTATGTAATAATAATAAGTGTTGTTATTAAAATAATGATTGATCTATTTTATGATGATATTATCTTATATTTGTTGCGTTTTTTGACAAATATTGATAAAATTAATCTATGTAGTATCAATAAGAAATTATCTTCATTCAGAAATAATATTGTTTTTGATGATGTTTATGATTATTATAATATAATAAAAATACCTTTTGTGAAATTTAAGGGAATTAAATATTACATTCCCAATAATATTAAAGAAATAACTTTTGGAGAAAATTTTAACCAAGATATTATAGAATGTATTCCTAATGGTTTAACACATTTGATTTTTTGGAGAAAATTTTAACCAAGATATTATAGAATGTATTCCTAATGGTTTAACACATTTGATTTTTTGGAAGAAATTAAAATATTAGTGGATGTATCCCAAATATAATAATTTGACCATCAGGAAATTAATCCATCATAAAAAATAATAACGAATTTAATCAACCAATACAAGGTTTAATACCTAATAAAATCAGATATTTAGTGTTAGGAAAAGAATTCTATCAGTCACTCGAAAATTGTCTTCCAACAAGTTTACGATATTTGGGAATTAGCAAAAAATGTTATTAGTGAGGATATTTATATCGACTTTATAGATGGAGGTAGTATAAATAGTCAATTTAACTTTGATTTCAATAATTTGTGAATATATTTCATGGATATATTTAATTGATTAATTAATAATTGAGCAATTAAATAAAATTGATATATTTACCGTATATATTAATAACCTATTAAAAAATTCTATTAACACTGATTAATGGAACCAAATAATTTATCTAAAAAGAGATATTATGATGATATTAAAGAAGTATCTGATAACGAATCATCAAAAAAATTAAAAATAGAAAATAAAAATGAACTCGATATTATTACAACAATAACTAAACAAGATGGAACAATT
>HE978670.1:11914-13636 GCA_000285855.2 Ruminococcus sp. JC304 | reverse complement strand
ACAAATTCATTTTGCGATAAATTGCGATAAATTATAATTAATCATGCAGATTTCCAAAATTATCGTAGTAATTTTGGTCATCAACTATATTGTCAATTCCCAAGCTCAAATGGGATCCCGAATTTATTGTTCAGGATCAGTTTCATCAGTGACTCTTTTCGAGAAATATATCAAAAGTTATGCCAATCATAATGATAATGTTCTTATTAAATATGCTGGTATGTCTGTAGGTGAAATTAATGCGGATGTATATATTGCTGACTGTAGCGCATACGATAGAGCTATTCCGAAAGTTATGATGGATTTGTATGGACTAAAGCAATTTCCAATTGTTGGACAAGCCATTGTTATGATTTACAATGTTCCTGGTCTATCGACCGATCATCTAGTAATGGATAGAGAAACTCTTGGAAAGATTTGGACAGGTTCCATTAGGAAATGGAATGATATTCAAATCCAAAATCTAAACTTGGACATTGCCCATCAATTGCCCAATGAAACAATTATCTTGGGATACAATGATGCTTATTATTTGTCGATTTCTGAAATTATGCAACTATCACTGCGTAATTTTAGCGCAGAATTTGCTGCTGCTCATACATTGGCAGGTAACAAATTTGCTGGAATGATTCCAGCTCAAGAAGGTTATGCGATTGGAATTGGTGAATCTTCTGAAAGTAGAATTGAATGGGTCAATAATAATACATACAGTCTTAGTTCTGCCGATCTAGCAACTGTTTATCCGCACAACATGTCATATATGTTTATGTATAATAAAGCCGGAAAACTAGTTGAGCCTAATATTACTACTGTTCAATCTGCTATGGCAGACTTCAAAGAGATTTATACAACAGGTGATTTTACTATCGATATTTTTGATGCTCCCGGAAATAATTCTTGGCCGATTTCATGGGTTAATTATATTTCTATGAATGGAAATTTTGAGCAAAATGATTGTTTCAGAACCAAAGAACTACTTGATTTTATTGCTTGGTTGTATACCAATAATGAAATTGCTGAAGATATTAAGCAATATCAGTATTATCCTCTTGATAACACTATTAAGAAAATCGCAATCGATAACATGTACGATGTTAAATGTAATGGTGAAATTTCTCAGAAACATCAATATCTGATTTCTTTTGGATCACCTCTTTCGATTATGGCATCTTGGCCTATTACTTGGGATTCATCTATTACTACTATCAAGTATTATGATGCTTTGTCAGAACAAGCTATTGAACTACAGAAAACTTACAGTGGTGATTTTGGTATTACTATTAAGGACTTTGACAACAAATATTATTCCGAAATGAAAGATATTGGTGTAGCACACTTGGCCGCTTTTAATATTGTTCCATCATATAATATTCCTCAATTGATTAGTGCTAATGAAACAATTGTCCTCGATTATGAAACAATTGTCGATATTTATCTAGGAGTAATTACTAATTGGAATCACTCGAGAATTAGGAATTTGAATACTGCTTATATTAATAGTTTGCTACCCGATAAGCCAATTATTGTTGTGATTCAAGACATTGAATCAGATATTAATGAATTATTTACTACGTTCCTGAGTAGTCAATCGGAAAAATTTAATAATCAAGTTGGTCCTACTAATTTGCCCAAGTTATCTTATAGCGAAAATAATGTAGTATATGTTAATGATGCATATGGTGTTGGAAATACTCTTGTTGCGACTGATTATTCATTTGCATT
>HE978670.1:8760-9957 GCA_000285855.2 Ruminococcus sp. JC304 | reverse complement strand
AGCCATATCTGGGTATGTCTCCTGCAGCGATTGCAGTTGCCGTTATTCGTGATAATATCAGACCCACTATCACGAGCGAATTGTTGGAATCTCCTGAATATCTTGATTTGATTAGAAATTGCTGGCATAGTGATCCTATTATTAGACCAACATTCCTTGAAATTATGACTAGATTATCTAATATGTCTGATGATTCTGGTATGTTCTCTGGTACTTCTTCTTCTAGTTATTCTAGTAACAACAATAGTTATAAAAACAAAAAAATATTCAATACAGGTCCTAGCGAAGTTAGTTCAACCTCTGCATCTGAAATGTCACATCGAACCATCAAATTTGGTAATAACATTAATCATCCTACAGGTAATGTAACCATCGTATTTACTGATATCACATCCGCAGCTCAACTCTGGGAACACAGTGCTTTTGCTATGAAAGATGCTGTTAATATTCATAATGAAATTATTCGTGACTTGATCGAAAAGTACAAAGGTTATGAAAGTATTATTTCCCGAGAACGTAATACTGGTGAAGGATCATTTTGTGTTATTTTTTCTGATACTATGAATGCTATTGAATTCGCAATGAATATTCAAACAAATATGCTTCGAGCTACTTGGCCCGAAAAATTATTGGAACATCCATCTGCTTGTGAAGAACTAGATCACAATGACGAATTATTTATCGTGGTCCCAGAGTCAGGATTGGTATTAATTCAGGACCAGTTAAAGTTGTTCAAGATAATGTTGTCAACAGATATTATTATACGGGACCATCGATTAATATTGTGAAAGAAATTACATTGACGACGCACGGAGGTCAAATTTTAATTTCCGAACCTGTTCGCCAATACATTGGTGATGCTTACAAAGTCAAAACGCTGACTGGTACTAACGTTATGGACGACAATGGTTTTGTGAACTTGTATGATCTAGAAATTCCTGGTTTGGAAAGCCGTTTCTTTGGCGGTGCCGCTATTGATCATGATAATTCTTATGCGGATAGATCAGACAAGCTAGTGATTCACTCACATCTTAATAAAGAAGATGATTTCCTAACATCAGCCAATATGTGCCAATATATTATCAATTACAATGAAATCAGTGTCGATACTAACAATCAACTGGGAGTTGGATCATATGGAATCGTTTACAAAGGAAATTGGAAGGGAGTTAGCGTTGCTATCAAGAAATTCATCAA
>HE978670.1:3925-6210 GCA_000285855.2 Ruminococcus sp. JC304 | reverse complement strand
ATAGAGACATTAAACCATCAAACCTGCTAGTTGATGAGAATTATGTTATCAAAATTACCGATTTTGGTTTTGCTACAGTCAAACAGGAAAATACAAGAATGACACATTGTGGTACTCCTTGCTGGACAGCTCCTGAAATTCTTCGTGGTGAAACATATGATGAGAAAGTTGATATTTATTCATTTGGTATTGTTATGTGGGAAATCTTGACTGGTCTTAGGCCTTATTCTGGATGTAATTTTATGCAAGTAAGTTTGGATGTTCTAGACGGAACTCGTCCGCAAATTCCAAATGATTGTCCTACTGAATACAAAAAGTTGATGAAAAAGTGTTGGGATACTGATCCTAAGAAACGTCCCAGCGCACAAGATATCATTATCAAATTATCCGGGCTAATTGGTAATTCTCATGTGTAAAACATTTTGTTATTAATAAACTTAATTTATTGATGATGAAAAAATTGAAAAATAAATATTATGACAATTTTATTATTGATTAACTTAATCAATAACAAAGTGTTAGAAACATTTATTTCTCAAAATCCTAGTTATAATTTTTTGCATTATCTAAATAGAGGTGATAATGGTACTAAACACAACTTAATAAATCAACTTATTTCTTTGGAAAATAAATGGAATGTACCTTGTTCTGCCATATATTTATTTACCAAGATGTTTGATAATAAGGTTTGGGAGATTCCAACCAATGAATTATGTGAAGGGCTTATTCGTTTATTTAGAAGTCTACATATTAATAAAATTAATGAATTGGCTGCAGGAAATGGTTTGTTATCTGCCAGATTAAATTTTTTTTCCAATAAAATGAATCATAATTTACAAATTTCTACGTCAGATGGAACATCAAAAGTATTTGGTAGTCATAGTTTTACTTATACAAAAGTGAACGACTCAAATGTTTATGATTATAATAAATCTGAACCTATTATTATTAGTTGGATTCATAGTTTATTTGAGAAAGAATTGTTGTATAGTGTTAAAAAATATAGACAAGATTATATATTTTTGGTAGGAGAACATCCCGACAAAGATAGTTATGGAAGTAATCATACGCATTTATTTCATAACGAAATGTTATCATATGGATATGATTTTATTATCTTACCATTTAAACAAATATCACAAATGGATTATTTTAATCATGATAAAATCAGAACCAATATTTATCATGATAATAGGACTTGTACCACATTTTATTATAGAAATGATAAAAAAACTTCTGTTACAAAAATTATTAAATCTTTGAGAAAGAATCATAGCAATTTATTTGGAAATTATCTTGCAAAAAATAAAGAATATCATCATCAAGATAGTCAATTGGTTCCAATTTCGGATGAAATTGTCAATTCATATATCGAAAAAAATTATGCCAATTTAGAACCAATTTATGTATTTGGATTAAAAAATTATTTGGCACAAAAATTTAAGCATTTTAAAAATGATTTAGTTGAGGAATATAAATCATTTGGATGCAATAATGAACAAATTATACATCAAGTAGGCTTATATAGATATAATTTTAGTAATGTATTTGGGTCATTTACATGTATGACATTCAAAACATATTCAATGGAGCCTATATGGGATATCAATTTGACAAATAGAATAACTACCAAAATGGTTCAAGCAAAATTTCATAATAATGCTTATTAATTTTAGTTAAAAAAATTTAATTAAAATTAATAATGCCTGTTATTAATAGTACCTGTTATTAATAATGTTTGATATTGATAATTGTTTCTTTAAACAATGTTACTTCAAAAAATACTTTCAGAAAGAACATCTACTAGATCAGAATCTTCAATTGCAGCCAAAAACATCGCATCAGATTTATTAGAATAAATAGTGCGACATTTTTTTCTGATAAATTCGATTGATTTTTTGATTGCTTGATTTTTATTGGTAGCCTTAATAATTATTTCAAGTTTCTGAATATCATTTTTCGATTTGATATCATAAATAATATGATGACCAAATGTTATTTCAATTTTATAAATGTTTAAACGATTATCAGACACAGTATCAATTGTATCTACTAACAAATTATCATTCATACTTAAATCAGATTTAGTGTTAGATTTACCAAATCCAAAATATCCAATAAAATTTTTTATCAATCCAATAATATAATAATCATTATTAACAACAGTAGAACTAATAATACCATCATTATTAATAACATTACCATTATATATCACACTACCACCACCTGTTGTGACAATACTACCACCCGTAGCCACAATATTAGTTCCATTAGTAGAATACATA
>HE978670.1:0-1613 GCA_000285855.2 Ruminococcus sp. JC304 | reverse complement strand
ATTTTTCAATTTTTATTGATAAAAATTGAAAAATAATTATTATTCAAGTCATAATATTTCTATCATTTATTAATGGCAAAATATTCTCTCATAAAAGATTCATATGTAAATATTATCATAGAATCAGATAATTATACCATGACAAAATTTTTTGATATACATATTATGTATGATAATGTGCATGAAAATAAATTTTATCAGAAAATAGCTTTTCCTATTAATCAAGATAATCTAGTTACAAATATACCAATAGATTCTTCAATATATTGTATCGAGATTGAAACTGGATTTTTAAAAATTACTAGACATTCATTCACTGTTTTTACTCAAGTTGTTGATTTAAATATAAAATTCAAAAATGGTAAAAAATATCCTATAATATCAATTAATGGTAAACTAGCAGATACCAAGGAAGAAATTTCAAAATGTGTGTTAATGTAAATCTAATACATCTAATAATTAAATTGAGTAACAAATCCACTCTTAATGTTTTTATTTTAATATATATTATTAGAAATGTCAAACAATTGTGGTTGTTCGAGTTGTGTTAAAATTTGTTGTCCTAAGCCTGTTTGTTGTCCTAAGCCCGTTTGTTGTACGGAAACAATTTGTTGCACCAAAACAATTTGTTGTCCCAAGCCCAAATGTTGCCCCAAGCCTGTTTGTTGTCCTAAACCCAAGTGTTGTCCTTGTGAACCCAAACCAAAATGTTGTTGTGAAGAATGTGAACCAGTATTTATTAGTTGTCGCAAGAAATGCGAACCGATTGTTTATAAATGTTATGAAGTATGTGAACCCGTTTGTGAAAGAAAATGTTGTCCTTCAGTTTCGGTTAAGATAAGCATATGTTAAAATAAATTAATTTTCTGATCATATTAAAAATTGAAAATATTATTACCATAAATATTTATAATAATAATATTATTTTAAATACACATTTTGATAACACAATTGAGTAATCAGGATGTTGCAAATATTATTTTTATAGGAATAGGTTTAGTAGGAACTACCATTGGATTACTTGGAGCCAAAGCGTATGTAATATATAGAGAAAAAAGAGGTTATTTTGATAAAAGTTCATCTTTATCAATCGGACTTACTGGAGGAATTATTGGAGCTCTTAGTGCATATGCGATAACAGCATGTATAGTTACTGGGATAGGCGCATTTATGTGTATCAGAGGTATTTATTATGGTGTACATAAATTAATAAATATGTTTTAATGACAACAATTCATAAATACTTGAATAAATATTGATAAAATTTTAATTTAATATATTATTAATATTTTTAGTTAAATAATCCATTAATTACATAATGAATAAATTTAATAATGATTATAAAAATAGATCGTATATTCATCATAAACCAGATCCAATAAAAAAACAATATAAACGTAAATATGAAAACCATCATAAAAACTCAAATCATTTAATTAATTTAAATAATAATGGTAATGCTTCATTTTTAACTCCAAATGGATGGGTATCTGAAATTTATCCTACATTAGATGAAACTATTTTATTGAATGAAAGAAAATTTAGTTATCATAATACAAAATATACTAACGTATGTTTTTTAACTAAATACAAAAATTTTTATACAATGAAAC
>HE978669.1:38254-39322 GCA_000285855.2 Ruminococcus sp. JC304 | reverse complement strand
GGTTTTAGAACTCTTGAACAAAGTTATCTAAAAAAAGTTAAAGGAATAATCATAGAAAGACCTCAACATTTATTTATGCGTGTAGCAATTGCCATACATTATCGTAATAATGATCTAAACAGAATATTTGAAACTTATGAAATGTTGTCACAAGGTTATTTTACTCATGCAACACCAACATTATTTAATGCTGGAACTACTCATGAACAATTATCAAGCTGTTTCCTTTTAGGAATAAAAGATGATATGGGAGCAATTGGTGATTGTTGGAAAGATTGTGCTATGATTAGTAAATATGCTGGTGGAATTGGTGTAAATGTTTCAAATATTAGGGCGGATGGATCTTACATTAATTCCACACAAGGCACAGCAAGTGGTCTACGAGTATTAACTGTATTTAATAATATATCGAGATATGCTAATCAAGGAGGTAAAAGGGCTGGTTCATTTGCTATTTATATTGAACCTTGGCACGCAGATATTTATTTTTCCTTGATTTAAAAAAAATACAGGAGCTGAAACTGAAAGAGCTAGAGATTTGTTTTTAGGACTCATGATAAATGATATATTTATAGAGAGAGTTCGAGAAGATGGAGTATGGTCTTTAATGTGTCCAGCTGAATGTCCTAATATTGTTGGTAAATATGGTACTGAGTTTAATGAAGCATATTTGAGTTATGAAAAATCAGGTAAATATTTAAAACAAATATCTGCTCGTGATTTATGGTTCAAAATTATGGAAACACAAATCGAAACCGGAGTACCATATATTGTTTATAAAGATGCTGCCAATTATAAATCCAATCAAATTAATATTGGTGTTATTAATGGATCAAATTTATGTTCCGAAATTCTGGAATACTCATCCGCTGATGAATATGCTACTTGTAATTTGTCATCAATATGTCTTCCCAGATTTATAATACATAAAAATGGAGTACCAGAATTCGATTATAATATGTTACGCAAAGTATCAGGAATTATGACGAGAAATCTTAATAATGTTATTGATATTAATTTTTATCCTGTTGATAAAACACGTGTATCTAATATTAAACATAGACCGAT
>HE978669.1:36172-37684 GCA_000285855.2 Ruminococcus sp. JC304 | reverse complement strand
TAGCGGATGTTTTTGCGATTTTTAAAACACCATTTGATTCTGAATTGGCTCGCGATCTCAATCGTAAAATATTTGAAACTATTTATTTTGGTTGTTTAGAAGAATCAATGAAACTAGCAAAAGAATTCGGTGCTTACGAAACATTTATTGGAAGTCCTATTTCCAAAGGTAAATTCCAATTTGATTTATGGAATCTTAGCTCGGATAAATTAAGTGGAATGTGGGATTGGGATAGTTTAATGGTAGAAATCCAAAAATATGGTGTTAGAAATAGTTTGACAACAACTTGTATGCCTACAGCAAGTACTTCCCAAATCATGGGTTATAATGAATGTGTTGAGCCTTTCACTGAAAATATTTACTCAAGAAGTACTTTAGCTGGAGATTATTATGTCATTAATAAATATTTAGTTCAAGATTTAATTGATTTAGGTCTTTGGAATTCAGATATGATCGATCTTATCAAATATTATCGGGGATCAATTTCAAAAATCCCAACTATTCCTCAACATATTAAAGATATATATCGCACTGTTTGGGAAATACCTCAAAAATCTATCATAGAAATGGCTGCTGAACGTGCACCATTTATTGATCAAACACAGAGTATGAATATATTTATCGAAAGTCCGAACTTTGCCAAATTAAATTCATGTCTGTTATACGCTCATAAATTAGGTCTTAAAACAGGTATGTATTACCTAAGAAGTAAAGCAGCAACATCTGCAGATCAATTTGGAATTGATATTGATAAAATCAAAGAAATAGAAGCGAAAAATAATATTGTATTAGAAAAAATAGAAGAAATTGAAATTGACGAACCAATAGAACTTAAACCATGCCAATACATTCCCAAACATCTAAGAAAACCTGGTGATTGCATTAGTTGCAGTAGTTAATTTTTAATAATATATTATACCATAAATATTATTAAAAAAAATTGAATTTTAAACATATTGCAATATCCATTGTAATTTTTAACATATTAGTCAAAAAATAATAGACTAGATAATCATCTAATAACCAAGACAATGTCATTTGATTGGGGAGTCAGTCATGTTCCTTCTGGTGTGAGTCCTACTCACATTCATCTTGACATTCATCACCACCATTATGCTCCGTCCACATCAAGTTGCCAGTATTCACTGGCAGATGCTCTCCAAAATCCAAGCGGTTGTGGTTACTACAAGCCTGGACACAGAGGTAGTGAATTTGTTCACCTCCCTCTCAGGGATACGATCATCACGATCACTAATCCTATTCAACCCAAGCCTGTTCCTGTTGCCACAACCATCATTCCCACGTATATGGTTGTTCAATCCGCTCTTCCGAGTTCCGGATGGCCGACTTCCCGTTGGTAGATGTCAATTATTTAATTAATTTTGTATTAACTAAATAATTATTTTTGAATAGCAGGAACCCAATATGTTGTTCTTTTACTTTTGTCTGATCCAACTATTATTTCTGCCTTAACAGGATTACCAAGAGGANCTTTTTTTTTGTCTATATACT
>HE978669.1:31895-32947 GCA_000285855.2 Ruminococcus sp. JC304 | reverse complement strand
TATCAAATATATACTTTGTATTTAATATGGAAACAATAGCGAATCAATTTAGGAATTATAATTGGGAAATAATAAAAAAATACATAAAAACAAACGCTATTGATTGGGATTATATTATTGATCAAATAAACGGATCTTTACATTATTTAGCATATCATAATCAAAATAAACTCATTAAGACTGTACCCAAAAATATAATGCTCGAAATTATCAAACAACCAAATCTAGAAGGAGATACTGTTGCTCATATAGCCTCTAAATTAAAAAATTTTAAATTATTAAAATATTTATTTAGTATTGATATGAATATAATTTATTCATCCAATTTATTGGGTTATCGTGTTTTACATTATATTGTCGATAATATTGAAATAATTAAACATATACTGATTAATTATTCTATACGTGATCATTTAATTAATTATAATTATAGTTTAATAGATTATTACATTTTGAACAATAATACTGGAATGGTATTATTATTGTTGAATAATTTAGAATTAAATGAATGTACTAATAAATCAATTTTACTGTAATACAAAGTAAATACGATTTGGGTACAAAAATAAATTTACTCAATCATTTTATTAATTTTGGAATTGATGTCGATCAAATAAATAATAATTATATATCAACATTATCTGTTTGTATACAACAAAATAATTATCATCTTGTAAAATATTTACTAGAACATAACGTAAAAATTAATTATTCTGGTGCCGATAATAATTATAATCCATTAATTATGAGTATATTATCTGGTAATTCTCGATTAGTTAAATTATTATTATATCATGGTGCTAATATTAATATTCGTGATAAAAATTTTAAATCAGCATGTCATCATGTTATGTACAATAATACATTATTTAGTGATAAATTAATAAAATATTTTCTTGTTAATACGCAAAATATTAATTTTCCAGATAAATATGGAAATTCAATATTGAATTTAATTTTACAGTTTGATAATTGGAAATTATTTATAGATGTATTATCCACCAAAAAATTAGATATTTATTTACCCAATAAAATGAATATTAAACCAATTG
>HE978669.1:31341-31875 GCA_000285855.2 Ruminococcus sp. JC304 | reverse complement strand
TCAAAAGATTCCAAGACACAATTTTTAAAATTTTTTTCTAGAATATCTGCTGTTAGTGCGATTTCGGCGACTTCTGGCATTTTGTTTAATATTATTTTAACATTAAATATTTTTATATTAGTCTAAATAATTAACCATCTGAATTTCTTTCTTAACAAATCCATGTTTTTGATAAAAATTAATATTTTTTTCGTTACAATCTAAAATTACTTTATAACAACCATATTGTTTACTAATTTCTATTGCTTTTTTAACTAATTCTCCTCCGATTCCATATGATCTGTAATTACTATCAACAATAACATCTTCTATATGAGCGACATAAGATAAATCATGTATTATTTTTGGTTCAATTAAAATTGTTATTGAACCAACAATAATATCATCACATTTAGCAACAATAATTTTATGATTTGGATTTGACAATATTTTTATCATTTGATCATTAAATTGTTGTCTGGTTATATTATTAGGGTTGAGTGATGTTAATTGTTTGAGCAGTAATAAATATTGCTCATAATTATCACCAATACT
>HE978669.1:26047-27768 GCA_000285855.2 Ruminococcus sp. JC304 | reverse complement strand
GGCGGAAGTACTATAATGGGAAAAGGTGATAAAGGTGATACAGGTATTAAAGGTCAAAATGGACCAAAAGGATTAAAAGGACGTATTGGTAATAAAGGTCAAAAAGGCGATTCAGGATCATCCAATATGAAAGGAGAAACTGGATCAAAAGGTGATATTGGATCAAAAGGTGATATTGGATCAAAGGGTGATATTGGATCAAAAGGTGATATTGGATCAAAGGGTGAATCTGGAAGTACAGCAGAAAAAGGTGATAAAGGAAATGATGGTAATAAGGGTGATAAAGGTATGCAAGGTAAAGGGTTTAAATATAGATGCAATTATGATCCGTGTAAAATATATTATTATAATGATGTAGTAACTGTTAATACTTATTGTTGCAATAGTATTTATGTATATACTTGTAAAACAAAAACAGGACCTTTATCAAGATGTACAAATATTTGTAATGTTCCTGGATGGAAACTAATGTTAAAAATATGCAGTAAAAATCCATGTGATACAAATTCTGATTCATCAGATAGTGATTCATGTATCGATACATGTGTAAAACAATTAATGTGTGAAACAAATTATCCAAATATTAAAATAAATAATGACAACTATCGTAATATTTGTCTTCCAATATGTAACAATAATTATTTAGCAAAAAATAATTATCTAAAATATACTGGCATATGGCGTCGAAATTATTATTATGATATTGGAGATTTAATTATGTTAAATAATATTGTATATATTGCTACGACCAATAATAATGATGAAATACCACATAACGGATCATTATATTGGGATGTATTTATTAATAATAATGTTATTTATCAAGGAATTTGGAAATCACAAAAAACTTATTCGATAAATAGTATTGTTGTGCATAATGGATATATATACATATCTGTTGATTATCCTCCAAAAGGAACCGATATTCAAAATCAAAATTATTGGGCCTTATTAAATTTTGATAATAATACAAATAATAATAATACAAATAAGGATAATAATATTATAGAAACATACAATGGAAGTGATATAATATCTTCTATTGACATAAATTCAAATGAATCATGTAGTATAATAAAATCACCATCAAATGCATTATATTACGCATATATTAGCGAAGATGTATTAATACCTGCATTAAATTCACTTCATGTTTTTGATTTAAAATTTGAAAAAATTGAAAATAATATTAATATTATGCCAGAAGAACAATATATAATATTTTTTAATCCAGGTACTTATAAAATAACTTTAAATATTAATTTTTCTGGAATTAATAATTTAACACTGAATGGTTATATATATGTCAAAAATAATTTACAAGAAGTAAAAGAAATAATTCCAGCTAATAATGAAATAGTTTTTAATAAAACATTAAATAATACTTTGCAACATATATTCCCCGTAACCATAACACATTCAAATTCTAAAATTTGGTTACGTATTAATTGGAATAATCAAAATGATATTGTTACCATTAAATCTCAAAAAACCTGGATTTTAATAGAACAATTGTATTAAATATAAACATTTAATAATGTTTATTAAATATATTAAATGACAGACACAGAATTTAATTTGACTTCACAAATGGAAGAGATTGTGAACTCATTTAAAATTATTCATGTTTATAATAAAACTAAAGTATATCATTTAACAAGACAAGTACTTCTTGATTCTATGATAACACAAAATACATATTGTTTTTTTTGCCACATTTT
>HE978669.1:20318-22846 GCA_000285855.2 Ruminococcus sp. JC304 | reverse complement strand
AAATAATCCTAAACCAGGTTTTCAATCCAAGGCTTATGGATTGACAGGAATAGTTAATCTTGGAAACACATGCTATATGAATAGCGCAATACAAGCACTTGCTCATAATCCTATATTAGTTAATTATATGATCAGTAACAAAAATGATATATATATCACTTTATTAAAAAATGCCACAACAATATTAAAAGATTGCGAAAAATTCAAACTAAATAATTATAATAATATTCCTATTGAATTAAAAAAAAATTAATTAGTCCCAATTATAATCATACAACACTTAATACAGAAGAAATAAATATTATTCTTAATAACACAATAACAGTTCAATTAATTAGACTTTTTGAACATATGTGGAAACAGAATTGCATTGTTATACCAACCAGTTTTAGAATATTATTTTGTGAAGCTCGTGATAAATTTTTTTACGGATATGAACATCATGATGCAGAAGAAGCTTACACTTGTATTCTTCAAAAAATACAAGAAGAATTATCTGAAAAAAAAATATTAAATTTAGAATGCAAAATACAAGTGTAATGGAATTTCTAACTTTTACACAAAATATGCGCGAAAAAATCTCGCGTGCTAATAATATTACCGAACGCGATGAATTACTAAAATTGTATTACACAAAAACTAATGAAATGCCAAAAGAAGCATTAATGATGAATTCTTACAGCACAATGAAAAGACATTATGGAGAAAATTATAGTTATGTTATGGAAATGTTTACTGGATTTCAGCATTCTAGTTTATGTTGTCCAGATATTTCGTGTGGATATGTTAGCAATAAATTTGAACCATTTACACATTTAGCATTACCTATGCCAATGAAATCCATGTCACTCAATATTAATGATTGTTTGAAAGAATATTTTAATGACGAAGTTTTGGATAAAAATAATTCTTGGAATTGTGAAAAATGTCACCATAATGTAAGCGCTATTAAAAAATTAAAATTATGGACACTACCTCATGTCT
Source organism: Ruminococcus sp. JC304 (assembly GCA_000285855.2). Lineage (GTDB taxonomy): Bacteria > Bacillota > Clostridia > Lachnospirales > Lachnospiraceae > Blautia_A > Blautia_A difficilis. Next base: position 21,862 of record HE978669.1, on the reverse strand, counting down.
TAGTTATTCAATTTAAAAGATTTGGATTAATGAGACAATATAAAGATAATAGAATTGTTGATTTTCCGATGCAAAACTGGGATGTATCAGATTTAATATCAGGTAATCAAATAGAACCCAATAATAATTACAAATACAGATTACAATGTGTTATTAATCACACTGGTGGATTAGATCATGGTCATTACTACACTTATAATTTAGATATTAGTACCAATAAATGGTATTCATTTAATGATAAAGATGTAAATCAAATATCACCAGACCGTGTTGTTTCTTCAACAGCATATTTACTATTTTATATTAGACAAGACTTATTGTCTGTATAATAATTTGATATATTATATCAAATTATTAATAAATAACTGAATTATAACAATAACCATTTTATCAAGCACATACTTTTCTATTTTATATATTTTTAATGTTTCAAACATAAAATCAAAATCATAATTACTAGGCAATTTCATAACTATCATTTTTGTTTTTGATTTTGTTAAAAGTTCACTACATATAGATTCAATACTAAATTTATCAAAATCCAATCGCAAAGTTTTATGTAATTTATAATCTCTTCCTCCCCAAGGAGGATCAAAAAAACATATCTTGGATAATATTATTTTGATTGATCAATAAATCCACAGAATTATCGTTGTAAAAATTTACATTCTCATATTCATACAATTTGACGTTAGATTTTAAATAATCATATCTTATTTTATTAATCTCAATAGCATTCACAAATTTGAAAAATTTTGCGAAATTTAAAACATTACCACCAACTCCAGCAGTCATTTCAGTAATAATAAGATGTTTAACTCTGTCTTGATTATTAATTGAAATCCAATTGTCAAGTTCTTTATCAAGTGGACACGGAAAATCATTCATACTATTAATAATAATATTGGTTATTTCTTGAGCAGAAGTATTGAATGTTATATACTTTATTGATTCAGTATCAATCATTATTTTATTAATTTTCATATCTGTAATGGGTGGAAATATTAATTTTTTTAAATTAAATATATTTTGTATGCGTTTATTTTTTTTATAATAAATATTAGAACGCGTGTTATATGTACTATAACGATTCATAATTCCAAATATACTTATTATTAGTTTAAGTTATCTTATATTGAAACAATATAAATCTTTGTCACAATATCATAATATAAAATTTTTAATAATGTCTGACGATAATAAATGCGATAATAATCAATCAGATACTAATAATCAATCAGATACTAATAAGCAACCTGATAAAGAATATTATATAGATGATGATAATAATATGTCATCTGATGTTACATCAGATATTGGATATGATAGTGAACGTGGTAATAATTATCTAGAAAAAATTTCGGATGGGGTAGGGAATATACAAGATTTCATTAATGCTAATATGTCAATATATGAAGAAAAATCACAAGAAGATTTAAGTCCGGTTAAAAATAGTATCACATCATTTCTATCTTGGATTAAATTAAATACTGATAAGGATAATACATATAAGATTTTTTCCAATGTATTTTCCAGTGATTATC
>HE978669.1:15751-16647 GCA_000285855.2 Ruminococcus sp. JC304 | reverse complement strand
TCTATATCAAGCAATAAAAACTAAAATATCTCAAAAAGATACTGAACAATTGAGAGAAGTATTAACTAATAAATTATTACGAGTTTATTGGACTTTTGCTAAGGATGATATGCATCATACATTAATAAATAAATATTTTAATGAAGGTGATCCTAAAAAAATTAGGCAAATTGCTAAATATTGTATTAAGGATTGTAAGTTAGTAAATTTACTATTAGCCAAATTAGAAATTATTGATAATAGTGTTGGTATGGCAAAAGTATGTCATGTACCATTATCTTATTTATTTTTAAGAGGACAAGGAGTTAAAATTTTTAGTTTAGTATCTAAAAAATGTCGGGAGAAAAATTTCTTGATTCCAGTATTAAGAAGAAATAAAAAAGATAATGATGGTGATGATGATAATACATATGAAGGAGCAACAGTTATTACACCAAAACCTAATGTTTATTTATCTCCAATTGGTGTTCTAGATTATTCTTCACTTTATCCAAATTCTATGAGAGAGCGAAATTTATCACCGGAATGTTATATTAATGATAATAAGTACGACAATTTACCAGGATATATATATCACGATGTCACAATTATTTTGAAAGATAAAAAAGGTAAGATAATAAGAAATCTTGATGGTTCTCCCAAAAAGGAACATCATAGATTTGCGCAAGAATTAATTAGTGATAAACAAATTAATACAGAAATGAAAGATGTATTTGATAAAATTACAAAAACAATGAATAATAATATTGAAACAATATTACAACAAACATATTTCACCATAAAAAATATTGAGGACAAAATAAAAAAAGAAAAATTAATTACAGATTCAAGAATAGAAGATATTTCATTTAATGATGATTTTTCGACAAAGAAAAAAGTCAAACTAATAGAAACTG
>HE978669.1:14357-15556 GCA_000285855.2 Ruminococcus sp. JC304 | reverse complement strand
TGGTCAAACAGGTGCACCAACATCTCCTATATTTTTTTATCGCAATTGCCGCATCAACTACCGCTATTGGTAGAGAGAGATTGCATTATGCTCGCAAAATGGTAGAAGATAATTTCCCAGGATCAGAAGTTATCTATGGGGATTCTGTTACTGGAGACACTCCAATTATGACAAAAGATAAAAATAATAATATTAATATTATAACTATTAAAGAATTAGGAGAACAATGGAAACCTTATGATATATTCAAATCACATGATATTAATTCTAATAGAAAATATAAACAACAAGCCGATTTTAATGGTGAAGTCTGGACAAGTAACGGATGGGTAAAAATTAAACGAGTTATTAGACATAAAACCGTAAAGAAATTATATCGAGTACTCACGAATACTGGATGTATAGATGTCACAGAAGATCATTCATTATTAGATACTAATAAAAATATTATAAAACCAATGAATTGTAAAATTGGAACAGAATTATTACATGGTTTTCCTGAAATAATAATAATCATAACAAATTATCGTTGGAAATTTATAAAGAATTCGACATAACATCCGAGTTATTTGGTTGTATGATAGAATCAGATAAAAAATGGAGCAATGAAAAAAATGAAAGCTTGTTTCATTGGATCAGAATATAGAAAACAAAATAAAAATATATCAAATGAAATATTGAATTGTAGCAAGAAAATTAAGAAATATTTTTTATTGGGATATTTAGGAAATGATAAAGAATACATAACCAATAATAAAATTAATGCACAAATGATATATTGTTTAATGAAATGTTTAGGATACAATATTGTTATCGATTTGATTGAATCCTCGTACAAATTATGTATTGTTGATAATATTAGTAAGCCATATTGTATAAATAAAATTATACAATTACAAGATACGTCGATTAATGGAGAATATGTATATGATCTTGAAACTGAGTCTGGAACTTTCCATGCAGGAATTGGCGAATTGATTGTAAAAAATACTGATTCTATTTTTATTAATTTCCACATAAAAGATGAAAATGGCCAAGAAAGAACAGATAAAGAAGCACTAACACAAACAATTGCTAAATGTCAAAGAGCAGCTAAATTAATTAATCAAAATGTGCCCAAACCACAAAGTATTGTATATGAGGAAACATTTCATCCATTTATTTTAGTGGCAAAAAAGAAATATGTTGGACTTTTGTTT
>HE978669.1:8938-11726 GCA_000285855.2 Ruminococcus sp. JC304 | reverse complement strand
GAAATCTATGGGAATTGTATTAAAACGACGTGATAATGCACCTATAGTTAAAATAGTTGTTGGTGGAATTATTGATTATATTCTAAAAAATAGAGATATTGACAAGGCTGTAGAATATACTAGAAATGTATTATCTAAATTAATGAATGGAGAATATCCTATTGATAAATTTATAATTAGTAAAACATTAAAATCGAAATATAAGAAACCATCCACAATTGCTCATAAAGTATTAGCTGACAGAATGGCAATTCGTGATCCTGGAAATAAACCTCAAATTAATGACAGAATACCATTTGTGTATGTTGTGAAAGATATGGGTAATAAAAAGAAAAAAGATATATTACAAGGAGATTTAATTGAACATCCGGATTATGTAATACAAAATAATATGAAAATTGATTATTTGTATTATTTGGAACATCAAATAATTAAACCAGCTACACAAATTTTAGAACTAATGATTGATTCCAGAAGTGTTAATAAATTATTTGATGAATACAAGATTACGGAAGAAAATAAACGTAAAGGTCGTCGTAGTATTTTAGAATTTGTATCTGATTCAAAAAAAAAGAACGTTATTATGAATGGTTCAAAAACAACTAAATTAGTATTAAAATCTCAGAAAAATAGGAAAATTGAACCGAAATATCAAAATTTACCGTATATTGGAAATACACGTAAACTTGAATGTAAAAATTTAGGAAATTGGATGTATGGTGATAACGTTAAACAATCAAGTATTGATGATGGTGAATTAGATTTATAATAAATTGTTAAATAATTACTATTTCTAATAATTATTTAATAAACATATAATCTATTTTTTTGCATTTCACGTTCACGTCTTTTACATTCAAGATAATTATAAACAATGAATGCAATCAATACAACTATGACTAACATAATAATAATAATAATTGTTTTATTTTCTCTACTATTTGAACTGAAAAAATTATTCAAGGAACTAGTAATGTTACCACCTAATAAAGCAGCTAATTCTGCTTTTTGTACAAGTTCCGATTCAGTTCCGCTACCATTTCCAGTACCATTATCTTTCTTTTTGGTTAATTCTTTGAACAAGAAAAATCCACCACCCAGTAGAGCAATAATAATAACAATAATAATAATAATTTTAGTAATTCCCGAACCAAAAATGTCCCCCAATAAACTACCTCCTGTCGCAGTTGTAGCAGATGCACTAGCAATTTTAGCAATTTCGTCTTGTGTGGCATTTATTTGACACACATCATTTTCTTTAGCATCTTGGGCAATTCTAATATCACACGATTTAATGATCATATCTTTTAAATTAGCATTATTTGTTGTTGATACATTTGCGCATTTATTAGTAACTGTATTGTTAATATTATTAACAATATCATTGATATTAGTCGAAGCAGAAAATCCTAATCCAGCTTTAGCTTCAGCACTTAATTTTGCCGCTACATCTGCAGCACTTGATTGTAAACTACTAATCAAACATTTAGAACTAACGGTTGTGGCTTGACTAATGTCAAATACTGATGGAGGATTACAATCAGCAGGCGGATCAAAAGTAATATCACTCATAGATACAACATTAACAGCTCCAACAGTACCACAACTATTATATGCAGAATTAATCATATTATTTTCTATCGTTTGTTGATTAGTTGATGCAGAGGCTCCCATTATCTTTATAACATATGACTAGATTTATTATATTTCGATCGGATAAATTTAATTGAGTCAATAAATATAATTTTAATATGCGAAACCATTTGTATTGTAATATTGTATGTTTGGATTATATTGATGATGTATTGGTTGTTGATAATATCCAGATATTTGATTATTATATTGTGGATTAATTTGTTCGAGTTGATTATATTGATCAAATTGATCAAATTGATTAGGTTGATTTAATTGATTAGGTTGATTATTGGATTGATTATTGGGTTGATTATTGGATTGATTAGGTTGATTATTGGGTTGATCAGATTGATTACTATAATGAATAACAAGTATTTTGTATAAAATAACAATTATCAAAACTAAAATCGAAATAATTAATATTTTGTAAGTTGTAGTATTTTTTATATTTCCAAATATATTTGATGGATTATTAATTATGTTGTCAAAACCTCCTTGTAAAAATTTATTGAAACCACCAAGTAAAGCGGCTTCTTCTAGTGTTTGTTTATTTAATAGGTCCCCGGTATTTACATTGGATTTATTTTTTGAAACAAAATAAATTACTACACCAATTATTGCTATAATAACAATAACCACAACAATTCCTACAATAATTCCTCCAATACCCGAACCAAATAATAATCCCCATATACTACCACCTTCAGCACTAGTTGCAGCATTGCTAGCTATTTTAGAAACCAAATCTTGTGTAGCATTGATTTGACATGATACATTTAATGTAGCATCTTGAATAACTTGAAATTTACATGATTTAATAACAGTATCTTTTATAGTAGCTTTATTTGTTGTAGATACATTAGCGCAACTATTTGTTGTTATTTGATTGATGCTATTTTTGACATCATTAATATTAGTCGATACAGCTATACCTAAACCTGCCTTAGCTTCTGCATTTAATTGTGCAGCAATATCAGCAGCACTAGATTGTAAACTAGTTAATAAACAATTCGCATCAACAGTTGCTGTTTGACCAATAATCATTTCAGATGGAGGATTACAATCAGGAGGAGGCTCAAATTTAATGCCTGAAAGATCAATAACATTGGTGGTTCCAATATTTGGGCAAGTATTGTATGCTTGATTTAGAATA
>HE978669.1:5158-6249 GCA_000285855.2 Ruminococcus sp. JC304 | reverse complement strand
TAACATGCTAATATCATTCGTTTCAGATATATTTTCTCGACTGGAATTATTTCCCATTATTATACTTATTCGAGAGAAAATTTCTATAAATATATTTTATGCAATTAATTATTAGAGTTATAATATTACATACTCATATAAATACATTATTTTAGACAATTGTTCCAAGTCATTATTTACAGCATTGCTATAAATCATAAACTTAGAAACAATTGTCTAAAATCATGTTTAAATGCATTTAATATCTTGATATAATACAAATACATGGCTAAATACATCTTTTTACAATTAATAATAGTAGTTATTATTGTGGGTTTAGTATATTTTATAGGAAGATCATCTAAAACTGAAGCAATATATGCCAAATCCTCTCTCAATAATAAAGAATATTTGGTGCAAAATTTAGAAAATAAAGATGAAGCGGCATATATGCTAAGTATTATTGATAAAAGAATATTTTATCTCAAAGATTATTTAAAAGAAAATATAAATAAATATCCAGAATATCAATCTTACATACAACAATTTTGCGATAGAATAAATAATATAATATTATTCGAAAATCCACCAAATGGCAAATATACTAGTTATACTGTCAATAAAGGAGATGAAATCGCATTGTGTTTAAGATCACAAAATACCAAAGAACTACATGATATGAATTTAATTATGTATGTTGTAATACATGAATTAGCACATGTTGCTTGTCCTGAAATAGATCATACAGAATTATTTAAAAAAATTTTTCATTTTTCTATTAAAAATAAGTATTGATATAAATATATCGAAAAAAATAATTACGAAGAAAATCCAGTGGAATATTGTGGATTAACTATCAATGAAAATTTATTATCGTAACAGATAATAATATATTAATTGTATTAACGTTTAATATATTAAAGGCAGGTTACGCTTTATTTATAATTTTTCTATTATAATGATATAGATAGATATGGATGATCCGATCAAAATTATACATAAATACAAAAATAACAATGGTAGGGTCCAATATCACATCAATATATTTATCGGTGATATTGTAGATGATAATTGTATGCGCATATTGAATAGAATAAAAAATTTAGATTTAT
>HE978669.1:0-2154 GCA_000285855.2 Ruminococcus sp. JC304 | reverse complement strand
TATCATATCAATAATACAAAAGAATTAACTTTGAAAAATTCAACAAGAATGAAAGAATTAAAATCAATATATAATAATGAGTGGATTAATACACATTTTACCAATTACAAAAAAAGAATGGAAACAACAATTTATAATTATGAATATTTGATTAAAGAAGAAAGAGAACGTAAAACTCTTAATCGAAATATTCGTAGACAACAAGAAGATTTAGAAGATATTATTGATTATACAACAAGTAACAGACAATCTAGAGAATTACCCACCGATAATTTCCCTGATATGATGTCACGCATTAATTATGATATTATTGGTGATCAAAACAAACCATTTAGTATCATTAATGAGGAAGAAGATAATGCTGCTTGGTGTAGAGAAGATCCTTCAGACGATGATACAAATGATAATTCAGAAAATTATTCTGATGAATATTCATCGGATGATTTAGACATAAACAAATCAGATAATGAATATAATGATAATATTGAAATGTTCGGAGGAGTTGATTTTGATACCGATTCCGATGCTGAAGTAATAGATATCGAACCAGATGAGTTAGATTATTATAATCAAATTAATCAAATACCTATGACCGGAGGCCAAGATGATGATACTGCTGATATTGAGTTTGGAGATATTGCACAAGATGAATTTAATTTTGAAGACATTGAAGATGATCAAAATGTTAAATTATTTGAATCTGAAGTAGAGGAAGATTTACAAGGAATTGATTTATTATTTAATGATTTGGATGAAACTGATGTTAATGTTAAATTAACAACCAGAGAAATAAAAAATGCAATTAGTAATGAACAATATGATATGATTAATAAAAAAATATTAGAATTTGATAAAAATAAAGATAATAATATGTTTGATGAAAATTTAAAGATGTTATTGATAAAAATTATATTACACACCAATATATATACAAAGATGATAGTATTAGAATAATCAAAGATAAAATATGTTGTGGATTTAAAAATAATAATAAATATGGCGAAAGTACTTATATAATTCCGTCACATCAATATCTTTGGTCTGAATATCTTTACAATGGAAATTTAGAAAAAATTATGATTGGTCAAAAATGGATCATAAAAAATGATATTTTAAAATTAGATGTAGAACCAAATACAAATTTAAGAATTTATGAGGAATTAAGAGGAAATCTCAAGTTATTGAGAGATAATATAAGAAGGCAAGGTAAAATTAAACGAGAAGATGATGATAATAATATTTTATATGATTATCAAGGCTATTTTACTTATAATGAAATATTTATGGTAGATATCTATAACGAACTAGGATTAAATTATGATCCTAATTTTGAAGAACAGAAAAATTTAATAGATGTGTATTTAAAAATATATTTTCCAAAAATAAGACCCGAAGATTTAGGAAATATTTTAGATTTCCTAAATGAAAAAGAAACCAATGTGAATCATAATCCAGAATATAATCGACTTAAAATGGTGTATGAGACTATAAAAAATAATTTAATAACTTGAGAATGAACCCATGAGAGATATTGAACTTGACTAAAAAAAGAAATAAGAAGGATTATTCAAAAATATTTAAAGAAAATTATGTGACACAATCTGTTATTCGAGCCTACTTACTAGAAAGAAATAAAAAAGTGGATTTATTTAGAATATTCGATAATTTTATTTTGGATGAAAAATATCCATTTATACAATATCAACCAACTGATGGAACTCCAAGAAGTAGATATAATGAACGTTATCTGATAGAAAATGAACGCAAAGAAATTATAATGAAATGGTTTGAAAATACACCGCATGGTATAAGTTTTAAAGTACGAGTTGATGATGAATCAGATTATAAATATATGGCCATTAATTTGACAGAAAATGGTCGAATAGATTATAAAATTCAATGGAAAGAAGAAGATATGTCTACCGTAGAAGATATTAAAAAAACATATATTTACATCATAAATTTAATCAAAAAAATAAATCAAGAAAATGAAAGATATAATATAAATTTATTGGTACCTACTGACGAACATTTTAAATTTGCATTTATTAATACAATACAAAGATTTGAGTTACCCAATAATTTTACAATTAATCATAATGATTTATCGGAATTTTCAAGATATTTTTTCCCATATATTGCGCTTGTCATAGA
>HE978668.1:42046-43273 GCA_000285855.2 Ruminococcus sp. JC304 | reverse complement strand
ATCATTTTTGAATAATCCGGGCCAACAAATACATTTTTATCATTGCCATTATTATTTTGTGCCATTACAAATATTTTGGGCTACTTATAAATATTTATCAATAAATATATATAGATAGAGTGTTAAAATATCAATTTTTTTGGTGTAACATAAAACCTATATTTATTATAATAATTAAATGGAATGGTTAAAAAATATTTGCTCAGTACCAATTAAGCTTGGATTAGACAAAACTAATTTTGTGGTTATGAATTTAATCACTTATATATTCAATATTTATGGAAAAAAAATACTTAAAACTGATAATGATGAAATTATCAGTCATAATGAATGTATTAATGATATTAATATATTTTATTTACATCCCCTACAATTTAGAGAAATAAAATACAATTGGAATGAAAATATATTTAAAATTAATACAGGGACAATAACAAATTTAACAGTCGCATTTCCTTGGACATCATTATTTACACAATCTACTAAAGTTAATATCGATAATATTTCCATAGAAATATCTATGGATGACTCTAATCATAATATGATCAAAAGCATGTTTGATGATCCAGATTCTTATTTAAATATTCATATTACCGAAAATTCTGATATTAATGATGTTTATACCGGAATTAATGATATTGTTAAAAAATATTTTTCAAATATAGAAGTAAATATCGGCACCATTGATATTGTTATAATAAATCATTTTGTTATAAAAATTAAAAAGTGTGAATACATAGACAATAAATTAGCCATAGAAAAAGTTAAAATAATTTCAAAAAATAATAAATCTACTCGAATACAAAATATTAATTTATCCATAACCAATGATAATAATTATGATATAAATATATCAAAAATAGATATATCATCTGATTTTATTGATAATTTACCAATTATTAATTTTAAATCAGATAAAGATACTCCCGAATCAAATTTTAATATCAATATTAAAGTATCTGATTTTTTATTTTCAAAATTATTTGCACAAAATATTGACTTGAATTATTGTTCTGACTTAGTAACTATTGATAATATATCAAAAATAATTATTGATAATGCACTATTTATAAATTTTTCTATAAATAATACAAATACGTCATATATTGCACAATTTAACATTACGGATAATGTTTGTAAATTTGGAAAGAATATTCAATGTAAATTAACAGATATTGATTGTGTTGTTAAAAAAATTACTAAACTATCAAAAATAATAAATCATAT
>HE978668.1:36893-39011 GCA_000285855.2 Ruminococcus sp. JC304 | reverse complement strand
TAAAAAATATATCCAAAACGAGTAAATATTTATCAATTGATAATGTTAAATTGATTATTATATATCGTGATGATATTTGGAATTTATGTATTTTAAATACAATATTACATGATACAATAACAATGAATAAAATTAAATATAAACATCGTAATATTATGGCGTATTGTGATAATATATTTATTCACAACAAACGATATCAATTTAATAATTTAAAAACAGATAGTGCTGAATTTATTTTTAAATCAAAATCTTTATTTGTTACGATTGATAAAGATTTTAATATAGATATTGATGATTCATATTGTTCTGGAATTGTATCATTTGGAAATTATATTAATGATTTAATAGAACAATTTAAATCCAAAGAAGAACCAGAAACTAATAATTCAAAAATAGCAAAATCTACCATTAGTAAACTTTTAAACATAAAAAAAGCTCAAATATCTTTGGATTATTTGAGTTCTAAATATATTTTATTATCGATAACACAAAAATATGTTTGTCTGATAAATCAATAATAGATACAAGTGCACATATTTTTATTGATAATTATTTAATTTCTAAAATTAATGCAAAATATATATCACCAAATAATATTCACGTTATTGGTATTGAATTTTATCTTGATCCAAATATTTTTGATATTTTAGTTCAGTCATTAGGATTATTAATTCCAAATAATGATGAAAATAATTTGACACAATATTTACCTGATGACGTTATGGATAAAATACAAGATGCATTGGATAATAGTATTGTGTCAAGTAATATGTGCGATTTAGAGCGAAATACAAATAAACTAACAGAATCAATTATAAATACGTATATTGATACAAAAAATATAAATTTTGATAAACCAATTATCACAATATTATCCGAATCAGTTTACGATTTAAAATCTATTTTAATTGGTGATTATAAACATCAAAAAAGTAATGATAATTTGAAAATATCTCTCGATTCAATAAATATTTATTTGTATGATAAATTATCTATCTGCAAATCAAAAAATCAAAATTACACCATTTGTATGTTTTGTTGTTAAAAATATCTCTATCATTTATCAGAAAATATTGGAAACAACAATGACATACAAAATTGATATTGAAAAAATAGCTTTGATAGATATTAATTGTTTAGATCCAAAATGGAAATATTTTTTGAAATTTACCGGCTCCAATGCCATAAATATATATTTATCAAAACAAAATGATACTATTAAATTAAATATCAATTTAAATCCTATTTTATTAAATATTAAAGAAGAAACCCTTGTAAGATTACTAGCATATATATCTGAAATTAAAATATCACCAACTAATGATAATATAATTTTTATTGAAAAATTTAGTATGAATGAAATTAATTTGACAATAAATTATTATCCCATTATATTAAAAAAAATAGATGCTGGAACAAATAATTTATTCATAAAGGATTTTAAAATAATAATTCCACCATATATATTAAAAAATATAGATGGTTTGGATAAATTGGGTAAATCGGTTCGGGATAATTTTTATAAAATTATTAATCCCAATAATATTGCTCAATTTGTTCCAAATATTAAATTAGTCAAACCTTATGTTATGCCAATTAATAATATAATTATTATGATTGGTAAATATATACATTCGCCAATAAATAGAAATAATTTAAGAAAAATAACATGTAATTTAAATAAAAATGCTGGTACATTATCTAATTTAATTTTAGAAAAATTAAAAAATATTTTACAATGATTGATTTTCTCATTAAATATATAAATATTTAATAATAATTAAATTTAATGGATGTCGAATTATCTAATAATTCAGATGAACAACTGATTTTTCTGCTAATGAATACAGTTAAAGAATTGCGAAAACGTAAATTTAATATTAATAAATATATTGATGATAATACATCAAACAAAATTGAACATAATATTTATAATAATCCACTAAATTATTAACAGATTAATTTAATCTGATTAATAATTTATATATATTTTCTTATTATACACTATAAATGAGTTATTTAAATCAAATACATAATACAGTTATTGAACCCAAAATATCTCCATACCAAAAATGGAAACCAACTAAATTATATCCTTATCCAAATAATTTTACCCAA
>HE978668.1:33186-34941 GCA_000285855.2 Ruminococcus sp. JC304 | reverse complement strand
ATCTATCAATAATCCGAGAATTTATATAATTATTATTGGACACAACATATTTTTGCCAAGTCATAAGAATTATGTATGTTTTTTGAATCTATTTTTAATAACATCTCAATAATATCACTATGCGACATTTTAACTGCATATAAATATGGTTTATTGTTATCAAAATTAATATCTGCACCTTCTTCAATTAGAATCCTTGCTATATCAGTATGACCATTACCAATGGCTTGACATAAACATTCATTGATATTTGTATATTTATTATATTCAAAATTAAGATTAGATGAATTTCTTATGACACTAAAAATATATTTTACGTTACGTATGATACCATGCATACAAGCTATATATAATAACTCTTTAATTTGATTTATATTTGCGGTATTAATTTGTGATTTATATTTATCATATTCCTGGAAATTATCAGACAAAAATAAACTATTTCCAAAATTCAATTTATAATTATTGTTATCATATAATCCAAAATTTTTTGTACACGGCATATTTATATTTTTTATGAAATATAAATATCCAATATTTATTTATATGTTTAAAATTATATTAATATATATCTTGTCTAAAATGATATTTTATTCTGACTGAGAATTTCTAAGTAAATCTAATATGTATTTTATAATAGCAGAATTGTTTTTATTGATAGTATCTTTATTACGGAGAGCATATTTATGAGATTCAGTATCATTACTATATTTTCTCACACATTCGGGAGCAATATCTGGATGACATTGTATGGCATAAGCTTGATTTTGATATTTATATAAATATGGCATTCCATCAAAATATTCCATCACAATTATTTTATCATTTGGAACAATGTAATCAATATGACATCTAAATATATTATCATATCCCAAAATACTTGTATCATATCCGACATTTAATTTACCAGATGATTTTATTTCACATCCTAATGCATACGCAATTAATTGAAATCCCAAACAAATTCCAAAAATTGGTTTTTTCAAATGCAAACATTTTTTTATTAATTCGATGACATTTAATAAATAAGTGTATTTCTCAATATCAACCACACTTTGGTAACCACCAAGTATGATAACAATTGAATATTTATCCATATCAATTTTTGATACATCTGTATCAAAAGATTTTACTATTTCATAGTCATCATCAAGATATCTATAAATATATGGAGTTATATAACCGTTTTGTATGATTAGTAACATGTAATTTAAATATACAAAAGAAAATATTTTTGATGGCGTTACACTAATTTTACTACCATTTTTTTATTTAATGACAGGTATTAACCCTCACTCTATTTGAATCATTTAAAAAAGCAGATATTTTAATTAAACGATCAAGTCGTTCATTGAGTAATCTTGTATTGGTTTTCAGATTTTCTACAAAATGTTTAATATTAAGTGTGCGCCAAGAGTTAAACCATTTGGTGTTATGATAAGCCACTTTATTTGATATATCTGATAAATCACGATGAATATTTTTTACTGATTCTCTCAAATACATTAAACATAATTCAATTGGATCATCAATATCATTATCTGGAGATAATTCTATTAATTCAAACACTCGAGTTTTTTCCATATCATCCAATGGAACAACTCGAGTAGGTTTTGTATCAGAATATTTTTGTTCTTGTTTTTTATTTAACACTGAATAAATTACTCTTAATTGACATTCTATATCTAATTCATTTATAATTCTTGTAACATCTGGATGTTTATGTCCATAAATAGAATTGATTACTCCACATGT
>HE978668.1:28607-30994 GCA_000285855.2 Ruminococcus sp. JC304 | reverse complement strand
GTTATTCCACTAATTGCACTTATAATTCCCGCATAAATACCTTGCGTCAACAAGGTACATGGCACAATTATTAAAGCCGACATTATTACTATAGATTATTATTTTAATTTTATCTCATGATGTAATTACTTTCCTAAAAATTATTATATTATTTGCCAAAATATTTCGATTGTAGTACAAAATCATACACATATGATAAATATAATATTAAATCTAAACAAAATATCTGATAATCTCACTAATTGTTTTTTCAAACTCTAATAACAGAGTCGCATATATTTCAAATGTACTATGTGCATTGATATTATTACAAACTAAAAATTGATATAACTATTGATAAATATAATTAATTATACTTATCAATATCATGACTAATCCAAAACTCGTAAGAATAAAAAGAAATAAATATGGCATTATTCAAGATTGTGACACATATATAGGAAGAGAAATATGTATGGGTGGATGGAATTTACCACAAAGTAAATGGCATAATCCTTTTACTATAAAAAAATATGGATCCGTTAAAATAGTTTGTGATATGTACATAAAGTACATTATAAATTCTGAATTATTCCATGATATTCCAGAATTAGAAGGTAAAGTATTGGGATGTTGGTGTGAACCAAATAAAAAAATGTATCAATAATGAATTCTTTTGTCACGGTTCCGTATTAATACAATTATTTCACATAATTAAGCAAAATAATTATAACACAAAATATGTCCAAAAAATATTAAAAATTATTTATGATAATTAATTAGAATAAGGTGGATAAGGTGCATATGGACCAGAACTGGGAGGCATAGGATAAGGATTATTTCCTGAAGGGATTGGACTAACAGAAATTCGACCACTTACATAATCTTTATTAGCTTCACATGCAGCTATATCATTCTTTATATAACAATGTTGATTTCTATTATCAAATGACCACATTTTACAATTATCTCTAGAAATACATTGATTCATACAATCTGTCGCAGATGCTACTTTTTGATCCCATATATTTTTGCCAGTACAGTCTGTTAGTGGCATATATGAACTAGTTCTAGTTGAATTTCCTACTCCATTATAGGGAACAAAATTATCATGATTTAAAACACTAGTATGATTATTTTCTGCTATAGGAGTACCAGAAACATAATATGGTACTTTTTGTTGATTATGTGTAGTTGCCATATTATTAAATCTATTATTAGTAACTGGATTATTATCAATTAAAATATCGTTTGTTCTATTCATATTATGATTTGGAATATGAGTAGTTGGAGTGAGATTCGGAAGATTATGAGAATTTGCTAATAAACCATGTGAAATCATCATGTTATCAAGTGGTTTATTTGAACTTAATAAACCAAATTGAGATACTAATTGTTTAATATTATTAATTAATTGGCTACTATCAGTTGAAATTTGATTTGACATTATATATATATATTATATGTTTGATAAAAAGAATTTATTTCTGGCAAATAGGACACCAGGTAGTTCTTCTATTGCGTTTACCAATGTATTTAGTTATAGTTTTATGTCCTAATGGACATTTAGATTTGTGATAAATTTGAAAAATAGGTTCATGTATTAATCCTTTTGATTTATTAATATATGATTGATAAAGTTGATCAATAACATATTTTAATGATGTTATGATGCATACAAAATCATTTTGATTTGTTTTATTAACAATTCGTTCTGGTAATAAATGACATCTATATAAAGCTTCTTGTTGTAAAATATTTCCTATTCCCGGAAAATACTCTTGATCTAATAAAAAAGTCTGTGAGTATGTCATTAGGACATTTATTAATTCCTTGACATAAATGTTGGTAAAATTTTTTTTCGTTGAATAATTTATTTGATAAATCATATTTCATCATCATAATACTATCATTTATTGCTTTACTTGATGAACACTCACCATAATTAGTTTTGGTAATACTATTGTGGCAATTGGGATCTAATAATTTAATTTGAGATAAAAACCATCGTAAATTAGTATTATCGTCTAATTCAATTGTCATAAAAATTGTTAGTTTTGGATTAACAATTTCATGAGACAATAATATTCTTCCGTACATCATCATATGTGTACGAATAACATAATCGGGATAATTTTCTCGAATTAAATGCATATAAATATATTTACCAGCATACCACCATTTACGAATCATGTAACCTACAAGATTAACATTCATTTTACGATACGATGGACCACTAATTTTACATATAGTTTTAAATTTAGTAAATTTAATTTTTTCGTACGTTATTCGAATTCTTGGAGCTTCAACCATTTATATATGATATGTATACAATAAAAAATATTTAGTATATATATTCCAATGACAACGTACAGTGAACAATATCATGATAATTGCCATGATTATCT
>HE978668.1:25060-26061 GCA_000285855.2 Ruminococcus sp. JC304 | reverse complement strand
TCAGTCAAGAAATATTTGCGTCAATACAATGACAGGAAAAATTACCTATTTTGATTATACTATGAATCGTGAATATTATAATAATAATATCAATAATAATGGTTTACCTATAAATATTATTAAAGCTCCTCGTAAATCAGAAGCTTTTTTAGATATTACTTATCTTCCGGTGTTTGAAAACAAATGATTCTGATAATATTATAACTAAGTTAGTAATTATAATTTATTTTCCCACCATGAAGTATAAAGAGATATGTCCAAACAGACAAATAATCGAATTGTAAATAATAATAAGTCCACAGAATCAAAACCAACATTTCGGAAATGTGTACATCATATTTTATCACACAATTATGCAGCAAATGTAAAAAAACATGATGATATTATCGAAAAAGCAACACCATTCATTTCATCTATGAATATGGATGAAACAATAAATATTAAAATATTATTTCATTTTTTGGCACCAATTGGCAGTTATAATCGTGAAAAAGTGATGTCACGAGCACATGATGTCATTATGTCAATAAATGATGATTTTAATAATTATACAAACAATCAAAATACTATGAATAATTTTAAATATAAAAGTATTGTTAATCAAATATTTGCTTCAAATATGGCAAAACAAAATGTTTATCTCGGACAAAATTATCTTAAATTTTTACCACTTAAACCATCCAATATAACTTTTGAATTAGGTGAAATATATTATTATCCTGTTAAAAATAAATTAAATTTATCAAAATATGATGATGAAAAAGATGTAGAAATACAATTTCAAGTAATCAAACAATATATTCATCAAAATAGAGCAGATGCTATCAATCCAGAAAATTTTGTAAATATTTGGATCATAGATATGACTGATACAACAGTTTTAGGATATTCTAATTTCCCTTGGGAAATGATAGATAATTTTCATGGAATAATAGTACATAGACGTTGCTTTTTCCCTGAAGATTATCAAGAAACTAATTATTCTGGATATAAAACATTTA
>HE978668.1:21173-22214 GCA_000285855.2 Ruminococcus sp. JC304 | reverse complement strand
TATATACAAAATAATATTCAACCCCAATATCAAAATCAATCAAATGTTCAACCCCAATATTATACACAACCCAATACTCAAAATCAATACCCATATTCACAAAATATGACTGATCCAAGAATAATACAAAATTTAACGGCAAATCAATTAAATATTGATCAAATTAATAAACAACAACCACAACAACAAGTTCCAATTAATAATCAAAACAAGCGCACTGATCCTCAATTTTCAAAACCAAATTTACAAAATCAACGAATAATTCCTAAATCTGTTAATACTTCAAATTCTGAAATTCATACAGAAACGGAAAGTTCAGGTATTCCGAGTAATTTACTCAATCGAATAAATAATTTAGATCAGCAAGTAAAAAATGTCAAAATCAATGATGTTTCTAAAGTGCCACCAGTTACAAAACCAAATGTATCAATGCCTTCAACTCAATCAGAAGCTAAATATAATAAATATGGACAAACAAGTAAAGTACACACAAATAATTTCGTCGCAAATAAATTAAAAAATAATGATAATATTAGTGGCAAGATACCAAAAACCAGGTTCCAAAGATATAAACCAAGTGGTGTATAAATTTATTATATTTTAATTGATTAAAATATAATAAGCTAAAATGAAAACAATATAAAATGAACTCAGATACCTATATTTTTATCTATAATAATATCAAAAGCATTTTGTCCATCGGGAATGTTAACGAATGGTATATCTTCGTCGGGTGCTTTTGATAACATATGTAATAAATTATATGTCAATAAACAAATATTAATCTGTGATAACAAACTTTTTCATATATATCATAACAAAAATTATTTAAAACAAGTTGTTCCCTATTAATATCTAGATGTATACTAATAGTTAGTCTTACAAGTTTATCCAATAAGATGTGTGGACCATAATCAGCATATTCAGACATTTCAATAATTAAATTTGCCAAATTAGTATTATTTTTGTTTTGAATATCTCGGTAAATATTGTTATAAAATTTATTTGTCACTAATTGTATGAAATTAATAATAATAGATT
>HE978668.1:16581-17743 GCA_000285855.2 Ruminococcus sp. JC304 | reverse complement strand
ATCATCAGAAATATCCATGTCAGATTTATCTAAAAAATACATCATGTACAGTTTTGACGAAATCATCTAATGAATTGTATAAAATAATATCCAATATTATGGACATAGATACCAATGATTTTGTCAATACAATAAATAGATATTTTATTGATTTGTACAGAAAAATAAATTGTCATGACTTATTATTAAAAATAATTGAATCTGATTATCGCAACGATAATTTAGAAGAAATAATAGAACTATTCGATAAATTATCGCAATTAGTCGTAACGGAAATATTATTAAAAACAGAAAATATAAAATCTCGTATTATAAAAGTTGTCAATAAATTTATTGATATTGCAGAAAAATTTTTTGAGACAAATAATTTTCAAGGATTTTTTGCAATTGTTGCTGGACTAAATATTCATGCAATTCAAAGAATAAAATTTATCTGGAAACCAAATAAAAATAGAACATTATCTTTCCAAAATCACGAATAAATAATAACACATTGTAATGGATACCATTGTTATAGATCACATTTAAAAACACAATCTAAATATATTCCGTATTTAGGAATAGTATTAAGTGATATAGATCATATATTACAAGCAGGTATTATACATTCTGAAACATATTTGATTAATACAATAAATTATAATGTTTTGGCAAAAATAATAAATTGTTTTGAATCTGTGATACCATTACCCGGATCTATACGAAAAAATTATAATGTATTTCGCAATGAATGTTGTGACCAATCAATAATTGAATTTATAAAAAATACAAAAATAATGGACGAAGAAAATATATATAATATATCATATAATTTGTGTAGTCGTGGATTGGTCAACATTGATAGCACTCGCGAAAAAATAGATGATGTAGATAATAATGATAAACAATTAAAAGATGTTACAAAAATATCCAGACTAAGTTTTGGATCTGAAATTAGATATGAACAAATGTTGGCTCTTATTAATGGATCCAATATAAAAAATAATTTGGATCCGGAAAAATACAAATTTATTTATAATTCACCAATTAAATCCTGGACAAATCGTCAAGTTTTAGATTGGCTAGAATTTATAGATTTGTATGAATATATTAAAATTTTCAAAAATAATCAGATAAATGGTTTTGTTCTTGACGAATTGAATCATAATTATTTGAAAAATGA
>HE978668.1:11968-12739 GCA_000285855.2 Ruminococcus sp. JC304 | reverse complement strand
ACACAACATTTCCATTCGTGGTGATTAAAATCAGGTTTTCCTTTATGATCTTTGAAACCATGTTTTTCATGTTTGTCTTGGACGAGAACAGTATTACCACCACATCTGCATCCAGTATCAGGTTCATATTGTATAATTATTTCTTGTTTAGGTACACAAGGTACTCTTTCACAAATAGGAGCACATTCACATTCATCCTTGACGATGACATGACATTCAGGCTCAACATGTACTTTCTTTTTCTTGCGAATAACTGTAGTAGCAGTTTTACAAGGGAAAGGTTCCCATCTGGGAAGCTGATCACGACATTTACGGGGTTCTTGTTTGACAATGGCGATTTTCTTGGGACAAATATCACAAATAAATTCGCGAGCAATAGTTTCTAAATAATTAACCCATTTACAAGTAACCAAATCTTCAAGACAAATGCTTGTAAAATCAATAGTAGCATATACTTCACGAACACGACCACATTTGTCTTTTACCTCATATAAAACATCAATTAATCTGTGGTTAACTTGTTCGCGGACCCGATATCTAAAATCACATTCGTCAAAATCGCAGCAAAATTTCTTTTCGGCGAATCTTTCTAAAATTTCAATGAATTGATTAAAAATTAGTTGTGCCAAATTATTTGCCATTTTTAATATTATAATATATATTGTGAATTAATTTTTTTTATAGGTGAATAAAATCTATAAATTATTATTAATTATATTCCTTTGCCAATAATTAACTTATTATATATTATTGTTTTTGTGCATTAATTAT
>HE978668.1:10631-11830 GCA_000285855.2 Ruminococcus sp. JC304 | reverse complement strand
AAGATAATTAAAAATTAAGAATATATATATAAAGTTGAATATATATTCTTAATTATAATATATAATGACAAACATCATCGATTGTAGTTTGGAATTAACTAAAACACTAGAACTCGCAGAAAGTAATATCAATTCCACAAATTTAATTACAATGTATTTACCTCCAAATAACAATTTATGACTAACACGTGATCATATTTGTAGAGAAGTAAAAACAGCCAATAATATTAAAAATAAAATTCTCAAAAAATCTATAATAGAAGCTTTGGTAAGTGTAAATTATCAATTAAAATTATTAACTAATATACCCGAATATGGTATGATTATATATGCCGGTGATTTTCGTTTGCCCAATAATGTGGAATATCTGTCGTGTCTTTAACAGTAATTGTATATTATTGCGACCTCATCATACTATTAAAAAATTTTTTTATAAATGTGATAAAAAATTTTATGTTGATGATATTGTTAATATGTTTAATAATTATCAAGATTATGCAGTTGTATTAATATCTGGTAAAAAAACACAATTTTATATGCATAATATTCATGACACCAAATTAATAAAAACTTTGACAGAAACATTGCCTAATCAACATAAAACAGGTGGTCAATCTGCTGTGAGATTTGAAAGAATTCGTGGAGAAAAAATCATGTATATATTAAAAAGATTTTAGATAATATGATTCAATTTTATACATCCAATGGTAAATTCAGACCAACTGGTATAATAATAGCTGGACCAGCTGAATTAAAAGATCTCGTGATACAACAAGATATATTCAATACAATTTTTAAACTATATTTATCCAAAACATTAACTATTTCAGGAATATTAGATAATAGTATCCACAAAGTAATCACATTATCTCAAGATATTTTGGATACAAATTTAAATAATGATCACAATTTGTTAAATAAATTACATAATATTATTCAAGATCCACGACAGATTTCTTTATTAGTTTTTGGGAATGATGATATTGAATTGCATATGGATCGCGGAGAATTAAAAGAAATATATGTATTTCATGAATACCCAAATATTAATTATATTTTAAATCTTAATTACAAAACAATTATACATGTTATTAAATCCAAACATTTTGTCAATCAATATGGTTATTTGGTAGGAATTAAATATTATCATATAAATAGTGAAAATTAAATCGTGTAATAATATATTAATTGAGCTAAAT
>HE978668.1:6344-7724 GCA_000285855.2 Ruminococcus sp. JC304 | reverse complement strand
TGTAGTCAAACAATTTTCTAAAGCATATGGTACTTTGTATGGATCTAATACTTGCATCATAATATTAATGGGATCATATTTTTCAGCATTTAAAATGCATTTTAACAATTCAGGAGAAAATCCTGATAACATAGCATATCCTGGTTGATTTTGATTTACAGGAATAGTTTTATTTGAACTTGTTCTCAAATTCCAACAAACAATATTAGGTAATATATATCCATATGATTCATATTTATTTTTAGCATATTCAAAAGTTGATATCCAATCGTCATCCGAACATGAATCAAATTGCATATCTGTAAATATAAATAATGTAGAAATCATTTCATGAGATTGTAATTTAGCATCTAGTGCTTTATGCAATATCATGTCAAAAACTGCTTTTAGGTTAGTATTTCCTCCCCATTCAGCTCGACGCAAATTTTTAACATTTTCGTATAAATTAGATCCAGATAACATATGCCAAGTAGGTGTTTCGGAAAATGTAATGACTTGTCCATGAAATATACCTTGAGTACATTCAGCCACTAATATACCCAAAGCAATTGATACATCCATGGGTTGACCCTGCATTGAACCAGATACATCAACTATAGCTGTAACATTTTTAAATGCACCAGATGATAAAACTTGTTTTTTTATTGTTTCCCATTGTGCTTCGATTAATATATCTGTTTGATTTTTGACTAAATATTCGTGAATTAACTCATGTGGATGAATTGCTTTTACATTCACCTTAGTTATTCCTTTTTCTAAATCGGAAAGATATTGTTGATAATTTTTGGCTAATTCAATACGAGCACACGATTTTATACCTTTAGAATTTGTATCTCTTGAAAAAGCTACTTTCATTTTTTTCTGCGCAACACTCGGGAGTTTTGAAAAATTGATTTCATTGAATTTTTGTGTAGACATTAATGATTCCAAAATATTTAAATGATTTCTAAGTTTTGTTAACATACTGCGATATTGTTTAGGAGTCATATTTAATTGTTTCATTATTTTATTGGCCAAATAAAGTGGTGATTTATTATAATGACTCCATTCTGAAGGAGCCCATTTAGCACATAATGAAATTGCTGGTTTAGTTTTATCATCTGTATGTGAAACAAGTATGTCATGATCTATTTTTAATTGTTGAGCAAAAAATTTTATTTCAATATTTTCTGATTTAATGTTTTTGTATGAAATGGGAATATTAGATTCTATTTCTACTATTTTTAATAAATCTTTCCAATATCCATATTTAATAAATTCTTTCAAAATAGATTCATATATTGAAGTTTCCAAATTAAGTTTTAAATAACATAAAATAGACACTGGTATTATTTTTTCTCCTTTACCAGATCTAATGTCTCTTAAATTTAATAATAATTT
>HE978668.1:4422-5442 GCA_000285855.2 Ruminococcus sp. JC304 | reverse complement strand
AATTTTATTAATCCCTTGATTGCAAAACTTGTAATAATTTTTATATTATTTTCTGTTTCTTGATCCATATCTGCTTTTTCACAATTATCAGTATGTACCATTTTATAGCTTTGATAAAAGGTGTATTTAAATTAGAAATATCTATACGATTATCTCCATTTTTTATACGCTCAATCCATTGATAACAACTATATCCTTGAATATATAATACATAATGACTAATAGCTAATTTTGTTTTATCCGGCATGAAATGTAATAATGCCACTTTGCATAAACATGTAAGTGGATCAATAATATAATTTTTGTCTTCGTTCATTATATATTAAGATATCAATAAAATCTTTATAAAGACATAAATTTATATTACTTAAAACATAATCTGTATATATATATAAATGACTTACAAGAGGTGCTATAACGAAATTTCTAATAATGATAATAATATTGTTGACACAAACGAAAATGAAAAACATAATAGTGATAGCGAAAAAAATAAAACCAATAGGCCTAAAAGAAATAAAAATAATCAAAACAAAAATAATATGATTCCCAACATACTTTTCATATTAGGAGATAGAAATATTAATGATATTTTCCATGAAAAACAATATGTTTCAGAAGAACCATTAGTACCTGAATATGAATGTCCGGGAATTAATTGTGATCATGATATATTTTCGGATAATATTCCAGTAATACCTGATAGATTGACGAATCCAATTTCGGAATTATCATTACAGGATTTAATTGATTTAGGAGAATGTTATCATTGTCAAATGCAAAAATTTTATTTTAATTTACCTTTGGAACGTTTAGCAAAATTACGTAATTCTCTTGTTAAATTAAATAATGTTATTGGTATGAAAAATGTTAAAAATATTTTTGTTGAACAAATTATTTATTTTTTATTGGATCTTGAACCAAATGCCTCAGAAATGCTACATACAATATTACAAGGTCCACCTGGAGTAGGAAAATCTCATGTTATTGAAATTTTGGCTGATATATATTTAAATATGG
>HE978668.1:0-1632 GCA_000285855.2 Ruminococcus sp. JC304 | reverse complement strand
AGATGAAGCATATTCGTTAGGAAATCATGGTTCTATTGATGTTTTTTCTAAAGAAGTAATTGATACACTAAATAGAAATTTAACTGAGAATGCTGGTAAATTTGTATGTATAATTGCCGGATATAGTGAAGAAATTGAAAAATGTTTATTTGCTCACAATATTGGTCTCAAAAGTAGATTCAGATTTAAATTTACTATTGATAAATATTCTCCAATTGAAATGTATGAAATATTCAAATTAAAAGTTTCAAATGATTCTTGGATATTGGATGAAACAGAAAATATAAACATTTTTTTTGAAAAAAATCACCAATCATTTAAATTTTATGGAAGAGATATGGAAACATTATTATTTCATACAAAAATAGCACATTCAAAAAGAATAGTTTTTGAAACTGAAAATAATAAAATAATCAATCTAAACGATATTAATGTTGGATTTAAAAGATTTATGGAAAATAATTCCGATAATTCTGATAATGAGTCATTAAATCACATATATATGTAAAATTAATAGTGTTGTTAATATAATTTGTTTTATCAAATAAAATTAATAGTGTTGTTAATATAATTTGTTTTATCAAATAAATTGTATTATCTAAACATATATATGGCAAATTATCATAGGAATCGAAACAATAGTAATAATAATAATATAAATATACAAAAATATATTGATCAACAAATTAATCAAGTATATCATTTATTGTCACAAAAACAATCAACACCATTTTATTTTCCCGGACGAGATGGTACTAAAGGAGAAAAAAGGTGCAATTGGATTATCTGGAATTGATGGTAATAAAATTTATACAGATTGTGGATATCCAGATAATAATATTGGCAATAACCATGATATATATTTAAATATTAATACTGGCAATTTATATATTAAAACACAAAATATATGGATTTTTAAAATAAATTTAAAAGGATCAAAAGGAGATAAAGGTAATGACGGATTAAAAGGAGAAATTGGAAATACTGGAAATAAAGGTGATTCAGGAAATAAAGGTGATTCAGGAAATAAAGGTGATTCAGGAAATAAAGGTGATTCAGGAAATAAAGGTAATGATGGATTAAAAGGAAATATTGGTGATAAAGGTAATAAAGGAGATCAAGGAACACAAATATTAACAGGATTTGGTATTCCAAACAATGATATAGGGCAAATAGGAGATATATATATCAATTTAGAAAATGGAGATATATATGTAAAAATAAGTGAAATATTTACTATAAACACTAGGACATTAAATCATAATATATTCGATGTTCAACAAACCGGTGTTTGGGTTTATCAAACAACAATTGTAAGTGAAAAAGGAGAAAAGGGTGACAAGGGAGATCTTGGAAATGATGGAATAAAGGGCGATAAAGGGGAATCTGGAAGTGCTGTTTTTAAGGGTGATAAAGGTGATATTGGAGAAAAGGGTGACAAGGGAGATCTTGGAGATGATGGTATAAAGGGTGACAAAGGAGAATCTGGAAGTGCTTTTGCTAATGGAGCATCAGCAGTAGGTGCTTTAGTGGTTTCAAATGGTTCTCTAGGATCTGGAGGAGCCGGTGGAACATATTTCTATTCTCTCTCTTCAAGTGAGACGGGTGGTAAAGGCGGTGATGGATTGGTAA
>HE978667.1:42317-43899 GCA_000285855.2 Ruminococcus sp. JC304 | reverse complement strand
ATAATACCACACATTGATTAAATAGCATAATGTCGAATCAAAATAACATAATCAACAGTGCAATTGCTACCGGTATCGCAGAAATTATGACTCTACCGATATGCACAATCAAAGCTAATTATCAAAATACTAATTCCACATCCATGTATCAAACTATTAGGCATATTTATAATCAAGGTAGTATTCAAGCTTTATATCGAGCATCTCCGGCTGCTATCATGTCACAAATATTTTCCACATCATCAAAATATTTTTTATATGAATGGTTTGAGAAACAAAATATGCCTTATTCTAATAAAATATCAAATGGTTTAATGTCTGGAATTATATCATCGTTATTGACACATCCAATTGATACTATCAAAATTCATTTACAAATGAACGCCAATTTAAAAAACGAATTTAAAATACATGGACCTAAATTGCTATATCGAGGTTATAGTAAAACTTTTGGAAAAGCAGCAATTGGATCTTGTTTGTTCTTTCCGATTTATGATAAAATTTATGAAAATATTGGAAATTCATTAACAGCTTCTATGATGTCAGCCATAATATCCGCTACTATCATGC
This sequence comes from Ruminococcus sp. JC304, assembly GCA_000285855.2. Classification (GTDB taxonomy): domain Bacteria; phylum Bacillota; class Clostridia; order Lachnospirales; family Lachnospiraceae; genus Blautia_A; species Blautia_A difficilis. The sequence goes on along the minus strand of HE978667.1, from coordinate 43,329 downwards.
AGCCATTAGATTATTTAAAAACCAGACATATTTATGGTTTGTCTTTATACCAAGGATATAATATTAAATACTATTACAAGGGATTATTTTTAAATTTATTTCGAGTTGTACCACATTTCATGATCGTTATGACGACAATTGATTATTTAAATAAATGCGTGGATAAATTATAAAAAAAAATTGATTAAATTAATATATTAATCTAATTAAATTATCATTATTAAAATTAAATACATAATGGAATCCATTATTCTTAATATTAGAAAATTATCTATTCAAGAACTTGATTATGTTGCTGGAATTATTCAACATGAAAAAAATCTAAATGCATCCATTGAATATATAACAACATTGGTCCCTACTTTATTTAAAAATAAAATTTCCACGATAAAATTCGAGACTAATTTCAATAATAATAATGTCAATGATTTTAATCACTTGATTTGTAATGGATCTATTGAATTTAATGATGGATCGATATTATATTCAAAATGTGGTATGTATACTAATGGAAAATATCATCAAGATGAAGATGTTATATTAGAATATAGTAATTACAACGCTTCACAAAATTTTACTATTAAACATAATATATTCGATAATGATACCAAATATATATTCAGTCAAAATACTTTGGAAATATTATATGATATGGATTTAGAAATTAATGCATTCAATAAAATAATGTTAATAACATTGTTATACAATTTTTGTATACAAACCAAGTATGTATGTGATCCAGACAATAATCTAAGTTTGCTAAATCATAACATAATCAAAAAATATAATAATTCAAAACCATCAAATAGATTTATTCATTTATCTGATGGAAGTAAGATTAAATATATGTTTAAAAAATAAACAATTATGAATACGATTATGAATACAATTATGAATTCAATACAGATTCAATTTTATTGATTAATCTGCTAGTTGGCATAAATGATATTGCTGTTACTTCTAAAGAAGTCCCAATAATATTATATTGTTCGGTTTTATTTTTATCCAAATC
>HE978667.1:37247-39626 GCA_000285855.2 Ruminococcus sp. JC304 | reverse complement strand
TAATATTATATTGTTCGGTTTTATTTTTATCCAAATCATAAATAAAAATATATCTACCCGAACAATATGCTAATTTACTATCATCAATGCTAAATGACAAACAGTGTGGTTTACCGTATGAACCTATATAAAATTGTTTTATCAAATTATTTGTTTTAGCGTTCCATATTTGTAAGTCTTGGCCTGTATTAATTGAAGCAATTTGACAACCATCATGTGAATATATCACATCAGTAATATTCGCACCAGACATTATTTTACTGACATTTTGATCTTTGATATTCCAAATGCGAATACTTCCATCACTATTTCCTGTGACAATTTCTTCTCCATTCGGAGAAAAACATAAACTATCAATACAAAATTTATAATTATAAATTATATTTTCTGTATATTCATATTGTAATATATTTAAAGATGATTCAATTATACCCATATCAATATTTAATATTTTGATATGATAACTATTTTTATTAACATAAGCCACACGATTGGTTATTGGACAAAACGCAATGCATTCTATAGATTTATTACCTAATTTGTGTGACTTTATTAAAGATCCAGATACAGATTCTATGATATTGATATGTCCAAATATATTACTGGCTATAATTTGAGAACTATCTGTAGTATAAAACACTTGAACAATATATTGTGCATAATTATCTGTAATAATTATTGGTACTTTAGTATCTGCATCAACAATTTCCATACTTGCATCACTGATAGCTACAAATTGACAACCATTTGGAGAATAACAAACAGTGTGTATATTATTGATTGATTGATATATATTAGCATCTGTTTTATAATTATCAAATACAAAACCAGATTCATTTGTATTCCATAGTCTAATTTTTTTTGAATTATTCGCAGAAACAAAATAACAATTTTTACAGTGTCGTAAAATCATTGTTAATAATTTATTGGATAGATTTGTTAAATCATATTCATTTGGTAAATTTCTAATCAATGTCGGTATTAAATATTGATAATTTAATGTTTCCATTAGTTCTATCAATAAATCAAATCCTTCTGGCGGAATTATTAATATGCGCAATTCATTAATAATATCATTATCAAATTCAATTCCAAAATAGTCATAACATTTAGCTAATTCTAACCAATATTTCCAATTTTTATCAAACATAACAAATCCATCGTATTCAAAATCAAAATCATACATTGAAATAATTTCAGCAGATATTACAGCATGAGGGACATAGATGGTAATAGTATTATTATTTTTTTCTGAATATTTTGTTAATAAGTTATTAAAATAATCAGATAATTTAGACAATGATTCTCGATTAACAGATACTGGTATATGATTATCATAATCATCTTTAAGAATAATTGTTAGATCGTTATATACATTATTATCTATGATATCCATTGATCAATTTAGCTAATTAAATTAACTAAATTGATTATTTATAATCATTATTGTTTTAATTAATAATTTTAGTATTTTCCATGATTTTTAATTCTAGGCTTTCCATATCATAAATACCAAGATAATCAATAATGTCTAAATTTTTAAATTTAATACAAGCTATTAAATCACCATTGATTATATTCCATTTCATAGAAAATATTTTGGTCACAAAACTTTCTGGATGATGGATTATCTGATTTGATGTGTCAAATAATTCACGATTGATAGTCATAAAATACGATTTATTAAATTCTAGATTATTAATTATTGTTATGATACGATCATAATGATCAGATCGAATGTAATTTAAAAAACATCTACCAGTATCATCTATAATTGCATAATCTGATCCATAGTTTAATAATAATTCAATTGTTTCAATATTACTTCCTGAATTTACATATATAGCTGCTAATATTAGGGCATTTTTACCAAATTTATTTTTAATATTGACATTGGCTCCATGATCCAATAATAATTTAATAGTATCCATATTGTTATTAATATTGGCATATTTACAAGCTATCATAAGAGCAGTGTCTCCATGATAATTTTGTTGGTTAATATTAATACCTAATTTTAATAATAGTTTGATGGTTTTTATATTTTTACTGTCTTTTGATAAATTGATAATGTCTTCATTATTATTGTAAAATAAACCAAAATCTGCTCCAATTGATACTAAATATTCTGCTAATTCATAATGGTTATTTCGAAGAGCATTTATAATACAACGATTTTTATTTATACTATCGCGAGGATATGTCTCAAATAAATATTTTACCACAGATAAATATCCACTAAAACATGCTGAATATATAATGTTATTAATGTTGTTTTTTAAATCAGCATTTGGTTCTATTATTCTTTGAATTTCAACTAAATCACCCAATTTACAAGCCAAAAATAAATCTGCACGATCAGTTTTACTCATAATCGTG
>HE978667.1:32499-34440 GCA_000285855.2 Ruminococcus sp. JC304 | reverse complement strand
ATTCAATTTTTTTGCTCAAAAAAATTGATTAATATTCAAATTAGTAACAATGATCATGGTTAATATCTATCATTAATGTCTGAAATAAACAACTATTCATATTTTTCTATCAAACAATATTTTTTCAATATATTAAATTCAAGAAGTGGTATTGTTGATGCAGCATTATCATCATCTGATAATAGTTATATACAAAGGAAAATGATAAGACTAATAAATAGTATTAATGTTGCATATAATGGTAGAATTATTAAAGATTCTATTGTTGAAATAGAAAATAAATTTGTCAATAAAACCATTATAGATAGCAATAAATAAAATTGAATAAAAAATCTTAGGGTATTAATTAATAATTATTGAATCAATAATTACTAATCATGCAAAAACCATATATTACTCCTCAAAAATTACTTGGAGAATCACATCTTCCAATTAATGTTGATTTGGCATTTGTTTGTTATTGTCCCATGCCCATTGTTTTCGAAGATTATAAACTAGATATAGAACCAAATAATAGACTATTTATACACACACATAATTCTCACGTATTGTTTGGCAAATATCATGAAATGACATTTATTGTTGTTGCTGAAGTATATGGAGGACCAGTTAGTGTCACTACTGTCGAAGAACTCAAATATTATGGTATTAATACAATTATCGGTATTGGATTTGTTGGTTCCTTTACTTCAAATATTAAAACTGGAACAACAATTATGGCTTCCAAATCTCTGATTGAATTAGGTACTACACCACACTATTACGCAAACAAAGGTTACTACACATTTCCTCATTATGAATTATCCACTATCTACAAAATACCAGAAGCATGTATTTGGACAACTAATGCTCTTTATCGAGAACATAAAACTGATATTTTTAATGCTATCAAAAGTAATTGTCATGTAGTTAATATGGATACATCACATTTATACGCAGCTTGTGAAATGCTTAGAATTAAATGTGTTTATTATGCTGTTGTATCAGATTATATATCTCTTGAAGAAGATTCAGAAGTTGAGCTAGAAAATAACACTAATTCAGAAGAATGGTCAAATGAATTAACCAAAGCAGTAAATGGTTCAGAATCTATTGTTATTCAATCTCAAACTAAATTGATTCAATCAATATTAGATTCTTTTGAAAGATATGCATTGGAAAAAAAAATGGATTTCTTAAGATCACTACCTATTGATCTTGAAACTATATCCAATCCAGAAGTATCTTTTCCAAATACATCCAATGATGATGATAAAATAGTAGAAATAGATATTGCTATATCTGGTCGGCGAACACCTCTTACTATATCAAATAATTCCGATAAAATGATTGGTATAAATATTACATATAATTAATTATTCAAAAAGACGATATTTGATATATATTTGTCAAATACATATCAAATAAATTTATTTTTTACTAATAGCTTCTATTAAACGTTTATCGAGAGACCCATTGATTATAGTAGCTTCCATATTTACTGATCTAAAACTTTTAGTTCTGCTTGTTATTACTCCTGAATTAATGTCATACATACAAATATAATAATCTGATGTTTTATTTTTTTCAAAAAAATTTCATCGGAAAAAATTTTCTATGCTAATCTATTTGATACATTGATTCAGTCTATTAAAATAGAAGCCAAATCTGGTAATTCTTTGGCTCAAAATAATTTAGGTTTTATTTATTATTATGGAATTGATGTTACTAAAAATCAAACCAAAGGTCTAAAATGGTTTAATAAAGCGGCCAATCAAAAAATATACATGCTTACATTAATTTAACAACAATATATATTAATTGTCAAAATCAAGATGATTATAATAAAATAATGCATTATTCTATTGAAGGTACTAAATTATCAAATTGTATTTCGGAATATATGCTTGGAGATATATTTTATTTTGGTTATGGAGTAGGACAAAATAATTTGACAGCATT
>HE978667.1:26435-29924 GCA_000285855.2 Ruminococcus sp. JC304 | reverse complement strand
ACGCTTGTTTATATACTGGAACTGACAGTACAATTGAAACAATTAATACATTGCTAGGTCGAGGAGCAAATATTAATTCACAAAATAGCGAAGGCGGAACACCTTTGATGTTGGTACTTCGTAATAATGATACAAATAAGTTTGTTAAAATTGTTGAATTATTATTAAATCGAGGAGCTTGTACTAATTCAATAAATAATAATGGAGAAACACCACTTATGATTGCTACAAGTCGTTGTATTGCAAAAAATTCAGTTAAAATTGTCGAATTATTATTGAAACATGGTGCGGATTTAGAATATTGTAATGACAAAGGTGTTACAGTTTTTATGTATGCATCCGTATTTGCAGGAAGATATTATGAATATAAAATTACAGATTTACTGATAAAATATGGTGCCAAAATTAATTCTGTCACAAATTATGGTTTAAATGTTCTAATGATATTGTGTATTAATATTTTGGATATTGGTAATATCAATAGCAATATTATTGAGTATTTATTAGATCATGGTATTGATATTAATTCGACATGTATAAATGGACACACTGCTCTAACATATATATTATTATATTTACCTACTAATATAAAATTTAAAACATCAACAAGATTAAAATATGCTGAAATATTATTAAAATACGGTGCTAATCCAAATATTTTATTCAAAACATCAACTGTACTAAGAAATTTTTTACAATATAATACTAATTGTGAAATTGTTAGATTGTTGCTACAATATAATTTAGACACAAATATTATTATTGATGGTATGAATGATTTACTTTGGATAACTAAAAACATCAAATCTGAAAATAAATTGGAATTATTATCGCTCTTATTAGAATATGGAGCTGATCATAAAATAATTGATAATGAAGGTCGTACTTTTAATGATTTTCTGGATATTGATGAAATTTTATATTGTACGAAAATTATTGATGATATTAAATTAAAAAAAAATAATATGGATATTGTTATTAAATCTATTCCCGAAATAGTTCCCCAATATATTTATGATATTAATCATTTTAATATACAGTTGATAAATTTAAAATGGAATATCGATAAATATAATTCAAAACAAGACTTGCCTGAATCTTATTTGAGATATTATGATTATTTTAATGCTATTGATATGGAGGATTTTCGAGATAAAATTAATGATGCTACTAAATATGGATATTGATATTTAGGTATTATTTTAGTACTGGATAAATATTTATCTAATACTAAAAATTATTATTAAAATATTTTTTCGCAATATCATCATATGATCTTCCTAAAAATTTTTTTAGCACGAGGATGTTTGATAATAAATTCTTTTCGATTATTTGGGCTAAAAAGGTAAAATCTATAATTTCCCTCATCTTGATCGTCTATATTATTATCACAAATATAATCAATATATAATCCAATAATTTCAAAATTTTCTGTTCTACTAATTTCATAAAAATTGTGAGGTTTTTTTCCAAGTATAATTTTGATCACTTCGATATCTTCTTTATCAGTTGCATAATTAAGAATACTACGATAATCTTTACTATTCTTATAATAGTTGTAATTAACATCTATGTACGGAAAATACGAAATGGCTTTTTCTCTGTTCCCGCTTATATATTCTTCTTTACATTTTATGTTGATGTAATCATAAATTACTATTTTTACGATTGAATCAAGATTTTTTTCTAACTCCAAATTTAAATTTTTTTTATCAACCTGTATATTAACAATCTGATTATCATCATATTCATAATCATCATCATCAATACTAATCAAACAAAAATCTTCTTTAATCCATTGTATTAATAATTTTTTTAATATTTTATTCAACTTAGATTTAATATTTTCTTCAATATTAGATACATCTTCATCAATTATAGGAATTGGTGACAAAATTTTTACTTGTGACAATATGTATGTGATATATTTCTCCATTACAGACGGATAAATATAGTGTTTTAATAAAGAGTGTTTCAATAAATAAATATTTCAAATTTTTTGCGACAAGTATATATACAATGGTATTATGCATATAAAATTAGATGACTTGATATTAGGAAAAATATTCGATAAATAAGACCTTTTTAGAAGAGTATGAATAAATTTATTCAAAAATAAATATTTTAATAAAATTGAAAAATAATTGAATTATTATAAATATCTATTAATGATCGGTGATTAAAAATGTTAAGTGCACTAATTATCAGTAGTAAAAAAGGTAATATTAAAGCTGTAAATGAATTGATCGAAAAAGGTGTAAATATTAAAGCCAAAAATAATATAGCATTAATAGAAGCATCAAAACATGGACACATTGAAATTGTAAAATTATTGATAAATAAGGGAGCCAATGTTAAAGCTCAAAACCATAAAGCTATCCAGTTAGCTTGTGAATACAATCATATGGAAATTGTTAAATTTTTGGTGGATCAAGGAAGTTTTTTGACAGCCAATAATAATAAATCAATTCAATTAGCTTGCAAGCGTGGAAATCTTGAAATTATTAAATATTTAATAGAAAATGGAGCAAACGTTTATTCTAATAATGACATGTCAATTCAATTAGCGATCGAAAAAGGAAGATTAGAAACGGTCAAATATATTTTTAATATTTACAAAAATGAAAATAAAAATATTTCTGACACAATTATTGATAAAAAATTATTAATATTAGCAATAAAATCTGGTTGTCTTGAATTAGTCGAGTATATATTAACGGAAATAGATGTAAATATTGATCATCAAGTTTTACAACATGTCATAAATATTGCTTTTGAATCAATAGCCTCTTGTAGAAATCTTGAAATAGTTAAACATTTAATTAAACTTGGTGCTGATATTAGATTTAATAATTATCATACTTTAAAAAAAGTTTTAGAAAAAAGTAATATTAATGTCATTAATTTTATTATTGAATATTATAATGAAGATATTTTGAATGATGAATATGTCCAAAAAATTTTCATTCAATCATTTAAAATGTATCTAATAAAAGGTAAATTTGATATGATTAGATATTTAATCGAAAAACCTATTAATTTCATTGATTATATCACAATCATTAAATATAATTCTTATTATTACATCAGAATGTTATTTGAAAAACAATATTTAGAAATTGTGGAATATTTAATAAAATATCTATTAATATCATGCAATACAGAAAATATTGTGCATTTAAAACAACGAATTAAATTAACATTTAATTCAACACCTGATCATTTACAGATAATCTCAAATATAATCGAAAAAATTGAAAAATAATCATATTTTGTAAATAAATTGATAAAATTAAGTATAATAACTTGAACAAAAAAATGCAGACATCAAATTCTGAAAATTATATTACTAGTTTAAAAAATATTAAACGAGAAGAGAATGAACGATATTTATATGGTTGTTTGGAAAATGCGGAAAAAATTGGTAATCTATTAGTTAAAAGAGATAGTCATTTTGATAAATTCATTATGAAAAAATTAAAGAAAGAA
>HE978667.1:22505-24188 GCA_000285855.2 Ruminococcus sp. JC304 | reverse complement strand
AACAGCAGATATACCTGAATATAAAGCTGAATTATCAAACTTGGATGAATGTTTTAAGAAATATGGTCTTTTCATCCAAAACTAAATGAAAAACTAAATAAATCAAATGTTTTTAAAATTTCAAGAGCCCATAAGATAAATGATGGTGGAATGGATGGACCTGTTTGTACTAATGTATCAGGTATACATCTTAATATATTATAAATATCTTATAAACATTATTTATTTTGATTCAATTGAATTAAAATAAATAACTATTATTGGTACTAAAAATAGCTAATAACAATAATTATATTATATTAATTTAGAACATTTATTGCAAAAAAATTTATCAATATGTTTGTTTATTTTATCTAAATGATCGTCATTTTTAATATCCAATGTGCCTTCAATATGATATTCTATCAGATGATCTGTTCGAGTATTATAATCAATTAATAATTTGATCATATCATAATTTATCATTGTGATAGCATACTTTAATGCTTCGTTATTATTAAAACCAATTAATGTTTCTTTATTTGTTCTATACATTATTGAATGCAGTAGCGTTTTGGTAATCATAAAATTATTATTTTTAACAGCTTGTATAAATACTTTTCGATAATCATCGGCCCAAAAAGTAAATTTTTTGACTAGCATTTTGACAATGTCACAATTATTTATTTTTATCGCATATTCTATTACACTAATTAAATTCTCTTTAATTATTTTAATCACATGATTGGATCTAATAAAATAATTCACATATTCTTCAATCCCATTTGAAGAAGCTGCCGTAACCGCATTATTGATGATTGAATTATCTACATTCAGAAAATCATCATCAAATATTTTTCCCAAAAATTTTCATTCCACAATTTTTTTGCAAATAATTTAATATTTCAGACATATTGTATGAAAATCCATGCGACATCAACCATTTAAATGTATTTATCGCACCAATACTAAGTGCAAAATATGTATAATATTCGTTGTCATGGTTATAAAAATATAATTTTTGAAAATATTAGTGTTGTTAATTTTATTGGCGTAATAAATTAAACTAATATCGGTAAATGTATTAAATGTATGAGTACTGAAATTAGTTTGAGAAGTTTTATTTTCGATCATGGAATCAATTAAATCAATAATATCTTGGTAATTGATTCCATTATTAATCTCATTATTAATCTTATTATCTTGTATATATTGTCTTAATTTGATGACAATCGCAAATAGATCGTTATGATTAATTCTTGAAATCTTCATTGTGGTTAATATATTGGATTTGATATCATTAATAGTACTTACCAAAATAAATTTCAATTTTTGTTATTCGACCAAAAAAATTGGAATAAAAAAATTAATATTAATGAGTGTACCAAATATTAATAAGATAAATGAATGAATTAATTTTTTTTGATCGTAATCAAAGACTTGAATCAATATTTAATCATATCAAAAAATTAGATCACAACGATTTGTATCGAATTAAAAAGGCTATTTTACAGCAAGAGTTTGAATTAGATTTTGATGGTTGTGTGCCTAGTATATTTGAAACTAAAATAAAAACCATGAAATATAAATCGTCATATGATAATCCAGGAGGTTGGGAATGTAGTGATGGTATTAAATGTAAATTTAAAATGGAATTTGATAATGATTGTAGTATTGATTTATGTTGTGAATATACAACATATT
>HE978667.1:18506-19348 GCA_000285855.2 Ruminococcus sp. JC304 | reverse complement strand
AACTTGATGTAACCATACAATGTTCTATGTCTACAAAAACATTTAGTGGGACTATTACATTCTATGAGACCATAGCATGTCTTACCGTACAAATCATTATTATATGTAGTAATTATCATAGGAGAAGCTAATGCAAATATTATTGCAAAACCGGCACAAAATAATACAGATAAAAATACAATTTTTTTCCAGAAAGATAGATATTTGTATAATTTTACCGATCCAACGACAAAAAATACCACAAATAATATAGCCATTAAGATAGCTAATAATATAGTCAAAGATGTGACTAATAATATTAAAAATTCCATTAATTGTCAATTAATAGAATGTTTAATATTGACTATTTTAAATTCAAATTTTTAATCATCAATAGAATCAAAATCAATAGAATTAAAATCAATAGAATCAAAATCAGTAGGATTAAAATCAATAGAATCAAAATCAATAGAATCAAAATCAATAGAATTAAAATCAATAGAATTAAAATCAATAGAATTAAATGATTCTTGGCGAGTAATTCGATCAAGTTCAAATTCATAGAAAAATTCTTTGACAAAATAATAATTTTTGTATCCTGGAATAAATGATTTGGTAATGGAATTCATTTTTTTGACATTAAAATAATCAAACAAATATTCGGATAAATGCATTTCTGACAAATATGAATATTCATCACACATTTTATCTTTCATATTTAATCTATTAATATATGTTTTAATTATGTCATATTTATTGCCATTATTAAAATTATCAATTTGTTTGATTGAACTAATAAGATCATCCATAAATTTTTTATTAAAAATTACTAATATATATCTGACATCATTAATATTATGTTT
>HE978667.1:15951-17161 GCA_000285855.2 Ruminococcus sp. JC304 | reverse complement strand
AAAAATTGAATAAAATATTATTAAATAAGCTCTACTTTTATACTAAATTATTATTCAGATAATAAACTGAATATTGATAGCAGATAATATTACCAATGGAAATATATTGTGTTACTCTCAAGGGCAAGACTATTTGTTTCGAGACTGATAATATCGTTCCAATTTATCTTGGAAAAGATATTATTGATTCTTGTATGTTTGGCCTTATTGATTTTGGTGTGAAAAAAGATATTATGACCAAACGTGATGATATTAAATGTTACAAAACTAGATGCAAACATTGTGGAAGTTTTTGTCGAAATGGATCATGTCCATATGATCATGATGGTAGTAAGTGTATTCATTGTGGAGCTTTATGTCGAAATGGTTTATGTCCATATGAACATAATGGTAAAAAATGTATTCATTGTGGGACTTTTTTAGAAGATGGTTTTTGTCCCTATGGGCATGATGGTACAAAGTGTAAACATTGCGGAAGTTTTCACAATTATGGTTATTGTCGATGCAAACAAAGTGGTGGCGAATATAAGACATGTCGTCTTGATAATCTTAAAGACTACTTTGGAAATTCCAGAAGATCGTGGATTAAAATGATGTTAATGTGTATTATTGGTTATAGAAAGTATGATATTTCATACTTTTCCGTTTATCAATTATGTAAATTTTTATCGACTTGTTATGGTAGAAATTATTCGATCAAAAAACTCGCATATTTATCGGAGAAATATATGCATGGAATGTTGTTCGATGAAGAAGATGCTGTATTGATCGAATCCATAATTTCTCCCAAACGTATTAGTGCAAATCAAAATAATGATAAAAAAAATCCAACTCCACTATTGCTCAAATATGAAGAAACCAAATGCAAAAGATGTACTAAACCTTATCTCAAAGGTAGATGTATTGTTTCGCCAAATGGCATTAAATGTGGAAATTGTGGTGTTTTCAATAAACATGGTGCTTTACAACGCAATTAAAAAATTGATGATTATATTTATTTAAATTATTAGATATATTGATTAATATATTTAATGACTACCTATCGTTCGGAAACTCTATTGACTGAGAGAGAAAAAATTTATTGAATAATGTTTTAGAATGGTATAAAAATAATCCTCAGCATCTGGAAACTTTTTTACCTATAATTAAAGGTAAATCTAATGTGACTTGTACCAATTTAGATTATGTTGTCCATAATAATCTTGATATT
>HE978667.1:11756-13532 GCA_000285855.2 Ruminococcus sp. JC304 | reverse complement strand
GTCCATAATAATCTTGATATTGCAAATAAATATGAAGTAAAATTACATAAATATACTATTGCATATTTTGATGTGTTTTGTCACAGTCAAAAACTGGTGTTTTGTTATGGTGAAAAATAATAGTGATTGTTTCTTATCTTCACTAGCTCAACTTAATTTTTTCAGATGGTCATTTAAAAATAATATTATAGAATATGCGAATATAAATTGTGATCAAATTAATCGAGATAAACGATTGTATCTCAAAAATTTGAAAAATCAAAGATCAAGACAAATCATTATTAATAATAACTAATTAATAAAAGATAATGAATAATTATCCAAACAATTGTTTATTGGAGTCATTTAATTGCGATCATTTTATCACAAAAATTGCATCCGTGAAAATTGATAGATTTATAGAAGTACGTGAAACACCAAATGGACTTGTAGATGTTATTACTTATAAATTACCAGGATCGGCCGAAATTATCGCTGAAATTATTTGTCCACGATCAGAATCAATGTGATAATAATATTTAATTAATTCTTTGTTAAAAAATTTTTTTAATAAAAAATTGAAAATGAAACATATTGATGAACTTAATTTATGTTGTTATCTAATATTATTCACGGATTCAATAGTTACAATATGAACCATAATCTGCGCACCGATCAACAAGATGATTCTCCTATCCAGTTTATGACTTGGAATATTCCTGCAGGTCTTTGCGATCATGATTCTTGGAACAATCGAGTTGGTAGAATTGTGAAATTGTTGTCACTATTGAATCCTGATATTGCTTGTCTCCAAAAAATTACTGGATATGAATTGCGCAATAAATTTATCCATGATCTTAATGATATTGGATATGATGTTGCTTATGCTCCACGAAATGCCAATGAGATTTGTACCAATAATCTGATTGCTTACAATCGTAGAAGAGTTTCTCTTTACAAGACCAAAAACATTCAGCTTATGTCTAAAGAAAAGTATGTACCCGATGATATCTCTAATGTCAATGGATTCGGAACCAATCTTTTCTTGGCTTATTTTTCTCGCTGTATCGAAGGGCAAACTATTCTTGGTAGTAAGTTTGTTGTAGGTAATGTTCATTTTCCCATGAACAAGCAATCCAGACTAGATTGCTCTCAAAAGCTGGCTGAATGGTGTGTCAAGAATAAAATTAAAAAGTATATTATTGGTGGTGCTTTGAATAGTTATATTGGCAATGGTTATAATGAACAAATAGATATACTGGAAAAATCAACTACCAGAGTAGAAAATAAAGGAATGTGTAATGGGATGGAAATCTCTGGTACTTACCTTGGTTCTGAAAAAGACAAATTTAAATTCAACGCTCCTAAACTGGATAAAGTAGATCATATTCTATATAATTCAGATTTCATGCGCCACAGTAACACCAGATTCGATGCTAGAACAATGCTGGAACCGGAACCTGAGCTTTTCTCCACTAGAGATCTTCCCAGTGATCATCTTCCCAAGATGGTTGACATCACTTTCAACAAATTTATAGTATAAGATTATTGCATAATCTAATTTATTATTATTAATAATGATAATAAATTAGATCCAATAATTTTTGGCTGATTGTTTAGACAGGTAAAAATGAATGCCTGATACACATGTTTTATATATATCTGTATTTAACGGTTTTTCTGGCTTGACATGTGAGCCAACATTATATTTCAAATTACCCATAGATGGTGAATAACATTCAAAATCATCATCAATAATTTGATCACCCAAATCAGTTATATTTTTTACATAAACAT
>HE978667.1:5768-9313 GCA_000285855.2 Ruminococcus sp. JC304 | reverse complement strand
GTTATATTTTTTACATAAACATTATTAGTTCTCATCATGCCATATGAATAATAAGATCTTACAATAGTAGATCCAGGTGGAATTATTAATTCAGCGATTGCTTCCACATCATGTATATTATTTTTTTTGGAGTGACAAATAACTTTTTTGAAAACTCGGGTTGGAAATATAGTTTTATATTTTCCTTCAGAATAGAATCTATGATCATTGACATAAGATCTTAAATTGTTCATTTTTTGATTTAATTAACTAGTTTTAATCAAGGAAAACATTATACGAATAATATTTTTTCAATTTTTATTCGTGCGACGGAAAAATTTGAAAAAAATAATACAAGTATACCTATTAATAATAGTCAAAATATCACCAAAAATGAGAAGAACATGCAAAATCGCACGTAAATCATCAATTCAATATTCATCAAATCATCTTAGTCATCGACTATCGAATACAGGTATCAATGATCCATATTTAAATCGGTTTATTAGAACATCATATAAAGAAAAAAAAGCTTATCAAGCAGAATTAAATAAATGGATTAAAGCACATATTGGATTAGTTAATAAATATGAGAAACTTGCAGACGATTATATCAAAGTATCCGATTTAATATTAGAGTCAAGTGCTAAAATTAATAATACACTAGATGCTGTAGTAGATAACAATGTTTCTAATAAATCTATAAATAATGATAAATCTAAAGAATCTAATAAAAATTACAGTCGACGATATTATTACTTATGGTCAAGGTATTATAACTGGTGCAGCAATATCATTTGTGATATTTAGTAGATTTGGTTAAAAAATTGAATAATAATTATTTAAGTTATTCCCTAATATTAAATTCAATATTATTAAATTTGATATTAAATGCATAAAATAAAAAGAAGCACTCTATTTGTTCGTCAATCATACCCAAGTTCATCACGCATTGGCACACAATTATTATTAAATGAATCAAAAATATATATGAGTCGTTCCATAAATATTACTGATTGTAAACGAGATCAAAAATTATATACTCGTCATTATTATTCAAACACAAAGATTTTTGAAAAAGAAAAGGTGAATCGATATCTTAAAGAAACGGAAGAAATAGTATTAAGTTTTATGAATGGTTTTACAGATGGATGTATTTGGGGCAGTGTGATTATTTTATGTTTGATTGATATATAAAATATTGAAATATTAAATATATACAAGATCCATTGAGTATAATAATTAAATAAGAAACATTTCATAATGAGTATTAATAACGAATATATTGAATATGATTTGGAAAATCCTGGGATATGTCGTGATTATCGGGTTATCAAATGTACACTTTTTAGGAAATTTTGTGAAATAGTTTGGGTAGTTTGTGCGATTTTTGTAATTGCATTGTTCATTGAATTGGTGTATAAATTTTTTGTAGATAATTAACAAAATATTAACAAAATATAAACATATCATAATAATTATCTATCATAATAATCAATTATTATGACAGATGGTGAAAAATTTAAAAAGATAGTATTTTTGAAAATAACCGATGTAATATTAGATAATTATCAAACATATACTCACCATTGTCCAGAAAATATACCATTTCATGATGGTCTCAATATAATACCCGAATCATTAAAAAATAGAGACAATTGCAAAGAATTTAGTTTCACTACACCCAATTATATTCACAGATCTTTTGGATTTGGTTATAATGTTAGACAAGTTTTATTGCCCATGACTGATCCTGATTTTGAATTACGATATAATTCCACCAGTGGAATTTGGAAAGCTAATAAAATTATACTTGGTCCGAAACTACCATTGGACAAAATAGAAACTTTTAAATTTCTAAAAGAAAGTGGAGTTGAATTGTATCATATGATATATTATGCGATAACGAGAAAATACTTTGATATTGTAAATTATTTGATAAATAGTACAAATGAATCTCCAGAAAAATTAATACCACTCAATTTAAATAATAAATTGATATTACAATATGCAACCAAATATCACGATATTAATCCTTTAAATTTTTTTAGTAACACTGCTTTTATACGTGATTGTAAATCTGGCACTAATCAATCCAACATATTTTTAGCATGTAGATATGGCGATATTGATTTTGTCAAATATTTTGTTTCTTTTGTGGATTGTGAGAAACATTGGCATTATTATATATTAGGCATACATGAAGCTGTAAGACTTGGTTACAATAATATTTTAGAATATTTAATAAGTGTTTATCCTAATTATTACACTAAACTAGATATGTATGGTACCATTAATCCTAGTTTGATTATAGCCATTGAAAAAAATAATTTTGAGACGATTAAAATTTTATTGGAATCTATTCCAGATAATAATTTTAAAACTAAATATATTAATAGTCGTAACGGATTCGCTTTGAGTTATGTTTGCAAACGTAATAGATTAGATATCGCCAAATATCTAATTAATTGTGGTGCTGATATTAGTGTCAATAACAATTATTGTTTAAAGAAAGCCGCTAGAAAAGGTCATATTAATATGGTGAAATTATTGGTAGATAATGGTGCTGATGTTCATGCCAGACATGATTATGCATTAAGATGGTCAGCTAGAAATAATCATTTGGAAACATTTGAATATTTACTTCAAAAAGGAGCTAATATTAATGCTAAAAATAGTTATGTTAAGAGATGTGCTGAAAGATTTAATTGTGTTGATTTATTAGCTATTATTAATAAACATTGATTAATGATTATTGACAAATGATTATTAACGAACGATTATTAATGACGTTATTATGCATTATGTAAGACACAATATATTGTATACCAACCCAATGCATCAATTAACAATGTAAAATAAATTTCTTTACGTGTAACTGAAATATATTCAATTTGTTTGTTTTTGGGTTTGTCACAAATAATATTTTTCCTTTTAATTTTATAATCGACAAGTTTAGTATATTTATTATTCATTTGATTAAAATCATCAAGCAATTTTTGATATTCAATATTATTATGAGATTTATTATGATTGGTTATAAATCTATTTACTATAGTCTTGTTGGAATTATATCCATTTTTTAAAAATAATGTTGTGCTATGGAAACTGTATTACGATAATTATATATTTTATTGAAACGTTTCATTATATTTGATAATTGGTTAATATAATTAAATCTTTCTAAATAATATTATTTCAATTTCTTTATTTGGAATTACTCAATTTAGCAAGAACAAAGCAAAAAACCATCCTAAAGCTGATGTGAACCATAAAGTACCAAGAAATTCCGAAGATACTTCAACTTCTTCATTGAAATATCTAACTAATTTATCATATGAATTTTCATCTTGGATAAGATTGTTATATTTTTTTTATTCACTATAATTATTTAACAGCTCGCGATATTTATCATGATCGGATAGACTATTAATAGGTTGATCAATCTCAGGTTCATCAATTGGAAATTTATCGATTATCTTTTTAGCAATAGGCCTGGTTCTCATAATACGAGCACTTCTAAATGTATTTATACTAGTAGACATTCGAGTGCTCCAAATAGGAGT
>HE978667.1:2385-4188 GCA_000285855.2 Ruminococcus sp. JC304 | reverse complement strand
ATTCTTCTCATTGATTAAATAATTTTTATTAATATTAAACTAATTATGATTTACCTAATAATTTAGATTTCAATTTTTATTGGAATGCAAAATCAAACGATTATTGATGAATCCGGTCGATGTGATCATCCAAATAATGAACCGATTATTTATCGGTCTTCTAATTTTGATATTTATGATGGAGTGATGCATAGAATAGCAAATGATACACCATCTATCATTCAATCTTCAACTTCACATGCCTGGTACACAAACAATGGTGGAGCAATTGCCATCGATGTTTCTAGTATCAGATCAAAAAATTGATTTATTCATTATCAAATTATAGTTTGATAATAAATAAGTAATAATAATAATGCGTCGAATTAGATTATTAAGCAAAACCAATTGTTATACCCAAAACAATATATTAAAATTTGCAACAATACAATATTCAACCAAAAATAATACCAATAATTTAAGTTATGCTCTTAGTCAATATAAAAAAAACGATATATGTGCAAGTCTTCGTTCAATGTTTCAATACACGCATCTATTAGGAAAAAATTCAAAAAATTATATTTC
Organism: Ruminococcus sp. JC304; assembly: GCA_000285855.2. Taxonomy (GTDB): domain Bacteria; phylum Bacillota; class Clostridia; order Lachnospirales; family Lachnospiraceae; genus Blautia_A; species Blautia_A difficilis. The sequence continues at coordinate 3,624 of HE978667.1, read as the reverse complement.
ACATGATCTAGATAAAGTATTGTTGAAATTCAATAGAAAATCTAGCCTGGAAACAGTAACCAAATTATTAAAACCTCATCATATTATCTCGCAAAAAACTTTTATTAAAATTTGTCAACGTGAATATTTAGACATAATTAAACTTTTGGTAAACAATAATAATGATATTATCAGATTATTGAAAATTGAGATTAAATGGTTTATTACAAAAAAAACTAATGTAGAAATGATTAAATATTTGGTAAAAAATGGAGCTAAAACAAGTAATTCGGATTATGTTTTGGCAACTATTCATGGAAATTATGATTTGGTGAAATATATTAAAGAAGGTTGTGGTTGTTATGGCACAAATGATCATATTGCTGCATTAAATTATTCTATATCGCAAAATCATTATCAAATATTTTGTTATTTAGCAAAAGAATATTACGACTCTCATCAAGAGTTAGACAATTATACTATTAAAGCTGCATTAGAAAGTTCAAATATTAAATTTGTCAAATATCTAGTTACTCATAATAAAATAAAATTAATCCAATGGATTGATTTAATGTATGTAGCTGTTGAGAATGATAATTTGGAAATTTATGAAATTGTGGAAGATAAAATACTTCAATCGAGTGAACTAACACCAATTCTTTTCAAGAATATGACTCGACAATATGAGTTATCTCTAAGAAGTGCAGCATGTCGGGGAAAACATCAGTTTGTATGTAGTTTAGTAAACAAAATTGCTAATCTTGGACTTAAAATTAATTTAGCTAGTATTAGTGATAGTGCATGGGAAAATGGTTATCATGATATTTATCGTTATATAGAAAATTTTGCTTCAACACGAACACAAAAATTATTGGATTATCAATAAAAAAATTGATATTATTATCATTTAAACTATTTATCCTATTTAATAGGTTATTATCATTATAATATAATATGTCTATACCTTATTTTATGTTACCTTTCGAACGTCAACCACACGCAAATAAAGTACATGATAGATCAAGAGGTCCAACTCAAGTCATTGAGAGAATTGAAAAGGAAAATTCTGATGAACAAATCAAATCTGATCCCGAAAAGTTAATCAAACACTTGGAATCCATTGGATGCCCGGTTTATTTAGATAACAACAATAAAATTAAAATTGAATTATAATTATCTTATTATCAAATTGATTTGACAATAAGCTAATTAATGAAGGCTGATACTTTTAATAATAATATGGAATATGAATGTTGTCCG
>HE978667.1:0-1092 GCA_000285855.2 Ruminococcus sp. JC304 | reverse complement strand
TAAATGCGGAGGATTTACAGAACTAATGTATTTAGTAACACATTATCAAAAAATAGATAATTATGAAGAAAAATAATTAATTGGTTATATCACAATGAATCCAAAATTAACGCAACTAATGAATTAGGATGGACAGCTTTAATGTTAGCCTGCTGTAATTCAAATACTAGAATTGTTAAATTACTCTTAGATTGTTTTGCCAGTCCAAATATTCAAAATAATAATTTAGATACAGCATTAATATTAGCATGTAAACATATTAACACATATAGTAATATTGAAATCATTGAATTATTGGCAAATTATAATATCGATGAAAATAGTTATATATTCCTTGTCCAAAAAGCTTTTAAAACATATGGCAAAGATTTATTAGAACAAATATCGTTTCCAAAAACAGATTTAAATAAAAAAAATATCAATGGTGATACGGCATTAATTGCAATCATTAAATATGCAGATAATGCAAATGCAACAATAGGCGTAAAATTATTATTAGATAACGGCGCTAATATTAATGATGTGGATAAAAATTTAGAATCTGCTTTACATATTGCTGTCCAAAAATATAATAGTGATTATACTTTAATTAATGTGTTATTAGAAAATGGTATTGATGTTAATTTACAAAATAAAAATGGTATGACATCATTGGTTAAATATTTATATACAGATACAAAATCATTTGAATATGATCCTCAAATAGTTAAATTATTATTAGAATATGGTACCAATCCAAATATTTATGGAAAATATCATAATTTGATAGCAAGTCCGTTATTTGTGTTTTGTGGTGGGAGATTAGATGATTTAGAAATGATTAAATTATTTCTAAATAAAGGTGCTGATATTAATTCTCCCGGTCCTAATAAAAGTTTACTTTCACGCGTTATAAATTATTATGTGCAATGTTATATTGATAAATGGGAAAAGGAAAATGCACATCGGATAATAGAATTATTATTAGAACGAGATGCTGATATAAATATTATTGATAATGATGGATCATTTCCTCTGTTAATATTAATCAAAAAATTTCACAAGTTTGATTTTCGAGACATGATTATAAAATTAATAAAATATGGTGCCGAT
>HE978666.1:42404-44279 GCA_000285855.2 Ruminococcus sp. JC304 | reverse complement strand
ATGGAATAAATAATATATCAGCGATTGTTAATGATCTCAATAAAATTTTTAATAGAAAAAACTTTGTTCCAGATAATGTATCCACTGAAAAATTATATCAACAACTTTATACTTTTTATTCAACATTAGAATCGTTAAATTCATCACTAATAACAGAATATCATAACATAATAAATACTAGCAATGATATGAACACTATTAAAAATTTAGCAGGAAATGTTATGGAAAATAACATTGATACTTTTAATATTTTTTCAAAAGAAATGATATCCCAAATTCAAAACTTTGGGTTAAATGTGGAAAATTTGCAAAACATTCGGAAACACATATCACAATCAAAAAAGAGATTGACCGATTTTGAAATATATATGAAAGAAATCGGATTTAATTTATTCTCAAAAAAAAGATATTTTAGAAAAAGAACATATTCAGTTCACTAAAAGTGTATATAATCATGATTTTAACATTGAAAATTTATACAAATATTATGTCACTGATTACGCTGATCAATTAAAAACTTCTTCATCTAATGTTATTAAATATTACAGTTATCGAAAAAGATTTAGATTTTATTAATAAACAGTTGGAATATTTACTAAAAAAATATCAAGATTACTATATTATTCGTTCGAGTTTAGAAAATAGTAATTTATCCACAATAATAAATAATGGATTAATAGTTAATGTTGACAATAACTTTAATGATTTATCTAGAAATATTTGGCAATTCATCCAAAATTTGAGTGAAATGAGATTAATGTTTTTTCCTCATATTACCAATAGGATTAATATGCCTCCTGAAATATCACAATTGATACAAAAATATCTTGTACCTAGCAGTACTTTTTTAAATAATATGATGACCGATTATATTTTATTTAATTCTAAAGGTGAATTACAAACTACAGGATTTAATATTAATCAATCATCGGTACTAATGGATCAAATTGTTCCTTATTACATATTGTATAATAATAATGAAACTGATCAAATCAAAAATTTAAAATCTAAATTTGATTCCAATAAAAATGATATTACTCTTTATAATTTATATCAATTTTTATTAAATTTAACAGGTGATGTAAATAAAAGTGGTATTCGTAAAGAAATTCAACAATATCTTGAAAATATGTATCGAACGAGAGGAGGATTGGATACTCCTAGAGATATTATCCTAGCTACACAGATAAAAAATACTTTATTACAACAAATTGAGACAATTATAAATGACATATATCAATTATTTTACGAAAAAATATCAAGACTCTATGAAGCTTTTATTGGATTAATCTTAACTAATAGTCCGTATAATAACGATTTTCAAGAAATACAACAACATCAACATCAATTATTAAAACAAAGTAATTTTATTTCAAAAATTAGATCTGTCCGCAAATATCAGGATTTGAATTTAACTGATAATATTTTGTTACCAGTATCAAATGGATTAGCAAAATGCGCTAATTATCTTATCGATTCTGATTTTAATTTACGCTCACATAATATTATCAATTGTAACTTGTCATTGATTAGAATTAATAGTCGTGACAATAATAATTTAGTCACACAAATTCATGATAAATATAATGAATTTTATAATAATGCTAGCCCAATATTAGATATTATGCGTAATATTATTTCGAACGGAGATAGTTTATTATCAGATACAAATATTGATTTTCCAAATTTCGATATATTACAAGCCAATGAATTATTATTACCCAATTCTTATAAATATAATATATTAGGAATAACTGAAAACAATATTCCAACAATAAATACTTTTATTATTAATAATAATAATAACGGCTCAGTATTTAAAAATTATGAGGGGTCTTTATCTGCTTATTTACCATCATTTTTAGATGATACTTT
>HE978666.1:34238-38886 GCA_000285855.2 Ruminococcus sp. JC304 | reverse complement strand
AAAAATATTTTGATACTACTCGATTTAATGTTGCATTATTTGATCCGAATGAATTATCTGACATAATACAAAATCCTACAAGTGATCGCAATAGTACCAACATTAAATACATATTATTTGAACCAGATGATTATACTAATAATATGAATATTGTTGATGATATTAATGATGTTACAAAAATTTTAACTCAAAATATTAAGCCAAATTTATATAATTTTTATGAAAATGAATTAAATAATTATAATCAATTAATAGATGCTCATAAAAATGTTATGAATCTAATTAATAATTATAAAGATGATATGCAAGATAGAATAATGACTTTGAGAAATATGACTGATAGTATTAGTTTAGTTATGTTTAATGATTTTTATAAACAATATGCATTTATTGATAATTCAAAATTATTGACACATTTAGAGAATATCATTGACAATTATGAAAATATCTGGAGAATGACCGAACAAAAAATTTATGATATTGTAAGTAAAAATAATTACCATGTTTTGGCTTTATCACAAATAAATAATTATCAAGCATTTAAATCATCTATTAATAAAACTATTAATAATAAAGCTATTGTATCAAAATTTTATAAAAGAATGTCATTTGGATTAATCGAATATTATTATGATATTTTGGATTCTATTGTGACATGTTTAGATAGTAAATCTTTTGACGATATGTCCGATTTAGAATCTTATTTATATCAATATCATTATATACAATTGAAAAGATGCTACATGTTATTCAAATGGATCCGCGAAGATTATCAAAAAAATAAACAGATGATCGATGACATTAATATTCAAAATTTGAAACCTGGCGTTAAATATGATCCTATTTTAAAATATAAAATACAAACAATGAAAACTACGGGTGATTCTAGTAGTGTTTTTTTAGAATTTCAAGGTTTACGCAAATATTTGGACGAATATAGCGCTGTGGCAATGGACAAAGTACAACTTCATTTAAGAATAAATGATTTTGTGTCCAAAAATTATAACAATGAGTTAAATAATTTATCCATGACAACTGGAAAAGATGTAAATTTTTTATTGGATGTTGATCCAACTAATCAAGAATATAATCGACGTTGGGAGACTGGTAAGTTAATATTTATTAATGAAAATAATGGTAATAATCTTAAAATTAATTTTGATTTACTCGATCAAATAAATAAATTTAATAATCCCGATAAATCAAAAGATTTTGGAATTTATTATAGCTCTACTTATCGAAAAATGAAACCAGTTCCTCTAGGAATAGATTTTGAGAGAATTTATAATACTAAAATATTCCCAGATTCCGATGTTATTAGTAATTATATGTCTATTGCTCCTAATATATTAAACAATAAAGGTACTGTTATTATGACGTATGGTTATAGTGGTGTGGGTAAATCTGCATCATTATTTGGTCGTAAAATGGATATCAGTAAGGGAATAGATTCACCAAGTAATGGTATATTACAGGCCACTATGGATCAATTTACTAATATTGATATTTACTTTAGAGTATTCGAAATATATGGTTTAGGAACTCAATATAATTATTATTGGAATCCGACAGAAGATAATTATTATCAATGTTATCCTGATTTTTATCAATGTATCATACATCATGTTCTTGATACCAGTAATCCGAATACATTAGGATTAGTTGATCAATTAGCTTTTACTAATCGTCATGACATGTTAGCATATATTATGGATCTTAAAAATCCAGCTACTGGTACTAATTTTACAATTAACAATATTAACGATCCAAATTTATCTGGCAAAACTAAAGCAACATATAATAAATATTTTGATTCAAGTAACAAAATGATAGGATCTACTTACGCAAAAATTACGGAAAATCATTATCGAAATTTTACCGATTTTGTTGATCAAATTGATCAAGTCAGAACAAATGGTATGCCAATTAAAAAACTATTTAATCACATTATATAACAAGTCAAAGGAACAATAAATAATCCTATTTCATCTAGATCGATATTAGTTTATGATTTTGAAATTAATCTTGATCCAAAATCAACAAATCCAATATTTGTTCCATTTTTGATATATGATTTGCCTGGTAAAGAAGATATTGGTAAAACATACGTAGATACAGCTATAACACCCGATATTATGGGTTCTTCTCCAAATCAAATTGAGTTGAGAAAACGTGTATTTAAAGATATCGAGCCAACCGCTTGGAGATCCGGAGATTCAAGTGCAAAAGAAAGAAAAAGCACTTACGTATTAAATCCTCTTCTTATACCTATATATGACGATAATGTTACTATTATTTCTAACATATTAACTAATATTAGTAGTTATGGTATTACGATACCAAATTATAATACATTAGAAACTGTTTTTGAACAAAAAATAGTACAAGATATATTGTCATTTATTGTGGACAATTTTGGATACACTGATACATCTGGTGATTACTTTACTCCTAATAAATATCCTATTTCAAGTTTATATCAAAACCCAGGTACACTTACAACATTTACTCAATTACTCGACATGAACAATATTGATCCTAAATATTATACCGGAGAAGGAACTGATATTGATAAATATACAACTAGGCAGAAAGGAATTCCGTCTGTAAATATTGAATTAGTATATTCTGGTTTAAATGCCAATTTCATTTTAAATGAAATAAAAATATTAGTATGTGTTGTAATTATTGGATTTTTAATACAATATAAATTATTTGATGTCATTGTGGAAATAATAAATCAAGTAGTGGAAGGTCCAGGTGGTTCAGATAATGATAATGATGGTGGATGGTCAAGAAGTAAAATATATGCATTTTATGAAGCCTATTATATTAATGAAAATGTTGTCGGATTATTACAATATTTAATAACCAGTGTGTTAAATAAATCTAGTGATATACAAGAACAAACATCTACTATCAATGGAGATACAATTACCAATGCTATTAGCGATAATTATCGAACAGCCAATAGATATCGAGTATTACAAGCTTTAAATAATAGAATTCCAGATGGTTCTATTGTTGGTGAATATAAATTAATTGTCAATCCAAAACTATTACAATCTACTGATATTCTTAAATCAAAAGAAATATCTGATTTCATATTAACAAATGATATTAATATAACAACTGGTAAATTCGCAGAAAATGGCACTCCGATTATTGAGGCGGATCAAAAAATAAAAAATGTTATTTCTTTTGAGAATAGAGGTGATTATGATACTAATAAAATATTTAGATCCGGTAATACAACTTACACTTGCAATGATATAATTAATCCTAATAATAAATATATTATTAACCCAATGCATGCTATTAATACAGCGGATCCGGTTCTTATCCAAGAAAATAATCGTCCATTATTACAAGATTTTATTGAACCATATGAACAAAAAATATCTTTTTATTATGTGTTTTATGTTGTGTCTAATAGTCAAAGTTTAAGAAAAGCGGAAGAACAAATTAAATTATTAAATAATAGTATGCCTTTTATTGATAAAATGGATCCATCTACCAAAAAAAACAATGTGTATAAATACAAAAAATGAAACATCGACTATTTATTCAATTCAACCAAAAATAATTACATCTACACCTGTGATATCTACGATACCCAAACCCATCATAATACCCGCTAAAATTAAACTTCAAACAATACCAATTTTGGATGCTAGTGGAAAAATACCCATTGCTAATCAAATGTGGAATGGTACAGAATATGTTAGAATCACAAATAAAGCTAATTTTATTAATATTGCAACAACAACTGATATAAATTTATCTAAATATGTACCAAAGTTTGTTAAACCAGTTATTAGTAATATTATTGATATGACATTTAATGCGGGATTTGATATTACAAAAGTAATGTCTATGTATAATTTTAATGTAGAAAATGCTCGCGCTCTTGCTAATTTTGGAAATTCATGTTATTTCGGAGTATCAATGCAATTATTATTTGTAATGCATGATTTAAGAACCATGATTGTTAATAATACTAATTTTTACAACCAAATTTTCCCACACCGATTAATGTTACTAAATCATCAATGATAACAGCATATGATAACATCAAAGATTTGTTAATTGAAATGAATGTATCACCTAAAACAACACCTATTACAATATTTTCTAATTATAAATTTGTAAAACAAAACATATTTGATATTCCTTCAGTAACATTAGTGGAAGAAGATGCTGAAGAATTCATTTCTTTTTTACTTCAAGACTTCGAAATGAAATCAGAGACTTATTTTTAATGAAGGGTGTGCGTGAATATTATAGAGCTGGTGATGGACAACTTATGTCTAGTACACCATATGAATTTTCATTTAATTTTATTAACTTTGATATTATTAAAACAAATTTAAACGCTACATTAGAACAAACATTATATCAATTACACAATGAAACAGATTTAATAGAGGGTTCTGAATCTCTTCATAATACAATAACTGGAGATTATGAAATTGGTTATGCACATTATCGAGTTAATACACTACCACAATATTTATTAATTAGATTAGAAATGGTCGATCCAAATACTAATATCAAACAAAAAATAATATACAAATAAATACTACATTGACATTGACAACAAATAGTGGTCAATCAATTACATATTTAACAATGGCTATGATAATGC
>HE978666.1:31004-31791 GCA_000285855.2 Ruminococcus sp. JC304 | reverse complement strand
TGATAATGCATATAGTGGTAATTTAGAATATATTTTTTACGATGATCAAATATCTACTAAATATAACATACCATCAAATACTAAAATTATGCCATCTAATTTGTATATAAAAAATATTACAGATGCGCCATATGTTATTATGTATGCAGATATTACAAAATTACAATAATTAAATTATTTTTTTGAAAATAATTTAATTAAATCTTTCATCGATCCATTTTAATAAATTCATGGATTGATTTATAAATCTACCCTTTAATACTGCATTAATAATATCATTAATTGTATCCATACTATATACATAATAATAATACTGGAATAATATACCCTTATTATTAATAATCATATTATTAATAATCTTGTGATTGTGAGGTAATTTTATTGATTTATTATTAAATATTGTGTCACATATATTAATAATAGTATTCAAATAACATGATTCAATATGGGATAATCTATGTATAATATCCAATTTAATATATATGGATGCAATATGATATCCATTCATTTTATCTTGATGAATTATATTATGTATTATATCTTTAGAAATGTGTAAATTATTGTAGTTTATACATTTATAATTATTAATACGCGTATCAAATATTGGTATTTCTAAAGCGATATCTTGGTATAAATTAAATAAAATATTAATAACAGAATCAATACATGGTCTATTACATGAATTATGATCTAAACACGATTGTAATGATATGGGTAAAATATTAATAATATTTTTAAATTCTGGTGAAATAATAAATTTTTTTACAATGTGATCATAATTTTTTGC
>HE978666.1:27104-29033 GCA_000285855.2 Ruminococcus sp. JC304 | reverse complement strand
TTATCATTATTTGCACAACTTAATATAATTTCATTGTTATAATTTAAAAATCACAAGGATTTTTCACATATTGCATTAATACCAATAACATTTCATAACAATTGTATAAACAACAATCTTCAATCATTGTGGATTTTACCACAAATTCTGGTGTATATTCTATTATTAATTTTAAAAAATCAACAAGATTATATGTTATTGTTATTTCCACAATATTATCAAAATGCATCGATTCACATTTATTAAAAATGGAACACGTTATTAATAGTTGAAATATATGTATATTTGGTTGTTCACTAAATAGAGTACTAATTATTGCGTCACATATATTATTAAAATCCAAATCATATAACGAAATATATGATTCAACTCCTAGTAAATCTCCATCCCTACACAAATGACGTAATTTATACGGATTGATAATTTTATCATATTCCATGTCAGATATAGATTTTTTAAGGAAATTACGTAATGTTTCACACAAATGTATATTTATTATATGATTGTTTAAAATATTTAATTTTAGATATAATAATGTCATCACTAATATTATGTTTTTGGATATAATTATAAATAGATTGTTCATTGCCTTGAAGACAAATTTTATCAAATTTATTCGTAGCCAGTTTCATAATCAATATAATTTTGTCATACAAATAATAAACTACATTAAATATTAATATTTCAATTTTATTAATCAAGATCAAGCGATATACCATGTTTATTGAATATCAAAATAATTTTTTCTTGATTATTTAGATGCTTAATTTTTTTGATGCATTCTGTAATATTGTAAATATTACATTCAATTTGATAATCAAGCAATAAATTTAAAATATCTTCATTAAAATAAAACATCGCTAATTCTATTATATATTTTTCGTTTTTTGGTTTATGTCCAAGTTCTAAATATTTTTGAACATAATATTTATTTTTTAAACTCACTGCTATTTCCAAATTGAATTCATTATTGATTGCAACACCTAAATCTAAAAATAAATCAAGAAATATTGGATTATGATTAAAAATACATTCTATTATTAATTCATTTTTTCAATAAAATCTACTGGATTTTCTAAATATTGTATTAATAACAGTAACATTTCATAATTTTTATGTATTTCAATACAACATCTAATCATTTTTTTAGTAATAACAAAATTTGGTAAATTATCCAATATGTAAATCATAATATTTTTATAATTGTTTTCTACAATAATACTAATTATTGTCTCCGAATTATATTGCGTTTTTATCCAATTAGGATGCGATAATAATAAATCTATTACGGATAAATTTGGATTATCGCCATATAATACAGTATTTAATGCAGTATATATATCTTTATCACTAATATCATGATTAGATATATATTCATTAATTTCAATTAAATTACCATCGCAACATAATCTATTGAATTTATAAGGATCAATTAATTTTTCAAAATCTTCATCAGATATGGGTATTTGAAGACAATTTCTAATATTTTCTCCAATATTGTGGATTTCTATGTTTGAGTAAGTAAAACTCGAGCCAATATTTTTAATAATATTTTTGATTACATCATCAGAAATATTATTTTCTCTTATATGCTCACAAATTTCTTGAATATTATTTTCATTACACTCTTGGTCAAGAATATGCATTAATTATTAATCTCATTCAATTTAAATTATAATATTATTTTATGATCAATTTTTTACTCTGTTAATGATATATATATGCCATATTTTAATAATGTATTAATAAAATTATCTACACGAGAACCATCCATATTTTTTATTAATTCATTAATAGTATCCAAATCATAATTAAAATTATTTTCGAGTAGAATATCTAAAATGTCAGCATTGGATTCTCTAATAACCATATGCACATAATCACAATTAGATGACCAATATCCGTGTTCAATTATTTTTTGAACGCAAT
>HE978666.1:22602-23632 GCA_000285855.2 Ruminococcus sp. JC304 | reverse complement strand
TTAATAGTACCATGTCCACCNCAAATGTATTATCCCACAAATATTTCTCCAATGAATCCATATCAAATTAATCCATATCAAACATATTCAACAAATTCAAATATGCCCAATTCTCCAAATTACAATATACCTCCTCCTCCTGGCCCAATTCCTCAAAAAAATAATACACAAACAGAAGGAGCAAATTTTAAACCACCGTCACTTCAAGAATTATTGAGTGCCAAAAAACTTTTGAAACCAACAACTACGGTTATTAAAGAAGTAAGTCAAGGTAAAGTAATTGAAGAAGGACAAGATATGTCATTACCTATTCCTCCGCCACCTCCACCTCTATTGGAAAATAATAAAACAAAAAAATCACCAAATAAATCACCTGATAAATCATCCGAAAAATCATCCGAAAAATCATCCGAAAAATCATCAAATAAATCATCAAATAAATCACCTGAAAAATCTTCGAAGAAAAATTTAAATAAATCATTGGATGAATCATCTAATAAAAATATTAATAAACCAGAAAGTAAATCGTCCGAAAAAAAGTCCGAAAAAACATCCAAAAAAAACTATTAATAAATCATCAAATAAATCTATTAATAAATCATCAAACAAACCTAAACCAAAAAATATATCAAAATATTCAGATAGTGATGATGACAGCGATGAGAATAATATTGCTGAAACAAATATTGTTAAAAGAAAACAAACTAATTCAAAAAATAAAATCACAAAAAATGCACAAAAAAAATACACAAAAAAATGCACAAAAAAATACTTCGAGACAAGAATAATTTAAGATAAAAAAATTTTATGAGTTAATAATTTAGAACAAATGTTTTAAATTATTAGTAAATTATTTTAAATAGTATTGTTCATTTCCAAAGGTTCAAATTTAACAATATCTAAATTATCAATAATACCACTTAATTCAGACATATTTGCCCATGCTAATCCTTGTTGTGTTACTTTAATAATTTGTATTGGAAATTTACCAGAATTCATTGATACATATTGTAATAAACCTCTTTGTATT
>HE978666.1:21773-22582 GCA_000285855.2 Ruminococcus sp. JC304 | reverse complement strand
ACATTGATTATTTAAATATATCAGCTAAGACACACTTAAAGAAAAAACAAAAAATATATATAACTTTATTGATATGAATGGTTATAATATTAGTAATTACAAGGATTTATTTATAGATATCGATAAATTTGACGAAGAAAATATCAGTTATGTCAAACCTATATTATTTTATCAAGTAACAAAAAATATGGGGGTTTATTATGAAAAAATAGTAGAACCAAATAAATTAAAAAGCTCAAAATCAGAAACTAAATCAAAATCAAAATCAAAAAAAAATTCTGGATCAAAAAAAACTACATTATCCGAAACAATACCAGTAAAACCAAAACGTAAACAAAAAATTATTGTTCAAACACCAAAAATGGTCGTGCCATTTGGTGTAAAAGAGTTTGATAATAATGGTAGAAAATCTTATAATATGTGTTTATCATTTAGTAGTTTAACTAATTTATATAATGATGACGATATCAAAAAATTTTATTATTTTATTAAGAAAATAGATACAATCAATCAGGAAACAATCTCAGAATATATTAAACCATGGAAATTACCCAAAAATTTAAAATATAAAAAACACTCCAAAGATTATCGGATGATTTTCCTCATTATATGAGTATAAATATGCCACACGATGAAAAGTTAGGATTTTTATTTAATACTTATGACGAAAGTGGAAAAAAATCCACCATAGATATAATTGAAAAAAGATCTATTGTATCTGCTGTTATAGAATTAACAGATATTAAATTCACAGATAAAATATTTAAATCTAATTGGACTGTAATGCAAATTAGAAAGTTCAAGCCGTA
>HE978666.1:17629-18901 GCA_000285855.2 Ruminococcus sp. JC304 | reverse complement strand
ATGCTTTTCTAAAATCATATCCATAAGAACTAATACAATGTGCTTCATCAATTGCTATTAATGAAATTCCAAGTGTATCATCTAATTCTGTTAAAAAACTCTTTAAACTGGTTAAAGATTCTGGAGTAATAAACACAAATTGATATTTGCCTTTCATAATATCTTTTCGCATTTTATATTTATTTTCTACTGTGGAATTATAACAACATGATGTTATGCTTAATTTATCCAAAATTATTTTTTGATCTTCCATGAGTGATATCAATGGAAAAACAATAATAGCAGGTTTATCTAAATATAATGCTGGTATTTGAAAACAGATTGATTTTCCTTGTCCAGTTGGTAAAAGAGCACATACATCTTCGCCATTTATAATACGATTAATAATTTCATATTGTTTTGGTCTAAAACTATCGTATCCATATACTATTTGAAGTAATTTTTTTATTTTTTTGTATCGAATAGTCAATACTTTTGTTTTTTCGTATTTATCCATTATTATTCTATTTAAATAGTTGTAATATATAATTATAACTATTTAATAATCAATTATTTTAATATTATTTATCATAAATCATTAATTATAATTTCATCCAAATCATAATAAGCAATCGAATTAAATCCAGTTAATTCGTGAGTATAACCTAATTGATTTGTAGCGATAATTATATCATTATAGGTAAAAGATGATGTGTGATGTGTATGTCCATAAATCCATAAAATAATTGGTTTGATCATAATTTCTTTTAAATCATTGTGAAATGCCACATTATAAGGACTATTGGTGTATTTATTGTTAGCCAAATATAATCCTTTACTTGTATCATTAAATAAAGGTGCATGATGTGTTAAAATAATACAGGGTTTTGCGGATAGTTCAATTTGTTTAGTAATATATTCAATAGCATTAGTATTCCATTCATTTGTGTCTTGTGTTGTAATGGATACAAGTTTTTTTTTATCATTATATTTTTTTATATAACGATAATCATTTATGGCACACATAATTTCATTACTTTTAATATCTGGGATATGTGACCAAAGCGTTGATCCAATTATAATAATATCACCTAAATCAATACAATTATTATCCATGAGAATGATATTATCAAATTGTTGACATATTTCCGATATTTTTATTTGAAATTCTTCAATACTATATGAATTTGATTTATTGATATTATAATATTCATGATTTCCTGGAACATAAAAAATTTTATCATACTTTGGACTAATTTTTTCAAAAAAATTATATAAATTTGATTGAAATGG
>HE978666.1:11411-15203 GCA_000285855.2 Ruminococcus sp. JC304 | reverse complement strand
ATTAATTCTGTGCCATGGATTGGAAAATATAGACCTAGAAAGCTAAAAGATTTTGTACAATCACAAAATTTAATAAATTTATTTAAAAATAGTACCGCCAAAGGAGAAATGACACATTTTTTATTTTATGGGCCTCCTGGTACCGGAAAAACATCAGTAATATTAGCAATGGGTAGAGAAATATTTAAAGAACATTTTACCACAAGAGTAATTGAATTTAATGCTTCAGATGATAGAGGTATTAATGCCGTAAGAGAAAAAATTACAAATGAAGCCAAAAAATTCGTAACACAAATTGTTAAACCAGATGGTACAATTATACCGTCTTATAAAATTATTATATTGGATGAAGCAGATTCTATGACTGATGAAGCTCAAGATGCACTTCGTGTTATTATTGAACAATATAGTACAACTACACGATTTTGTTTTATCTGTAATTATATTTCCAAAATAACGGATGCTATTAAATCAAGATGTACAGCCATATATTTCAAAAAATTAGACGATGAATGTATGATAGACAAATTAAAAGAAATATCTACCAAAGAATCCATGAAATTATCCGATGAGATATTATCTACTATTATTGATGTTTCTAATGGTGATATGCGTAAAGCTATTATGTTGTTACAAAATTTAAAATATTTATATAGCTTCAAAAAAAGAAAATATGTAGATTTTGATAAGATGAATATTGCAGAACTCAAATCATTATCTTTTAATAATTTAACACAATCGCAGGAAAATATCATAGAACCAGAAGATATTTACAAATTAGCAGCATCAATTACAATGAAACAATCTCTAAAAATAATACATGATTCTATACAATGTAAAAATATTATAGAATTATCTGATTTATGTAAACAAATTATTACAATTGGTTATCCAATTGACACTATTTTAATGCAATTAAACAAGGCAATACTCGAATCTAATAAATTAAACACTATTCAAAAAAGCAAAATTATTATTAATTCTGGTGATGTTTTATTAAAAATAAAAGAATGTGGAAATGAATATATACAATTATTGAATTATTTAGTATGTGTCTGGAATATATCAAAAAATAATTAATGTAGAATTAATTATATAATTCATTAATTTAATTCATAATTAAATTAATTAATTGATCAATTAACATTTATAATAAATGATTTTTTAAAATACCTATTGAATATTTATTAAACCATTCATCTGTAAATATATTATCAGCATGTCTATTTATTTCATCCATATGATAATAATAATAGTAATTTCTCGATAGAGAATCTATTTGTCGTTTCATAAGACTATTTATTGTTTGAGAATATGATTTCATAAATTTATCATTAATATTTTCAAATAACATTGTATTACTAGTAATTTTAGGGTCATCCAATAATATGTATAATATTTCCAGATCTTGATCATTTATTCCTTGATAATCTTGTAAAACAATATATATTTCAGAATTGGAACTATTACTAGATGTTGGTTTTATTAGTGTTACTTTGGAAAATTTATTTGATAATAAATAAATCATGGATATAGTTAAGGGTTCTGACATTGGCAAAAATGTCTTAAAAATAGCTGATTTGTGTTTGGGTAAACAAGATAATATACATATAATTTGTCCCATATTTATTTTTCGATAAAATTAATTCTTGATTATTAAGTTCAATAGGATTACATTTTATTCCAGCATCAGCTGTCATAAAATCGATATTTTGCAATTCAGGTAAATGTCTGTAATATTTAATAACTTGACTATGTGTAATATCTCCAGACATATCTATATTTGGGTCTCCGAAAATCCATTTTTTAGGATATTTAGATATTAATCCATAATGATCATTCAAAGCAATATCATTTTGGATAGGATTAAGTGTTTGTGCATACCAATCTAGTTTTTTATTAATTGTATCTAAATAATGATTAGTGGCAGAAATAAATGCACCTGGTGCTTCACATAAATGAAATGTTTTGATAATCATCTTGTCAGGAATAAGATAATTAAATTCGTGTAGTATCTCATATAATTTTATCCAAGCATTTGTGACTAACTCTGTGTTAAATTCATTTTTTAATGATCTTTTGATTTGACGATATGTATCTAATTTATAAGTTAAATTGTCCCATGTTAGACATTGTTCCTCATAATTAGTAATATAACGTTCTTCATTGAATATTCTGCTTGGTTTTGTATCCATGACTCTTTTATAATAATTCAACATTGATTTATGTTTACAGATTTCTAAATAATATTTATTTCTTGTCATAAATTCTAAACTTGATAATTTAATATTATGTTTTTTGTTCGATGTTCCAATATTTAAAATTTGTGTATTAATGTTCAAATATGGTTGGCAATCTTTATTTTGTTTTAGCCCATAATTATGATGCCATTTGGTTATATAATCTTTTTGAATATCATTATTATTTTGTTCTGTATTATCAATATATAAATTAACATTATCAATCCAATACTCTCTGCATTGTTGATATTTTTGATATATCAATTTATCAATATCGTCATTATAGTTCAAACAAAATATTTCATAAATTTTCGCTGAATATAAATTTTTCATATATGTAATAAAAAATTTGCTATAATAATCACTTGGTTTGTACATATTAAGTATCAAATAAACTTGCGAATCAAATGGATTAGATGATTTTGGTCTATAAAATGTATATTCTTTGAAATATACGGATGAAAAATCAAGAATAAAGTACCAAGATTTACTTGACAACATATTTAATCGAAGTATAATACTAGCACCATTATTTAATTTTTCTAAAGCCGTAAAAAAATAATATATAGTTGCATGCAAATCGTGTTCTTCTTGGTTCCACGTTGTTATGTCATCAAACATATGCAAAGAATCAATAAATATTAAGTCGTAATTTGTTAGTTGATTTGTATTTGTAATATATTTCACTTTATATGATTGACCAATATAATCAATTTCTGGTTTATCGACTACACAAGTATTTGTTAATTTATCAAAAATTTCATTACCAGATGTCCAAATATGACCCTCATTTTCAAATTTTGATAGATTTTTTTCGCTGTATAAAAAAATAGCTTCTACTGTTCCAAATCTATTTTCTTGACCAATAAATGCAAAATTATCAAAATCGCAAACACATTTCAAAGATAAAATTTCCCACACAGAATAAAACGCCTCTGGAAAATATGGTTGATACAATGACATATTATTAATTAGCGATTTAATACTTTTCAAATTATTATCGTTTGAAAATGTAATAGGAGTTAACATATTATCATTATAGTATCTAATTCTCATATTTTGATTATTTTCACAATGATTATCTATTTCATATTTATCATGTTTAAACCATAAATTAAAAGGAATCATTTTTTCATACTTATTAACAACAAGTAATTTACCAATAGTCGTATTTTGTGAATATTTGTGCATTTTTTTGATGTTTTCGCAATTATTTTTCATAACTTTTTTATTTACCAATAATTCATTCATTTTTATTGATATTATGATAAGTAATATTAAATAAATTGTTGCATATTTTTATGCCAAATACGTGTTACAATTTAAATTTCAAATTTTATGTTTGGAAATAAAAAAATTGAAAAATCTATGTTCGATATAAAAACATCCAGCATAAACATATTAATATACTTTTTTTGTTAACTATGGTATTAATTGGTTTAATGGGTAATGCTGGTTCAGGTAAAACAGAAGGTGCTAAATATCTTGTTAATAAATGGGATTTTGTCGAAAAATCATTTGCTGATCCTCTGAAAAAAGCTTGTCAAGAAAT
>HE978666.1:7252-8563 GCA_000285855.2 Ruminococcus sp. JC304 | reverse complement strand
TGGAACAGAACTTCTTAGAGGTAATTTAGAAAAAAATTATGCCGGGACTTGATAAAAATATTTTTACCCACCATTTTAAATTGTGGTATGAACAACAATTAATGATAAATCCTAATATTCGTGTTGTTGTATCTGATGTTCGATTTCAAAACGAAGCAGATTTTGTTAGAAATTTAGGCGGAATTGTAATAAAAATTAGAAAGAGAATTGGGAGAAAAAACAGGATACTCATGCTTCTGAAGTAGAACTGCGTAATATTAAAACATTTGATTATTTAATTAAAAATACCGGAACAATTAAAGAATATCAAGAAAATATTTGTAAAATTGTGTCCAATCTTTTAGATAACGCATTCAATTGCAAATATATGGATGCTTATAATCAACCAGTTAATATAATGAGTGATATGTCCATGAATATATAAATCTATTAAATATAAATTAAATAGACAATTATCAAAATAATTATCTATTTAATTTAATATATATAATATCTGATGTCCAGCGAAATACCCATCACTAAAACAACAACTATACTCACTGAACGACTAAAACCTGGGTCTTACAGTGTAGAAAAAGCAAATGTGTCAAGATATTTTACTCTTAATGCTTGGCAATATTTAGTAATATTAGGTATAGCAGTTTCAGGTTTAGCTGCATTTGCTACTACTTATGATGCAATCACTGGAATTGATACTAAAATGGAAGTTTGTGAACAAACTGGAGATCTAAAACATCAATTAAACATTAAATTTATTGTTATTTTAGTATTATCATGTCTAGCGGTTTTATTTGGTATTATTATGGCTTGTTCTTTAGAAGTCAAGAAAATCAACGTAGATTATTAACTCTTGGTATTACAACCAGTGGTATTTTAGGTATATTATATGCATTAAGTATTAGATTCACTAGTACTTCGAATTTGGTCAAACTTGGTGTATCATGGGGATCATTATTAGCTTTCCTACTCTTAGGATTCTTTTTACATACAGGAGTTAAAATTTCTGGTGTCACAACAGAAACATCTTAAATATTTATAATATTGATTTTAATATAGATTTAGGCAAAAAGAATATTTAACCACTATAAAATTATATTCGCAAATTTTTTATCTCTAATAAAAGTATAATTAACGATGGATCCTAATTACAACGAAGACTTAAACAGACAAATGATGGCATTACAGCCCGCTCAACCCGTCCAACCAGCACAAACCAGTGGAGGTTTTATGGATTTTATTAAGAATAATAAATTAACCGTATTAATCATTGTATTAATCATTGCTGCTTTAATCTGGTGGTTCTGTTTTAGA
>HE978666.1:6111-6853 GCA_000285855.2 Ruminococcus sp. JC304 | reverse complement strand
GTCGCTGCTGTTAATGGAGCCGCTTTTACTCCCGGTAGTAACGCTAAAATAGGAATTACCAAAACCCGAGCTCTTTATTAAAAAATTGAAATTATGTTATTATATTAATAATGGAAACATTAGTAATATAAGTAAAATTATCAAAATAAATGAGTAATTACGGAATAATTAAATTCAATTATGAAGGACCTTCTACTGATGTTGTAAATTGTACAGGATCATATAGTGATGGTACTATTAATACTAAATATACTTTACAATCACTCAAAAATCTTTTACAAAATAATATCAAAATAATTGATAAACTATTATCACTAAATGATCATGTTAGTAATTTGGTTGTGTGTGATGATGATGTTACCATTGAAATTACTTCTGATAATATTTTTACACAATTAGTAAATGAAGATATTTTATTAAATGTTAATCAGGATGAAGACAATATTCATTATTCTAATGAAATAGAAACTAATCAAGATAGATTAAATCGTATTCTAAATATGACCAATACTAATGAATCTGATAATATATTTGGTGATGCATCATCTGATACTGATTTAGATGATAGTGATGATGTTGATGATACAGAATTAAATTATTTACCAACGGATCAAAGAGCATTACGATTTATAATCGATAATTTTGATAAACTCGCCAAATTTGATCCAGCACAAGATTTTGATTCTGATTCAATTAAATTTTATTCCATATTATGATATAATTATAAATTTATAACAAAATT
>HE978666.1:2913-3634 GCA_000285855.2 Ruminococcus sp. JC304 | reverse complement strand
TTTGGAATGCAATCTTTGATATTCTGATTAAAATTTGCGCCAAATTTTAAATAAGTAACACTATTTGGAATACAATCTTTAACATCCTGGTTAAAACACCATCCAAAAGTCAAATGAGTAACACTATTTGGAATACATTCTTTGATATTTTTATTGAACCTATATTCAAAAGTTAAATGAGTAACACTATTAGGAATACAATCTTTAATATTTTGATTAAATCCATTTCCAAAAGTTAAATGGGTAACACTATTGGGAATACAATCTTTAATATTCCAATTAAACCAATCTCCAAAAGTTAAATGAGTTAGTCGAGAAGGTAAGACCTTCTCTCTAACCTGCCCCTCCGGGGACAAGGTGACACTATTAGGAATACAATCTTTTATATTTTGATTAAAATCAGATCCAAAAGTTAAATGAGTGACACCATCAGGAATACAACCTTTAATATTTTGATTAAATCGTGCTCCAAAAGTTAAATGAGTAACACTATCAGGAATACAATCTTTGATATTTTGATTAAAATCAGATCCAAAAGTTAAATGTGTCACACTATTAGGAATATTTTCTTTAATATTATGATGATTATGTTCTAATTCTAAATGAGTAACACTATTAGGAATACAATTTTTAATATCTTTATTAAAATCATATCCAAAAAGTTAAATGAGTAACACTATTAGGAATACAATCCTTTGATATCTTTATTAAATCTAAATCC
>HE978666.1:0-727 GCA_000285855.2 Ruminococcus sp. JC304 | reverse complement strand
AGTATTTGGAATCCATAATTTGATATTTTTATCATATTCTCTATGAAAAGTTAAATGAGTAACACTATCAGGAATACAATCTTTAATATTTTGATTAAAATTACGTCCAAAAGTTAAATGACTGACACTATCAGGAATACAATCTTTAATATTTTGATTAAAAAAAGATCCAAAAGTTAAATGAGTAACACTATTTGGAATATAATCTTTAATATTTTGATTAAAAAAAGATCCAAAAGTTAAATGGGTTATATTATTAGGGATATTATTTATTATACTTATTTTCGAAGCATATTTTATTGTCAAGTTTGTAACGCTTTTAGGAATACAATCTTTAATATTGTGATTAAAATAATTTCCAAAAGTTAAATGAGTCACACTAGCAGGAATATCATCTTTATTATAATTTGAATTAGTATCAAAAGTTAAATGAGTCACACTGGCCGGAATACAACTTTTGATGTCTTGATTGAAATGATATCCAAAAGTTATATTTGTGACACTAGTTGGAATACAGTTTTTGATGTCTTGATTGAAATGATATCCAAAAGTTAAATGAGTAACACTATTAGGAATACAGTTTTTGATGTCTTGATTGAAATGATATCCAAAAGTTAAATGGGTAACACTATTAGGAATACAATTTTTGATATTTTTATTAAACTTCCGTCCAAAAGTTAAATGAGTAACACTATTAGGAATACAGCGCAGCGCTATTCGCTCTGCA
>HE978665.1:43641-44724 GCA_000285855.2 Ruminococcus sp. JC304 | reverse complement strand
TATATTAATAATTCCAAAACTAGTTATAGGTTCTGCACAACTCCTGTACTCATGTCCTAATTTACCACAGTTTGTGCAAACTACCCTTTTTCTGAGATTACTTTCGTACTCCATAGTATTTTAGATAGATTTATCTAATATTAGATTTAATTTTTTAAGTTTAAACTTAATTAAACTTAAAAAATTAAATTAGATCCATAAAATTAGATCCATAAAATTAGATCCATAAAATTAGATCCATAAAATTAGATCCATTAAATTAGATTCATTAAATAAATTCTTGCGAATCATTTTCGCCACCATCAAGTATCAACATTTGGTCATTCTCAAATGTAGTTATTTCATCTTTAGTAGCCAAATCTAATAATTTACACATTGCCATTATTTTATTTTCATCAATATTACTATTTATATTTATTACTGATACTTTAATATAATCTCCTTTTTGTATTGGATTATTATTACTTGTGTAAGTAATATTTCCCGAAACAATCCCAAATTTATCAGAATTAATATTATTGTATTGCACAATTAAAATAACCGGGCCATTTTTTGCTATTAAAAACCCTTTGACAATATTTTCAACTACACAAATGACATTGAGATTATTTGTGGGTGAACAAATAAGACATTCATATTTGACATCATAAACTGCCGTACCAGCAAAATTAGAACCCGGAATTATTCCAGGTTGATAATCTATTAATCGATTAATTTTCAAGACAATACCATCTTTAGTGACTTTACCTTTTACTTTCGATTCAAGATTTTTTAATAAATGTGTATCCATTTGACTATTCATTTGATCCGGCATAATGATACTTTATTTTCTAATTGTGTCTGGAAATAAAGACTTATTTGTGCCATATTATATTATTTATATTGATTATATTTTATATATAAATAATACACTATTTTTATCAATTTTTGTTATACAATACTAGTTTGAATTATATAACAAAATTTACACTAGAACATATTTTTTTTTCTGGTAAGAAAAACAATCACAACTATAATTATTATTATGATAAATAAAATTAATAGCATAGACATCCATTTGTTTGAATTTGATGCGTAATTTTC
>HE978665.1:38083-40866 GCA_000285855.2 Ruminococcus sp. JC304 | reverse complement strand
TTTTCAAAATTTTCCAAAGTACGATATTGTGAACTTGGTTGACAATTCGATACAAAAGATTGATATTTATATTGTTGTCCGGTATATGGTTCAAGACCATAACCTACATATAATTCTGAATAAGATATTCTAATTGAAGATGTTATTTGTGAATAATTATCTTTACATAAATTGTGAGTGGATTGATTAGAACTATTGTTTTCGATTATTTTATTATTACCCATGTAATTATCTTTGGCGAATAATATTATTTTGGTATATGGCCCAATTGCTACAGATGCAATGCTATTATCTCCTAATTGTATTAATGGATTAGTATATTTAGAATCAGGCGCAACTGTATTTCTTATCCAATTATTATTATTTGATATTTTAATACTATAATCACCTATTATAGCCATTGATTTACTCCCAGAAAAATTACAATCTGTAGAAAAAATAGCATATCCACTATTTAACGGTGCAGCGAACATCGCATTAGTTATACCACGAGCCACCACAACTCCTTTTAAACCTCGATATAACAAAGGTAATTTTCCCGAGTTATACAAATATTGATCTCCAAGCAAAGCAGCCGAATATGGACCCAAAATATAATCACGAGTTTCATTATTTGATATATTAATATTAGTAGACGGTGAGTTAAAATAATTAATATTTATTGTTGATGCATTATTTAGATTATTTGAATAATTGGATATTAATATTCTACCTGATTCAACATGTACATTGGATAATATTTGTATATTATCTATATTAACAGAATAATCATTAATAATGTGATAATCCGTCACATTTGATATTAATTTTTTAAAATCAGAACTTAATGAAGTATCTAAATCATATATTAGATCATGTTCTAGTGTTCCATTTCTAAATACAACATCACGTTTTATATTATCATAATCTATATATGATACAACTAATGTAGAAATTGGTCCCAATATTATTTTTTTTATATCACCAATACATTGTAATTCAGGACTATTTTTACTAATGACTGTATTTGTGGTGAAACCAATATTTTTTCCTAATCTATTAACAAAAACTATTTGTTTTGGTTGTAAAATTGAAATTTGACAAGTTGGTATAGAACCAACGGGTATTGATAAATTATTTCGAATAATTCTTGGCGAATTATTCGATAATATATTAACAATATTGTATGAAAATTTATTAGAAGAATTATTACAATCATGTAACACTGGAGTTATATTATCCAATGATAAACAAGAATTGTTATTAGATATAATTTTATCGTTTAATAAAATCCATTTTTGATTAACATCGCCTCCACAATCACGTAATTCTGGCACAGAAGTTCCAGCAGTAATACACCAATCTCCATATTTAATTTCTCGAGTAATCGGATCATAATCATATATTTGGTTTGATTCGTTATTACATGGTTGAGATTCTAATTGTAAACCATTATATATATTATCGCCAACTGTTATACATTTATCATTAGTTGAAATATTAATTGGTATACGATTAACATTACCCATAATTATACAATGTAGATTAGATTATATTTGATAGAACTATTTAATAATAATAATCCACTTATCATTTTCTTGTACACCACCATATAAACGCATAATATCAGAGTATCTGTTCATATTATTAAATATTAATCGATAATAAAAATAATCAATATCATCAAAATCTCCTTGTGATTGTATAATTTCAATTTGGGGATTGACAGAAGTTCTTGTTTCTCGTTCGATTTCTTGAATAATATATTGCATTCTATCTTGTAAATTAAGAGGAAATGGTATTGTTGGATGATTTGCAGGTACTATTAAATAAGTCATTTTGTTTCCTGATTCATCAGTAGTATATTTTTCCATATCAAATAATTTATCACGAATTAAATCACATATACCAACACGACTATTTGTATTATTGGTTTGAATGTTAAGTTTTTTAGATAAAGATATTAAATATTTTTTATCTTTGGAAGTTTTACAAACGGCTCCTTTGAATGATGGAATACCTGTTTCTCGTTTTTTTGATAATATTTTAGGACGTCTTTTTCTGATTTTAAATTCATCAACAGTTTCATTATTTCCACTAGATTTTTTTGATTCTTTATCAATAATACCAACAAATTCAAATTCTTCTCTATCATCATAATAATCCTGAATCGAATCAAAATCATAAGGCACATCATATTTATTAATTATTTCATCATCATCATCACTATATTCACGATTTGTTTTCACATAATTAGTATATTCATCTGTATTTTGCACATAATCTTTTATACTTATTTTGTTAAAAATAGGAGCTTGATAAGTTCTTCGATAATACATGGGTAAATCTTCGTTTTGATCAAATGGTTGAAATATGTAATATTTATTTTTGTATATTAAATAACCTGGACGATTATATTTATCCATAATAGTATCTGTAAAATTATTAAAATCATTACCAGTTATTGGAATTAAATTATCAACAGCTTGATATACATAATAATCATCAAACATATCTCGTTTATCAACAGGACAAGATTTTTTGACATATTTTAGAATATCTCTCAAAGTATAAACATTTCCTATCCTATACATTTCTTTAATTTTATTTATGGAGTAATTTATTTCGTCACTTGCGAGGGAATTATTATATGTTGTATAATCTAAATCGCTTTTGGCTACTTTTTTGTAAATATTTCTTTCGGGATCATAATATTTAGCATTTAATAATTTGTCACCACATTTATATTCACAAGACATATATCCACATATTGCCGGACAAGGATTATTTTTCGATCCACAATT
>HE978665.1:34877-35854 GCA_000285855.2 Ruminococcus sp. JC304 | reverse complement strand
CAAAAATTAATCCTGCACCACGTTTACCATATACACTAGTATTTATTTTTTGAAGAGATGTGTAAAATTTTATTGAGAAATGTTTTAAATATTTTTCATGAAAAATATCTCCACTCAATGATTTACCATTATCTGTCAAATACATTAATGATAATGGATCATCTATATTGTATTCGGATAAGATTGTATTCGCTAATTTTCTATTGATCGCTTCAGAATTATTGCGAAGTTGATTTTTGACTTCATTTATACCTTTAATACCATAGTAACCTTGTATACTCTTATCATTTCTATCTTTAGGTAGTCCTGGAAAAACAAAATTAGCAACCGCTTCAGAATTTCTATCTAAACTATCATCTTGGGTTGCAACTACATGATCATAAACAGCCAATTGGAAAGGTAACATAAAACATCTCGTAACTTTTGTAAAATCTAATCCCGGTGGAATTTCACCAATACCAACTCTTTCAGCAAAAGTCAGTGGATCAGCACCTCTCAAGAAAGATACATATCCTCTTGACATTTTTCTTAAATAATCACGACCACCTGGTTTAAAATCCATTTCACTACCTCTTTGACTAGTAAAAATTTTATCTCGTTCCATTGGTGAATTTTTTGGACGAAGATAATTAATTAATTCCACAATACTATCGGCCAAATTTTTCATTGGAGTAGCAGATAATAATATTACTCTTAAATTTTTTGAAGAATCAATAATTTTTTTAACAGCGTTACCAAATTCATTACCCGTGATATTATGTGCTTCATCGATGATTAATAAAGTATTGTCCAAATTATATATTCTGTCAATCGATAAATCTCGTTCATATTCACCCGTTTCTGTTTTTTTACTAGATAATTTAACTTTGTTACCGGTAACAACTTTTTCTCTTATTTTTTCGCCTAAAACTTTTCTATAAAAAGACCGATATGACATAACCCGATAGTATTGATTAATAATATTTAGTGCATTTTTC
>HE978665.1:30501-32075 GCA_000285855.2 Ruminococcus sp. JC304 | reverse complement strand
ATCAAGAGTCTCTTAATCAATAAAATTGAAATTTTTACATTTATATAAATATCTATTGATTATTAATATTTATCATTATCTATGACTAATATTAATTTACATGATATTTTTAGACATATCACAAACGACAATAATTTTTTATCTACTGTCATAGAAGTGGATCAGTTTAAAAATGTTGGGAAAAAAATAAAAAAATAAATTTAATATTATGGAAAATATGGTTACAGAATATATACCATTATCACCATACGAAACACAAGATTTTTCATTTTTACCGCACTGTGTTAAACCATATGTGGGATCTAATTACAAAAGACTTGGTATCAGAAGTATCATGGAAAAAAATTTGAGTGCCATTAATATATCTTTTTTAAATAGTTTTAATGTATTATTGAGACCAGATATTTATCAACTCAATCTTGATGATCATATTAAAAATTATTTACTACTTGAAACATTTGTCAGGCATAAAATACATAGAAATTTTCAAATCGATAAAGTTAAAAATACAAAAAAAGTTCAGGCAATTAATCAAGAATTAATCCGTAATTTATCCGAAGGTAAAATATCTCATGATTTAATACAGTATATGGTAAATATTTTTGAAATAAATCTCCTCATTTTTGATTTTACTAAAATGGAAATTAGCCTCTATTGGTGTAAAGGTCATAAAAATCCATATTTTAATTTATTCAAAAATATATATTCAATGTCATATATTCATGGAAATTATGAGCCAATCATTTCTCTTGAAGAAAATATTAGCGAACAAACACGACAAAATATTTACATACAAATATTAACACATTTATCTGATATTACTTGTATAACTCCTATAAAATTATCATGTTACTCGCTATTATATTTAGCATCTTGGAATATATCCATTGAGGTTTATACTGATATATATAATATATTTTTCAAAAAGAAAATTCATGACATCAGTATGATAAACTAATTCAATATTATTTAACAATATTAAATAATATTATAATTTTATAATATTATTTGATTACAATTATGCATGCCAAATCACATCGATATCCAGACAATGATGATATTGAAACTGATACTACATATTATGATGAAAAAGAAAAATACTTTGATTTAGGATATCAAAGATTAAAATATATAGACATGAATATTTATCCAGAATTTACATATCTCAAAAAATTACTTTTGAATAATAATAGTTTAAGGAATCTGCCCAGTCCTAAATATTTACCTCACTTAAAAAAATTAATTTGTTCTAACAACAAACTTGATGATATTCCATTTTATCCCAAAATAGTTTATCTTGATATTTCTTACAATAAAATAACAAACTGTAAAAATTACAATAATTCAAAAATAAAGTATTTGGATTGTTCATATAATCCAAATTTTATACTTGATTTTAATTTGCCATATTGTCAACAATTATATATTAATGATAACAAACTCACTAATATTAATCTTGATTTATGTCCAAATATAGAAATTCTTGATTGCAGTAATAATTTATTAACAAAAATAAATGGAGGAATTAATTTAATCGAAATAAGTATTCAAGATAATAATATTGATAAATTACC
>HE978665.1:26599-28196 GCA_000285855.2 Ruminococcus sp. JC304 | reverse complement strand
GATAAATTATAAGAACCTGTCCAGACACCATATGGTTTTATTTTTTCGTCGAAAAATATTAAAAATTTATGATGCATTTTTGACATGTTATTAACTACGCCACATGTTAATATTGCTCCTTTTTTATCTGTGTGATTTAAATCACCAAATATATTATTAAAATTATTACATTTTAATATTTTATTATTACAACAAATACAATTAACATTAAATATATCAGGTAAATTATGATATTTATTGCGCAGTGACTTATAATATGGTCTATCACTTATTTCCATATTAGAATTTAAAAATTCTTCTTTATTGACAATTATTTTACAGCCACAAGTTTTATCCAATGCATTCATAACATTATCACTAGTTAGCCAGGCAGCACAACCAACTATATACTTGGCATTAGAAATATAATCAACTATTTTTTCTTCTAAATTCTCAAAATATGGTTTAATGGATTTATTGGATATATTCGTATGTATATTTTGTGGCCGTATTTTATTGAGATTTATTGTACGAATATTATTGTATTTCATTAT
This sequence comes from Ruminococcus sp. JC304, assembly GCA_000285855.2. Lineage (GTDB taxonomy): Bacteria > Bacillota > Clostridia > Lachnospirales > Lachnospiraceae > Blautia_A > Blautia_A difficilis. The sequence goes on along the minus strand of HE978665.1, from coordinate 27,663 downwards.
AGTACCCATTTTAGCTTATATAAAGATAACATTATAAATTCAATAATATTCAAATTGACAAAAAAAACGCAAAATTAAATATTAGATGATTAGTTATTATTTCAAGAATAATTGAAATAATAATAGGTTATCAATAAATATTGTCTTGATAATTGGTATAGAAATTAAAATATCATATATTATATATTACGATATGGTAACGAAAAGAAATATAGATATTATCCAAAATATTATTGGGGATGATAATATCTCCAGAATTGATAATATGATAAATTATTTTAAGAAAAATAAAAATATCGAATTCGAAATATCTTTTCGTAAAATAAATTATACTGATTATATTCGAATTAGTGGGCATTATGTTAATTTATCTAATGATATTAATCATACTGTTTCACTTGATATATCCATGATATATTCTGATGGAAATGTATATAGAGTTAGTCTTTTGAATGATGAAAAAATCAACAATTTTCTGTCAAAATATTCAAAATTAAAATATTTGGATATCATCAAATATATTATGTCTATTGATTCAGATGAAAATACAGAAATTATGTTAAAAAATCGAGGTAATGCGGATAGATTAGTTGTGGAAGATATCAATATGATTGCAAAGACGACAGAAGAAATACCTATAACAAAATCAAAAAACTCTTCCAGAATTATCCGGAAGAGAAAAATTATTATATCGATACAAAGACCGGTATAGTTTTACTTTAGATAATGATGTTAGAATAGATATAACTGATGTTAAAGAAACACCCAATATATGGGAATTATCTAAAAAAAATTCTAATTATGAAATCGAGATGGAATTTACCAATAATAAAAAAATTAATCTTGATTTAGTGCTAGATAAAATATATGATATAGTTTCCATTGTGCAAAACACTGATAAACCAAATAGTAATAGTGAAGGAAAACAAATTATTTCCGAATATCAAAAATTATTGGGTGTTAAATCTTCAAATCATCTAGATAGTAGAAATGTTGTGTCCATTGAATCTCAGCATATTGTTAAATTCATTCCTAATAAATATGCTGTAACTGACAAAGCTGAT
>HE978665.1:22700-24155 GCA_000285855.2 Ruminococcus sp. JC304 | reverse complement strand
GAAAATACATTTTATGGCATTTGATGTGGTTTATTATAATGATGTGGATTATAGATATGCAAACAATTATACATTAACACATAGAATAAAAGTTTTAGATACTATTATGGATAAAGCATTTGGTAATCTCATAGTGTTTAATGAATATACCGATAAACATAATAATATTGAATTGGATGAAATAAAAAAATATTATACAAATGAAATCAAATCATATTGGAAAAATTTTAATAAAAAACTAAATAACCATAATGGATTTTTTGTTTCACGTAAACTTTATTTTGTTCCTTATGGAATTGATCCCAGCGAAGTATTCATGTATGCCGATTTATTATGGAAACTTTGCGTTTACGATCAATTAACACCGTATAAACTAGATGGTATTATTTATACACCAATTAATACACCTTATATGATAAAAGCTAGTCCAGGAGAATTAGATTCAATTCCAATGGAATATAAATGGAAACCACCTGCGCAAAATTCTATTGATTTTTATATTAAATTTAACAAAGATGCAATGGGTGCTGAAGCAATATATTATGATAATTCTGTAGTAAGAGGAGAAGGAAAACCATATAAAATATGTGGTTTATATGTTGGATTAATAAAATCCGGTCAGGAACTTCCAATTCCTTTTAAAGTATCTGGTATTGAACAAAAAGCAAATATATATTTAACAAACGACGAAGCTTTAGATATCGAAGGTAATGTTATTACAGATAATACAGTTGTAGAATTTGTGTATGATAATTTGAAAAAAGATATGGAAGAAGCGTATAAGTGGATACCAATTAGAACTAGATATGATAAAACAGAATCTGTGCAAAAATATGGAAAAAAAATATGGTAATAATCTTAATATTGCCACTAGAATTTGGAGAACTATAGTTAATCCAGTAACTGAAGAAAGTATAGCTGCTTTAGCGGATCCAGATAATTATGAAAAAGAAATGACAAAACTATCTAAAATACACGAATCTCGTAATAAACCAACTTTTACTTATTATCAAAAAACTACTTCAAGCGCAACAGGAATGAGAGCGTTTAATAATTTTATTAAATCTAATATGATTTTAACATATTGTCGAAATAAAAAAAGTGTATTAGATATTGGAATGGGTAGAGGTGGAGATCTGATTAAATTTATTAATGCAAATGTAGAAGAATATGTGGGTGTTGATATTGATAATAATGGATTATATTTTATAGATGATTCAGCATTTAATAGATATAAAATTTAAAAAAAATAATAACAGTATACCACCTATGAAATTTATAATGCAGATGCAAGAGGATTATTCACAGTTGAAGCACAGGAAAAAATATTACCGAATATGTCTGATACTAATGCAAAAATGATTACTAATTATTTGTCCGGAAGTAAACAATATGATGCCATAAATTGTCAATTTAATATACATTATTATTTATCAGATAAAACTTCGTGGAAAA
>HE978665.1:18993-20322 GCA_000285855.2 Ruminococcus sp. JC304 | reverse complement strand
AATATTTATATGAAAGATAATGGTACTTATTTGTTAGATGCCGATAAAATTGTCAAAGATTTAAATTTACTGGTTAATTTAAGTGAAAAAATGCATTAATAATAAATAATATTTTATCATTTATTATTAATAATATAATATAGATGAATCCTATAATTTTTATGGTTCCGGCGATAGATTTAATACAAATTGATGACTCCAATTTGATTTATGATTTTCAACCTAGTCCTAAATTAATTAAATATGGTTTTAACAATATTAATGAACAATTAGATATAATGTCATTAACATCGAATCCATATTATCGTGTTGGATTAAATTTTGATTTTGAAAGAAATGATGATCAATCTATTACAAAGATTGGATCAAAATTTTTTAACTATGATAAATTTGATAAAACATATGCAGAATTATGGGAAATAATTAGTAATTTTAAATTATTGGACAATAATAAATCTATTTCTACTTCACATACTGAAACCATCACAAATATTGCCATAAATTATCAAAAATTACGCGCTAATAATAAAAAATATGATATTGTTGATATTGAATCTGACAAAAAAGTTGATCTAGTTATTGACAAAATTTCAGATGTTGATATTGATGAAAATGCTGTGGTGCAATATATTTTATTAAAATTACATAAATATTTAGAAAAACAATCAATTGGGTCTAGTATGGTTTTAGAAATGTTTGGTACACAAACTCAAGTGACCATCGAATTAATATACTATTTATCTTCTTTGTATACTCAGGCTTATATTATTAGACCAATAATTTCATCCGATTTTTCAGATGAAAAATATTTAGTGTTAATTAATTTGCGGGAAAAAAATATATTTCCAAAAATAATTAGTTCAGATGATACATACATAGTTTCTTTAAATGTTCCAAAAATACCCATATCATTAACATCCATAGTACAATGCATAAATTCATACATTATGCCTAAAAAATATAACAGATATAAAATTATTAAAAATTATTTAGATACAAAAGTATATGAAGGTGCTACATACCAAGACATGATTAATACACAAAATAAAAATACTCAAAAATTGGATGGATATTTATACCGATATTAATCGTACTGATAAAATTTTAGATGAAAATATTGAATACACATCTAAAAATTGTTCTATAGAATCTAATCTAAATAATTATTTGAATTAGACGAAATAAACTTTGTTAAATTATATTTACATTGGAATTTTTCATTTCTTTCATCTTAGCATCTGCATCTGCTTTGAGATGTGCAGGTAAAAATCGTGTAGCTAGCATATCAGATAATTCTTCTTCGGTCATATTGCCTTTATATATTTTATC
>HE978665.1:17476-18595 GCA_000285855.2 Ruminococcus sp. JC304 | reverse complement strand
AAGCAATAATGTCTAATTTTTCACCACGTATTATTTTTGTAAAAATATCTGTATACTGATCTGAAAATTCTTCAAACTCGCGACCTAGTTTGTCGTATATTCTGATATATTCCAAACTAATAACATCAGGATCTTTCATTCTTTGCTGGATTTTTTTAATTGTGGATAAAATTTCCAAAGCTTTGGGATCAGTTATTCCAAATTGATTAGAATTATTTTTCGACATAATATTTATCTATGATTAATAATTATAGATAAATTTTATATAAAGTGAGACAATATTATTGCGTTCAATTTTATTTTGAAATATTTGTGTTTAGCGACGAATATGGTTTAGGTGTTATTATGTATCAATATAGATAAAATATATGTATATTCATATTAATAATTTATTAAATTTATTTAGAATTTTTAGATTGTCTCATTAAATGTCCTACTTTTTTTGATGATTTGGATGCAACTTTTGTTGAAGGTATTTCATCAACATCATCTGAATCAGAATCTAAAAATTCAATATCATTTTCACCAGTCAAAGTTCTTAAAACATAATTTTCTGATCGAGGATGAATAATTTTGTGAACTTTTTTGGTATTTTTACGTGTTATATTTAATTTATCATGATACATTTTCAAACGATCTAATGCTGTTTGAATTCGAATGACATCAAAATCATGTTTAACACACATAAAATCCATTAATTCTTCATATTGATATTTTCTAAGTTCTAGTTGATCTTGTGTTACTACAAAATCTTTACTTTTGTCAAGATTATCTACTGCATTGAGAAAATAATTTCTTGCCTCAATCATACATTTTTCATTAATTGTTAATTTAATATCATTAAAATCAGAATCAGAATCGGAATCGGAATCAGAATCATTTGATCCATCTTTTTTTTCATGATCATTTTTAATAACATTTTCTAGACTTCCCAATTGTTTAATCATTTTATAAGCAGTTTTAGGTCCAATACCTTTGATGTTATCACAATAATCACAACCTAGTAGCACACACAAATCAGTAAATTGACGCATAGTCAATCCTGTTGATTTAAGTGTAGTTCTTAAACTAATAACAGTAACGTCTTTATTTTTTGTCATAAATTTTAACATATCCTTG
>HE978665.1:12025-13124 GCA_000285855.2 Ruminococcus sp. JC304 | reverse complement strand
AATTTTAAACGACTCCAAAAAAATACCATCACCATCTAAAACACTCATTCTTTGGGTATCTATTCCTCTATCTAAAAATGCAACATAATCATTTTTTTTCTGTAAAATTCATATATATCCATGTCTGGATACAATATAGATTCTGATTGTGGTAATAAAATATAATCTTTGGGTTTAACTTTATTCCAATCAAAACGAATTCTTCCACTTGATCCATATTTGAAATCTTCGTACAAATATAACAAAAATACCATCTTAATATTTTCTTCTAGTATTTTAAACAAATAAATTCAAGATCATTTGTTCCAATATCATCTTTTTTTAAAACTATCAATTCTTTGACTACATTGTATCGATGTTGAATAAGATTATAATTTATTCCTTTATCATTACAATATGATTTTACGTCAAAAATAAGTTTTTCATTATTTTGAGATTTATCCATAGTTATTTTGTTTTTTGAAATGCCAAAATTTGATAACACATCATAATTAGAATTATTTTCTTGTACATACATCACCATAAATAATTTTCTTATTAATGTCAAATGTAATATTTTTGACAAAGCCAAATAAACAAATAATTTATTTCGAATATTACCATTTTGTATGATTCCTTCGATAAATTCATAAACCATTTTGACATATGATTGTTCTAAAAAAACTGAATGATCAAAATTATTCATTAATGGTATGGAAAAATCAGTTGTTAAAACTAAAAAATGTAATACAAAAGTTTCTATCTGAAATTTACCATTGATAGTGTATAATTCTTGAGTTAACATATTCATGATTGTATTTATTTGTTGGTCCAATAATTCGTTAAAAAAATCATAATTTATTTCCAAAATTGATTTAGATATTGTGTATGCATTTTTTAGTTGTGAATATTGATATCTACCCAAACATGTTCTCCTAGTTAATTTTTCCCATGATCGATGATCATTTTTCGAACCAAAAATATTGATTCCATACATACCATTATATTTATTGTATTGATTTATTTTATTTGTTGGTATTTTCCCAAAATTAGTGGGATTATTAAAAGGAGGTGCCATAATATTGATGTTTAAATTAGATAATTGATTAATAGTACTGTA
>HE978665.1:6279-9082 GCA_000285855.2 Ruminococcus sp. JC304 | reverse complement strand
ATATGATAGATACAGTAATATAAATTATTACGATGATGATGATGATGATGATGATGATTACAATTATCCAGATATGGTACATATTAAAAATATTTATAAAAATGTTGAAAGATATAGACCAGTTGATATTTATAATATTGATGGAGAACGTATCAACAATTTAAAAGAATTATATGACTTATTTAATACAATATTACATGATTTAATAGATGATGTAGTCAAAGCAACTTTATCGAAAATATCAGGACCTAATTTAATTGGAGGATATGATTATCAAATATTTGGAGGTAAAGTATTAGAGAAAATAATGAATCCAAATATTGAGTATGTAACATCCTTTGATTTTGATGTTGAAATTAATGAATCAAGTTCCAGAGCATTAGATTTTGCAAAAGATTTAACAGATAAATTAAATTCTTACATTAATTATCAGTATGGACCTATGAGACATTTTATTAAAAATATATTATTAAAATATAATTTATTGGATGATTCATGTTTAAATCATTATAGTGATACTAATATTAAATTATTTAGATTTGGATACCGCAAATCAGGATTTGGTCTTAATAAATTAAGTATATTTATTCATTTAGTATTAAAATCAGATTTGTTTATGAATATTTTATTGGATAATTCTGGTAATAATAATCCCGATCATAACATAATATTTTATCCATTTTTTGACATTAAACAAACTAACGAATCACATCAGCCAATTGTTTATAATAAAATTAGATATGCTAACATACCCAAAACTATACAGGGATTTATAGGTGCTGTAGAAAATAGTGCAAAAGTAGTTAAAAATATTACAAGATTAGAATATTTCAAAAATGAGAATATTTTTATTTGTAATCCAGAATTTGATTTCCCTTTCGATGTTTTAAAATTTACCAATGCTTTTGATCGTGATGTTAAAATCGCAGATGATCTAGGATTAAAATATGTCAAAGATAAAGTTCTGGATTATTATGAAACTTATTCTAAAAAATATCGAGAAATGACCGATTGTGATGTTTATTTAAAAAATTTAAACTTAAATCCATTTAATATTACAGATAAAGATATTAAATTAGCAGAACTTTATCAGCTGGTAAAAAATCAAGATATTAAACATAAATCTCCTATATATGAATATACTGGAGGATCGCATAAAAATATTAATTTATATCGTCAATTAAAAAATTTAGGATTACATAATACCGACGATGCGAAAAAATATATAAATAATATCAATAAATTTATTGATATTAATTCAAATTTAGAGATTGTTTTTAACAATTTATTTAATGATTCAATTTATATTAAAAAAATAGACACAACATTTAAAAAAGAATTTGAAGTTATATCATTCCAAACATTTTTGTATTACAATAGTCCCAATGGTATAATATCCGATTCTAGCCATCTAAGTTTAGATCGTGGATCAATAATGTATATGCCTAATTATTTATCAACAGCATATGACATGTTTTCCAATTATAATGATTTTATTTCGCCAGTAAAAGTTCTCTACAAAATAAAAATAGAAAATAAATTAGGATTTGGTAAAAATTGGGTTATCATTGATAAATATAGTCAAGTCGATACAGAAAAAGAAATACTAATCAGAGCAGGATCTTATTATGTTATTGAAAATATTGATTATATACCTGTAAAAGAATATAGCAATTGCTATAATATAAAATTAGTTACTATGAAATTATGTGATGATATAAACCATGCTATTGATTATTCGGAAAAATTTGGTCAAAATAATTTAATATATGGATTATTGGGTAATAATTTATTTGGTGGTAAAATAGTTGAAAAATCGGAACCCATTATTAAACCAAAATCAATTATAAAATCATACGACAAAAAAATAATAAACAAATAATAAATCCTCATTGTATTGTCATTAGCGCGGATTATATAGCTAATTCAAAAATTAATAATGAAGAAGATATAATTGATTGTTATGTAAAATATTATCCATTGTTTGCATCTGTTATAGATAAATATCAGAAGCCAGGATATATTATAAACAAAAATATTTATCAAAAATTACCAAATTATGACATACCTGATTTAAATTCTGAATCTGAAAAAATTCCACGAAATCAATCAAAAACATATTTTTATAAATATCAAAAATATAAAAATAAATATGACAAACTCAAAAATAATATTGATACAAATATTTTGAATAACCAAATAATAGTATAATATATACATAATATATATATATATTAATACAATGAGTTTACATCTCGATGATCGAAATATTTATGTTGGTGATGATACTGGTAATACATCAATTTCAACTAATAACGAGATAATAAATGTTGATAATTCAGATATTCAAAATAATATTTATGTACCACATAATATAATTGATAATAATGGTAATCGTGTTAATAATTTAATCGAACTATATAATTTGTTAGATACCATATTGTATGATATAACTCACACAACTGTATTATCCACATTACCGAAAATTAAATATCAGGCACAACCTGATAAATATCACGATGTTTTTCATCAATATAGATATTCGGGAAGATATGGCTATGATTATAAAGTCATTGGAGCAAATGCTTTAGAAAAATATATTAATCCCAAAAATAAATACGCGACAGCTCTTAATTTTGATATTGAAATTAATGAAACATCCGAAAGAATTGCAAAATTCACAAAAGAATTATCTATGAAATTAAACAGTTATGTTAGTTATAAATATGGTCCAATTAGACATTTTATCAAAAATATTTTATTCAAATATGGTTTAATTGATGAATCTTGTTTTAATCATTAC
>HE978665.1:2091-3486 GCA_000285855.2 Ruminococcus sp. JC304 | reverse complement strand
GATATACCATTATTTAGATATGGATTCCAAAAATAAATAATGACGTAGAAATATTAACAGTATTTATTCATTTAATTTTCAGGAAAAATTTATTTGAAAATAAAATGTTTAGTAGTTCTGGACCAATTAATGAGAATTTTAATATTGTATTTCATCCAATAATTAATATTTATCCATCAGATTTAACATATACTCCTATAACAAGAAATGATATAAAATATGGTACATTACCACAAATTATTGCGAGATTATATTTTAATTTAGTATCTGGCATAAATGTTACCGAGAATGATAAAAGATTACAATATTTGACAAATTATAACACGTATATATGTAATTCTGATTTTGGTTTTCCGTTTGATATACTCAGTTATAACAAAAACAAAAGATTTGATATACATTTTTCTGAACAAATACAACCCGGAACTAATTTTATTAGACAAAAAATTATTGATTATTATAATCTTTATTATCAAGATTTTGTTCCGAAAAATAATTGTGGAGATTATTTGAAAAAAATAAAAAAAATCTGAATCCATTTCAAAGCATTAAAAATATTAGCAATGATGATTATGCAAATGATCCAGGATTAAAAAAATACTTAGTATTATTAACAAACACGATAGTCAATATAAAAGACCAATATATACTTATACGGGTGGAGCTCATTCAAGCATTAATTTATATCAACAAATTGAACATTTAGATCTGGAAAATAGTGATAAAATTGATAATTATATACCAGATGTTGATAAATATAAAAATCTAGCTACAAAATTAAAAATGGTCATAAAGAATATAGTTTCTGATAAAGAATATATTGAGACAATTGACAATATTTTTAAACAAGAATTTGAAGTTATTTCCTTTCAAACATTTTTATATTTTAATAGTCCTAATGGACAAATATCAGACGCGAGTCATTTAACAATGGAACCATCATCTATCATGTATATGCCAAATTTTTTTATCAACAGCTTTTTCAGTATTCGAAAGTTATGATGATTTTATTTCTCCTATTAAAGTTATTTATAAAATAAAAATAGATAATAAACCAGGCACTGTAAAAAATTGGGTATTTGTTGATACTTATAGTCAAATTTCGTATGAAAGAGAAATTATGATACAAGCAGGATCATATTTTGTTATCGAAAATATTGAATATGTACCAGTCGAAGATAATGAAGATTATAATATTAAAGTGGTAACTATGAAATTATTTAGTAATGTACAGGATGCCATTAAATATTCTAACACAATCGCTCCTAAGAATATTATCAAAAGATACATATATGGATTTATTAGTAGTACTCTGACCGGTGGTAGAATTATTGAAAATGATAAACAACCAATATTGGAAATTATTGCAACAAAGCAAGATAAAATTAATAAATC
>HE978665.1:0-848 GCA_000285855.2 Ruminococcus sp. JC304 | reverse complement strand
AATTAATACCAAAAATTATCAATACAAATACAATAAATATAAAACTAAATATGATAATTTAAAAACAATATTAAATGCTGAATCTGGAAATCATAGTTTAGTTTATTAATTTAATCAATAAATATTTATCGATTAAATTAATAAAAAACAATGAATAATGAATAATGATTATTGATTGAATTAATTTAATGATCTGAATGTATTAACTCTAGTTCATTAATTCTGACTTGAAATGATTCAATGTCATGTATTGAAAAATAATGAAATAATTTTAAATCACTCATAACACTAGTAATGTTAAAATTATTTATTTCTGCGTCCGTAAATAATTTTAATTTAGCGTTTATTAATTTATGTCTAAAATTATCAGGTCTATACAGAAATTCATTCACTGTGTTAAATAATTGTTGATGAATATATTTTTTACATTTTTTAATATATTCAATATCATTTATTATTTTTAAACAACTTATGCTTTGTTGCCCATATAAATAATTTATGAATATTTTTCTTGAATAATCTACAATAGAATAATCAGCATGATTATCTAATAAAAATTTTACTATTTTTAAATAATGTTGTTTAGCTGCTATGATTAATGCAGTTTCATTATTATTACATTGATGATTAATATTTGCACCATTATCAAGTAATAATTTTATAAATTCAATATTATCACATCTATTATTATATCGACACTCTATCAATAATACGGTTTGTCCATTTTTATTTTGCAAATTAATGTTAGTACCATTATCGATAAATAATTTTGCTATTTCAAATTTGTTATTACGGAAATATCTAGACACAAACATTAATGCAGTCCAACCATTGTTACATTGTATATT
>HE978664.1:43273-44739 GCA_000285855.2 Ruminococcus sp. JC304 | reverse complement strand
ATGGATTTATCTGAAAAATATATTGGGGAAAATAATAATTTAGATATAAGTGAATATCCAATTTATTTAAGAAATAGTGTTTACATTATTGATCATAATTATCTGGGAGCACCTATTGATAAACCAATTATTATTTCACAAAACGATAAAATAATAAATTTCCGATCGGATCATAATTATTTCAAAAAAGATGTTTATTATTACACTGATAATAGAATACAAGCAGACATATTTTACGATGCGATCACTTTAAAATTATTAGGATATCGTGAAAGACATAAAGAATACATTTTAGTCAAAGCAAACGTTTATCTCAAAATAAGTTACAGTATATATGATAGATTGTTATCTCTGGGATATCAAACTAAATATATTGACATTGGTGATATGTTTAATAAAAACAGTAAAACAATATCAGATACCAATAGTAATTATTATAAAATATTAGATAATTTAATTCGCGAACATACATTTAATATGAAATCTATTGTTGATAAAATAAGTTTATTTGTTTATAAAATCAAAAATTATACTGTTAATGAAGACAAAGAACCTATAATATTACCATCATCGCAAAATATAGACAGAATTGTTACCAAATATTACACTATTTTACGTGAATTTAATTTGGGTGAAAATAATACTGCATTTGATGATTGGAATTATTTGCGAAACGATTTTATACAAAAATCTGTTGAATGGAATAAAACCAATGTAAAAGCTTCCGATATTAAATATGTCAACATAGATATTATAAATTATTATGATATTGCTAGTAGTCAAATCATGTACTATTTGGTTAATGAAATAAAATCCATTATTGAAAGTAATACTGACAAAATTACAAAAACAAATTTATGTCAAATGTTTATTGAAATAATTGTTTATACTTATAATTTATATCATGAAGATGTTTATAATGAATCCATGGATTTAAAACGTTATGAGTATATACTTTATGGATCAGAATATATGATTGATATATTGAAACAAGGTCAAGGTCTCGAACAATCACGTGAATTAGAAGAACAAATAGATGATACCGAACCAGATATTGATAATTTAGTGCCTGATGTTGGTGAACCAGATGAAATAGAAGATTTAAGAGAAGAGGCAGAAGCTTTAGATATTGAAGGCGATTATTATGCGGAAGAAGATGAAGATTATGCTCAAGAAGGAGATAGTGGTGATTAATATTAGATTGTTCATAAATAAATCTAATATTAATATAATGAAGTTATTGTATTTCTTATTATTAGTATTTTTAATATTAATAATTGTAATAATATATTACTCTCAAAAACAAAAAAAAACTAAGTTCGATAATAATGAATTTATAAATATTGGGCAAAATAAATCTCAAAATATATCCACAAATATATCTAGAAATAAGTCTCAAAATATATCTAGAAATAAGTCTCAAAATATATCTAGAAATAAGTCTCAAAATATATCCACAAATAAAT
>HE978664.1:38396-39760 GCA_000285855.2 Ruminococcus sp. JC304 | reverse complement strand
TACTCTATTGAGGTGATAATAAATCAACTGGTTTAAAGCATTATTATCTAAAAATACAATAATAATGTGTGGAATTTTTTGCTTGATACAATATGGTAATAAAAAGATTGATCAACAACAATGTATCCAATGCTTAAATAAATTAACGCCACGAGGCCCAGATAATTTAGATTATAAAATTATCAAAGTAAATGATAATATTACTATATTTTTAGGATTTACTCGTTTGGCAATTATGGATACTTCAAGTGCAGGAATGCAACCATTTCAAGATAATAATGATAATCACCTTATATGCAATGGAGAAATTTATAATTATCAAAATCTGGCTGCAAATTATAATATTCATATGAACACACAATGTGATTGTGAAATTATTTTACCGATGGTTCAAAAAGTTGGTTTTGTGGAAATGATATCTAACAAATTAGACGCAGAATTTGCTATGGTTGTCTTACGTAAACAAGAAAATAAATTATATGCTGCACGTGATCGATATGGTGTTAGACCATTATATATTGGTCATAATAAAATGAATAATACTATTGCCTTTGCTTCTGAACTTAAAGCACTCCATGGTATTATGGAACATATACAACAAGTAGAACCCAATATTTACATTGATCTTGATTTAACCGCTAATATTGATTTCCAAAATTTCGAATATTCATATTTTATGAAACAGTATTATGATTTTGAAAAATTATCAGTTCGTTGTGTTGACGATAATAATATTGAAATAATTCAAAATAATATTCGGAATCTTTTCATATCAGCGGTTAAAAAAGATTAGAATCTGATAGACCTATTGGTTTTTTACTTTCTGGAGGATTAGATTCCAGTTTAATTGTTGCTATAGCATCAAAAATTATTGGTCCTGAAAAAATAACATGTTTTTCTATCGGATTACCAGGTAGTCCAGATGTTGAAGCTGCCAAAAAAGTTGTGAAATATCTCGGCATTACACAACATCATATAGTTCCTTTTTCTGTTGAACAAGGAATTGAAATTATTCCCGAAGTAATAAATACTATTGAAACATATGATATTACAACAATTCGTGCATCCACTCCACAATATATTATGGCAAAATATATACATGATCATACTAATATTCGAGTATTACTTTCTGGAGAAGGATCTGATGAAATACATGGTAGTTATAAATATATGCGTTTTGCTCCCAATGAATATGAATTCCATTGGGAAACAATAAGATTATTGCGTGAACTTTGTTATTTTGATATTAAAAGAACAGATAGGTCAATGGCTGATAATGGTTTGGAAGTTCGAATTCCGTTTCTAGATTTTGAATATGTGGAATATATTACCAGTATTGATCCTAAATTACTAATGTATCGACA
>HE978664.1:34874-36206 GCA_000285855.2 Ruminococcus sp. JC304 | reverse complement strand
TACCTAATATTAAAACACTTCGAATAAATGTATCTACCGATACTGTATTTGATATATTTATTGATCGAAAAAAATTAACAGAATATATATTATCTAAATTACGTAATAAACCAGTTACTTTTGGTCAATGTTTTGATATTAATTATAATAATATTCCACTTTTAATTACAGTTTATGATATTAATGATTTGTTTATTGGTTTAGTGACTAAATCCACAAAATTAGATTTTAAAAACATTGATAGTAATATTATTATTCAAAATACATGTATGTTTTTAAAAAACTGTGACATAAAAATCACCATTACTAAATGCATTAATTCCAATACATCATCTAATCAAGAATCATCACATAATTTCCCTATTATTATTGATGAAAATATTCTTGTCAAATATATTCAAGAAACATTGACTGATAGATTTATAGACGGTACAATAAAAGTATTTAATCGAGATGATTATGAATTCACATTTACTATAAACGTACCCAATAATAATTACCAATATACTGGATTTAGAAATACATACAAATTATTAAAAGATGATACTAAATTTATTTTAAAATCAAAATACAAATAATGTAATAATATCAAATGGTACACAAATCGCAGAAAAAATATGTTTTAACTGCACATCATTAAACGTAAATACTAATTTTATTGTTTCGGTCAATGATATTACATCATATATATATAATAAATTTAACAAATTAACACAAAAACAGTCACTAGAATTAAAAATAGATGAAAAAATACTTTCTTTATCTATAGAGTACATCACACCCAAAGCGGCTAATAATGTTGCATATTCTATTAATAGAAAACCAAATTTTATTTAATACTGAAATAAAATCTAATTGTTTTATTGTGTCAAATAAAATTCCATTTAAATTGGAAACAATTGATTTAAAAATAATTGAAAACAAACGAAAATCTATTTTCTCGTTTTCAGATGATGATGAAAAGATGAAAATGTTTGACGCAAATAAATTAGGAAAAATTGTTAAAAATAAATTTCCCACAATTGTTACTCCTAAATTTCGTTCCAAAGTGTCTTACAATGGTATTAATTATTTGATAGTTGTAAAAAATATAACATTTTCAGGTTCAAATAATCCTAAAAATATCAATATAGTGGCGAAATTGTAGATGATACAAAAATAAATTTTGTTTTTCCCAAAAATACTAAACATGTTTTGGTTAATAATAATATTAATAATGATGTACCAACTAATCCCATAGAAGAACTTGAAAAATATGTTGGAGGAATTTCACAAGAATTAGGAAAAGTAGTTAGGACAATCTGTTTATCACGAGGAAAATTAAAATTGGAA
>HE978664.1:31429-33008 GCA_000285855.2 Ruminococcus sp. JC304 | reverse complement strand
AAAACCNTAAAGGGTATTATTTTTTATGGACCTCCTGGTACTGGTAAAACAACTATCGCTCGCAATTTAGGTGATATATTAGGATGTCATGGAGATCAATTTAGATTAATGTCTGGTCCGGAAATATTTAATAAATGGGTTGGACAATCTGAATCTAATGTTCGCGACATATTTAAACCCGCTAAAGATGCTTGGAAAAAATACGGTGATAAATCACCTACATATATGGTTGTTATTGATGAAATTGATGCAATGTTACCAGTACGAGAAGGTAGTAGTTCTAATCCGGTAAGAGATTCTGTTGTTAATCAATTTTTAGCAGAAATGGATGGATTAGAACAATTTAATAATTTTATTTGCATTGGAATAACCAATAGATTAGAATTACTAGATCCTGCAGTTATTCGTTCGGGGAGATTTGGTGTTCATATTAAAATTGATCTTCCAAATAAATCTGGTCGTGTTAAAATTTTTGAAATACACACAAAAAAATTATCCGAAAAATTAGATAATATTGATTTTGAAAAATTAGCAGATTTAACAGAAGGCATGAATGGAGCAGACATCGAAGGTATTATTGAACTGTCATCACTTTATTCTCTGGAAAGACTTAATAAAATGGACGAACTCAATGATGAAATTATAAAAACACATGGATTAATTAATCACAATGATTTTATTCAAGCAATTTCCGAATTCACTTTAAATAATAAAAATCTACTAATAGTGATAATATTTCGCACATTTATATGTAAGTTTGTTTATTAAATATATATAATCATATAATTTTAATAACTCAAAATGGATGTTTTAAAAAAAATTACCTATATAATAATATAGATATGAACGATTGTAATATCATTCCAATGATAGTCATTGCGGCTATACTTATTTTAGTCTTATATCTTGTTTCTGAATATTTTAATAGTAACAAGGAGGGATTTAGAGGATTTGGTGGTTGGGGTAGAGGAAGAGCTTGGGGTCGTTATGGTGGATATGGTAATTATGGTGGATATGGTAGATATGGTGGATATGGACGATATCCTTATAATCGCGCCAGACCGTGGGCTAATTATTATAGTCCTTACAATTATGGATACCCAGTCAATTATTCTTATCCTTATGGATATTCATATGTTTACTAAATAATAATTAATTTATTTTAATTAATTAATTTATAAATTTTATAAGTTAATTAATATTAATTAGTGATGAACAACACCATCAGTATTTATTTCTGCGTCTAAATTAATAGCGATCGGATTAATATCTGATGGTTTATAATTTTCTATATTTGGATTAGTAACTTCTTGTATAATCCAAAAATCATCTGCTAAATTAGGATCGGCTACGTAATTATATGGCATGTAAAAATATCCATTCAAGCCCCATTTAGAACCCCATGAATTTTTTATAATGAATACTTTTTTAATATCATCATATCCAACAGCACATACAGCATGTCCACCTATAATATTTTCTTTATCATTCGGACAATCAACAACACCTGTTTTCGCGACAGTTTCATTCATAAAACTATCATATACTGTAAATCCAAAAATAAATGGATAACCACTTT
>HE978664.1:26982-28813 GCA_000285855.2 Ruminococcus sp. JC304 | reverse complement strand
AATGCTTTTTTAAGTATGATCAATTCTATCATTTATTGTTTTATCAGTTCTGAAATCAATTCTAGCATATTTTACTGGTTTAGCTTTTTTAGCTTCTTCATAAGCTTCATGGGGTGGTTTAACACGGAATTTTAGCGGATCATATATCCAATGATGCTCATCACAAACTCCAAATTTATTTATACTTTTAATACCTGATCTAATTTGTGCACCAGCATCTTCATCAATAGTATTTTCGATAACTCTTTCATTATAATAAATAAATAATCTTGATGGTAAAAATATATCTTTGTTGGATTGTTTAATTTCACTAAATGCATAGGCATATGCAATTGCATTTGCAGTACAACTACCTAATGCACCTTGATCAATTTCTGATAATGCTTGAGGTAGTTGAACAATTTTTCTGAGATCAAAGATTTCTTTTGGACTAACATTGGCTTTTAATTTAAAAGTTCTGACATGATCTTTAGTAAATTTAATTAAAATATCTCTTTCATCGGGATTACTTTTAATATAACCAAATTTCCTAGAATATTGTTTGCTCATTTAATAATAAATGATAAAAATTTAAAAATATTGGATGATATTCCCTGTTAATAATATTATCATAAAATAAAATGTTTGATGATAATATTTTGAATTTGATCATTTAGCATTTCTACTACCAGAAGATTTGACACTTTTTACTACCAGCAGATTTAGCAGTTTTACTACCAGCAGATTTAGCACTTTTACTACCAGCAGATTTAGCAGTTTTACTACCAGCAGATTTAGCACTTTTACTACCAACAGATTTAGCAGTTTTATTAACTAGTGGTTTGGGTTTTAAGTGAGAAAGTTTATCACGATTCATAATTAATTCTTCCATGACATGAGCAATAAAATAATCAATATGTGTTATATCTCTTCTTCCATGTATTAAATTATATTCTGCTTCAGAAGCATATTTAATAATTTTTATATTAATATCATCATTGTTAATCTTGCGAATTAATTTATCCATAATAGTTGCTATAACAATAGATCCTTTGATATTTGTAATAAGAATATTATAAATGTCTGTTCTAATATCGTTATCAAATAATTTAACTAAATTATTTGTTTCACTTATTGATTTTAATATACTTTCAACTACAGAATCAAAAACTGCATCAAGACTAATAAATGGATCACAATTTAATCTTCTGCAATCTAAAATCCAGATAGCTCGCTTGATATTATTATCACAATTATCAAGAATAAATTTCATTTCACTGTAGTTAAGAGTTATATTTTCCATAATTGTAATGTGTGTAATTACATTTCTTATATCTTCTATACAAGGTTGTGAAACACAAAATGTTCTACATCTACTTCTAAGTGGATCAAATATTTTTGATAAATTATTAGAAACCATAATAAAACGACATGTTTTTGCATATAATTCCATAGTTCTTCTTAATGCTGCTTGAGAATTATTGGCTAAATTTTCAATATTATATATCACAATAGTTTTGAATTTTCTAGTCGTCTTGAATATATTAAAAGGTTTATGCATAGCGTATTGTTTTATTATTTCTTGTAAAATATATTTATCATGATTAGTACTAGTTGGTTCAATAATAATATGATAATTACTTTGTAATATTTCAATTTCTTCTTTGGTAGAAGATCCATTAATATGATATTTCATTTTACTTAATATATTAACATCAGGATCATATATTGATTCCAAAAAAAATTTGACTAAAGTTTTTTTACCTGCACCTGGTGGGCCAGATATTATAATATGAGGAATATCTTCATTCGATGCCAGAAAATTTAATTCTTCCAATGTATCTTTATTGAA
>HE978664.1:23189-24262 GCA_000285855.2 Ruminococcus sp. JC304 | reverse complement strand
TAATTTTCAATTTTTTTTTGATTTAAATATTGCTCGTAAAAAAAAAATTGATATTTGTAAATTTATTATATAAATATTTGTTTAACGAGATATCAACATCCAGTATGAGTAAAACCTCGAAAAAAAGTTCTGAAAAGACAATCGAAGAAAAATATCAAAAAAAGAATCTACATGAACATATATTACATTCACCCGATACCTATATCGGTAGTATAGAAGATAAAACATGTAATATGTGGATATATAATAATAAATTTAAAGAAGGTGATGCACAAATAATTTTTAAGGAAATATCTTATGTGCCAGGACTTTATAAAATATATGACGAAGTTCTCGTAAATGCAGCGGATCATAGTAAAAAATATAAATCATGCAATATGATAAAAGTCAACATCAATGAAGAATCCGGGGAAATTAGCGTTTGGAATAATGGTGATGGTATTGATGTTGTCGAGCATAAGGAACATAAAATCATGGTACCAACAATGATTTTTGGAGAACTATTAACATCCACTAATTATGATGAAGGTGAAAAAAAAACTGTTGGTGGTAAAAATGGATTTGGAGCAAAATTAGCGAATATATATTCAACCGAATTTCATATTGAAACTATAGATGCCAAACGTGGTAAAAAATTTTATCAAAAATTCACTGATAATATGTATACTAAAGAAAAACCAAAAATTACTACAACCAAATCTAAAACACCATATACTAAAATTAGTTTTATTCCAGATTTTAAAAAATTCGGTCTCAAAGGATTAACAAATGATATTGTAGCATTATTTAAGAAACGAGTTTATGATTTAGCCATGACAACTAATGCCAAAGTATATTTCAACGAAAAAATTATTTCACAAAATAATTTTACTAAATATATTGATTTATATTTTCCCGAAGGAAGTGAACACAAGAAAGTACTTGATGTGACAACGCATGATCGATGGAAAGTATGTGCAGTATATGATCCCACTGATCAACTTGAACATCAAAATATTTCGTTTGTTAATAGTATTTGTACCAGTAGAGGAGGAACACATGTTGATCAAGTTGTTAATCAAGTGGTTAAAGAT
>HE978664.1:19933-21372 GCA_000285855.2 Ruminococcus sp. JC304 | reverse complement strand
CAAACCCACAATGATTAAAGAAAATTTAATATTTTTTGTTGATGCAACAATTGTTAATCCAGATTTTGATACGCAAACAAAAGAATATCTCACTACTAAACCAGCGAATTTCGGAAGTAATTTTACAGTTACTGATATTTTTATTAAAAAAGTTATTAAAACTGGTGTAGTGTCACAAATTATTGCAAATGCTCAAGCTAAAGCAGAAGCAAGTCTTAGTAAAACAGATGGTAAAGGTAGAGGAGCTATTAGATATGAAAAATTATATAATGCTCATAAAGCTGGCACCAAAGAAGGATATAAATGCACACTTATTTTGACAGAAGGAGATTCAGCTAAAACTTTTGCAATGTCTGGACTAAATGTTATTGGTAGAGATTATTATGGTGTATTTCCACTTAAGGGCAAGCCCTTAAATGTACGTACAAAAAGTCCATTAAAAATAGCAGAAAATGAAGAAATAACCGCTATTAAAAAAATTATTGGCCTTGAACAAGGTAAAGTATATAATGATCTAAAAGAACTTAGATATGGTAGTATTATGATATTAGCTGACCAAGACGTTGATGGTTACCATATTAAAGGATTAATTATGAATTTAATACATCGTTTCTGGCCTTCGTTGGCAAAATATGAAGGATTTATACAATCTTTTGCGACACCTTTATTAAAAGCCACAAAGGGCAAGGGTAAAACTCGTAAAGTCGTTGAATTTACCAATCCACAATCATTTGAAGAATGGAAACAAAAAAATAACGATGGAAAGGGTTGGACTATTAAATATTACAAAGGATTGGGTACCAGTACTCAAGCAGAAGCACAAGAATGTTTTACAGATCTTGACAAAAAGAGAATTAAATATTTTTGGGAATCAAAACGTATTAATAATATCGAAGAAGACGAAGAAGAATCTAAACCTAAATCTAAAGTTAAATCTGAATTTATTGATGAAGAATCCGATGTAATAAGTGAAATTTATAAACCTAAAAATAAAGATATTTGTGAAGATGCTATCACATTAGCATTTGATAAAAAAAGAGAAAATGATCGAAAAATATGGGTGAATACTTATAATCCTAATAACTATATTGATAATGCACAAAAACGAGTATCATATTATGATTTCATTCATCAAGAACTAATATCATTTTCGGTGGATGATAATTTAAGATCCATACCTAATATTATGGATGGATTCAAACCATCACAACGCAAAGTATTTTATGGATCAGTAGAAGAAGGTATTTATAAAGAAGAAATAAAGGTATCAGAATTACAAGGTGCAGTTTCAAAAAGAACTAAATATCATCATGGTGAACAATCCTTAACTAGTACCATTGTTAATATGGCCCAAAATTATGTAGGAAGTAATAATATTAATTTATTAATGCCTAATGGACAATCTGGAACTCGAATGTCAGGAGGTAAAGATTCCGCAA
>HE978664.1:17104-18105 GCA_000285855.2 Ruminococcus sp. JC304 | reverse complement strand
ATAGATAATAATAAATACGTATCTCGAGCAAAATATGAAATAATAGGTAATGATACTATACATATTACTGATTTACCAATTGGTACTTGGACAGATAATTATAAAGCATTTTTAGATAATTTGATAGATCAAGGTGCTTCACAAAGAGCTGTTGATAAAAAAGCAGCCAAAGAAAAAGAATCTGTAAAACCTGGAGTCAAAGGTAAAGCTGGTAGTAAAACAAATTCTAGAACACGAAATAGTAAAACTAATAAATATCTAGCAAAAAAAAGTCAAAAAAGTGCTACAGCCAAAGTTGCCAAAAAAAATCCAATATCATCAGCCATAAAAACATATACAGAAGATTGTACACAAATAAGAATTAGTTTTACAATTAATTTTCATCCAGGTAAATTATCAGAACTTATAAAAACTGGTAAATTAGATGATGGTCTCAAATTAGTATCTCCAATTCAGTTAACTAATATGCACTTGTTCAATGAATATGGAAAAATTAAAAAATATGATTCTTATGGCGAAATATTGAGAAATTTTTCGAAGGTAAGACTAGATTTATATCAAAAGAGAAAAGATCATTTACTTGGGAAGTGGCGTAAAGAAATGGATATTCTTAAATGGAAAGTAAAATTTATTATGTATGTGATTGAAGGGAAAATTATTATCTTTAAAAATGGTAAATCGAAAAAGAAAGATGAAATTATGCAAAAATTAGAAGAATTAGAATTTCCCAAATTTATTACTGGAATAGAGAAAAATGCATCTTATAATTATATTACATCCACTGGATTGTTTAATTTAACTCACGAAGAGGTAGAACGTCTTAAACAACAACTAGCTGACAAAAAAGAAGAGGTAGCTATTTTAGAATCTAAAAACTCCAAAAGATATTTGGATAGAAGAACTTGAAGAATTCATGGAAGCGTATGATAAATGGGAATCAGAAACAGACGCACATTATAATGGATTGCTTTATAAAAATGTCAAGACAGCGAAAAAAAAAA
>HE978664.1:15632-16681 GCA_000285855.2 Ruminococcus sp. JC304 | reverse complement strand
AAATTTTGCAGTAAATGGTGGTAGATATAATGGTTTACAAATTTTAGAAAATAATCGCAAATTTAAAAATTATAAAACTGATAAAAATAATATTTCAATAAAAACTACACGTCTTAGTGCACATAATAAATTTGGTACAATTAGTATTAGAGAAGTATATCAAAAATTTAATAAAAATATTGAAATCATAAAAAATTTATATTGGCGTGATTTTTATTATTATGTTAGCGTACATTTTTATGATCGATTTTATTCTTATCAACATATATTTAAAAATCCAGTCACTAAAAATCTTCCAAAATGGGGAAATAATAAAAAATATTTTGAAGCATGGAAAAATGGACGCACTGGATTTCCAATTGTAGATGCCGCCATGCGCGAGTTAAATACAACTGGATTTATGCATAATAGAGGAAGACTCATAACATCTCAATTTTTGATAAAAGATTTGCTTATTGATTGGAAGTATGGAGAAAAATATTTTAGCAAAAAATTAGTTGATATTGATAGAATACAAAATCTTGGAAACTGGAATTGGTCAGCATCTTATGGTTTAGATAGTAGTCCATATTTGAGAATATTTAATCCTTGGTCACAATCTCGAACTTATGATCCCAATTGTGAATATATTAAATATTGGATTCCTGAATTATCAAATATTCCGGCAAAATATTTACATAATTGGAATAAAAATTATAAAAAATATGATGTAAATTATCCTAAACCAATTGTTGATCATAGTATTATGAGAAATAAATTTATTAATTTTTATAAAAAATATTTCAAGAAATAAGCAATAATTTAAATATATTTCATGATAATACTAATAAATGGAAAAATATAATCAGTATCAAAATATGTCTCCAATTGAAGTCCAACACTACGAACAATCATTACAAAAAATCAATCAACAAGAATTTGTTAACAGGTTAAAAATATCATACGTAAGGGTTGAATCTTGTCAAAGGCAACAAAATATTATTGATAAATATAGTAAACTTGATAATTTACAGCCGTATGCCTTATCTTTTTCAAATAATAGTAGTATT
>HE978664.1:11608-13036 GCA_000285855.2 Ruminococcus sp. JC304 | reverse complement strand
GTGAGTTTAAATAATATTGTTTCAAAGACAGTTTTTTTATCAAATATTTTTTCGGTTAAAAAAAATAGTCACTATATTAGAATTAATCATAATGGTCACGGAATGTCTTATTATGGAACATTTGATCCACTTAATCCAAGCCATTTTACCGCTGTTGAATATGTCGATAAATTACCTCAAAAATATTCAGAAAATGATATCATTCCAGATATATATAATCAATATTATATCTGTACAAAAACAGATATTAATTTAGAAATTTCACTATCAAATATATCCGATAATAATTCAAAATCAATTGGAAATATATCTATGAATTATTTAACTAGCATCAAACATCGTGTTTATTTATTATTTACACAAGTTGATGGACATTTTAAACATGATACCAATAATTATTTGATAAAATTAGATAAAAAATCATCAATTAATTATAATGATAGTGTTAATTTTACGAATACAGTATGTATTAAATATCATCATTTATATGGTATACCCATATCATTATTTGAAAACAATTATACTAATTATTTTAATATAATATCAAATGATAAAAATAGTTTTAATATAGATATTAAACGCAAAGCAATAGTCGATCCAGAATATAATTTTTATACTTTTAATGATATTATTGGAGATGAAATTGATTTTGGAAACATTATAAAATACAACATGGGAGGAGGTCCATCACCATATGTAAGAAAAATTATTGAGCGTAATACTGGATATCCAAATCCGAATCAATATGTATATCAATTAGACCGTGAATATAACAACGTTATTGAAGCTCGTATTACAGATATTATTTTTGCTAATTTTTATAAACAAATTACAAATAAAAATAATAAAATTTATTGGAAAAATTTAGATAATAATACGATATATCAAGCAACCATTGATCCAGGAAATTATTCTATAGATGAATTAATGCATGCTATGCAACTTAGTATGAATAGTGTTCCATATTATTCCAGTAACATTAATAAATACGATAAAGAAGGAAATTAATTTGTATCATATTTTTGATATTAATATTAATAAATCCACCAACACAATAAATATAAATAGTTATCAAGAAATTGAACTGATACAATATTATTTAAATGATCCAGTTATATATATTCCAAATAAAATAATAATAATAAAAAAATGTGCCAAATATTATTAATATTTTAGAAAATACGAGTAATATTTATTTTGGTACAAATAATCATGAAAATCCGCAAATATGTAATAATGTGTACAAAATATCTTTAGTCGAAGATAATATTATAGGTAAAATAGAATCAAACACAAAATTTTTAATAAATATATTATCTGATATATATTCTTTCAATACTGGTACAAAATTAATAAATTTTGACCATAATTCAAATAAAATCAATCTAGTACAACATAATTTAAATGTTGGAGATTTTATTATAACAG
>HE978664.1:7945-10509 GCA_000285855.2 Ruminococcus sp. JC304 | reverse complement strand
GTATGTTTTAATAATATACGTATAAAATACCCAAATAAATTTATGTTATTACTCGAAGAACCAGATAATTTAAATCAAATACTTGGATTTGTCGATATACATACGTATACTAATTCTATAACAAAAAAATATGAAATTAACGATATCATTAAGAATTATAATAATTATTTTTATATAACATGTAAAAACTTTGGGTGTTTTGAAAATACTAAACCAGTTTCTGATGTTTTTGCTATTGTTAAATTAAATGAAACAACAAGAAATAATAAATATTTATCAGAATCACTTATTTCATATCCTAAAATTTTTGAAACAGCACTTGATTCACTAAATGAATTGGATATAAAAATGTATTATCCAAATGGTGAATTGGTTGATTTTTTTGGAACAGAACACATGTTTATTATGGAAATAAAAGAAGTTGTTAGTCAATTAAATGCGACAAATATTAAAGAAAATAATAATACAATGATCATACCTCGAAAAATTGTTTAAATTAATTTATATATGTAAATTAATTTACAACATAATTTGCAAAATTTTAATTAATTTGTGAGTATTAATAATATATCTTTCATATCCATGTCTTGCCAATTTTACATGATAAATAAAATAGTGATAAGTATTTGAAATAAATGGTATTAAATATTCTCTAAAATTTTGCACAAGAACTGAATCATCTGTTATATTAACAAGATTATTTTGCCGCAGAATCTGTATGATAGGTAAATAAAGATCGTTACCATTTGTAATTTTCATATCTATATCATCTGAATTATTATAAACAGTCGTATAATATTTATACGCCAATTGAGGCAATACATCATATAAATATCTACCAAGAGTAACACCATTAAATTTAGCATTGGTAATGGAATCTATTATTTTATTCGGATCATTCGTAAAAGTTTTACAAAGGATCCATTTCTGATAATCCAGACAATATTTGATTCAGTATAATATTTCTAATTGAAGGTGTTATAATAAGATTAATCAAATAAATAATTTGTTTTGATTCTTCCATTAGAATCGGATTATCATCTAAATTTTTGGGATATTGATCCACTGATTCGATATAATTACGCACAATTTCAAAAAATTTAGATATTGTATCAAGTTCTGTTTTAATAATTTGATTATTGCTTTCGTCAAAAATGGTATTAATATTGTCACTAATAATTTTATTTAATAAACTAAATATCATACTTGGTGCATTGTTTATATTTTTATTCAGATAATCATTCCAAATAGCTAAATATAAATCGTTATTAGTTCCTATTCTTTGAAAACCTAAATCATAAAAATCAATAAGAGTTATATTTCTATCACGAATTTTATTTTTTATTGATTTAATTGCCAAATTATAATTACCAGCAGCTGCATCATTTATTGTTATATTTTTTGGAACACCAATGGATGTTTTTTTGGATTCTATTTTTTAGTTTTTTGGGCCTTTAAATTAACAATAATATTATCAATAAATAATATTTGATCAGGATCAGAATTAATATTTTTTTCTTTTTGTAAATTGTCAATTTGATTATTTAGCAATGAAATTTGTTTGTCATAGTATTTAGTACGATTAATAATGGAAGTATTAATAGTTTTGTTTGCTTTTACCGTATTATTATTATTTTCTAATATTTGTGTCAATTTATTTACATCAGATATTTCAAATAAGTCAATTGGATAAATAGTGGATTCAAAATTAAAATATTTCTTTAACAAATTTTGGATAGAATTTCTAAGGTCTATTGTAAAATTGTAACGATAATTTTGCAAATAATTTGTGAATAAATGATTATAAATTACGATAGATATTGGAATACCCATAGTGATATTTTTTATTACATTATTTTTAAATCGTTCATCTTTTAATCTGGCAAGTAATAAATCATTAAATGGTATAACAAAATTATTAATTGTTTCAATAACAGTTACTCCTTCAGTATATTTAATGTGTTGTTGGATATTAATAATAGATAAATCAACAGGATTTTTATTGTGAATATTTACAAAAGTTTTATTGGCACCTTTGTCTAATAATAATTCAACAATATTTGGGTCATTCATAGTTATTGCAATATGTAATGGTGTATTACCATCAGAATTTTTTGAATTGATATTTTCTCCTGTTATTAATTTAGAAACTATATTTGGATTTATAGTATAACATGTAGAATTATTATTTGATGTAGATGTGTAATCTATATCATACAAATAATTAATAAATTTAGGATTAATTGTACCTGTGGCATATTTAATATTATCAGGATTTGGTTCTATTTGTGGTATTTTAATATTAATTTGTGTGGGATTGATATTGAGTAATTTATTTATATCTGACTGATTAATTTGATTTAATGAAATGCGCTGGAAGTAATTTTCTCGAATAATATTTACAGTATTACTATCATTTAAACTTGCTATTTGATTATTAGATTTGACATATTGATAAATCCATTCGGTAATCATTTGTTTAGTTGTATAACTAATAATTTCATTTATAATATTATCTGTTTGTCTTGCGATGACCATATATGTTACAACATCCGATACATTGT
>HE978664.1:3899-5239 GCA_000285855.2 Ruminococcus sp. JC304 | reverse complement strand
CAAATAAACTTACTGTAGCACTATTACCTTTTTCTTGATAATCTCTTCTTGATCTGATTAATTGATAAGCACTATGACTATTCAAAAATTCAATAATAATATTATGTTGTTTAATAATATTCAATGTATTGATATATATATTAGACAATTCATTATTTATTTTAGACATATAGTTGTCCATTAATGTTACAATTTTGATTGCATTAATATTTAAAGTATCAACATATGAAATATAATCAGATTTTTGAGAATTATATTGTACTATTTCATTCCGAATGGAAATTAATTCGATTATTATTACAAATAATTGTTTCACCAACGCGGGTAGAAAAATTTGCGGTATATAATAAACAGTTCTGGTATTAATACAAGAAATTATATCGGCCATAATATTATTAATTACAGTCATCAAATCAGATAATTTAATCATTCGTTGTTTAACATTAACAATAATATTTCCGCAAATTTCAGTTAAAAATGTTAATATATCAATAATTTCATTTCTTAATTTGGAAAGATTACGATCATAAGTTTTATCAAGTTTAATATTTCGAGTGGCAATATTATATCTTTGGATTATATTATTACTACTAATGGTACTAGATGTCGAATAATTAGATCCTAAATATTGTCTCACTGTATTTCTAAAAGAAGTATTATTAATAATATTATTAATTTCACTATTATCGTTTAATATATTATTTTCTATTATTTGACGTAAAGTATTTATTCCAGAATACGAAAAAATTTCTGTACTCGCTATTAAACTATTTATCCATTCAGTTAATTCATTTGAAATAAATTTATCTTGGAATTGTGTAAACCATGTAATTAGTTGATTATTAGAATTCCATTTATTTTGTTTAATATCAAAAAAAGGATCTATTGTATCTTCGTCAGCAATAATAGTGAATTCATCGCGATTGGGTACAGATGGTAATAATATACTTAAAAGATATGCATCATCTAATTCTCCAAAAAGTTGTTTATAATCTACAATTTCATCGCCAGGATTTTCATCATTGTTAAATCTAGATAATAGTGTATTGATACATGATTCAATATATTTTTTTATTTGTCGCTGACCAAATATAACCAATATTTTATACAAAAATATTAATTCTGGATATGATTGACTAATTGTTGTACCATCCGGTAGTAATATTGTTGATATATTATCAATATAATCATTCCATTGAGAAATAGGTGTATCAAATATGAGAGGATAAGTAGAAACTACAACACGACCTGATCTTAAAAATCTAACCAATATTTCAATTACTCTAAATGCTTCTAATAGTGTATAATTATTAGAATTAATTGGGCTAGATCCGGGTTTA
>HE978664.1:0-1114 GCA_000285855.2 Ruminococcus sp. JC304 | reverse complement strand
ATCTTTAGTGCTATCATTAGTAATAGTAACATTTGTGGCTATGATAGAATTCTTTATTTGAGCATATTCTATATCTATATCACGTCTCGCTAAAATATGATCAGTTTCTAATATTCTTTCTAGATTTGTAGGTGGTCTTGTACCAGTAGCAGTAAGTATATTTGGACCCCATCCACTGTTGTTTGGATTAATAGTTAATGGTGAAATTAAATTTTTTAATAAATCCTGATTAATATTGGAATATATTTTATCTATTAACTGTTCCAATTTAGTTTGTTGTATATTTGATCCAACTGAATATCCCGGATCAGATAGAATATCTGTAAATATTTGAATGATTTCTAATTGTATATTTTGTTCTAATTTTTGTCCAAGATACATTTTTGGAACATTTTGTATTGTATTAATTATATGTATCAAATTATCATTTATTATTGGATTATTATTTAATTGACTCATAATAAATGTATTAACATCTGTTAATATTTTATTGGTATTAATTTTATCAATTGGTTGTGGTGGACTTATTGATCCAATTGTTAGCGGTTTGGGACAAGAAGTTTCGAGACCATATATTGCATATATCAATGGAGTATTATTGGAACTATCTTTACGATTCAACGAAACTTTTTTATTGATCAAAAAATCAATAATTTTTTCAGATTGTGAAGATGCCGCAAGATGAATCGGCCAAACATTACTAGAATCTGGTAAATCTATGGGTGAACCCATTGTATCTAAAAATTTAATTATTTCCAATTTAGTGCGATTATTTGCTATTTTATTATCTAATTCCAGAACAACATGAAATGGAGTTTTTCCAGAAGAAGCTGTACTACCTCTAGCTCCACGATCAATAATATTGTATTTTAATTTATTTTGAACAACGAAATTACGAATATTATCAAGATTTCCTGATTTTAGAGTCAAAAAAAATTGTTCGATGATATCGTCAGGAACATATTTTTCGGGATTGTTAATAATAATTCTTGGTTGATATCTCGACATATTTGATTATAACTATTAACAACAAAAAAATTTATTAAAATAAATCATACAAATTATTAACTATTAGATAATAATTTATATGAATTATTTATTGCTCATGAGGATC
>HE978663.1:43582-44774 GCA_000285855.2 Ruminococcus sp. JC304 | reverse complement strand
TAAAGATTCCACTTCCCCTGAATATATCAACGGTTCCACTTATTTAGAAGTTAATTCCAAAGAAATATCAGTTATATTGACTCAAGATTTTATACCTATGCCTTGTTTTGATTCATAAAAAACAAAACAATATAAATATTAATATATTTATATCATTATAAAAATAACCGAACGACATTTGCACTTGGGATAAAAATAAATTATATCTATTAATAGTATAAACGAAAATCATGTATTTCATAAAAAAATTAATTTTGAACATGATCAAAGTTATCGGTCATGCGAGATTGTAGATCACACTACTAAACAAATTGCTAGTGCATTACATTTATTAGAAGATAGTGCTAGAACATTCGTAAAAGAAGAATGTGGGAGAGAAGCAGGTGAACAAGTTAAGATTATAGATATTCATGACTTTTCCCAAGTCAATGAGCCATTAATCGATAGTATGTTATTATATAGATTATCTAATGATAATCATAAAATACACATTTATCAAAAAAAAATGCTGTAAGTCAAATCCCTAATTGGACATGGGG
Organism: Ruminococcus sp. JC304; assembly: GCA_000285855.2. Taxonomy (GTDB): domain Bacteria; phylum Bacillota; class Clostridia; order Lachnospirales; family Lachnospiraceae; genus Blautia_A; species Blautia_A difficilis. The sequence continues at coordinate 44,235 of HE978663.1, read as the reverse complement.
AATGACAGAAACAATTGTTTCTAAATTTTATCGTGTATGTGTTTTTGAGCTCGAAGAATACAATAAACTCAACATACCTTCATTACATCCTAATCTTACTTACCAACCTGTTCCCGAAGAAATGGTAGTTGTATCCACTGGTATAAAAGTACCAAAAATTATGACTATATCACCAATGTGTGATCTCATAAATGAACTTAAAAATTCTTCCAAATTCAGAGCCAGATTTGAAGCCAATAATGATTCTGAATGTAATTATGTCATTAATTTATAACAGAATTTATGCACAAAATAATATAACTCATTAGTACTAATGAGTCATATCATTTTATCAACTATGATTAAATAAATACAATACGATTTAATTTTTCGTCAAATTTATATCTTTCCACCGAAATTAAAGTAGCAATCATAAGGTCTTCATTTTCGCAACCCAATTTAATCGCCCTAATAGCATCAAAACGATCTTGTTCTGATATCACCTGTTCAGGGAAATTTTCAAAACATTTAATGGCATAGTCCGCAATTTCCAAAAATTTTTCTCTATTATACCATTTACCACGGTATTTAAATGCACCAATTTCAGATGGTTGAATCACACGTTCACGTTCTAATATCACATTTCGTCTTTTTCCATAAACCCTATGAATAGG
>HE978663.1:40237-42096 GCA_000285855.2 Ruminococcus sp. JC304 | reverse complement strand
AAATTTTTCATTTTCTGTATAAGTAATTGCTAGTTGTCGATGATAATCAGACATTTTTGGTTTTGTTCTGATTCAGTACCAACAGCCTCTGTTTCTAGAACAGAACGTTGTTTTCTGGTAATAATTTCTCTTTCTTTTTCTCCTAGTTCACCCTCTTTAAGGGCTTCAGCTACATCAATTCTAGAAAGTGTCCGAGCTGTCTCCAAAGCTTTTTTCTTTAAATTTTCAAAATAAGAGTTTCCTTCTGTATCGTGCATTTCTTCAATATTAGCATTATGTATTTCAAGTCCAAATTGTTCTAGATCTTTTTGTACACGTTCAACTACATTTTTTTTGAAAGCTTCTTTGTCATTAAAAATTTCTTGAATAGTCATTGTACCAACAAATCCACGAGTTTCACCATTAACAATACCACCAATAATATTTTTCACTTGTTCTTCATTCATATCACCTAGTCTAGTAGCATAGTTAATAAATCCTTGGAGATCTTGTTCAGGATGTTTTGGACTGACTGTAAATGTTAGAGGTAGTTTGAAAGGTACCAATTCTTTAGACATATTACATCCTTGAAAATGTAAATTTACTGGACTCAAATCAATAACTTTAATTTCTTGAAAAGGCCATTGAAAAGTTTTCCGACTAACATGAACACCATCTACAAATGGACCTGTTTTGGCCATATATTTATTTGCTGTAACAGAACGATATCTTAAAGCAACAGCTGCAGCAGCAGGTATACCAACAGAAGCAGCAGCGACAGCTCCAACTTTCGAGGCACCATATAAAGCAGCGAGTTCCATATTTATGAATTAATTATTTTGCTATTAATTACTTGAATTAACATAATAATACATTAATTATTCAATTTTTTTTACAAATAATTATTATGTATATATATAACATGACATCTATTAAATATGGAGATATTGTTTTTTTAACATTTCCATCTATTAGTCCACCAAAAATATGGTCCAATGTAATTACAACAACAAATCCCACATCTTCAAGACCTGTTGCTACTAATGGTACTATTACTGATGCAGATCCATATGTAATTGATGTGACACCTGGTCACAATGTTGGTGATGTAGTTAATGCAAGTGATGCTATTAGATTAAGAAGATTAGTTGATCCTGAAAGAAAAGTATTAACTGATGCAGCAACTTACGATAATGCAGGTAGAAAAATGGGTGTATTGACTCTCACAAATTCAAATACTAATAACACTTATTGGGACGTTAAATCGGCAACTGGAGCAACTGGACCAATAACATATGGGCAACAAATAAGATTACTAAATCAAAACACAAAAAGAGATGCATTATATATTGTACTTAGTTTACCAGCAATAATATCTTATCCGTCAGATTCCACATCTAATTCTATAATGGCTTTTGCCCCTGGGCCAATTGAAAATGCTAAATTACAATGTTGTCGTGATGATCCTAGTCTTGTACAATTGGGATTTTGTGGTAATTTTCAAGGAACATCTTGTACAGGATTTTGTGATACAATATTAACAGATTATTGTGCTAAAGTCGCTACAACAGATCCCAAATGTGGTTGCTTATTACCGCCCAGTTTTTATCTTAAAAACAAAGCAGTAGGACCACCTGAATGTGTAGATGATCGTTGTGTCAATCAAAATACCTATAAAAAGAGTACTCAATGTAAACCCAATTGTAATATTATTAATTGTGTCATAGATGCTAAAGATATTGCCGGAACTAATATTGATAAAATTATTTTTGATCAAAAATGTGGAAATACACCTGGTCCAAGTCCAGGTCCCAGTCCAGGTCCAAGTCCCAGTGGTCCATCGACATTCGATAGTAATAGAATATATATATATATTGGTA
>HE978663.1:35628-37679 GCA_000285855.2 Ruminococcus sp. JC304 | reverse complement strand
ATATATTGGTATTGCAGTCATTGTTATTATAATTGTTGCTTTAATTTTGTATTTAATAATAAATTCAAGTAAAAATAAATCTACAAATTATTGGTAAGAGTGACAATTTATAATATAAATTTACATATATAAATTATCCTAATAATTATATAATATATAATGTATCAATATACCATATGAGTTTGAATTATCCTGGTACATTTACTGGTCCTTATGCTGGAACATACACTGGTCCTTATTCGGGTGCTTATCCCGGAACTTATCCTTCGCAGTTACCTCAAATTTATCCACGAGATGCACCAGCCTATCCATATATATATCCTGATGCATGTCCCACATTATATCCTGGTCAATATCCTTTGGGTGCAGGACGTCATGAGCCTTATTATGATTATTATGCTTATCCAAATGTAAATAATCAATATTATGGATGTGGTAATAGATTTGGGGAAAGAGTAATTCCATGGCAAGGATTAAATCCTTATTATGGATATGGTAATGTATATGCTCCCGGAAAAGTTGGGAATAATATCACTTATCCCGCTATCATTCGCGCAGGTAGTGGTGGTGCTAGTATTAAACCGGGACGTCAAAATTTCGCTCTCAAACCCGTTAGAACTTAATTACATTTTGGACTTTTTTTATTTAATATTTTAAATCCTCAAATATTAAAATATTAAATATCTTTTGTCATAATAATTTGTTTTTGTCCTGTAATGTTAGTATCAGCCACAAATCCCATTTTATACCAAAAATTCAACCTATTCACATTATATTTATCTTCGAGACTTACTGATATAATTATTTTATTATAATTATTAAGTTCAAAATATTTTTCCATAAATATGTATAATGGTGTCCCAAAACCTTTGTTTGCGCAAAACCATACAATCTTAACTTGATTATCATTAATTTGTTTGTATTGACAATATCCTTGTAATTTACCATCTACCTTAATTCCAATTAAATATCCTTGATTTTCATTTATTTTAGAAACTACCTGCTCATGAGTAATATCTGAATCTAAATATTGAAGATCCAAATTCAAAATATCATCAACATCTTCTTTACTAATGGTATAGTATAATATTTCTCTACCATCAACAGTATGTTGTTCACGAATTTTATTGGTAACATGACAACCAGATTCATCACAATGACGTTTTTGACTAAATGTAGACTTTTCTTCCATGTGTTTTTCTCGTGGTAAATTTACTTTATCTACAACCATATTATAATCTGTAGATTCTGATGTATCGAACGTATCAGAATCTTGTCCACCACGCTGATTTTGACGATTTGAATTTTTTGATCCAGATTTTCTCGATTTAGATTTAGATTTTCGCGAATTGGATTTTCTTGAATTAAATCTTCTTGAATTAAATCTTCTTGAATTAGATTTTGATGACATATAATCTTCGTGTTTTTTTTTGAATTTCGCATATAAATTACTCATATAACAACATCACGTGACATAGCTTCTTTGTTTTCAGGCACTGCTTGTATATTTCTAATTAAATTCATTCTGCGCAAGACTGCCAATTCTCCATAATCATGACTTGCTTCGCGTAAAGCTTCTTGTCTTTCTTTATCAGATTTATGCACGCTATAACCATATTGGGTTAAATGTATATCTCCACCTGGTATTGGTAGAGTTTTTTCACCACGACCAGGTTTTCCCATGTCTTTAACACATCGTGGAGGTACATAAGCAGAAGATACATAAGATCCTGGTATATTTTGACCATTCTGGTATAATCGCGCCTTTGATATCCTTTTCTATGATATCCTTTTCTCATTATCTCTCCTGGTCCACATTCACTGGTCTGTTCTTCATTGTTAGATGTTTCAGACATAATAATATATCATATTCATGATATTTTTTACTATAATTATATAAAAATACATCCATTAAAATTATTAAATGATATTAACAGGAGAAAAAATACTTTCAGAAATAGCATTTATATATCCAGTAACCAAAGAATTATTATCATTAGCATTGACATATTTTGATTTAGAAAAAAATAAACTCCACAATCTTATTCGAT
>HE978663.1:31143-32456 GCA_000285855.2 Ruminococcus sp. JC304 | reverse complement strand
ATATATGTTGCTATGACTAATTCAGATACCTATCATAAACTACCCAAATATATACCACCTAATATTGATTCAAAAGATATCATTAATTTGATTAACTTGACATCAAGTTATAATGATATTTTATCTTGGTTTGACACTGATACAGTACATGAAGTAATTGAAAAATTACAATTATTAGGTATATGTGATAATGATAATAATTTGACAGCAATGGGAAAATTTTGTCAAAAATTTCCTCTTGAAATAAATAACTCAATTTTCATTTATCGTCTAAATGAAAAATTACAAGCAAATATTACTATTTATATTTGTGTTCTCTGTACTATCCAACTATATGGATCTGGATTATTTATTTGGCCAAAAAAATCGAATAATGAAGATATTTTATGTCATTCTATGAGAATAGATGATATGATTTCATGGATTGAAAATAAATATGCTGGTTATTCTGATGTTGATACTATTTTTAATATTTGGACAGATGCATTTAAATCATGCAATCTTCTTAGTCTTTTTGATATGCGTCGATATTGTGATATTAATAGTCTTAATTTTCATCTTTTTAAACGAATTATTCATCTAGTTCGTGATTGTATTCAAGCCAATGTAGATAATAATTTGGGACTTAATCTTTCATTTGATATTCACGATATGATTATTCCACCGAAACAAGATTTTAGTTTGACATTCTTTGAAATTCTACAACAATCACATTCAGATTGTGAAGCACGTGTTGTACATAATTTTCGAGTGGGTAAATCTCATGTTTATTGTGGAAATGAAATCTTTCGTATTGATAATCGATGTATTCACACAATGGATACGGCGAATGATGATCAAAAAATTTATTATATTTTATCTCGAAATAATTATACTGCTAATAAAGGACAAGACATCAATGTCGTTAATATTATGCATTCAATTCCTTCTATCAACGAAGATAATTCCACTGATATTTTTATTGAAACACAACTTGATCAATATGATTATGTTTAATTTTAATATAACTTGATTATATTAAAATTAAATTATTATTTTGATACAATATATTGACTCAAATAATCAACGATTATTTGTCTATTATAAATTTTAGCGCTGGATAATATTTTTAAAAATTCTGGTGAATATTGTATTCGTTTTAACAAGTTAACAAAATTAATTTCATCTTCTATTTTTAGTTTATAAATACAACAACTCAAATAATGAATATTTACTTCGAGATTATATTTCTCCATTAAAAAATCTACCATATGAATATTTGCTGAAAGCAAAGCATGATTAATTAAATCATGTGGTTCAAAATCGGTATAATC
>HE978663.1:28804-30406 GCA_000285855.2 Ruminococcus sp. JC304 | reverse complement strand
TTTGATATGGAACGCCAATATTGACTAAATGTTGAATAATATTAACTTCATAATTTATAGCCGCTATTTTTAGTATATCATTGGCATTATCTGGTATATCTGATAATATACTCATCAGATAATCAATAAGTACAACAGAGTTTTTATCACAAGCTATCGCCATTAATTGATAACCAAATGGTTTAATATCTATGCCTTTTTCATATATTAAATTTAATACATCAATATTATCAGTTGTATAAAAAGCATTTAAAAAAATGTATTCTAAAATAGTCACATTAGATTTTGGTTCAGTAAACATTTTATCAACATATTGACGACCAAATAATGGTTCATAACAACAAGAAATCGAATTTATTATATATTTATAATCCATGATTATATTTATTTTATTATCTATTGTATTATTTTGTTGCCAAATATCTAATAATAAATCAATTAATTGGAAATTTAACGATTTTAATGATGTCATGATGAATGAATAATCATACAATAAATGATTAAATTTGCTTTGCTGAAAATATATAATAGTATTTAAATCAAATAAATTTAAACGTGTACCAATTTTGTAATGTTTAATATACATTATTTTATAATTTACCATAGTTTTTCTAATATTAATATAATCATCAGTCAATGGAGTTACTTCTACTAATTGAAGTGATGATATATACTGCGTACATTTGCTTTTTAATAATTCACTAATGTCTGATAATAATGCTGCATGTATTTCATAATCGGTGTAATAATTTTGATCAATAATAGCATAATACATTATGATTATTGTGATTTAATTTTAATCATATGTTATTTTAACATATTATTAAAATCAATTATTTTGACAAGATAATAATTCAATCATTTTATGATATTTATTTTGATTTTTAAATTGTTTAATATATTCATGACAATGTGTATAATTAACTCCTTGTTCTAAAAAATACTTTACCAATTCAATATTATTAAATTTAATAGCCTTTTTTAAAACACATGCTTCCTCAATATGCATATCAGCACCATTTTCAACTAATAATTTAACAACACTTAATGATGTTTCATTGTTGCAACAACAATAGCCACTTGATTCACTAGCTAATTTAATGGCTCGATTATTTTGAATAGTAACATCAATACCATGACTAATGCATAATTTTACAATTTCTATATAGCCAAATGATACTGCATCAAAAAATATAATATTATTATGTGCGAATAAATTAGCACCATGTTCCATTAATAATTGAAATCGGTTTATTTTATCATATTGACTAATGTTTGTTTTTGATATATTGATAATAGCTAGATTAACTCCTGATTGAATATCAACTCCGTTTTGCAACATAAATTCAATCATTTTAATATCATCACGACAACAAGATGAAGTTAAAATTTTTGAATGATGATGAGAATCATGTATGTTCATATTAATCATGTATTCAATAATATCAACACGTCCATAATATCCTGCTTTTAAATAAAGATCAGATGTCCATTTTTTATCGTTTTTAAATGCATCAATACAATATATTACAGTTTCTAATTTTACTAAATTAAATATTAATGTATTACTTTTATAAAAATCTAATCCATGATCGCATAAAT
>HE978663.1:24744-25991 GCA_000285855.2 Ruminococcus sp. JC304 | reverse complement strand
ATCATCGGATAATTTTGTTCCAGGTGAATTAAAATCAATACCAAATTTTAATCCATTATAAATGTTACTTTTATGTTTGATCATAAATTTTGGATAATTTTCATGCATATATTTGATAAAATCAAGGTGTAAATTTTGATAAATCCAAAATATAGTTGTGCCAATATAATCATATCTTTCAAAAGATTCATTGACTAGTGAATCTAAAAATTCATAAATATTATAACTAAAATGAATAATATTTATTTTATTAGCTAAATCAATTGGATTAACCTGATGGACGAAATTATATGTATTACCCGCTATTTTTTCAATGAAACCATCACAAAATGATACTTTGGATATATGTATTAAATCTGCATAACTTATTGAGGAATAATCTAATAAATATGAAAATTTAGAAGAAATTCGACATTGATCATGATTATTTTCCCACGAATTGTCATAAAGTGAAAAATTCGATAATAGATAATAACTTTCCATTGAAATATGTTAAAAATATTATTAATATCAACATATTTGATTATATAAATATTTAATCAATTTTTTGTAAATCACCATTTTGTTCTAAATATTTTTTATAATTCGCAGATACATCGTAAAAAGTTGCTAATGGCATAATATATTTATGAATAAATTGGGAAGCAATATTAAGTCTAATAATTAAACCTTCTTCAATTGTATCTTTAAAAATAAAATATTCAATGCGTAAATTATCAGATTGTTGACCAAATCTATCCAATCGACCTTTAATTTGTGGAAGTAAATCTGAATTTGGTGGACGCATTATTATAGTATCATATATGACCAAATCATTTAATCCATAGGTTCCATTATGATAAGTAACTATACAATGTTGCCTTTTTCTGGATAAATAGGAATATTCAAATGTTGAGACCAAAAATTAGCTTCTTCATTTGCTCGGGCATATATTAAACATCGATGTTTTTGTGATTCCATTTGTTTGATTAATGTCGATAATTGATTGACTAGAACCAAATTAGTTTTTGAACTAGATATTAGTAATGATGTCATTTTAGCAAATTTAACTTCTGTACTCATACTAGATCTATCGATTTGTGTATATAATTTACGAGTTTCATCATCCAATGTAAAATAATTAAAATTAGAAATCCATTTACGTTTACTACTAGATATTTTAGATACAATTGATTCTAATAATATAGCGTCCAAATATTCACGACGTTCAGGTAAACCAGTTCTAAGCATTTTTAACATATAATACA
>HE978663.1:20503-22793 GCA_000285855.2 Ruminococcus sp. JC304 | reverse complement strand
TGATTATATATTTTAGTATAGGCAAAAGTTATTAATTCCATATTGATTAATGTAAGTGATTATTATCTGGAATCCAATTTACTAATTCAGTAACATGTTGTTGTCTTAAATCTAACAATGTTTCAAAATTAATTTCCTGACCAGAAAGAATAGTGACAACTAAATCCAATATTTTTGAATTGGCACGTAGATTTATTTTAGGAGCAACCGATTTTAAAATCATAGATGCATCAAATAATGGTATATATTTACTATCTATCATTGGTTTTCCCTCAATAATTTCGATGTTTATTTTATTTTTAGTCCAAGCAAAACCAAATGGTGGATCAATCTCTGTTAAATAAACAGTTCTTCTTGGATAATCATTTAGATACTTGATATCATCGGACCAATTCCATTCATTATTTATTTTTATTCGAATTGGTTTTGAGACAGAACCAGCTAATACTATTTCGTTACTTTTTAGATTTGTATTTATTACCAAATAATAATAAAAAACTAGTTCGACGAGCTCTTTCGTTAGGTTCAATATTTATATATTTTGGAATATTTAGAGCAGCCAAAGATTCTGTTGATTCTATTATATTTGTTTCTTCTATTTTGGCATCCAAAGATTGTTGATAAAAATATTCTTGAATAGAAATAAGAGTATTATCTGTTTGTGGTTTTTGGCAATCCGGAACGAATATTATATCCAGACGATATATCCCATATATATCCTACTATTTCACGTGTTGTCATAGAAATAGTTCGACAAGCTTGATAATAAAGCGTAATATAAGTTTTATTATGCATGTCAAAACTACTCAATATAATATCTCGATAAACATCTTTATTGTGCAAAAGTTTTTTTGAATTAGATAAAGTTTTTTTCCAGTGATCTTTTTGTAATTCAATTGGTCTATCAAATTCATTTATACCATGTTCAATAGTATAATATCTTCTCAACATTTGATTATCATATTTTCTCATGATAACATTGTGTATTGCCATAAATAATGCATTATGATAATCAGATTTTTTTGTTAAAACAACATCAGATACATTAGCAATTTCTAATTTTTGCCAAGGATACCAATCGATTGGTTTATCGTTATATTGAGCCAATAATGCAATCAATTTAATATTTTCCAAAACTTGATTGGTGAATCGATATTCTAGTAATTTCTGTGTGATTAATACTAATATGATTAAGTGTAACAAACTTGGTTCATATAATGGTTTGTATGGACGACAATCTTCAAATATTGTCACAAATAATCTCCATACCATTTGTTTTGATGCTGAAACTCTAAGAAATCCATGTTCAGGTAAATTATAATTTGGGCTAATATTCAAAGCTTCTATTGTCTCTGCTAATGCTCTAGCACCATATTTTCCTCTTCGAATAGATTTTTGTAATCGCGAAACTAATAGTCCAACTTCTTTTAAACGAGATTGTGTATGTTCACCAGTTATTTTACCTTTTGGTTCCAATATATCTGTTAATTTAAACCCAATCAATATATTGTCATATTTCACATATTCATATCCTGGTTTTTCTTTTTTTGTTTGTGTAGTTTGGAATGATCCATTAATAACATCAAAATAAAATATAGTATCATAATCAATATTTTTTAAATCGGTGATTAAATTATTTGTTGTTTGTATAATCATGGTATATATAATTGCGTATGTAACTGGTGATCTACCAACACGATTGGGTAATTGACTCATGGCGTGGTGTAAATCTTCGGCACTATCAAATTCTCGATCAATCCAATCAGGAGGTACAACAGATTCACCTGTAACTTGATTTAATCCAATTTCTACTATTTTAACTGGTGACATAATAGGATCATAAGCCACTGTACTAATCCACTTATCAAACATAGGATATTTATTTGTGTATTTTAAAAACATTTATTATAATCGGTGGTAGCTATTCTAAACCAACGATCTAAAATATAATATGTTTGATCCATATTAGTTAATCCAAGCACACCTAAAATTGTAACATAATCTTCTTTTTTCATCATAGTCAATATTCTAATTACAAATTTATTGGTCAGCAAAGGTTTGACATCTCCAAGTATTTCCACAGCAATACCATAATATTCGCCAGATCTTTCTAATTTGACAATATCACCTGATGCGCACCTATGTTAGCAACATTTTCAACATCTTTTCCATTTTCGTAAACAAAAGCCATAAAACTTCTTTTGACAGATCGTTCGACGATTTTTATTAATTCGATATAATTAATTTCTTCCATTAATAAATTTAATAATTATTTTATGACTAATTATTA
>HE978663.1:16620-17531 GCA_000285855.2 Ruminococcus sp. JC304 | reverse complement strand
ATTAAGATTAGTCGAGATAATAGTTAAATTTATTTTAATTTGAGAAAATGTGCATAATTTAATATGTGTTTTTTCGGCTATTAATCTTTCAATTTCCTGCTCCAATTTAGTTGCATCATACATACCAAATTTTTCCCACAATTTATAATATGTAAAATAATTATCTTGTATCAAATCATCAAAATTCATTTCAAATACCATTTTTGTCATTTCATCAATAGTATATCCAACTGCATATAAAGCAGCAACAATACTACCAACACTAACGCCACTAATATTTTCAATATCAAAAAATTGCTTATATTTTTCTAATTCCTTTAAAGCTCCTATTTCTGCGTATCCATAAAATCCTCCTCCGCATAATGATAAATTTTTTATTTTCTTTGCCATTTAAGTAAATATGATATTATATTTATTAATATGCTGATATTAAATAAATATAATAATTGATTATATCGTTCAACTATAATATATATATATACAAGCAGCAGTAGTACTCACTATTCCAATGATTGCAAAAATATTAAATATAAATTCACTTACAGATTTTGGTTTATTTTGTTTGTTTCGATAAGATATTATATTTCTGTTATTTGGTCTCAAATAATAATTAAAAGTATTAAATACAATATTATGATTATTTTTTTTTTTGTTTTAGAAATATATTGGGTTATTTGTTGTTTTGCTTGCCTAATAATAAGTTGTCGATTCATTTTAATCATATTATTAAAATCTAATCGATCGATTTTATTTACACACACATAATGTGTAATAAATTTATTGTTTCCATTCATAATTGTATATTGAATACCATTTTCAGTTACATAACAAAAATCACCAATAAGATAATAATCATTTGACAAAATCCATAAAGCAATTTCATATATTTGGTTAAATATATCATCATTCAC
>HE978663.1:13427-15356 GCA_000285855.2 Ruminococcus sp. JC304 | reverse complement strand
CCAAAAAAAACAATTTTCACCATGTATTTCTAAATAGTATTTTTTTGAGATCCGATAAATATTTTGATAATTTATGGATCATATCGCAATTCATTTTGGGTGATATTTGAAAATTACTTTTAGTATCGTACACAATATATTCACAATTAATGTTACTCATCGTATTATTGCTTAATTATTGCGAAAATAAGATGCTTTAATAAACGTATTATTTTCTCCCGGTAATTTGTATATCTAAAAATCTATTTTTAAATGTTTCATTATTCGTATTAATGCATCAACATCATTCATAGCTCGATGGGCAACAAATTTTTTACTGAATAATTTGGAATAAATGTTACCCAATTTTTTACTATCTAATTTTATTCCATATGGTAAATGAAGTGGTATGATACTCATTGTATCAATATAAGATACTTTTTGGGAATCAACTAGGTTATAATAAGTCATAATTTTATTATCAAAACTAGAACCGTTATGAGCTAACATAACATAATTTTGGAAATTTTTCATTTTATTGGTTAACATTGTACGTATCGTATCTATGTTTGGTTTTCCTAATAACATGGTGGGTTTAATTTTAGTAATTTTTTGTACCTCAAATTTGATTTCCGAAGTTGGTTTAACTAATGTATTAATTAATATCATACCAGTATCATAATCACGAATAGCAATTTCAATAATTTCAGGATAAACTGTAGCATAATATTGTGATTTTATTTGGTAAATGTCAGACCTAGGTATTATTGGTTTTTGTATAAATGGACCACGTCTTTTAATACGATCAGTTGTTTCCAAATCATAAACTAGATTAAAATTATTAAATGATAATTTTCCAACATCAGCTAATATAATTAATAAATTGAACATATTTTCTGGACTTATCTCAATGATTAATCGATGTTCCAATCCGGTCAACAAATTAATAATCTTGAATCCATTATTAAATAGTTTATCGATTTGTTTATTTTCAAGATAGTAACAAAAATTATACAACAATAATTGCACATAATATTTTATACTAATTTCATTGACACATTTAATTTCAACTATTGTTTCGATATCCTTTGATTTATGTTCAATAAAATCTATTTCACCACACAACATCATTTTAGGATATTTAACAATAATCTTTGGGTCAATTGTTGTTATGGTATAACGACATAATACATATTTATAAATCTCTTGAAATAGATCTCTTCCATTTTCTACCAAGTATTGTTTATCTTTACCATGATCACAAATATAAATATAATGGTTAATATTATATGCATATTGAACCACAATCAAATAGAAAAAATCAAATAATATGACATCGTAATTATATTGATATGATTTAGCATTTAAATATTTTTCATACGTTTTTTTAATATCAGGTATATTGGGTTCAATAATTTTAATAAATTCGTTCGTACAAATAATAGAATCATCCATAGATTTTTCTCTTGATAAATATTTTTCTATTAAATTTCTATCATAAGAAGGTATATTGTTTTTTATTTTATCATATTCTTCCCAAGTTATTTTAGATGTAATTATATATTTATTCAGTGTATTTCTTTCCGCATCATCTTTGACTATCACAAATTTTGCATCAATAATATCTTCAATCAATGTAAACTTTCTGGGTTCTAATTGTTTAGACAAATAATAAGCTAAATAAAATAATTCTTCACAAAATATTCCAAATAAAGCCTCATCTTTTCCGCGATCAATTTTTGTGTAATCTGGATATATACGTGTAGTAAACATATCTACATATTCACGGACATCTAAGTAATTATAAATAGTAAATAATTGTTCATCCGACAATTCACCAATTAAATCAGTAATTCCACCCGATCCAAGTTTTTCCGAGTCTCTAAAACTTAATTTAGGTATTTTTAGAGGATTATCCGTGATATAATTATTTGAATTAACTTTTGTTAT
>HE978663.1:9523-11060 GCA_000285855.2 Ruminococcus sp. JC304 | reverse complement strand
ATCATATTGTATTTCATTTAAATCCTGAGCCTCATCAATAAATAAATGTTTGATATTTTTGTATTCGGAAATAATTTTGATATCTTCCGGAGTAATATTTCTTAAATAATTTCGTAGAGCAATAGATAATATTTCAACATTATCCGATCTATGATACTTAACACGACATAAAATTGACTTAGCTAAAGAATCAATCGTTGAAAAATTTTTCAAAACACAAAAATTTTCAAAATCAGGAAATAAATCTTTAATTCTACGGTGAAAATCCATTGCTGCATGTTTAGAAAATGTGATTGCGTAAACCTCTTCTTTGTCAGCCAATCCATGCTCTACAATAAATTTAACTCTACCAATAATGCTTCTGGTTTTACCAGATCCTGCACAAGCAATTAATTTGGTATCATTCGTATCTAAACTTGTAATGTATTTAATTTGTTCAGGAGAAAATTTATCTAAAAAATCAATTTTGGATGCATTATTTGCACAACTTGAATAAATTTGAGCAGCAAAATAAGGATATTGAAATAATTTTTTTACCATTGATTTAACTTCTGGAACATAATTTTCATTATCAATATTTATTAAATTATATGGATTAACACCAATAATTTCAAAATATTTAATTGTTTGCTTGTTAATTAAATATTTATTAGTATGATATAATATATCCAATATATAATTATCTATTAGATATTGATCCAAAGTGGTGGTTGTTTTAATCATTAATTATTATCAATAATATTATGCATTAATTAATAATAGTTATTTTTATCATCAATTTTTCTACTAGAATTATTATTTCTTGTTATTATATATAATTATTCAATGAACAATTATGAGAAATATTTGAAATATAAAAGTAAATATTTGGGTTTGAAAAACTCTAATCAATACGGTGGACAAAGGTATATTTTACAAGATGAAATTTATTTTTGGTCAAGACAGATGATGGAACATTTTTTAATTTTACATTTGGGTCTTGATAATGATAATTTAAAAAATGGAGCTTTTGAATTACACAACAAGTGGAAAAAATTTATAGATAATAATTTCACTGAACGAGGTGTCAAACCAGATATTGATACAGTCTTTTTAACACAATTTGATTTGGCTAAATTAGCTGAAATTGATATCGATACCGTTAATAGATTAATTGATGCAACTGATAAATATAAAAATAAATTGATTGATATTCTGGAACAAGGTAAATGGGTTGGATGGATTTTTGTATCTATGGTCGAACATATGCTCAAAGAAACAATGTATTTTAAGCGAAAAATGAATGGACCTGAATTTGATGTTCAAGAAGAAATACATTTTATTAATGATCATCATGCAACTGAATTAGCTGCTACGGCTCAAATGATTGATCCAAATCCTTTACAACAAAAGAATATCGAAATAGCTCGATCTTACGCTCAAAAAACGATGTCGTTATTAAAATTGAGCGGATCACCAATCGCTATTGAATCGAGTGAACCTTTTCCGCGTCAATGGAATCCTCGTGATGAAGAAATATTGAAAGGTCTAGAACCGA
>HE978663.1:6814-8196 GCA_000285855.2 Ruminococcus sp. JC304 | reverse complement strand
TTTTAAAAAATTTCTTTAAAATACAGTCAAGAATTAACTGATTATGCCAAAGATACTGGTATGAAAATTGATTCTGGTGAATTAAAATCAATTATACATCCATTATTAGCTCATCATATTTATCGTGAAATAGCACGTATGACAAATACTTTACAACAATTATCTACCCAATAAATATTTATTCAATTCATTTATTAAATAAATATTTAATTATTTTATTCAATCAAGCCCAATTTTTTGCAATGATTTATAATTTTGGTTGCATTCTGTTCGATAATTCCATCAACAATAATTATATCATTTTGATAAATTATTCGTGACTTGTCATATTTAATTTCCAATTCAGAATTTAACCACCAGTCTAAAAAATCGGTGTCTTGAGTAATTATTGATATCTCGATTGCATTAATTGTGTACTTTAACTCTAATCCTGAATTCAACCACCAATCTAATATTTTTATACTGGATGCATCATCCATTGATTTACACGTGTATTTTAATTCTAATCCCGAATTTAACCACCAATCTAATATTTTTATTGGTTCTTTTATATGCAAGTTAGTGGATGCACTATCCATAGCTTTTTCATCATAAATCAATTTTAATCCAGAATCTAACCACCATTGTAATATTTTTGTATCTCTGGCTAAATTCATAGCAATATTAGTATATTTTAACTCTAAACCTGAATTTAACCACCAATTCAAAACATCAACATTTTCAGTATAATCCATTGAATTATTGGTATAAGTAAAATTAATACCTAAATCCCACAAATTATTTAATTCTGAAATCGTACCAAATATAGAACACCAATCAATAATATAGTCATTATCTTGTATGTTTAAATTTAATTTAATATAAGTATTTGGATCCAATAAAGAATATTTTTCTTCAATACAAATTTTGTTACATTGTATATAATCTTTATTCTTGTATAAAATTATTTCGAGATCATTCATATTCACATTTACAATATATAAATATTTACCACTTGAATAATGTTTATTGATTTCGTCAAAATTATGTAAAAAAAATCCGCTTGATATTATTGAACAATTTTTGCGCTTATTACATATTTCCATATGATTAATTTCATTTTTGTGCTCGTCACAAATTTCTCTATGATTGATTCCAATGGATAATTCTTCGTAATTAATTAATATATATTTCTGATTCATAATTGTAAAATATTAATTCTTGTGCTAATTATAATTAGTGCAAGAATTATTTATGTATATAAAAAATAATTTATTGGTTTATTTTTTCACTAAACCATTTATCTAGTCCAGATCTCGCAGATTGGAAAATAATAGGTTTAAATTTTTCTTGGAAATAATTAATAGAATTAAAAATTACATGATCATGTAATTCATCAATAT
>HE978663.1:4461-6007 GCA_000285855.2 Ruminococcus sp. JC304 | reverse complement strand
CATATAATTCATCAATATTTTCAATTGTGCTTAAATTAATTTTTATTTTCCTGGTTGTTTCAAGAACTTCATTTCTCAATAAATCTTCTTTATCATTATATTTTTTTGGATTTTCATCAGTCTGGAAAGCTTTATTTATGTGTCCAATACATTGTGCTTTGATAAATGCTTTGATTTCTTCATTATATTCTTTTTCTAAATCTTTATCTAATTCTACAATTAAAGTTTGTAAATTAATTTCACAATCATCTTCTGCTAGATGTTGATATGCTTTTTGGAATCGAGCGTTGACATTGAATTGATCACCAAAATGTTTTAAACTTGCTTCCAATGTCCAAATATGATTATGTTGTTTTTTTAAATGTCTTTCTTTAAATATACCAGATACTACTTTTAATTTAGTTCCAGCTCTCTTAATGACAATTCCTTCTGGAATGCCACCAAGACAAGATTTCAATTCACCAGCTTCAATTTTATTAACAAAAGATTTGGCTATATCCATTACAACATCATCATCAGATTGGTAACAATATAACTGAGGTACACATTCCAATCCAACTATTTTAGCAGCTTCATGTTTTTCTTGATAATTGTACCAACGATTTTCCTTGGTACAATAGATATCATATAATATAAAAAAATAATCAGGAACTCGATCATAAACAGCGACATTTGCTTTGGGCTGATTAACAACTTCACCAGAATATATTAATCCAGGTTTAAATCTAGACTTGATTGTTTGTAACATAATAATAGCTTTTTGATAAACTTGCGCTTTAGAATCAACAATCTTATTTTTGTTAAAAAATACAAGTTTGTCATTATGAACTATCAAACTCATTTGTGAGCCATCTATTTTTCCTCAATATAAAAATCTTTAATATCTTTTTAAAGTGAATATCTGACAAACTATTTATAGAAGGATAAAAACGAATTATATCTTTAATATTATTATTCATTGTTTTAATTTAATTAATCAATATATATTGATTAATTAAATATTTATTTTTTTCAATTTTTTAAATTTAACTACAAATAGTGCATGCAATTCCGGAAATATTAAACAAATCTTGTATTATTTGACCATTCTTAGGTTTTATATTAAATTTAATTTTTTCAGGATATTTTAATTCAAGACCAGAATTAATCCACCAATTTAATCCATTAATATGATTTGCATATGATGAATTAACAATTGCATTTTCGGAATATTTTAATTCGAGACCGGAATTGATCCACCAATTTAGCACATCAATATTTGCTGCTCTATCCATAGCATATTCGGAATATTTTAATTCTAAACCAGAATTAATCCACCAATCTAATACATTTAATCGACCCAATGCTGATGCATGGTCAATACTCCAATGTCTATATTTTAATTCTAATCCCGAATTAATCCACCAATCCAATACATTAACATGACCTTGTTCAGAAGCATATTGTATAGCGTCGCGAGAATATTTTAATTCAAAACCTGAATGAAACCAATAATCCAAAATATCGACATATCCATTTTCTGAAGCAATATCCATAGATGCTTCTG
>HE978663.1:0-2016 GCA_000285855.2 Ruminococcus sp. JC304 | reverse complement strand
ATATATTCCACCATTAAATAAATTTTTAATATTATTTTTATTGCATAATTTATACACACTATCATATGGATAATTTTTGGTGCATGTATTAATACCAAAATCCATATCCCTATTTTGTATGAGAAACAATTCAATCAACATTTTGATTGAAAAAAATAATTGAATAAAATATTAGTAATATTCTATTCAATTAAATAATAATATTTTCAATTTTTTACCAAATCTAGAAACATTTGCATCCAAAAACTTTAGACATCATTAATTCATTATATTTGACACGTAAACATTCGCGACATTTACCATCATTTTTTTCTAATTGCCATTCTGGTTCATGGTGATTATTACATGTCGGACATAATTTGATTTTGCAATTGAAAGGACATTTGAATGGTTTATAATATCCATACTCACGTTTTTGGATACATTTTCCCTCTCCAAAGCACTTAGTCATTTATTAATCAAAATAATAATGTTATTTGTAATATTATTATTGTATCAATTTTTTTATGTTAGGTGTTTATTTTTTATTCCATTACTGTTTCTAAAATTTTTGCAGTAACTTGATAAGGGTCAATATTAGCAGCTGGTCTTCTATCTTCAAAATATCCTTTCTTGTTTTCAACTGTTTCGCTGGGAATTCTAACCGAAGCTTTTCGACTAGCAATGCCATAACTAAATTCATCATAACTTGATGTTTCATGTTGACCGGACATTCTATCACGATTATTGGAACCATATATTTCCATATGTTCATGATGTTTATTTTTTAGTTTGTCCATGACTGCGATAATAACATCATAACCACCATCTGATCTCATGGATTCTGTACTGAAATTAGTATGACAACCACTTCCATTCCAATCTCCTTTAAGGGGTTTGGGATCATAAACATATATTTTCCATGATCTTCTGATATTTTTTCTAAAATATATCGTGCAATCCAAAGTTGATCGGCAGCATCAATACCTTCTACAGGACCAATTTGAAATTCATGTTGTCCAGGAGCTACTTCTGTATTCGTACCTGAGATACGAATACCAGCATATAAACAAGCTTCTAAATGTAAATCTGTCATAACTCTTCCGAAACAGTTATTACCACCAACTGAACAATAATATTGTCCTTGTTGTCCATTCGGATTAAAACCAACAGGCATTTGTATTTGACTATCAAAAATAAAATATTCTTGTTCAAGACCATACCAAGGTTTTTCGTTTGAATATTTTTGGAAAATTTTATTGGCATGATGTCTATGATTAGTATCAAGAGGTTCACCATTGGGTTTATAAGTATCGCACATAACAATTAATCCACCAGGTCTCCTGAATGGACACCTAAATAATTTTCTAGGATGAATAAAAACTTCCGATGAAGATCCTGTTGCTTGATCAGTAGAACTACCATCATAATTCCAAACTTGAATTTGATTAATATTTGTTACTCGATCATAAATGACTCGAGTTTTGGACCTTAGTTCATTATGACCACCAATCCAAACATAATCCACAATCGTAAATTCACTCATATTATAATTATAGTAATTATTATATTTTATATGAAAATAGCATTTAGGATTTCGTTTTATAATTTATTATTTAACATATTAAAATTATATAACACATAATATTTTAGATTATTTAAATTAGTTCATCCAATCGTGAATTAATTGTTGATTTTTTATGTCTTTTTGCATTTCCAAATATTTTGATTCAAATAAACTTTTTTTCTTATTTTTTCCTGAATAACGCGGTTAATACCAGTTAGTTGATTAAATTTGGCTAATCGAATATTGGCTATATTTTGTCTCTCGATATCGCTTAAATTATTATTTATCATTTTTGGTTTGATGATTGAATTTAATTCTGGTTTATTTAATAAATGTTTTGAATTATCTAATAAATGTTTTGAGCTATCTAGTACAAATGAAATTATACTATTAATACATGTTAAAAATATATACATTGTGTCAGTAAAAATTAATTTAATTGTTTCCATTATATAAATTATTTTTATAAT
>HE978662.1:50092-51132 GCA_000285855.2 Ruminococcus sp. JC304 | reverse complement strand
TGATGGTTGATATTAATATGATTAATACTCAAAATCAAAATAAAACAACAACTGGAGCTATTGGTATTTGGTCTACGAGTCATGATCCTGATAATGGCGGAAGTGTTAATTCTGGATGGCAACAAATTGCATCAGGTGTCGAAGATTTAATAACAGGATTGTCATCACATGAAAAATCATCAGGTAGTGGATGTTGGTGTGCCTTTGAACATTATGGTGGATGGAATAATGTACGATTATCTGTTAGAATTGATGCTTCGGTGAATTTGTTAAATTATTGTACATCCAACGGAACTAATAACATACATGGTGATATGTGTTATAACTATATTAGTGATTATATCACCAAAAATGGAGCAAATCAACAAATTACTACTTATATGCAAAATTATTGTTCCAAAAAATATCCAAATGATGGATTAAGTATTTTTAATCAACCTATATCAATTGATAAAAAAGATTATAATATTTGCGCATGTAATATGCCCGATCAATATTATCAAGAATTTGAACAAAGCATAAAAAATCAATTTCCAAGTTTAGATTTAGGTTCAATTAGACCAAATTGTTTATTACCAGCTTGTGTTACAAGTGCTTTTAAAAATAATGAATTAAATAATTGTCCAATACCTCAATGCTTATCAATAGTGGATATCAATAACAGTAATATTGCCGGACCAACAACAATTAATCAATCACAAGACTGTAAACAATATGGTATCACACCAAATTCACCTCCTAGTCCCAATCCTAACCCTAATCCTAACCCTAATCCTAACCCTAATCCTGGACCTAATCCTAACCCTAATCCTGGACCCAATCCAGTTAATAAAAGTTTTATCGATAAATATAAGTGGTATATATTGGGCATAATTATTGTACTAATAATTATAGCCATGATAATAGTAATTATAGAATTACTTCAATCTAAAAATAAACAACAAATAATTATTCAATTAGTTGATACTATAGAATTTTACAAGTATAAAATATTTAGAATATAGTGGGATTTAAAACTCGATTAATTTTCTATTTTTTAT
>HE978662.1:46047-47563 GCA_000285855.2 Ruminococcus sp. JC304 | reverse complement strand
TTTTTTTGATATGTTTTTTATTTTGTTATCCATTAAAAATTTATTAAAATTTTTACCAGGCAAAGATTTTCGATTATATTTATCATAAGAATATTTTCCTCCTATTGGTTTTGATTTTTCCATTAATATATTAAATTTTTTACGATACCATATATACAAATTTCGTTGAGAAAAACTTTGATTATTGTTTGCGGTATTAATATATGATTCTAAATCATCTGATGTTAGTAGAAATGCAGGTGTATCAAAAAATAATATTTTCTGACCATATTTTTTTGAAAAAATATTTATACGCGATTCTAATAATTCATCCACTGGATCAATAATATAAAGTGTATTGTTTGTTCCAAATTCTCGTTTTATAAATTTATACAAGTTATCTGGATTTTTATTCCAATTAATGTAATTGACTTGTAAACTATTATCAATTAAATAACTTTCATAATATTTCATACAAGCTCGTTGGTAAATTAGTTTTAACATATTAAATTTCAATACACGCTCTTGATCATTAAAATAAATAGAATCTTCTATAATAATAAATTCGTCTATTTCTTCTAAATCATATGGTAAATAATATATTTCAAATAATTGATTTGGGAATATGATAGCTATATTTTTCATGATTATTAATATATATATTTATATATATTAATAAGTTTAATCGCCACATATTTGATCTAAATCTATGACCAAATCATCGAGTTTAATCATTAAATCAGATAATGTAGATTTAATATGATTAATTTCTCGAATTATCCGTTTTTTCTCTTTGATATTATCTATTGGAGATAATTTTGATACATCAATACATTTATAATTTTTATTATTATTGTTATCTAAATTTGATTTGTAAGATGTTAAATTGTTTGGATATTTTAATAGTGTATTTAATCCAAAAAAATGAAAATTATTTGTAACCATGTCAAAAATATTTTCAAAATTACGATAATTCATACCTAGACTCATAAAACTATCATATATACTTTTAATATCCGATTTAGAATCTGGTTTTGCGAACAAAAAATAATCAGTATTTGATCTCATATTTTGAGTAAAATTTTTTAATATTTGTGATGTTATTATTAAAGTGGTATTAGGTAGTAATTTTCTATTCATAAAAAAATCA
The DNA here is from genome assembly GCA_000285855.2 of Ruminococcus sp. JC304. GTDB lineage: Bacteria > Bacillota > Clostridia > Lachnospirales > Lachnospiraceae > Blautia_A > Blautia_A difficilis. The sequence continues at coordinate 46,434 of HE978662.1, read as the reverse complement.
CATAAATTTGAACCATACGATTTTACATAATCGTCAATGATTAAAATTTTTTGAACTAGCGGATTATCTTGACAATACTTAATAACACGGTTCAAATATCTTGGTGTATGAACAGCATCCTTATATAATTCCATATTATAAACAGAAGAGGAAACTATTAAAATTTCAAATTCAATATCAGAATTTTTAACCAATATATCATTTATTAAACTATTCACTACACAAGTTTTACCCATTCCTCGTCTTCCGACTGAAGCAATAATATTATTTATTATATTATTGGTTAGTGGCTTAATCGATATTTTTTCTAGTTGATACTCTTCAACACAAGTTCTCATCCCTCCCGGAATGAGAAAATGTTGCACACAATTTTTTTTCCATTTCTAT
>HE978662.1:41932-43278 GCA_000285855.2 Ruminococcus sp. JC304 | reverse complement strand
TTTTTCCATTTCTATATTTTGTTATTATTATATTTATAATTTTTCGACGCAATAAAAAATTGAAATATTATAATTATGAAACGTGTTCATAATATTTACCATTAATTCAAGTAATGATAAAATTAACATTTTATCACAGTTTAGATAATTATGACGATGATTACTATTATGATAATGATGGATTTGTAAATGAATCGTCGAATTATCCACCAGATATTGAAATTGAAATAAAAATAAAAATAATACATTAATATTATATTTTAATCAAACCAATACTAGTTCTATTACATGGTATCATTTATTATTAGCCATAACAGAAAATAAAAATTATAGTTTGCAATTAACTGATAATAATAATAATCATATTACTATTAAAGTCACTAACGGATCAACTGAATTTGGATTGATATCTGGTACTAATTTAATAGTTATATCTATTAAAAATTACTTCGCATATGGTATTATTGAAAAAATTTACCAAAAATCCATTTATTACGAAAAGAAATGTGGAAGAAAATTTGAAATTTCAAAATATTGATACAACCATCACTTGGTATGAATTTATGCTGTTGTTGCAAATATATTATCTATAATAGATCATGAATCAGAATTATATATTATCCATGTATCCAATTAATAAAATTGATGCAATGTCATTTCAGTCGATGAAAATGACAGAAGGCGATGATTGTGAAAATTGTGATTTTGATGATTTTGATGATTTTGATGATTTTGATGATTTTGATGATTTTTCCACCATTGAAAATTTTCTTCTTTGTCAAGATAAAATATTTATGCGTAAAATATTTTATGTTGCATCCAATTCAAATAAAAATTGAAATATATATTTTAATTTTTACTTAAAAGTGTATCTATTAATATTCAAGTATAAATATGAATAAATATGAACAAGTATTAGAATATACCATTGATAATGATTACGAAGGAGCAGAATCAGTCTACAAATATTTAAAACACAAACGAGAATTATCAATAACATGTCAATCCAATTATATAGATATCATTACCAATAAAACCAACAAATTTTTTTTCAAATTATACATGCACGATGGTATAGATTGGGAGTTTTATGATTATGGATATTTGCAAAATAATTATTTTTATGCATTAGCTTCTAAAATATTATTGTTTAATATTCAGAATATAGAATTTAAATTATCCAGAAGACAAGATAGTGTTAATCATATTATCATTGAAGACAATAACATATCTTATTTATTATATAATCCTAATTATAAAATTATTGATGAATTATTTAAATACATACATACTAAAATGATTTAACCATAAAAATTAGTGTTCAAATGATTGGTTATTAAATTTAT
>HE978662.1:37357-40681 GCA_000285855.2 Ruminococcus sp. JC304 | reverse complement strand
TTCATCCATATATTTTAATTATCATTACATTATATTTATAATATAATGATAACTTTTTATAAAGCAAGATATTATACATATATATATCATAATCATGTCTAATTTAGTTGCAACTAAATTAATGTATAATGCTTATATAGATTTTTTACATAATAAAAAAAATTTAATGAATCATATTTCATTAATAGAATACTTATTTAATAAACCATTAGCGAATATAAAAACAATATCGGACTTGTGTCAATATTTTGAAAAAGAATCTTTTTTGGAAGATGAATTGAGATTAGTGTATTTAAGTGATGATAATAAAAATATATTTAATATCATGTTCATAATGGAAATGGTTAGTAAAAGATTTAGATATTATTATAACGCGGGAATTAGATTAAAAAAAATTATCGTTCACAATATCTTTTGACACATAAAAAGAACAATAACGAAAAAATTATAAAAAATATATTAGAAGATTTATCAGATAAATATAATTTTTCATATATTTATAAATGGACTTTTATGACAAAAGGATCGTATAATCGTTCCAATACTTTACCCACAATAAATTTTATGAATAATTTTGTTTATGATTATTTTTGTGTATTTTATCATAATGGCAAAATAATTGTGTTTATTATTGACATATATGACAAATTAAATGATTCTAATACACATACGAATCAGATATTTAAACAATATATACTTCATCAAATGAATATACATTTGTTAAGAATTAATACAAATCGCAAAATTAAAAATCAAATTTTAATTTTTATGAAAAAGATAAAAAAAACCACAAAATATATTTGTCACGGATTTATTAAACCAATACCCGAATTAATTGACATTAATTTAATAAAAAAATTATATCAAGATTTTTCCAGTGATTATGCAAATAATCATATTATTTACAATAAATTATACTTGCACGAAAATTACTCCAAAAATAATTACAATATTAATGCTGATGATATTATATTAATAAATTCCAAAAATAATGATATTAATCTTGGTCCTCCACGAGATAAAAGTTTAAAAATCGACAAAAATATTTTTGAAAATATTATAAAAAATATTGCACATGATAAACCAAAAAAAACAAATAGTCATGAAGCAATTGACATAATTAACAATTTCAATAAAAATTGAATATCAATATGTATATATACTCATTTATACATAAATATACATAACATCTAGATGTTTTTTGAAATCATCAGCGACCAAAAAACTTTTATTACAAATGTATCACATGTATTACAACATTTATCTGGTAGTACAAGTATTACACCAATAAAATGTAATTATCATGATCTCAAACAATTATCTTTAAATAAATGGATTTATAAATCTAATGATCGCAATAATAATAAATCCATCAAGACAATGGATGTTTTAAATGTCAAAACACATATATATTTGAAAAATATTGGTGTGGATTATATTAATCAAGGCCATTATATTATTAAATGGATATGTTCTAGAGGATCATTGGATATACTTAAATTTATGATTGATAGTGGTTTTAATGTTTTATGTAAACAATCGGGAGCATTAAGATATTCGGCAAAATATGGACATTACGAATTATTAAAATATTTATTAAACACTAAATCTAATATTGACGATAAAAATAATTATGCTTTGTATTATGCTTCAATATTAGGATATTGTAATATTGTTAAATTATTAATATACGAATATGTGTCTATATATGAACCAAATGAAGATATGGATAATATATTTTCTCATGCTATTATATTAGCTACAGATGGTGGACATTTATCTATTATTAAATTATTATTAAAATATGGAGGTAAATATAATTATCAAAATTTTTTAGCTTTAAGAAGAGCATGTCGTCATGGACATGATGATATTGTTAAATATATTCTTGATATTTCTAACAAAAAAGATAATTACGAATCGGCAAAATGTGCAACTATTTATGGTCATTTGAGTACAATAAAAATATTGGAACTTTATGGAACTAATTTAAGAGATAGAGATGATGAATTATTGACAATCGCTTCTGAAAAAGGACACTATCCAATAGTCAAATTTTTGGTTTCCAAAGGATGTAATGTTAATGCTCATGATAATTGGTCCATTAGATATGCTGCTGTTAGTGGTCATATTAAAATTGTTCATTATTTGATAAAAAATGGATCTGACATTTCAGCTTTGAATTATCAATCCATAAAATGGGCTTCATATAATGGTCACTATCAAGTTGTTGCTAGTTTATTACAATCTGTATCAATAAATAGCATTAATAAAACAGATTTATATGAGGCTATTGATTGGGCTTTACAACGTGGTCATCATGAAATCATGCATCTATTACTAGAAAAAGTTGAATAATCAACTCATTAGTCAGCTCATGAATTTTGACTAAATATTAGAAAATGCATGAAGACGAAAATTTGGGTGAAATAATGAGGACAACAAATAAAATTTCAAAGCATAATATTGACAACATTTTTCAATATTATGCTAAAAAAATAGTTATTGATTTGATTTTTCAAAAAATACATGATGATCAAGTATGTTGCTTTGGAGGATTTATTCGAGATATGATTGCTGGTTATGATTTCAATGAATTTAAAGATATTGATGTACGATGTCGATCACAATATCATGCTGATATTTTTATTAGAACACTAAAAATTTATTTTATATTGGGAACAGTCAAGGAAACCAAAAATAAATTTACTATTAATATTAGTGTTGATAGTGGTAATGAATATTTTATGGAATATGTAATGAATAATAGATTCACGATGGAATTGATTACAGAAGTTTTTTACAGTGATGTAAAAAACACAATGAAAAATCTTAGTGAAAATTTAAATTTAATCAACATTGATATGGATATATATTGTGAAAAAACCACTTATTGGAGCGATGATTATCATAATATGAATTGTGATTTAGATGTAAATACTCTTCGTTCTGATTGTTTGTTACAAGATATGGATATTTCTGATTTACGCACATTTAATCCAAATTGTGATATTAATATGACATATAATAATGCTAAACGACGAGAGTTTATTGTATTGTCTAAAATTGGACGTCCTATAATAGATCATTCTGATATTGATTATTATATGAGAGCATTTACGGACGATCCTTGTATTGATTATCGAAACAAATATGGTAAAAAAATTTTGAAAACAATTATGAAAATGCAACAAAGAGGATGGAAATGTTTAAATAAACCATGTAATAATGAGAGTTGTGTATTGTCTATATTGCGAAAACCAAATTAATCATTTTATTAATTTTAATAAAATAATTAACATGATAAATAGCTTGATCATAAAT
>HE978662.1:34741-36265 GCA_000285855.2 Ruminococcus sp. JC304 | reverse complement strand
ATCATAAATATTAATGCACGCATATTTCATGCCTTCAATAAATACAAAAAAAATATTATTATTATTATATATAACATGGCAAAAAGTGTACCATCACAAGTAGCTTGGGCCAGATTATTATTGCCAGGAAATAGTACATGATAACGGAGAAACAGAGTATGAAAATTCGAGTGGTCCCGTTTGGTGGGGACCGCATGATGAATAAATCTACTTATTTAAGTATTACTGATTGTAGTGGTTTTATGAATGCTTTATTAAAACGTAGTTACAATATACCCAATTCAGAATTTTCGGATTGGTTTGGTAGTAAAAGACCTTTGGCATCAACTTATTATAAATCAATTGACAAACAAAATGGTTTTCGTAGAATTGCCAATATTAATAATATTAAAATTGGTGATGTTATAGCCGTTAAATTTCCTCCAGGAACTAGTCAATCTGATGATACAGGTCATGTTATGTTAATTAATGCTGAACCTGAAAAAATAACAAATAACCTCGAAAGTGAATCTAATTATAATCCAAGAAAACCTCCAATTAGAAACACATCTAGAAATAATATTTCTGTTAATGAATGGCGTGTCAATATTATTGATCAAACAGCAAGTCCGCATGGTAAATATGACACAAGATACGTTAATTCTGATGAACAAGTAAGCGGCTTGGGATCTGGATATATTAAATTATATACTGACAATAATGGAAAAATTTTGGGATATAGTTGGAGTTTAAATAAAAAATCTAAATTTATCGATAGATCCATACATCCTATTTTAGTAGGAAGATTAGATATATAAATAATATACATATGTATATATATTATTATTATCCATGTTAGAAAAATATTCTAATATTTTTAAGGATTATGATAAGAATCGTAGATATAGTATCAATACATATTTTGATATCCCAGGATTAAATACTGCTACACCTATTATGTATTTATTATACAATAAAAAAATTTTCGATAAAAATATTATTTGTGATTATATCACAAATAATTTTGATGAAATTAATCAAACTAATGGTATTGGATTTACGCCATTAATGTTCGAACTTGATCAACAAACTCGTTTAAATAGAGAATATCAATTTGATATTGATTTAATTGAATGTTTATTAAAAAATGGGGCAAATACTAATATGATAACTGGTTATTCAGTAACTGCTCTTAATTTATGTTTTTGGAATGGTGGTATTCCAATGATAGAAAAATTACAAATAGCCAAATTATTATTAGATTATGGAGCAAATGTTAGTGTGATGGCTGGAAATAAACAAACTTTATTACATGCAGCAGTTCGTTTTAATAATTATGAGATGGTAAAATTATTATTAGAATATGGAGCAGATATTAATGCACGTGATAATGATGGATCCACACCTATTATGTGTTTAAATGACTGTCATCATGATTATGATATTGGTCGTGTTGAATATTATAAAAATAAAGAACTCATCACCAATTTATTATTAAAATATAATCCGAATATTGCAGTTGAGAATAAAAAAGGATTAAATGTT
>HE978662.1:28639-32651 GCA_000285855.2 Ruminococcus sp. JC304 | reverse complement strand
TATCAATATTCAAGTGATTTAGAAAAATACAAGTTATATATGAAAATATTAAAAAAAAAAATAATTAATAAATCTTCCATGGTTCTTTTTCAACCAGACAGTGTGAGATCACGTATATTATCCATTAAATGGCACGATTATGATTATCTATGGACTTGCAATAATTATCCAGAAATAATAGATTATTTTAGTATAGTTGATGGACAAGATTTGAAATTCAAAATAGATGATGCACTAAAATATATGCATTAATTTTGTTTAATTTGAATAAATTAAATCATTGTATTCATTTATAAATATATCAATTTTTTCCGATAATAATTTATTTTCTTCCGTAAAATTAAATTGTTCTAATTTATTTTTATATTTTTCATAATCAGATAACACTTCTAATACTTTTTCTACAAGTTTATCATATTTTTCATAAATAATTAATTCATTTATTTTGATATTAGGATCTCGTTGTGATTCCTCACTAATAACTACTATTTTTTTAAATATAACAGGATAACATCTTATAGTTTCTAAGATATCTGATTCAGAAATATAGTGTAAATTTAAAACTATTTTACATTTACATATATATTTATCTCTATCTAATCCATAACTTTGAATATAATTTACACGAATACCACTTTTTTCCATATCTTCAATAATTTTATAACGATAATCAGAATATGCACCAATTACAGCAACATCGCAATCAGGTGTCCACGGAATACTGTATATTGGTTCAGTAGGATTATATATACATGGGAAATGATAACATTTTGTTTCTGGACTATTTTTTTAATGATATCCATATTAATTTCACTGTAATCAATGACAGGACAATTAGCACCCAATACAAAATTAATCGATGGTCGTCTATAGGACAACGTTAATAATTGTTCAGTGTTCAAAATAATTTCTTGTATATTTAAAGAATCTGGAAATTTGATAACATAATCTTTTACATATATTACAACACAATTACTAATATTATTATCATGAATATAATCTTCAACTTCTTGTCGATTTGTCCAGACATGAAATTTTACATCAATATTTTTTGTACCAAAATACCAAATAATATTTTGAATATATTCGTTTATGATTCTGGCAACTGTTCGATATGAAAAAATTATTATCATTATATATTTACTACAATGATAAATATATTTTAATATCTTAACGTGTCAAATTTTTATTGGTTTATGAAAAAAATTGAAAAGTTAATTTGTATTATGAATGGGTATATTTAATAGTATTATTATTATTAAATATGCAGTATCAATTACTACCTAATTTTAAACCACTTATTTATGTCAACAATGATATTAATCATTATGATTCGATGTTAAGTATTATTTTCAAGTGTAATAATTTAGAAGTAGCCGAAAAAATATTGATTGAAAAAAAAATTGATTTAGAAAAAAATGCTGATATTTTATGCGATTGTGTAAAAAATGGAACTTTGGAAATGTTTATTTTGTTAATTAAATATGGAGCTAATATTACTTCCAAGTCACAACGTGCTGATTTATCAAATAAAAAATACCCAGTTATTTGGACAATGTGTAATATTGGACGTCTAGATACTATGATGCATATTTTTAAACAAAAATATGATAAAAATTTAATGATGGTATTAATAGTCAAGAATTATCCAATTTTGATACAGAAATGGATGATAAAATATATAATGAATTAAAAAATGAATACGATAATGATCTTAAAGAAGAATTTACGGAGGGATTTATTGAAGCTTGTTATCAAGGACATTTATCAATTATAGAATTATTTTTGAGTTATGGATTTGATATAAATACAGCAAATGGTTTAGCCTTGGCTAAAGCGATTAATAATAATAAATTTGACATAATATTATTATTAATGACAAATGGTATTAATCTATCTAATGTTAAATCATATAAACCTGTTTCAAATATGACAAAATCGCGATATACTATTTATCAAATGTTATTAGATGGTGGTTTAAATCCAATTGTATTATTAGATTTATTATCCAAGAACGAATAAAATCAAGTATGAACGAATATAAAAAATATGTAAATGATAATACTATAAACATTATTATGAATAATTATAAAATATTATGTATTAATCTTGCGAGACGTCATGATAGGCGTGAAAGTATTGTTAGAAAATTAGCTAATCATGATATTCATAATTGCGAATTTATCGAAGCTATTGATGGTAGTCAAATTAAATCAAATGATGAGAGTTTAAATTTGTTTAAACATAGTGTTAGTGGATTATTAAGACGTGGAGTTGCTGGATGTGCAATGAGTCATTATAATGTTTGGAAACGTATTGCCTTAGACACCAATAATTGTCAATATTTAGTATTAGAAGATGATGTAATTTTTGGACCTGATTTTAAAAAAGGATTGGAAAAAATACTTTTAGCTAGTCCCAATCATGGAATTGTTTTAATTGGTATGACTTTAGAATCTAATCAACGTGTTCTTAATAGTGATATTTATGAAAAAGATAAAAGTTATACAGTACATAATTTAAATAGAGATTTATATTGCGGTGGAGCATTTGGTTATATTATTTCTCAATCAGCTGCAAAACAATTAGTAAATTACGTGGAACAAAATGGTATTCGTATGGTTATTGATTATCTTATGTTTAGATCCGGAGTGATAATGTATGAAAGTCATCCTCATCTGGTATTTACTGACGCTGTTCAACATTCAACACATCATGTTGATAGTGATATTCAACATGATTATGAAAAAATTACCTATACAAAATTGTCAAATAATTACTTATTTGATGATTATGTATTTTACCCTAATTTAGATTCACCACGAGGAGATATTAAAGAAGTATGTGCCGATATATTAATGCTTAAACGTATTGCGGATGAAACTGTTGATTGTGTTGCATTTAATACTTGGGGATGGTTAAAACATACTATTGTGAATAGAGAAAATTATATAGATTTACCCAATAAATATTATGAAAATGATGGTATGTATATCAAAAAAATCCACATACAAAGAAGTTTATCTGAAAAAATCAATTATTTGCGTGAAATAAATCGACCTGTTAAAATCTTTGTTAATGATAATGCAAAACAATATGCCCAACATATTGTAAATACTATTGTAAATAATTTTAAGCATATTGAAATAGTAACTAATACCACAGCTGATATTATAATTGATCATATTACCGATTCCAATCCAAGATATAATAACTATAGTATCAATGTTTTGATTTCAGGAGAACCATATAACAGTAGACATAAATATGATATAGCCATCGATACTAAATATAATTCAAATGCTCATCTGGTAATTCATTATCCATTTTTATTTTCCAGTTTGCGTGAACATCGAAAATCAATAAATTGTTGTGATTATTCCACATCCAAATCTAAATTTTGTGCATATATGTATCACATGATACATAGTCATAGAATAGCATATTTTAATTTGGTTTCTAGTTACAAACAAGTCGATGCTCTTGGACGTTGTTGTAATAATGTCGATATTACAAACACTAGATATGAATTTACCTCGGACCAAACTTATAATGATATTTCGGTCCAATATTACACTGAATATAAATTTGTATTAGCAATCGAAAATCAAATGATACCAGGCTATTCGACCGAAAAATTAATTAATCCAATGATTGCCAATAGTATACCAATTTATTGGGGTGATAGCGAAATTTTTAAGTATGTTAATAAAAATAGAGTAATATACATTCCAGATTTTAGTAATAATCATGATTTATTAAACCATATTAAATATTTAGATGAAAATCCAGACGCCTATGAAAAAGTAATTTCTGAAAAGATTTTTGTCAATGATTCAATAAATGTTGAATTTATGGAAAAACAATTGAGTGAAAAAATTAAAAATATATTTTCAAATGAATAACAATAAAATAAATTAATATAAATATGATAACATTATATTAATTAATTATGTCAAATAATGTTTTAATACAGGATTCTAATTTATCAGCCGAAATCGATTTATATGAC
>HE978662.1:23853-25086 GCA_000285855.2 Ruminococcus sp. JC304 | reverse complement strand
TGTTAATGCAAGCTTGTACTCATGGTAATACAAAACTTGTAGAATATTTATTACAAAAAGGAATGAATCCGAATTGTAATGACAAGATTTTTATAAGAGCATGTCTTAATCAGAATTTAAATATATGTAAATTATTATTAGATAATGGATTTATCATAAATTATGACAATAATAAAATAATGCGTAATATTATTAAATTAATTAGAAAAAAAAGTATTGATACCATTAAATTATTGATAGATTATGGATTTGATTTTGCGCTATTGAATAAATATTGTGAATCTGAAAATACTGATAAAAAACAACAAACCGTCCAAATGCTTTTAGATTGTGGTATTGAAGCAAAAAATTTACCAATATTTTTTTAATGGATCAAAAAAATTGATGATCAACATAATATTTAAAAATTAAATATTATGTTTATGTCACAAACATATGAATTCTGTAAATCAATATAATTTACCACAATGGCAAACTATTTTAGATAATAATGATTTTGATTTATTTCGTTTAATTTTATCTGAATCTGTAAAAAATCAAATTGTGTGTGTTGATATTTTATATATGTTAATAAGATGCAATAAATTAAATTTTATAGACATATTCTATCGAGAACTGTATGCAAAATAATAATGCAAATTCAGATTATGTAATATCACGTTTAGCTCGGGATAATCATTATGAAATATTGCGATATATGATTGATCTTGGTGCAGATCCACATACTAAGACAAATCCAGGGAAAGCTCTTGTAGAGGCTTGTGCACATGGTAATACACAAATTATAGAATTATTATTACAATATGGTATAACCATTGAATATAATCATGAAAGTATATTTCGTCATGTTTATATGCGGAATGATATCATTATTGTAAATTTATTGTTGAATAAATTTGATCTTAAATTATTGCAAAAAGAATTTTATAATGCATGTAGATGCGCTAGTATTGAAGTGGTAAAATTATTCCAAAATCATGGAGTTGAAATAAATTGTCATCCAATAAAAACATTTGATTCCGTTATTTATAACAAAGATGCAAATGTTTTGGAATTTTTATTGAACAATGGATTAGAATTAAATTATGAAGATGATGATATTATGTCAATAATACGGTATATTATTATAGATGGTAGGGTATCATTTATTAAAATATTAATAAATCATGGTTTTGATTTATCTTATCTAAATAGGTACGCCGAAAAAAATATCCCAGCAGTTTATGTCGTGAT
>HE978662.1:21752-23007 GCA_000285855.2 Ruminococcus sp. JC304 | reverse complement strand
ATGTCGTGATGAAATGACCAACATATTAATAAATCACGGTGTTGATGCTGTTAATATATTAAAATTATTAAACTAATCAATTCTGTTTACTATTATTTTTAACTATGATATTGATTTAATATCATAGTTAAAATTATTTACAATAATTGAATATCCAAACCACAATAAATTATATTTTGATGCGTAGTATTACAAATCATAGATATTTTTTTACCTCCAATGCGTATTATTTTAGAACCACAATAACAATACATTTTACGTCTAATTCCAATATTGGTTTTTATAAATTCTTCTGATGGGTGGTGGAATCTATCCTGTTTTTATTTAAATAATCGTTTTTGGTTATCACTTTATGCAACCATACTCTATTATTACTTGACATTGTTATTGGATCATAACAATATTAATTCAAATAAACATATATTTTTGGAATTGTTAAATATTATATTTTTCAATTTTTTCATGAATTTGGGATCTTTTTTTCGTTTATATTTTGCTAAATTTTTAATTTGGTTATATAAAAATTATATTTATTAACATGATATAAAAATTAATAAAAAAAAATTGAAAAAAATAATTGCTGAGTTACTTAAATCATAGTACTACTTATTAATTTAAATCATGAAAAACTCGCAACTACTTTTGGCTATTTTTGCACTGCTAGCTATAACTAGCACTGTATTTGGTTCCAATTCTGTTCGCGATGTTTGTGTACTTGGTGGTGGTGCAGCTGGTGCATCAACTGCCGCTTTTCTCAAAGACAACGGGTATGATGTCGTCGTACTAGAGCGTCAGTCTACTCTTGGTGGTCATTGTAATACATATTATTTTACTCCGCCTCAGTGTGAAAGTGTTGATTGGCTGGATTATGGTGTACAGCTTATTATTAATACTACTCAACTTACTAGCCAAGGAATTGGTAATTGGGTTCTTAATACCCAAGAATTTGTGGAAAGATTTGCTGGTCCTGAATCTACTATGCCTCTTGTATCTCCTGAACTACTAGCATATGTTAATATGGAAACTGGTGAACTTGCTATTCCTAATGTCAATCAGACTGCACTACAAATAGCACTCCAAACTTATTATGGTGTTCTATACACCTATCCTTGGGTCAATGATGGACTTTATACTGGTAAAGTTCCTGTTGAACTACTTGCTCCTTTTGGAGATTTCGCCAGTCAACTTGGTCTCGAACCTCTTGCTGAAATTCTCAGAGCATTTGGTTATAATTCAGGTGTTGCTTTTGGAAATT
>HE978662.1:19902-20494 GCA_000285855.2 Ruminococcus sp. JC304 | reverse complement strand
ATTAATATTCATAATTATAAATATTGATTAAAATTGAATAAAATATATTCATTAAAATACTAGTTATATTTTAATATTAACTAAAATGTTTGTTACTAATGATTTTATAGAAAAATTGGATAAAAAAAGCTTTTTCGAAAAATACAATGTCAGTAAAACGCAATTTATTAAACTATCAGAAAATAATATGACTAAATTAATATTTTATGCCGAAGTTGCTAGACATAATGAAATGATTATACCCAAATTATACTATCATTTATCTAAACATCATAGTGAAAAATATATTAATACATCTAATAAAATAGGATGGACGGCAATAATGAGTGTTTGTTGTATTCGTAATACAAATTTGTCTTATATGTTATGTAACCAATTAATTAAACATGGTGCTAATATTAATGTAAAGACTCATAGGAATACGACAGTTGTAGGATTACTATTTTGTAGTGCTAAATATGATAGTAAATTAATAAAATTATTCGCACATCATGGATTTAATTTCAATAAATGTTATCGAGTTGATGAATCTATTATTATTTCGTGTGCAAAACTTTTGAATTCTAGTCCAAATGAAGATTTAGATTTAGTA
>HE978662.1:13875-16960 GCA_000285855.2 Ruminococcus sp. JC304 | reverse complement strand
TAAAAATTGCTAAAATGATGATATCATATGGTGCCGAATAATTTAAAATTATTGCATTGATATTTTGCTTAATTATTTGTAAATAATTAAACAAAATAATTATATCAATATCATAATATAGATGGAATATACCAATTCCGAAACAACAAATATGAATAATTTTTCCGATGGAGTTGAAATTAGAAAAAAAATAATTATTGATTGGATTAGACATGCAGAATCTTGTGCCAATTTAGACAGTAATAATTATCACGATAAAAATATTTATCCCAATCGTGCAATCGGATATGATTTAATCACACCATCAGATACTAATGTTATTGAACCAACTACAAAAAAATTTGGTGATAAATTGAGAACTTTCACTACCAAAACTAAAGCTGTCGCAAAATATCATCCAAATTTATCATTTATAGGTACGCAACAAGCAGTTTTATTGGGATCAACATTAACCAGTAATCATATTGTTTATGATGCAGTTTTTGTTTCACCAACAATAAGAGCAATTATGACAGCTATGATGGTTTTTAGAGGCTTTCCGGTAATTATATATGTTGTTCCATACATTAGCGAAAGTTTAAATTTGGCTAAAAATCATGACAATCAAAACACAGCACTAAAATCAGATTTATTAAAACGTCAAGTGTTATTTATTAAAGATTGGTTGGAAAATAATTGGATCAGTAATTTTGACGATATATATGTTATGAATATTCTGGTTGATTTGCATAAATCAATGTCAGAATTAATAAATAATGAAGCAGCAAATGAAATTATTAAAATAATTGATGAAATCATACAATGTCGTCCAAGTTTGCAAAAAAGTGGTGTACCTATAGATTCTTATGGAGATGTTTGTGATACTGTCGGTAAAATAAAAAATATACTATCCATTTTGCAACAAAATTTTATTAATATAAATGATAACAATGAATTTATTGATCCTAATATCGAAAACATATATTTTTCCCTCAATCAAATATTAGATCCTAAATTTTTAAGAGGACCTCCGGTAAATTTTGATATTATTCAAAATTTTGAGAAAAAAGAAGAACAAATTGTTCCAAATGATCATAATTATTATATTCATCAAAATCTACGAAAACCAGATTTATCTAAATTTTATAGTATTGTTTTATCCACCATATTTGAAATGAATATTTTGGATGATAAAAATAAATTTATACATATTGCGTGTGTATCACATGGTGGTGTTATGAAAAAATATTTTTCAAATAAATATTCATCAAAATCAGCACCACATAAATTATTGAATACACAAATATTTAGAGAAATATTAAATTTGGAAAATAATGTGCTTGAACCTTATTCTATTGATTATACATACTATGTACCAGTTAAAATTAGAACTATGTATGCTAATTTTGAACGACTTAATATTGATATATGTCGGTCAGAAAGTCTTAAGGGTATTATTAATTATCCTATATATAATCAAACATGGAATTCAAAAATTAAACCTATTATTTCTTCCAAAGAAAGTGCAGCTACTAATTATGCATTGTCCGATGTCAAATTTTATTTTCATAATACAGAAAAATATCATAATATTACGGATAGACAACTTCACGGAGGAAAAAATACATATCAATACAAATATCACAAATATAAAACAAAATATTATCAATTATTGAACCAAGAATGAAACCAATAATTAAATCCAATAATAATAATAATATAAAAACATAAAAAATTGAAAAAATAAATGCCTGATATAAACATAATATTCAATTATTATAACATCAAATAAAAACAAACAAAATATGGCCAAATCATCCATTGTCGTAGTAGCTATCATGCTACTTCTCGGTATGTTTTCCACATCCAATGCCATGGATGGACATACTGTTGAATATCCGGAACTGATAAATGCAGAGGCATTTTATCCTAATGGTAGTTTTGCCATGATCAGTCTTAATTCTACTATTTTGGAAAATAATTACAAATATAATTATTGTCCAGGAGTTGATATGGATGCTTTAAGAGAACTTCGACTAGAAGTTCTTGAAAAATGGGTATCTCGTACCAATCAAGATTTTGATCATATTCTAGATATTTATCGTACCTATGGTACTACTGATACCCTAGCAAATGGTACAATTAGTCCTTATATTCATCTATTTATTGCTGATGGTATTGGTACTTATTCTGGACGTGAAGTAGCAGCTGAATATGCTCTTCTAGCAGTAGATCCTAGCGGAGTTCATCTATTCAGCCAACTTGATGCATCTTCTGTACAATGGAATGATGACAATATTTCTGCTGTTTATAATATTATCACCAATTATACATTTTATAATGGTGCTTTTAGCCTTGATGGTTTTATTAATACTCAATACATTAGATATGAGCCTTGTACCGCCAATGTATGGATTGATTATTCTCGCCAAGATCCGCTTGTTTCCCGATTCCTAGCTGCATCCACTGGAGCTCAAGCCAGTCCCCAAGAAATTTGCACTGTGATTATGGATTCTTGCACTGGTTCTAACCAAGTATATGATACTTTCCAAGATTGTGTGAATTATATGTCTGGAGTAGCAGCTAATTCAGAACCGTGTCCTGGTAAGTATATTGGTAATACTACCACTTGTCATAAATTCCACGCTAATTCGGCGATTTATCTACCCGAAGTTCATTGTCCTCATGTTAGACCTTATACTTCTACTGTGTGTCGCGATTTTTGCGTAACTCGTGGATGTGGTAATTGTGATCCTAATGCTGAATGTGTTTTTAATACTCCATTTGGTAAACTAGTTCCTACTTATGAATGTAGATGTCGTGACGGTTATGTTGGTGATGGTAAGACTTGCACTCGTATTCCTTGCCAAGGTGATTGGAATTGTCCCAGTGATTACAGTTATACTAAATGTAATGGCACTTGTGGTTGTAGAACTAGTGGAGGTTTTCTTTGGAATTCAACTCAAGATGCTATTAATAAAAATAAAGCATGTGGATGTGGTGAAAATGAATTTATTAACTGGTTCAATGGCTCACCTGAATGTGTTCCTGTTGGACGTTGTCGTGAAGTTTGGCAATGTCCTCAAGCGGCTACTCAATACAATAG
>HE978662.1:10619-11919 GCA_000285855.2 Ruminococcus sp. JC304 | reverse complement strand
TCCAAATTCATCCAAATTTAATCTATTAATATTTTGCGTCCACAAAATTAGATATTTGATTTATATTATTTGTAATATTATCACATTCTTTTATTAATTGAGTCATATCTTCACGTACAATGAAAAATTGCTTGTTTAAATTTTTTTTAACGTTATCATTTTTATACGAATGATACATTTTATTTAATAAATATAGTATTTCCTCGTTCCATACTTTATTTAATTTTTTTGGTTTAATAATTTTTGTTTTTGTTGCAGTTAATGGTTTGCCTGATATTAATATTGTTATATTTTCACGAATAAATTGACAAAATATTTTAAAATCTTGTATATTAAGAGTAACACGATCCAAATTTTCAGTATTTATATATTGATTTGTCCACATGGATGATATTGGACCAATTATACCAGAGAATAAATTCATTAAATTTCCCTTATTGGAATTTTTAAAATAATCACGAACATCCATATAATGTATCTAATATTTGTAAAATATTTTGACAATGATACTTTATTTTTTTGATCATCAAATTCAAATATTTTTCTAAATAATTTCCAGACTTCAACTATATATATTTCTGTTAAATTACTTTTTATTGGATAATTATAACCTCGACTAATATTTTGTATTTCTGTTGGTCTTATTTCAAGAAAAAAGTCATAAATTTTTTTGTTTTAGAAAGTTTTTGAAAATTTTCTGAAAAATATTTTTGAATTGAATCTGAATAAACATTATCACATTCTGTTTGAATATGTAATGGATAATGTTGATCCATAAATAAATATATTATTTTTTTATTCCATTCATAGATCCTTTTAATCGAATGACATTAATTGGTCCATTTATATATTTTTTATTTTGATCAAACATTTCCATATAATTATATGAAAATATAAGATAATAAGTTTAATAATTACCACACATCATTTGATAATCTCGAACACATTTCCAGACCGACCAAATTTCCATAATAGTTTGAGCCAAATTAATATAACCAATTACATCTCCAAAAAAAGTTATTTCTGAATTGTGATCCCATCCAACCGCATTAATACCAGAGATATTTGATGTAATGTCTGGAACATTTGGATCCATTGCATTATTTCCAGTTACTGAAAACATATAATCAAAAAAAGAAACATTTTCATCTGGTGTATTAAATGATGGAATATATGTGTATCCTTCCCAATATCCATAACTGGTTTTGGTATATGGATTGTAAGTATACTTTACTGTATTTTTTCTTGTTGCAAATCCAATTAGTTTATTTTCAAATAAAATATCCACACGAGAATCTTC
>HE978662.1:7156-8304 GCA_000285855.2 Ruminococcus sp. JC304 | reverse complement strand
ATAACTATTGAAGAGGCTGGTATTAGACGTGGTGATAGAATTTATGTTGTTCGTAGATGATTATTTTATTTGATTTAAATTAAATCAAATAGCATAAGTTTTATTAAGATGCAAAATTATCTATCAAAAAATATATTACACCACCAATATAGCCTGTTGTCATTCCTATTATGGAACCAATAAATTTAAAATTATCAGCATTTATTGTATTTTCCAAGTTTATTATCCTTGAATGTATGGCAAGATATATTTTTGCCATGGTCAATCCAATAACAAATCCTAAAATAGTCAACAAACTAATAACTATTTCATAATACATGTAAGGATTCATTGATATTAATCTATTTATTTGATGTTAGAATGGATATGAGATTATTTTAGTTTAAAAATTTCAATTTTTAATAAACACTAAAAATTGAAATTTTTAATAATTAGATATTGATATACCCAATGTATTAATTATCATTATAATGCAAAATATAACAAATATTGCCAGCGATTGTATTCGCGAATGTTGTTTAGAATGTTTTTTAGAATGTTTTTCTGAATTAAGAGATCAAATTAATGATTATGTTGTTACAAAAAGTGTAAATTATGATTATCAATTTAATAAAATTTCCCATTTGGCACAAATTATTAAGATTGATCGTGATAATGTTGTTGAAATATTATTTAATAAATTACAATCCAAAGATTTGATAGAATCGGCCGAAATCATAAAGAATAAAAATAATATATTTATTGCATTCAATATTAATAAAATATTTATTTCCGAAAAAATTAATCAATTATATTCATTAATAAATTCTGTCGATGAAATTCCTGAACCAGTCATTTATGATTTACCAAACAAAGTATTAATTGATTTTTCTTCACCAAATATTGCCAAAGAAATGCATATTGGACATTTGCGTTCTACCATTATTGGAGAATCTTTATGTAGATTGTATGAATATTGTGGAAGTAAAGTTCATCGAGTTAATCATATTGGTGATTGGGGAACACAATTTGGTATGTCGATTGCGTATATACGTAAATTCGATGTAGCATCACGTGATCTTACAAGTATATTAGAAGTATATCGGTCTGCCAGGAAATTATTTGAATCAGACACAGAATTTCAAAAACAAAGTTTGATGGAAACTGTT
>HE978662.1:2495-4604 GCA_000285855.2 Ruminococcus sp. JC304 | reverse complement strand
AGTTTGATGGAAACTGTTCGACTTCAAAATGGTTTTGAAGATAATTTGGCTATTTGGAAAGAAATAAGAGAAATATCTCTTACTTCTTTTAATAATATATATCATGAACTTGGAACACATGCAGAAATTATTGGTGAATCTTTTTATCAAAGTCACATGATTGATTTAATTAACGATTTAGAGAATAATATTAAAAATGAAAATGGCATGAAAGTAATTTTTATTGATGAGTTTGAAATTCCATTAATATTAGTTAAATCTGATGGAGGATTTACATATGATACTTCTGATTTAGCAGCCATAAAATATAGATTTGTTGAACAAAAAGTAGATCGCGTAATTTATGTTGTGGATTCAGGTCAAAGTCAACATTTTCAAATGATTTTTAAATTGGCAAGTCAATTATCATGGTGTAAAAATGAACAATGTTATCATATTGGTTTTGGTGTTATATTAGGTAATAATGGTAAACGCTTAAAAACTAGATCCGGAGAGACTGTTTTATTGCGTGATGTTTTACAGCAAGTTCAGGATCGTGCCATTTTAGTAACAAAATCATTAAGACAAAATGATACACTAGAATATGATATTTCTAAAATATCGAAAATAATAGCTAATAATTGCATCAAGTATTCGGATTTAAACAATCCACGTGAAAATAATTATCGATTTGATGTAGACAAAATGACTAATACTAAGGGAAATACAGCAGTTTATTTAATGTATACATTAGTAAGGTGTCATGGTATTTTGCGTAAAATATCCAATTTATCTGTTATACTTGATGGTGATATTGAAATAAATAATGCTGATAGTAGATGTTTGGCCATACTATTATTAAAATATGTTGAATTTATTGAAAAATCAATAAAAGAACATGCTCCTCATTATATTTGTAATTATTTATACGAACTTTCCGTGCAGATAACTAAATTTTATTCAAATAACAGATGTCTAGAAATAGAAAATGGTGAAATAATATATGTTTATCATAATCGGATTAGATTAATATATTTAGCTATAATCATTATGCGTAAAATGTTTGAACTTATTGGTTTGGAATATGTCGAGCAAATTTGATAATTTAATTTCATGATTTATTTTGATATAATTCAAGCAAAAATAATTTAAAATATTTTTGGCTTGATTTTAATTGATCAATTAAATTGGCAAGATAATTGTTTTCATTATTGAGATAATTATTTTCATTTTCTAATTCTGTTTGTTTTATTTGTTTTCTCTGTTGCAATTCTGTTTTTGTTATTAAAATTTGTCCAAGTATATATTTAGCATTAGCATCAGCATCTGGAGATGTCCAAATATACCATGGTTGGGATTGCCATGCATTGATTTCATGTTCCATTTTATCTATTGAACTGATATTACTGGATAATAATTCTTCGATAGTATTATTTTCAATACGCTGATAAATTTCTTGAAGTTTTTGATAATTATTATTTACATATGCTTCATTAATTAATATAAAAATTTCTTCACTCCAATTTTTATCACATTTATCAGGATGAGCTAATAAAATCAATTTCTTGTATAATTTTTTCGTATTTGAATCGCATGATGATATATTATCATCAGGTTTTTTGATATATTTATAAAAATCATGTTCTGTATCCCAAACATAATCACTTGTATCATTAATAAATTTAGGAATAGCTTGTGACATAAATAATTTTATATATTTATGTTTTGCACTAATGTATTCTTTTCGTGCATTTTCTATTATCGCTTCCATGGATAAAATCTATTTAAATAAAATTATAATAATATGAATTGTGCTAAATAATTATATTTCAATTTTTTATCCAACAATTAAAAATTTGAAAATATTAATTGTTGGATAACAAAAATATAATATAAATTTTTAATAACAATTATAATTCAAGCATGAGTTATAATGATTTTATGGTGTCTGAATATGAATCTATAAATTATAATATGTATAATATTACACAAATTGATATGGATATACAAAATGATTATTCTGAAAATTTTTCCATTTATATAGATAATAAACCAATTATCGAATCTCCATCTGTGGATGATAAATCATTATCTACAATTAATTTTGATGCAATACTTGATAAAACTAAA
>HE978662.1:0-936 GCA_000285855.2 Ruminococcus sp. JC304 | reverse complement strand
TAGATTTGATGGATCGCGAAATTCAAGTCTATAATATGGTATAAAAAATTGAATTATTTACGAATAAAAATTAATAGATTATATAAATTATTAATTTAATAATTTATATAACAACAAAACATTTTAAATAAAATATAAATATGTCAAATACTATTCAAATGTATGTTTGTGGTCCAACTGTTTATAATGATTCTCATATTGGACATGCCAGAATTTATGTTATGGTGGATATTATCAATAGAACAATGATAAATATATTAAATCAAGATACACATCTTGTAATGAACATTACTGATATTGACGATAAAATAATTAAAGCAGCAAACAACCAATCAGTTTCTTGGCAAACATTATCAAAAAAATATGAAGACAAATTTTTTGAATCAATGGCAAAACTTGGTGTGGCCAAGCCTGATGTGGTAATTAGAGTATCAGAATCAATTGATGATATTATTAAATATATACAACAAATTATTAATAATGATTTTGCTTATGTGACTTCTGATGGATCCGTTTATTTTGATACCATTAAATATGTAAATGCCAGATATATATTAGATTGTGATATTGATATAGAAGAACAAACATATGAATCACAAATTGCTTCTGAAATTATTAATGAAAAACGACATATTAAAGATTTTGCTTTGTGGAAAAGTCGAGCTGATAATGATGTTGGATTTTTTGTAGAATTTATTTTTAACGGTTCCATTATAAAAACATATGGAGTACCAGGCTGGCATATAGAATGTTCAGCTATGAGTGAACGTACTATTGGTGATAGTGTAAATATTCATTTTGGTGGTATTGATCTTAAATTTCCGCATCATCATAATGAATGTCTGCAAGCAAATGCTTATTATCATCCAAAATATAAACCCAATGCTAACATTAATACTAAGAAATGGACACAAGAATTTATGCATGTAGGTCATT
>HE978661.1:51720-52877 GCA_000285855.2 Ruminococcus sp. JC304 | reverse complement strand
GTAATCATAATATTTTGTAAATGTCTATCTCCCAATCCCATAAAATAACTATGTAAAGTGTATGATACTAAACTACACATATATTTATCGATAATACTTGACACAGTTGACACTGTTTTATGTTCATTTTTATTAATAATATGTTGCATAATAGATGTTTTACTATTAATTATTGAATATATAGTTTCAGCATTTTCAATAATTTGAATCATTCCCGAATTATTAGTTAATGGCATAATATGATATGATACTAGCCCAAAATTAACATTAGATTCAGTATCATCCATATTTTCTTTAATAATAATATCACATAAATACATTAAATTTTGCACGACAAGATCATTCATTACGCATTCTTTTTTAAATAATATTTTAATATCGCCATGTGAAGTTTCAAAAGGAATAATAACAGGTTTAGTATAACTTGATTTAATCTCAATTTGATTAATTTTAGCTTTAAGTAATTTAATTTCAGGATCAAATGGTAAACTAATTGGGTCACATCTTTCGAATACGTCAGTTAAATATCTTTGAGGATTTTCTAAATTATCAATTAATCCGACATAAAATCGATATTCTCGATCCATTTTATTGACTAATTCTTTATCAATTAATCTAATAAATCGATTAATATTAGATACATGTTGCGTATCTGCCATTTCTTTAGCATTATTTAATAACCAGAATGTGTGATAAATAATTTTATTAGATTTAGATATTACTTTGTAATAAGATTTTGCAATAATATATTATGATAATTATTTTTTATTATATTGACAAAAAATGTAACATGACATAAAATAATACTTTCCGGAGTATTGTTAATAATATTAAACATATATTCGATTAAAGCATCTGGTAAATCATAAGCATTGGAATATAACACACATATACAGTCATCAAATGATAATTGTTCATTACAAGTTCTTGTGCAACATAATTTATTACAATTCATATTTTTTGCATTATTTACAACATCAACAATAATTTTAAGATTTGCTTTTTGAATAGATTCGACATATTGTCCTGATTTTTGGTATGATGAAATTTGAATATTTGTAGATTTAATGGGTTTCCAATCCATACATTTAATCAAGTGCACTATATATTTACTATGTTTGCAAAAATATTTTGAATTTATATTCAACAAATTTTTT
>HE978661.1:46722-48940 GCA_000285855.2 Ruminococcus sp. JC304 | reverse complement strand
AGCAATTTTATCATATATTTTAATTTTGTTAATAATTAGTGTATGACAACTTTTACATACTCTCTTTTTATTTTTTTTAGTGAAGTGATATAATAAGACATGTTCCAATAATCAGCCGGATCGGGACGATCTAAGAAATCAGGAATTACAATACTATATCCTGCACATTTATAACAAAATATATTGCCACAACTTCGGCAATGATGTTTGCGTAAAAATGCACCAAATGTTGCATTACAACCATGACACGAGGATACTCGATGATCCTCGACCCAAATATTATTTTTATTACCAATAACAATAGATGTTGTTGTTTTTTCACTCATTATATTATTAATATAATAATATACTTATATTGTTTGAACAGATCCAATATTGTCTGTAAAAAAAATTGAAAAAAAATATGTATTGATATAGTTAATGATATAAAAACGTCATTATATCATTAATACATCGAATATTGACTTAATGGCTAACCGTAATTCTACCAAGTCAACGCGTGTTAACACCACATCAGAACGTAATGTGGGAAATAAAAGACCTACTTATCAATTCCAAATGAATCGTTCACAAAATGAAGTTCAAGAACGTGAACCCAATCTAGCAGAAAGGTTTGGTCATTATCCTGTTGTGACTAGTAGTCTCAGTCTTCTCATTTCATTTCTACTTCGTCAACTAAATTATATGAGCAAACGTGATTCAAAGACATTTGGAAAAATTGTTGATTGGTCTAAACAATCACTTGATGGCGTAGCCACACATAGAAATTCTCTTCAAAAACTAGCTAATGAAGTTTCTAGATGTCAACTAAATTGTGGAGCATGGTCTTCACTAAAATGTTATGAATCTGAATCAGAAAATGGTGATGTTTACTGTGGATCATCTTGGTATTCTGGAAAAAATCAAGTTCCACCTGCTGTTCTTAAGTCAAACACGGTTACTCTTGTTGAAGCACGAGCAGATTATCTTCTGGATCAAATTTGTCTTAGACTGGATAGTGCTAGTCGCCGTCTTGAAAGTAGAGCCAATTGTGATTATGATACTACTGTTAAAGATGTAATTGATAAAGCTTTTGATTTCTATAATGATCTTCTAAATCGTCTAGTTGGTAAGAATGCGGCTGAGTTTTCAGAATTTCTTGATAGGCTTGAGGAATTTGAAAGAACTCGCAAAACTCAATATCAAAACAAACAATATCATACTGATTCAACTAATTATCGTCCGAAATCTTATAAAGTCACTAATAAAAACAACAAAGTTGAACCAAAAAAATGTTTCTGACACCTCCGGAGAACAAAAAGTAGAAAATGTTCCCAAACCGATTGTTATTGATCCCAAACATAACAAGCCTGTTAAATCAGGATTTAGTTATTCCTCCGCAGCTGGAAAGACTAATCAGGTTGATACTGAAGTAACCAAATCAGAATAATTTAATGAAATTATTTAACATCAATATATTTTATTGATATTAACTAATATAAAATTGATTATTTTATTCAATATAAATATTACTAAACCAAATATTTAATAAAATGGAAACGGATAAATATTTATTTTTTTATAGTCATCAAAAAAATAAATTGGGAACTGAAATATATAGTCAATGGTATCCTTGTACATTTATTGAACAAATTTGTGATGGTGTTGAAATTAAATATTGTAATGCCGAACAATATATGATGGCACATAAAGCTCTATTATTTGGCGATGGAGAGATATTATCAAAAATACTGAATGAAAAAAATCCATCAAAAATAAAATCATTGGGCAGAAAAATTGCTAATTTTGATAATGATTATTGGGATAAATATAAATATGATATTGTAGCATCTGGTAATAGATTGAAATTTGAACAAAATCCCAAATTAATGGAACAACTAAAAAATACTAGCAATAAAATATTGGTAGAAGCATCTCCTCATGATAAAATTTGGGGAATTGGATTGACAGCTCATCAAGCAATTAATATACCAGTATCTAAATGGCCTGGAGAAAATCTCTTGGGTAAAGCACTCATGCAAGTTAGAAAAGAATCACAATAAATTGATAAAAATTGAAATTTATTTAACATAAATATTTAGTCACTTAATAATGAATATTATTAAATAACTAAATGCAAATAATTAATGTTTTACAAAATTATGGAGATTATTTGGATCAACTATTGAAACTAATGGATGGATCAAGACATGTCGAAAACAAAAACAAATGTTATTCA
>HE978661.1:43511-44258 GCA_000285855.2 Ruminococcus sp. JC304 | reverse complement strand
TTAACATTGCGGAAAATTGTATCAAATATTGTGTTTCACAAATTTTAGAAAAATGTCAAAATGAATTATCTGTCCTAAGTTTCTCCAATAAAACACTTTTATCCAAATTAAATAAATAGCAACTCAAGATTTTATCAGAATATCTCATAAAGATGTTATTACTTTATTAAAAGAAAAACATCAAGAAAAATCCTTTATAGAAGAACCTGAATATCAAAATGATTTAAGCGGAGAACACGAAAAATTTTTAGTTCAACATTTTAATAATCCTGTTGTCGTAACTCATTATCCCAAAAATGTAAAAGCATTTTATATGCCAGTTAGCCATATTGAAACTATTAATGATAAAATAATTGAATATGTAGATTGTTTTGATTTATTAATGGATATTGGTGAAACTGTTGGAGGAAGCCAAAGAATTTGGAAAGAAAAAGAATTGATAGATAGAATGATAGAATTAAATATTGATCAGAAGCACTTAAAATGGTATACAGATCTTAGAAAATATGGATCAGTGCCCCATGGTGGATTTGGTTTAGGTATAGAAAGATTAGTAGCAGTATTAACTGGAATGACAAATATTAAAGATTGTATTTCATTTCCCATAACTATTAATCATTGTCAATATTAATCATTGTCAATATTAATCATTATCAGTGTTAATTATTATTAAATTAATTTGTTGGTTAATTTTAATAAATGTTTCAAAATGAAGTTATTATAAATATTAAAATAATTATCTATAAT
>HE978661.1:42178-43047 GCA_000285855.2 Ruminococcus sp. JC304 | reverse complement strand
GGTATTTTTGGCCCAAGTTGTTCTGGAAAGTCTACACTTATTAATTGTATGACTAAATCTCAATTATCAAGCATAGGACCTAATAAAACTACATATATACCTCAAGTATATACAGATGATTATAATTATAATTTTGTAACGGAAGATATTTATCGAATAAATATTAATGAAACAATAAAATATTTAGCCTATCCTCAAGTATTAAAATCCACTGTATTTAATCCAATATTTCATAAAATGACTGGATTTTGGGATTTTCTAGATAATAATCTTGCTGAAACTGTTAATGATAATGATATATCTCAACATATTGGCGAAGATTTTATTCATCAAGTGAGACCTATGATTAAAATAAATATATGGGATATGCCTGGATTTGATGATACGATCGATAATAATATTTATATTAAGTGGTTAAATACAAATATAGATACGTTTAATATAATAGTATATATTACTGATATTGATCAATGTCTAGATAAATTTAATACTTTTGATTATATAAAGCAATTAGTTACAAAATATGACTTCAAAATGATATGTTTAATAAATAAATGTGATGAAATGTATTTTGATCCGGAGATAGGAAAATTTTCTTTTGATAATTCTAATGATCAGGATATTTATCTTAAAATTAATAATCTTGTCGCGCAAAATATTTCTGATATTAATTCACAAAATTATACAATGACACCTTTTTTACCAATGACGTTGCTCAATAATGAATCCAGTAATAGATGTATTGATAATTTTAGACATATTTTATCCAATATGTTAATATCAAATATATCAATTTTTACAAGTAAACATCTTATCAAATGTTTGGATAATATAAAAAATATGTCAGACGTTATGAGATTTTTACGTGT
>HE978661.1:36826-38031 GCA_000285855.2 Ruminococcus sp. JC304 | reverse complement strand
GAAAATATGGTTTATTAAAATCAAATCTTGACAAAATTAAATTATTTAATGCAATTGATTGATCATTAATTTCTTTGATAGTCCAGTGATTATAAGGAGCAGGAGATGTTACAATTGATGATTTGGATAATTGAAGACAAGTATAATTATTTTTAGACACAAGATTACATTGATCTTCAAAAACAGTTAAATATCCAAAATCACCATCACAAATTACGGCATATTCAGTAATATCTTCGTCAAATCCGCTTAATTCCGAAACAAACATACTTTTTTTCTTGTATTTATCGAAACCGATAATTAAAGGAGATCCATTTTTTAAAAAATAAATATTTTCTGGATTTTTTGTGTCTAAAATTAAAATTGCCCAAGAACCATGTAATATATCATTTAATTCATTGTATCCTTTATTTTGTTCTCGTAAAAAGTGTATATATTTAACTACTACTTCAGTATCAGTTTGTCCATAAAATGTATATCCATTTTTTATTAATTCTTGTTTTAATTCTCCATAATTTTCGATTATGCCATTATGAACTATAGCATATCTAAAACTTTCATCTGTATGAGGGTGCGCATTTTCTAACGTTTTTTCACCATGTGTTGCCCATCTAGTATGTCCCACTGCAATATTACATTTTCGTGTAGCCAAATCACTATTTGTTAAATTTACCATGGCATTTTCACCTTGATTTGACACACTTTTATGAATTTGTAAAGCATTATTCACAATTGTGCAAATTCCTGCTGAATCATAGCCTCTATTTTGTAATTTAGCGAGTGCATTCATTACAGAAATCATGGCTGATTCATTATTGGTAATACATCCAGATATACCACACATTTAAGATTATATTTATGGATGATATATTTTCAAAAAAAATCTATAATCCATATTTCCAAGCAGTTTGTTCCAAGAATATTAACTCATTATTTTTGTATTTGATGAGATAGTCTAGCGCATTAAAATAATAATATTATATATTATTTTCGAAATGTAATGTTCCTGACAGACATTGATTATATATATCTTCTATTATTTCTTGGACTTTTTCAGGTGTATATATATCTAAAGCACCAGCTTTAGAATTTAGATTGATGACGTTAATTTGATATTCTTGATGTAAAATATTCATATTTATATTGTTTTTAGCTCCCATAATGTGATCTACTAATTGTTTTAGTAGGACAATATTGCTATTAAT
>HE978661.1:32856-33872 GCA_000285855.2 Ruminococcus sp. JC304 | reverse complement strand
TTTTAAAATATTTGCTGACCATTACCTTATTATTAGTTGATAAAAAATACTATTTACTGGGTGATGTTTTTGTTATCATTTTTGTAAAATTAATGTTCCGAAGATAAATATTAAAAAGGAAAAAAACACATATCACTAGGTGTGATATGTTTTATTGAAATATTATAAAGATAGTATTTTAATTTACTATCAGTGGAAAATTTGGTAATATTAATATCAGAATTAAATAAATGATCACGAAATATTAATTGATCAAAACCATATTTTGACAATTTATCGAGTAACATAAAAACTAATTCGGTAATTGATAATGTTTCAAAAAAATAAAAAGATAAATGTGCTACTGAAATAATTTTATTTTTCTCTAGACAATAAAAGAAACTTTTATAAACAGATATCATATCTGTTACTTCATTTTTTTCATTATGCTTGACAAAAGTATAAACTATATTTTTTTTTGGCAATAAAAAATGATTACCAGATTCTTGATTGAAAAATGGTTTGAATTGCAAGTGATCCATAAATTTATTTAATTTATGTACCACGATATCCATATCACTTGGTTTTAATAAATGTAGTGGATTATTATCAATAATAGGTAATAATGGAATATCATCTACAAGAAAATCTACTTACTTTAATTTTGAATAATTAATTGGTATGGCAAATTCTTGCGCCGATGAAAAACTACAAGGTATATTTTTAGTAGTTGTAAATAAACTATACATGATGTTTATTTTCAATAATCTTCTTTTCATTTCGTTCATTAAAAAAATTGCCATACCATGATATCGTATTTTAGATTGTATACATAGTAAATTAATATATGGTATTTTAATTTTTTCACCGCATATTATCATATCCACAAATAATGCGGTTATTAATCCAACAATTTTACAATTATAAGTTAATCCAATAATAAATCCGGGTGGTATATATTTTAAATACCAATATAAAAAATTTTTAGAATATAATAATCTGATAATATTATCTTGATCTTGCACATAATGTTTATT
>HE978661.1:28117-29919 GCA_000285855.2 Ruminococcus sp. JC304 | reverse complement strand
TCTGGCATCTTTCCCATGGAAGATGATTATAGTCAAATAAAAAATTTAAACATTAAATACATTTTGTCGTGTGTGGATAGAAAATATGTTTCTGATGTGCATGATAAAATTATGTTTGACAATCCTGATTTGACAATATTATATATACCTTTCAATGACGATATTTATCAAAATTTGTGGAAAAAAAATAATCTGAAATAAATATTGTTAAATATTCTACATCAATGGATGATTTTAATTTACTATTATCACAATATAATAATTATCAAAATAAACCAATGATAGAAATAGCCTATCATTTTATTAATAATGCTGTTATTCAGGAAAAAAATATTCTTGTACATTGCATGGCAGGGATTAGCCGGTCAGTGAGCGCATTAACATATTTTTTTATAAAAAAATATCATTTACCATATGATCATGTTATTGAAAATATAAAATCAAGCCGGATAATAGCCAATCCAAATAATTCATTTAAATCACAACTTAAATATTTTTGCAAAAAAAAAGATAAATTTACAGAAAATGATGCTGATCAAATAATAAATGCCATGAGATATAATTAAGATGTTCTTGATTTATTATTGGTTTATTATTAGTTAGTGAACAAAAATACAGTAATTATATAGAATCATTTTTTGAATATTTTTCCACCAAATATTTATTAATTATCTTAATATAATCTAGATAATACCAATGAGCGTTAGAAAAAGATGTGTTATTAATGATTGTGCTAAAAATTGTGGATGGAAAATAGTTGAATCTGATTCAGAGTATGTCAGAAATCATAAACATCACGAATCACCTCGTTCTCATTGCAATGATGATCATGACCACTGTCATGAAGTCTTTGATCCTTGTAATAGAAATAATAACAGAAATTTCCAACGTACTTTAATTTCAGTTATTAATCCGACTAACTCAATACTTGAAATTCCTATTGAATTCACTAATACTTTTGCCGCTCGCGCTATTGGTGTCCAACAAGTTATTGGTAACACTGTTAATATTTCTGGTTGGAGTGATACTCTTCCTGATATCCTTGATGCATTTGACAACACCACTGGTATCTATACTGCTCCTGAGAATGGAGATTATGAATTTAATCTCATACTCAACTTTAAAACTTCAGTTCCTTTAACTGTTAATGATGCTGGTACTAATATACCCATTGTCGAAATTTATGATGTAGCTTCAGGTTCTACTCTTGCTGGTGGTAGTATTCTCCTTCCCACTAGTAATATTCAAATCACTATTCCTCCTATTGCTTCTGGAGAATTACCTATTGAAATTGAAGCCACCAATGTTCTTGGATCTGGTCAAGTTGTACTTACCGCCATCATTCCCCTCGTTGCTGGTCAACAAGTTCGCGTTCGCGCTAATTCAAATGGCATGGTATACAATCCCATACAAGAAATTATTGAACCCGCATTTATTGATTTCAATCCCAATAATTCTGCCAGTAGACTTACCATTCAAAAAGTAAGAAATACTCCTATTATTAGATATATTTTAAATTAAATGATTGATCATTTATAAAAAAATTGAAAATTAGATTACTAGACTATTCCAATGATTTTGATAGTCATATTAGGTATTTTACCTAATATAACTATAAGATTTACACTAATCCACTAACAATGTCTTGCAAATCCGATGATTGGGATTGTACTATTTGCGGAAAAACTGATTGTGAGCATTTGATCGTTGGATCTACAGTAAAATCAACCACATCTGAAACAATTAGGTTTCTTGAACCTAAATCTCACATGACCATGGATGAATCCGATCTCATAACCATC
>HE978661.1:24410-25008 GCA_000285855.2 Ruminococcus sp. JC304 | reverse complement strand
GTTGGTGGTGTATATATCGGTATTTAGTTTTGTAAACTTTTTACAAAATTTATGTGTAGAATTTTAATTTTAAAAGTAAACAAAAATTAAATTACTGTCGTTGATATTGTCAGACAATTCAACAATTTTTTTTAATTATAGAACAAGAATTCTATAATTAATTAATAGCTGTCATTAGGAAAATTTATATATAATGGATAATATATTATGTGCAATCGTGATATAGATTGTTTGAAAAAATATATAAAATGTAAATTATTGAGAATAGAAACCGAGTTATCTAATGAAATAAGAAAAAATATGTGTTGTTTATCGAAAAAAATACCTTGTAGAGGTGATGATTATTGTACAAGCAATATTTATGTTGAACCAGGACCTCCAAGAGCTGATTTAGGTAGAAATGGTGATTTATATATTGATTCTACAACTGATAATTTATACGTAAAAATTAATTGTTTTTGGGTATTAAGAGGAAATTTACGCGGCGATAAAGGAGATCCTGGACAAAATGGATCCATAATATATTCATCAGCAGGTGTTCCTAATCCAAGTATTGGTAATAATGGTGATTATTATATTGATACAAATACAGGATTTT
>HE978661.1:23440-24218 GCA_000285855.2 Ruminococcus sp. JC304 | reverse complement strand
GATATTGGAGATGATGGTTTTAAAGGTGAAAAAGGAGATAAAGGTATTAATGGTTCTCAAATATTAGCAGGTTCAGGTGCACCAGATAATAGTTTAGGGAATATTGGTGATTTATATCTTAATAATGATAATGGTGATGTTTATTTAAAAACATCATTAATTTCTTTTGGATTATTACAAACAAATTATGTATCTGTTTTAGCTGATGACGGTGGAATATGGATTTACCAAACAAATATTTTTGGACAAGATGGATCAAAAGGAGAAAAAGGTGACACTGGAGATGCTGGATTAAAGGGTGATAAAGGTGACACTGGAGATGCTGGATTAAAAGGAGAAAAGGGTGATCTTGGAAATGACGGATTAAAAGGTGACAAAGGGGATCTTGGAGATATTGGAGATAAAGGTGACAAAGGGGGATCTTGGAGATAAAGGTGAAATTGGAGACAAAGGTGAAAAAGGGGACATTGGAGATACTGGATTAAAGGGTGATAAGGGCGATACTGGATTAAAGGGCGATATTGGAGATACTGGATTAAAAGGCGAAAAAGGGGATATTGGAGATAAAGGAGATAAAGGAGATAAGGGTGACATTGGAGATAAAGGTGATATTGGAGATAAGGGAGATAAAGGTGACATTGGTGATAAGGGAGATACTGGATTAAAGGGTGATAAGGGTGACGTTGGTGAAAAAGGGGACATTGGAGATAAAGGTGATCTTGGAGATAAAGGTGATAAAGGAGATAAAGGAGAAAAAGGGGATCTTGGAGATACTGGA
>HE978661.1:19821-20511 GCA_000285855.2 Ruminococcus sp. JC304 | reverse complement strand
TTAAAGGGCGAAAAAGGTGATCTTGGAGATACTGGATTAAAGGGTGATAAAGGGGACATTGGAGATACTGGATTAAAGGGAGATAAGGGTGACATTGGAGATAAAGGCGAAAAGGGAGAAATT
The DNA here is from genome assembly GCA_000285855.2 of Ruminococcus sp. JC304. Taxonomy (GTDB): domain Bacteria; phylum Bacillota; class Clostridia; order Lachnospirales; family Lachnospiraceae; genus Blautia_A; species Blautia_A difficilis. The sequence goes on along the minus strand of HE978661.1, from coordinate 20,388 downwards.
GGTCCTGCTGGTCCAAGTGCCATGATTGCATATTCGACGGGTCCAACAGCAGTTGCATTAGCCACAGTATTGGCTGGTGGTATTGCATCTACTGGCGCAACATATGATTTTGGAGTTAGTAATCCATCTATTTCATTGGTTGGAATCAATTTAGATTTTACTGGTGCTTTGGGAGGATTATTACCTAATATGGCTTGGAGTATACCAAGAGATGGTACCATAACATCTTTGGCAACGGCTTTCCAAAATTCAGTTGCTATTGCGGTTGTATTATTGGCCGATGTATTTTTAAGAACTCAATTGTATTTAGAAACAGCAGCTAGTCCCGGAGTATTTGTTCCAATAGCGTCTGCTATTGTTGAAATTCAAATTCCTTCTATTGGAATAGCTATTGGTGAAACTCTTAGAGGTATAACTACTGGATTAAATGTATCCGTAGCTGCTGGAGATCGTTTAGTAATATTTGCCAATACTAGAACAACTGGAGGCATTAGTGTAACAGCCATTACTGGGTTTATTAGTAGCGGTGTTGCTATTTCTTAAATGAATGAATGAATAAGTGAATCA
>HE978661.1:16592-17610 GCA_000285855.2 Ruminococcus sp. JC304 | reverse complement strand
AAATTGAACAATACGCTACTCAAATGAAATGGAGAATATATCAAAGAAGAAAACTACGAGCTACTTATTTTATTGGAGATGATGATGATGGTAGTGTATATGGTCTTGATAATAATGAATTATTCGAGTCATTTAAATGTTTCATTGAAATAGCCAACAGAATAAATGCTTCTATTATAGGTGTTAATGTAATACAAATTAATAATAAAACTATTATTAAAACAGGAGTAATGAAAAAAAAAATGGAAAATGAATATATTGATTTCGAAGACAATAATAATTATTGATATTTTTACAATATTTATGAAAATATCAATAATTAGAATATGTTACAACTAAAAATATTATCGTTACCTATATTATAAATGGATTCAATAAAACAAAATAATATATTCAAAAATTTACCTATTACGCAAGTGACTACCATTAGTCAATCTAAAATATGTTTTTGTATAGACTCATCTGGATCTACGGGAAATATTTTTGCAGCGAAATTAAGTTATATGGATGTAATTAAATCTTTCATAAAAAAAATATCTAATCAATTAACAAAATCACCTCAATATATTAGTTGGGATTGTTCAGCTACTATAATAGATAGTATAGATCAACTTGAATCGCGAGGTGGTACTTGTCCATCCTGTATTTTTGAAAATGAAATTACTTTACAATCAATAAAAATGTCAGATATGGGTATTATAATTACTGATGGAAATATTGAATCATACGAAATAAATAATTTTTCCAACCATATTAATAATCAAGCATCGCATTTTAAAGCAGTTATAGGTGTTATAATTGGAAGACGAACAGGTGGTAATACTATTACAAAGCCCCATGAAATTAATATATCAGTTTTATTACCAGCAATGATATCAAATGCATGTATATTATTTTACAATTATAAAAAAATATATGTTATGTGGACATCGGGAATATTTAAAAATAAATGGAAACACATTGATGTTGATTTAACAACATCATGGGATGATATGACAACTATTAGCGCAAATGAAAT
>HE978661.1:11851-13694 GCA_000285855.2 Ruminococcus sp. JC304 | reverse complement strand
CCTGATCAGTTATTACATAAACAAATTACTAATGAAGGTTATATCCCGCTCGGTTTGGATTTATATTTTAATCCAAAATATTTATTAATGTCAAATCCTGATCCTAATGAAATCATTGAATATCCTTTTTATCAAATTTGTCAATATTACAAGACTGGTAATAATCATTTAAAATTACTTCAATGGTTAAAACAACAAAAAGAAAGATTTATTAATGGTATTGATAGTACTGAATGTATCAATATTACCATTGAAAATGCAATAAATAATCAACAATCATATTTAATAAGTCGAGATAAAATATTAGCATGTAGATATCCTTATATTATTAATACATGTACTAATATGTCATGTCAATCACTAAGTTCTATTTCAAAATTCTTTACTGGTATGATTAATATATTAGTCGAAGATTTACAAAATTTTGACTCAAATCAAAAATATACTTTGTATTATTCTTCCAAAAGCAGATACAGTAATTTTGTAGATCCAAAACCCATTAATGATAATAAAATATTGTGTTTAGAAGATCAAATTATTAATTTATGTAATATTGAATGTTCATGTACATGTGAATGGTGTAAGCAAGATTCTGTTCCAGTGATTGTTATGAAAAATAATATAAATAAAGATAATATGGAATTATTTGTTAATGAATATGAAAATATTATTTTTCCATATTTTTTATGTCCAAAATGTGCGGAATGTTTGATAATTACTCTGAAAATGAAAGATAAAAAAAATTATAATGCATTACCTATTATTCCTATTAATCAATCAAATAGGGATCAATATTATACTTGGTTTCATAATAAAATAATATGTCTAAATTTTTATGCAAAATATAATAAAGAATTATCAGAGTTATTACTTATTTTTTAACATCTATACTAAAAAAATTTTTCCAAAATGAAGAAAAACAATTAATATTGCAAGAATTTAGTAATTCAATTTATAAAAAAATTGATTAGTTTAAACTATATAAATAAAGATCGTTCTTATTAGAATAATTTACATGATAAGACTAAACGATAAACCTGACTTAGAAGGAAATATACACATAATCTGCAATCAACAACAAAGCAATTACGTCAGATTTTGGAGGAATTCAAAATAAAAATGGTGTGGACAGTTTTTGTTCATTTATGCGTAAATATGGAGTATGGAGTAATTCAGAAAAAATAACAGTAACTACCAGACATTATACATATACACCACCATCTAAATATCATGATATTAGTTTTTTATTGACTTTTTATAATTATGCACTCAAAAGTTGGGAGGATAGAGAAAAAAGAAGATTAAATGATCAAAATAATAATCAAATAGAAAATATTAATAATATAAATCATTCCAATATCAATGATGATGATAATGAAATATCTCAAAGTAATTACAAACAAAATTCCACGGAAAATCTATACAATAGTCGTGGTGGTATTGTCGTAAACATTAAAAGTAAAACAACTAATCCACTTGATACGAAACAAATACCTACAATACAATCAACTAATGAAAATAAGCTTAATGAGACAAATACATTAAACGATAAATCAAACAATCCGCAAAAATCGAATAGTGGACCTTCAGGACATGCTTTTCCTCCAGGTCACCAATTAATGAGAGGAAAATCATCAAGTTTCGGAAAAATACCATATGAGGATTCCGATAGTCTTGAAGATGTTGATGATCTTTTAGAACATGAAGACTTGACCGATGATGATAATAAAGAAAATTCCGATCCAGATGATTCGACTAGTGATGAATCAGGTGATGAACTGGATGATGATGAATTAAATGAAGTCGATCATGATTCAGATAATGAAACCAAAACATCATTTGT
>HE978661.1:5944-9146 GCA_000285855.2 Ruminococcus sp. JC304 | reverse complement strand
AATAATTGCATAAAAATGCTCTAAATAAATATTGTTCATAAAAATAAACAATATTTATTTTAGAATTTAAATAAATTAATCGGATTGAATTTTGTATTTCTCAAGCATACGATAAGCATTATTACTATGTTCATATTCAAGCATAAGTTTTTCAATATCTTTACCATTATTATCAATCAAAATTTGTTTTCCACCAGGATGTCTACGTAAAAATTCAGTAATATTGTATTTGGATCCTTTATAAGTTACTATGATTTGGTCCGAATTATTGGGATTATCAAAATTTTTTGTGGTATTTTCGTTGGACATATTTATCTGTTTATAATAATAACAGATAATTTTTATAACATAAATAAATATTAACAGCAATAAATAATAATATGTCATTTACTGTTCGCTTTTTATATTAAGATGATATATATAAATATTAACTGAGTGGAATGTTCTGTCATTTTATCTCTTGTAAAATTCCTTTATCAATAACCAAATCTTTAACAAAGTATTTTTTATTAATATCTATCAATATATTACGATTAATTTTTTTTCCATAAATTTTAATAATATTAGGAACGAATGATCGTGGTACATATATACGAATATTTCGTTTCATATAATCTGTAGTTATTTGTTTCATAATTTTATTCATATCGGACAAGTCTTGTTTAGAAATTAAAGGTTTTGTTATTGTATTTTTACATAGAGTATAAATACAATGGTCATATTCTGCCTCATTTTCAAAATCTGAATTTTGTATGTTTTCGATTGGAGTATAATTATCCAAAATTTCAAATCCGGGTAATTTATAACTGGAATGATGAGGATGTCCATGAATGGTCGGTATTATCATTGATTCGGAACTATGTGAATGACATAAATAAGCAAAGGGAGAAACTTTAATGTTACCTTTTTTGAAAAATTGGTAAACAATAAATGAATAATCATTAGAATGAGCATCGATTGCTGCTTTAGCCAAGGGATTTACGTTAAGTTGTTGAGTATCTAATTTATTAAAATAAATTTTGGAAGGCATAATACTAAATTTATAATCACCAACCTCATAAACTTCCAATAATGAATCGGATTTTATGTAATATCCATTAGAATAATTCAAAGATCTTGTCATAGGTTTAGGAAACCATTTATCATATAGACGCTCGATATCATTAAAAAAATTTGTCATTTCTGAAAAGTCAAGCGGTATAATTTTCTTATAATCATTTCCCGGATTATATACAGGCAAAATTAAAGCATTTGAATCAGTTTGTGAATCAATATTTGCCGCGTAAACTACCAATTGTGATGGTACTACTTCAATATCACCATCTAATTTATATGCTACATGAAAACTAGCTATTTTAGTTTCAGATACATTATTTACTTTATCAGCCACTATACACATTAGCAAAATATATAAATCTATATACAAAAATGATTGTATTTTTCCAACACAAAAATAATCATAAATGCGCAAAAAATTGCATATTTATGTTCATTCTATAAGTTTAATATTTATGTTTATTCTATAAATTTAACACCAGCCGGATAATTAGCATCTTCAATATGTTCATATTCAGGATATCTGGCTTTGGTCCCTAAATATTTTTCTATATATTTTTCTAATTTTCTCCAAAAATTTATTTTCTCGAGAACAACATTGACATATGGTGAAATAGGACAATAATTAATTTCATAAGGAGCAACATGATGCAAATGATGTTCATCATGTGATTGAAAAATACCCAAATTTTGTAATAAAGTCACCAATTTTGGTCTTTCATGTTCTACGGTATGTGCATATTTGTGCACAATATCATTTATGGATATTGTTAAAAATAAAGACATAGTAAATGCATTAATACCAGTTAAATAAAATACTGGTGCCATCCAAATCAAAGTCCATTTTGCTGAAGTCCAAAATATATCTATGTCACTTGATTCTAATACATATCTTGGTTTAACATGATGTAATCGACTTCCCCAAATAAATGTTTTTCCAATTATGGGTGTAAAAGGACTAAAATAACTATCTTTAATCCAATGATATATACCCATAATAAAATCAGCTAATATGTATCCGAAAAATATTTTTAGAAACTCGATCAAATATTCAATTATCATTTCATAAATATAGTTGAGAAAAATTTTTTTCTACTGGTATATATTTTTGTTGTTACATAACACTATTCCAATGATTTATAAACCTCATCAAATAATTTGATTAAATTTCTTTGCGAGGCGATAAAAACGGATGTAAATATTATTCCATAACTTGTGTGACCTTTCCACGAAGAATATAATTGTTTGGAATCAATTTTTAAAAAATAAAGTATTAAAATAATAAATATGAATTGTATAATTATTTTCACCAAAAATGATAAGTGTAGGAATTCTCCGATATAATCTACAAATACATTAATGCCAATACCAAGTACAAGTCCAAGAAATATATCAGCAATTACTTCAAATGTATAACCCAAAATTGATTCTTCAAAATTTTCAGAACCTGTTGATGAATTCATTGTCTGATCTGCTAGATAATTAGTTGATTGATCTGATAGATAATTAGTTGATTGATTTGTTAAATAATTCATACAATATTATATTTAACTAACATAAAAAATGGACACTGAAAATAAAATTATGACACAAATACAATATTATGATTTTGATTTGAATAAATCAGCCGATAAAATTTGGAAAGATATTTTTTATGAATTTAAAAATCAAATTCCACAATTTCAACAAGAATTGAAAAAAATTATTCAACCATATAACCATATTTTGAATTTAATAAAATTAATGCCTAATTTTATTCGTCGTGGAAATGCTATGTATTATGACGAAATATCTTATATTTCTGATAAAATGGAAATGGATATGTATGAAATTATATTACTTCAATTAATTTATGAAACTACAAGTGCATGTACTACTGCAATAATTGATGTTAATAATGATAAATTTTATTTAAGAACAATGGATTGGCCTTTTGATTTTCTCAAAAATGTTACTATTGGACTAAATATTATGCGCGATAATCAATTAATTGCCAAAGCCATCACTTGGTTGGGTTATATAGGGTTATTAACGGTTACTAATATTGAACACGATTATTCGATTGCCATAAATTATCGTCGAACTACTAATTTAGATTTATCTGCTATTGTAAAAAATGCTCATCGTACTATAAGTATGAAATGGC
>HE978661.1:2636-3461 GCA_000285855.2 Ruminococcus sp. JC304 | reverse complement strand
CATTTGATCTCGCACACCATGTGGTTGTATTATGATCATGCATACATAAATTACCATCTTGTTGTAAAATTAGTTTGTAAGGTGCGGAACCTTTTTTATTTGACCCAGAACACCATATTGCTTTTGCATTTCTTGTATCATATATACAAAGATTTCCATCTGATTGTGGAACCATATAATAATCACCATTAACTAATCTCTGATTTTGTTGTAATGTATTATAACTGTTTGAATATAATGAACTAGTCGGAGCTGGAGAAATCGGTATAAATGGTCCATATGATGGAGTTGGAGTTGAACTGGGTGAAACTGGGTAAAAACTAGATGGAGTTGGTATTATGGGTGTCAAATTGTTAGTTGTATCTATAGGTTTATTAATATATATACCAAGTACAAATATACCTATGGCTAATAGTATAATTATAACTATAATTATAGTTACGATAACAATAGTATTCATATAATAATATTGATATTTTAACTTTAAAATTAAATTTTTAGTATAAAAAAAATTTTTTGGAATATAATTATGATACAGTCAAAATATTTACCCGAGTGGTGTTCTACCCACATTTAAAATTTTTTTAACTTCTAGATTTAGAAAAGAAGATGAGTTGTGGAATTGGAGGTTTCGGAGGCTGTGGTCCTTGTGGTTTTGGTGGTGGTTTTTGGAGGTATCTCTGGTTATGCCTATGGTTTTAACTATGGTACCAACTTTGGTTGTGGTCCGTGGGGCGGTTATTACCGTGGATGTGGACCCTGTGGATGGGGTAACAACTGGGGTGGTTGGGGAGGTTGTTGTTAAATAGTCAATCAATGAAAATT
>HE978661.1:1415-2110 GCA_000285855.2 Ruminococcus sp. JC304 | reverse complement strand
AGATAATGATAAAATAAGTTTTATGAAAACTTGTTAAGAATATTATTATTTGAGGGATTGTGTTAATTATACTGATTTGTATGAATATGATATTATCGAAAAATTACCTATCGTGAGTAAATTTAAGAGACTTGTTTACAGAGGAGAAATACCGAATAAAAATATATCTGTTAATAAATTTATCAAAAAATATTTTGTGGAAATTTAAACAATCCAATTCCTAATGATGTAACTCATTTAACATTTGGACATTATTTTAATCAAGATATTAAAAATTGCATTCCTAATAGTGTAACTCATTTAACATTTGGATATTATTTTAATCAAGATATCAAAGGTTGTATTCCTAACAGTATTACTCATTTAACCTTTGGATGGGAATTTAATCAAAATATCAGAGAATGTATTCCTAATAGTGTCATTCATTTAACTTTTGGAAATAATTTTAATCAAGATATCAAAAATTGTATTCCAAATAGTGTTACTCATTTAACTTTTGGATGTAATTTTAATCAAGATATTAAAGATTGTATTCCTAATAGTATGACTAATTTAACTTTTGGATGGAATTTTAATCAAAATATCCAAGATTGTATTCCTAATAGTGTTACTCATTTAATGTTTGGATGTAATTTTAATCAAAATATCAAAGATTGTATACCAAATAGTGTCATTCATTTAATTTTTGGATATGA
>HE978661.1:0-683 GCA_000285855.2 Ruminococcus sp. JC304 | reverse complement strand
TTAAAGATTGTACTCCCGATAGTGTTACTCATTTAACTTTTGGATATTATTTTAATCAAAATATAAAAGATTGTATTCCAGCTAGTGTCACTTATTTAAAATTTGGAGATTGTTTTAATAAATGCATTATAAATTGTATTCCTAATAGTGTCATTCATTTAGAATTGGAATATAATTATTATAATTATAAAAATAATATTTCTAATAACATAACTCATTTAAATTTTGGATATTCGTTTAACCAAGATATTAAAGGTATTATTCCTAGTAGTGTGACTCATTTAACTTTTGAAGATTGTTTTAATCAAGATATTAAAGATTGTATATCAAATAATGTGACTCATTTAATATTTGGATATAATTTTAATCAAAATATCAAAGATTGTATTCCAAATAGTGTCACTCATTTAACTTTTGGATATAAATTTAACCAAAATATCAAAAATTGTATTCCAAATAGTGTCACTCATTTAACTTTTGGATATAAATTTAACCAAAATATCAAAAATTGTATTCCAAATAGTGCCACACATTTAACTTTTGGACACGAGTTTAATCAAAATATCAAAGATTGTATCCCTAATAGTGTTACTCATTTAAAATTTGGAAAATTTTTTAATCAAAACATTATGTTGTATTCCTAATAGTGTCACTCATTTAACTTTTATAGAGAATATGATAAA
>HE978660.1:52294-53437 GCA_000285855.2 Ruminococcus sp. JC304 | reverse complement strand
AATAATAATGATAATGATAATGATAATAATGATGATAATGATAATGATAATGATAATGATAATGATAATGATAATGATAATGATAATGATAATAATGATGATAATGATAATAATGATGGTAATAATGATGATAATGATGATAGTGAGAGTGATGATAATGATAATGATAGTGATAGTGATAATGATGGTTATGATGATAGTGATAGTGATAGTTCCTTAAATCCTATTTTGAATAAAAATACTGAAAACTATGATTATGATTATGAATATATACCAAATTTAGAATCTAATGATATCAAAGAAAAAAATAATAATAGTAAATTTGAACATGAAAAAAAAATTGACCTTGAATTGATGGGAATAAATATTGATTATAATTTGAAAAATAATGGAAATATACTGAAATTAAAAAGCTCTGCTAATATTGGGGAATCTGGTATAGATCTTTTTCAAGAAAATGTAATAGATATATTACTCACAGATAAATTTATTTTTTATCAAATGGATGGCAATATATATATGTTTGATCCTCATTATATTGATAATGGAACAATATGTTTTATATGTTGCAACTGGGTATTACTTAAAAAATTATAAATGGAACTACATATATATATTATCAATTGATATTTCCTTTTGAAATAGAAAAATATATTTTTCTGTTGATTTTATGTATTTTAAATCAGGTATATATCATCACGTAATATTTGATCATTATTTTCCAAATAATAGCGATTTTATTGCTGATTCTAAATCAATAAAATGGATTTATTTTATCACCGATATAGAATTCGCTGTGTCGGATATTCATGTATTATGTCGCGAGTCTACTATTATAATAAAAAAAAATAACATCATTTATAAATATTATGATAATATTGCGAACTTGAAAAAATATATGGAACATGATAATATAAGAATAATAAAAAATTATCACAATGAATCTAATATTTATTGTCAAATCGATAATAAAATTTACACAAACAATCATTATAGAGAAAAATCGAATATTCTTGACAAAATCTACCAAGGAAAATATGCCGATAGATTTACATATATGGCTATATATTTTTTGTATGGACATAAAGTTTTTGTTATCAATAATGAATCATCAAAAATAGTTTTTCGTTGTGGTGAAAAAAT
>HE978660.1:50252-51223 GCA_000285855.2 Ruminococcus sp. JC304 | reverse complement strand
AGGCATTAGTAATAATTTCAAAAAATAAATATTATTATTACTATTTAAATGAAGATGGTGGTATAGCATCTGATTTATTTGAAATAAAATTATGTGAAGATATAAATATATTTGAAATAAGTGATTTGGTTAATACAAAACAAATACAAAAAATAGATGTTGAATATGAAGAAAATATTTCTATACAGGTCGATGCTAATAGCAAAAAAAATAATGCTTTTGACAAGTTATTGATATATTCTGAATCTGTTAATTTTTATACTGGAATAATGGTTACCTATATTAATAATGGAAATATAGGTAATGGTAATGGATGTAAAATACATTTTATGCAAGATGCATTAGATATATTCAAACAAAAATATTTGATTGACCATGGTATGCGCACTAGTTTTAATATTTCGGAAATGGAAATATTTACTGATAATGAATTAAAATCTATTGGATCAATGCTCCATATGATAATATATCATTCTAATAGTCATTTATCAATTAGATTACCAATAACTTTAATAACAGCCATAGCAAAGAGATCACCTAATATATTAGAATTAGAATATTTAGCCAAGGAAGAATATGGAGACACTTTTAAAAATATATGTAATTATAAATATGACGTAAAAACCATAAAAGTCATTTGGATATGATTCTTATTACCAATGCTTAAAAAATTTATGTAAATATTATGAAAATGATGATGAAACAAATTCTAAAGTAAGAAATATTTCAAGACAAATTGCAGATGGATTTATGGATTATCAAAATATTAGTAATTTACGTGAAATGAATATACCTACAATTGATTATTATTTATCCGGAAACTATTGTATTGATAGGAAAAAATTAATAAAAAATCTGAAAGTGGGTATGTATAATAAAAATCAAAATAAAAAAAATGAACAAAAAATAAAAAAATGTACCAAAGTGTTTAAAAAAATAATCGAAGATGTATCTGAAGTACAATTGGCAAT
>HE978660.1:44315-47689 GCA_000285855.2 Ruminococcus sp. JC304 | reverse complement strand
GGCAATAATGTTGAAAAATTGGTCATCAAACACAGTCGTAACTGATAATATTTATGATGTTTATATCAAAAACAATGATATTGATATATATTTTTCAACATGTTGTACTGAATTACATATTAATTATAATTTTGTAAAAAATAAAAATCGCGAATTATTAATAGAATCATTGACAACTCCCATGAATAGTTTTAAAGATTAACATAAATAAATCACTATATAAATTTGCTTCCCAATATATAATATATTATATATTGGAAAACAATAATTATTAATCTCTCGATATTAATATAACAATATGGCAACAAGTTCTCAATCTGAAAAAAATAAATACGTAGATCTAAAGAATAATGGACGTATATTTCCGATTTGGATTTTACATAATTTCAAACAATATAAATTACCAGAAATAATTAGAAAAGATAACGAGGATCCTTGTAGTATTAAAACTAAATTGGAACTAAGAAAATATCAAGAATTTATTGGTAAATATTTGGGTCCGGAATCACCCTATAATTCAATACTTTTATATCATGGATTGGGTTCAGGTAAAACAGCAACTGCCATTAATATTATGAATGTTTTATATAATTATGATCATAATTATAGTTTTATTATATTGATCAAAGCATCACTTCGAGATGATCCTTGGATGAAAGATTTAAAAACTTGGTTGGGTAGAGATCCTAGTGAAGAAAATGTGGATAATGTATCCAAATTAGCTAGATATAAAAGTATACATTTTGTCCATTATGATTCTCCGTTTGCTAATCGCGATTTTTTGGCAGTCATGAAAGGAATAGATTTATCCAAACCAATTGTATATGTCGTGGATGAAGCGCATAATTTTATTAGGAATGTTTATTCTAATATAAATTCCAAAATAGGAAGAAGAGCACAAGATATTTATGATTATATCATGAAAGATAAAAGAGAAAATCCTCGCACTAAAATAGTACTTATTTCTGCCACACCTGGTATTAATACACCATTTGAATTATCTTTATTATTTAATTTATTAAGACCAGGATCATTACCTTCTTCTGAAGCAGATTTTAATAAATCTTTTGTCACTGAATCTAATTATCCTATATTAAATCCCGTAAAAAGAAATATGTTTCAAAGACGTATCATGGGTTTAGTTTCACATTATATTGGAGCGACTCCAGATTTATACGCTAGACAAGAACTTAAATACATTAATTTACCAATGTCTGAATATCAATATACTATTTATCGTGTTTTTGAAAAGATAGAAGCAGAAATTCAATCCAGAGCCAGAAGAAATCGCAAGCAATCCCAATTATATCGAACATATACACGTCAAGCATGTAATTTTGTTGTTCCATATGTTAATAGTAATGTAACTGGTGAGCTCAGACCAAGACCTGGAAAATTTAGACTCGATGAAAAAACAGCAGATAATTTTGAAAAAGGGAAAATATTACAGATAATACCGAAGAAAAGAAACTTTTAAAAAGATATGCCAAAACTATTGAATATTTTTTGTACAGAAACAGAAAAATATTTTCAATCAATCCATAAACAAGATCTACAACAAGGCAGAACAATATTTAATGATTTAGAAGATTTCAAAACAGGATTTAATTCTGCATTTGATGGAGAATCTTTAAAGTATTATGAATCTGATTATCCCAAGTCCAAACTTGTAACTGAAATGTATCAATCATCTCCAAAAATGACAGCAATTGTATTTATGTCATATATATCACCTGGTAAAGTGATGATATATACTAATTATGTAGTTATGGAAGGAATTGACGTTATGAAAATTTATTTAAGAATGGCTGGATATAATGATTTTACTATTTCGAAAGAAAATTTAGGTTATTGTGAATATCACGGACGTATTGATCCTGCTGATCGTGTTAAAATAAAAAATATGTTTAATGATAAAAATAATATATATGGTAATAAATGTAAAATAATCATGTTATCACCTTCAGCAACAGAAGGTATACAACTTCTCAATATACGTCAAGAACATATTATGGAACCTTATTGGACAGAAGTTAGAATACAACAAGTAATGGGACGCGGTATTCGTCAATGCTCACATAGAGATTTACCAATGTCCGAACGTGTAGTAAATATATATCGCTATAAAGTTGTTAAACCAGCACAATTAGATCCTGATGATACTGTTAGAATTACAACTGATCAACATATTGAAGATCAAGCAAAAGCAAAAGCCAATTTAATTGAATCATTTTTGGGAGCAATGAAAGAAGTTGCTATTGATTGTGAATTATTCAAAGAACACAATATGATGTCACAATCATATTACTGTTTTCAATTTCCAGAAAATGCAGTAATGGGTAAAAATATTGGTCCTGCATATAAGGAAGATATGAAAGATGATGTTAAATATGATTCAGGATTAAATGCTAAAAATTCACATGTAGAAAGAATAAGAGTCATTAAAATAAATGCTGTATATTTAATAAATAATGATTTTGAAAATCCAAAATATTCCAAATCGAGTAATTATTGGTATGATAAAAAAACAGGTATTGTATATGACTATGAAACACATTATCCAATTGGAAAAATAAATTTAATTGATGGCATTCCAAATAAATTAGATAAAGATACATATATAATGACAATTGAAGTAGGTATACCCAATATAGGAACTACGGTTAATCCATAAATATTGATAATCAATAAATATATATTTAATTAAATGTTAATTTATTGAGTCTGGGTTCTAAAACACCTATTTTAAAATGTAAATGATGTTGGAATATAGGATTAAGTGGATGAAATAAATTATGCTTAAAACAATCTGTATAATCGTCACCTGTCGGATCCTCACATTCGCATATCATATCAGATTTAATTGATTTATTTACATGAGGACATGTAAGTGGATTACCATAAGGATCTAAAAATTTTATTTTAATTTTATCAATCTTGGCTAATTGATCTTGTGGAAAAATTTTAATACCATTTTGTGCTTTACCCAGATAATGTGTATTATTTATTTTTTTATCAAAATAAATTGTTGCAAAACTTTCTGATAATACATCATTAGTAGATTTGTAATTAACATCGCCATAATTTTCTAATGAAAGAACAGTGTATAAATTATCAGTTAATGGTTTATTGGTATTAATTTTCCATCTTTCGATTATATCATCGTCAATTTTATTTTGTGATAATTTAACTTCTGTATAAAATGGCATAATAACGTGTTCTAATTTTATATATCTAACTTTCTCGAATTTACCATTAATTATCGGATTCGGTTGTTCATGGATAATTTTTTCACCATCAATATATTCTGTTTTTTTAGGTAGCAGATTAAAAGTAACTTGATATTGGAATGGGTCAGTATATTTTTGGTAATT
>HE978660.1:39489-41044 GCA_000285855.2 Ruminococcus sp. JC304 | reverse complement strand
TTATCGTAATAATGTACAAGTTGGAGAATATGGTTTGCTACAACATCGTGTTAAAAAATGATAGCAGCTAGTCCTGATGGGATATGTAGTCATAAAACTTATCAGAATAATAAATTAACTAAATTAGTGGGTAGATTGTTGGAAATAAAATTCCCTAAAACCAGAAAAATAGAAACACATGGTGATTTAGACGGAGATATATGTCCACATTATTATTATTTACAAGTACAGGCACAATTATTTGTTACAGAATTAGATGAATGTGATTTTTTGCAATGTAAAATAGAAGAATATGATTCTTGGGAAGAATTTGTGCAAGATTCTAATCCAAAAATTCCAGGTCTGTCAAAAAAAACTAATTTAGAAAAAGGATGTTTGATACAATTATTGCCTAAAAAAATGATAAATATAGAAAATCCCGATAGATGTCTCTATAATTCAAAATATATATATCCTCCAAGACTACACATGTCTCATGAAGAAATTGAGAAATGGATTTCTAATGAAATAATGCATTTTCATTATCATGATTTATCTAATGATTACATTATTGATAGAATAATATATTGGAGATTATCACAAATATCCTGCTCTTTAATAAAAGTGGATAAAGAATTATTTGAATCCAAAATTCCAATTCTGGAGCAATTTTTGGGATTATGTTTTATTTTATAGAAAACATTCAGACAAATTGGATAAACTTGTGGAATATGTAAAAGAAGTTGGAAAAGAAAATTCTGATCAAATATTCTCTAAAATAAACAAAGAATACTTGAGTGTTAATAAAAAATCAAGTTATAAACCATTATATCAAGAACCAACTAAATGGAGAACCATATATAATGAAAAAAAGAAAAAAAATCAATACTATAACAATAAATACTCTAATAAGTATTCAAATAATAAATATCAAAATAATAAATTTAATAATTAATTAAATAATGATTAATTAATTATTTTCATACTATAATATAATAATGAGTATATGCGCGCCACATAGGAAATATGATAACAATAATAAAACATGTTTTACACTTGAACAATTGGTTGAAATGGCAGGAGCCTATAATAGACATATAACAAAAGAAAAATTAAAACCAAATATGAATAATTTATATACAAATGCGATATTAATACCTATCAAACAAGACAAAACATTTTTGTTGAAAGAACTTAAAAAAAGATTTGAAACTGTTTGTAAAAACGATGATATATGTTTGACTCAACAAGCATTTATGAATGAAATTGTAGATGAAATGCGAAATGAAATAAGTGAATACACATTTAGAACAGATGGTCCAAAAAATTCTAAAGAATGGTTAAGTACAACAAATATTGATGAAATTATGAAACAATATGAGAAAAAATACCCTAATTTTAAATTTTTAGGTGCTGTACCATTAAATTGTGATGAAATATCATTTTGTTCACTGTTTAATATTGATTTTAATCAATATTTTGAGCAAGGAATTAATTATCTCGGAATAATTTTTAATCACGATCGTTTAGGAGAACCAGGATCTCATTGGGTTTCAATGTTTATCGATATTAACAA
>HE978660.1:35302-36598 GCA_000285855.2 Ruminococcus sp. JC304 | reverse complement strand
ATCATAATATTGATCTACGCTATTTTTGAAATTGAGAATTATTTGTTTCATTATAATACCAGATCTTGATTTTTTTATGGATTTATTTAACGTAATTTCCTTATCTAATTCTGCATGAAAAGGTTCCATCGCAGATCCTGATAATGAAAGATACACATGATTTGCGTCTAAATTATATACTGTTGATGCTGTATATGATGTTTTTTGTTTATATTTATTTATTTTATCACGAAAACCTAACATTGGCAAAATTGTCTCTTCAATTCTATCACACAATAAATCAAAATCCATGTCCATTGTATTTTTTATGGTAACTATGTTATTTTTATCAACCGTAAAATTTAAATATGATGCTTGACTAGTTATATATTTAAATAATGTTTCCAACGTATATGTGTTTGGAGGTATTGTTATTTTTGTGATTTTATTATTGAAATAAATAATAAATTTATTATTGAATCTAGTGATATTATGGTTATTTATTGGTAAAAAATAACTAATTAATGTAATATCTGTGATTCTTTTATCCGTTTTTAATTCTATTTTAATATTTTTTAGATCACCATAATTATCATTTTTTAAATCAATGGTATCAATAGTTGGATCAATTTCCAAATTCAGATAATCAGCATTTTCTTCTGTATTTGAGGAATGTGATGTGTGTGAAGTTATTGTATTAATTTTATTTTTGCTATCATTTGCAACGGTTTCTAATTTGTCTCTGAATTTTTTTACTTTCTCACCAATTTGATTCATTAAATCATCTATTTGTGAAACTACTGATTTATTATTTTCTGATAAATATTTACTCTTAAGAGAAGATAATTTATTCATTTCGTCTCTTAATATAGGTAAATCACTTTGTACCAAGTCTTTAGAAATTAAATTGCTCACTGATTTGCCAATTAAATCAATATCAGATATTGTTATTTTTTTGTTAGTATTAGTAGTAGTATTATTAGTAGTAGTATTGTTATTTTTGGCATTATTATTATTACCATTACTATTGCCATTACTATTACTATTACTATTGCCATTACTATTACCATTACTATTACTATTACTATTGCCATTACTATTACCATTACTGCTACTATTATTGTTATTATCATTATTACTGTTATTAGTCATATCATCAATATTCTTATCAGTGTTATTTTCCTCAGATTTGTATAATTTAATCAAATTTTGGACTTGATGATCATCAAGTATTTCATCAAATACAATTGTTGGTTTAGATAATGTATGCTGATAATTTTTATTTTGACCTGTTATCATAGTAAACATTTGTAATAC
>HE978660.1:31226-33019 GCA_000285855.2 Ruminococcus sp. JC304 | reverse complement strand
ATTAATACCAGCCATATTATCCATGCCACTCATATTTCCCATAATTCCATCCATACCACACATACCTCCAATACCATTCATACCATTCATACCTCCCATACCATCATTTTGTTCTTGTAATTTTCTCATTAGTTTTTGTTGTTTGACCTTTTCTCCTGAACCATCAAGTGTAAAATCTGGTGTTTCGGGTTTTTGTGGACCATGACCGCCATAATTTCTGTCGTTTAAAAGTTGTTGGTATTTTTTTTCAATTTCTGACGAATCTTTTTGTCCATGTGGATTATTAAAAACAGGTTGTTGTTGACCAACCGAAACATTTGTTATTAAATGATTTCCAAACGCATCTGCATAATTATTACCACTTGATCCAGATAATCCAATATCATTTGGTTCCATTGTATGAAAATTATCTTCTTCATTAACTGCTTCTTTTCTAGGTTTAATATAAGGTCTATCCTGTATATGATTAGGTCTGTTACCCCACACATCTAATTCTCTGCGCATTTGTTCTTTACCAACATGTTTTTTTTATCAATATGTGATTCTGGATATTTTTTAGTGATAGTCTCCATAATATCTGTTACACATAATTTGTTCAAAATTTTAATTAATTCTTTTAACTCATATTTATTTTTTGGTGGTCTGTTCAATTTATAGATATTTTTCTTCATGTTATCTTTTATCATGGATTTGCATTTTGGAATAGATCTTTGACTTAATTTGATATTATCACATATAATTCCAACTAATGCTATTTATATTTTTATCATCTAAACACATTGTGTATAAAATATTCATTCTATTAGAGTCATCCATAAGTATATATATTATATTGATATTAAACGTATTTTTTTATAGCATTATAACACATTTTTAATATTATCTTATATATATGGAAACAAGTGTATATGTCGCACCGGGAAATCGAAAATATTTAATTGAGTATATACAAACATTTGAAATTTATTACAATGCTAAAATTATTCAATTACAACCATATAATATTAACAAAGAAGAATTGGATAAACAAACAAGTAAAAATATAATATTTATTTCCCTGGTACCAAGTGATATTTTAAACGATTTATAGCAAATATTGCCAAAATATAATATTTTCGTAATAAATGTAGATCAATTTTCTGTCCGAAGATTGGATTATTTTTTGAATATCATGACCAAAGGTATTCGAGTTATAGATTATTCTGAACAAAATATTAGTTTTACCAAAAATCCAAAGCATTTTTGTGTACCATTATTTTATAACAATAATATTATTATAAATACAAATTATGAAAAAATATACGATATTGGATTTACAGGTTTTATAACACCTAGAAGGAAAAATATAATTGATGTATTAAAAAAATGTATAAAGTGATTGTTATTGATTTATTTGGTCAAGAAAGAGATATAATATTAAAACAATGCAAAATAGTTTTAAATATACATGCTTTTGATAATAATGACGCAATAACAGAAGTTATGAGATGTTACCCTGTAATATATAATAAAACTTTAGTTATAAGTGAAAATACAACTTTATCCGAAACAAATTCATATAATAGATCCATAAATAATTTTATCATATTTACAAGTTACAATAAAATAATAAAAAAATGTCATTCTGTTCTCGATAATTATGAAAAAATTTATGGACAACTTTTTGGTAATTATAGTAATCAATATATAAATAGTTTATCATGGACTTTTGCTAGACAAATAAGATAAAAATATTTCACCAATATTTTTGTGGATATAAAACAACCTGAAAATAATAATAATAATAACAGTGA
>HE978660.1:27204-28331 GCA_000285855.2 Ruminococcus sp. JC304 | reverse complement strand
TATAGACTATTATTATAAATAATATTCATATGTTAATATATCTCAAGTGTCCAAGCTGTAGTAGACGATTAAGTGACAATTTAGACAAATATCTCGAAGAACTTAAAAATATCAGAAATAATCCTAAATATGGAAAAAAAGAAAAAGAAGATTTAGGCGCTAAATTACTCACAAAATATGGATATACTTTGATATGTTGTCGCATTAGAATAATGGGATTAATTCCGTATCACGAAATTATACAATCTTAAATTGGATAAAATTAATTGATTTATTTATAAATAAATTAATTAACATTCACAATTTAAACTATGGGCTTTTTTAATATTTGTTTTGATCATAGAATGCTTAGTATTTTTAATTGGATTTTTTATATTTTTCACAAGAAATTGTTTGGACAAATTATCTATTATTTTAAAACTATTTACTATTTTGACATTTATATCTGTTCGATAATCAAGCATTGGACCATTAATAGTATCGATATAACCATTAATAATAATTTCACCTTGATGAACCTTATTATGGCATTTACGACATAATACCACAAGATTATATAATCTATTTTTATGAAGATACGGTTTTTCTTTAATTTTACCATTTTCCCAACAATTTTGTTGGAAATGAATATGATGACTTTCTAATTCTTTGTGATATTCTTTGACAGGTGAATAATCGCAAATACAACATTTCTTTACCAATAATTTTTTATTATAATTTGATGTTTTGGTGGGAATATCAATTTTTGTTTCATTCATCAATCTCTTTTTTATTTTTTCAGCGCGATTAATAAATTTAACATTTTTGACCAAATATTTAGCAACCATTAAACCATAAACAGATGGTCCAGAACCTGGCATCAATTTTCTATCAAATATTATACAATCATTTTCTTCATCGTATTCTGCTCTCAAATGAAAGAAACGCAAGTTTTTTAGAGCTTGTATTTCTTCTAAATTTTGTATATCATGTAAATGACTCGAAAATATAAATGTACTATTACATTCACTTAAACTAACTAAAGCACTTGCAACAATTGCACGACCAGATATATCTTCGGTGCCTCGACAAACTTCATCACCGATCACAAGAGTATTTTCACCCTGACATTCGGTTCTCATTAAAAT
>HE978660.1:26439-27161 GCA_000285855.2 Ruminococcus sp. JC304 | reverse complement strand
ATTCAGTCATTTCTAACGCAAAACTTGATAATCCTTTAAATATATTATCATTACCTGTTATTCTGGCATACAAAGCCATATATGGCTCATAAATAAATTCCTGGGCCGGTACATAATATCCAATTTGAGCTAATATTATGGATATTCCGATGGCTTTCATTAGTGTGCTTTTTCCTGTCCAATTGAGACTAAAAAGTACAACACCATTTTTCCCAGTTTTTGATTGAGAAATCTCTGTATACACATCTTCTGAAATACTTGAATTATGATCACTATCCGGCACATTTCCTAATTCAATATCATTTGGAACATATTCTGTTTCATTACATAGTCTTTCAACAATAGCATGTCTAATACCTTTTACTTTGATATAACTAGCACATTTTTCTTGACTAGCTATTCGAGGTTTACAATAATAAAATTGATCAGCAACAATTGCTCCCGATGTTAAAAAATCAATTTCACCAATAAATTTACATATTTTGTGCATCATAATTTTATTTTTTGAATAATAACCAACCATGGATTCTATAAATAGTTTTTTGGTTAATTTGGTTAATCTAGTTGTATATTTTGACAGATTAATAGTATGTTCAACCATTGGAGTAACAAATATTTTGGTTCGTCCCTTTGGTAATTGTTTAAAAACAAAATCTTGTTTGTTGAGTTTAAGAGTATTGCCAATTGATAATTCTATTTTGATATTTTGGCATTTTTCAATT
>HE978660.1:21848-22969 GCA_000285855.2 Ruminococcus sp. JC304 | reverse complement strand
AATACTCTTTATTGTTGAATTGTCTATTTCTATTGGTTTATAATAAACAACTATTTCTGTTGGTCTAAATGTTTGCATTATTCTAACAAGTTCGTCAAGTCCAAATCTTTCATCAAATTTATTACTGTAAAATTCATGAACCATACTTGTTCCGGTGCTTACATCAACAATAGTTAATCCAGTAGCCATTAAATTTTTACCTGATAGTTGTTTTTCTTCCGGAATATATACTGATAATAAATAATTAGCATCTTGCATTTGTCTAACCGATAATAAGTTCCAGGAGAAAATACACCAACACATTCTCTTTCGATATCTTCACCATTTGTTGTTTTTTGATCAAATAATACAACAGTATAACCATTCTCAGTTAGTGTAGCTAAATTTTTAGATATAGCGACACAATTAATCCCAAATTGATTAGGTTTATTGTTATCATCATTTTTACCATCTCTTCTAATATATTTAATATTTAACAATGGTTCAAGTTCAGCAAGATTAATATAACCTTTTGTTTTATTACAATAAGCTTCATAAAACTTGCCTATTTGAATAAATACAATGGTTTTTTCTCCATAAATTTTTGAATATTTTTCTTGTTCATTAAAATAAATATCATATATTGACGCTTTTTTGTTATCAGATGATGACATTTAAGTTTGACTTATTAGTAATAAATAAATCATTCTTTAAATTATTTATTATTATTGTTGGACCTGTTTATTTTTATTTATCATAGATTCGATAACTTTTTTTAATTTGTATGCAAATAATCCTTTCAAGTTATTTTTATTGTGGCAAATATCATACCATTTTATGCCAGAATTTTTGACATAATTTTTTAATACGGTTGTAACAAAATTATGTGTAATAAAAAATTTTTCAATATACATAAAAATGTATTTTTTATATTTGTGATTGGATTCTAAATCAATTTTATCATTTAAACTATTAATCAGACAAATTATACCTTGTGTTTTTGTTTTTTTTACGTTAAAAAATTTCAACAAAGATTCAAATACTTTTTCTTTATATAACCATTTTTCTGTCAAACAAATATAAATATAATTTATGATACGTTCGTGATATTGGTTATCATTATCTATTTCATAAATTTCCTG
>HE978660.1:16899-18226 GCA_000285855.2 Ruminococcus sp. JC304 | reverse complement strand
TAATTTTATTATTTAGTAATATTTAATACAAATAATAAGTTAATGTACTTATTATTATTATTTTATGATATATTATTAATCACGATAAAAAAATATAATATATATATACTGTATATACTATGCTTAAACTAGAGGACATAACTCTGAATAATTTTATACCTAACAGATTTGCATCCATAGAAAGGTATAACAATTATATTCGTATGACTTCACAATATGGTTCATCAACTGCAATGATAGCTATAAAAAATATAGAATCCGTATCTGAAAAATATAATATAAATTTTATGGCTTCATGTAATGCAGAAATATATTGGAGGGGGAGTTATAATCCTAATAGTCAAATATTAATAAAAAATGGTTTCAATAGTTTTCAAATCATGTTGAATAAAAATAATCAACCGATTACTATAGAAATTATATCTAATAATATGAAAGGAAAATATCTAGAGATGTATAATTTTAATATCAATAAAATGCATACTATTAATATACCAAATATACCTATTAATGAAATTAATGCATTAGTAGATGTTCGAAAAATCGCAAAATTAGAAACAAATCAAAATACAAATTTTCCCAATGTAATTTACCGTAACAAAATATCTGATCCAACAAATATTAGTGTTATATTACCAACATATAATCGTTTTAAGGGATTTGTCAAAGTAGTCAATAATTCTAAAGCTCAAAAATTAACAAATTTCGAATTCATTGCAATAGACGATGGATCAGACATTGTAACATATAATCTAAAAAAATCATATATTGATAATTTAAAAGACCCAAGATTTAAAATTTTTGCCAATGAAAAAAATATGGGAATATCATATACTCTTAATAGAGGAATAAATTTATCTTCAGGTGAATATCTAACTTGGGTATCAGATGATAATGAATATTATAGTAATTATTTATCTGTATTATATGATACTAATTATGATTTCATATATTCTTCCTGGATTTTAAATAGAGCAAATAATATTAATCAACATGTTCATAAAAATTATAATAATATATTTGATATTTTGAGGAATTTTTGGGGTTTGGCTTCTTTTATGTGGAAAAGATCTTTCATCGAAAAAATTGGTTTATATGATCAAGATCTTAATGGTTGTGAAGATCATGAATATTTATTAAGAACATACATGAACACTGATTCTATTTTGTATAAAAAAGAAATAACAATGAAATATTTTCTCACTCAAGATTCTGGATTTTTTAAAAAATATCAAGATATTATCAACCTAAAAAACGATATAACAAAAATATATGAAATTATTGCAAAAATACATAATCAAATAGATATATTTATTTATTATTCGAA
>HE978660.1:12265-13660 GCA_000285855.2 Ruminococcus sp. JC304 | reverse complement strand
TGTATATAGTTGTTATGCTTCACCAGATTGCAAATATAATACTGAGCTTCAAAATATATTTGTCAATTCGAAACCACATGAAATAAGAGATAATGTAATGAATAATTTTATTTCTAAAATAAATTATGCCGATTTTTCATTCGACTGGAAATATTATGTTTCTAAATATGAAGATTTAAAAAATATCAAATTGGAAAATGAAGCGATCCAACATTGGAATTCCATAGGTAATAAAGAGGGTCGTCAATGTAACAAATATAATATTTATAGTCCCAATGAATATATTTTATGGAAAGGATGGTATAATCATCCCAAATATAATTATCGACCTTTGCATTTCATATCAGCTACTTTTAAACAAAATATAGATAAATTAAAGGGTTTCAATGAATTATATAAAGATGGTTTGTGGTATGACGATGATGATTTCTTGAAAAGAATTGAATTAATAACAACGGTTAATGTTATTCCAGAAACAAATGTATTTGGAATACATCAGTATCATGCAGGTGGATCTGTATCTCATATTAAAGATAAAGTTTTACATGCCAAATTAGTTGCAGGAAACAAAAAGGTATACGAAGAATTATTAAATAATATAAAAAATAAGAAAATCGATATAAATGCATCGTTGAATAATAATTTCTCCAAAAATATAAAAAAATATGTCTTTGTCAATAAAAATATTGATAATGTTATGATAGGAATCGGTGTCACTACATATAGTGATGAAAATACTTCTGATAAAAGAATACAAATCATCAATGATTCATTGAATAGTTTAAAACGTAATATGGGTAATGTGATAGTAATTATTGTTGTAGATGGCAAATATACAGCTAAACATAAAGAAATTTTAGACAAATATAGTGATGTTTTTGAGATAATTTATAGACCTAAAAATGGCGGAATTGCTAAAGCGAAAAATACTTGCATCAAAAATTTATTGAATAAAAATATAGATATTGGATTTTTAGCAGATGACGATATATTATATGATAAAGGTTGGCAACAACTTTATGTTTCAAATATACAAAATACTGGATTACAACATATGTGTTATTGGCCAATGAACATTTCTTCAAATGTAAAATATATAGATTATAATAATACTGTTATTGTTAATCCACAATGTGGTATATCTGGATGTTTTATTACATTCACAAGAAGTGTCATTGATCAAATTGGATATTTTAGAGTTTATCCCTATGTTTACGGTTACGAACATGAAGATTTTACATTTAGATGTGTTAATAAAAAAATTATTAATCATGTTACAGACGTATATGGTTCTAATAAATATATAAAATTACATCCAAATTCTCTCGAAAATAAGAGTCTCAAAATAGATCCAGTAAAAATAGAATTGAATAAAAAACATAATAAACAACAAAC
>HE978660.1:8806-9845 GCA_000285855.2 Ruminococcus sp. JC304 | reverse complement strand
ATAAAGCCAGTTTGTGGAACTCGAGCAATATATTCCAATTAACAGGATCAATCGCATCTGATAGTAATGAAAGAACCATTATTTTAGGAACTGGTGTGATTACTAAAAATCGCACAGTAAATAAGCTCCAAGAATGTTATTTAGTAAGAGGCACACATACTCTTGAAAAAGTTAAACCATTAGTAAATAATTTTGATTCGATTAAAATGGGCGACACTGGAATTTTACTTGAGAAATTAGTAAATGTTAAGGTTACTCCAAAATATGATTATGGTCTTATTTTACATTATGTAGATGCTAAATATGCACCAACAATTCTCACACCTGAATGTAAGGATAAAGTACTTATTATTGATATATTAAACGATAATTTACCCGATATAGCAGAAAAAATTCTCTCATGTCGTAAAATTATATCTAGTACCTTACATGGTATGGTGTTTGCACATTCACTCGGTGTACCAGTATCATGGATAAGATTACGTTACACTATTTTAACTCCAGATGATATTAAATTTTATGATTATTTATCGGCACTTAATATTACAGGAGAAAATTTATGTAATATAATTCCTATCAAAGATGTAAGTCTCAAAGATTTACAAAATTTGAAATGTATCGATGTGGATAAAACTGTAATGAAAAATAAAAAACACGAATTACTAACTTGTTTAGTTGGCGTATTCCGTAAATTTGGTTATAAAATAAAACCTGAATTTGAATCGTACTAATTTATTTATAAATAATTTCAAATATATTTGTTAATGAATAAATATATTTAAAAATATGCACCAAATGCTTCAGTTTCACCTGATTTTTTTATTTTATCCTTAACTTCAGCCACATCATCATCAATTGGATTAATCCAATGCTCATTCATGAATTTAGTGAAAAATGGTGTATCATATCTTCTTCCTTTAATACCAAAATATAATTGTAATATTCCTCCTAAATAAATACCTGATTTTCCTTTTGCAATTACATGACTCATAAGCGGATAGGTATATACTCCACAACTAAAAAGTACAATATCATATTC
>HE978660.1:7689-8786 GCA_000285855.2 Ruminococcus sp. JC304 | reverse complement strand
ATTTTCCTTCATTAAATGTGATTGGTACGGTTATAATATTCAAACTTTTAAAAGTTTGGATATTTAAAATTTTTATAATAATGAGTAAATAATTTATCTCTTTTTTGATATTGTTGTAGAATAGTATTTTTAAAAGGATTTATTACCAATACTTTTTTCCTTCTAAAAGAGGAAACCATTCATTAAATTTATAAAAACTTTCAAAAAAGTTATATGAAAAACATCTATCAACATGATCGTTAAATAATTTAAAATATGGTGAAGCAGTAGATAATGTTTTTTTATAATCATTTGTTTGAGGTTCCACATAATTGGTAAAAGTAACATTAGCGATAGTATGATGACTGGCTTTTTTCATAACATCAACAAGCAATTCAATATAATATTTAGCGTTATTGATGTCATTATTTTTATCGAAATATCCAGGATGTTTGGCCATCATTTTGAGATGAGCATTTATGTTTGCAAGATGACCAAAACCATTATTATAGCAATATTGCGCAAAAGTATATTCCACACCACCTACGCGATTTATAGTTATGGGCAAATTTTTGGTTAAATTATGTTTAACCAATTCATAGAGCTCATCATTAGATTTTAACCTCGACATATATATATATTTTACTATATTATTATTTTTTATAAATAACTTTATTAATGACAGGAATATATGAAGCGATTATATTAACTATTTTATCTGATACGTTTATATCTTTATAGTC
This sequence comes from Ruminococcus sp. JC304, assembly GCA_000285855.2. Taxonomy (GTDB): domain Bacteria; phylum Bacillota; class Clostridia; order Lachnospirales; family Lachnospiraceae; genus Blautia_A; species Blautia_A difficilis. The sequence goes on along the minus strand of HE978660.1, from coordinate 8,064 downwards.
ACATGGACACGTTTGATTATCGAAACTATAGTTAGAAGTAATTTTGATTGCATTCAATAAATTATCAACTTCTAAACTGGATAGTATAATATTTCCTTTTTCAATTGCTTCTGGTCTTTCAGTACAATGTCTAAAAGATACAGCTGATATTTTTAATATTGATGCTTCTTCACTTATTGTACCCGAATCAGAAACAACACAAAATGCATTTTTAAGTAATTTGATATAATCAAGTAGTCCAAAAGGTTCTAATAAAATAACATTATCTTGAAATTTTATATTTGATTCTCTAATTTTATTAAAAGTACGAGGATGAACTGACATAATAATTTTCATATTTTGATATTTTTCAGAAACAGCATTTATACAACCAAT
>HE978660.1:2950-4051 GCA_000285855.2 Ruminococcus sp. JC304 | reverse complement strand
GTTCTGTATAAGGTAAATTAATATCACTAATATGATCCACTAATTTACGATTAATTTCTTCAGGAACCAATTGATCAAAACAACGATTACCAGCTTCCATATGGAAAATTGGAATTTTTAATCTTTTCGCTGAAATAGCAGACAATGCACTATTAGTATCTCCTAATATTAGTACTCCGTCAGGTTTCAATTCTAATAATAAATCATAACTCTTAGATATAATATTCCCCATAGATTCACCCAAATTTTTTCCCACAATATTCAAATAGTAATCAGGTTTTCTTATTTCAAGTTCTTCAAAAAATACATCATATAATTGTTTATTCCAATTTTGACCCGTGTGAACTAAAATATGTTCATAATTTTTATCCAATTTATTTATTATACATGCTAGACGTATAATTTCCGGACGAGTTCCTATAATAGTTACAATCTTCATTATAATAATATAATATTATATTATTATTTGATATATCATGAAAATAATAATATTTGGTCCAAATGGTATGCTTGGGAATTACATGTTAAATTATTTAAAAAAAACACATGAAGTAGTGTCGATTGATCGTAAAATAATTGATGCAATGAATGTAGATTTGCCACAATTAATCAATACGTTAAGTAATTATCAAACTAGTAAAGACAATGTATTAGTAATTAATTGTGTTGGTGTTATTCCTCAACGTAATAATATCAATGAATCTAGAACTTTTATAAAGGTCAATACATTATTTCCTCATATGTTATCTTATTGTTGTCATCAATTAGGATTTAAAATGATACATGTATCTACTGATTGTGTATACAATGGAAATAAAGGTAATTATTCAGAAAATGATTGTCATAATGAAACTAATATTTATGGTGTGTCTAAATCTCTCGGAGAACCAACAAATTGTTGTGTAATAAGAACTTCAATTATAGGACAAGAAGTATATAATAAAAAATCATTATTAGAATGGGTTATTAGTCAAAATAATAAAACAGTTTATGGTTTTATCAATCATTTTTGGAATGGTGTAACATGTTTACAATTAGCTAAAATTGTAGAACAAATGATAAAAATAATATAATATTGGAATGGCGTTTGAACACTATACA
>HE978660.1:0-1032 GCA_000285855.2 Ruminococcus sp. JC304 | reverse complement strand
CCCCCAAAAATCATAATTGTTTTGTCGCTAATTTGCATTGCACCTTTCTATATACATAATATAGATACTTTATATATCTAAAAAACATCGATTATATTTTTAGTGAAATCTAATTTAATTATCTTATATTAAAAAATTAATATAAGACAATGAAATTATTATTTATTTATTATTTTTCCGGGATCCTTTATTGATGGCATACTTATTACCATCAATATCGCCATCATTAATAGCGGATATATTTGCCAATTTTTTATTTATTGATCTCATAATATGTTTTTCATAATCAACATTTGCAGCAATAACAATTCTTTGTAAAACAGGTGTTTTTGCTTGAGCTCTCGGTGCTCGACCAAGAGCTTGTATTAAACCAGAAGCGGAATCAGGTAAACTAATCAAAGTAACTCTTGGATGATTTCCATGAAGATCATGTAAACTCAATCCGGTACCACCAGCTCCAACTTGACAAATAATAATTCTTTCTTGATTATTTTGAAATAAATTGATACTTTCTTGACGTTGTTCAGTAGTTTGTTTACCATATATTTGACATTTAATATTAAGTTCCTTACAAAGAACATCAAAAGTGTTTAAATAATTTACAAAAATTATTACGGATTTACCTTCTTCTAAATAAAATTCAGATTGTTCTATAAAAATAGGTACTTTTCTTAATTCAATTTGTTGTTTTAATTTTTGTATTTTAGCTAAATGAAATTCACTATTGTCTTCACATTGTTTAATAACGTCTAATATTTGTGCAATTTCAGCATATGCTTCTGCAATTTCTTGTGAATTTTCAGTGAAAAATTCTTGCGCACACCATTGATTAGATGGAAATTGATCGCCCAAGTCTTTGATTCTTATTCTAGACGTAAAATCTTTTATTTCATCATGTATGATCATAGCTTGTGAATTTTCTTTGGCTACTCGACAATCCGCCGTATTTGAATAATCACTTTTGTGAATGCGATATTTTGGATATTTATTTTTAAGGGTTCTAATATAGTGGTTAAAATTTCTTGTATTTGG
>HE978659.1:60830-62795 GCA_000285855.2 Ruminococcus sp. JC304 | reverse complement strand
TTGGCCATGTATATTTTTGAAGATTATCTGTATATAAATCATAAACCATTAATTTATTATCTCTGGTAAAAATTATTTTGTCCATTTTAGAAAGATAACATAAATTTTTACAATAGTTTTTGCGATAAATATTTTTTACTTCGCATCTATTTTTATCCATAATATCAATATTCATGATCCCATATTTGTATCTCGAAATAATCATATCATTTGAATAAATATTATTAATTTCTCTTAGTAATTCAATCGGTAAATTTGATATATTGTAATCTACCGGTAAATTATTCGCTAATATTTGAATAGTTTCTCTAGTGTAACCAATGATATCAATTAGATTCAACAAATCATCAAAACAATCATTGGGTACTTTAATATCATCAGGTAATTGACATTTTAGTCCAAAATAATCACAACAAATACAATATTTTAATTTGTATTGCCAATCATCTGGTTGATTTATTTCAGATCCATAAATATTCTTAATAATGTCTCTAGCAACATTAACATCAATAACGTTAACAACACTTTCAAATTGTATTGCTTCTTTAAAATTAGAAAACATTTTCTCAAAAAACTGGCATCTAGCAAATAAAATTACACGATGTAAATTTAAAGACAATTGGTTTTTATCATCAACAAGTATAATTTTGACATCTGATAAAATTTCAGAATCGAATAATTGACAAAAATCTTTAGTAATTAAATTCATTTGATAAATCAATATAATAGATTTTTTGATGAGTATAAATTAATCAAATTTTATTCACCATAAATAGAAAAAATTGAAAAAATACTGTCTGAATGTTCCATTGAAATAGATCTAAAATAACAACCCAATAATCACTACAAATTATTAATATAATGTCCGACAAACCGATTAATCTTAATCTTCCCGGTATCACGACTCCTTCGAATCTTCAAGCTACCTTTTTCGCAGGGGGTACTGCTGGTCATCTTACTAGCTATGGAGGATCTGCTTCTTATCACAAAGATTTTAGTTCTGGAGCATTCGCAGGTGGTAGTGGATCTACAGCGGAATCTCTGGATATGGTAGCAGCATGGGCGGAGGACAAATCAATGCATATGTTGGTTACAACTTTCTTCACAACAAATGAGTGATAAACTAATTTAGTTTAGTTTTAAATAAAATATTAATAAAATATTTTATTTAAAATTTGTTCACATATTAGTGTTCATAAAGTGTTAATGTATTATCCTTATTTAAATCTACTATAGTAATACCATACGCGAATATATATGATGTATGTTGTTCTATTAGAAATATATCGTCCATTATGGAAAATATACCTTCAATTCTATTAGATTTTTCAAAATTAGGATTTAAATATATATCACAATTTATGTATGGACAGATAGAATTTGTGCCATAAATCTCTTTAAATTCTTTAATATTATCATCAAAAACACGCCTTTTCAAATCATTTATTTTGTCTTTCAAACTATTTTTGTCCGATAATATATACTCGAATCTAGTTTCTTTGGTAGGTTCATTCATAGAAACTATAGATAAAACTATTAATTTGTTCATTACTAATGAATAAACAAATAATTATTTTTGTATATTATTTTTTTATCAATTTTATTAATATTCCAAATGCTCGCGATAATCAATAATATTATCATCAATTAGTAAATTTGATTCGATAGATCTATTCGCAGAATTTATTATATTATTTTTGACAATTTTATCATTACGTGAGTTTAAATATGATAATATTCTGTTACTAATTTTTTCATATGAAATGTAAGTGAAAATATTTTTGCTGAAATAAAAACCATTGTTAATTATATATTTGATCATATTGAGATTATCATTTTCGATAGCATAGTAAAAAATTTCATCGTTAAAATTATGCTGTGATTTTATTTGTGGAAAATATTTATGAACCAATTCAATAATCCTCAACTTATTATATTTTCCTGCCAATACATATAAATTATTTG
>HE978659.1:56485-58151 GCA_000285855.2 Ruminococcus sp. JC304 | reverse complement strand
TCACTTTTGTATTTTAATTTTTTTTGCATTTTTTGAGAATTTTTTGAGAAATTTTTTAGTAAACTCTTGAGAAGTAAATGATAATTATTTTCCATTAAAAGATGATAAAATGAACTTTTTGAAAAATTAGCACCCTTATCAATTAAATATTGTATAGTACGAACTTCAGTAATAATCCCAATATTTTTTATAATAATTTTATCTGCTCTCCATTTATGTGAATCATAATCATCTATAACAACCTGTGCATCTATTGGTATAGTAACCTCAACAAGTCTTGTACCAAACGATAAATAATTATGTATATTTTCAATATCGGTAAAATATAATCCTCCCGGAACACAAGATCCAGTTTTTTCAAATGGTTTATCCAAAATATTTAAACCTTCATTGTATAAAAATCCTCGCTGAATCCAACTTTCATCGATAAATTTATAAAATTTATGACCAACCATTCGTGAATTCATTTTAATAATATTTATAAATAATTATATGTATCATGATGTGTATTTATCAATTTTTTATAAATTGGATCCATCAAATCAAAGTATGGTTCATTATCATATATATTTATTTTAAATATGCGTGATAATAATTTGTGACGATGTGTTTTATTCAATTTATTTATATAATTTTTTATTAACAATTTTTGATGCTCTATAACAAAATACTGGATCTATCATCATCGTCATAATTGGTAATATATCTTGATGAACATATATTCCATTAATATCTGGGTTAGATTTAGATTTAATATGTACTGTAATTTATTTTTACATATTCCCACTTCATTAGATAATGCATCGAGTAATTCTAATCCATATTCATCTCCTAACCATTGTTCAACATCTTCATCTCTTCCAATTGACGCAATAAATTTTGTTGCATTAATATAACCATTTTTTTTCATTATTATTACATTTTTATCATAATAAATTCCCCAACTGTAACTATTATTTATTTCTTCGAAACAAGTTTTTCTAATATCATATTTTGTAATTTTTATTCTTGTCATTTATTTACATTATAAATATGAATTTATAAGATAAGTATTATATTTTTCAATTTTTTAATTGTATAAAATTAATCATATATATTTAATTTTATAGAATATTGCTTACATATTTTTTTAATACTACTCATTTTATTTTCTCCAACATTAAATAAGTATAAACATTTTGTTTTATCGGGATGGAAAATAGAATATGATAATAATTGACCTAAACCATGTTTCCAATTATCATAATTTTTGATTTCTATTATTGTATTTTTTGTCAATAAATCTATTGACCCTACTTTAGTTTTGACTTCAATTATTCCACCTAATTTTTTTTGCAATTCTCCTTGAATTATTTTTTCTTTATTTTTGTTACTATATGGTTCAAGATTTGATAATGCATCATAATATTCAAATAAATTATTATTTGAATATTTTTTCCATTCTTCAATCCAGATACTTATTTTGGCGGCAAATTTTGGTGAAATCCAATATGCCAATTGAGTTATTAATAATGGATGCATATAGGTTCCTCTTATTTGTGTCGAATATCTACTCGAGCCTGTGACACAAATTATTAATTCATCTTTTATTAAACCAGTTATTTCACTTAATTCAGTAATATATTCTTCCGCTTGTTTTCCTCTTGTCCAATCATTTAATTTTTTT
>HE978659.1:54763-55636 GCA_000285855.2 Ruminococcus sp. JC304 | reverse complement strand
TCTTCCCCAACTATATTTATCATTTATTTCTTTGTATGAAATATTTCTAATATCATGTTTTTTCTTTGACTAGTTTATTACTTTTTGAACTGGTTTTGTAGTTTTACTTCCTGATATTTTTTTGTAAATTTTATTATTTTTCGTTATTTAAATAATTCTATGTTTAAAAAGTTATTTGTATAAAACCAATTCATTTATCAATTTTTATCACTGAATCCATCAAATCAAAGTATGTCTCATTATATGTATATTTATTTTAAATATGCATGATAATAATTTGCACATATTGGTGTAATGGTCAATCAAATATTACATTATCATCAAACATTATAGATTGTACTTTTTCCATACTATTAATACCAAAATATTCAAATAATTTTCTAGAATTAATTTCGACATTACAAGCTAAATCATTATTAAAATTCCATATCATGTGTAAAGATTTAGATCTTAATTTTTTGTGGCGGAAAAATGATACTATCGCGAACATCCACCAATTCATTTTTAAAACTATTTTTAGCATGTCTGAATAAAATATAGTTCCATAAATTTTTAAATTGAATTTGACCCGATAGGTATTTTATCCTAATATGATTGTGATTAGTAATAGGAATAAAATGAATGATTTCCCTGTAATATTTATTTACAGAACCAAACATTATTTTATCTTTGTTAGATAAAAAACTAAATACAGACAAAATAACATCATCATTAAGTATATCAATATTTGACATTTATTATTATTTGGCTTTGCAATAACAGGTTTATAAGTTCATTTTCTCAATTTTTTAACAAATATTTATCCAATTCTCTTTTATCATGTATTCCAAAAAAACTAAAAATAGGATAATCATTCATTTTAAATTTAATATC
>HE978659.1:51621-52727 GCA_000285855.2 Ruminococcus sp. JC304 | reverse complement strand
TTTTCCAATATTTGTTATCCATTTAATTTCATTTGCCAAATCATTAAAAGGTCTATCGGTAATTACATTAATATTAGCTCCATTAGCTAACAAAAATCTAACTTGTCCAGTAATATTTTCATAGATATAATTATTCAAAATATTCAACAATGCTGTTCGATTGTCTACATCTTGATAATCAATATTAGCTCCAAAATTCAATAATATTTTACCAATGTTAATATCAGGTAAATAATCAGTTTTAGACCAATGTATAAAAGTTTGGTTTATATATTCGCTACCATGTTTTCTATTTTTTGACAAAAATTTGATAATTTCAATATTACCAGGATATTTTAATGAATATACAAGTGCTGTACGACCAGAACCATCTATTGTTTCAACATTATTATTGTTTTTTAATAATAATTTGACTAGTAACAAATTATTATCATTACGAGAATAAATACAAGCACACATTAAATGAGTCATACCAATTTTATCAATCTGATTGGATTTAATGTGGTATTTTTTCATATACGTATTGATTTGGCTCGTTGTTAGTTTATTGTGAATATAAATTCTTGTGTCGAACTAAAAATAAATAATTTGATTTTTTGTATTTCATATTTGTTGCAAGATTATTATTATCTAATACGTATTAAATAATAATAATTTATCTTTTTATGCACAATAAAATTATGGTTCAGGAAGTAATTCGTACAACCTATCATATCCTGATGATATTTTCATTATGGATCGTACATCTGAATTAATATCAATGTTTCTAAGTTCATGACCACTATCAAGATTTATTTCAATCAATTCAGATCCGGATTTAATCATTATAACATCATTGGATATTTTTGTTATAGTGTCAATATTTTTGCCAATATTAATTGTCCTTTTTAATTTGTTTTTATATGTATTATATATATTAATCGTACCATTTTCACAACAGTAAATTATATAACCATACTTACCCCAACAAATACCAACTATATTTGATGTACCATCATAAGTTTTTTTTCCACTACCATATATTTTATCTGTGCTACATGCACCTTTTTTTTTATGATTTAATAATATTAAATTTTTTGTGAATATATCACTCGCACATAATGCTA
>HE978659.1:47973-49065 GCA_000285855.2 Ruminococcus sp. JC304 | reverse complement strand
ATCATGGAATTCTAAAAGATGAATATATTGTGATCGAGGATATTTCTCTATCAGTATCTGCTCCTGATAGACAAACTGCTCTCACTAAAGCCATCAATGATTTTTATGCTCTGGGTATCAATGGTGATTATTTACTTTGTGAAAATTTAGATATTACTACTCAAGTACTAGAAAAAATGAATCCGGTTATTCACGAACTGAAAGATGGATCAGTCTTTGAATTGGTAGAAGCTTCTAGTGTCATGTATAAGGGATTTAAATTGGAATAATTTTGGATTTTGTATTGCTAAAATAAGTATTTCAATAATGCAAATTTTCCGATAATACAATCTTTAATTTATCCATGTCATTTATACCAAAATAATTAAATAAATCTTTATTATCATCCCCAATATTATTAAAATTAAAATTACCTGTTTTAAGATTAAAATCTATCTTTGACAATTTAAATATAATAGATCCTGGTTTATAAATAATCTGACCACTGACAGATAATAATTCTATCTTTTCAAAAGGTAAAAAAGAAATATTTTTAAAATTATGACGATATGATAAATGTATTATTTTACCATAAAAATATTTTCCGTAGAATTTAGTGTATTGGATTAGATTTCTATATTCATTATTTGTAGAAAAAAACATTACTTTGTCTTTATCAGACAAAAAATCTGTCATGTAAAAAATAATATCTGTGTTAAGAATATTCTCAAAATCAGACATTATATGTGATTTAAGATTAAAATCAATTGTGACCTATTTTAGACTTGTTTATTTCAATTTTTCAATAAAAATTGAAATAATTTAACATTAATGTTTCTTAATGTTGTACTCACAATTATACATAATTGTGTTACACAATGTGTTATTTTATTGGTAATTCAATTGTGCCCAACGAAATATTTCATTATATTACAACATGGTTGACATCGCAAGATATATTAAATTTTGCTAAATCTTTTGATAAACAATTGTTTCCTCCAATGTTAAATCAAATTTATCATAAAATTAAGTTCAGGGAAAATTTACGAAAAAATATTGGTGCAAAACCTTTTTTCCCTAAAAAAATGATTGAAGCAACTGAATCAGATGAAG
>HE978659.1:42850-43871 GCA_000285855.2 Ruminococcus sp. JC304 | reverse complement strand
TAAAACCAGTGCAGGTACTTTATCTTTGGCCTTTGTATTAATAATTTCATTGACTTCATATGTTTGATTATATGAATCACTAATCCATTCAGTGAGTATAAGATGATCAGCTTTATTATTCTTTTTCAAATATTCGAGAGTATTTGATAATTGACTTTTGAGAGTTTCTTTTCTGGGATCATCATAAATTTTACAAATGAGTCTCCAAAAAGTAGCAAATATAGTATTATAAGTTAATGACAACACAGTTTGTGGTTTAAGTAGTGATTCAAAAACTTTAAAAATTTTGTTTTTGTATTCAGAATCGCGATTAAACAAATTTATTAGATTTCTTAAGTCAGTTTTTAACCAATGGTTAGATTCAATCTGTACTGGAACATTTTTCAGATCTTTAGAAAAGCCAGTTCCAGGAAGATATCCATCATTTTTATTTTCATCTACAAGTTGATTAAAATTGCGGTGTATTTCGTACGTCAACTCTTTCACATTGGTTTCAAATTCATTATCACAACCCCATTAGACTCAAAAATAGTTTGATAGTAATTTGTGTTATGGTTTTAGGATTGGTATTAGTTAAATACAAAGTTTTCCCTCCCGTCATAAAAGACATTAGTAGATAAAATGAAGACATGTTAAAAATAGATACATTAATAACAGGATAAACAATGATATTTTTTTGACAAAATTGTTTACAAATATTTACCCAATCGAATATTTTATTTTTGGATTCCAAATTATTTTTTTCTTTATGAAAATTGCTGTGCATACTGTATGTATTACAGTTAGATTTATGATGAGGTGGAGCATCTGCATACCAAACTACAATAGTATTATTTGTAACAGATTCTAGAATATCATTAGCGGCAGTTTTTGCTGCTTCTGGTATATCACCACCACCATCTGGACGAAGATTTGAAATAAATGGCATTAAATCTTCAATCTTAGTCACCCATTCGGATGATTTAACATAACTTTATCGCAATAATCACGATACATTGTAATACGGATGCGATTAATTACA
>HE978659.1:41424-42830 GCA_000285855.2 Ruminococcus sp. JC304 | reverse complement strand
GAATGCGATTAATTACATTAGTGATATCAACAATCTGCACAATTTGTGTTAAACTTTCGGATAGTGATCGCAAAAAATCTCCCATAGATCCCGTCGCATCTACCGCGATAATAAGATCAGTTTTATTACCAGATTCCATTTTGAATATATATTATTGATATCATTTTAAATGTATTTAATGATAATATTTTTCAATTTTTTTATTTAATTTTGACAAAAGCAAATAAAAAAGTTCTTGTCATATTAATAATAAATAGCATTATCATTGGCATCATCAATTGCTCCATTTTTTATTAAATGCTCGAAAATTCTTTTTGAATATTTCCTTTTAGCCCATCTGAGAGCATATTCATTGCGAGCATGAATATAAGCACCATTATCTATTAAATATTGTACCATTTCCAAACTACCATCTCTAGCAGCATGTCTAAGTGCATAATCATCTTCGTAATGAATATCAATACCTTTTTCGACTAATGATTTAAGTTGATTAATATTATCAGATCGGCACGCTGATTTCATTAACTCATAATCTTGATAATCCGTTATATATTTTTTGACACTGACATGTTGTTTTAAATATTCAACTATTTCTGTATGGCCATTTTTTTCAGCATTATATATTGGGTTATCAAAAATATAATGATAACAATTATAAACAGCATAATAAATTGCACCATTTTCTACTATATATTGCACTATTTTGAAAAGTCCCCGATAAGAAGCCCATCGAAGAGCATAATTATTTACAGTATGAATATTTGCACCTACTGAAGCTAAATATTCGGCTACATCTAAATGTTCGTTTGCTAGGGCATGTCTGACAGCATAATCATTATCAGCATGAATATTCGCACCATTTTCCACCAAAAATTTTACCATATCTAAAAATCCATTGGATGCAGCATTTTTAATGGCAAAATTTTTGTCTGTGGTAATATCTGCCCCATTTTCTACCAATTCTTTAACTTTATCAAGATCTCCATTCAATACTGCATCTTTTAATTGTTCACTAAAGATATTTTTATAAACATTAATATTATATTTGTCTTTTAAAATTTTTTTGACTATTGAAAAATATCCATGTTTAATAGCATTTTTTGCCGCTAAACCATTATGTGCGCATAAATCTAAACCTTGATCAATCATAAATTCCCAAGTTTCTAGATCATCTAAACTGCGCCTTTTTCCCAATATAATCATATTGGCTCCATACTTATTTCCGGATGGATCTTTAACCATTTTAAAGTCAGGATTATCTTTTGGTAAATAAATTTCCCGTAAATACACTCCATAACCAAAATAATAATGTATATGCTGCGGTTTACAAAAATAAAGTCTTCCAGGAACACATGAATCTTTTGGATTATCATTGAATTTTCCTTCGAGTTTATTTAATCCATTTT
>HE978659.1:36268-38187 GCA_000285855.2 Ruminococcus sp. JC304 | reverse complement strand
AGATTGTATTCCTAATAATGTAACACACTTGATTTTTGGAAATAAATTCAATCAATTAATCAATAATTGTTTACCCACATCATTAATTCATTTAGAATTTGGTCAAGATTTTAATCAATCAATTGAAAATTATATTCCTAATGGACTTCAACATTTAATTTTTGGTGCTTGTTTTAATCAATTAGTGGAAGGATGTATTCCTGATAGTGTTGAACAATTGATTTTTGGTAATTGTTTCAATAAACCAATTGAAAATAGTATACCTAATAGGGTAAAACGTTTGATTTTTGGTACTCGTTTCAATCAATCCATTAAAAATAATTTGCCCGATGGATTGACACATCTGACTTTTGGTGGTTGTTTTAATCAATCAATCGACGATGCTATTCCTAAAACTGTAACTCATTTAATTTTAGGTTATATTTTTAACCAACCAATAAATGGATATATTTCTGATAGTGTAACTCATCTGACTTTTGGCGATTGTTTTAATCAATCAATCGAATATGCTATTCCTAAAACGGTGACCCATTTAATTTTAGGTTATCGTTTTAACCAACCAATAAATGGATATATTCCTGATAGTGTAACTCATCTGACTCTTGGTGAATATTTTGACCATCCGATAGAAGATAAAATATTGCATAATTTAAAATATCTGGAAATCAAATACAATTTGTTCCAAAAAATAAAAATAAATATTCCGGATAATTTAACACACATAAAAATAAAAGATACAATGGAATATGAAGTTTTGGATGATGACATAAATCCACAACAAAAAATTTACAAATTAACAATGTTGAATCGTTTTTCCATATATTCTGATCAAGATATAAATAAAATTCTCAATAATAATATAACCCATTTATATTTTGATGATTCCTTTGGTGAAGATATTAATTTTACTATTCCAAATACAATAACACATTTACATTTCCCCACATTTTTTAATGCAGACATTGATAATAAAATACCTAATAGTGTAACTCATTTATATTTTGGAGAATATTTTAATAAAAGTATTTGGTATTGTATTCCACAATCTGTTATTCATTTAGAATTTGGAGACAATTTTAATCAAAGTATATCAAATGCTATACCTAATAGTGTTAAATACCTAATTTTTGGAAAGCATTTTAATCGTGATATTGATTTTTATATTCCTCGTGAAGTCACTTATTTGAAATTTGGAAATGATTTTAATCACAAAATTACTCGTCAATTACCTAACAGTATAGAATACCTTGAATTTGGTCATAATTTTAATAGATCTATTGCATTAGCTATTCCAGATTCAGTGACTCATTTGATCTTTGGTAATAATTTTAATCAACCCATTAAAGATAATATTCCCAATACCATAACTCATTTAACTTTGGGAAAAAATTACAATCATAGTATTAAAGATTGTATTCCTAATAGTGTAACTCATTTAACAATTTCAAGAAACTTGTATAAAAGATTCAAACAATATATACCAAACACTGTGGTTAATTTAAAAATTACTAAATAATCATCAATTATCATTATTTTAGTATTCAATTTAAGTTTTGTGTAAAACTTAAATCGAATATCAAAAATTATTTATACAAAAATTTGTATTTTGTTTGAAAACGAAGATTTCGAATATTATCTTCATTAGTTAACTTACTCAACATTAAATTATATATATTTAATAGTTCATCGTATAATTTGAGAATTGGATCAGATAGCGATATGTCATTATTGTGGTTTAAATTTATCGATTTGATAAATTCATCGTGTTGATTTTTTATTTGATTTTCATATCCAATTATTTCCTCGATCAATTCCACATTATTTTCTCCAAAGACTAAATAACCTTCGATGTTGAATTCTGAATTGTTTAATCCATGGAGTTATTCCTGTTTTATCTTGATATTCCTGGATATTAAATG
>HE978659.1:31732-32884 GCA_000285855.2 Ruminococcus sp. JC304 | reverse complement strand
AGTTGTTGATTTTTTTTCTATAAATTCAATATTACGAACTGTTTGTTGTTTATGTATGATATTTAACAACAAATCATAATATTTATATAATTGGTCGAATAAATTGATGATAGGTTTAAAACTATTTTCATACTCTTTTTCGATGATAGAGATATCTTTATTAAAATTTCGTTTCTCGTCAATAATAGATTCTGCACATTTCATAATTTCATCCATCAATTCATTATTTTTAACTCCAAAATTGATAAAATTTTGTCCAAGTATTGTATGTTGTTTAACATAGGGTATTATATTATGTTTTTTTTGATGTTTAACAATTTTAAACACATTATATTCATCAATGAATAATAAACACGATATCATAAATTTAGATTTTATCGCGTTATTTATCTTGTATAACCAGTTCATTATTTGTAGGATAAATCTTTCAATGATATCACAATATTTTAATCGAATAGTGGAATATTTGTCTGTTACATTGTATTTATTTTTAATTATTAATAATTGACATTGTGATAAAATATCATTACTATTATTCTCAAACAATGTATTATTTTCAGTAATTACAATATCATAATCTTTTTCAACAGATTGATCAATTTGTTCATTATTCGTAACAAATATTTTTTTTATTTTTTTGGATAAACCTCTTTTTAAACACCAATATATATATTGTGATACATCGCCATATAATGAAAATTGTTTAATTACATCATCAGAAATATTTCTGTGATAATTTTTGAGAGCAATATTTAACCAATATAATGCGGTGTTTGTATTTTGTTTAACACAATATCCATATTCATACATTTTAAATAATTCGTATTGTGAGGACGCAATACCACATTTTGCAGATTTCAAATACCAATCATGTGCTATTGAATAATCGAGTTTTACGCCATGTCCACGATAATAAAATCCAGCTATTATCGATTCTGATATACCATTGGATATATCTATCCCTTTCAATGTATGATCCATTGCTTTTTGATAATTAGGTTGAATGCGGTTTCCACTAGAATATATTAATCCCAAATTACAATGAGCATAAATAAGATTTTGATTTGCAGCTTTCTCAAACCATTTTAAACCTTTTTTAATATTCCAATAAGATTCACTTCCAAAGAAATAATAAAAACCTAAATTATTTTG
>HE978659.1:30555-31712 GCA_000285855.2 Ruminococcus sp. JC304 | reverse complement strand
ATAGGACAATAACAAAAATATATATTTTTGATCTGAACAACATTTTTCAAAAATATTATTCCATTCAGGAATATTTATTAATTTTAAAATAATAAAATCTAATCCTTTATCCATGTAGCGATTTACGATTTCTTGTTGCGCACAATCGTCATTATTATTGGCAATTTTTATTAAATGTTTAGTGGATAGTTGCGCATATTCAATTTCCATAATCTTAAAAATATTAATTATATACCAAATATATTGTTGATAATGCAATTAAATTTCAATTTTAATATATTAATTTAAATATTGAAATATAATCTTGTTGATTAATTCTTGACAAGTGAGCTACTATAATACTAATGATAGCAATATGGAAATAGATGCTCCGATTAAAACTATTATATGTTGTGATGAAATATCCAAAAATATAATTACTTTACAATGGCAAGATTTTTGGCCTAAATCCAAATGTACCATTTTTGTGAAGATCAAAATTATATTAAGGATAATGGCCCAAATATATTTTCCGATCAAAAATAAAATAAAATAATATTATGTGCTGAAATTAATGATTCGATAAAAATTATCGAATCATTAATTGTTCATAATAGTGGATCTATACCAAAAACTACCAAGAGTATAACCCACAATACTCATATTAGTAGTAAGAATTTGTGCTGTGTGTGGATTATCAGTAAATTTCTTATAATTATAAATCATAACAACCAGAACTATGTATTGACCAATAGTAGCTCCGATAATAGTATAATTAATAGAAGATAGTTCGATACTTTTATTAAATTTGTGCTCGAAAAGATTTTTAATAATAAAATATGCGCCAAGAATTGCAAAATGATAATTCCCTTGCACCACAGATGTGATCATGTAGAAAATGATAATAATCATAGCGATCTTTTTATTATTCATATTATCCATCATTTTCTTGAACATTGTTGTATGAATAATTATTAACAAATTTGTTGGATTGTTAATAATATTAATAAATATATAACAATTTAAGAATTAAATTTTCAATTTTTTTAATTATCAGCAAATAATTTAACCATAGGAAATTCTTTATTTTCTCGAAATATAGTATTACGATATTGAGCACCATATTCAATTTCGTCTAATATTAAATCACAATATTTTTCAATGTCTGTTTCTAATTT
>HE978659.1:25633-27022 GCA_000285855.2 Ruminococcus sp. JC304 | reverse complement strand
ATATATATCCATTATATGCTGCTTTTATATAACAATTAATAGCTTTTTGACAATTATATTTAGTAAAATATTTTGAATCATAAACACGTCCTAAACCATATTCGGCAAAATAATTTCCTTGTTTTGCAGATAATTTAAACCATTTATAAGCTTGATTTATATCGCCATTAATATGTTTACCTTCAAAATAAATTACACCTAACATATGTTGGGACATACTACATCCTTGATTAGCAGCCATTAAAAACCATTTAATAGCTTCACTAATATTTATAGGAATATGAATACCATCATAATATAATATGCCAAGTCTATATTGAGAATATATATAACCTTTATTAGCAGATATGGTAAATAATTTTATGGCTTCATCATGATTAGGAACAGATAATTTCAAATATGTTTCCGCTAACATATAATTTGAAACATAACATCCTGATTGCATGGATTTTTGGAAACAATCAATAGCTTTTTCGTATTTATCTTTTTTAAAATAATAGTATCCTAAATTATATTGTGCAAATGATAAACCTTGATTTGCAGATAAAGCATACCATTTTTTTGCCTTTTTTATTTTTCCTATAATACCAATGTTTTCTTCATACATAAATCCAAGATTATTTTGGGCTAGACTATTACCATTTTTGGCTCGTTGCTTTTACAACAGGATATAGTTTTCCAAAAAAATTTTTAATATCTAGTATTATAATTTTTGAATCAGTTTCAGAAAGAATTATTGATTTGTATGCACATAATAACATAAATACATATTTTTCATTATTGCAACACTTTTCGATAATATTTTCCCAACCAAATGGATTAATACTTGTCCATGAATCATTCTTGATTTGCATCATTATTGTGCGTTCTATAATTTCTATTTGTGCATCATCATCATATTTAACCAATTCAATTAATTTTTGAATATCGAGATTTTTATAATCCATTTGGATAATCGAATTTAGATAATCAAATAATTGATTAGGATAAATATTAAATCTATTGAATGATAGATTTAATATTTATTTTTATCAAATTTTTAATTATTGATAATATATTATTTATATTTATTTATATAAACAATCAAATGAAATAGTCATCTCGTCATTATCATAAACGTCAATTATATATATCCTGATTGATGTTTCTTCATTGAAAAACATATCCTTTATACCCACAATTTCACAGGCAGGATGATTATCAGAATCTGCACAGGTCAATTTTAATGATGAACAACATGTGAGTTTATTATTATTATACAATTCAATATGTGTCATATATTTTATGTTGATATTAGTATTTATTGTTATTTTATTTATCAAACACCTTCCATTAACTGAATTAGTTAAAATTAATCCGATATAATTTTCAGTGATATTGTCCAAATTT
>HE978659.1:19444-22760 GCA_000285855.2 Ruminococcus sp. JC304 | reverse complement strand
TACTCTTCCAAAAAATTTTGGATATCGTCTAATTTAGTCATATGTCTTTTGTGAATAATTTTTTAATATGTTATATAACTAAATTATTTTTAGTATATAAATAATTATTCTTCCTCTGATAATTTACCCTTTTTTACTTCCCTAATTTTCACTTTTCTCATATTAATATTTGCCCCTTTACTTATTAAACATTTAGCGATTTTTAAATTTCTTTTTTCCGAAATCCATTTGGTTGACTTATTATCAAATATGTGTATGTCAGCTCCTTCATTAACTAAATATTTGACAATATTTAAATATCCTTCTAAACAAGCTAATTTTAATGGTTTATCATTATTGGTATGAATATCGGCGCCATTTTTTTACCAAACATTTAACTATTTTTAAATATCCCAATTCACTAGCTAATAATAAGGCTTCATTATTGTTGGTATATATATTAATACCTTTTTTAATTAAATATTTAACAATTTCTAAATGACCAAATTCTGCCGAAGTAATAATACATACTCCATTATTTACATTAACATCAAAGCCATTTCTTACTAAATATTTTACAATGACCAAATGTCCATTTCTACAAGCTAAATTCAATATTTTATCATTATTTTTATCAATTTGTATTTCATTTTTAAATAAATATTTCACTATTTCTATGTGTCCATTTTCACAAGCCCAAGATAAAATTTTTTTCAGATTCTTTATCAATATTTACTCCTTTAGAAATCATATAATCCCATGTTTTTGGTTCTCTTAAATCATATTTTTTAGATATAATAATCATATTAGCTTCCATATTTATTATTGAGTTTTTTGATTATTTCCAGATCAGGATTATCAATGGGAAGATTAACATCGCACAAATATGTTCCATAACTTAAATAATTGCATATGTATTTTGGTTTACAAAAGTTAAATTTTTTTATGTAGTACGGAAAACTAATATTATCAGATTCATTCATAATATTTAATCCACATTCTAAATCATTTTCATTGATTATTTTAAAATATAATTTTGGCATTATGATTTATGATTATTTAACTTGTTTTTAAATATTTCATAAAATAGTTTATATTTTCAATTATTACGCAATAATCAGCTGAGAAAAATCTATTTAAAATCAATACCGAATGATATTCGTAGATTTTATTACAGTGGCTCTCAGCGTACCACTTTTTTTATTTATTTTGAAAGTGTTTTTATTAATATAAGCTTCGTTTACTATTAACACTTTTGTATTATATTTTTTACTTTTATGAACAAGTGTATTTATAAACTCATTATGAGATAATACCATCATTCTTATTATTATTGGACTTCCTTTTGATACGCCATAATCTTTTTTAATTCTCTTTTTCAAACTATTTGTATCTAGTTTTGGTATTAAGACATAACCATAATTCTTACAATAGAATGATGCTGTCTTCCAATGATAATCACGAACTATAATCTTGACTTTGGTTCTCAGCCAAGCACATCGTTTTCTCATATTTTGTCTATGCAATTTATTTTTTTTGTATCTAAAATCATTATTTTTTGGATTTGTTTTAGTTATTTTTGATTGTATTTTATCCACTTTTTTATACAATTTAATAATACAATTTATTAAACCATCTCCTATTTTACCACTTTTTCCAATAGGATCATAAAAAGCATGAAATGTTCTTATTCCAGGATCTATTGAAACAATAGATTTTTGAATAGGCTTTTTTTCCTATGGATTTTGAAAATGGAATGTGTAAATAATACATTCCGGGATATTCTCTTGTGATGACCATATCTTTTCTTTCTTTATCACTCTTTTCATCACCAAATTTTTTCAGACCATATTCTTTCATATAATTATCAAACCATTTCTTTTCTCTTTTACGCATATTTAAAGGAGTTTTTACATTTCTATTCCAAAGTTTACGATTAGATTTGAGAGTATTAATAAAAAAATTTGATTTATATTCCTATTGTATCTATAATATCAATTATAAACATACAATCATGGAAACAACAAGTATGGTACAAGAATATTTTGTATTTGCAGTTTATAATAAATATTATCCATCCAATGCTATTTTTATTAATACCACCAAAAATAATGATAATGAATTAACAGAAAAAATAAACCAAATAATTTCTATTGGAAATCAAATTACTAGTGACATTGATAATGATCAATATATTATTAATAATAATGTGATTAATTCTGAAAATAAAACGATTGTTGATTATTGGCGTAGTTTATTGAATGCTTTGGAACATGATCATGAGAGTGATCGTTTCTCAAATCATTTTTATGAATGTTGTTATTATATGTATTTAAATAAACCAAAATATAGATCACTTTCACCACAACAATTACAAAATAAATTATGTTCCAAACAAACTATCCAATTAAATTCAATTAAAGTTACTCGTTGTGTTATGGTGAGTGAAATTGGATTTGTATCGATTGATCCGACTACTGTTATTAGATATTTTGTGTATGGTGGTACTATTAATAGTGATATTATAGCTCAAATTGCTAAAATTCCTGGAGTGAAATCAATCCAACCAGCAAAGAAATCCGATATTATTTTTGCTGGATATGGATTTATCAAAATAGATAATAAATTTGTTAGTGACTTTATAGACAAAGAAATATATTTTGGTGATTTAAAAATACAATTTGACCATTGTTGATGATCATTTTTGCAAAAAAATTAATATTAGTTTTAAATATTTATTTAAAAATAATATTAAATATTAATCGGCTTTCACTCCTTTGTCTGTGAGCAATTGAGTAACTTTTTCATTCTTGTTTTTATCATTATTTTCGAGGGCTTCCATCAAAGCTTCACTTCCATATTTATCAAGGTCCATGCCTAATTCAATCAGGTGCTTAACAACTTCATATTGACCATTATAAGCTGCAGTTATTAAACATTCGCCATCATCTGCATTATAATCAGAACCAATATCAATCAAATATTTTACAACATTTAGACAACCAGCACTACAAGCTAATTGCAAAGCATGATGTTCGTTTAGTTTGAAATTACATCCTTTACCGACTAGATATTTAACTCTTTCTAAATTACCTGTTTCTGCAACCAGAGCTAATATAAAACCTTCTCTACAATTTACATCAGCACCATTATCCATTAACAACTCTGCAATATCAATATGTCCATTGATACATGACCAACAAAGAGCTTCATCATTTCTAGTTCTAATATTAACTCCTTTTTGAATAAGATATCTCACAATTTCAGTATGTCCATATTCTGCTGCTAAACAAAAAGATAAATCTTCATCAAAATTGTAATCAAATCCATTCTCAAC
>HE978659.1:11838-16807 GCA_000285855.2 Ruminococcus sp. JC304 | reverse complement strand
AATTTTTGATATTTTGATCAAAATCACATTCAAAAGATAAATGCGTGACACTAGCTGGAATACAATTTTTGATGTTTTGTTCAAATAAATATCCAAATTTTAAATGTGTGACACTTGCTGGAATACAATCTTTAATTGGTTGATTAAAAACATCCCCAAAAGTTAAATATGTGACTGTATTTGGAATACAATCATTAATTGGTTGATCAAAACAAAGACCAAATTTCAAATACTTAACATTTTTTGGAATACAATTTTTAATATTTTGATCAAAACTAAATCCAAATTCCAAATGTATTACATTTTTAGGAATAGAATTAGAAATATCTTGATTAAAACATGTACCAAAAGTTAAATGAGTGACACTATCAGGGATACTATTTTTAACTGGCTGATTAAAATCATATCCAAAAGTTAAATGTGTCACTGTATTTGGAATACAATTTGAAATATCTTGATTAAATCTATCTTTGAAAATTAAATGAGTAATTCCTAAGGGAATATTTGTTGTTTTGGTTTTATAAATAATATGTTTAAATCGTGAATAGTATGGTAAATCCTTAATTTTTTTATAAAAATATCCATTAGTGAAATAGATATTAAAAATATATTGTCTCAAATTTTTATTCACCAAACATAAATTTAATTTTTCCTTGTCGGATAAATAATCAAATATGTATAATATGACATCATGATTTAAAATATCAAAATCCGACATTATTGTTTAATCCATAAATATTTTTAATTATATGCATAATCAAAAATATTTTCAATTTTAATCAAACAACACAATAAGATTTGTCTTTAATATAAAAATGTTTAACACCCGGTAAATATTCTTTTAATAAATGTGTAATACTATTGGGAATATAATCAGTGAGTGAATCATTATAACATCCTAAATTCAAACGAGTCACAGTATTCGGAATATGTCCTTTTATTGGTTGATTAAAATGATTTCCAAATTTTATTTTTTTTACTCCATGAGGTATGGAATTTTTTATGGATTGATTAAAATCAGAACCAAAATTTAAGTGAGTTATTCCATTCGGAATGAGACCTTCGACTGATCGATTAAATCGTGGATCAAACATAATATGTGTGATATTTTTATAAATATTTATATTTTCTCCTCCAATATAATCTATTAATTTGTCAAATCTTGTTGATTTGCCTTTATTACCACTACTACGCAAATAAAAATGGATTTTTTTAACAGTTGGTGGTATATAATTTATTTGTTGACCAATTTCCATATTCAGAAGAGTTACACCATATGGTATATCTAATGTATGAACCATATATTCTATCTTTTTGAATCTAAATTTTGAATCACTTACTTCGACATAAGGATAGGTTTTATCAGAAAACCATATTTGATCATTTAAATTATATATTTGATGACATGTTAATAATAAATTAAATTTATCTCGATCAGGAATTAAATTTAATATATTAATCATAACGTCATCGCAAATATCTAAAAAATTCATGATAGAAAATAATAATTTAATAATAACAAATTTATTATTAAATTATTGTTTGTCAATTTTTTACCATCAATAAATTTCATTGATTATGTTTTCCAATTCATTTTTATTATATATTTTATAACAACTAAATATATCCACATCATTCGATTTTAGTATATTGTTTGTTAAATTCCAATTTGATTTGACAATATTGTATCTCAAACTTCCAGGTTTGTAAATTATTTCATCGCGTCGTAATTTCAAATCTTGCGCAATAGTTTTGAAATATGTTTTGAATAAATTAATATTTTCAACTATCTTTTGGGAGAAATTTATGATTTGATTATCATTTGTATTTGGTAGTTTATGATAACCAAAATCATATAACATACTAATAATTTTTTATCACTGTTCCATTTATATCTTTCTATTGCATAATCCATTAAATCATAACTTTTATCTAACCAATTAGTAAAAGGTTTAGTTGATGTTGTAGTATTAATATTAGCTCCATTTAATAATAAAAATTTGACATGATGTAATATATGATCATATTTTTTGTTATTAATAATATTAAATAGTGCTGAACGACCATCTGTATCTGGGTAATCAATATTTACTCCTGCATCTATTAATAATTTACCAATATTAATATTAGGTAAATAATTAGTCTTGGACCAATAAACAAAGGTATTATTAATAATATGTCTATTATTTTTCGGGTATTTTTTTTAATAATAATTTCAAAATTTTGGTATTACCGGGATTTTTTAAGGAGTATGATAATGCCGAACAATTAGTATTATCTGTACATTCAATATCAATATTTTGTTCCAATAATAATTGCACCAAAAATAAATTACTATCATTTTGAGAATATATACATGCACACATTAAATGTGTCATAAAAATCTTATCAATAAAATGTATATTGATATGCTTAATATAATCAACAATTTGTTGTTTATTTAACTTGCCATTATATAATTTATCATGTTCAATCAAAAATAAATCATTTGTTTGTGTTTCACAACCAACTAAATTTTTAAATTTTTCATTGGATGAACAAGATAGTGATAACCAAATACGATCATATTCATCCAATGTATCATATGCATATGAATTAAACCCGAATGGATTAGATTTATTTTCCATAATTATTTGATAACTATTTTACTAGTTTTTAAATTGTTGGCTATTGATCTAAATCTTCTATTTTAGGAAGTAATTCGCGTAATCTATTATGTCCAGATGATATTTTCGTCATGGATACAATATCAGGATTAATATTAATATCATCTAATTCTTCACCACTAACTAAATTTATTTTAATAAGTCTACAACCACATTTTACCATAATAATATCATCAGTTATTTTTGTCATTGCATTAATAGTTTTATTAATATTTATTGTTTTAATTAATTTTTTATTCAATATATCATAGATATTAATTGTTCCATTTTCATAACAACATACAATATTATGTTTTGTCCAACAAATACCAATTATATTTGATGTATAATTATAAACCATATAATCAATGCATATGTTTGTATTATTTTGAAAATTTAATATAAATAATTTACCCGAAGTACAAAAATCTTCATACCATGCTATAATTGATTCCTGGTATATCGAATCAAAATATGATGTCAAATATGTATTATGAAAACAATATTCAGTTAAATATTTTAATGTGTCCAACTCGTATATATAAATTTTTTTAAATGTGGAATATTTACCGACAAAAATAATTAATTTATTATTTGGTTCATCAACAAATATATTAATTACATGATCGAACCCTTTAAATTCAAGAGTATTTACCAAACTACCATCATTAATATTATAAATATTAATTTTATTATCATTATTGTTTATTATAAATAAATCATTATAAAAATGTATTGCAGCCACATTTTTATAATCTAATGGTTTGGTTATAATATATTCCTTTAATTTAATGTCATAAATATATATATTTAATTTAGTATAAAATGCGATTCCATGTCTATTTTCTAAATAATATACTTTTTTAATTTTGGGCAAGAGTGAAATAAACAGATAATTTTTACCTTCGCTATTAATTATATTGATATCGTTTTTCGAATTTGTTAATATGTGACAAGTATCAACTATTTGCCACAATTTTTTAACAAGATTTTTAGGTAGCTTGTTAAGATCATAAGTATCAGGAATATATGTAGCAATTAATTCAATATATTTATTATTATCACAATTTAATCTTTTTCCCAAACGTAGTAATTTATCAATATCGTATGATTTGGGTATATTATTAATAATTAAATCATCAATACCTTTATCAAATCCAATTTTTTCTGTCATATTTAAAAAATCTTCAAATTCATCAGGTATTACTTTAATATATTGTGGAAGTTTTGTATTAATACAAAAATAATTTTCGCACAAGTATATATTCAATATATATTTCCAATTTTTTTTATTATTATTTTCTATTCCATAAAATGATCGTATTATGTCACAAGTAACTTGTACATTAGGAACGTTTATAGTTATTTTGGAAGAATTAGTTTCTTTGAATCCATTAAACATAGATCTAAAATATGGACATCCCAAATATAAAATATTTTTATGCAAATTTAATGTCGTCATACAATTTTCATCAACCAAATCGATGGTAATATCTGAAAATATATCAGAATTAAATAGCGTTGATAAAGGTAACGAATTCATTTATTTGGTAAATCCATTAAATAAGTATATAGGTGTTATTTATTTCAAATTTTATAAAAAAAATTGAAATAGGATTTTATTAAATGCTACATATTGTTTACAATAATAATAATCCAATATGAAAAACATTATTGTTGTAGTGATTATTATTGTTGTCGCTAGTTCACTAGGCAAATCTATTAATTTATCTGATACTTCAATTATCGGATATAAAAAATTACTTTGTTACATGGAAAATGATGAGTATGCTTTTCCAATTGTTACTTTATATATTCCTCCCTTGGCACAAATAATTTCGCGCCCAGGTCCTTATAGAAAAGGTGAATTGATGGCCAATACAGCAATTGTGAAAAAAATAGAACTTCATGGTGAAATTTTTGATAATAAAATTTTGGCAGTATATTGTCATGATGGTATATTTGGAATTGGTTTTAAAATAGGTGAAACTATTGAATTAGAATTAGACTCGAGTATTAATTATGGTATTAGATTCTTTCCAAACAAAGAAGATGCCATCAAATATCATTATTTTTAATCATTAAATTATTTAGTGATTAAAAATAATTAGTATTAAAATATGATTTATTTTAATCGATATCATCAAGCTTAATATTATGTGTGGATCTATACTCAGGTTCAAATTTAATATCATGTGTGGATCTATATTCAGGTTCAAATTTAATATCAAGCGTGGATTTATTATCAGGTTCAATAATCATTTTTACATATAAGTTAATAGGAACGATTTGACCTTTTATGATCTTGAAACATTGTGTGTATC
>HE978659.1:7266-9141 GCA_000285855.2 Ruminococcus sp. JC304 | reverse complement strand
CAAATCATTCATTAATAATATTATTATATTTATTAACAAGATTGTTATTAAATGTAATAATTATTTCAATTATTATATTGTCGCAAAATCAATGATTTTGCGATCTCCTATTAGGTTGCTTGTAAACATATTTTTTTGTGCAAATATTTTTATTTATGACGTTATGATATTTTTTTTCGAGGAAAAAATTGGTGCAACATTAATTTTATTCTTATTTTGCTGATTAGTTAATTCAATCAATGTCGGACCAAATGGTTTATCAACACAAGTTTCTATGCTATAAAATGCTTGAGGACGTAAATGAATTTTATTTACTAAAGGATGTATTAAAGGTTTGTAATATGTGAGAGGTAGATAATTTTCATATGTTTTTCCATATGCTATGGATTCATCTGAATATAAATGTTTGTCCAATGATAAATCATTTATCATACTATACTTGTGATAAGGATCATCGTTTATTGATGGTAAAGACATAATATCACTTTGAACGATTTTTTTTTCCATTTGTTTTAATTTAGCATCCAATAAGGTAAATGTCATTTGAAATAGCATAGATACTAATCTTTTCAAACTATCGGATAATTTGGGTATATGACTATATGAATCTAATCTATTAGGAAATCCAAATGGATTTTCGTGGGACCAACACAATCTGGATGGATTATTTTGTTTAGATTTTATCGTCCAATAATCTTGAAATCCTTTGGCAAGAATTGGACTAAAATTTTTGAAGTTATCCAGCGAATAATCCATAATTTTTTTATTGGACAAATCTATCAGAATTTTATCTTGATCATAATATTCTTTGTTCTTTCTTAAATATGTTCCAAATAATTCTGGATAATTTTTCATTAATAAATCTTTTACAAACCAAACATCAAGTATTTTGGATCTATGATAGTATAAAGTGACACAGGTTTTACTTTCGGTGTATTTATCAGTTCTTATATCATCAGCAGCATAATAATCCATTTGAGACATTTGTTTGAATTCGAAAATCATGCGATTATAACCATATGAACATATTTTTTCATCAAAATGTTTCGAATGATTATTACCATAATCATTTACATCAGGATGTTCTCCAATTAAAAATATGTAATTATTTTCATATTTTTTGACAATAGATAAAAGTTCGTTCTCAAAAATGTTATGAATCCAACTCACAACAATAGGTTCGGATTTATCAAAATATTTAATATCTAAATCTTTGACTTTGGTATAAGTGAAAGGATGATCTCCAAACATTTTACTCGTTCCGTCAGAAGTATTAATTTTCAATTTATAATTTAGCATATTAGCATAATGTTTTAATCTAGCAGATAATAAACCATTTCCCGCAGCCAGTTCATTAATTTTATTTATCTTTAAACAATCGAATAAGCGAATCAAACCTTCACATAATTCATTAGTTGGAATCTCCCAAACTTTATTATCAAACATTTTGGTGAAAAGATATAAACCACAACATGGAATGTCCAATTCTTTTTCCAGAGCAATAATTTGATTGGTTAAATTATATTTTGTACCATTATCACTATGATTCAAATAATTCAAAAAATTATTATCAGAATCCTGGGAAATAAAATTATCGATAATGTTCATGATTAATGAATTAAATATTGATATCATAAAAAGTATATCTTTCTAATAAATATATTTTCAATTTTTTACAATGATCATTATAAAAAATTATTTATGCTTATTCTTGGTATTTGTTTCAATATCTTGTATCGAGTTATTTATTTTATCAGTTAAATCATACAAAATATTATTTTTAACTATCAAGCATAATATAAAATATCCATCATAAAATATTTTTATGTTTGTGTTAAATTCGTTGCCATATTTTTTGCAATATTTTATGATATC
>HE978659.1:2634-4708 GCA_000285855.2 Ruminococcus sp. JC304 | reverse complement strand
AAATATTTTAACAATTGTTAAAATATTTATTTATTAGGACATCAATTTTATAATATCAACTATTTTAACATTTTGTTCCATCAAAATATTAATTATTTCTTCGTCATATTTATTATATTTATTTGTACTCGTTATATTATTTGAGTCACTAAAAAAAGAAAAATCAAAACCATATTCCAATAACAATTTTATTAAATCCAAATTTCTTTCTCTAATAAGAAGTTTAATTCCAAATATTATATTGGGATTATTATAATCAATAATCAATCCATGATCTAACACAAATTTGCAAATATCTGGACATCTTGATTTACAAGCACCAATAAAAGCAATACCATGATTATAATTAATATCAGCACCTCGATTTAATAAAAATAATAATGGTTTAATAGAATGACCATTACACATATCGACAAATAACTTGGAACATTGATCATGATCTAAATCATAATTGTAAACACATTCTAATAATTTATCGTTTAACGTTCGCATAGATACATCTATTGCATGATTAATCAAATTTGAATTCATATTTTTTAACTCGTCAAATATAACAATGCATAAATCCGAATCATATTTGGAACAATAACAAATAATATTACTCATATCATAATCATATAAATTTGATTTTAATAATTCAATCAAAGAATCTACATCATTGTTTTGAAATATTTTATCTAGTAATTCTCTGGAAACTACACTATATCCTATTTTAAACATTATATTATGGTCATTGAACAATAGTATGTGATAATAAATATTTTTCAATTTTTATGTATCATAATTTTAAAATTGAAAAATAAATATTTTAATTGCTTTTATGAATTTATATAGATATTAATATTGATAATGTCCATTAGAGATATATATCATAATGATAATTTTTTCAATCATACCCAGATAATTATTATCATCTAACTAGTAAACAAAAAGACAAATATAATAAATTTTACTCATTGAATCAAGAAACAATTAATAATATGTCTAGTCAACAATATTATTCATGGTGTATACATTACGAAAAATTTCATAACAAATATTTTAGCCAATATACTTTATCAATTCCTAAACAAAAAACTTTAGATCAAATGCAACAAGAAAAAAATGGAATTAGATAAATTTTTTTTCTGATTTTGAGAACCAATTAAATGAATTTAATTTTTATTAATTACTAATTAATAAGAATCAATGATTAGTTTTATCCATGTTTAGAAGATCTTCTTTATTAATCAGAAAAAGATCAATACCATCATGATCAGTTATTTTTTCAACATTATTACAATTAGCATCCAAACTTTCTGATTTGATAGTAAGACCAGCTTTGTAACCAACCGTGTAAAGAGGAAACGCTGGATGATAACATATATAATCATCATCAATGATAGTTCCATCAAATTTTTCTATTTGTTCAATATAAATTTCTGATGTTCTAACATGACCTTCAATTTTAGGATTATTAAGAGTTACAACACGGCTCAATGAAGGAATTTTTACAGTTGCAAGTGCGGGTATAGGTTGACTAAGAAAATTGAAACTTCCTCCATTGTTGGGTGAACACATGACTAATTTGTAACCAGTAATAGGTCTTCCTGTAAAATGAGTTCCGAGATTATAAAAGCGTTGGGGTGAATTTCTTCTCATTTTGAGTTATACTTGGACAAATTAATAAGTGAGGATTCTTAGTGTATTATTTTTCAATTTATTTTGATTGATCAACAATAAAATAATTATTTACTTGATCTTCTTCATTAATATATCCTAATTCGCCATGGTAACAATCTGGATTTGAACATCCGCAAGCACATCTTGTTGTTAAAGTATTATGACGTTTTACTTTAATGCGACCATCCGGAAGATATTCTTTATGTTTATATTTGTCCAAATCTATTTTTTTTGGTTGAGATATATTCGAACCCATGATAATAAACCAATATTATTACCATTTTTTTAAAACAATAATAGTATTAAATTTTTAATAAGTCAACGTAGTATTAATATCGGACCTAATATGTTGTTTGTTTCTTTCGTAAAACTTCTTATTAATGGACAAATCGGTGACACTATCAGGAATGCC
>HE978659.1:0-773 GCA_000285855.2 Ruminococcus sp. JC304 | reverse complement strand
GACACTATCAGGAATGGCTCCTTGATTTTTTGGCTATAACATTTTCCTAGAGTCAAATGTGTTACCCTATTAGGAATCAAGTTCAAAATCCTCCTGTTGAACTTCCTACCAAATTCCAAGTGAGTTAGTGACTTGGGCAATCCTTGGATATCTTTGTCAAAGTTATCACCGAAAATCAAACTAGTCAAGTTAGTTAACTTGGTCAAACGGTTATTCATATTTTGATTGTAATTATCACCGAATTTTATATATTCGAGACTCTCTGGCATGTCCTCAGCACATATTTCCTGATTGAATAGAGTTCCAAAAGTAATACGTTTCAAACCCTTCGGAAGAGCATTTTTTATGCTAGAATTAAAACTATATCCTAAAATTAGTTCTTTGAGATTTGCAGGAATGCGTCCATTAATATCCTCATTAAATTCATTCGATAACCTGAGATACTCTATGGATGATGAAAGTCCAGATATATCAAAAGAATTGTCACTCAATAA
Source organism: Ruminococcus sp. JC304 (assembly GCA_000285855.2). Taxonomy (GTDB): domain Bacteria; phylum Bacillota; class Clostridia; order Lachnospirales; family Lachnospiraceae; genus Blautia_A; species Blautia_A difficilis. Next base: position 279 of record HE978659.1, on the reverse strand, counting down.
TTCTAGATTGACAACAGAACTAGGGATATATTTTATGATATTATTGTTATATGTACCATCCAGTACCAAATGTTTTACGTTTGGTGGAATAATATTCTCACGAAGTTGTGATTGTTGTAGCCTTAGATTCAAGTATTCAAGGGTTTCGGGTAGATTTCCTGAAATTTCAACATAACTGTGAGAATTAATTGTCAAACTTTTTAGTCCAATCGGTAGATGTTTGCAAATATCTCCATTCAAATTATGGTGATTAATTACCAAATTTTTCTAATCCTCTGG
>HE978658.1:64167-65251 GCA_000285855.2 Ruminococcus sp. JC304 | reverse complement strand
ATATCAGACACTTTATTTTTCAATTTTTTATTAAATTATATTGACCGGAGTCATTATTTATTATTTTTTTCGGTGTTTAGATGATTTAGATCTAGACGTATTAGATTTAGAAGTTTTAGAAGTTTTAGAAGTATTAGATTTGGATTTGGATTTATTCGAATCATTTGATTCGGATTTATTGGTTTTTAATTTGCCATTTTTTTTGGCAGATAATAAATCGATTGAAAAATTGGGATATGTTTTTTTTATAATTTTTTCCATTTCGATTATGATTTTATCTTTTTCATCGAGTTTGTTTCGATATGTTTCATGCAAGGACTCAATTTCTTCAGTATGAGTCATTTTTCTTAAAAATATAGTATCTTTAACTTGCACAGACCAATGATTTTTCCCATTGGTCAGAACAACATATTTATCAGCATTACTTTTATCTTTTAAAAATCCTCCCATTCTAAATGCAAAAGAACCATCATCTTGTGTAATAAAATATCGTATGTGAGTATTAACTGGAACTTGAGATATATCATCAACTTGACTATAACCTTGTATTTTTTCATTTATTTCATCCTGGGATAATTGATCCTGATAAGTCATTTTAGGTCTTCTATAAGAAGAATCAGATCCTAATTTCTTTGAAAATTTGGACATACTAATACCATTATAATGTTACTAATATTTATACAAATATCTCATTAAAAATTAATAAAAAAATTGATTTATTAATTTTTAATTAAGTCAACAACATTAGTTTACTTTTTATATAAAAATTTATTACTTTTTATAAGTAACTTAATATGAAGTTAGATAATCAAGAGAATAATTATTGTGATGAATTAGATGATTGGTTCAATGATAATGAATTTGATGAAAATACTATACAAATAATATCAAATACAAATATTAAAAATAATGTAATCGAAGATCAAGAAATATTATGTAATAATTGTATGCATGATGTTTGTGATAAAGATATTTGTGGGGATCATGAAGATAATCTTGATATTGATAATATTTCAAACAAACATTTTTATATTGAGGATATAATAAAAAAAATACCCATTGGAATTTCATCAAATGAATTAAT
>HE978658.1:60821-61386 GCA_000285855.2 Ruminococcus sp. JC304 | reverse complement strand
GATTCAATATTTGATTCAGAATTATCTATATTTGTATTATTTTCTAATATTCGTTGTGTTTTGAATATAATATCATCAACACTTGTATCATCACAACATCCTTGTAAAAATTTATTTTCGAATTCTTCAATAGTCAATCCATAATTTTTAGCATGATTTTCTTTTTGTGAAATTGTCATATAACGATAATTATGAGGAACATATACTTTTGATATTATATTGCCTTCTGGACTATCATCATTGTCCAATTGATATAATTCATTAAACAATTTGTATTCTTCTTTAATATTTTCATCATTTGATAAATTTAAACGATTTCGTGTTTCTAATAATTTAAATATCATATATTTATTGGAAAAATAAGGATTTATGTCTTCTTTTTTTAATTTACCATTTTCTACATCATTTTTTATTAACTTGTATGATCTCTTATCACTTTCAAATAATCTTAAATGTTTATTTTCATAAATTGGTTCATTTTCGTGACTAATTTTTTTTTGATTATTTTGATTACTTTGACTATTTTGACTATTTTTTTCAGCTAAATTATTTGTTTCTATTTTTT
>HE978658.1:59264-60306 GCA_000285855.2 Ruminococcus sp. JC304 | reverse complement strand
CATCATATAATAATTTAGTATAATAGTAATTTTTATATTGAATCACATAAAAAAAATTGAAAAAAAATTATTAAGAATCCACATCATTACAATATATATTCATATACGTGAGTTTTACCATAGATTTTAAATATATATTATAATGCTTAAATCATCTAAAAGTCACTATGTAGCAGAAGCGAGACCTAATAAATATTGGCATAATCATAGTCATAATCATAATATAACATATCACAATTACAGTTACACTATAAACAGCACAAATATTCAAATAAAATATGGAAACACAAATCAAATAACTACAAATACTATTAAACCAATTTATGGTAATATAATAGGAGATTGTCCGGTTGGTCCTTTAGCCAGTGGACCTTTTACAAGTGGTCAATAATATAATCAAATCATAATAATTATTAAAGTTATATCCACAGCATTGTTGTGAATATAACTTGATTTTTATTAAAAATAAATCATGGACTAAAATAAATCATAAATAAATGTAATAAAAATAATTATAGTTGTAATAATTATAATCATGTAATATATGTGTATATATTATATGATTATAAAATATAAATCTCCGTCAATATAAATTAATTAAGCCAAGGATGATTTAAAAGATCTTGGGCTGAATATCTAATTTCAGGATCAAATACAAGTCCACACATCAAAAAATCATTAATCTCTTGGGCATTTTTTTCATCAAACAAGAATTCAGTAATTAATCTATCTTTTAATGATTTAAATTCAAAACTCTCAAGATTTTTAATATGATAATTTCTATTTTTATCAAAAAGGAATTTTCTTCGCTTAGATTTCTTTTTCATATTTAAAGGAATAGGTCCAAGGAATTTTTCCATCATGTATAAATGATGAATGTCTTGGTTAAGAGGTTCTCTCTCCGGATCAAATAAAGTAAATCCTGTTAATAATTCAAAAATAACACATGAAATTGACCAAATATCACAACCAAATGAATAATTTAAATCAAGTAGTACTTCGGGAGATCGATATCTCCTATCTTGAGTTTCATGTCTGGTTC
>HE978658.1:54658-56421 GCA_000285855.2 Ruminococcus sp. JC304 | reverse complement strand
TGAACTGCTTGTAGTAGTTGTCGTGCAATTATTTTTAACAACATTGATGGGTAATCCATATTTATGGATACCATTAACTAATACCATACGTAAACTTCCTGCATATAAATCATATACGCTACAAACAAATTTTGTATTATCATCGATTTCATCAACAAAATGATCTAACATACTAATAGAATGAAAATCTCCATTCTCGAGAGTATATTCAGTTATTTTGCTGACAATTGCGACTTCACGACATCCATCATGATAACACTCGTGATCTTGAATTTTCATTGCATAAAAATCTGATTTTTGAATATCATAAACCATCCATACATGAGCATTATTACCAGATCCAATATTCTTTAACAAAACATAATTATTTTTCAAAATTAATCCTGGATAAGTATTTTGGATTGGTTCTTGGACAGAACTTTCTGACTCATTTTCTGATTCATTTTCTGATTCATCGCTAACTGGTAATATATTTTCCGATTCATCAGTCTCATACTCATTAATATTTTGAGTACTGGAACTAGAATTTTTTGACATCTTTTGTTAATAATAAATATATATTGTTTCTATTTATTTAAATGAGTAAAAATTTCAATTTTTTTTATTTAATTCGTAATAAAAATTATGAATTAAATTAATTGATTAAAAATAATAAATTAGGCTTTAATATCGTCTAAATTGTTCATTACATCATCTTCTTCATCATCATCTGTTTTAAAACGATAATGTGTTAATGAATCGGTTTTCTTATTATAGGTAGGCATTTTATGATTCATGTAATTTCTCAATTCTTTAGCACCAGGACATTTACCATCATAATTAGCACGATACCAACTCCTCATTCCTTCATGCATATCAAGAACTTTGACAGTATTTTTGGGATTTTCAGTTCTTTCTAAATAATCACTAATAAAATCTTGGAATACGTCACATTTCTTACGATAATCAGCAGTATATTTAGTGACTAATTTAGGATGAACAAGCATATTAGTTTTATAATTTTTATAATAACCAATTAATAAACACATAAATCCTTGTTTCCATTCTGGAAGTTTTTCTGAAAGATTGTTGTCGGCCCAATAATGATTTTCTGGTAAACCTTCTTTTCTCATTTTTTTTAGTAGCTTCTGCCATTTTAACGAATTTACTCAAAAATGGAATGACTTTTAATCTTCTCCAAGTACCATCATCATCGGATTTAATATTTGGTAAATCATTACATAATAAAAATGGTTTAAATTGAGGTTTAAAATAAATTGGTTCCTTAAACAAAGCACGTGCAGTAATAGTATCACCACCTGTAAATATTTTCATAAAACCAGTATTAATTTCATCTGTTGCTTTGGGTTCATCGAATGGACAAGCTCTTATTCCTTTTTTATCTGCCAATTCGGGAGATGCAGAACTCGACGAAGATCTTTTTTCCGTTAACATTCTAATATCCATTGGTTTGAATAAATCACCGAGTGTGTATTTTAATAATTCAAGTAATTTGCTTTTACCATTTGCACCTGATCCAGTAAATACATAAAAACTTTCATCAGAAATAGAACCAGCAAGGCAAGTAGATAATAGTGTCATAACATAATCACGCATTTCTTTTTCAGGTTGAATTTTTTGTAAAAATTCTCGGATTTCCATAATGATGCCATCATTCTCATCAAGTTTAACATATTTGTAGTTGGTACATAAACTAATATAATCATCTGGACATCCATCTCTAAATACATCAGAATCCAAATCATATACACCATTTTCAAAAC
>HE978658.1:50460-52074 GCA_000285855.2 Ruminococcus sp. JC304 | reverse complement strand
CAAAACAAATTAAATATATATTTTCGTCTAGATTTTTCAAAAAATTGGGATCATAAGCAATATCGGCACATTCTCTAATGACACCATTTTTAAAAGTAGAATTGTTTAATTGTTTAATGACTTTAGAAATATGTGTTGCTTCGTTCATGCACTTTTCCTTTTCATATCCTTCTTTTTGAGCCTGTTTGGCATATAATGATCTTTGTCTGTCAGCATATTCTTTAGTTAATTCATCAGATATTAAATTTCTGAGTGTATATGCACTATCTATTTCTATCCATCTATGATTTTTGAATTCATACCAAGTATTATGTTTAATAGATGCACATTTATATATGAATTTATATTTTTCCATTAATAATTTTGCTATAGTATTATGACTTGCTTCTAATCCACTTTTAACTAATTCAGATATTTTTTCCTCTTTCATTTTGATATATTGTTTTGGATTATCTTTTGACGCAAAATAATGAAGTGTAGCCATAGTATAATTACTCGGTCTCATACTCCTCCATAATTTTTCACATTCTCCTGTTTTATATTTACTGGGACATTTTTTACTAAATTCAATCCAATCTGTTAACAAACGATAATCAATATTATGTAGACATTTCCCTACTTGATACCAACCATGATAATCTGTGGCTCTTTCTTTACTAAATAATTTGACTAGATTTCTAGCTTCAACTAATATATTTTCTGGTACCGCTTTAACAAATGCAGTATCCTCACCCATAATATCCGATATTTTTACATTACTATGAACATTTTTTTTTATTTTTAACGTGAGTTTTTCGATTTTTTTATCTATTTCCATTGGATCAACATCATCCGCTAATGGTGTTATACTTTCTTCACTAAAAAATCGCCGACAACTTAATGCATTAATATAGTGTCTAATTGTTGACCTAGAATTATCATCAGATCCAGGCAGTTTATGATCATATAATTTTCCGTTAATTGATTGATAAATATGTGTTACATAATATACATGAGAATAAGAATTTTTTTTAGAACCATACATCATCCAACCATTTCTATAAATAACACTTTCATCCATAATACTTTCGATATTATTTGTATGAGGGATTATCTTGAATATATTGTATTTTTTAGCGAGTTCAATAAAATCATGACGCATTAATTGTTGAAGTGCTGGCTTTGTACAAATATATGGATAAACAATATGAAAACCATCTTTCATTTTATCACTCGCCTTTGTTAATTGTTTTTTTTCTGACACATACGAAAATAAATTACTACTATTCACATTGAGATATTTTTTTATGATTCTATTATATAATTTTACGACATTACGAATTGTGACCTCAGTATAATATCTTGAAGTTTTATCTTTGGGTTGATCAAAATCAAGATCTATTACAATTGGACCATAATTTTTATGTCTTTCAACTACACCAGGTTCATATCCAGCTACAATGACATCTTCATATAATTTAGTAAATTTACTATACATATCCTCAGGAATTATGAATTTACCATATGGATATTGCATCGTAGTATGTGTACAATATGGCGTTTTAGCATCATTTTTTATGGCATATTTTGACATAAAAAGTTGTAATTTTTGAAGTTCATTTTCATTTTGAATTG
>HE978658.1:46397-47896 GCA_000285855.2 Ruminococcus sp. JC304 | reverse complement strand
TTGATGGCGATGAAAAATATAATCCAATCGACGAAATAGATGAACCTGTTGATGAAGATCAAGGTTCTGAATTAGATGAACATGGTATTGATGAAGTTGATCCAGATTCAGTCGATGCATCAGAATTTATTGGTGATAATAAAAAATGTCACATGAAAAATATAAATAAAGATAAAGATTTTATAGCTCTCGATGATGATGATTCAAATTTATATGGTAAAATGGAATATAAAAGAATCCCTGATGATGAAAGAGAAACTGATGCCGTTATTACTTGGTATGAAATGGTAAGAATAATTGGTACACGTACACAACAATTAAATTATGATGCACAACCCTTGGTAAAAGGTGTAGAAGGATTACCCCCTGCAAAAATTGCATACATAGAATTACAAGCTAAAATGACTCCCTTTATTATCAAAAGGAAAATGCCTGGCAAAAAATATGAAGAATGGAAAATTGATGAATTAGAAATAATTCACGAAATAACGGAGGAAATGTTTGTTCCAGGAAAATTTGATTGGAATCAATTCAGTGACAAAAATCCCAACATTAATACAAATTCAAGAATAATATCTGATCATAAAAATAAAATAAATTTAGATAAATCGTCCAAATCATCCAAATCATCTAAATCACCTAAATCATCCGAATCATCTAAATCATCCAAATCATCTAAATCATCTAAATCATCCAAATCATCCAAATCATCCAAATCATCCAAATCATCCAAATCATCTAGAAATAAATAGATGATTTCAATTTGGATATGATATACAAATTTAAATAAACAATTAAATAAAACATTTAAATGAAATTATTATCATTGATAATAATTTTATTTAAACCAGGATTGTATTTCTGGATTATTTGAAATATATATTGTGATATTTTTAGATATATTTCTTTTATTCTTATTGTATTCTATTTTTTTGTCAGCATCTAAAGTGATTTCATATTCACGTAGTGCATCGGCAATAAAACATCCAATTATTTTTGCGGGTTTATTATCTGGTCCAATTTTTCCAATTATTCCATCAAATCTATTTTTGGTAAGATAATATTTTATTTCTTCATATGAACCTCCTATTTCACTATTTTTTAATAATAAATCTTTAATATCATATTTAATACTTGATTTGTGAACTTCTCCAAAAATATCATCATTTTTTGATTTAATAATAGGTCTAAATATATTACACAAATGTCTAGTGTTCATTTTAAATACATATCCTTCTGCTAAATTATTATTAATTTGCGGTAATCCATACATAGCTGGGACTTTAGTATGAAAAACTGGGTCCATTTTAATAATATCAGTAAATATCGCTCGAGAAATTTCTGGAACTATTCTAATGTTTGTTTCTGAAACATAACTAATTATTTCATCATGACTTAAAAATTCTGAATAATTATTTTCAGGAATACCCAATTCGGTTTTATAATTTATTTTAATATCAAAAACTAAAAAATCTATATCTGGATTATAATAGACACCT
>HE978658.1:42244-43329 GCA_000285855.2 Ruminococcus sp. JC304 | reverse complement strand
ACATATCAGGATATGCACCACCTAATAATTCTCCATATATTTGTATTGACATTATGTCATCGATATTTTTTTTTATTTTTTTAAATATATTAAAAATATCTTGGTTATAACGCTCAACAACAATTTGATAATTAAAAAAATATTCTTCTGGTAAAATAATACCTGTGCGTTTAGCTGTTTCTAGTTTTTCTCCATTAGTAATAAATGAGAAATTTGCACCATGTATTTTTTCTAAAGCAATCCATTCAATATTATTAGATAATAATCCATTTTTTTGTAAAGATTTAAAGCTTCTGGCATTTAAATTTCCAATACTGAAATATTTTTGAAAAATTGAGTAATTTCCATATTCACTGTTGTAATTATATATATTATATAATATGTACATTCAATATTATTTTTTTTCAAATTTTTATAATATCATAATATATGTATGTATCTTTCCAAAATATTACCATATACAACACAAGATTGTCAATCCAAGATAAAAAATTTCAATAATAATATCAATAATAATAATAATATAATATCTAATACATATTATCCATCATTTTTAATTGATGAAATGATTAAAGCTTTTGGTAAAAAAATAAATATTACATATTTTAAAGTGGATATTAATATGGTAAAAAATATTTTTATTAATTTTGATCGTGAAATTAATAAAGTATTTGGATCGAAATTTCAAAATGATGTTTTTGAGTCTGATTTAGTTTTTGGTTTTGCACTGAATATTGATAATAGTAAAATTATGATATATATATTATGTAATAGTAAATTTAATAATATTGGTTATATTTCTGCTTTATTACATGCAATAAATACTTTTTGTTTCATGTTTCCTTATAATTATGATAATTTGACAATGTATATATGTTTGGACCAAAATAATCGTAACATAGATAGAGAGTTCAATAATATAAATCAAAATCAATCCAATTTAACTAACATTTTTCAAAAATTAAAATTATCATCACAAGCATTTAATGTAAGTGGAGTAACTTATAGATCTCAAAAACGTATAATTTCAACAAAAATCCAAGAAATCATCAAATTAATGTTCCATGAAATAATACACTATATTG
>HE978658.1:37073-38348 GCA_000285855.2 Ruminococcus sp. JC304 | reverse complement strand
GATAGATATAATATTAAATACGTTTAATAGATATAATCGAAAAATTCATTATATTTATAATATAATGAATTTTTATAAAAAATCTCACGATATTTAATATAATGAATAGTTTACTTGTTATCATATTAGTCATATTACTTGTTATTGTATTACTAGGTGGTTCTGTACAATGGTTATGGTTAATTGTTGTATTATTAATTTTGGCTCTTATTTTCTAAATTTCATATTTATAATTAATTATAATATGGACCATATCATTTTATTTATAAATAAATATTTATTAATATTATTTATAAATGGAAAATGGTGGTTTTAAAGTCGTGTTAGTTGGAGATTCCGGTGTGGGAAAAACAAGTTTAGTATATTGGTTTATGTAAAAAAGACAACCTTTAAATACATTTCCTACAATTGGTGCAGCTTTTGCGGCTAGAAGTATCAAAACAAATAATAGAGAAATTAAATTAAATATATGGGATACTGCTGGTCAAGAAAGATTTAAATCTTTAGCGCGAATGTATTATAATAATTCTGTTGCTTGTATTTGTGTATTCGATATTACAGATATGAATTCATTCAAGAGTGTCGATTTTTGGATTCGAGATTTTAAGGCAAATAATTATAACAACGATCATGTCATAATAGTAGTTGCTAATAAATGTGATATGTCGCAACATTTATGGGAAGTATCTGTTGGACAATTAAGGAATATTGCGATAATAATAAATATTTATATACATGCACTAATTGTATAAATGGAGAAGGAACATATGAATTATTTGAAAATACTGCTAATCAAATCAGCAATCTAAAAATAGCAATTGATTATTTTTCTAATAATGTCATTATTAAAATTAATAATGATCTAAGTAAATGTGAATGTTAATTTAATTTAATGTATATTTGTCATTTATTCAGAGTGAAAAAGTTATTAATATTTTTTTAAATATAATATATATATATACATGTTTAGTAAATCTTGCTTAAAAAAATTAGAACGTCATGGTTTATGTGTTGTAAAAACACACGAACATTCTGATGATGAAAATGATATATTGTGTAAATGCCCGGAACCACCTAAAAAATGCAAACCTATTGATTTTATTTATGATTTCCGTCGAAAATATAATGACGAAGATTTCGATTATGTGTTTGGTAATGATGGTTCTGTGACTAGAAATGATGAAACCGGATTAACAGTTAGTTCTGTTCCTTTTACTGCTACTGTTCCAGTTGGTAATGAACATCCTAAATGGCTCAAATTTTACAAAGAAACAT
>HE978658.1:32723-34223 GCA_000285855.2 Ruminococcus sp. JC304 | reverse complement strand
TACAAAGAAACATTCGAGTTATGTGATGATCGCGAAGTAGTATTTGAAACAACAATGTCTGCTCAACAAATTATAGATGCTAATACCATTCCAGAAGAAATGCAACCAAGAATTCGTAATGTTAACGATGATATACGATTAGCTTCTGGTGCTTTTAATATTATTGATCCCGATACTTGGATGGTTTTTGATTTTTTTGTCTCGGATACTGCTATTTATGCATTTTATGAAAGATTACCTTTTGGTAAACCTGCTTTTAATGGTGGTGTGTTAACTCCATTAGGAGATTATGCTGCATTTTCCAATGCGATATGGGTAGCTAGAAGATCTGCTACTAATCCATTGGAACAATTAGAAAAATTATCTATTGGTATTCATAAAGGCAAAGGATTAGTTACGTGGTATATTAATAATGTTCCCGTATTTACTTGGGATAAAATTGGTTATCGAGCCCATGACAAATATCGTATGTTAGATCATGGTGGTCAAGAAACATTAGTAACAGTCAATTCAGTTAGAATAGGTTTTGGAACTTTTTCTTTATTAGATATGGCTTTACCTAATGATTATGATCGTGCATATGTCAGACCATTTATTCTAATACCTGGTGGTGAAGCAAGAGAAATTGCTGCTTCTGCTTTAGTACAAATTGATTTAACTGAAAATTATCGGGAATTATTCCCAAATCCATTGACAGGTGATGATAGATTATTACAAGATCCGTCAATAACATTTGCTTATGTATTAGGTCAAGAACCTGATGATAATCGCGCTGTTAAATTATTTGGACAAGGGGCTATTATTAATGTTGAATATATTCGAGCATATACTAGACCAAAAGGATATCGTCAAGAATTTTCACGAGTAAATTATTAAATTCCAATATTTAGATTTATATTAATTTTATACGACATAATATTAATATAACTCAAATAACAAATATCTTTTTTTTTGAAAATCTTTTATTTTATTATCAGAAATAATTGTTGTTGTCATATAAATATATTTATGATCTGTTTCAAAATTTAAAATATATTTATTACTATTTGGAGTTAAATTAATAGTATTTTGTTTTAATTCTTTTTTTAAAAGATAATCAACAACATTTTGATGATCATTATAAAAACTCCATAATAATGCTTGTTTATTACTATATTTAATATCAGCCCCAAAATCAACTAATTTTCTAACAATATTAAGATGACCATTACTGGCAGCTACACACAATGAATAATTTAAACTATCGTGACATAAATTAGGTTCAGCACCTTTATAATGATAATAAAGTAATAATATTTCACAAATGGTATCATAACCATTACAAGATGCAATTCTCAAGGCATAATCATCCATAAATCTACTATTTACACCAAGTTGTAATAATATTTCAACTATATTTTTTTGATTTAATACAACACAATAAATCATAATAATATTTAAATCATTACTGGAAATATTGTTTTGACTAATAATATCTTTAATAAGATTATAATCATTATT
>HE978658.1:28764-30012 GCA_000285855.2 Ruminococcus sp. JC304 | reverse complement strand
CACCAGGATTTACTGAATCTCATACAGTATATCGTTTTGTGGAAAATGATAGTTATTTACAACATTTAAAAATAGGTGACACATATCAAGATTCTAGTTTTATGAGTACTACTAGAAATCCTTTTTATTATAAAGAAAATTATGCATTTGGTTATATACTTATTAAAATTACTTTGCCAAAAAATATTATTGGTGTCGGATTATGTATTGAATCTTATTCTAATTTTCCAAATGAAGAAGAAATTATATTACCTCCTGCTTCAAAATATCGTTTGATTAATTATACAGACACTGAGGAATCTGCGCAATTTCAAAATATTTTTAATTTAAAAGTTCAAAAAAAATATGAATTCGAATGGGCTGGAAATGAATATATTGGAGAAAATGCAAATAAGATTAAAATTAATATGCCAGGTGCATTTATGCCACAATTAGAACGTAGTGATTTATCCGAATTATTAAAAGATGATGATTTTAAATCATTAGAAATGAGTGACAGATTTAGTTATTTTAAAAATAAATATGTTAATATGAATAATCAAATTAAATGTGTAGTGGGAAATACTGAATATACATTTAATATTGAATCATATGATTCGACAAGTGTTTACAAACCTTTTTTTTATTATGAATTGCGTGATGGAATTATGATTACTACATCCAATCCTAAATATGGAAATATTAATATGTTAATTGAATTAGGTCCAGAAATACATGTTAATTATTATTTTAAATATAGTGTTACAGATCCCAGTATTGTAGTAGATTTAAATAAAACAGAATGGATTGAATGGTTATCTTTATTAGCTTACGCGGTTGGTAGCCAAAATGTAATTATACATTCAAATTATACACTCAAAAATAATATATCTGATACTATTGAGCAACGTCAAATGAAAACAAGATACACTTTTTCAGAAAATATATATCTGTATATGAAAAACAAGACAAAGTTTTTTGTATTTGATGAAATAATTACAGGTTTTGATTATGGACAATTGGATTATCTTGAAAAATTACCCATTATAGAATTTATAAAACCCACTGATAAAAATGAACTTTATCGTGTTGCTATGTCTTCTAATAAACAAAATTTAGCAGAATTATATTTATATATTGTCGAAGAGTAACCAAAATTAATTAAAATTTTTGAAGAAAAAATGGATTCCATATATGATGTCAATAGAAATCCTTCTCGTAACATAATATATACTTTGAATGCTTGGAGATATTTATATGACAGATATT
>HE978658.1:23074-26439 GCA_000285855.2 Ruminococcus sp. JC304 | reverse complement strand
GCATTATTATTTAATTTTAATAAATATTCTAACATTTCAGTGGCAACCACTTGTTGTGATATTGTTTTGGAATTACTGTTTTTACTTCCCACAAGTGTAAATTCTTGTCCATTAATTGTGGCTATGATACTAGATGTCCAAATTTTATTATGATCTGGACCAGAACTTGTCGAATTATAAATTGGAATAGGTAATTTATTTTTTTGAAAGTATTCTTGTAATTTATTTTTTGGAGAATTCATTATTTTAATAATTATTAATATATTTAAATAGTAATTTAAATATATTATTAATATCAATTTTTTAATAAACTAAATGTCACAGAAAAAATATTTTGATAATACCATAAAATGGATGTTCGAAAAAGTGTTTGATCAACTTACTTTGAATTGTCAAGAATTGCATCAAATACCTTATCATTTTATTGAAAAAAGAATATATAACTACGATATATATAATTTAATAGCATCATGTTTAAAAATTAATATTATTGATGTTGAATCTTATTTGATAGATCCAATATTTATTAAATCTTTTTTATTTACCAGAATAAAAAAAAGACTAAATGTCGAAATTTTACTAAATAATTTGGATCAAATAATAGAATTAGTAAATAGTGGTTATAATATTGATGAAACTTCTATTCGTCTAACAATTATTAATGGTAGGTATGATATATTAAAATTTTTTGTTTCAAGTAAAAAATTATCTCTGACCCAAGATTTATTGGCTATCTGTGCGGAATATTCGTATTCAGATATATATTTTTATTAAAACAACATAAATTAATACCCAGTATATATACTTTTAATAAAGCTGTTCTTGGCAATTCATTATCAATAGTTCAGGATATCAGTCAAAGAATTGGTGTATCAAAAAAAACACTTGAAACAGCTTTTGAAACCAATAATACAGAAATAATATTGTTTTTAATTAATCAAGCTGAGCAAGAAGATGTCGTTATAAGTAAAAATTTTGCAGCTTATGCTATTGTTAATGCCAATTTTAAGTTGTTGGATATATTGGTAGAAAAAAATTTGATAAATTGGAACATCGAATTATATTATTCAGCGCTACTTTCAGGAAATTTAGATATGATTCAATTTGTCGATAATCATATTGAAATTAATCATATGGATAGAATTTTGGATTCAAGTAAAACCAAGCGTGGAGTATCTTCATTATTGATTACAGATATGATTTATACTGTCAATAGTAAAAAATATTTTTCGCATATCATGAATTATTCCATACAATCTAAAAATTTAGAAGTTGTAAAATTATCGCATCAACAAGGTTATGGTATCACTGTTTCAAATTTTATTACAGCAATTCAACAATCTACACCAGAAATTTTAGAATATTTATGTCAAATATATAATTATCCTTTACCTTTTTATTTGATACATTATTTGGGACTAAATTCTAATGTATCCAATAAACTTGTCAAAGCAAATATATTAATAAAATCTAAACTATTTAAATTAGACGTATCTAATTTAAATACAACTGATTATCAAAAAGAAGCTGTCCATATTGAAATGATAACGACAAATACACAATTATCATTAGAAACTTTGACTGACCCAGATTATATATTTAATTATCCGATTTTTTTTGTCACTAAAAAAGGCTACAAATTAAATAGAAAATTAATTACAATAGCTTATCTATATTTAAAATTAGATCAGAGTGATGATTTAATAAATCTATATTCTGATAATTATAATGAAGTAGATAAACAATATTTGGTTGATTGTTTATATTTATTTGGTAATATAATACAAATAAAAAATTTACATCATATGATACCAATCACACCGAGCCAACAAATTTTAATGGAAATCACCTGTCAACAACAAATTTCTAAATTATATTATTTGTATGCCAATAATTACTTTATCGACATTTTTAATTAAAAATCTATATAATATCGTATTTAGTTTAAATAATTCTCATTTAAATGCATTATTTAAGAAATTTGGAAATTTTGAACCAGAATTCAAGTATATTGTTATGTCAGGAAATGTGAGTCAAATAATTGAATGGCTGGACAAATATCACGAAATTTTGACAGATACTAATGATAAAATTATAAATAAAAATATCATGAAAAATATGCTATTATTGGATAATGATATGATATTAAATTATTTGTCCACCAAGTCAAAATGTAAAAATTTACTCATTCGCTGGAAATTAGAATTAATTGATTGGACTCGAGAACAAGATTTATTAAATGCAACTAATATGCTGCAACATTTATAATAAAAAAATTGAAAAATAAATTATATTATTGTACAAATAATATAATTTAGGTTATTACATAACATTATAATAAACATAATTATAATGCAAATTAATAATTGGTCCGATCTTATAAATAAATTGAATGATAATAATGATAACAAAAATGTATTTATTAATTTATTGAATGAAATAAATGTTTTTATAAATTCTTGTAAATTTGATGAAGATTTTTCTTTGGATCAAATCAAAAACCAACATTATCAAAAATTCAACCAATGGAAATTATATTTTGAGCAATTAATGATTGAAACAGATATCACACACATATCATCTAAAATACCATATATTACAACTCGTGGCGAAATAATTATAAATATGACAGCACCTGGGAAATGGATTCAATTTCATACTAGAGATGTTCACATTGAATTTATTGATGAAGAAAAAACAATTATAAATGATAAACCTCTTGCTAATTTTTTGAATAAAATGCATGAAGTAATTCCTCAATATAAATATTTTGGAAAACATCCACTTGTTTATTATAAATTTAAAACTATGCCCGACCCTGATATTGTAGAATATATGCAAACATTTGGAGTAACCGCAATTTGTTTTACAGATAAAACAAATGTATTTGAATATCCAGATACATTTGGTGAAAAAGGTATTACTCGATCAAGCGGTAATACTTACAATGTGCAGTAATTTACCTTGTGGATTATCTGATTCATATTATGAATCAACTAAAGAAAATATTAGTAAAGATACAGTTATTGCCAGTAAAAAATGAAATAGATGAATATTTAAATAATAAGCAACTTTTAGTTTGTCAAAGTGTTTACGATCAAACCAAAGTTAAAATGGAATTTACCGCAGGTCCACAAGAAACAATACGATTTTTGGAATTATTAACTAAAATTACAATTGTACCTGATTGTCAAAACGATAGATTTATAAAAATGAAAACTAAAGAAAATGAAATTATATGTATTTCGGTAGCGGAACGTGAAGGTGCAACTATTGTTACTAATAATAAACACATATATAAAAAAATAAGTTTATTTTATCAAGAAATACCTTGTAAATTATTTGCAAGTGTGCAACTTACCGAG
>HE978658.1:18430-20043 GCA_000285855.2 Ruminococcus sp. JC304 | reverse complement strand
AAGATGATACTAATCAAATAACAATGAAAGTACATCGTCATATATTATACGCATCCAGTCCATATTTTCGCGCGATGTTTACTAATTTTATGGATTCCAATGTTAAACAAAAAACTATGTTTGTGAAAAATGCTCATATATATTATGATACAATTGTATCATTTTATGGTCAAAAAATAAATTCTGCTAATTATCCTGAATATAAACATATTTTGGAATCAATCAAATGTCGTGATTTTTTACAATTAGAAATTGATACCAAAATTTTATCCAAATTAATTGTTCCGGAAAATGATTTCGAATTATTACTGGATGTAGCTGATATGATTGGTTATAATGAAAACATAATTAATGCAATTTCTCGCAATCTATCAATCAATTACAAAATTGAAATTTTTCCCAGAGAATTTCAAATTGAATTACATAATAATTTATCGGACGATTTAATTGTATTGAATTCAAATGATTGTATTTATTTTTATGATAAAATAGGTAAACTTGTTTCATCTTATAAAACAGAATTAGTGATAAAAAATTTATCTTGCAATAAATTTGGCATTATTAGTTACACCGATTATAATGATATTAAAGTAGTAAATATGAATAATAATGAAATTATTACTATAAATAAAGACACAGTATCTTGTGATGAATTTATGAACTTGGATATTTCTCCGGATGGTAAAAGAATATTATCATATGATTTAAATGGTAAAGTACATTTTTGGAATAGTATCAATGGAGAACTAATTCATGTTTTAAAAACTGATTTTAATTTTATTTATAAGGCGTGTTATTTACCACTTGATGATAAATTCATGATACAAACTGAAGCAAATGTGTATATTTATGATAGTAATGAATATCACTTGGTCGCACATTTTCAAATGGATAAAGATAAGTGCATTAGTATTTCTCCTAATGAAACTAAAATAGCCATGTATTTTGAAAATGATATTGATATCTGGAATTATTCAACCGGTGATATTTATAAAATTAAGACCGAAAATAAAATCAGTTTATTGCAATTTTGCACAAATAATGATTATTTAATAATGACATGCGGTGCTACATTCAATCCAGATTGTTATGAATTAAGAGTTTACGATTTGAATGCTAAAAAAGATATAATGTTTTCACATGAAACAGAATTCATAGAAGAACTGGCTTATTATGCCAAAAACAATTATATCATTACCATAATGAGTGGTTATCGTAAACATGAATTAAAAAATATATGATAACCATCTATTAAATGATGATGATGATAATATAATTAAAGATTACGAATATTATTTAAAACGTGGATATAATGTTACCGAATCACTGAAATTTAATCCACATCATGAAATTAACATTATTTCCAATATCACAAAAGATCTTGTCAAAAATTTAAACATAATTATTTTGAACTAGATTTTGAACTAAATTTTGAACTAGATTTTGAACTAAATTGTGATTAACCTAAATTAATATTTGATCAATTGATTGAATATTAATTTTAATTTGGATTGATTAAGTTTTTTTTGAATTGGCTTTAATATTTTTTTTGATCCACCATTTTTTTTATAATTTGATTTAGATCCAGCTACTTTTTTTGCATTTTTTCGAGT
>HE978658.1:15625-16971 GCA_000285855.2 Ruminococcus sp. JC304 | reverse complement strand
CCGAGCAACACTGTATCAGTATCTTGAAATATTTCCATAATATGTTTTTTATTTTCAGATTCAATACTATACGTGGTAATTTCACGTTTGATACCAGGAACATCACCAATTTTAATATATTCTCTAGCTAAAATTGTTTTAATTGTATTTACATAGGTTGATGGTCTACCAATTCCCAAATTTTCTAATTTCTTGACTAAACTGGCTTCACTATATCGAGGTGGTGGACGCATATATTCTTGTTTAGCAAGAATTTGCTCCATGTAAACTTTAGAATTAATTTTTGGTATTTTTCCTTTAAAATCAATATTATTATCATCTTCGGTAGCGTCATCAACAGATTCTATATAAACGCGCATAAATCCAGGAAATATAATTGTTTCAATTTGACTTTGAAAATAATAATATGGATTAATTTTTTCTTCTAAATACTTCGAAATAGTAATTTGAATAGTCATTATTTTAATTTTGGCAGGTTTCATTTGTGATGCAATTGTTCGTTGCCATATTAAACGATATAATTTAATTTGATATGCATCTTGGACTTCATTTTCTAAATTGATAAGATCTGGATGAGTTGGTCTAATTGCTTCATGTGCATCTTGGCTAGATGCAGATTTATTTTTATAAATATTTTTTGATAATATTCTTTACCATACTCTTGTTCAATAATTTTTTTAATATGTTTATATCCTTCCTCGGATATTTCAACAGAATCAGTTCGAATATACGTGATAAATCCACCTTCATATGATTTTTGAGCAGTTTTCATTGCAGCATCAATAGACATTCCAAATTTACGATTGGCTTCTTGTTGCAAAGTAGACGTAGTAAATGGTGGTGAAGGAGATCTAGTTGACATTTTTTCATCAATGGAATGTACATGAAATTCTGATTTCAAACATTTATTTAAAAATTTAGTCACTAAATTATGTGGTTTATCAGAATCTATTAAAGCGATTTGTGCAGTTTCTCCATGATATGCTGTTTTAATAGTAAATGGATTTTTATCAGTAGATTCATACAAAATAGATTTTAAATCAGATATACGACCACTTACTTTAAAACTAGAAGAATTACTATTTTTGTCTAAAAAATTTTTGATTTCATTTTCTTTATCAATAGCAATTCTAACTGTGACAGATTGTACGCGACCTGCTGATAATTTACCTCCTATTTGTCTCTGCAATATGGGAGAAATTAAATATCCAAATAATCGATCCAATACTCTGCGAGCTTTTTGAGCATTCACTAAATTTTTTTCAATTTTACCAGCATTTTTTATAGCCGAAAGTACAGCATCTCTTGTGATGGCATTAAATTTCAATCGATGATAATTTTTAGGT
>HE978658.1:11655-12914 GCA_000285855.2 Ruminococcus sp. JC304 | reverse complement strand
TTGGTGATTCCACTATAACTAAAATTGACATTATATTATGAATGTCATAATATAATCACAATTATTTTAAATTCCAATCATAAATCAATTTTTTGATTACAATAAATCAATAATTAAACATGATCCAAAATATTACTATTCAATATTTCCAAAAATATACTAGTTTTTTTTGAAGTCATTCCACTTGAACTAACGAAATCTGTTTCAGTAATTTTTGAATTAATACCAAAATATTTGCGCAGAACATTATTGACTATATTTTCTCCCTCAGTTGTATACGATACAATTGTATTTTTGTTAAGATATAAACCTTTAATAGATAAATAATGATTCAATAATAATTTTTTTCCATTTATTGATTCAATGTGCTCGTATATTTTAGCACGAATTGTTTCATGATGACGATTACTAAGTGTAGAACTTATTTTTGAAATTGTATTGAATATTTGTTTTCTTTCGTCTAAATCTTTTCCACATTTACACTCAAAATCTCGTTTATGAGCCGTTTCTGGTCCATAACTTATTGTTAATTCAGTTCCTTGGGATATATTTCTCACAGCATATAATTCCATAAACACAATATTTGTATTATTAAAATTGTATTTTTCTTGAATATAAACTGAACAATTTGGATTACATGAATGATTTAATTTAGTAATACCATACGTTAATATTTTATTACCATTTAGACCAAAACAATTATGTGACACTTTTTCACTGGCGCTTTCTAATCTTTCATCGTTGGTAGAATCTTGAAAATTTTTAACACGAGGATGATACAAATCATATAATGTTTCGTTATTGGATACAACTATTTGGGCATGGGCATTGGATGCGGTGTATGCATGTTCTAAAATAATTAATTCTCCAAAATTTATATTTTTCGTCGCAATAATAGATTTATAATTATTGATATCCGATTCTTCAATATTAGGATGTTGATAAATGACTTGAATATATTCGTTATCTGTTTGCATTTATTATAATATTAATATTAATTTAATTTTGAATTAAACTAATATTAAATTTGATTAATGATTTATTTTATACATACCTTAGTCTATGTATATTTAATTAGAAAGATATATTATTCATTAATAAAATTTGATAACTTGTCAAGAATTAATTTGATTCCTAATTCAAATTCAAATTCAAATTCTTTGGCATTTTGTTTAGATCTGAAACCATGAATACCCATCTTACCTTGTTCAAATTTTCCATTAATTGGACTCACTTCTTTACTTGGTTGATAAATAACA
>HE978658.1:7167-8818 GCA_000285855.2 Ruminococcus sp. JC304 | reverse complement strand
TTTTTAGAATTAAAAATTTTTATAATTCTTGGCTTTTTCCTCTGAATTAAAGAAATTAATTCCAGATCCGCACGGATCATTAGAATCAATATTTAGTTCTCCCCTAGGATAAACAGTTTTACCGGTTCTATACATGAAACTATTATCCCAAATAGAATAACACACACAAGTTTCATCTATAACGGCATCGTCAGAAATAGATTTAATTGATTTGACAATTGCTTGATTTGTTCTTAATTTGCTTGTTGTAGTTTTGACAATTATTGAATCGGTAGGTATTTCTAATTCAGCAATAGCAGAAAATTCTATACTAAGTGCATCCCTATATTTGGAACAATAAATTTTTTTATAACCAGTTTTCGGACGAGTAGTTTGATACACACCAGGCATTCCCACAAATAGAAGAAAATCGTCCATAATAAATATTTTGGATTATGAATATGATAGAATGATAAATATGATAGAGCTTTTAATAAAAATATTTTTCAATTTTTTTTATTAAATTAATTGATGAAAGAAACTAATATGTAACGAATTCCGGCAGTCGTTTTTAAACCTTTATGATAATGTGTGCATTTTCCAGGATGAAGATTAGCAGTACCTATTTCTTGATTGATAGAAGAATAATTTTGTCTAATAAAACGACTACCACCACCTTCATAATCTTTACCACCGCCTTCGTTTAATGCAATATTAATTGTATATGTGGATGCATCATGATGTTCCTGTAATTCTGATTGTTGTTGCCAATGATATCTAACTACAAATGCTAAATGTACACTTTTAGTTTTATAATTACTATAAACAATTCTAACAAGTGGTGCAATATATTCATTGACAATGGATTCCCAATGTTTATCTAATCCAACTTCAAATAATTGGATATCTTGTGTTGGAACATTTTCATAATAATTATGTCCGAGTCTATGATCGATATTATGTCCTGCTCCTCCAGACCATTTCCCATATTTTTCCATTGTTTGAATTAATTCGCCACAAAATTCACGACTAAATAATGGGAAATTAAAAACATCATTACAAAGTTCTGTACATCTTAAATGTTTAAGATTATTTTTGTTAAGAAAATATTCTGGATGAAGATATTTTTTTCCCATTCAGATCGTCGAGTAAATAAATCAAATACTGTAACTTCTTTATTAGTATCAATTTCTGGAGCAATTTGCAATTCTGTTTGAATATATCCGTACGAATTCAAATTTGATAAATAAATATGAATATCATGTTGTCGAATATTATGACACATTCTCATATCTGCATCAATATCGGTATTTTTTGTGAACATATCTGGAACAGATTCAACAACAGATCTGTGTATTAAATAAGTACCAAAAACATGTGGAACATTCCAACATCCACGACGTTCACCATTAATTATATCAAAATAATCATGTGATCTTTTATAATATCCATTTTTATCCAAATCTCCCCAAAAATTAGTCCACGACTCATCTCCTCTTCTGATTAAAGGAGCAATGATTTTTTTGTTAAGATTAATTAATTCTTTTAATACATTGGGATTGACAAGAATACAATCATGATTGATGAAAAAATAATATTCACAATTTGTTGCTATATATTTTTCTAAATCCTCTTGATAATAATTATCATTAATAGTACCTTTTGTTATAAC
>HE978658.1:4777-6543 GCA_000285855.2 Ruminococcus sp. JC304 | reverse complement strand
AGGATAATCGATAGTTTGTATAATATCAACTACTGATGGATTTTTATCACTTAATATTGATATATACACAGTTGGTAGTATTGTTTTAGGTTCTGTATGATTTCTATATCCATAATACTCATTCCAGTTATTACCCGTATAATTTTGTATTCTGTTTAATACTAAATTTCCTATTTCATTGGAAAATAATATACTAGGTGTGGTACCAAATTTTTTATGTGAAATTTTTGATTTAGTAGTATTATAAACAATATCATCTTCAGAATTTACACAACAAAATATCTGACAAGTATCGTCTTTTATTATATCACCAGTAATAAAAGTATTAAACATAATCGCTGTTGAAAGTGCTGCATTTGTTATATTTTTTTACATATCTACTTTATCTAAATAATCTTGTATCATTCGTTGAATACGATCTCCCCAACCACAAAATATTGTTTTATTAGTTTCACCATTAGGAATTATTATTCCATTTTTATTGTGACAAATGGAGTTAAATTTATTAATAATCTCCGTTGGAGGAGCAGTTGGAATAAAATTACAATTATCATTTGGTAATACACTGATAACTACGAATAATTTATCTCCCAAATTATTCATTTCTGCTAATTTTGTATGAATAACAGAAATATCGGGCTTATTTTTTGAATCTAATATAATTCTTGGTAATGAATATAATTCGCAATATTCGATAAATCTCGCAAAAGAATCTCCATTTGTTGGTCCGGTATAAATAATTGAAAATTCTTTATCTGTATCAAAAATAAATTTGTCAGATAATTGATAAGGTTTAGAATGAAAAGTTTCACTATCATTGAACGCATTTGAAGTCAATTTTAATAAACTAGGATAAGCAGCATAACAACTTAATTTTTCATATTGTTCAAATAATTTTTCAAATCCATAAATATTACATCCATACATAATGGGTAGAAATTCATCAACTGGGATTAAATTATCAAGATATTTGGCATTTATTAGTTTTTTTGCTCCTTGATAAGTTAAAACATAAGCACAAGTCCAGTAACTTTTTTTAGGTCTACGAATATGTACTCCTACACGCTCTTCAGCATCAATATTAAGTGGTTTTCGATGTAGATAAAACATATCATAATCATCTTTAATTTCATTTTCATAAATGTGATATTTTTCCATAAAATTATCGACAAACATAACGTCATCTTCGAGTATTAGTACTTTACAATTTTTTTCAAGAGATCCTGAATCGACAGATTTAATAATTTCAAGCCAAATTGCATAATGACTTAATGCGCAACCTACTTCTCCATTGGTCATTGCTTTTCCTGAATTGGGATCAAACCAATTGGGAATTTTGAATTTAAATTGTGATAATTGTTCAGTATTGTTACCATCAATTGCATCATAAAAAATATGCGATAATTCTATTTGATTTTCCGATAATTTAGCAAATTCTTGGACCATATGTGTTCGTTTATCACATCTTCTAGCTAAATTAATAACATAAGTTCTATGAATCATATTTATAATTAATGTAAATCCGATAATTTTATATTGACATAATTAAAAAAATACCTAATTATAACATAAATTAGTTCATATATTTACAACATTAAACATATGAATTAATAATACTAAATCATAATTAAATAATTTAATCATGTTGGATAGTTTTTAATATTTTATTACCTAAAGAAAATCCTAATTTATTTTTATCGTTATATATTCTAGTATAATATTTAAGATGATCAACTAACAATTCAAAAAGATGAAATAAAGATATT
>HE978658.1:0-2041 GCA_000285855.2 Ruminococcus sp. JC304 | reverse complement strand
CAATTATTATTGGTAATAACTACATGTTCAAAAATATTTTTATATTTTAATCCTGCAATTGAATTTAACTTGTATGTTTCAATGAATAATAATCGATGTAATAATGTGAGTATATTATTAGTTTCTATAAATGGCATAGATAAAAATATGTCAATTCGTCTATTAAATTCATTATTATTTGTATCTAATTTTGGCCAAGACAATTTTTTTTGTCGTTTTAAATCTTCTAAAAATTGTGAATAAATATATTTCCATGATTGTTCTTTGTCAATTAATAATACAATACCATGAAATATAAGACTAGCTGTTTCTAAAAGATTAATATCACTAATTTTTTTGTTAATAATATCATTTAAGGGTAATATTTCATGTACATACCTATTTTGCATATCTAATAAACAAATGTTATTTATCCTTTATTTGAATTTAAACCCTCCAATAGAATAAAATAATTTTAAATATTCTAAAAATTTTGATCCTACACAAAAATATTTAATGCATCTATTAGTATACATGTCTGGAATTTTTCCTATAATAGAAATAATATAATATGACGTAATAATTACATCAGCGTTTAAACATGTCGAGGGTATATTAAATATATTATTGGGTATTTCTATACAATTAATAATATCTACACTATCTGCATTATTAATATTTGGTTCATTATTATTGAAATCAACAATAATATTTATTTTGAGGTACTGGTTAATTAATTTTTGTCTTAAAATATCTTGATCAAAACCCATTATTATTAAAATGATAGCATAAGTTATTATTTGATAATGAATATGTAATATATTTGGATTTGATAATATTAAATAATATATGAATTTAAATTTATTTTCATAAATACGATTTGTAACAGATTCCAAATACATATCATACGCATTGATTGATGGTATATTATAATCCAATAATTCTAGAAAATGATGCTGCAAATCTGCATAATTTTCTAAAAGTACCGAAGATTCATACAATATATATATATCTAAATCATTATGATGTTCATATATAACATGATTTATTGCATAAAATCTATCGAAACTATATTCTAATTTTTGCATTTGAGATAAAGTATGATAATTTTTTGTTACATGATGTAATTTTGTTAAACATTTAAATTTAGACATTTTGGATAAACATGATGTGTATAATTTAGTCATTAACTCTATACTTTTGGCAATTAAATTGTATCCATATTTTGTAAATAATAATACATCATGTTTAAAATGCACAGTAATTCTCCCATTATCATTAAATAATTGACAATATTCTTTGGTTTTGTTTAATAGTTTATTAAAACTATACTCTCTAAAATATAATAATTTTGGTTTGGTTATCAAAATTGGTATTTTATTTTCCACGAATCGATTATATATTTTACAAGCATCAATTATATCAGGTCGATAATTTGAACTCCAATTTAACATTTTTTTGATGAAAATATTTTCATTTGTTTTGTTAATAAATACACTTTGATATTTTTTTGTGGATAAATTATATTGTGCTAATTTGTCAATTTGTTTTTGAGTTATTTTTTTACTCAGAAAAATATGTAAACGTGTTTTTTCTAATGAATTATTTATTTTAGGTAATTGATTATTTTCCAAGTCCTCGATACAAGAATCAGTTACATGATTTAATAATATTAATTTATAATACAATAATCGATAAATTTTAGATAATCCATATTTAGAAATAATTTTAGTAGAAGGTGTACATACTTTTGAAATAATATCTAAATAATAATCTTCTGGTTTATTATTATTTATTAATAAATTATTGTAACAAATTGCGTAAAAAATATTTCCTAATGACCAAGTATCTATTTTATTTACATTACATATATCATAATAACCATATACTAATTCTGGAGATTGTATATAGATAGTATTTTTAAAATATGATTCATGCCACATATATCTATTATACATAAATCCAAAATCTATTATTTTTATCATTCCACCACAAATAAGTATATTTGACAACGACAAATCACTATGAACATATCCTTTATTTCGCATATATATAAGTGCTT
>HE978657.1:65092-66280 GCA_000285855.2 Ruminococcus sp. JC304 | reverse complement strand
TCTAGCATTTGTATTTTCAAATACAAGATATAACAAATCCATCCTTTGATACTAGCTGTTTTACATTGTTCAAGAGTAGGCGATTCTATGTACTTAATAATCCATGGTGATTTTTCAATTAATTCTAATATTTCTTGGTAATTGAATAGATGTTTGTATTTGTCAAATACCTCATTATATTTAGTAATGGCAAATTGTATAACTCGCTTGGAGGGATTTTTCACATCTTTGAATCCGAAATATTCTTTTTCCAAGTATGCGATTGTGACATTGTCAGATGGATTAATAATATTTTTGTATAAAGATTTTTTATCTTCGCATTCTCTAATAGCTTTGATTATTGTTTTTTCATTTTCACTGTAGAGAGTAAAATCAGAAAATTTACCATAGATTGTTTCAGGAGGTCCATTATATAACACTACAGTGAGATGTTTGTAAAATTCATTAGTCAAAATATTTTGTTCCATTTTAATTACTTACAATAATTGTTTAAATATTGTAATTAATTGTTATTTCAATTTTTTAAGGATGTGGTACTAATAACATTTTCCTAATATCACTTAGATCAGAATTAAATTCATTAATTATTTCACTAGTTTCTCCGCTCCATATTTTAATTTGACCATTAGAATCAATAGTTATCATTGAATTATGATAAAAATATGCATTTTTTATGGCACATGTATCAATATTATTCATTGATAATATATATTCACGCGATTTACAACAATATACCATAATATCACCCAAATTTGATGTTACTACTAAATGATTTCCATCTGATGACAAGTTAATATCAGTAATATAATATCCATTGGTGTTTTTACAATATTTTCTAGTATTAATGCAAGCATAATCATCTTCATTATAATACCAAAAATAAATAATATCACTTAGTTTATTAATAATTAATTGGTTTTTAATAATATTATGTTTGAATTCACAAATTTCATACATTGATATATATTTTTTATCACCGACTTCAAATCCTGTTATAATATCAACAAAATATATTTTTTTACTATAATCTTGTTTGTAAGATACAGCAATTGTATTATTATTTATGAAACATATCCCAATTCTACTTGAATTAGGATAATTCATTTCTCGAATTATTTTCCAGGTAATTGTATCCCAAATTTTTATTATGCCATTTGAATATTCCAATGCCAATTTTAATCCATCTGG
>HE978657.1:61227-61769 GCA_000285855.2 Ruminococcus sp. JC304 | reverse complement strand
TTAGATAAATCCATACCAGAAATAATAAACTTGATGGAATTATTTCTAATTGAAGAAAAATTATAATTTAGTTCACATATTGGACCATTTTAATAAAATATTGAAAAATATACACAATTAAATAAACAACATTATCTTGTTAATATTAATAAAATAATGTTATTTAAAAATTATAGTAGTGAAACAAATTATTGTTGTAATCTTAAAATATCATGTAAAAAATTTAGTAAAACGTCATATTTGGTTTCTCATTTAAAAATATTAGATATTGATGTAGTTGTAGACTATATTTCGAATAATAGAATGAAGTTGATTCGCAAAATGAATTAGGATGGACTGCTTTAATGATTGCTTGTGAAAATTGTGCCACTGCAAAATATAAAACAGTAATTAAATTATTATTGGAATGTGGAGCTAATATTAATATTCAAAATAATAAAGGGGAAACAGCTCTTATGTTGTTAGTATCAAATTATTTTCAAAATAATATTGATGTTGTAAAATTATTATTAGATAATGGGGCTAATGTTAATTTAAAAACC
>HE978657.1:59699-60816 GCA_000285855.2 Ruminococcus sp. JC304 | reverse complement strand
AAACCTCAGATAAATGGACTGCTTTATTGTTAGCATCAAGATGTTCCAATACACCGAGTAGTATTGATATAATTAAATTATTATTAGAATATGGTGCTAATGTTAATTCATGTAATGATAAGGGATGGTCTGCCTTAATGTTAGTATCAAAATATTCTGAAAATAATGTTAATATTGTACAATTATTATTAGATAATGGAGCCAATATTAATTTATGCAATAATAAAAAATGGACTTCATTAATGTTAGTATCAAAATATTCCAGAAATAATATTAATATTGTAAAATTATTATTAGATAATGGAGCCAATGTTAATTTATGTAATGATGGAGGATGGACTGCTTTAATGTTAGCATCAAATTTTTCTAATATATCAAGTAGTATTGATATAGTTAAATTATTATTAGAATATGGTGCTAATATTAATTTATGTAGTGATAAAGGATGGACCGCTTTAATAATAGCATCAAAAAATTCTAAAAATGATAATAATTTTAATGTAGTGAAAATTTTATTAGATCATGGTTCCAATCCAAATATTAAAAGTAATGATGATCATACAGCATTATCACATTTAGCGGTTAAAAATAATATTAAAACTATATTATTATTATTGGATTATGGTGCTGATTATAAAATGAATTTGACTTGTAATTTTTTTAAACATTTAGATTCTGATAATATACTAAAAGTTATTAATCGAATAGAAGAAATAGCCATCATTAAAAATATTTTTTCATGCGTATGTAATGATATTAAAAATAATGTAAATCATGTACATTTAGAACCAACTAGTTTTAGATTAAAAATACTCTCAATACAATGGTATTTAAAAACAGGTGATATTGAAAAGGTTATTACATGGAATAATTTAAGTATATTAGATTATTTTGGAATTTATGATATTGATAGTCTTAATTTAAAAATAATGGATACAATAAAATATATGGATTAATTTCATTAATAATCTCATTATCAGAGAAACATGTACTGGTGTTATTATAGCAACAATCATCGTGTCTTTTTGATGTATTGGTTTTATGATTTCATAAAACTAATAAATATAAGAGTTTTTATTAAGATAAAACAATAACTAATAAAAATTTGATTTTATAA
>HE978657.1:55992-57947 GCA_000285855.2 Ruminococcus sp. JC304 | reverse complement strand
TGCGAAAATTATGAACTTTATTTTTCTATTGCGTGGAAAAATAAATTTCATAAAAAAGACTTGATCAAAATATTGGTAGAAAATTATGCTCAAGATGATCATAAATATGAGATTTTTGCAAATATAGTGAAAAATTCTCGCACGAAAAGAAATTCCATAATTTTGGAACTTTTATCCGAATATATTACTAATGTTAATTATACGGTGCCAAATGACTGTTATTCAACGCCTTTAATGTTGGCATGTAGATACAGTTCTACTTCTAGTGATAATCAAACTGTTAAATTATTACTCGATAAAGGTGCCGATCCTAATTATTTAGAAAAAAATAAATATTTACCTATAATATTAGCTTCCTCGTATTCTCGGACAACAAGTAATATTGAAACAATTAAATTATTGGTGGAACGTGGTGCAAATATTAATGCTTGTGATATCGAAGGTAATACCGCTTTGTTAATGGCAATTAAAAATTCAGATACTTCCAGTAATTTTAAAACTATTAAATATTTATTAGATAATGATGCTGATGTAAATATTACCAATAAATTTTTGATATCGCCTTTACATACGGCAGTTCAAAAATACAATATTAATTTTGATTTAATTAAATTATTACTTGATCACAAAGCTAATGTTAATTTTCAAAACGATATAGGTGAAACTTGTTTGTCTTTATTTATTAAAAATAATTACATGGTACATTATGATACATACAAAAAAATTATAGATTTATTTTTGGATTGTGATTGCGACCTAAATTTACAAACTAAAAATGGTGAAACTCCATTTTCAAAATTATTAGATTTATACATTGAAACAAAAGGACAGAATAAAATTATTAATGAAATTATTGATTTGTTTTTAATGAGAGAAATTAATTGTAATAATGGTATTACTCCGCCATTATTAAAATTAGCAAAATATTCTAATGAATTTAATATCACCGATATTGTGGTTAAACTTGTAAAGTGTGGAGCTAATATTAATGCTATTGATGTTGTTAGTGGTAATAACGTGTTATTAACAGCTATAAAAACAGGCAAAGGTAATAATATGTATTTGATTAATTTATTACTAGACTTGGGTGCTGATGTCAACATACAAAATATCAAAAAAATACTTGTTTAACATTAGCAATCGAATTAAATAATCTAGAAATGATTAAATATTTTTAGAACATGGCGCTGATATCAGTATCGTAAACAGTGATAAAAATAATTGTCTATTAAAAATGTTTTGCCATAATAAATTTCAAAATAAAAATGATGTAGAAATTATAAAATTATTGATAAAATATGGAGCTAATGTTAATTTTGTCAATGGATATACTGTTTTGAGCGAAGCCATTGACATAACATCAGAATTTGGACCAGAAGTTGTTCAATTATTACTAGAAAATGGAGCGAGTCCAAATTATGTTTATAATGGTGAAACAGTATTGCTTGAAATTTTTGAATCGTATCAAAAATCCATGATCGATAATGATTTAATAAGTGTTCCAACTTTATTAAAATATGGCGCTGATCCAAACATACTGGATAAGTATGGTAATAATGCTATTTTACTGGCAATAAAAAATAAATTTCCCCTCGAATTTATTAATTTATTAATTGACAATAATGCTAGTATTAATATTATTAATAAATATAAAATGACAGCATTAATGTATGCTATTAGGTCTATTAATATAGATCCAGATTATTGTCATCAGCTCGTAAATTTATTACTAGATCATAAAATAAATACATATTTATGTAACAATAATGGACGAACCGCTTTAATTATCATGGCAAAAAATTTATTTAGAGCCAATTTATTTAATTATACAATACATCATTCCAAATTATTTGGTTCTAATGGTATTTTTACTCGATTATGTGAATGCACAAATTTTGATATAGTAGACATTTGTGGTAAAACGGTTTTAGCATATATTCATGATGAAATTATGC
>HE978657.1:52030-54010 GCA_000285855.2 Ruminococcus sp. JC304 | reverse complement strand
TTATAAAAAATTTACATACGGAAATTATAGATTCAAATTTAATATTTATGATGAGTCCCAATAGTATTCGAACCAGGATTATAACTATACAATGGTATTTAGATCGAGGCAATACTTATCAAGAATTAATTGAGCGCGATTCTAAATTATTTGAATATTTTGGTATTAACGATATGGATGATTTACATTCAAAAATTAATTCAGCGAGTAAATATATTGATTAAATATTGATAAAATATTGATTATTATTTAGATTTAAATAATAATCAAACATTTCATTATTAATAATGAGTTATACTAAAATTAAAAAAGATAAATACATAAAAATCAAAATTGATGCTGAAAATTATACCTCATCCAATAAATGTTTTATAGATTTTGTGTACGATAAAACTACTGATAAAATTTCTGAAACAAAATATATTAATAATTTTTGTGTCAAAATAAAGCATGGAAATCAGTACACAACTAAAATACCATTAGAATCATTTATAGTGGACATAACATTAAAAATTGGTTTGTGGAATTGTTATGAATATCATTTTTACATGTTAAAACGACAATATCATGATCATTTAAATATAAAATTTGTTGATGGAGGAAAATATCCCATTGTTTATATTAATGATATATTAGCAACATCAAGAAAAGATTTATCTTGCACATTATTTTAATCTTTCAAATAATTATTTGAAAGATTAAAAATCAGACATTAATTCATCATAATATTCAACCAGATCATTGAATTCACTTTGGACAACATTATCAACATAATTTTGCCAATTGTCAAAACTTCTATTCAATTGATATCGAGTCGAACATTCTCTCGAAGCATCATTTAACCATCCATGATAATCATCATTAATCCAGTCGCGAATATTATTTTCCCAAGAGTAATAATCATTTTCGATATAATTAATTAAACGATTGTAATCGGACATATTAAATTAATAATTAATGATAGATTAAAGTCACTTTTATACAATAAAATATTCAAATTTTTTGAACCATTTAGTATAATGAATTATGTTAAGAAATTGAAATATTAAGTGTTTAATAATTAAAATAAACAAATAATTTTACAACAACTTAAAATAAATAAACAACAAAATGAAAATTTCACTAATTTTAATTGTAATTCTTTGTTTTATTGCAAAATTTATTTATTGTTTGAATCCTAACATTCCTGCTGAAAATATGTCAGGAACAATGCCTCCCGAATTAGTTATGGCGGCTGTTGTATTCCAAAATGGAACACTTGGTAACTATTATATTAATTCAACAATCATAGAAACTGGATACAATGATAATCCTTGTCCAGGAATCAATCCTGTTCAACTTCAAAATGACAGACTTGAAATTTTGAAAGTTTGGGTAGCACGTACTAATTACAATCGTTCATATATTCTGGATATTTATGAAAGTCTAGCTACTCCAGATACTCTTGTTGATGGATCTGTTAATGAATATCTGCATCAATTTATTGTTGCCGGTTTCGCATCATATTCTGCTAATTCTGTTGCAGCGGAGTACTCTCTTCAAGCCGTTGATCCTGCTAATATTCATCTTTTCAGTGAACTTGATGTTGCTTCTATTAATTGGCAAGCGGATAATGTTAGTGCTTGGTATAACATTATTACCAACTATTCTCTTGCTGGTTTTCCTGGTTCACCTGTTCTTGATGGTTTCGTCAACTATCAATATGTTCGATTTGTTCCTTGCAGTACTGAAATTTGGATTGATATTTCAAACCAAGATCCACTCGTGGCAACTTATCTAGCTGCTGGTGAATCAAATCATAATGCGATTGAAATTTGCAACATAATTATTCCTTCTTGCACTGGTGTGAATCAAGTTTATGCTAGTAATGAATCTTGTATTGAATATATGTCTAGTGTAGTAACTCATCAAAGTTTTTGTCCTGGTGGATTAATTGCTAATTCTTCTGGATGTCATTATTTCCATGCACTTGCTGCTCGA
>HE978657.1:46691-49604 GCA_000285855.2 Ruminococcus sp. JC304 | reverse complement strand
GAGACCTTATGATTCGCCTGTTTGTCAAGATTTTTGTCTTGATCAAGGTTGTGGTGATTGTGATGCTAATGCTGAATGTGTTTTCGTCACCGGTAATGGTAAGCTAATTCCTGAATATCAATGTCAATGCAAACCTGGATATGTTGGTAATGGTACTCATTGTAGTGCTGTAAGTTGCAATATTAATAGTGATTGTCCCTCTAATTATAATTATGGCGTTCGTACTAGTGGCCTATGTGGTTGTAGTTATAGTAATGGTTTTAAATGGGTACCTGATGTAGAATCTGTTTCTCAAAATAATGCTTGTCAATGTTCTGCCAATGAAACTGTTTATTGGAACAATGGTGTACCTGAATGTATTCCAATTGGTCGTTGTAGAGAAGTTTGGCAATGTCCTCAAGCTGCTACTCAATTTACTAGCATTACCTGCACAAAGTATGGAAATAATGTGCTCATTCCATTCAATACTTGTCTTTGTAACTATGGTTATGATAATCCTGGCTTTTCTCATTATTGCCAGTGTTCATCACCCAAACGCGAAGTTTGGTCTGGATCACGTCAACAAACACTTTGTCTCAAACCCACTGAATGCACTCAAAACATTGATTGTGTGTCAAATGATTGTGTCATTTCAACTGGTGAATGGCTGGGAACTTGTGCTTAATTTGAATTTTTAATATTTGTTAAATAATTAACAAGTATTAAAAATATTTAATTAGAATTATTATTGAAATATTTTTTCGCAATTCCATCATAAGATTTTCCGAGAAATTCTTTGGCACGAGGATATTTACAAATAAATTCTCGTATTATATTTGATTGATTATAAAATATATTTGATCTTTCATTGTATTTTAAATATAAATCATTGTCACAAATATATTCAATGAACAATTCCATTATTTCCAAATTTTCTGTGTTATATACTTGGTAAATTTGTTTGGGTTTTTTTTCAAGGATAATTTTTATCATTTCAATATCTTCTTTTTTTGTTGCATAATGAAGCATAGTGCGATAACCTGTATCCTTTACATCATAATTAATATCAGTATATGGAATGTATGTCATCACTTTTTCTCTGTCGCCATTCGCATATTCTTTTAAACACATTGTATTAACATAATCATAAATTATTTTATCCACAATAATTTTAGTATTTTTATCAATTTTGTTATCCAATCTTTTTCTATCCATTTCTAAATTTACAATAGAATCATCGCAATAATCATTATCATCATCATTATCATTATAACGAATATCGTTCAGATGAAAATCTTTTTCAATCCATTTTGTTAATATTTTTTTAATATTTTGTGTAATTCTTCCTCAATATTATTTTTCAAGTTACGAATGTTTTCATGATTGATAGGAATTGGACATGATGTTTTTACTAGTTCTAAAATAGATGCTATATGATTATCCATTAATCATAAATAATCATCAAAAATGTATTACAGTCAATAAATATATCAATTTTAATTATTTTTTGATATAAATATAATCAGCTAACATAATATTATTCAAATAATGAATACACTAAAAGATATTAAAATAAATGGTATTAAGTACTACCACACAGATGATTTAATTAGTCTTAAATTGACTCAATTTAAGAGTTGTACTAATGGACGTAGACTCATATCTAATTTAAATATCGATGATAATAATTATATATTCGCGACCAATAAAAGTGGAAAATGGATTAAAACCGATGGTAAAAGCAGAAAGTTTGATAAAGTGTTGATTAAAGTATCATGGATCAAAGATAATATATCAGATGATGATGAAAGTGATAACGATAATAATGATGATAGTAATAATAATAGTGATAATGAAGACAATCTTGAAAATGAAATTGTTATGGCACCTGGTATAATTAAGTTAAACAAAAATGAAAAAATCAGAGATGATAAAAAGAAAATTGTTGATATTGAAGTTCGCGGAACCAGAGATCCCAGAAACTGTTTTTTTAAAGCCAGTGATGTTTCAAAAGGTTTTGGGATGAAAAAACTTAGAGATTCCGTCACACAAAAAAATCGTGGATACAAATCAGAAATTCATTATCGATATTTTTATCTTCAAAAAAATACGTTCATTGAAGGCGAAAAAAATAAGATAAAAAATAATAAAAAAATAAAAAAATTATATTTAACATATGAAGGTCTCCTGAGAGTTATGTTTGTTTCAAAAAATGATAGGGTAAGTAGATTTATAATGTGGGCTACTAATACATTATTCACAGCTCATCTCGGCACACAAGATCAAAAAAATATGCTTTGCTCAAAATTAATGGGCATCACAACAGACATTGTTAAAGAAGTCTTCAATAAAACTTCTAGTACATTACCTACATTATATTTATTTACAATTGGCAAAGTAAAAGATCTCAGAGTTACACTTGATATTTGTGAAGAATATGATGAATGTATTGTAGCTAAAGGAGGAGAAACTATAGATCTCACCAGAAGAATCGATGAACATACAGAATCGTATGGAAAAATGCCTGGTGCAAAATTATTATTGAAATGTTATAATTACATTGATCCTCAATATACTTCTAAAGCAGAAACAGATTTATTCCAAGTACTAAAAAAAATGAATTACATATTCAAGCATCCTAAATACAAAGAAATCATTATCTATACGAAAAAAGAATCTGATTTAATAACAAAGGAATTTGGCAAAATAGCGCGTGATTATACAGGTCATATTAAAGAAATTTCCGATAAACTAAAATGTTTTGAAAATCAACACAACATAATGAAACTAGAATATGAGAAAGAAATAGCTAATAGAGAGAAAGAAATAACTAATAGAGAGAAAGAAATCGCTAATAGAGAGAAGAAAATAGCTAACAAAGAAAAGGATATTATGCAATTAGAAAAAGAAAATTCTGATTTGAAATACCAAAAT
>HE978657.1:41341-44221 GCA_000285855.2 Ruminococcus sp. JC304 | reverse complement strand
AAATTCAAGATCTATTTCATCATAATAGTTGGAATACTTTTTATAATTTTGGTGTCCAAATAATGGAACTATCTTTCGATATATCTCATCCAAAGTTTAAGATCACACAATTATCTAAAAATCCTTGGTTACCAACCCACATAATAATACATAAAATATATTTATTAAAAGATATCAATTCATGTATGTCTTTGATAAAAAAAGGAGCTGATATACAATCAGCAATGTTGTTTGATTGGGCATGTATGTATGGATTTATTGATTTAGTAAAATATTTACATTTATCTGGGATAAGAATTAATAATTCTTGGGGAATCCCAAATGGACTCAAATATTCTGTATATTGTAATCAAGTGGAAATTTTTAAACACATATTAGATAATAATTATTATTATTGCTATGATATAACCGAATTATTTTATCCGATATGTTCGCATGAAAGAATCGACATGTTTGATTTAATAATAAAATATATTGAGGATAATAATTTTGATACTGGTAAACTTGAGGGAAATACTTTTGGAGATAGTTTAATTCATTTATATATTCAAGGAAATTATGATTTTTGCATAAAATTTGAAGATTTTATGGAAAAAAATAATATTTGTTCAAATATTAATTATTTATATTATGCTGTCCATGGAAAAAATTTTGATTTGGTAAAACATGCAATTAATAAATATGGTCACAATCAAGAATATTTAAATGAAGCTGTTAACACAGCTATATATAGATCTAATACTAAAATAATTAAATATTTAATAAATTTGGGAGCAGTTATTACAAATATACATAATTATTTTTTTGATGGATTTTTATTTTTTTTTCATAGTGAAAGTTATGAATCGAGAATTTTATCGGTCATTAAATATGTTATAAAACTAGGTGCTAATATTCATAATAATGATGCAATGTCAAAAATAATAATGAATGCTGCAAATACTAATAATTTTGCTGTAGTTAAATATTTAATAGAACAAGGCATAAATTATGAAGTTAATAATAATTTTGTATTAAAATGTGCTGTACATCATAATCAAATTGATTTTATCAAATACATTATAAATTCGGGTTGTAATTTAGATGATTGCAATGAATCTTTGTTGGAAATATGCGTCAAGAAAGAATATATGGAATTATTAGATTATTTTATTTCGATAAATTTATGCGATACTAATTATTTGGCATTGCACAAAGCTATTGAACTCGGAAATATTATTTATATGGAAAAGCTACTTTCATGTCATGAAAATATTGATATAGAAAAAATATTAGAAATAGCTGTCAAAAATAATCGTTGGAAAATAATACAATATTTATTTTGTCAAAATATTATTAATTATGACTACAAAACATACAATAATATTACAAAAACTGCATTTGATAATAAAAAATTTGAAACATTCGAGTTTTTGACAAATCAATATCCAGACCACGAATGTGATTCATTAATATACACAATTGCTAAAAATATTATATTTGAACCATCAAATATTTATCAAGATTTTGCCAATTTTAATTTAACAGAAATATTATTAATAACAGAATTTATTATTTACAAAAATAATTATGAAGTATTAGATTCGCTGATTAGTCTCAATGATTCCACAGAGTACAATTCATCAATATTAAATATTAGTATTAATTATCCCAATGTTTTAAAATATTTACTTGATACTAAACATTTTGATATGTATATTAATCAAAATATGATCGAGTCTGCAAAAAATATTAATAACGCATCAAGTATTAGATTGTTACAAATTTACGAAAAAGTTTAATAATATTAAACCAAACATAAATTAATTTTCCAATTTATATTAACCAATAAAAATTGAAATATAAATATGTCATTAAAAATTTAATACTTCATGTTAAATAACAAATGTCAAGCAAAACCAAAAAATTTATCAAATCAAAATCTAAATATTCTGACAGATCAGATATTTCCAGCAATTCAAGTGAAATTAGTGATTATGAACTTAGTGACTATGAACAACGTAAAGTTGTGAGAAAATCTAATAAAACCAAAAAAACTAACAATAAATCATTGAAGCGATCTGGAAGTAAAAGATTTGTTATTGAATCAGAAAGTTCAGAATCTGAAGAAACTGATAGTACTGAAGATAATGTTAAATCAATTTCAAACAAAAAACAATATCTCAAAAGAAAATCTTCTAAAAAAATTTTAGATTCAGAATCTGAAGAAGATATGTCTGATATTAATATGTCAAATGATGAAAGTGATAATGATAAACCAAAAGATAATTTTGAAAATATCATAGAATCAAAAGAAAATGATTTCAGAAATATAATTTTCGAAAATATCAACGAAAAATTTGCAGTTGGTAAATTTGGAGATTTTGAAGTGATAATAAATCGAGATAATGGTTATATTAATGCCACACAATTATGTAAAGATTGTGGTGAACGTTTTGGTAATTGGAAACGTAATGATAAAAGTAATGAACTCATAAATGCGCTTTTAAAACAATTAAAATCACGTGCTCAAAATAGAGTAGCTGAAAATTCACGTACTCTAAAACGAGCAGCTGAAAAAATAGATGAATCAAAAATAATTATGGAAATCAAAGGAGGGAAATTAATAAAAATCAGAGGAACATATGTGCATCCAAAATTAATAATAAATATAGCTTCTTGGTGTTCAACGGAATATTCACTTAAAGTATCAGACATAATGATGGAATATCATACAAAAGAAGCTGTTGAAGAAAAAGAAAAATTGCTCAAAAAAAAGGATGATAAAATTGACAAACTAAGAAATGATATTAAACGTTTAATGGAACAAGGAAATGAAGTTCTTGGTTATGCCAAAGATACTAATCGTAAAATTAATGTTGTAGTCAACGAAAGAGTTCC
>HE978657.1:35677-38448 GCA_000285855.2 Ruminococcus sp. JC304 | reverse complement strand
GTATGAATCTTGACCAATGTAAAGATATTATTTCCTTTCTTGAGCCATTGGGATATAATGCACAATTCCGTGCCGCACATACTGGAAAAGAATCTCGTGAAATTATTGATAATGAATGGACTGGTGCATTTGTAGGTATCGCATACTCAATTAATAAATTTACTTTATTGGACAAAGGTGGTTTTTGGTTGAAAGAAGATCCTGATGTTCCGCCCCCATTGATTATTGATAATAGTGAAAATAGACGCTCAATTGAAGAAGGTGGTACAGATAAATGTTTTGGCGATACTCACAGTTATAGATATGTTTATCATGAAACTCTTTTGCATATAGAAAGTAATATTCCGATAACGATCGGTACATCTCATTTTCCCATTGGAGGTTTTAATTCCAGGCTAAAATCTTCTAAATTGGCTATGGAAAGATTATGTGGAATAGCTGGAAAAAATCCACTAATTTTTGGTGGTGCTTTAATGTTGTTTGAAGATAAGGATGGAAATATGGCTTATGAAACTTTAACAAAATATGCGTCTGATTATCGCAATTCGAAAGATCATTATGGACATCAAACAAGTTTTATTGGATACCCTGATGATCCATTTAAAGTTAATATAAATTCAGATGGTATTGTGTCACCAAGAAATTTAGACCTAATTTTACACAGGGGTTTACAATCTATTCGTAGTTTTATTATGCCTGGTGAATTTAATTCATTGGAAAAAAAACTTGTTGAGCCTTTAATATCTCCCATAAAAGATTCTGATAAAAGGGAATTTGCATCTGATAGATGTTTGATTGGAGTGGATTTGCAACTTCATAGTTCTACCAAAAAAGAAGCACATCAACGCACATTGAATAGCGAAAATTCATTTAATTTCAGCAAAAATTTATCTCCAAGAATTATACGTGCTGTAAATTGGAACATTAGAACTTCCTTTTTAGATCCCAAAGATGAAAAAGAATATTCGATACGTGGATGGCAATCACGTAAACATTATGTTACTGAAATGCTAACACACTTGGCTCCAGATTTGATATTGCTCCAAGAAATGAGTCCGAGTCAAGCAGTCGATATGAAAACTTTTCTTAATGGAATTGGTTATGAAGT
This sequence comes from Ruminococcus sp. JC304, assembly GCA_000285855.2. GTDB lineage: Bacteria > Bacillota > Clostridia > Lachnospirales > Lachnospiraceae > Blautia_A > Blautia_A difficilis. The sequence continues at coordinate 37,340 of HE978657.1, read as the reverse complement.
TATATTTAGAGCAGCTCATACAGGACATGATCTATATGAAATTATCGATGGTGAATGGACAGGTGCTCTGACTGGTATTGCATACTTCCGTAATAGATTTTTCATTAATTGTCATGGTGGTTTCTGGTTGAAAGATGATCCTCATACTCCACCACCATTAATTGTTGATAATGCCGAAAATCGTCGCCCAATTGAAGAAGGAGGTACAGATAAGTGTTTTGGTGATACCCATAGTTATCGTCATTGCCAATGGGCAACTTTCTTAGATGTCCAATCACAGCAATTAATAACAACTGCTGTTTCCGATTTTCCTATCAGTGGTAAAAATTCCCGGTTAAAATCGGCCAGTCTTTGTAATTCTATGTTGCGTGAAATATCAGGAGAAAATTGTTTAATTTTTGGTGGTGAAATATGCACTTTCGAAGATAAAGATATGGATGGTTTTGAGACATATAAAAAAATAACAGAAGAAGCAACGGATTGGAGAAATACACTTTATGGACATTATGGTCATCAAGCTACATTTGTTGGTTATCATACAGACAAGTACAAGGTTGATATTGATGAATGTGGTATAATCTCACCACGAAATATAGATATTATTGTCCATCGAGGGTTTACTCAAGGTATCCGCAGTTTTAGTCTTTCGGGTGAGTTTAATTTATCAGAAAAGAAACTCAATAAGCCACTAGTTAGTATAATCAATAACGTAACAGATAGATTATTTTCATCAGATCATTTTCTGATTGGTGTTGATTTGGAACTTTAATTAGATTTATTATATTTATATATACATGTATATACATATAATATTTATTGAACTAATTCTGATAATTCATCAAACAGAGTGTAAAAATAATCTTCTAGCGAATCAATTATATCAAATGGCTTGTGATGATTATCAAATTTTTCATTAGTATCATAACTAATAATAGTGCGCGGATTAGGATAACATGTATCTTCTAAATAATCATCACCGGTGTAATAATTAAACATATGATGCTTAATATATAATGCATCAAATGAACCACTCCAAAATTCTCTAACAATCAACAAATGTTTACCAGTTGATATTTCAATAATACCAAAAACATAATACAATACAGCGTCATCATCAGTTATATCAAAATAAATGCAATAAAATTTTTTGTCGTGAGATTTATAAAAATGTTTTTTGACTTGTTCTGGGGATAAATTTTTTTTATAATTTTTTGCCATATGTTTGTCTTTAATTTTAGTGTAACATGCAAATGAAGTTCTAGCTTTTTTTATTAATGCCAGTGCTTCAGAATTATTTACACGTTCTGTTGGATATGTATTTTCAGTGAAAATATTAAAAGTTTTGTGATTTGGATCATTATGACAGGATATATGTGGAAAACAAAGACCTTTATGTCTGACACTAATAAAATCCGATAAAACCATTATTTATAAATAATATAATGATAATACTTTAAATAAATATACAATTCACTTAATAAAAAATTGAATATAATATATTAAAATGATGCTCTAATCATTGATGAAAGTATCATTAAAATGGATCTATCCTATGTTCCTCAATCTGGTTTCAGTCAAATCCCCAAAGATAAACTTATAACTATGACCAGAATTATTCCTATGTCTGGATCTATATATTACAGTAAAAATGAAAATTACTATT
>HE978657.1:32540-33615 GCA_000285855.2 Ruminococcus sp. JC304 | reverse complement strand
TAAAAATGAGAATTACTATTATACAGATGAATTAGCCAGATATTATACTCCAGATGTCCAATTTAAATATTGTGATAGTGATCATAATCAAAAATTTTTTAGAATTTGTTTAGCATGTGGTATTAATAGATTTACAGATGATGTTTGGAATAAGAGTAAATATGCTCCTGGTAGACCTGGAGATGGCGAATTAATAACATTTTGCCAATCCAAGGAATGTCGTGATAAATGGTTAAAACACGAATGGCATTGTTCTGATACTGTTTTTTATGGTGATATATGTTAGTTATTATTGCTTATTGTTAACAATAAGCATTATATCATACACCATAAAAAATATTGAAATCAGAACATAAATAGATATTGTGTTATGATTATTATAATATTATCCATAATGTATAAAAATAATAATTATTATAATGGTATCATTGCACGTATGTCCAAACTTCCATTTGAAAAAAATATGATTCTCATGGATTTTGGAATTGAGCCGATATCAGTAGATGATCAAGTGGTTAGAAATATTGTATGTGGTTTTCTATATTTTGATTATGAAAGGATAGATAGACTAAAACGTCTAGATAGTCTAATGTATATCGATTATGCAAAATTAGAACTTGATCACATTTACAAACACTCTCGTTTTCTTAATTGTAGTTTGCCATTAATGGAATTTTTATTGGAACGAGGTTATCGTCGATTCCATGAACTCGATGATGATGGTCAGACAGCTTTGTTTCGCATTTATCTGGATCGCTTAACAATTAGAGAAGAATATACAGCAAAAAATAGATAAAAAATAAAACTTTTAAAAAATATGGAGCGGTTTGTCCGAGAAATAAATACAATCATACACCCAGGGATAGATATCATCATATGTATGTCCAAAGACTTCCATATATTAAGGAATATCTAAAAGAATCTGATATTGTTTGATATAAAATTGAAAATAAAATTCATTAATAAATTTATTATTTTGATATTGATTTAATATCAAAACAATATTGAATAAATGGATTTTCCGGATTATGAAAAGATGTCGCATCGTGAATATAAACGACAAATAAAAAAACTT
>HE978657.1:29318-31001 GCA_000285855.2 Ruminococcus sp. JC304 | reverse complement strand
ATATTTATCTTTAACGATTAGTAGAACAGAAATAGTATGTGAATTATTAGATATATATCAAGATATTAATGTTTCTGATTATAATAACATATTATTAAATCTGGCTTGTTATAGAGGACAATATCCAGTGATATCAAGGCTAATAAATGCTGGTGTTGATGTTACTTGTAATAATAACATAGCAATAAAATTAGCATCATTAATGTGTAATAATATATATACTTATCAGGCAAATGATATAATTATGACATTAGAAATATTGATAGATAATGGTGCAGATATACATGTAAATAACGAATATGTATTATGTAATGCTAGTAATAATATTTATGTTTTCAAATATTTATTACAACTGGATTATAAATATGACATTACTGTCCGAGATAATTATTGTCTACAAAAATGTGTTCATAATTATTTTAACAACATGATTAATTATTTTGATAAATTAGAAGGAGAAGAATTTTCTAGTATTGTTAAAAGTGGAGAAAATGTTTTATTTGATATTAATAAAAATGAGTTTGTTATTAGTGATGTAATAGAAATATTGTTAGATTTAGGAGCGGATGTTAATTGTTCCAATGGATCTATTATTAATGATATTGTAAAATACCGTGACAAATATTTAATTGAATTATTTATTAAACATGGAGCAAATATTAGTCTTTTAAATGTTGATTCTTTATTAAATATTATAAAAATGATGGATAATGATATCATTAAATTATTAATGGAAAATGGTGTTGATTTTAGTAAATTAAATAATGAACCAATAAAAAATTCACAAAAAATTAATACAGCAAATTTGTTACTCGAAATAGGTTTAAATTTAGAAAAAGTATTTGAATTAATTTAAATAATATGTATGTATTAAATAAATTAATATAATTAATGCTCAATGATGATGTTATTATAAATATCATGAATTATTTATCTGATAGAGATAAAATTATATTCGCTTCCATTAATCATAATATGAGATTTTTTTTGGATAAATTATATTACACACAATTGCATAATTATGAATATGTTAAAAAATTAGATTATATGGAACGTTTTAAGAGAGTATCATATAAATTATCCGGTGCATCAAATATATTGATATCCAAAATAGTTACCGATTTAATAATTAAATGTGGTTGTTATAATAATTTATCGATACCACAATATGTAAAATATCTTACTTTATGCGATTGTATATATAATAAAATGAAATATACAATTGATCACAATATCAAAATTAATATTAATAATCAATTATCCAAATGTAATAATTTTCCTCGCTATAATAAAAGGTTTGGTGGAGTATTAACACAATTAGCAGCTAACAGCCATCAAGATCCTTATATAATTATTGATACCGAAAAACCAAAAATTTTGTTAAGAAATAAATACAATTGTTCCAGGAATCGCAATCAATATTTCAAAAATACAAATAGATATAATAAACGTATCCAAAAATATAATCATTAAATGATGAATAATAACAATTTAATTATATAAGCATATTATTTTATGCTATCAAAGAATCTCATTCTCTTTTTGATGTTGCGGGTTTGAATCCCACCCTTTGAATTCATTTTGTAATCATTATAAAAATGATAATAAAAAAGACCGTACATAAAATAAAAAATTGAAAAAAAATATCTAAAAACAGTTTCATAAAAATCACAAACATAATAT
>HE978657.1:24371-26083 GCA_000285855.2 Ruminococcus sp. JC304 | reverse complement strand
CAGTAATGCTAGATATTGATCACGGATTTTATCCATACGTGACGTCATCATCGTCATCATCAGGAGGTGCTGTTAATGGATTGGGAATTGCACCCAGTAAAATATCAACTGTAGGAGTTGTCAAGTCAATTATAACTCGTGTAGCAAGTCCCGGTAAATTACCGACTGAATTTTCATCCGAGGATAAAAAAATATTATTTCATGGACTAAAGTATACCCCGATATACAAAAATACCCGAAATACCTAAAGCTGGTGGAACTTTAATGAATTCTAATACTATTTATCCAGAAGAAGATATTTTAATTTCCAGAAGATTTATGGAATTAGATGCATCTGGTAGACCAAGAATATGTGGATGGTTTGATTGTGTCTTACTTAAAAGAGCCCATATACTTAATGATTTTTCTTATTTATGTTTGAATAAATTGGATTGTTTAACTGGATTGAAAAAAATTAAAATTTGTGTGGGTTATATTATTAAAGGTCATTCAAGTGTAAATAATTTTACGGAAAATCCGGATGATGTAGAATATGTTGAAATCGATGGCTGGGAAGAAGATATTTCTACTGTATCAAATTTCGAATCACTTCCTGAACAAGCTAAAAATTTCGTCAATATAATTGAAAAATGTGTTGATATTCCCATTAAATATATTGGAATAGGTCCCAATAGAGATCAAATTTTGGTCCGAGATTAATATTATTGAAATAGTTATATTACAATAATATTATCAAATTATTTTTATGAATAATAAAATTGATTTTTTTATGACATACAATAAGATTTATTTATTATTATTAATATTATTGGTAATAATAAATAATGGCTGCAGTTGTGGTAGTTAATCGCATGATAAATGACTCGGATTCAGAGAATGAAAAAAAAAAGAAACGTCAACATCGTAAGAAATTAATCAAAATAACAATAAACTTTTATTAGATAATAATATCAATGAAAATAATAAATTGGGTATGGGTTATATGCTTTATAAATTAGATAGTGAATATGGTATTGAAACATCAAAATACAATATTATACAAGCAGGATATGACATTGATGATATTTATGAAGATCTTAAAAAATGTATTAGTCATATAATTCGTAATAATCAAAAATCCAATCTTCTTATTTACCAGATCAAAGGAATCAATCCTTCCCTAGTGTCTTATGATATAGTTACTTCATCTAATTATCCTTTTGTAAGATTCAAAACCGGATATTATGGAAATCAATTGTATTATCTTGGTGGCGATAAGACTTTAATCAATGAAATTTATCAAAAAATACCAAATTTACTAATATATCGCAAATATTATAATAAAATTATTAAGTTAAATAAAAAAGATTTGAGTAAAATTTATCTTGAAACATTGGAAAGAAAAATACCTAAAATATTTCCCAAAATTAAAATGCGAAATAGATTAGCAAACTATAAGAAAAATATTATATTTCGGTGATTATAACAAGTTTCTTTTTTTATTCATTGGACTGGTTCTTTTTTAAATTAATTTGGCAATCAAACGATAAAAATTAATTTTATATAAATTATAAATATATACATGAATTCAAATAGAAAAATATAAATCAAATGTTCCAACATTAAGACGAACAAATAGTCAACCGTCAATAAATAACTTGACAAATTTATCTAATTTTATTGATAATAAGTTAGATAAATTATATGAAAAAATCATATCTGAAAGACGTATT
>HE978657.1:20987-21763 GCA_000285855.2 Ruminococcus sp. JC304 | reverse complement strand
GGTGGATCTGTTAGTACACCAGTGACAGCAGGAAGTTTTTTCCCATTACCTGGAGCAGGAGGTCATCGTGGTGGATCTAATCCGAATTTCAATAATGGTGGAAATGGTAATTTAGGAAATAATACATACAGTGGAGCAGGAGGTGGTTGTGGTGCATATTGGTTTAATATTAGTTCTATTTATTTTGCACCAGGAAAAGGAGGAAATGTATTGGGATTTACTGGTGGTTTAGCTGGTCCTCCGGACCCGGATGATCCGGATAATCCTACTTTGGTTATAGTGGGAGGTGGTGGAGGTGGTGCTAGTGCATTAGCAAATGGTGGAAATGGCGGAAATTATGTGCGTGATGCTGCATCCGAACCTGGAAGATTAGGATCAGGAGGTGGTGGAGGAGCTTATAATATAGGTTCAAATGGAGGAGATGGATATGTTAATATAACTTTTTATTCCAGTTGATAAAAATCTATTTAAAACCAACATCAAATGATATTGGTAGATTTTTATTATAATGGCACAAATAATTTTGAATTGCTAAAATTAAAACTATCCATATTGTCAATTGACATTTGATAATTTTATATCCGGTAATAGAGACAATTATATGACAAAAAATTGAAAAAAAAATTGGAAATTAATGGTATATGTTAATTAAATTATTATCTTTGTGTAAGAAATATGGATAAAATTGATTTAAGAATACAACTGATTGAACAATGTCAAGAAAAAATTGCACAATTGGAAAAAAAATTAAAGATCGTGAAATTGTAGTTTCAAAA
>HE978657.1:18211-19500 GCA_000285855.2 Ruminococcus sp. JC304 | reverse complement strand
AACAAGGATGTGGTATTTTCGTGGACAATTACATCGTATCGAAGACAAGCCAGCAATAATACACAGTGATGGGACATTAAAATGGTATCATCTTGATCAACTACATCGTCTTGGAGATCAACCGGCTATAGTAATTCCTAACAAAATGTATGCATGGTATATTTATGGAAATCTTCATCGTTATATTATCCAGCCATTATTAATATAGATGGTGATTTATATTGGTTTAAACATGGTTTACGACACCGTGACGATAATGAACCGGCTATTATGCGAAAAAATGGTTACCATGAATGGTTCATAGATGATGAATTATATGGAACTCAAAATATCTCTCAAAAAAGCATAAAATTATATTATGATAGTTTAAATTTTTTATACAACAAATTTCCGTATTTATTAGATCGCAATTATTCATAACAAAATAATATTCCAATTTTTTTATTAATTAGCGATTATGTGATATCGATTTCTAGAATATATAAATATTGTGCTATGAGATTAGCGGCAAAAAATGGATATTTAGATTTGGTAAAATATTTCGTGGAAAAAGGAGCAGACATTACGGCAAAAAATAATTATGTATTGAAAAAAGCTTCAAAATATGGTCATTTACATATTATACAATATTTGTATAATATGCATATTTATTTACATTCGAATGATAATTATGCATATCGAATTGCGACAAAATATAATCATTTAAAAATAATTAAATATTTAAATTTGGATTCATGTTTAATTCCTTGGTGGATTAAAAAAGATTCTTTATTTCATTTTTCGGAATCGGGAAATTTAGAAGCTATTAAATATCTAGCTGATTTTGTTGAATATATGTGGTGGGATTATGCATTAACGTATTCATTTAGAAATGGACACATTGAAATAGTAAAATATTTTATGGAAAAAGGAGCAAATATATATGCTTATGAAGAAAATCCACTAATTTATGCATCTAAATATGGTTATTTAGATATTGTTCAATATTTAATAGAAAAAGAAATGAGTATTGATAGTAATAAATTATCAGCATATATATGTTAATGATATTTAACATGTATGATAATATTATTATTCGTTAATTAGTCAAAAATATTAACTACGATTTAATAATCAAATAAAATACAATTTGATTTCAAAAATGGAGGTATTTATAAACTCGACAAGGATTTGAGGGATATAAAAAGCTTATTGTTTTTATGTTGCTGATTATAATCAATTGATTGGTATGGAAAGCACAAATCATGTTGAAATTATTAATAGTCCGTGGAATAATTTATATATAGATA
>HE978657.1:13703-15769 GCA_000285855.2 Ruminococcus sp. JC304 | reverse complement strand
CTAGATAAATATTTTATTAATTTTATGAATTATAAAACTAATAAAAATCAAAAATAATAATTATTAATTGCATCTTCTTTATTTGGGAAAAATCTGATACCATGATGAATACTTAAATTCAATTCTACTTGAATAGTTTTTCCTGTTTCAAAACTAATGCCTGATCCATTATCAGAACAATATTGCGTTAAATTAATATCATCAAATGGTTTACCTTCCAAAGTTTCCATTTTTTGAACAAAAGCTGTATTTGTTAGCATTTCACCTTCTCTATAACCATCATTATTTTGACGAGAAACAATTTGCGCAGTTGAAGGAATAATTAATGTCGCTATAGCAGATACATATTCATCATTTTCCATACAACAAAGCATTTTTCTGTATCCAATAGTATCATTATTAAAAATCAAACTAAAAATGCTCGTCATTGTTAATAATAATATTAACAATCTTTTTCATATATATTCTTATGGCAAATATATGGATATGTTTGGATTTAAAAAAATCAAATTTTTATAGTGGTCAAAATAACTCAAACATATATTATTTAATATTAAATATTAATACCAAATAATATAATAATTTATCATTCTAAATGTGATAATATTATCGTGTATATTTATTGATTAATCTTATAATTTTTACTAATAAGTAAATCACAAAAATAACAACAAATAAAATTATCAAAAAAATATATACCAAAAAATCCTAATATCATCCCATAAATACCATAAATAATACCACCACTAGGATCAATATAAATACCATGATTTTTGCAATAGTTCAAATATATTTCCATAAATTTTACACCTATAACACAACCAATTGATCCAATGATAATAAATAAATTGGGAATTATCAATGGACCAATAACTAGTGCCATTAATATTTTACCTTCCATGATAAATAAGATTTATTATGTCTTATAATATTATAAGATATTAACATGAAACATGTTAATTATTTATTTTTCAATTTTTTAATACATATGTTATATTGACATGTACCAATAAAAAATTGATTTAACAATTTATAAAAGCATTCATTATTTAATCAAATATTGGTTATTAGTTTAAATAATTAGATAAAAATGCAATTTAACTTCAAGAATGGAGGTGTTTATAAACTTGACAAGGATTTGAGGGGATACAAAAAAGTTTATTGTTCTTATGTAGGAATTTGGAACAGAGATTTTAAAAAAGCCGTAATGACATTGAGAATTCCAAAGGGTCAAACGGTTATTATACCCGATACTACTAATAAATATAGTACATTGAACGACACTGACGTTGATGGCATAATGAAAACAAATGAAGTTTATGTTGAGAAGATTGAAGATTTGGATGGTAATACTATTGGAGACCATTTTGAATGTACATCATCTAAATCAAATGGACCACAATATCCTTTAAAGTATGATTCAAATGGTGTCGTGATTGGCCATGATTATATTACTGAATACAATCATTATGAATATGTATATGGGTTGGGAAAAAAATATCAAGTATGTCTGGATTTGAATCATAATAATATTATGGGATCCGGATATTTTTTCTATTCAACCAAAGAACAAGCCAAAAAATCTGCTGAATATTATTAATATTGATTATTTATTGTATTATTAATGCAATAAATAATAATATTAATAAATGTCTTTAAATATTATTAATAATAATTTGATATATATATCATTTTTATTTCAATGAATAAAACCAATAATTCAAGACATTTTTATATGTTTGATCCAAAGACATATATTATACTTGATGAATGTCATAAATCAAATACTCCGAAGCAAGCCGCTCAATATTTTTTTCGTGGTTGCATTGGAAACATTAAAAAAAAAGAAAATATTACTCTAATAATTAATATTAGTGAGGATACATTAAATGGATTTTTTAAAATTTATAGATATAAATGTAGTCGTAAAAAGCTTGATAAACCAATAACAATTAATTATTTAAATCCCGATAATGAAAATGGTAAACCACAAAAGTATGACACTTTGAAAATAAATGGAAAGGACGTGGTTGTAAATTATTCAACCAAAATACAAAAAATACCGA
>HE978657.1:9445-11020 GCA_000285855.2 Ruminococcus sp. JC304 | reverse complement strand
TCGAATATTGGATTGAAACAGAATTAGGTACTCATTACAAATCTATTAAATCAGATTGTCTATATGAAGCCTCACAAATAGCGATTCAAAAAATTATTAAAAAAGAAAAATCAATAAGTGGAGAAATAGAATTTTATCTAAATATGGAAAATAAGGCTTTTCATATTATTGCTAATAAAAACAATGATAATAAATATGTACCGCAATTAATAACAAAAGATGATTTAATAAAAATGATACTAAATAAAAATAAAATTTAATATGACAAATTATTGTAAATAAAAATATTATGAATAGATATTTTTGAGGTTTCCATGGAGTAATAATTAATAATTCACATACAGTTATACATCAGTATCAGTTTCTATTCGTTACTACCAATTAATATACCACAATATATTTAGTGCTAAATGGTAATGTTAAATTAATAATTATTAATTTAGGACAATATATGATTATTACATTTCAATAATAATCTTTTTAATAAAAATTGAAAAAAAAACCAACTAAATAAATAATAGATAAAAAATTGTATAAATGGAAAAAATAATGGAAATAGAAAAAAATTACAGAATAAATTCGATTATTAACCATATTAAATTTTTACAAATGATGAAACAAATAGAAATAAAAGATTTAAATGAAATGATAACAAAAATAAATCATGTAAAAAATAAATTAGAAATGGATGAATATATACCTGATATATTCAAAAATAAAATAGAATCTATCAACCGTTATACTAAATGTATAGATGAAGAAAAAGAGATATATATATCAGTCATGGAAATTAAATTCCAATCAATTGTTCAATATATGCACAATATGGATATCGAGAATATCATTCTGATGGACAATTATATTATGAAAAAGAATATTATTCTGATAATGATAATGATAATGATTCTGATTTTGATTCTGATTTTGATTCTGATAATGATAATGACAATGATTCTGATTCTGATTTTGATTCTGATTTTGATTCTGATTTTGATTCTGATAATGATAATGAAATTAAATTTGATCCATGTACAAATTTAAATGAAGAAACAGAAACAAGATCTGTTATTATACAAATTGGAGAAAAAAATTTAAATATATTTTTTCATAATAAATCGAAAAGTATAGATAAAAATATATTGAAAATATTAAATGTATTATCAATTAAAAAAAATAATTATAATCAAAATATGTTAGCTGTATTAATAAATAATATTATTTGCGAAGTAATCAATTATGAATGCGATCATATGTATATCATAAATAATGATATAAAAAAATATAATAACAAAAAACACGATAAAAAATATTTAAAAATTTCAGAGAAAAATAAAATCAGATTTGGTTTTGTGTCAAAAAAAAAATTTAATACAAATGTAAGTATTTGTACTGAGAACATTGGACAACCAAAGTGCGCGTTGGGATTAAATAAAAGACCATTATTCGTAGATAAAAAAAATGATCAAAATGCGTACAAAGATTCGCATAATGGTAGAACATATGGTGAAGTAAAAATTAAAGCGCATCCTAATGATGTATTGATTTGTGAATTTTGTGGAAAAACATATACAAGAT
>HE978657.1:4137-6611 GCA_000285855.2 Ruminococcus sp. JC304 | reverse complement strand
AAAGAAAAAATATATATCAAAGATGAAAATATAGAACCTGGTAACAATGCATTCTGTTATTTTAATCTATGTGGTGATTATTCAGAGAGACAACTTAAAAAAGATATTATGAGAATACATAATAAACGTCTCAAAACAGAAGATATTTAATAATTATGATTTATTAAAATAATAAATCATAATTAATATTTAGTCAATATTATTATTTACTTTTCTCTGTATGTCGGAATAAAATTTATTAAATCTTTTATTTAATTTTAGAATAATATTCAATGGATCATTTTTAACTATGTGTTTATAATCATAAAATTGAATATCGTCAAAAATATCATAATTATTACTACTCAATCTTAAATTTGCACCATGATACATATCATGATAATATATTATTGCAAAATATTTCCCAGTGTCTTTTTCAAATATGCCAGTAAAATATACAAATTCATCACTTGTATTACAATTAAAATTTACACAATAAAAATGTTCATCTTTTGATAAAAATACTTGTAAATTTTTCACATTATTGATATATTTATTTTTAATAAAATTTTCTTTAATTTCAGTGTACTCGGAGAATGATACTTTTGCTTTTTCCATTAAAGCAAGTGTTTTAGATTTATCAGGAAGAGAAATTTTTCCATAGGAATAAAATTTTTTATAATCTTCATCCAGAACACGATTAATAATTACTGGACCATCATTTTGATTACAATTAATAATAGATTTGTAATTTATTTTTGCCAGATTGTTGAAATTAATAATTTCATTTATTTCCATATTTAGATAATATTTTAGTATAGGATGATGATAATATATAGATAATATTATTTTCAATTTTATAATGTATTGTCGAGTGTGTATATATTTTTCTCATAAAAAATTGTTTATTTTAATGGTAAATATTAATAAAACAAACAAAGGTCAATTAGCTAATTATCATTTTCATAATGAAAAAAATTGAAATTTAATCAGACAAAACCATAATCAGATATTATATCGTTATAATAAAAATGCCATTAAGCAAGGAACAATTAATTAATAATAATTATGATTCGGATAATAATGTCATTGATAGTAGTAATGAATATGATACAGATGAAGAAGAATTTATAGAAAGAAACCGTTTTATTTATCAAAGAGCTCATAATATTAATCAATTATATCACGAGGAATTTAATACAGATAAAGAAGAACTTGGTGGAGATGAAAAAGAATATATATCCAGAATGCGAAGTCTTTACAAGAATAGAAACAAATATATTTAAAACAGGCAAATAAAATTGAAAAAAATATTATTAATAATTGTCATTAGTTATTTTTAGTACTATAACTTAATAATAGATCCAACTCTAATGATAGATCCTATTCTAATAGTGTAACTCATTTAAAATTTGGATGTGAATTTAATAAATCTATTGAAGATAGTATAACTCATTTAAAATTTGGATGTGAATTTAATCAAGTAATTAAAGGATATATACCTAATAGTGTAACTCATTTAAAATTAAAAAAATCATTTTATAATAAAAATAAACATTTTATCAATCCAAAAATAAAAATAGATTTTTTACGATGTTTATGTTGTTGATTTTATTTATATAGTTGTTCATGGCATAAAAAATTGATTTATTATTCTAATTTATTTAATCTGTTTATCAAATCCATTAAATAAATGGAATTAATAATCAATGATTTATGTGATGATGTTATTGTAAATATATTTGAGTATTTATCAGATAATGAAAAAATGAATTTTATATTGACAAGTCATCATTTTTATTATTTTATTGACAAGATATTTTACAATGATATTCATCATTATCGACTTATTAATGGGTTGTCTTTTTTTAATAAATTTAAAAAAATTGGATACTATGCCAGCACAAATAATATTCCTGATGGAATAACGCATTTAACATTTAACAATGAATTCAATGATAATATTGATGGTTGCATTCCTAATAGTGTCAAGTGTTTAATATTTGGAAAATCTTTCAAGAAATCATTAAAATCAGGAACAATACCATTCGGAGTGACAAAATTAGTATTTGAATCATGGTACAATAAATCAATTTCTGGTGGAATCATTCCATTATCAGTATCTCACTTGGTATTTAAAACTAGTCATAAATTAAGTAAAGGTGATATTCCTGAAAACATCGAGCATTTAGAATTGATTTGTGGAAATCAATCTGTTGATGATATAATTCCTCGTGATGTAAAATATTTGAAATTAGGATGCAATACATCATTAAATGAAACTACTCTACCTTATGGATTAACTCACTTAATATTTGACAATCCATTTAATAGTAAAATTAATGGATTTATTCCTGAAACAGTAATTCATTTAGAATTTGGGGATAAATTTAATCAACCACTTGAAATCGATGATATACCCTCAAATGTCACTTTTTTAAAATTTGGTTCAAATTTTAATCAACCTATTACCGATAAAATTATTCCAAAAAATA
>HE978657.1:892-1514 GCA_000285855.2 Ruminococcus sp. JC304 | reverse complement strand
AAAATTATTCCAAAAAAATATAAAACATTTAGAATTTGGATAGTATTTTAATCAACCAATTAAAAAAGGTGTTTTGCCTCAAGGATTAACTCATTTGACTTTTTGTTACTATTTTTATCAAATATTAGAACCAGGTGTAATACCTGATACTGTAAAAATACTTAATATTTATTCTGGTAAAATTCATCCAATATCAGCTGGTGTTATTCCTTCTGGATTAACTCATTTAAATATTGTACAGGAGTTAAATCAAATTTTTGACCAAACAATTCTTCCTGAAACTTTAACTTATCTTAGAATACCACATGGTTATAATTATCCGATAAAACCCAATACTATTCCAAAATCGGTCATTAAGTTAGAATTTGGTAGCGATTATAATCAAGTGTTAGAAATTGGTACTATACCACCAAATGTAACCGATTTAATTTTTGGATCAAAATTTAATCAACCACTTTCTAAAGGGATAATACCAAATAGTGTCAAATACTTGAGATTTGGTTTTGAATTTAATCAATTACTTAAAATTGGAGATATACCATATGGTGTTACACATTTAGATTTAGGGAACAGATTTAATCAACCACTCGAAATTGGTGTGATTCCGGAATCTGTTACTCAT
>HE978657.1:0-797 GCA_000285855.2 Ruminococcus sp. JC304 | reverse complement strand
GTTACTCATCTTGATTTGGGTTATTGTTTTATGCAGCCTCTTGAAATTGGTACGATTCCATCTAGCGTCACAAATATCGAATTTAGTATGTATTATTATTTACCAATTAAACGTGGAGTCATTCCTGATAAAGTTAAATATTTAAAATTAAATTATGTTGATATTAATTGTGATCCTGATTTTATTCCTAAATCAGTTACTCATTTACAATTTGATTTAGGATGCAATCTTAGATATATTGAATTTAAAATTCCTGATTCTGTTATTAATTTAAAAATTCAGGAATGTATAAACCAATTGGAGCAAATATAATATCGGATAGTGTCCAAAAATTATCAATTCGGGATTATAAAGGTGAAATTACAGATGATATTGTTGGTAAAAAAAATTATAAGTTTACAAATTTCACCATTGAATTATCACAGATATAAAAAATATTTGGATTATGGTATTCAGTTTAAAAATTAAGAGGATATGTGGCTTAATATGTAATCTATGTTTCATAAAAAAAAATTTATATTAGTACAAAATTTAAGGATGTAATAAAAGTGTTGGTTCAAAATTTTTTTTATAAATATTTATAATGATGTCAATTTTTAGAGAATATAATTATATCTTCTAAAAATGTTTATTAAAATAGAAAACATATGATATCAATTTTTAGATAATATGATTATGTAATCTGGGAATGTCTATTAAGATAGGAAACATACGATGCAAATTTTTAGATAATATGATTATCTAACCTGTCGCTCTGCGAACAAGGTAATCATAATATGTCAATTTTTAGATAATAT
>HE978656.1:72522-73775 GCA_000285855.2 Ruminococcus sp. JC304 | reverse complement strand
TGATGCAAGCATTTATTTATTTTATTGTAGGATTAATAATCCCCGATAAATATTTTTTAATAATAATAATATCTGTTGTAATAGAAATCATAAAACCATTTTTTGGAATAACGCCAAGATATATTATTGCACCCTTGTTAAATATAACAGGATATATTTTAGGATCATCACTGAAGCCCAAGAATAAGAATTATTGCGAAAAATATAAATTATTAGTCAATCATTAATTAATTTATCTAATCAGATAAATTAATTAAATTAATTTTGTAAATCAATATTCTCGACGATTTTTCTTATTATAATTCGAAAAACCTCCTCTAGATCCTCTACCATGACCTCTATTAGAATTTAATTTATTAATAATATTTTGTTCATTAAAATCTTTTTTTTATTATTTTGTGAATACATAATTGATTCTTGTTTAATTTTATTAATAATATCTACGGGCAAAATATTAATAAATTCATCACGAGTTCTATTAGGTTTGGCATCCCAAATTTTAATATAAGTAAAACTACTTATATTTTGACGAGGAGTTGATGCATTGAAATTATAAGCATCAGAAATATATGATACTGTTATACCATTAATATTATCCATATCATAATCTGTCAAAGTTTCGCCCATGATATACATTACGAATAAACTCCAAACTTCATAACCTTTATTGTGATTCATTTTAATAGTAAATGTACCACCATTTGAATTTTTTGGATCTTCCCAAATTGGTTCTATTCCTTTTCTCATAATAATATAATCATTGATATCTAAATTCTTTTTTTTCTCAACCTCTGATGTTATTTTGGATTTATTTGTATTATCACAATCCATTAATTTTAATATATATATAAGGTCATTGACAGTACTAATAGTACATAATGCTTTATGAGGTTTGGCTTGAAAATTAGCACGATTGGCCATTTTTTTAAATAACTGTTTGTCATACAAATAAAGTACCCATTCATTTGGTAATTTTATATCAACAAGTGATATTTGCTTTGGAATATTATCATTATTGTGGGTAATTACTGAATCGTTACTCATATACCACTATGTATATTTATTATATTGTCTTTATATTTGTTGTCGTATTATCGTATATTATTTAGTCCTCAATTTTTTTAAAAAAATTGAAAATATAAAAACATATCTATAAATTAAACATATTGAAATAATTATAAAAAAAATGACAAGTTTAAAAAAATTTAGTATTATTGTTGCTACAAATAATGATAATTTATTAGGTACTCAAG
>HE978656.1:68322-69858 GCA_000285855.2 Ruminococcus sp. JC304 | reverse complement strand
AACATATCTATAAACTAAACATATTGAAATAATTATAAAAAAAATGACAGTTTAAAAAAATTTAGTATTATTGTTGCTACAAATAATGATAATTTAATAGGTACTCAAGAATATGGTGAATACAATATGCCTTGGCCTTATTTAAAAGATGATATGGTTTTTTTCAGGAAAATAACAACTGCAACTTCACAGTCTAATGAAATTAATGCTTGTATTATCGGACATAATACTTGGAAAACATTATCAGATGCTTATCGGAAAAATATGAAACGTTATAATATTGTCATAACACGAGATCCACAACCAAATGATATATATCATAATATCAAATATGTTCCAACATTTAATAAAGCGATAGAATATGCTTCTTATCTAGAAAATATTAATAATATTTTTGTGATTGGTGGAGGAGTAATATATGACTTAGCTCTCCGACATCCAAATCTCGAGAACATATATTTAACACATATACAAAAAAATTATTCAATAGAATCTGATCGACGTATTTATTTTCCATTGACACATAAACAATTAAATGATGCTGTGGAAAAAAAATATATCAAAATTGAAAGTGAAAATATGGTACATGATATCGGAAAAAATATTAAAATGAATTTTTTAAAATATCAAATTAATAATAATGATTTTTCAAGTATATATCATGAAGTATATTCTTTACGGTCAATTAATTTGACATCAATACCAAAAAAAAATATAATTAATAAATCTCGAATACAAAAAGCATCTAAATTTGTTATGATTATTTATATGATAATTAATTGTGTTATTGATTATTTATTCAATTATTACAATATGACAAAAAGATTTTTTGAATCTATCGGAAAAATATTACAAAATAAATATGACAAAGACTCTAATCAATTGGTTGAACATTCTGTTCCATTTCAGGAGAATCAATATTTAAATCTTGTTAATAAAATAATATCCGAAGGTACTATAAAGAAAACTCGCAATGGTATAACACGATCTATATTCGGATATCAATTACGATATGATTTATCTTTGGGATATCCTTTACAAACCGTAAAAAAATCTTATCCTAAAGCAATATTCGAAGAATTAATGTGGATGATACGTGGGCAAACTGATGTTGATAAATTACAAAAAGTAGGTGTACATATTTGGGATAAAAATTCAACAAAAGAATTTTTAGAAAATAATAATTTGAATTATGAAGCGGGAGATATTGGCCCCGGTTATGGATTTCAAATGAGACATTTTGGAGCTGGATATGATAATTGTAAAACAGATTATTATGGTCAAGGAATTGATCAATTAAATAATTGTATTGATGCTATTATGAATAATCCAAATGATCGCAGAATAATTATGAGTTTATGGAATCCCATTGACATTAAAAAAATGGCATTACCTCCTTGTCATATTATATATAATTTCGGTGTTGATGTTTATGATGAACCCAATTCTGACGGAAAAACTGGTAAATTAAATTGTCATTTATTACAAAGAAGTTGGGACGTATTATTGGGATGGAACACAACAACCGCCGCATTA
>HE978656.1:64416-65124 GCA_000285855.2 Ruminococcus sp. JC304 | reverse complement strand
TTTTTCTTTTTGTCCACTTTATCTACAATAGTCTCGTAGTATGTCATATTCTTTATACTAATTATTATGTCTATTATTTAAATAAAATTGTTATTGTATATCAATTTTATTTCAATTATTTATTAATTTACCACCAGTCCATAATTCAATATTTTGACGAACATATTGATCTGGAAATAATTTAAACAAATATCTATATATATTTTGTGTTTTTTTCTGGATATTTGATAATTTATTATATGTTATAGTATTATCATTGTGATATTGTGATTTGCTCATAATATTTTTTATTCTATAATCCCAATATGTTTTGGGCGAATTATTAGCTATATTAATAATAAAATAATTATCTCCGGATACTCGTCGAGTGTTAGTTATAATATTTTCTGGATCATCAATATATTCTAAAATTTCATATAATATTAATACACAACTATTATCAGCCAATTCTGGTAATATATCTTCGATGTTGCCGGTAAATTGTTCTGTTTGATTTTTATCAATGACAAAACCTTGTTCTCGATTATTGAATACAATTAATGGCTTATTATTATTGGAAGATAATTTTTTTGCATCTTTTAATATAGATTCTTGTATACATTTTATTTTTTTAGATTGTAAATAATAATCAAGAAAAAATGGTATAGATAATATTAAAATAATGTAAATAATTATTAATAAAATTTGACCTAATGTGCATAATGACAT
>HE978656.1:61335-62187 GCA_000285855.2 Ruminococcus sp. JC304 | reverse complement strand
AATGATAAAATTAAATGATATATATATCATTTAAATATATTAATAATAATATAAATATCTATAATTAGGTATTCCTGTTACTAATTGAGCTTGCATTATGCTGGCCAATATACTCAATTCATTTAATGATACATCTGGTAAATATATAAAATGTGCTCCATCAGTTTTATAAGTTACAATTCTTAGAGCAAAATCTTTGTATTTAGCGTGAGTCCTTGATGCTTCTAAAAAATTATTGTCGGAAAGACGGAAAAAAACACTTGTCATTATATATATCTTCGTTCGAAAATAAATATAATTATATAGTTGTTAGATTCACTAATATATAACTGTAAATAAAATTGAAAAAATAATACACATATAATAAGTGTTATTTAATATAAAATTTAAATCGATATTATTACTATACCTTGGAAATGGAGACAAATAAAAACACTTATTCTAGGATAGTGGATACAGTTGAACCCATAACCGCTGTTGAATTCAGAATTTATGGTAATAATGATGTCATTAAATATTCCGCGATCAGTGATCCAAATGGAATCACTGTAGCTGAAATTCAAAATAACAATGAACCCGTTCAAGGTGGTGTCATTGATAGAAGACTAGGCGTCACTGAATCAAAATCTGAATGTGGTACTTGTGGTGAAACTGCGTTAAAATGCCCAGGACATTTTGGTCATATTAAATTGTGGAACCGGTTTTTCATACTGGTTTTTTACCATTTGTAAAAAATATATTAAGTTGTATTTGTATTAGATGTAATAAATTATTAGTTCATCGTAATGAAGCCGCAATAGATAAATTATTGAGAGATAAACATGGTAAACAAAGATTTGCCGAAATTAGATC
>HE978656.1:58925-59968 GCA_000285855.2 Ruminococcus sp. JC304 | reverse complement strand
AAAGATTTATCATCACGATTACGAGGTAAAGAAGGTAGAATTCGTGGAAATCTTATGGGAAAACGTGTAGATATGTCAGGTCGTACAGTTATTACATCAGATCCAAATATTGCTCTTAATGAAGTGGGACTTCCACAAATTATTGCAATGAATTTAACGTTTGATGAAATTGTGACAAAACATAACATAGAATATTTAACACAATTAGTAAAAAATGGACGTCGTGTATATCCAGGAGCTAATTTTGTTATTAAAAGTATTATTGATAATCATGGCAATGAAGCAAAACATATTTATCATTTAAAATATGTGGAAAAAACAATTATTTTAAAGCCAGGTGATATTGTCAAAAGACATTTAGTGAATGGTGATATAATATTGTTTAACAGACAGCCTTCACTTCATAAATTATCTATGATGGGTCATAAATGTCAAATTATTGAAGACCTAAGTTTGTTAACATTCCGAGTCAATGTGAGTGTGACAGATCCTTATAATGCTGATTGGTACAGATTCTCATCTCGAGTCGAAGTCAGCAACAGGTGGCTGCTATAATGGTTGTTGATTTACCATTATAATAAAACAGTGTAAAATCAACTTGTAAGATCTAAATTACAAATATAACCACCTAGTTCATTATATAGACCTATGATATAATGAGCGACATTGTCAAATTGCGGGAAACCCCTAAAACTACAACTACCAAGTTGTAATAGTGATATTATGATGGCTCAGGAGAAAAACCGGAGGTATGGTAAAAACGTTGTAGGTGAATTGTATGTTAATTAAAAAATTTAAATTAGAAATATTGATAGATTAATTTATTACGTTATTAGTAATACATAGATTTAATTAGATAAAATGAAAAAATAAAATTACTCAATGATATTATTCCAGAAATAGATCAAGATGCAAATGGAGATAAATAACTCAAAGAAAATAAAGATACTGGTGTTATATATGATATTTATAATGTAAAAACCAATAAATCATATATTGGTAAAGCTTGTAGTTATGTCAAACATGGTAAAAAAAACCCATGT
>HE978656.1:54371-57297 GCA_000285855.2 Ruminococcus sp. JC304 | reverse complement strand
AAACATGGTAAAAAAAAACCCATGTTGTATGGAGCTCGTGGGAGATTTAAAAGACATTGGTCCAATAAAGATAGTCAATTGGCTCGTAATGAATGTCCAATTTTTTATCAAGCTTTACGAGATTCCAATATTGAAGATTGGTTTGTATTTACTTTACATGTTTGTAATAAAAAAAACATGGACAAATGGGAACATAAATTAATTAAATTACAT
Source organism: Ruminococcus sp. JC304 (assembly GCA_000285855.2). GTDB lineage: Bacteria > Bacillota > Clostridia > Lachnospirales > Lachnospiraceae > Blautia_A > Blautia_A difficilis. The sequence continues at coordinate 57,084 of HE978656.1, read as the reverse complement.
AATACATCTGATCCAGATCATGGATATAATTATTTTGTTGGATCAAAAAAACCAGATAATATTAAGCATTTGGAAAAATACAAATCAAATAAAGCAGAATCCAATGTTAAAAGAGCAAAAAACGGAGCTCTTCGAAAAAGTAATAACACCAAAAAATTACCAATAAACATATATTATCGTTCTTCGAAAGCACCAAATGGATCTTTACGAGAAGGATATTTTGTGCAAATTAAATTATATGATAAATTGTACAATAAAGCATTTTTATCTATGTCTGAATCTATGGAATCTAAATTATGCAAAGCTCAAAAACAATTAAAAGAATTTAAAAGGCAAGCTGAGCGTGATAGAATAAAAAATATTTCCGGAAGTAAAAGATCAGGAAATCGTGTTGAAAAATTATAATCTAATGTATTCTAAATCTATTCTAAATCTAATTTATTTTTATTAATAATCATACAATGAAATGGGCAATCCGCAGCCAAGCTTGTTAATTGATTGATCAATAACAAGAAGGTTCAGAGACTTGACGGCAGTGGGTTCTAGATGATTTGTCTAGGGCTTAAGGTAAAGTCCGGCCATTAGCGAAAGTTAGTGGATAATTATATAACCCAGAACAAATACGTTCGACGGGGATTAACATTTGGTCCCAGTAGAGTGCCACATATAGTGGATTCTTCGCTCTGCTAGTCAATTAATAGGTGTAAATGGCAGAATCTATTAATTCGGCGACATACCTGGATGCTGGAACATCTCGTCAGGTTACAAGTACCAAGCGTTCTAAGGTAACACCTTAGCGTTAAGAGTGAAAAGAACACTCGGGTAATAATCTTGTAAATAGAGACAATCAGCAGGTGACAAGGCTATAATATTTTATATTATAGTTACGCATCTCAACGACTGGTAAGGTGTGGGCTTAATAAGCTTAAGGTACAGTCTAACCCCACTTGAGAAAGTGCTATCATGTAAATCTGTCATGCCACAGATGTAATGATAGGATCTATGACACTAATAGGAAATGATTAGTCGAGATTGGTATTCGTGGAAATGAACATTCACATACCTCAAACAATACAAACAGTAGCAGAATTATTATTAATAGCAAATGCTGCAAGGCGATTCGTAAGTCCAGCAACTAGTAAAATAGCAATTAATGCTAAACAAGATACCCTTATGGGATCTTATGTACAAACAACAAATGACATGCAAATAGATTGCCAAGATGCTATGAGTATTATTATGGCAACTAGTGTTAAATTAGATAACACAATACCAAAAACTGGTAAAATATCAGGAAAAGATTTATATTCCCAAATTATTCCAAAAGGAGTCAATATTATTAGATGCAAGGAAAATGGAGAATATCAACTCAGAATAAAAAACGGAGAACTGTTGGATGGAGTTTTATCCAAACCAGAGATTGGTTCAATTATTCAAAAAATATGGTTTCAATATGGAAGTAAAGAAACACAAAATTTTATTGATGATTTACAAAGAATGATTCTACAATTCTTGATGAGATACGGATATACTGTTAGCATCAAAGATATGATCGTCTCTTCTGATGTAAATAAGTATGTTTATGAAATTGTCGAAACTAAAAGAAAAGAAGCGCTTAAATCTATTACAGAATATGAAAATGATCCATATATAATGACAAAGGATGCATTCGAAATTACTTTACAAGAAAATTTGAAATCTTTGTCTAATGAAATTCAAAAAGCCGTAATGAATAATTTTGATCATGAAAATGGTTTGTATATTGCCATTTCATCGGGAAGTTCAGGTACAGCTATGAATGCTGCACAGATTGCTGGATGTATTGGACAAGTTATTGTCGAAGGTAAACGAATTCAAAAAAGATTTAATAATAGAACATTACCTATGTTTGCACAACATGATGATAGTCCTTCTGCGAGAGGATTTTGTTTTGGATCATTTATTTCTGGTCTTAATCCTATGGAATTTTTCTTCCAAGTTATGGCAGGAAGAGAAGGTATTATTAATACTGCAATTAAAACCGCAGATACTGGTTATATACAAAGAAAACTGGTTAAAATGTTAGAAGACATTAAAGTAGAGTATGATGGCACCGTAAGAAATGCCAATGACAAACTAATCCAATGTGTATATGGTGACAATGGTATTAATACTGAAAATCAAATCGAACAAGAAATTAATTTAATTTCTGCTAATAATGATAAGATTAGACAAGAATATATATACGATGCTAATGAATTACGCGATATTGCCAAAAATACCAATAAACGATATACAAATGATCTAAATGAAAAACTTTACCGAAAATTAGTTGTTATGAGAGATCGGTTAAGAAAAATACAAAAATCAGTTAATATTTCATCTGTGGCATTTAGAGAAACATATATGTTACCCGTTGATATACAACAATATGTGATAAATATTATTAATCGTGAAAATAGATCAAATAATGATATAGTGGATCCATATTATGTATTAAAACGAATTAAGGACATGTATTCAGGATCTTATAGCAAAATTATGAAATATCGAGAAAATAAATCTATTATTAAGAAACAAGATGAGGCACGAATTAAATTTTTGCTTAAAATTTATTTATATGATATTCTGACACCCAAAAAATGTACAAATATTTATAAATTATCACATGAAGAATTTGATGAAATAGTTGAATATTTTGGAAAAACATTATGTTGGCTAAAGTTGAAGGTGG
>HE978656.1:50400-52220 GCA_000285855.2 Ruminococcus sp. JC304 | reverse complement strand
AAGGTGGTGAAATGGTTGGATTTGTTGGTGCACAAAGTATTGGGAAACCAGTAACACAAACCGATTTGAAATCTTTCCATAAATCAGGTACTGGTAAAACCGTGTCTGGTGGTTTAGTTCGTGTTAAGGAATTACTTAGTATTAGTAAAAATATAAAAACACCAGTCATGGAAATAGTTTTTGAAGATAAATATCATACCGACAAACAAATTGTTAGTAAAATTGCATCATATTTGAAATACACTACAATTCGTGATGTTGTAGAAAAAGTAGATATATATTATGATCCAGATCCTAATTCAAAAAATAGTATTATGCAGCGTGATGGTGTAGATGATATATTTGGAGATTCACAAGGAAAATCAGGTTGTCAACAAGATATTAGTGGATTACCATGGATTTTAAGAATTGTTCTTTCAAAAGAAAAAATGATTGAACGCAATGTAGAAATGAGAGAAATAAAAACAAGTTTTTGTCGTAACTGGATTAATAGATTTGAAGATAGTAAAGGTTCCAAGAAAGAATATAGAAAAGTTATTGAAAAAATAACACAATGTGGAATTGTCAGTAATTATGATAACAGCCCAGTCCCTATTGTCCATATTAGATTTGATGCCAATAATTATAATTTTAATACTTTGGTGCAATTCCAAGAAATGATTATCAATACTTATAGAATAAAAGGTATATCAGGTATTAATGAAAGTAATAATATATTGGAAGAATCATATATTGATTTTGATGAACAAGGTAATGTTGTTAATAAGAAACATTTCATTGTTGTAACAGAGGGTATTAATTTATCAGAAATATCACAAATTAATGGTATTAATCTTGAAGAAACAAAATGTAATGACATTGTCACAATATATGAAACATATGGTGTTGAAGCTGCGCGAACTGCTTTTATTAAAGAATTTAATATTGCCATTGAAAGTTCAGGTGGTTTCAGTAATTATCAACATGTTGAAATACTAGCAGATGCGGTCACTCATATGGGAGGTCTAATTGCAGTAAATAGACATGGTGCTAATAAACTTGATACTGATCCATTTTCAAGAGCCAGTTTCGAAAAAACCGTTGAACAATTATTGGCAGCTGCTGCATTTGGAGAAACTGATCATATTAGAAGTGTATCGGCTAGAATTATGGTTGGTAATCTTATTAATGGTGGAACAGGATGTTTTGATTTATTACTTGACCATATTAAAATAAAAAATACTCTACAAGAAGAACCTGTAGAAACATCAAATATTATTGTCAAGAAAAAATCAGCAATTGATAATTTAATCCGTAAAAAGAAACTTAATTCATAAAAAAAATTGATTTATTAAAGTCAAAATTAATATTTATCTAGTTATTAATAATTAGATAAATATTATAATGCAATCAAAATATTTTATTAACAAAAAAAATATGTTACCAAAAATATTAATGAACTTGATAATATTAATAAATTAGATATTAATAGTATATCCAATTCTAATGGATATATGAATTTTTATGGACTTTTACATAATAATAAAAAATTAATGATTGAGACCACAAATATTATTTTAACTAAGAATACTTTTATTGATGGTAATTTTGGTGTTAAAATTTTATTCGATAAAAAACAATCTGTTTTGGAAAAACTGTATAATCATTTTAAAATAATGGATGATTATTTTGGATCGGATAATTTTCAAAAAAATTTATCTAGTTCGAAAAAATTATCTTATGAACCTATTGTTAAGAAAAAAATTGATGAACAAGATGAAGATGAAAATGAATATGTTGATGAAATTGGAATGGAAAGATATTATTTTAAGTGCAAACTT
>HE978656.1:46105-47363 GCA_000285855.2 Ruminococcus sp. JC304 | reverse complement strand
TTTATTTTTGGTACTTAATAAAAAGAAGAATTTTTTTTGTAGATTCGGGTTAATAACTTTAATATTACTATCAATTAATTTTTTAGTTTCACTTATATTTTGTCTAGTTTAGTTTGATTATCTATTGATAATAACCATTTTTCTTCCATAAAAATACTATGAATGTGGAACCTCTTGAAAAGTTTAGAAATTCTACATTTTAATTTATATTCATCAGAATAATGTGTATTATAATTATCATTAAATAATCCAATTTTTGTTTTATAAATATTTATGAGATCTCTGGCTCTTTGAATATCAATTTCAGGAATTAATTCTTGAGTAATCGGATGTTTATAATCATTTTTTTCATTTTCCAACATATCTTTTATTGAAAATAAAGTGAAACATCTAATTTTATCATTTGAATCCAAATATGAAAAAAGATAATATTTGTTAATATCTCCAGGTATTTTATTGTGATTTTTTATTGTCCAAATAGCATCATATGTAATTGGATCATACTCGTCTTCTGACATTGTGACATCATCATATACTGGTCCAATTAATTTTTTATTTTTTCGGCATATTCTTCATCATTAATTAAAACAAGTAATTTGATCTCCAAATCATCTTGATTATCATTATAAATATTTTCGACAACTTGGGCTTTTTGTTCTTTATTATGTATATTTTTTTTTATAATATTGGGTTCAGTACTTATAGATATTGGCAATTTTTCTTTAGAATCCAATAAATCATCTAAATTCATAACAGAAATAATATTATTATGCGATTCTTTGATCTCGGGATAATATTTATCAATATATGATAAATGTTGATCCATTGATTCATTAAAATCTATTATATGTTTTTGCGACATATGAATTGCACAATAATTATTTCCTGGTTTGGTTTTTAATACACATCGTAAATGAGGTTCATATTTAGTTCGAATAGATTTACAAATATGAGTATTTGAATAATTATTGACCGACATGATTGTGTTTAATATTATAATATTAATTATAATTATTCAAATATAATTAATATTACAATTTTTTCGATAAGTTAAATTTAGACAAATAATTCAAATGACATAAAAATAATTATTCAAAAAAAAATGAAAAAAAAAATATATATTTAAAAAGACTACTTATACTATTATTATTATTAATTAACATGAGCAAAGTAATAAAAGAAACCTCAAAATCTTCTCCTACTAGTAGCGAGAATAATAAAAAGGTTAAGGTATTTAGATATAAAAATGTTGATTTTA
>HE978656.1:43942-45231 GCA_000285855.2 Ruminococcus sp. JC304 | reverse complement strand
CAAGAAAAAGATGATGATGACGATGATAATGATAAGAAAAAATCAAAAGAAAATAAAGTGAGATATGATTTTATTAAAATGAAATTTAATATGATTGGTGATAAAGAAAATAGAGTTAATAAAACTAAACTGATAGAATTAAAAGGAGATAAAAAAGTCTCTGTTAAAGCAGATACTATTACAGAAGTAGCTAATAATATTAGATTCTTGTCTGAAATTAAATTCATTTTTTATTACACTAAGGTATGGGCCAATACTAGTAAGCCTCAAGGTGGAGGTAAAAAATTATATGGTGTTGGATTCAAAGTTATGGCAATTACTTATACTCCTAGTAAAGGAAAAGGAGTAAATGTCGATGATCTTGAATTTGATTCTGACTCTGATGATGATAATGAAGTTGTTGAAAAATCACCTAAATCCAAGAAAAATAAACTTGATGATGATGAAGAAGATGAAGATGACAATAAGAATGATAATGATAATAATGAAGAGGAAGATGAAGAAGAACCTGTTAAAACATCTTCTAAAAAATCAAAACATAAAAATGAAGACGAGGATGAAGAAGAACAAGAAGATAAACCTGTCACTAAAAATAATAAGAAATCCACTAAAAAACCTTCAAAAAAATCAACAAAAAAAGTAGTCAGTGAAGAAGAAGAAGAAGAAGAGGAGGAGGAAGAAATTAAACCCAAAAAAAGAGCGTCTAAGAATAAATCACCTTCGAAAAATAAATAATTTCAATTAATTGAATAATCAAAATATTTAAATTAAATTTAATATAACTAATCGTTTGATTAATTATATTAGAATATACGTTTGAATCTATTAAATTATATATATAGCATAATTATATATATATCATGTCCACTAAAAAATAGTGAAAGCTTTAAAAATATCAAAAATAGATGTAAATAAAATATCCATTGGTTCTAAAAGTGTTAACAAAAAAGTTACTATTTATAATGAAAATAAACCCGGCTTAGTATATCAAACACCTTTTCTTCGAGTTAAAGAAAAACTTAGGAAAGTAAATGAGAATTTGAGCGTTAAATTATATAATTTTGATACTTGGTTTAGAGGTGATACTCCTAGTAGAATATCTGGATATTATCAATTTATTGATAATTATGAAGATCGTGTTTCGACTTTGGTAGAAGATCAAATGGTTAAACAAATAAATAATAATTCTACTGATAAATGGTTTAATAATCCTAATAATGTTAATATTAAATCATTAATTCGTATATATGATGATGAAAATAGTATATATTTTATTAAATGGACATTGG
>HE978656.1:39828-41077 GCA_000285855.2 Ruminococcus sp. JC304 | reverse complement strand
AATGGACATTGGAACTAAATGATAACATTTTTATTGACGAAAATAAAAATGCATTCAATCCCGAAAATTTAGGCAAAACATACTTGGTGAAATTAATTATTGAATCACCTGATTTTTTGGATCAATGATAATCAATTTGCACCAGCTGCTATTGTTAGAAAAGTATTGGTTAAGAAAATGGAATCTGCAAGTGAATATGAATTTGATGAAACTGAATCGGAAGGTTCAGATAATGAATTTATTTCTGTACTTGCCACTGAACAAAAACCAAAACAAAATAATAAAAATATAACAAAAGGTAATCGTAATTTAAATCTTGATAACAAAAAGGAAAAAATCCAAGAAGCTAATAAACGTGAGTCAAATTTAAATCGCAATAGTCACAAACGCGAAGAAAAAAAAATTTCTGGACTAAGAGGTAATAATAATGATAATTATAATAATATTATTTCAGATGATGATAATATATTTCAGGAATAAATTATTAATATTTAATACTTATTGAATATTAATAAAATTTTAAAATTACTCAAAATCTAATTTTATGGGTGCATTTGATTTCTTGATTCCATAATCATAAACAGACTTGGATAATTGTTGTCTTTTATTCCTGGTGTCCGAATCTGTTTTTGTATTTGAATTTTTTCTATTTGGACTTATGTGTAAACTATTTATACGATCAGAAGAACATATAATTGGATCAGCTTCATCATTATATTCATTATTAATATTGTCACTCTTGTTTGTATTACTTTGTGAATTTTAATTTTTTTTCTTTATTTAATTTGGAAGTTTCTTTCATATCTTTTTCTATTTTAATTAAATTTCTTTTGACATACCAAATAATTTTGTTACGAATTGCCCATTGAAAAAAATTTAGTTGTCCGATGGAAGAAATAAAATTTATAATTTCAGAACCATCGGTACTTCTATATCCATATACAACCTTTTTTTTACGACAAAAAGGATCAAAATATTGTTTAGAATATGCATTTAGTTGATTTTTATACTCGATATTAACATTAAAATCTAAACATTTACCATTTAAATTTATTTTATAACTTGTATTATTTTTTTTGGAATAATTAGCCACAAACCAATCTAATACGCGTATTGAAATATTAGATTTTCCTTCTATAATTTTTAACATTGTTGTTATATACTTTTTATTTGTAGAAAAAAATTTCTTATCTTTTTCTAATATGTTTTGTTCTTTTGTTGTAAATTTTTCATTAATAGCAGATTTAAG
>HE978656.1:38811-39665 GCA_000285855.2 Ruminococcus sp. JC304 | reverse complement strand
TTTTTCTAATATGTTTGTTCTTTGTTGTAATTTTCATTAATGGCAGATTTAAAACCATCAGATATATTCATTATATAAACTTAATTTAATTAATTATTAGAGTTTTATATTGATTTAAATTATATCGCAGTTACTAAATAAACATATTTAAAAAAATGGTGATTAGTATCATCATTAATAGTTGTATCATGTCAAAAACCAACCAAAATTATTAAAACAAATAAATCTAAAAAAATAATGAAATCAAAAAAGAAAACTAAATCAAATTCGTCACTCGATGAATCTGATGAATATGTATTTATTGATTAATGTTAATTCGAATAGAAAAACAAATAAATTATCCAAATCAAAATCCATTGAAAATTTTGATGAAAAAGCCGAAGCAATAATAGAAAAACTTCGCGAAAATTATTTAGAACAAAAAAAACTTATTAATGATTTTAGAGAATTAAAAGCAACGCACAAAAAAGAAATAAAATCTATAAGTAGATCAAATACTAGATCTAGTACTGGTAAATTAACTGGATTTAATAAACCAGAACCTATACCAGCATCATTAAGATCACTATTAAAAATAAAAGAGGATATGTTACCAAGATCTAAAATAACAAACTTAATTTATCAATATTTTACAGATAATAAAATGTATAACACTAAAACTAAAAAAGAAATTATACCAGATTCACACATAAAAAAAATATTCGGTATGAAAGATGGTGATGTTATTAATTTTTATAATTTACAAACGTGGCTTAAAAAAGTTTATGATGAAAACAATATCAACCATAATGTTGTTGAAATATAATATTTATCAAATTATTAAAATTTAACTAATTTTTAATTAAATTTTAATA
>HE978656.1:36067-37245 GCA_000285855.2 Ruminococcus sp. JC304 | reverse complement strand
AATGAAGATATATTTTGTATTTTAATTTTCATATTTTCGCATATTTTTTCCTCAACTGTTTTTTTACAAAATAATATATATTGTTTTACTAATGTTTTACCATTTGCACGATGTATTCTTCCTAGTACTTGAATAATATCTTGAGCAGAATCTGATGGACTAATTAATGATATTCTTGGATTATCACCAATAGTATCATGTAATGAAATACCGACACCTCCGCTTTTAATATTACAAACAATAATTTTTGATTTGTTGGTGTTGAAATCATTTATATTTTTGTCACGATCTTCCGATGTTTGTTCTCCCCAAATTACACATTTAGTTCCTAGTTCATCAGAAATCGTTTGTAATGCCATTGAAAAATTCACAAAAATAGCGACAGATTTTTTCTCAGCCAAATATTTTTTGGTTAAATTTATAATAGTCGGAATTTTTAATTGTTCAATTTTCATTCTGGCGTATAAAATTCTAGACAAAGCACAACCACTACTTTCTTCTTTATTTTTTAATTTTTCCACTTCTTGTTCAATAATTTTATATTGTTCTTCTATTTCAACAGCATTATTCATATCATAACACTCAGCAAAAATTTCATTTTTTGGAAATAAATTACCTAAATTATTTATTTTCATTCTGGATCCATATTCATTAAATATTATTTTGTGAACACCCATCATATCATGACTATAATTTTGATCCATTTCGGATATCCAATTAATAGCATTTTTTATCGACGGATATAATTTTAACACAAATCCTGCAATAGCAAATTTTTCAGGCTTATCTGCAATAGTCGCACTTAACATTAATATTTTCATATTATCGATCATAGATGCAGTATATAATAATATACTATTCAAAGTTTTTTATTTTTGCATCGATGAGCTTCATCAAATATTAATATAAAATCATCTGGTATATTTTTCCATAAATAAGTAAATGTAGCTATTTTATTTTTGAAAAAATTTCTGCTTCTTTTGTATCATAATCATCTTCTTTATCATTTTCTTTTTTTTTTATGCGCTTAATATATTTACATTTAATTTTATTTTTTTGACTTTTCGGTGTATAATATGTACAATTTTGTATTGATTCATAATTGCTTATCCCATAATAAGATATTCCAAAATATTTTAAAACACTTTTCCAATTGGCTATTACCTGATAATGGACAA
>HE978656.1:31502-33241 GCA_000285855.2 Ruminococcus sp. JC304 | reverse complement strand
AAAAAAAATTTAATATTATCGAAGAAATGTTAAAACCTCAAAAAATAAAAAAAGACAATAAAGATGTTGAATCCAATTATAAAATACGAGAAAATATGCGACAAAATATACTTAAAAATAAATTTGATGATTTTGAAATGACAAATGCTCCTTATAAAAGTATTATCAAAGATAGAATAATAAAAAAAATGTCAAAGATGTTAAAATTGAAGATTTATTAGTTCATAAATCTATTAAAGGTATTGACGATGATCGTGAAAAATTTAACGTTGAATTAAATACTAAAAATCAAGAAAAAGAACAAATAAATAATGAACTTGAAATCGAGTTTAATATTGATAATTATGACAAACATAAAAAACATTCGAATATAAAGAAACTTTTATAAGAAATTTAGCATTTGAACAAAACGTATTTGATGAAAACAAACAAGATTGTATAGAATTTTATAGAAACAGACAAAAGAAGCAGAAAAGGAAAAAATATCTGTGACGAGATTATCCGCAACATTGTTGATGAAGGTATTATTAGTAAAGATGAATTGCCAACAGAAAATGATACACAGGAAATAATAAATTCCCAAATAGATACCAATACAACTAATACTTCTAACGAATATAATATTATAAATCCTAATAATAAAATATTGGATAATAAGCCATTAAATAATAAATTATTGAATAACAAGTCATCAAATAATAAATCATCAAGTAGTAAATCATCAAATAATAAATCATCAAATAATAAATCATCAAATAAGTCGTCATTGAATAATAAATCATTAAATAAGTCGTCATTAAATAATAAATTATCAAATAAGTCGTCATTGAATAATAAATCATTGAATAACACGACAATAAATAAAATATCAAATAACATGGTAAATAATAAACCAATAAATAGTTTAGTGTCTAATTAGTCATTGAATATAACGCTAGATAAATAATTTATTACAATAACAAATGTAAAATTATTTATTACAAAATGATTCAAATATATATAATTACATATTTATGAAAATAATATTATTTTCATAAAGAATAACGATTAATTCATACCTAAAATTTATCTCTTATCTATAGATATAAATGAGTCGAAATATTAGACGTGTGCGTCGTTGTAATGATTCATATATTCCATCAAATATTAAAATTGATGGAAATGTTGAAACTGAGGGATATTTAATTAGAAGAATACCAAAAATTTTAAAAAATAAAAAACCAGTAAGAAACTCTACTTTAGCTCAAAGAGTTTCTAATTTAGAAAATGAAGTTGCTGATATTAATGTAACATTAGCAGAACATGTTAACGAATTAAATAATCATGAAAAAAGAATTAACAAAATAGAAAAACAAATACAAAAAGGAAAACATTTACCTGTATATCCTTGTTCATCTAATGATTATTCGGATACTTGTTCAGATGATAATTCATGTAATTGTGATAATAATTCATGCGGATGTAATAATAATAATAATAATTGTTATGTATCAGGAAATTTATTTGGACAAACTTGTGGACCATATAATTTACCATTCAATAGTCCTTGTAATGGACCTTTTAATGGACCATGCAATGTACCTTGTCCTCCACCTGTAGGAGGACCATTTAATGGACCATGTAATGTACCTTGTAATGGCCCTTTTAATGGTCCTTGTCCTCCGTCTGTGGGAGGACCTTGTAATGGCCCTTGTCTTCCACCTTTAGGTGGATCTTGTAATGGTCCTTGTACTCCACCT
>HE978656.1:30700-31482 GCA_000285855.2 Ruminococcus sp. JC304 | reverse complement strand
AATATCTATTATTGGTGTCATAAATGAATATTGTTTTAATTTTCTAAAAGTAAATTTAGGTAAATAAATTATTAATTTGTCGACTAATTTATTATATGCAAAATCTACACCGCCTGTTTCAATATCTTTTTCATATTTTTCGACGCTAAATATTGCCATGATTTCTTTTATTTCAAATTCATTTAATTCATATTTTCCACATATTTCAGCAATAATATTATGATAGTCATTAATATCAAAATTAAAATTTATACTGGTATTAATAATATATTTTGAAATATCATATTCTTTTCGTTTTTCATCATTAGATAAACATTGATACGCGTTTTGAATTTGTTGAAATTTATTAACAGTATTTTTATTCAAATTTTTATCAGGATGATATTTAATAACAAGTTTTTTATAGGATTTTTTTATATCTTGTTGTGTGGCATTTTTATTTATTTCAAGTATATCATAATAATTCATTTATAAAATTATTATTATGTTGTCTTTTATGTTATTTATTCGGTTAAATCAATATATATAATACCAAACGAAATAATATATAATGCATCATAATTTGGCAAATCAAAATCCAATGGTTAATAGTTTTAATACATATACAGTTCAAAATCCAAATGTTATACCATTTCAAAATAATCAGTTGATTAATAATAATGTTCATGTCATGAATAATTTAAATAATTTTGTGCAACATCATAAAATGGTTCAAAATAATATGGGTCACATACAACAACAAAATAATATACCTATATCCAAAATACCAACAAATATTCCAG
>HE978656.1:26605-27947 GCA_000285855.2 Ruminococcus sp. JC304 | reverse complement strand
AATGTTGTGAACCAGAATGTTGTGAACCAGAATTTTGTGAAGTAAAAATTTGTCCAATAAATAATAATCCAGAATCAGAATGGAAATATTCAAATAATTGTAATAATATTTGTATTGATGATTGTAATAATAATTTACACTGCGATTATAATAATTCTTGTACCAATAATAATATTCACTTGGAATCAAATGTTGATAATGATTCCTATGAAGAACCATTAATTATTAATAACACTGATTATGCCATAAACATAAATCCAAATTATAATAATAATAATACTAATAATAATTTAGTGAATCAAATATGTAATACATCGCAATATTCCAATAATTATCAAACCAATGATAACATATATTGTGATTATTTAAATTATTATAATGCAAATGATATGAATCAATTTGAAAATAATAATAATTGTGAAAATAATAATAATTGTGAAAATAATAATAATTGTGAAAATAATAATAATTGCGAAAATAATAATAATTGCGAAAATAATTGCGAAAATAATTGTGACAATATTTGTGACAATGATGATATTAATTTAGAATTAGGTAAAAATTATCATTTGCAATTTCAAGATGATTATATAAATGATTGTGAGAATGATCATTCGGATGAATGCACTAATGATTGTACGAATAATCATTTAAATGAATGTGTTAATGGTGATATAAATATTCCATTATGTCAAGAACCAATTCCAGTAATAATACAAGCACCAGTAGAAAATTCTGTGGAAATAATTAATGATATTGTTGCTCAAATTAATCCATTAGCACAAACTACAATTATAAACCAGCCCATTAATACTAGTAGCAATAATTCGGCTGTATTATGGTCAACAAGAATAGCTAATATTAATATGAATGAAAGTATTAAAATTTCGTCAGATTCAAATAATAATGTAATTGTTGCTGGATATTATCGCGCGGATATTACTTCAGAAATGACGACAGAAGAATCAACAATGATATTATATAACTCTAATTGTAGTGTTGGACAAACTATTTCACCATCTGGCGTAGAAGAAATATTTATAGCCAAATATAATCCATACGGTATTTTATTATGGGTTGCAAAAATAGAAGGTACGTTTGATGAATTTACATTAGGTTTGACAATTGATATACAAGATAATATTATAATTACCGGATCTTACACCGGATCCCCTTTGAAAATTTATAATTCTTCGAAAATATTATCCGCTACGTTACCAACACCAATAATTACAGATTCTTATATAATTAAATACGATACAACTGGTAATTTAATTTGGACATCATTATTTGTTTCTAGTGGTTTAGTTGTGTCTACGGCAATAACAACAGATAATAATTC
>HE978656.1:20761-23023 GCA_000285855.2 Ruminococcus sp. JC304 | reverse complement strand
ATCAAAATTTTGATTTCAAATTAAAATTATCGGTTACTTTAGTAAATCATAAGTTAAATAATCCAATTAAATCCTTGGATCATTTAGTAAAATCAAATAAATTAATAACATCTATAAATAAATCCAATATTAAAATCAATTTATGAATCTAATATATCCAAAAATTTAATTAACAACGAATTTGAATTCAGTGGTTCAAATAATGAATATATTTATTATCCATATATTGATTTTAATATATCTCATCACAAGTATAATAAAAATAATTATTTTCATATATTTAATACCAATGGTTATTATTCTAATAAATTTGATCATAATCCTTTTAAAGATGCATTTAAAAGATTCGAAATGGTATCACAGGGATCATTTATTTCGAAACCATTAACAAAACATTATATACCTAAAATAATTAATCATGTTTGGACAGATGATAAAATTTCCAATATCCAAATAGATTATTATTCATATTTATGGAAAAAAATTTTGAAAAAACCATGGGTATATAAAATATGGTATAAAGAAGACATAGCTAAATATTTAGCTGAAACTAAATGGAATAATCTATATCAAAAATCTTCACCAATAATAAAAGATATTATTGTATCACTGGCTATATTAGAAAAATATGGCGGAATAATTATAAATTCGTATACAATACCACTTAAAATTATACCAGATGATATGTTATCAAATAAGTTTTTTTTAGGATTCGACAGTGATTTTAATAATAATGATGAATTAAAATTATCATATCGAGTTATGGCATCAATTCCTGGTCAATTAAATGAAAAAAATAAAATTATAGATCCATACGCTGCGAGACGTCCATTTGATGGTATTAATAATTTTTTTGGGTCTATTAAAAGAAAAGAATCGGATACATTTTTTCAAGATATTTTTATTGATTTAAATAAAATTGAATTATCTAATAAGGAAATTGATAAAATTTTTTTAAAAAATGATGATGTATTTATATATCCAAATTATTATTTTTAATCCAAATATTAATATTTATCCAAAAAGATTGTTAAATGATGCTATTGTAATCAATTTATGGAAATTACATTATGAACAACCACATATCAAAACTCAAGTCAAAAGATCATATGTTATGACTCCAGAAGCAATAATTAATAAGTTAAAAGAAAATCCCCGAGACAGATTAAAAAATATCAAAAAAATATAAATTAAACATAATAAAAATTAAATATAATAAAAATTAAACACAACATAAAAAAAATTTTAACAAGTATTATATAATTAAACAAATTCATGAATATACAAGAACAAATTCAAGAAATGAGAGAAAAAAAACGTGTGGAGTACTTGAATTATTTAAAAAATAATGAATCAAATATTGTCTCTAATGATATAACATCTGATAATAATATTTTTAATCATAAAACAAGGGTGGCAGGAAATAAATTTAACGTAACTAATATAACTAATATTACAAGCGACAATACAAATAACCATGATAATATAATTTCCACAATTACGCAAGAAAATAAAAATAATGCAGCTAAAAAAATACAACATTTTATTAGAAAAAAATATTTTCAACCAGAATGTATAAATCAACAAGATATATCTAATATACCTGTATTATATAGATTTAGAATTAATATTACTAATATCCATATTAATGAATATTCGGAAGAAAATATTCCACAAGATTTAATAAATATTTATCGATTATCATATGATAATATTCATTATGCAAGTAACAAAACAGTATTATTTAAATATTGTTTTGATGTGCGCGATTTATTTCCAAAAAGAAACCAAATTATAGAAATAATGGGAAATTATTTTTTCTTGCAACCGATAGATCATATTGAAATAAATAAACTTTGGAAAAAAGTTAATAATGATACATCGGATAGTATTAATTATCTTAATAATTTTGAATATTATAAATCACTTTCTATGGATATGTATAAATAAAATAAAATGATACTAATTTACATCCATTGTAAATTAATATTAATTTTATTATTGTGCTTAATTTTTTTTCCATGTATCTAATGTACCACCAGTTGGTATATCACCAAAACTAAAAGCCACTAAACAATCGCAACTATTAGCAATTTTTGTGTTCCGTTGAAAGAAACCGTTATGAATTTTAGTAATACAATTAGGATTATTAATTGCTTTTTGATAATTGATCAAGACTATTTATTTCAATTACCTTACTAAAATCAGTGTGTAAATTATTTAGCATCGATCCTTGATAATCATTAATATATTTATTTTCAG
>HE978656.1:15222-18254 GCA_000285855.2 Ruminococcus sp. JC304 | reverse complement strand
TGATCAAAATCTTCGCGAGATCGAGGATTATTATTAACTTTTTGCAAAGTACTGAGTGTATAAATATTTTCTGGATCAACATTATTATCTTGATCATCAGGTTGTTTTCTCTCTCCCATTGCCATTTCTAAATTATCAAAATTAAAAACTTTTCTCAGAGGAATGACAATATTTTCTGGATAATGTATTATAAATGTTAAATACATAATATCTCGATCTAATCCCATATTATCAATAGTATAAATATGATCAGGACATATAACATATCCTTTTTCTGCTACAATTAATATCGGTTTACCGCATGGATGATTGATAATTCTTCGGAAACCACATAATGTTTCTGGATAATTAATATGCATAGTATAAATTAATTTACCACCAGAAGCCATCGCAAATCCTTTAGAAAGTTTTAGATTGAAAATTACAGCTAAATCAACATTTTTTCCGTTAATGATAGGACCTTTTCCTGGCATCATAACAGTAGAATTAGAAATAATATTTTTAGGAATATCAACATCTATTTCTTCGACTTGTTTTACTGTCCCTGCGCCATTACAAATTTTGCAATGAAGTTTAGTATTTGTAACATCAAATTTTTTACCATTACACATATTACATATTTGTTGTATTTGTTGTATAACTGGACCACGATTAATAGTAAACATCATCATACCAGTGCCATGACATCCTTTACATAATCTTCTTTGACGATCAGAAAATCCTGTATGATCACATTCTTTACAGGGTGCGTCGCTTGATACTGGTACCTTAACTTGAGTTTTGGTAAAATAATCTTGTAAACTAATATTATATTTTTGTTTTTTTACACTGGATCTACCTCTATGTAAATTCGTAAAAAAATCAGCCATTGGATCCATACCACCATCAGCCATACCCGAATTTATACCATCCTCACCAAATCTATCATAAATTTGTTTCTTTTCAGGATCTGAAAGAATACCATGAGCATGGCTAATTTTTTTAAACTTTTCTTCAGCATCAGGACTTTTGTTTCTATCAGGATGATATTTCATTGCTAGTTTTTTGTATGCTTTTTTAATTTCATCATCAGTTGCATTAGTATCAAGACCTAGTTCAGCGTACAATTCAGTATTCATGGTTATTTATATTAAATACTTGTTATTTCTTTAAGATAGTATAAAAATTATAGTTTTTTTTTCAATTTTTTTAGACAAAATTTTTAGACAACAATATATTATAATCAAGCATAATACTAATTATTTTTATTATTATTAGCAATAATGATAAAAATAAAAAATACCTGGATTAAATGTCAATAGATCCAATAATTAAAAAATCATTAATAATTTCATGTTTTGTGGGACGGAATAAATTTGCATTTTCATCTAACACAATATTTGATATATTTTTTGCACAAAAATAATTTTTATTTTGATTTATGTAAATTAATTAAATATTTTGAATCCGTATGTAATACTATTTTAAATGATATTCCATGGTTTTAACAT
Source organism: Ruminococcus sp. JC304 (assembly GCA_000285855.2). GTDB lineage: Bacteria > Bacillota > Clostridia > Lachnospirales > Lachnospiraceae > Blautia_A > Blautia_A difficilis. The sequence continues at coordinate 16,764 of HE978656.1, read as the reverse complement.
TGATGATTTGCGGTGCATTTGAATAGCAGTATTTACAAGTCTAATAATGTGTTCCTTTTCAACTTGTTCATTATATTCTTGATTAATTTGAACAATCACACCATCTAAAATTTTAGAATTATTATCGACATTAAGTAAATAATATTTTATTTCTAAACATTCATTGTCTAAAATTATTCCATATTCTTCAATTTCAATTTTATTCGTTGTGAAGAATGTTGATAATTGAGTTTCAGAAATATTTTTTAAGAAATTAATAATGTCACGCATATTTTTAATTTTATTATTGTTTTTTAAATAAGTACTTAACTTTGAAATATTTGGTTCTAATTGATAACCAACTAATTCATTAAATTGCACATATTTAATATTCAAAGTATTACATTCAATTTTAATGATATCTAAAACATCTTGAATAATATCCCATTGTTTTGGATTAATGCAACCAATATTAATTTCATAAATAGGTCTTCTATTATTAAGATGATTTATTTTACGAATATCACGGACCATACAAATAACTTGTTGAATAGTTTCAAATTTTTCTTCAAGTGTTTGATCAATATCTGCTTCATTAATATCAATATAACTTTCAAAATGGACAGATTCACATGATGTATCAAGATAAGGTTTAATCATTTGATAGACAGTTTCTGAAATAAAAGGTAATACGGGTGCGATAGCAATAATAAAATGATGTAATACTGCCAATAATGTTTTAATGGATTGTTTCCAATCTTCATTCCCAGAAAACCACATCGATGCAAAACCTTTCATACGTTCTCTTGACATTTTAAGATACCAATTTGTTAGTTGTTCAATATGATTAATAATTTTAGAACCAATTCGATGAATATTATAACAAGAAAAATCGTTGTTTAATTCACGCACCATAATATTTGTTTTATTAATAATCCATTTATCGATAATATTAGAAAGATCAGATGTATTAAATTTTCTTGATGAATTAATTTTTCGGTTGGATTTTCTTTAATAAATAAGGAAATTTTTTCTGTCAAAAATAATGCCATGTTATAAATTTTAACAATAGAATTTTGTTGTAATTTTGCCATAGCAATTTCATCAAATTTAATAGATTCTGCTTTTACTACAGGTGATGATAATAGGTATAATCTCAAAGTATCAGCACCAAATTTATCAATTAAAATATTAGGATCAGAGTAATTACCCTTACTCTTTGACATCTTTTGACCATCAGACGCGTTAACAATACCAGTTACAATTACATTTTTAAAAGCTGGTTTATCGAAAATAGCTGTGATAATACTAATAGGGTATAAAACCAACCACGTGTTTGGTCAATTGATTCTGTTACAAAATCAGCCACATAATCTTTATCATTATCAAAGTATTTTGCGTTATCAAATGGATAATGTATTTGACCATAAGGCATGGAACCTGATTCAAACCAGCAATCCAAAACTCCTTCAACTCGAGACAATAAACCTTTTCCTTTCTTTGATGGAATTTTAATGTGATCAATTTTATCAATATGTAAATCACTAATATTTTGTACACCAG
>HE978656.1:11692-13208 GCA_000285855.2 Ruminococcus sp. JC304 | reverse complement strand
AATCACTAATATTTTGTACACCAGACAATTCTTGCAGTTCTTTAATAGAACCTACACAAATAATTTCTTCACCATCATCAGATTTCCATACTGGAATAGGAGTTCCCCAAAACCTACTTCTTGAAATACACCAATCAACTGAATTTTGGAGCCAATTATCAAAATGTTTTGTTCCAATATTAGATGGCATCCAATTTATTTTAGAATTATTGTTTAACATTTTATCTCTAAATGTTTCATCGGATGCATTTAAAAACCAACCCGTGGAAACGCGGTATAATAGTGGTGTATCTGTTCGATAGCAATGTGGATAACTATGTTTGTATTGTTTGAAGTCAAATAATAAATTATTTGATTTGAGATATTTAATAATTAGGTTATCAACATCCTTAATATACAATCCAGCATAGTGTTTAATTTCTTCTTTGTATTTTCCATCATCATCAATTACATTAATCAAATTTCCTCGCGAATTTTTCATATCAATTATACCATGCATACAACACACTCTAAAATCATCTTCACCGTGCGCAGGTGCACATTGCACAAAACCAGTACCAGAATCTTGACCAGATTCTTTCACATAATGATCTGAAACAACACGAAAAGCTCGATTTTCGATGGGAATTTTTTCCAATTCTTCTCTATTCCAAAAATAATTATAAGGTGGTTTATATTCAGCACCAACAATATCATCCCTTGAAATTCTTGAAATAATTCTAAATCTACTGACATTGGCAAATTTAAGTTTAGATAATGTCGCTTCAAATTTATGTTTAGAAATCAAAATATAACATTTTAATTGATTATCAAATGCATAAGTTATTTCACCACCAACATATGTACATAATGCCATATTACTTGGTAAAGTCCAGGGAGTCGTAGTCCAAGCCAAAATGTAATTAGGATAATCTGTTGTATGTTTGAATACCGAATATTGTGTGGATATAATTTCAAAACAACAAGTAATCGATGGATCAACTACTTCTCGATAATTTTGTTTGGCTTCAAAATGTGACAAAGCAGTATTACAACCAGTTGAATATGGCATTACTTTATAACCTTCAAAAATCATACCACGTTGATATAATTGTTTAAATGCCCAAATAACAGATTCCATGAAATTAGTATCCATTGTTTTATATTCATTTTTTACATCAATCCATCTTCCAATACGTTCAAAATCTTGATACCAGCGATCAGCACATTTTAAAACCAATTTACGACAAATATCATTATGATTATTAATTCCATAATCATATAATTCTTTTTTTGTTGTGTATCCGATTACTTTTTTAGCTAACATTTCAATCGGAACTCCATGACAATCCCAAGAATTTCTTCTATCAACTTTGTAACCCTTCATGGTAAAATACCTAATCATGGTGTCTTTAATAGATGATACTAATATATGACCATAATGCATTGTACCTGTGGCAAATGGAGGTCCATCTAGGAATATTTTTTCTGGATAATTATTAACTTGCTGTAAAATTTTATCCGTAGCATTAATATT
>HE978656.1:10111-11360 GCA_000285855.2 Ruminococcus sp. JC304 | reverse complement strand
ATTTTTTTCAAGTTCAATTAAATCAGTATTCCGCCAATTATTATCCATGTTTAGTAAATATACACAAATATCTAGTTATATTATAATCTTATTTCTAAGATAGACCAATATTATATATTTGTTATTCAATTTTTTTTGATAAATATGATAATTACAATTATCACATTTATTAAATTCAAATATCCACAAATTCATAAGTCATGTTTTGTAGTTTTTCAATATCAAAATATTTATCAAAAATAAAATTCAACATATTGTCTGAATAGGTTATTTTAAATGCAATTTGTTTTATTTGTGTTCTTTTAGATACACCATGAGTAGTTTCCAAATCTACCAATATTTTTTTAATAATAGTACCATATTTATGCCACATAGGTATATCTTTCCATTGTAATTTATTCTCTTTTTCTAGCAAATCAATCATTTCGATACCTTTTAATTTATTAATTTTCGATGGTCCAAAATGATGATAAGCATACATTTGTATAGAATTTCTATACCCATCTTGACATCTCCAAATTAAATGATTCAACATTTCAGATTTATTATTTTCGTCAAATATTAATATTCTAGCATCAAAAGTTGCTCTAAAATTTTTTATATTATCTATTGTTTTTGGATTATAAATATTTGGTGAATCAATTATATATTTTTCCACCAAATTACTAAAATGATAATTAAATCTAGTGGAAACAAAAGATGCAGATAATGAGACCAATTTTAATATTCTTCCACCATAAATATGAGTATATTTATCCATATCAATATTTTCAATATCTTTAGGAAAAGCATTATCAAATACAAGTGATATTTCGTCACTTTGAGTAAAAGCTGTTTTAGCACCAAATTCAATCATTGCATCTGAAGCTGTTAAAATCATTGCTTTTGAAAAATTTTCGTCGAATGGTTTTCGCAATTTTGCCGTAAATCTACTAAATGAATGTCCATCGAGTCTAATACAAAAATAATCATTCTTTGATATAATATTTTCTTGTTGCGACTCGTTATATTTCATACGATCTCCAAGTCTCTTATCAACACCAGTTTTCATTAATTCAATTTGCGACATGTTTATTATAATAAATTTATTATAAATTCACACGAATATATTTTTTTTCAATTTTAAAAAAAACTGAAAAAATATTACAATTTAATAAATATTATAAATATTCATTCACAATACAAATTATATATGTCTATAACAACAATTATTGGCCCAATGTTTAGTGGAAAAACAACAGAATTTATT
>HE978656.1:5728-7442 GCA_000285855.2 Ruminococcus sp. JC304 | reverse complement strand
CGCGATGATAGATTTGAAAAAAATGATTCAGAAGAGAAACACATCATAACTCATAATCAAATACGATATAAAAATTGCGATATTGTTTATTCAAATAATTTATTTAATTCTAATTTTTTTTGAACTGGTAATCACTAATTATGATGTTGTTGGAGTCGAAGAAGGATTTTTTTTTGACGATGTTGCAATTTTTTTGCAATGAATTAGCAAACAATAATATAGAAGTAATTGTATCAACAATAGATAGTTCCTTTAAACAAGAAATATTTCAAGAAATAGGTAAATTAATTGCTATATCGGAAAATGTAATTAAACTCAAAGCTGTTTGTATGAAATGTAAAATAAATGATGCATCATTTACAATAAGAACAGTAGATAATGATAATGAAATATTAGTAGGTGGATCTGATATTTATCAGAGTGTGTGTCGTATTGTCTAGATAAAAATCGTTCAGATAAAAAAGAAATAAAATATTAGGAAAGAGAAAAAAATTGAAACAAATCAGAGTGCAAAAAGTAATTTATTATGTAATAAACTAACTAAAATGATATAATTAAAATAGAATTAAATTCATTCTAATAATTTATTAAAATGAATTTAGATTTAATTATTTTGGCAAACTAATTCTGACAACACATTCCGAATAATCTTTATTATCAGTAGAATGACTTTCCAGGAAATGAGTTTCCAAATAGTTTTTGCATTTAATGAGACTGTTTGTTTCATCTGTTTTAGTTAGAACTCTAACACGGAATCCCTTAAAATAACTATTACCATTGACTGCAATAGTCTTATTGAAAACAATTGCAGAAACATCAGCAGGTAATTGACCCCTAACAAGATCAAAAATCAAATAAGGAATGTATCCTTTAGTAAAGGTATTATCCATTGGATAAATATCTTTTGAATTATTATTTTTGGTATCCTTAAGATTGACATTAATGTCATTAATCGCTCGACAATTTTTTCTAATAAAAGGAACTTCTATGTCTTTGGTATTGTTTAGGTCTGAAACCTTCACAAAACTCCAAACTGGATGAAGAGAATTATAATTAGCAACTATATTATTAATGCGTCTTTGCAGACTTTTATCAATAATAATTTGGTCATTCACCGATCTACCAGAAGATATGAGTTGAGAAAACATTTTGTTTGCATCATTTTCTTTTCCAGTCAATGGTAGGGCAAATCTACAACTTGCACTCGCATCATCATGCAAGTGATGCATGACTTTCCAAAAATCTTGAATTGTTTTCATAATAGCTACTACAACAGACTGCCAATTTTTATCTTCATTTTGCCACTCACTAACAAGAGCAATAGGATCAGGGAGAGGCATTGGAAAATATAAATCCGATTTATTAGCCTTTTGAACAGGACGAGGATAATTACGGTAAGTATCTGAGAAACCTGGTTTATAGCCATTTTCAATGAGTCGAGTGTCGTTGGCAAAATCTTCAGATTCTTGAATAGTGTACCAATCACTATCAGATCCTCCAAATCTGTCCAAAACATGCAATATAGCCAGATCCATTTCAGATTGAGAAAGAGGTTCCGAAAAAATTTTTTGAGAAATTGATTTATTGTTAGTATTCATGTTGATTGTTGAAGATGATAATCTAATTATTTGGTAGAATAACTACTGGTATTATAATTTGATATTAATGATTAATCTTATATGTTCTATTTTCAATTTTTTTTGTCTTAATATAC
>HE978656.1:0-3855 GCA_000285855.2 Ruminococcus sp. JC304 | reverse complement strand
TAAAATAATGTCAGCTATTTCAAAATTAATTAACACGAATACTTTTGATAAAACAGATACATTATTATCTCTAATTTTACCTTATTTTTTTACATATACAGAATATATTGAGGAATATAATTAGAATAATTACATTTTGACATTTCAATGTTAAAATTTTAAGTATTTAATTCGCAAATTAAATATTTAAAATATCCAAAAAAATTTATCTATTTGCATTTAATTAAATCACATTTAGCTATTAAATATGCTTCCGTTAATGTAGGAACTATTTGATTTCTAAAATTTTTCAACAAGTGATTTCATATTGTCATTTCTAATAATTGTTTTATCATTGATAAATTCAATGGCTCTTTTTGATATAAATGTATATAATTGTTCCGCATATAAATTTGCCATTCTTGCTAATATCTCATATTCTTGTTCATTTTCGCAATCTTCACCATTATATAAATCTCCAAGTTTTTTCATTTTCGAACGAATATCGTTGTAAATATTAATAATTTTGTCAATTAGAGGATATAAATTGCTAGCAGTAACTTTTATTTTTTTATTATCATTTCTTTGATCATATAAGTGACACAGTGTAGAAATTAAATTAATTATGGATTCACGTTTTCTATTATAAATATCCAATTCATCTTCATCATCAATATCCATACTGGCAAGTTCACGCACAAATTTTTCACTAATGAAATCAAATATTTTATATTTACATTCATCGATAAAATATTTAGCTATTGTGGGAGTCCTAGCACCATTGTCTATTTCTAGACATGCATTACTTACAGCATTGAGTAAATGCATATAACTACCAATATTTTTATCACTAATTAAAAAATTTGATAAAATTTCCTTTGCTACATCATTCAACATTTGTTCGCCACTAGTTTTTGTCATTATTGTTTCTCGCAATAATTCACGTATTCTTTCAATATTATCACCGCTTAAACTATTAAATAAATGTCTAATATTAAGAATAATTGTATCATCTGCTTGTGTAATCCTTTTTTTGTTCATTAAATGAGATGGAATTGTAACATTAGGTATAACTAACCCTTCAATGGGCGTAATATCCATTTTTAAATATTCTGTGAATTGTTGAATACTGATGGTATCAGGTGTATAATTATAACCATCCATTTCTAATAAGTATTGTATTAGTATATTCTTTAAATAATTTACTATAATATTACCTAAAACAATCAATTTTTTTGAAAAAAATACGTTTCAATGTATATACATTATAACATAATATTAACGTTTGATAAACTATAATTTTATGTATAGTTTAATATAATCCGTTTATGAATAACAATACTGAAAATTATTTGCCAGAACTTGATTATATAGAACAGAATAATGAGATTGTTATTGGAATAGATTTGGGAACACGATTTTCTTGTGCTAGCGTTTGGAGAAATAAAAGATTTGAAATAATACCAGATCAATTTGGAAACAGAACAATTCCAAGCGTTGTATCATATTATAAATCAGCTAAACTAGTTGGAAACAATGCATTGTCAATGAAAGATATTAATCCTAAAAATACTATTTATGACATAAAAAGAATTATAGGAAGACGTATGAATGATGCATCAATAGGACAAACAAAAAAATTAATATCTTATAATTTGGTAGATGACGATTCACCTCATCATAATATATTAATTCAATTAGATACTCAAGATGTTAATATTACTCGTAAAAAATTATACAAACCAGAGGAGGTTTGCGCACAAATATTGATGGAAATAAAAAAAATGGCGGAAAATTATTTAAAAAGACAAGTTGAAGAAGCAGTAATTACTGTACCTGCATATTTTAATGATGCACAACGGCAAGCCACTTTAGATGCATCAAAAATAGCGGGACTCAATGTTATTAAAATAATCAATGAACCAACAGCTGCTTCATTAGCTTATGGTCTTGGAAGTAAAACTTGGAAAAATAAAAACGGAGGAAATATTATTATATATGATTTGGGTGCAGGAACACTCGATGTTTGTCTCATGAATATTAATAATGGCTTATTTAGAACATTAGCAGTTAGTGGTAGTACACATTTAGGTGGTGAAGATATAGATTACTTGATCATGAATCATGTAATACTTGATTTTCAAAAAAAATATAAAATACGAAAACTCGAGTTCAGTAAATTAGCTCAATTAAAATTAAAAAATGCTGTTGAAAATGCCAAAAATTATTATCTACGGTGGATAAAACAGTAATATGTGTTGATGATTTTTATAATGGTAAAAAAATATATTATGTATTATCCCGTCAATTATTTGAAATGATATGTAATGATCTATTTATTATGTGTATTAAACCAATAAGAGATGTATTAGAAAGTGCTAATTTAACTTGTGATGACATAGATGATGTTATACTCGTTGGTGGTTCAACACGAATACCAAAAATACAATCATTAATCCTTGAATATTTTAAAAACACAAATATTAAAAGTTTAACCAGTTCCTTAAATCCTGATGAAGTCGTTTCAGCCGGAGCATCTATTTATGGATATATAATGACTCACAATGAAGATCCTTTTTCTGAAAATTTAGTATTATTAGATATTACTCCATTATCATTAGGAGTTGAAACTTTACAACGCCAAATGACTACAATTATACCAAGAAATACAGTGATTCCTACCAAAAAAACTAAAATATTTTCCACAGATACTGATTATCAAGATACTGTTAACATTAAAATATTTGAGGGCGAAAGAAAATTAACTAAACATAATTTTCATGTTGGAACATTTGATTTGACAGGATTTGAAAAAGGACCGAGAGGATATCCGACAATAAAAATAACTTTTCAAATCGATATGAATGGTATACTTCAAGTAACGGCATATGAAAAAAAATCTGGAGTGGAAAATGGTATACAAGTAACATCCACCTGGGGAGCCAAAGGTAGATTATCTCGTAAAGAAATAGATGATATTATAAAACAAGCAGAAAAACATGAAGAAATAGATAAAATGTTTTCACTAAAAATTGGTTTAGTACATAAAATTAATAGTATTTGTAATTCAATATTAATTAATTTGCGAGATGATGCATATGCCTTAACAAATGCTGATAAAAAAAAATTAAACAAGATATCCGCAATAATTTGAACTGGATATCATCACGAGAATTTAATGATTTAGAATTAGATGAATTGGAAAAACGAGAGACTAGATTAAGTAAAACTTATGCTCCTTTGGTTGCTCAAATTAATAAAAATAATAATAATTTTAAAGATGCTACAACTACGTCAAATACTGCTGAAATACATGGAGACGATGATGATAATGATAATATAGAACAATATGAAAAAATAGAAATACCAAATGATCCATCAGAATATGATAAAGAAGAAATAAAATCTCTAAAAAAGACAATATCAGATTTATGTAAAAATATTACTAGTGTTGTTAATAATCCTGTTAGTAGATTCTCAAATGATGATATTGTTTTAGTAACAGATTATTTAGAAAGTGTACAAATTTGGTTATATACTACAAATGCAACAACTACCATAGAATTTATTGCTAAAATAGATGAAATAAATAAATTTACAGAAGATGTTATGAAAAAATACGAAGATACTAAAATTTTCGAAAAAAATGAAAATTTTACACTTAGAGATGAATTACAATTAACATGTCTTACTTTAAATACTTCTATTAAATCAAATTATTTTTCATTGGCGAAAAATGATATAGATATACTATTAAAAATTATTAATGAAACAATGATTTGGTTACTTGATCATCAAAATGAACAAAATAGTGTTTATCAACATAAAATAGATAATATTAGTGAATTATGTAATAAAATTTATCATAATATGCAT
>HE978655.1:85846-87641 GCA_000285855.2 Ruminococcus sp. JC304 | reverse complement strand
TTAATATCAGTCGTGGCGTCATTTAATAATAATAACTTAATGATCTGATAATTATCTTTATGATCTATTTTTAATGCATAATTAATAGGTGTCCATTTTATATTATCATATTCGCACAAAATATTTACATCAGCACCACATTCTAGTAAAAATTTTATATTATCAATATCATAATAAACATATTTGTTATAATTTAACAATAAAGCTACGAGTGGTGTTATATTAAATCCATCTTTAAAATTTACATCAGCACCATTTTTTAATAAATTTATAGCTGAATTAAAATGGCCATGTGAAATAGCATAAGTAATAGGACTATATCCATGTTCATCCACATAATCATATATTTGCATAATTAATTGTAATTTATTACAATTAATTATTAAACTATTATTAGAATGTATAAAAAAAATCAAATTTTTTCAAGCTTCCATATAATAAATTCTTTGATGAAGTTTCCATAATTGATTAATTTTTTGAATTAACGTTGAAGAATCAGCATGTGGATAATAATATTTAAGAGTTTTCATTCCTTTTTGTAAAAATTCCATGTATGTTCTTGGATTGGATTTGGAAATGAGATCCTCTAATTCTAAATCGCTCCTAATATTCGAATAATTGGGTCTATATGTATTAGACTTAAATTCAATTTGTTTTTTATTTACATCTATTATTTTTGTCTCTTTATCATCAATATTATCAGCACAATAAAACTTAATTTGTGTTGGACTATTAATACTTGTGATATTATTAAACAAAATATCTGGTTTAATATTTTTAATCACATCAATTAATCTAATCTTAGATTTGTTCCAATTTTTTTTGCTAAATAAATCATGATCTTCTTGTTCACGATAATCTTGGCAATAAAAATAATTAAAATTTTTTCTTATTGGGCTATCTGTCGACATAATTATCTTAAATATTTTTCTAAAATGATCCATATTATTCATAAAATAATCATAAAATTGATAGAGATTATCGGCTTGATAAACACTTTGTTTAGAATCATTATCATTTTGAAAATAAAATATAAAATATGGCATTATTATTGATGAGTTAATTAATTAATAAATATGATTATATTTATTAATGAATTGATTAATCAAATTTTTTAGTAAAACTTAATTTAACAAGTGTATTGGTTAGCAACCTTAGTACAATATACATGTTGAATATAATCAATAGCACCATTGTCAGGATCAAAGTGACGAACGAGAACATATTCGTCACCAACTTGATCAGGACCAAGAGGATAAATACTTTGATGAGCAACAAGTTTGTTGGTTTCGCGACTAACATAAATAAGATCACGATGAACACCAACTACATTGCGACTGAATCCAACAGTCTTGACGTTCTTGCCAGATAGTTCGGGCCAGGTCGCATAGAAACAAGTGCCAGACATGGCTTGACCAGGTTGTCCATTACCATATTCTGAGTATACTTCTCCACCAGGAATAGTCGTTACAGTCTTGAGGCAATCACACTTAGTATCGTAAAGAGTACTAATATTGTACGTGGTCACCGGTAGAGTCGCTACAATTGCGGTAGTTCTAGGATCAAATACAATTTGTGTGGCGTTACAAACAAACCAACCAACATTACGGGCTTTAATGGGTTCTTGACGAACTAGACCTTGATAGGTATAACGTTCTTGCGGACAAGTAGTATCATAGAATTTGTTTCCATATGCACTCGCGGAGAATAGCATAAGAAGTAGACAACTGGCTAGCACGATGTTATTCATTTTAATTATTTATTGGTAACTAACTTTTATAACAATTTGGAATAT
>HE978655.1:80990-82877 GCA_000285855.2 Ruminococcus sp. JC304 | reverse complement strand
TTTAATGTTGAAATATATTCAATAATATCAAATTTTGCTCCCTCCACAGCCTTGAAAAAAAGCTTTTCTAGGATTATAATTTTCGAAAAGTATATCTTGAACCACGATCAAATGTCCATTAAATGCTGCTACTTCTAAACACATATTCAAATCAATATCAAACTTTTTCAGATATTCATATATGTCCAAGTGATTATTTTCCAATGCTACTCTAACAGCATCATTTATATTAGCTCCAAATATACCAGACAAATATTTAACAATTTCAATATATCCATGTTTAGATGCACTAAATAATCCAATATTAATAAATTCATAATGACTATTATGTGAAATAATATCTTTAATAGTATCGAGATCATTATTTTCTGCGGAAAATAAAATTAGTTTTTTAATATCCTCTATTTGTGTTTCTTCATACGTTGTCTCATTATTTTGACAATTATAATTGGAATTATGCACAATATTTTTTCCACGTTTGAATCAATTGATTCAATTTCTTCCTCATCTAACCATTTAAAATACAAAGACCATTATGTTACATTTTTATCACCAAGATCAAATCCTAATTTTGAAATGATTTCAAAAGTTTTAGGATCGGATAATTCAAATCTGTCGCCCAATATGATTATGTTGGTATGATAACAATTATTAAAATATTCGACTTGAAAATCTGGATTATTTCAGGAAAACTAACAAATCTCAAATAATAACCATTTATTAATTGATAAGATATATGTTTAATATCTGTCACAACAAATTTGGATCTTTTAAAAATATTTAAACCGGTTTTTAAATCAAGACCATGTGATATTTCTTTTTTATTGGTAACCATAAATAATTGTGGATAATCCATTTTAATTGATTAACTATTAGGTTTATTCACTAAATAATTAGAATATAAATCAATTTTTTCATGATTGCTAATAAAATATAATTATAAAGATTTGATATGAATATATAATTTACACTTAATTATTATGCTTTTTAATAAAAGTAATATATTACCAATATATTTTTTATTATGCATATCAATATACCAATTATCTTTGGCAGATTTAATAGTCAATAGATTTAATACTAATCCTTTAATGGATAATGACAGACTTTCTCCCAGTTGTGATGATGATAATGACATCAATTTTCCAACTGTAGTTCGTGCACCAATCTGGCTTCAAAATAAATTGTGTGAGATTATTGGTTATAAACCAACATATTTAATGTATTTTTCTGATCATCATGGTAAACAAATATTTATGGCATATTCTAATAATATTAAAGGTCCCTGGAATGTATATGCACCAGGAACATTAAAATTATCACAAGTATTAGAAGCATTTAATACTACCACAAATAGTACGAAAGCTGAAATAGCATCAGCTGATATTTATATTGATGATAACGCCAAGTTAGTCAGAATGTATTTTCATCGCCGAGTTCCAAATGATAATTTTGCTATTTTAACCAGTGTTGCATATTCTAAAGATGGAATTCATTTTGACGATTTAGATACTAGATCATTTGGAATGCAATATGATCATAATAATATTGGTGTCAGAGAAATAGATACTAGATCAATTGGCACAGCATATATGCGTCATTTTGTACATGAAGATTATATCTATCTCACAGATAGACAGGGTAAACTTTGGCGTTCACGTGATGGTGTTAATAATTTAGAAGAAGGTAGCCTGACAATTGGTAATGCTTTTATCAATCAAAGTGCAGTTAATGGTGATGGATATACTGGTTACGTGAGACATATTGGTTTAATAAAACGTCATAATATGTTATATATTTATGGTACTCGTATTGGTGATGCACCGGAACGCATTCTATGGACTAAAATGTGTTTATCAGGTAATTGGACACAATGGACAGCACCTC
>HE978655.1:77208-78314 GCA_000285855.2 Ruminococcus sp. JC304 | reverse complement strand
TACATTAAAATTGATTATTCAAATCATATACGATTTGATTTCATGAAAAATATTATGAAATGAATGATTTGAAATTATTGTCAAATATTTTCCAAAATATACTCAAAAGTTTTATTTTGAGAACACAATATATTAAAATAATCGAAAACTCATTTTGGATAGACAATATACTATTTCATTGCACAATTTATTATTTGTTTAAATATAAAATTATTATCAAAATTCAAATCAATAGTTAAAAAAATCATAATCACATTCAAAAATATGTTCATAATGATCAAAGTCTTTCTCATTATTATCGGAATTATCACAAATATTATTAGATTCTATACTGGATTTGGTATTGGATTCAGTATCAGATTCCTTTGTATGTAAATTTGGATAAATTTTTGTCATAAAAACTCCAGATATTATGGCTTGATTAGTTTCTTCAATATTTTCATCTTTATCTTTATTTAAATCCACAACATTTTTTGTCACAAATGATCTATGAAAATTATTTAGAATATTAATCGGATAATAATGATTATATTTTTTTGTAAATACTATGCGTTTCATATTGATTTATTTATTCCACATTTTAATAAAAATACGCATAGACAATATTAATTTCAATTTTAAAAAAAATTGTTTATTTTACTTGTTATAAAACAAATTCAATATTTATTTATTAAACTATGAATAAAATAATTGTTTTACCTTCAGAACATGATCATTTAAATGAAACAGAATTTAATAATTTGGCAGATTATTTGCTCAATAAATGTTATCTAATAATCAATGGAACAAAATGGAGATTAGTAGAAATAGAATTTTATTTGTATAATAAAAATCATAGTGATCCATATGTGCATTGTGATAATGATCAGTTGTTAAACAATACCTTTTATTTCCATCGATTTAAAAATGGAACATATAAATCAGGTACTTTTAAAGGCATGGATATCACTCTTGGATGTTCTAAAAGAAAAGCATATTTTGGTATATTAACCAGATCTATACAACGTGTTTCTACCGGTGAAGTAATAGAAGGACCTTGTAATACTGTCAATAAAATATTATCAAAATTTGGTTTCTCGAAAATTATTGAATTGACTAATAACAAG
>HE978655.1:74806-76242 GCA_000285855.2 Ruminococcus sp. JC304 | reverse complement strand
CATAAAAATATGATAAAAAAAAAGAAAACAAGTTTAGTTGAAATTTAAGTTTATTATTAATATTATAATATAATATTAACAATATACATATATATTCATATATTTACAAATCTTTATTTAACACTTTACAACGATTGAACTGAGATGTTCGGTTTATTTTAATTGATTGATAGGCTCCGCTGGACATTCTATAAGTATGTTCTTGTGATTCTGATACTAATCCGATAAGGATAGTCGCATCCTCATCCGCCGCAACTAGAATAACATCATTCACTTTGCACATAAAACTCTTGAATTTATCATGAATGAGCCCAAGAGTTTGTTTTAAATTGCAAGATTCTTCAGAAGAAGACATTTTTATGGTTTTTGTTTTCTAATTTAGGGTGTTTTTGTCAAAGGATCAATCAATACAATACATTTTCAAATTTTTTATTTGATAGATTGGAAAAAATTTGAAAATGTATTACTATAATGAGTTCTTGACAATGAATCATTAATTACACTCAGTGTATGATTTATATCAATTGCATTATACAATACTCATAAATTATGGAATATTTGGATACTGAAGCGGAGTTTTTCCGTATTAATAATTATGAAGAATGTCATTTTAACCATAATTACAAAAAAGGATTGAATAAAATGACCGAACCATTTAATACATCTCCAGATGCCGATAGTGGTTTTCATTTTGCAAGAGAAACTATTACTAAATATTTGAGATATGGAGTATATCTACGTGAAGTATATATACCTCAAGATCCAGATACCATTGTTATTCGAGATCCGTCTGGTAAAAAATATCGAGCTAATAAAATTATTCTGGGAAAAAGATATTTGTTGTCTGATGTAGAAACTTTCAAAATGCTAAAAGGCAAAGTAGATTTTAGAGTTAGTTATGATTTTGCAGCCAGATGGGCAGCTGGAAAAGGTTATGGTGATATACTTGATTTTTTGATTGATAATGGTTGTGATCCGAATGCTAAAAATGGACATGCAATAAGATTGGCATCGCGTAATGGTCACATCAAAGTAGTTAAACAACTTGTATCAAGAGGTGTAAGTATTTCATTTAAAAATTATGAAGCTTTTAGATTTGCGGCTTTTAATGGTAGAGAAGAGGTGGTAGATTTTCTAATTAAATGTGGATCGGATGTTTATGCAGAGGATAATTATGCTATTGAATGCTACTTGTCAAAACGGACATTATAATATAGTCAAAAAACTATTGCCTTATTATGAGGACAAAAATCTTTTGCAAAATGCTATATCTTCGGCATGTCAAGGTGGACATTTGGATATTGTAAAACTACTAATTGATTATGGCGTCGAATATAGATTCAAAAATGATGAACCTTTGAGAAAAGCATGTATTAATGGACGATTGCCAGTAGCACAATATTTAATTACATTGGGTGCAGATGTAACTGTCAATA
>HE978655.1:69954-71072 GCA_000285855.2 Ruminococcus sp. JC304 | reverse complement strand
TTTTATTAATACAATCTATACCTAAATATTTAGCATCAATTGCCAAATCTAATAAATTTACATTATATCCTCGCAAATAATTAATTATTGATCTAATTTTATCTGGTTTAATATGTGTTTTAATGGTATGATCTTTTATTAATTCAACTAATTTAGTATTATTTTTTATCGTGGAGTATGATGTTTGTATAGGATAATCTCGTGCATAAATAGTTATAGTTGCATTATCTGATAATGAATCCATTATAAATTATACATAATATAATACTTGATTAGTTACAACAATTATATTTTTCAATTTTTAACTAAAAATTGAATTATAAACATCTATAGATGTGCATAAATAATAATAATATACTAATCATACCCATAATGGGATCCATTATATCAACTCTGACATATAGTTTGGTTGGTGGTGTATCTTATGTTTGTTATAAAATGACAGATAAGGTTTTTGCGTTGATTAAAAATAGTCTAAGAAATTATATTTGCAGTAATATACAAATTTCCAATGGAAATAATTCTAAAATATTATATGCACTTCAACAAGAAGTAGAACAAAATGTTAAAAAAACTGCTTTGACTAATGTCCGAGATAATGGCATTAAACCAGTATTTACTTTACCTTATGGTATTCATAAAATTACCACTAAACAATTCGGTGTTATATACGTGGATTATGATGATAAAGGTATGAAATTATATAATTTGTCAAAACTATCAGTTTGTCCGCCTAGATTGAGAAAGCGAACAATTGAATTACAAAATTATATCCAAGATGTTTATGATAAACATTGCATTAGATCACAAATTATTGTTAGTTATACAGCAGAGAATGATAAATGGTCATTTCCAATTATGAGAAGACCTACACAATTCCTAAAAAAAAATTATACAATGGAAATGCAACAAGTATTATCAGATGTGCATAAATTTAAAATAAGTCAGGATATTTACCAGAAATATGGTGTTAATTATCGAAGAGGATACTTATTGTATGGTCCAAGTGGTACTGGAAAAACTACTATTATAGAAATTGTTGCAAAAACATATAATATGGAGTTTTATTCAGTGAATTTAAATTCTGATAATATGAATGATACTATTTTAGTTAATTT
>HE978655.1:64994-66744 GCA_000285855.2 Ruminococcus sp. JC304 | reverse complement strand
ATTCGCTTAGGTCAAAATAATAAAGAAAGAATGTGTATTGGATATATTGATAATAAATATGAAATGTTGATATATAACGAAGTATCACCAATCGTTAATGTGACAGATGACGATATATGTATTGACGAAGATGATTATATTATTAGTACTAAATTAATAGATTATTTATAAATAGATGAAATAAATACACAAACAGTGCTTTGTTTATTTATATTCATTTTTAATATAGTAATAATATCATTCTGTAAATATATTTCTACGTTATCACAATAATTACCACTATCATGAAATACATATAAATGTCGAGTCCAGTGATAAGTTTTAGCAGCTGTATTATTATTATCTTGTTTATTCCTATTAGGAAACATAACTAACAAAGGTCCATATTTACCGAATCCTTTGATGGTAAATTCATTTTCATTTGCCATTAATTTGATAGTTTCTGTATTTTGTATTGAATCGCAAATATCTGTATATTGAATTGATCTAATTGATATTTTAGCATCGTATTTCATAATTGGAATATTAATATGTTTAGTAGAACATGATGTTGATTCAATTTGTCCTAATATTTGGTCAAAAGAGTTTATAACACTCATAAAATATTGGTCAATACAAAATTCCACTGATTCAGTTGGATTTATTTTCATCACAAGTTCTAATATTTGATCCACATTGAATTGAATTGGACCAATATTTTTCCCGAGCAAATAAATTTTTCCAGATCTTGACATTAAAAATTGCTTTAATGCTAATTATATTATCAATTGATGTTGCTGAAATAATAAACATATTATTATTAAAATCATTTTCATCAATCACAATTTTGATTTGACATGTTGCAACAAATCGTGATATTTGTTGTAATAAAGTTTGTATATGAATAGCTTTGTTGAATTTAATATTAGCAATTTTGTTAGTGATTTGTTTAGTATTGGCAACGCCCATTTTTTGAATTTATAACAAATAAATATATTAATTTTATTTTAATAAGATTAATATAATCAATTTTTATAAACAATTTAAAATCTAGACTTCAAATTTATTAAATTCCGAGACAATTCATCAATTTTAGAAAAAAATAAATTAAAATCAATATGTATAGTATAAATAAATAGAGAACCACACTTTGTAATAGTAACAGTATCAATATTAGGTCTGAGAGTTAGTTCACGATTATTTGTACAATCATAAATAGATAGAATTTGTACTGGTAATTTAATAATATAACTATTAGTATCAGTATTCACTATCACATCAGCAATTTCTTTATGATATGTTAGTTGTAAATCTTTGCAATATACCAAATTGTTAATTGTTTCATATGAATTAGTAATTTTTTCAATACTATCAAAATTTTTACTCGGCTCAATATTTACTCGAAAAAATGAATTATTTTGCACATAATAAAAATCTCCCAAATATGCTTTGTTCAAATAACAAAATTCAGGAAGTTCAAAAGTAATAGGATGCATATGGATAAATATATGAATATTAGTGATCTAGATTACTAATATCAAAGGATTATATATCCAAACCCGTCAATGATTCCAAAAATCAATCATTATTATCAATTAAAAAAATTGATGTTTGATATATAGTCTATTTAATTTAGTAAGATTTTATCTCTAAAAATAATTGAAATTTGAAAACTCTAGTGATTCCATGTATTGATATCTCTATATTAGATGCTTTATACATCTTAACAACTTTGCCTAGCATAACTAAAATTGTAATCTACATACCCAAT
>HE978655.1:61952-62542 GCA_000285855.2 Ruminococcus sp. JC304 | reverse complement strand
GTAACGATATCCCAATTTGTTTTAATAATATATACGTATTATCAAAACAAATATTATTTTCATAAATGCAAATTGTTTAATAAATATAAAACGTAAAGTATATGATTTAAATTAGATTCACTAAATGGTCAAAATAAAAAATTTAGTAATATCATTAGAATATTATAATCAACTAATTATCGAACTAATACAAAAATATATTATTGATTGTGATTTAAATGTTAAAATAAGAATAATTATGCGACATATAGCAACACAAAATGAACAAATTGTTTTATCAAATAACTTGACCAATAATACTAAAAACCAAAATTTTAGTTTAAGTCAAAAAATATATTACATTATTAAATCATCAGATGCAAATCAATTAATTGATGTATTGAAACTTAATTCTAAAGATAAATGGACAAAAATTATTATTAAAATACCTGATTGTAAATTATCTTTTCGAGCTAAATCTATTAATATTGAATCAAATCATGAAACAATGGATATTATTAATTCAATTATTACTATTTTTGTACCATATATAAAATATATGGCAAAAAATAATTGTATTTAGTTTCATGATGATACTAAATCATAAATTC
>HE978655.1:60707-61289 GCA_000285855.2 Ruminococcus sp. JC304 | reverse complement strand
CAATCATTGAATAATTTGATCCACATGATAATATACAATTTGTTGCATAAATTTTAAATAAAATTTGTCGAATGATGTTGGTAAATGTCGCTTGTGAATTATTAATATCTGATATTCTTGATAATTCATCAGATAAACAATTAACAATATTATCATGGTGATTTATTTTAGCCCAGTGATATGCATAATTATTTTTAGCACTAATATCAGCACCACATTCTATTAAATATTTCACTAAATCGTAATGTCCATTTCTAGAAGCCCACCTTATTCCATAACTATTGCACACATTAACATCTTGACCACAAATTATCAATAATTTGACTATATTAGTATGACCATATTTACACGACCATTTCATGGCTTGATAATTATGTTGATGATAATCAGCATTATTATCAAGTAATATTTTAACCACATTATCATGCCCATTTAATGCAGCATAACAAAGTGCAAAATGAAATTCTTTGTCATGTGGAATATTTTGCTGTAAAATATATTCAACAATATCTTTATGGCCATTTTTGGCTGATAATTTAATGGCATAATTATTAAAATCAGATACATTTGCTCCCTTAGATA
>HE978655.1:56828-58541 GCA_000285855.2 Ruminococcus sp. JC304 | reverse complement strand
ACTATATTAATATTACCATTGGATGCAGCTAATACTAAGGCTTCATCCTCATTGTAATGATAATCAATACCAATCGAAACCAAATATTTTATCACTGTGTTATGTTTGTTTTTGATAGCTTGTCTAAAAGCATCCATATAATAATCTGCTATATCTGCACCAATTTCAATTAAATATTTGACGATATCTAAATATCCATTTTTTGTTGCCCATCTAATTGGTAAATTATATTTAGTTTTAAAATCTGCTCCACGATTTACCAAAAATTTAATGGTAGTAATATCACTTAAAATTAATTTTTTGCCCAATATAAATTTATTTACTGACCATTTGGAACCATCTGGTTCTGTCATGACCTTGATAAAAGATTTATCATCACTAGTATCCAATGTTATAATTAGATCAGGATCATCTATTGGCAAATATACCTCGCGAATATATTTGCCGCGATCAACATATTTCAATATGTTACGTATATTTGTAACATAAATATTTTTGTTTATGCAAGTTTTAACATTTTCGACATTTCCCAATATAATTTTTTTTCCACAATATTGTAAATATTCTCCCTCGATTTCGTTATAATCAGTGACCATATAATACATTATTCATTATTAATATAAATTATCGTATTCAATGATTGATTTAAATGATTTTTAATCAATTATTTACATAATGATAAGCATATTTTCTAGCGATAAACTTTATATATTCTTCGCGTGAAATAGGATCCATTGGTGGTAAAATGGAAATAGAATTTGTTGTTTCAACATGAGATTCTAAATAATCAAAATAATGAATTTTTTTATTTGATAATTTACATAATATTAAAGATTCAATATTTTGAATATTATTGTGTGAAATTTTATTGATCGTGTTTTTATCTTTATTAATTTTCATAATTTGATTTACAAAATCAATAGATAATTGATTAGATTGTTTTTATGAATAAGGCAATAAATAAAATAAGTCTTTTGTGGAAATAAAAGCGCTATTTTTCATAGTTATATTTCTACCCAATAAATCCATAGCACCTAGTTTGAAAATATCAGAAATAATAGTTAAATATTTATTATCTCCAGCGATATAATCTAACATACACGATAATTCATAATATTCGCTACTAGATTCACTTGGATCGTGTAATATATTTATCAATCCTAATTTATTAGGTAGATAAATAATACCTGATCGAATATATGATATCAAATAACTTACTATTTGATTTGAATAATGTAATATTATTTCTTTTTTTTGATTAAAATCTCCAAAAAAAATTTTGTCAAATATTGTTCCAGATATATATATATTATTTTTTAAATCATTAACACAATATGATAATACCAATCCATCGATTGATTTAATAAATAACATATTATTTCTGGACATTGTTTATAATATGTTACAAAATAACACACTATAAACAATTTATACACTAAAAATATCAATTTTTATGACATAATGATTTCATGAAGTTCGATAATACTCATATCTCGAGCCAAAAATTTGACAATATCCATATGTTTTTCGAAACTATTTCTAATAGCAGCATAATTATCCAAACTTACATTCGCACCAGATGCGATTAGATGCTTGACAACATCCATATGACCAGATCTCGAAGCCATAGTCAAAGCTCTACCATTACAAGCATTTACATTAGCTCCTACGGCTACCAATAATTCTACAAAAACTATGTTACCATCTCTACAT
>HE978655.1:53363-54002 GCA_000285855.2 Ruminococcus sp. JC304 | reverse complement strand
CATATATCGAGCCATGGGTATATGATTGTATACTGCTGTCATAATGAGACAAAAATCATATTCAGATCTAATGTCAGTATCAATATTTTCTACAATATATTTGACCATGTCGAAATGACCTCGCTCAGCAGCAAGTCTAAAAATTGTGCTAGCATATGATTTCAAATCACAGCCAACAGATACCAAATAATCTAACATTTCCACATTACCATTCTCTGCAACATATACAAGCGCTCGTGGATTATTAGCAGCAATATCTTTATCTACACTTACAAAATATTTAACCGTATCAAGATATCCTTGCATAATAGATCTCAAGAAATATTTATCAATATTCTTGAGACCCTTATTAATAACTGCCATCACAAATTCAATATCATTAAACAATGAAACAACTTTTACGAATTCTGTAATCCATGACGGAATTAACATTTTTGGTCAACAAAATAAGTTGTTTGATAATATCATTGTGTCCCTGGTCCAAAGCGTATTGAAAAAGTTTATCAAAATGTTTTTTAACATATTTTTCGACATTGTTATTAACTAGTAGCAATTTCAAAATATTTGCGTGACCAAAACGAAAAGCCAAATTGACAGAATGATAGTGATTGGCAGTAATATCTGATTTCAGATACAGCA
>HE978655.1:50585-51378 GCA_000285855.2 Ruminococcus sp. JC304 | reverse complement strand
ATTTTTTAATAAAATAATTAAAATCACAAATAAATACATTTGCAGTATTATTATATCCAATTATTTTTAATCCATCATAATTAATGTTAACCTTTTGGTTACTTTCTAACTGTGAATTATTAGAATTATCTTTATACTTTTGCATTTGCATCAATATTGTCTTTAATGGATTATATTATAGTTACAATATAATAGGTACAATATCATATGCTAAATATTATTCAAATTTTTAGTCGGTTACATCAGCAAATAATAATTTACAGGACATAATTGTATATTTACATCTAACCAATTTTGTGTGTTTAGATCATATGTTCTTTCAATACATTCAACAGAATATATTGATTTGGTAATTGATAATAAATTAAACACATTAATAAAAAAATACTCATATTGTTCAATAGTTTTACAAAGAGCTTTGATTTTACCATTTGAACAAATTTTCGTTATAAATTTATTACCATCGGATTCTTGTTCTATTATTATTTTGGAATATTTATCTCCCGATGTAAAAAATTTTACGGTTTTTATTGTTTTATTTTTGCTATTAATAATTTGTGGTTTAATATTGATATACATTGCATAAAAATCGGGTTTATTGATTAGATTTATATAAAAATAATACATAATTAGTAAAACAATGATTTTAGTGTTAGATTCATTGAATCTTCAATAGGTTTTATTTATCAATTTTTATAAAAATTTGATAAATAAATATGCTAAATTGATTTAATACATATAAAGAATTATCACACAACAACAAATACCCACTATGACTCGCCTCAAATATTCC
>HE978655.1:43870-47778 GCA_000285855.2 Ruminococcus sp. JC304 | reverse complement strand
AAATTTATTTAATGCATTTACTGTATTACTAGCATTATGTGCTGCCATGCAATCAGTTACTGCCATGGCTCCAGGACTTAAATGTCCTCCTCCAAAGGCTTATCCAGAGGATCTTTTGGATAATTTATGGTCAGGTCCGCAAGCTTATCAAGGTACTACCAAGGTTCGCGGATCAGTTCAGATTGACACAACAGGAGAATTTGATTTTGTTAAAGTGGCCAATATTACAGGTACTTTCCTACAATCATATTGTAAAGAAATCGGATCATATTTTTCCGAATATAACATCGACATTGAGGGAGTTCCAGTACTAGTACTAAATATTACTTTTACTCTTCTCGAAGATGATAAACTTAGCCAATATAATTCGTATTGCACTAAATATACTCCTGGTTCAACAGAATATATTGAGGCCACACCTGTGAATAACAAGTTCTTTTATACTACATATCATAATACTGATATTATTAGAGGTCCTCAACCCAAATTTAATTTTGGTGATATTACTCAATCAGAATTCTTTTTCCTTGATAGTACCCGTAAAAAGACCATTAATTTAGTATCAGCTTTTAATCCTGATGCTACTCTGAAGACTTTTACTACGTTTAATTTCGAAAAAGTCTCAAATCAATTGATTCCTCCCACTACTACTACTACGGGAGTACAAAAACGTACTGTAGATGATTATTCTGAAACTATTAAAATTGGTCGGCTTAATATACCAATTCAAGTCATTCAAGAAGAATATCGTCATCTTTTCCGTTAAATCAATAATTTTTATTTTACTTTTCTATTATTTTATAAAAAAATAAAATAATTCAATCAATTATTTTTTCATTGAACGATATATTAAAAATATAATTAATGATATAATAATTATTGCAATGATCACTGCCAATATAATCCATATATAGCGTTCAATATTTGATGTTGAACCAGAACTAGGAGGACCATTATTAGGACCATTATTCGGGCCAGGTGGTCCAGGAGGACCAGGGCTTGGACTAGGACCATTTTTACCGCTACATTTTTGATCAAAAATAACTTTATCAATATTTGTGCCAGCAATATCTTTTGCATCGATGACACAATTAATAATATTACAATTTGGTTTACATTGAGTACTCTTTTTATAAGTATTTTGATTGACACAACGATCATCTATACATTCTGGTGGTCCCACTGCTCTGTTTTTAAGATAAAAACTGGGCGGTAATAAGCAACCACATTTGGGATCTGTTGTAGTGACTCTGGCACAATAATCTGTTAATATAGTATCACATTGACCCGAACAAGTTGTTCCTCGAAAATTACCACAATAATCCGGTTGAGTATATGCAGGATTATCACGACAACATTGTAATTTGGCATTATCAAGTGGTCCTTGCAATAACATTATGATAGAATTATTACTTGTATCTGGTCCACCAACTGATATATTAGCAAATCCGGGTCTTCCTCCAGATGGATTTGTTCTGAAAGTTACCGTATAAGGTTGTTGTGCAGAATTGATTAAACGAAATTGTTGACCATAGTATATAACATTATCAGTTCCAATATTAACACCCTCTATAATCCAATCAGCTCTACTATCATTATTGCTGACACGAGAACGCATTTCAATCCATTGATCACCGCTACCATTATACCAACAGGGTTGGCTTGAATCATTAATTCGATAAAGCCTAATAGTTGTTTTATTTTGAACAGGTGTGCTGGGTGTTGGAAGTGAAGGAGGACGAGTAATTCTATATGGATCTCCATTTAAAATAGTACCAGAACCTGCCGTTGGTCTGGTATATCCATCATCTGAACTTCCAACATCGTTAGTTATTTTTGGTCCATCATCAGTATTAGGAAAACAAATGAAAACTGTATCACCCCACATAACAGGTTGTTGAGCCATTATAATTATATTGTTACGTAATATAATTATAATTAATAAGAGAATATTTTCAGAACAAATCAATTGGTAGAAAAATAAACATCTACCAAGCCAGAACATTTGCTTTTACAATAACTTGCTACTTTTGGTTTAGTTCTATTTTTATGATTATTTGGTTCATCTATATAATCAGGAATATAATCAAAAAGTCCTGTGATTATATATATTCCTTTAGGAATAACAAAGAATCCATAAAAATTATCTGGTTGACTAGCTGTTGATTTATTACAATTAATAACACAAAACATTAAACATCTATTAGCTCGATCATATGAATTCGAATTAACAAAATTGTTATTTTCATTGTTTTCATCAAGATTATCACCATTTTCCATTTTATCTACAAGTGTATCCACATCAAATTCGTTAGTTTTAGTGATTTGGAAATTAAAATCATTAAACGTAAAAATTTTTTCATTATCCAGATTATCAAAATCTAATATTTGGTCAAAAAATTTCTCCATAAAATAATCAATAATGATAGATGCGGAATCATAACAATACATTACAAAATCATTACGTAATGATTTTGATTTACGATCAATTATATCATATCTATAAACTCGACCATATTTATTTGAAGACCAACAATAAAATGGATGTGTTCGCAAAATAATATTATCATTACAATCAAAGCATGTTGGACGACCATTATAATCTTCTCGATAATTTATTATCACTCGGACATGTTCCATAATTATATGGATAACATTGTCGGTTAGTATTTATATAATTTATCTATTAATATTATCTATTAATATTAATGGGAAACATATTAAGTGGTAATGAAGAAATCAATCGAAATATTTGTGTCAAACACAAATTATTACCATTAGTAACAGGATCCAATGCTTATTTACTCAATAAAAAAATATATGATATTTTGGATGAACATAATATTCATTATGAATTCAAAAATATTAATAACTATTTTTGGTGTCCAAATATAGACCGAAATTTTCAAAATGCTCCCGAAATTAATTGGAGAACTGGTAAATGTCCATTTATCAAATTAACATTACCACACGGATATCGTTTTATAAAAGATAAAAATGATTATAGATTTTATTATTTATACGATAATCAATATAATAATATTTTTACCATATTTGTAAAAATATGTGGTTATGATAATCTTTCGTATAATTATACGGGAAATTGTATTGATGAAATTAAATGTTATCATGATAATTATGCTCGTATAATTAATTTGAATAATTAATTTGAATAATTAATTAGGATGACTATATTTCTTTTTCGAGTAGTTGATTATTGATAAAATTCATGATTTCATTGCGATATTGCTCAATATTTATTTGCGGTACTTGGCTTAACGGAATTGTTGATATATTTATTTCTAATTGATGTTCCAAAATTTCAAATGCTTTAGTATAATTAGGATCAGATATTTTTATTTCGATGGGTGATTGGAAATCTATTATAATTGTATTATACATACATGAATAAATTTGATCGCGTATAGCTTGAATATAATCATCAGTTGGGTGTATTATTGCCATATTAAAAACTAATGGATTAAATTTTTTTTGATACAATCTCGTAGCTAATTTGACAATATTATTATCGATGTCCCACATAAATTTATTGCGCAAATCTTTGGAAATATCGTTATCATATGGTATCATATAACTAAAATGATTAAATGATAAAACATCCATATTATTTAAATTTATTTGTCTACCAAATATATCCATTGCATCACCTATACGAATGATTGATGCCATAGATGAAATAGTGATATTATCTCCGGCAATATAGTCTAACATCTTGTAAATTTCAATTCGATAATGATTTGATTTTAAACCAAAAGAATTATTTGTTATCCAAACAGATGGATACAAAATACCCTCTCTAATCAATGGTATCAGTTGAGACAATGTATTTTTATCATAATATAAAACTATTTCATCACTATTATAAAAATTACCAAAAAATTGTTTTT
>HE978655.1:37808-40366 GCA_000285855.2 Ruminococcus sp. JC304 | reverse complement strand
TGATGAAATTAATTCATTGGTATTTGGAGATTTGTATATTGTTTTTTGATAGATTCGCTAATAGTAGATAAAATTGGATCAATATCAACATAACCTGATAAATATTCTAACGAATCATGCGGATAATCTTCTGCATAAATTTTATATTTGCCATCATAATGTTTATTTTTAGTTGGTAATGTAATAAAATCACGTTTAGTATACCCAATAATAATTTCTGGATTATCGCCAGAATAATAAGTAACAATATTACCGGTATTTATATCATTACCAAAACCTTTATATTCCCAATAATTTATTGGTTGATAATATTTTGTAACAGATACATCTATAGTTATTTTTTCTGTTGAAGTTTTATTTAATATATTTCCATTAGTATCTGTTAATAATTTAGGTTTTTCGCCTCGATCAAAATTTTCTTCACAATATTCTGTTTCATTATCTGTTTCATTATCGGAATCTGATTCACTATTTGATTCTGATCCATTGTTAAATTCAGATTCATTATTTAATTCAGATTCATCGCTAGATTCATCATCGAGTTCATTTTTATGACAAATGCTTGTGTTTGACATTAATTATAATATAATTATATGCTTATTTTTATAATGATTCGACTATTTAATTTATTTAGATTCATTAATTAGATTTATTAATTAGATTCATTGATTAGATCCATTGGATTGGGTATTTCAAATTCCACAAAATTATCGATATTATCATGATAATCTGGCTTTTGACAAACTCCATTATTAATTAATTGAGTAATACAATTATCACATAAATTAGATCCATATTTAATTTACTTTTGGTCTTTCATTCGTAAACATAATATTATCTGACTCGGAATCATATTCGCTTCCATAATACGCAATAATACAATCATCCGTAACTGATGAAGCACACCCATTTCCTTGTGTATCCGAATCAGGCACAATGGATTGAAAAGAATGATGACAATGATCACATTTCACACTTAATAATGGTTCAAATTGATATGATTTCATACATTCACTGCAAGTTACTCCAGAATTTGCCGGTAAAGTATTATCTATAATTTGAAATGACCCACCTAATCCATAACTAAATGTTGTTGAATTTAATATTGTGCCCCAACTTATGACATGAGGATTATTATTATCAACAATATTGCGAACATTATTATTACATATTATACAATTCATGCATCTATTTATTGAAATATTAGATTCATTTTCTCTACAAATATTACACCGATTATTATCTCTATAATTATAAGATGTTTGATAAAAACTATTACACACATTACAATCGGAATAATTATTTTGTCTCTTGAATATAAATTGGATTACACATTTTTCACAAATAGGTTTAAAATCTTGGTGTTTACCAATATTATAATTTTCTGATTCAATGTATATTTTATGTTTGATATTATAATGTAGTACAATATTAGTACTCATTCTACCACAATCATAACACTCCATTTAATTTAATATTATTTATTTGTTTGTTATAATTTTATAACAAACAAATAGTAATATTCATTTTCCCAATTTATTATCCAGTCTATTTTTTCTACTATCTCGTGCTCGGCGATTTTGAAACCAAATTTGAATTTGACGAATGGACAATCCCAAAATGATTGATAGATTTTGATACATGTGTGGATCTGGATATTTTTGTTGCTGATAAATAAATGTCAATACATCTTGATATTTGTTTGGCCGACGACTGCGGAAAATCTTATTTTCATTATTTTGTGGAGTTTTTTTACGAGTATCAAAATTTACTGAATTACGACGCAATGTCACCAATGTAATAGCAGCATTAATTTCCAGTGCATTAGTATTTTCCATTTTATTATCAACGATAATAATAATATTTGGTGTCATTTTAATTGACACTATTTATAATTAAAATATTCAATTTTTATGCTAGTCCAATATTAACACATATACATACAAGCTTCTTCTTGGATTCCAGGTTCTAAAATCCATCCTTCAGAATCAACAAAAAATATCTATTGTAAGGATTTCTGGGAGATGATAATGCATGGCTACAATGTTCTTTACCACACATTTTTACACAATATTGTTTGGATGGTTGTGATATTATAATTTTTATGGTTCCGTCAGGTTGAATTATTTTGTTGTTGTATTTAGTCAAATCTAACTTTTGTGATGTCCTTAATTTATTTGTATCAATATTATTTAATTTTATTGTATTATTTGATTCTGTTTGAAAATTATGTTCTGGTAATGAACTAATATGAAAAGTTTTATTGAGATTATTATCTGTGTTATTTTCTTTCGTGGTAAAAAAATTGGATATTTCTCCAAATATATTATTTAATCTATCAGACATTATTTTATAAAATACAAATTAATTTATATTTTATAAACTATTTAATATCATAATTTAATATTGCTTATCCCATTTTTTGGAAGCTTTACCAAAAATTTTTAAATAAGTCATGTTTGGATATTTTTTACGATATTTTTTGATATGATTAGCCATAAATTTCCGATAAACATCATCAGAATCATCGGAATCTAAAGTATCAATATCAGAATCTG
>HE978655.1:32307-34665 GCA_000285855.2 Ruminococcus sp. JC304 | reverse complement strand
TAGGTAAAGTTGACACATATATAAAATTTTTTGTGCGAATATCAATTACAGAACATTCGTTATCAATAATCAATCCATCACTTATGATATATTTGTCATCAAAATGTATTTTCATTTTACTTTTATCTTTGTTAATAACAATATACGATGTTTTGAAAAAATTATTCATCATTTTTTTTTGGATGATTTATTATCTAATTTTTTTTTTTGGTACGATTTATTATCATCTGATTCATTCAACTCCGAATCATCGATTAAATCTTTAAAGGATTTTTCTCCTAAATATTTATCTTTAATATACTTTTTAAGGTTTGGATTATAAATATTTTCGATCATTGCATTACATTTATTTTGCAATATAAAATAATCATTGGTATCTATTTGTTGTAAACGTAATCCAACTGGTAATTTTACCAGTGTATTATAACTAATACAAACATTGAGTGAGTTTTCTAGCGCACCGCATAGACCTGAACAATCTGGTGTAACATATACTCCTTTGGGTATTTCATGCCAAATACCTTCTTCATCAAAACGAATTTCACCAAAATCATAATTTGATTCGGGATAATGTTTATCGACAGAAATATATTTGTTATTTCCAATAGATATAACTGTTCCATTTGGAATTGGAAATTGATATTTATCGCGAATGTTTAAACATTTTGTATTCTGTTTATAATGATAATATAAATCGGTTTCTGGTTTAATAATTACATGAGCTTGATAATTATCGTTCTCGGGTTTTTTATCTTCATTATCAGGTTTTTTATCTTCATTTTCTATCAAATTGTCATTTTGATATATAATTTCAGCATCTTGCACCGTATTATTCATTTTAATTTACTTTTAACAAATAGACAAATATTTATTAAAAGTGAATTAAAAAATCAATTTTTTCCACTATAAATATCCAGTAAATCGTCATACACTTTATATTTTATTTTATTTTTGGAATATTCGATAGAATCTATTGGTGTATAACATCTATAACCAATGTTTAATAAATATTGATGCATTTTATCAGACATACTGGTTTTGTCATTTTTTATCCCATTAAGAAATAATAATCGATGACTTTTTGTATTGTCTAGTACAGTAGCATATTTAATAGCATCTGTAATACCTAACACATTAATGTGTAAATGATATATTACATGATGTAATATATCAGTATTAGTAACACTAGTAATAACAATCCAATAATTATATTCGTCTGATGAATTTAGTTCAACAAGAAAATCTATTATTGTAATATTATTTATGTGCATTACAAACATTAATAAAAATATATTATTGCCCAATCCATATTGGTAAATTAAATTTTTGGCTTGGGATAAATTTCCCAGAACAAGTTGGGATGCAATTTGACATAATTCATCTGTAATATTATATTCTGGATACAATTGTATTAATTTAATAAAAGTATCAAACGACAAGTAATCAAATACTGATTTTATTACGTCATCATAATTGGAAAAATCATAGCAATAATTTTCCAATATATATTGCACAATTTCGATACGATCGTTTATTGCGGCAATTTTAATGGTTTGATTAATATCGAAATCATCAACAATTAATTTTTTCACCATATCAATATTACCTAATGTAATAGCTCGGTAAAATGATTGATTATTATGATCTGATATTCCTATTTCTAATAAATAATTCATTATTTCGATATAATTTTTTTCCACACATAATGGCAATATGTAATTTGAATATTCTATAAATTCACAGCCTCTTGATACGAGCATTTTTACAGCATCTAAATTATTATGCAAAACAGCGAATCTTAATGCTACACCATTTTCACAATTAATATCAGCTCCCAACTCAATTAAATATTCAACTGTATCAAATTCTCTACCTCTCGCAGAATTAATAAATACAATATTATCTAGAGTAATATCAACACCTTTTTCGACTAAAAATTGGAGAGTCTCAATATGTTTTTTGCTATTATATTTAAAAACAGAATTTGATTCGTTATCTATATATTTATTATAATCATCCACATCAATGCCGATATCAATTAAATATTTAGCTGTATTTAATTGACAATATTTTAATGATATATCCAGAGCAAGTTTCATTAATGACTGTGGATAATTATGATTATCCAATAAATATATCAATATTTCTAATGACCCAGACATACAAACATATTTTAATATGCTATCGGTAAATATAATATGACGAATATTATCTGGTATTAGTTCTATAATTAAAAATGCAGTATCAATATCGCCACTTATACAAGTCCATGTTAATTCATTTTCAATGATTGAATATTCTTTACTGATATCAATATTATTATTTTTGATAAATCTATGCAATATTCTTGCATTATGT
>HE978655.1:26703-30269 GCA_000285855.2 Ruminococcus sp. JC304 | reverse complement strand
CTTGTTATATATTTGATTATTTCACCAATAGATATATTTTTATCAAATAAATCATAAATATGATCAAATATATACTCCACTATTTCATTGGAATTTGCGATTAATGCATGGTATATACTAGTGCTACTAGTTAATTGAATATTCATTTGATGTATATATTTAACTAACTCCATTTGACCTGATAAACAAGCAGAACAAAATATATCATTAATACATCCAGATCCCAAATTTATTAATTCAATATAACTTGATAATTCTTTTAGTGGATATATTTTACTAATAACTACATAATTCATTAACCACATATTTTCATCTACATCAATCATAGTAAATTCTGGATGACAATATGCTGGCTCAAATTCTATAATAGACATTTCTAGAGTATTCCTATGAGCTGAATTTAACATAGACCATAACCCATTAACATGTTTTAAAATATTTTGAATATTGGTAACACATTTACACTCGAGTGGTAATAATTGTGTTTCATTAACAATAATATTAGTAGAATTATTAATATAGGCGTAATACATTTTAATACATATTAATAATTATCAGTATATATATTAGAAAGTAAATTAATCAATTTATTTTCTAATTGATAAAATAATTATTTGTTAATTTGAGTTATTTCTACTAAATAATCATGTATAAAATCACTCATCTCATCATATTTATTTCTCATAGAAAGGGATAAATATTCATAACATTGTTCCCGATTAAATCGATAAATTTCAAATAAATATTTTAACACGTCCAATTTATTTTCCCCAATAATAGTTGTAACCAAATAGTTACTTGTGTGATGATAAATATAACCATTTTCGACTAAACATTTCATAATATCAATAAAACTCATATGCGCTGCTATTTTAAAAGCTTTATCGAAAGCTTCATGATTAAAATCTACAATTGATATTAATTCTACAATTAATTTCAAATTATTTTTGTAAGCAATTTTTTCAAACAAATCAATACATTTAGCATCCGATATTTTAATTAACTTGATCAAATAAATAACTATATCTGTTTGATTTTTATTAATGTAATACATTATATATTTATTAAATATATCAACATGTTTATCAGTTATTATAATTTTTGAAATAAGATATTTTATTATTTCTAAATATCCATTATCTAATGCCCATATCAATATATAATTTCGGTTAGTATTTAATCCGAGCGTTTCTAATAACTTGAAAGTTTCTGAATCATTCAAATTATATTTAGTACCTAATATAATATGATTAGCGGCATATTTTCCTTTGGAAATATCTATCATTTGAAATTCTGGATCATTAATTGGTAGTGTTACCAAGGCAATTTGTGTGCCGTAATGAAAGAATCTCCAACAATTTTCAGGATCTGTAAAATATAATTTTCCCACTATTTTATTCGATCCATTCACATATTGATATCCATGATGAAGACAATCATCGCGCAATACTTTTAAACGTATATTATTGTCAGACATTAATATTTATAATTTATTATTTATGGAATAAACAATAAAAAAAATATTCAATTTTTATTCGGTGTTTGTTATTAGAAAACTATCCACAAACATTTTACATACGTCATTTATATCAGGACGCTCAGTTGGATCATATGATAACATTTTATATATAATTTTTGCTTGATTAGGATATTTATCGTCAATATCAGGAAATCCTTTTCGAGGATATATTGTCATAAATTTTGGAAAATTAGGCCACTTTAATACTTGGGGATAATATTTATTAGTCGGTGTACCCAGAGTTTGAAATATTGTCCTAATATGATCTCCTTCACAATAAGGAGAAAACAAAGAATCTCCCCGTAATATCGAACCTATAATACAAGCACACGACCAAATATCTATTTTTTCATCATAATAATCCATACCTAATATTATATCAATTGGTCTACATGAAAGAGCACAAACATTACTGCTAAATTTTTTTTTCAGATTTGAACTAATAAACCATCTTGCACATCCTAAATCAGATATTTTTAATCTACCATCATTACTAACCAAGATATTGTGACATGTCAAATCACGATGCATAATATTTTTTTCATGCAAATACTTTAAACCATCCAATAATTGCATTATATAATTAAATTTAGTATGATCTGATAATTTTTCACTCTTAAATTTTTGATATAAAGTTGTATCCATTAACTCCATAGCAAGGTATAATTTATGATCACAATAACCATATCCATATAATTTAATTATATTTGCATGATCAATCATATACAAATTATTAATTTCTCTTAACATATTACTATCTATTTCTTTATCGCCTGATATATTGGTAGTTATTTTAAGTGCTATGTCCTGAGCATTAATAATAACATGTTCGACTGTACCAAAAGTTCCTTTTCCCAAAGTTTTTATAAAAAATCTATTTTGAATTATATCCGGATTATACGTTGATATATTAATACATAATGGTTCCATAGTGCGATTGTGTGGTCTTTGATATTCAGTGATCACAGTAGATGCAAATATTTGGTCTAATCTTTTAGATGATATTTGATATGTTTCTCTCAAATTAGGTATGCTTTTCCATTCTTCATTATTATATAATTTTAATTGTTGATATAAATATGCATATTGATTATCAGTTGATAACATGATACTAATATCATGATCAGTATTAATGGCTATCGCTAAATCGATTGCTTTTTTTGCTAAAATATGTTGATCTATTAACACATAATCTATTTTCATTAAAGAACATAAAACAATATATCTAGCTAAATAATGTTCTGGTATATTGATATTATTATTTTTTGCTATAATATTTACATGTGAAGTAGCGGTAATTCGATATAAATGCATGTTTAAAGTCAATAGAATTAATTTCTCGAATTCAAGTAATTCTAATTCACTATATGTGTTTGCTGAAACATAATTACATTCATACATATTAATATAATTTACATCAATTATTTTACTGGCTAAATTTAAACAAACAATACCAATTGCTTGATATTTTTTCCTATGAATGGATTCATTTACTCTTGCCATAAATTCATCCATCAAAACAATACCCAAATTAAGACTAGTATATGATACACCATAGTCTAGTGATACTTCAACTAACCAATCAATCAATATTGAACGCATTTTTTCATTAATTGTATCATGTTTAGTTGATTCAGGATCAAAATAATTCATTAATAATAAATTATTTTGACTAAATAAATAATTTATTAAAATAATCTATTTGTCAATTTTTTGTAATTATATTTTTATTGCTGATAATATAATCCAATAAATCAATGTAATTATGTTCATAACACCAACCAATTATATTATATTGTGCTACCAAACCTAAATCCATTAAATCTTGAAAATCTTTAATATTATTCACATTGTATTCTTTTCCAAATATAACATCTTTGGATACATATATGCCATCTACAAATTTTTCTTATATTATCGGTATTATACTTGACAACTTCGACTATTTTATTTCCACAACATAATAATTGGCATAGATTTTCCAAATCCGCAAAATATATATAATGATCACTCAATATATTTCCCATATACGTTTGTTTATTGTTTT
>HE978655.1:22050-24537 GCA_000285855.2 Ruminococcus sp. JC304 | reverse complement strand
ATCGTATCAGACATGGTAATAATATCAATATATAATTTATATTTAACTTTATATTATCAATTATAAACAAAATTTGATTTATTTCCATGTTATATATATATATATACATGAATCGTCAAACAATCATTTTTTTTGACACTAATAAAGATAAAATAAATTCTTATCGCGAAATATTAGCTAAAATTAAATGTAATACCAATATCATGTTCAAACATTGTGATTTTGAAGAATTATTGGATAATAATATTTTACACGCAGTTGTATCACCCGCAAATTCTCGATTAAGTATGACTGGAGGAATAGATAAAACATATACCGATTGTTTTCCTAATATAGAAAATAAACTTAGAAAAATTTGCATAAAAAAAAAATATAATCGGACAGATATAGAATATCGCGGCACAAATTATATTGTACCAGTCGGTAGATGTATTGTTGCTACAACTGATAATGATAATTGCCCTTATATTATGGCAGCGCCTACTATGTTAACTCCTCGAGATATTAATGGTACTGATAATGTTTATCAAGCTATGCGAGCGATATTAAAAAAAGCTTCCGGTTTGAATCGCTCTATTATTATAGGTTGTCCTTGTCTAGGAACAGGAATTGGAGGTATGAGTGCAAACAGTTCAGCTAAACAAGTTAAAAGAGCTTTGTTGGAAAATTAAATATTTATAAATTACTATTTAGTTAATAATAATTTTATAAATTTTGTTCCAAGTTGTTATATGCAACAATGCTGCATATCACGGACTTGGAAACATTTTGTGTTTGTTTATCAAAATTTAGCGTAGCTAATTGATAATACAAAGTCCAAAATGTATATTAATATCAATCCAAATCAATATACGAATATTCCATAATAATATTTCCTGAATAAGCTTCTTCTAAATTCAAAATTAATTCTGCATCCATACTATGATGAATTGAAATTTTAAATTTATTATATGGATTTGTAATTTTATATGTGCTTCCAGGAAATGATAGTTGTAATGGTAAAAGACTTGTAATATTATCTTTTGATACTATTTGTGCACTATTTTTTCCGCTCAATTTTTTTTCAAAATATATTTTAATATCGCTAATGATATATTTTTTACTGGAAATTATACTGGATGCTAAAATTTTGATAGTTTTACTATCTTTTTTAATATTGATAGTGTGATTAGTTGTAATTTTTTTATCTATTTTAATATAAGACCTTTTAAAATAATCTAAAGTACATGTGGACATAATTGAATATCCATCTGACCAATTTTTTTTTGTTTTACTATTAATATTTATTGATATATCAATTGTTTCATCTTCTAATTGTACAAGTTTTAATATTGTTTCCAAACGTAATATAATAGATTTTACTTTTGAAACAATCTGAATACATTTTTTTGTAACAGCATATTTAATATTGACAGAAATATTATTTATTAGAATTTCCAATTTATCAGGTAAATTATTTTTTGGACTATTGGTCAAAAAAATAATTAAATATGGTTGTTCTTTGACATTATAATTTTTTAATTCTATTTTGTCATTAATTTTTTCATCTACTATTTTTTGTCTAAAAATATTACTAAAATCACATAAATATGGAAATTTTTTCAAATCAAAGTGATAATTAATTTTATCGTAACAATAAAAATTAATTTCTTCGTCAATATATTTATTACTAATTAATTTTTTTCGAGTAGTAATATCCAATACATTAGCAAATAAATCACTACATCTATCTATCAAAATACTAGTATAATCGGGATTTAGGTGATCATAATTACGGAAAAAAGCATCAAAATATCCAAATTTTTGAGATAAAAATTTTTTTCTAGCATGAAAAAATTTCCCTCCAACATTTATTGAAACAAATTCGCTATCATTTATTTCAATAAATTCTTTTAACTCGTTGGCATATGAATGCAATTCTGTTATTGGATAAACTCCTCGAATATAATTTAATAATTTTAACATACTTGAACGTTTAACATTGGTAACAATAGTATTATCCACTATTTTATTGGTCAAACTAGGAAAATTTTTAATCGTTTTATAATAGGTTTGTATAGTACCATTTTCTGTTTTGATAAAAATAATAGTATCGTCTGATATATTATTTTCCATACTTACAACAACATCTGATATACTATTTTTTATACTTACAACATCTGATATATTGTCCTCCATATTATTATTGAATAATATGATATTAATGTTTTAAAATTAATATTAAATTAATATTAATTTCAATTTTTTAAGGCAAATTATCGCTTAAATAATTCAATATTTGGAGTATAAAATCATAATAATTAATACATATTGTACATTCCATAATTTTTTCATTGATAGCATTTTTTTGTTCAACATTCTGTAAAATAGTTGTTTTTCGCATTAACATAATTAATCCTCGTTCAAAATCATCTTTTATCATTTCAATATATGAAATTCTATATTTAGTCATAATCAATAATTGACCAATATATTCTTTCATAGTCA
>HE978655.1:18286-19812 GCA_000285855.2 Ruminococcus sp. JC304 | reverse complement strand
ACACGTAATTACATTTATTTAATGGATGTGTTAGTAATTCTCACGAATTGAGACAAAACAATATAAATGGACATGTTAAATTCATAATTACGCGAGTATTTTGAAGCCATCAGTGTATCATATTTAATCCATTCAAATTCACTTAATTCATTACTTAATTTGACTTGTATTTCTTTGTGACATTTTGTGGTTCGAAGGACATAAATAGTCATTTCATTATCCATACTTCCACACGGATATTGTTGTTGACATTGTTGTAAAATACAACAATTCAACTCGTGGGTATATAAACCAACTTCTTCATAAAATTCTCTAA
The DNA here is from genome assembly GCA_000285855.2 of Ruminococcus sp. JC304. GTDB lineage: Bacteria > Bacillota > Clostridia > Lachnospirales > Lachnospiraceae > Blautia_A > Blautia_A difficilis. Next base: position 19,496 of record HE978655.1, on the reverse strand, counting down.
CGCACATTGAACCAAACTGCCTCGATCTATTTCTTCCATGTGCCCTTTGGGAAAACCCCATTTTTTACAATCATTATTTTGACGCACAATGAGAACATTATCATTACAATCAATCAAAGCTATTCCGCAACGCCTGGGAATTGAGTGGTTTTTCGTTGTCATATTGATATTTCTAAATCTATTGTTGATTTCGGTATTATCACAACTATGAGATCGTGTAAATACAGGCGTTGGTGGACTTTGTCTTCTGGGAAGAACTTGTGAATTTGTTCGGGTAGGAATCGGTAAAGAATCATGCAAACTAGCCATTTCAGAATATGTTTTGGGAATAGAATCAGACATTATAATCAGTCTTGGATATACGTATTATTTTACAATGATTATATTTGTATTTTTATTTTTCAATTTTTTTATCACAATATATTATTTTATTATGATAATAGAGCAATAAATTTCATATTAACACCTTTATTTTCTAACAAATCAAGATACTCGGTTTCTTTTGTGTTAAGATTATTTAGTATACTGAAATCAAAATCATAATCGGAAAGTAATCTCAACAAATCAAAACCCATATTTTTCTTACGTATTACATATATTAAATCATTGATAGCTATATTATTAACATTCACACCAATTTCTAATAAAATTTTAACATAATTAGGTAAATTAAACTGTACACAATTTTTTATGATTTCGGTATTATTTATAAAAAAAATCATTATCAATATCAACCAAGAATTTAAACATATCAAAATTTTTACGATTAATATGACATCTTATTAAATCTAAAAAATTTATTTCGTCAAATAATGCACCATTATTTAATAATAATTTTAACATTATCTATATTATTGCTAAATCCAGCATACATTAATGGAAAATTATTATCATAATTTACATCAGCACCACAATCAATAATATATTGTAAAAAATTTTTGTTTGCGATTGAAGCTGAACAAATTGCAAAATGATTACATTCATTAATAGATATACCATTTAAAAAAAACCATTGTGTTATTTGTATTGCTTGATTATGAATAGCCATACGATATATTTCATAATCATTATATGCAATATATTCTTCTATCATATTATTTTTGAATGCATCAATATCATCTCGAATAATAGTATCATAAATATTATTGAAAAAAATATTATTGGACATAAATGAAGGAAAAAACAATAAACCACTAAATTCGAAAGTTGT
>HE978655.1:14271-15335 GCA_000285855.2 Ruminococcus sp. JC304 | reverse complement strand
GTTGATTTAATAAATTCAGATTTATTATCTAAATAAAAATCTCTCAAGGATTTTACACTGCGATTAAATCTTTTAGGGTTAATTGCACAATCTATCATAATAAAATCAAAAGGTAACCAATGAACTTGCATAATATTACGAGATGGTCTAATATCTATTTTGCTATAAACTTTATTAGTCTTCGCAATAAAAATTGTAATACCATCACAATGTAATCCGCGCATTTCTGCACAATCAAAATCATTATCATTGATATCTAACAATAATTCTTGACGAACTTTTCGACTAGCACAATCATAACTACTAATATCCTGGTTCATTTTTTTGCCTTTCGGAATTCCCCATAATCCAGATCTAGTTTCCTTGACAATACATAAACGATTGTCTCGATCTAAAAGAGCCACGCCACATATACCACTCATAATAAAAACGTATACTAACTGATAAATTAATATCAGTTGAAGTATGATAGTTATTTTATTATAATTGTAAAAATATTTTAGATAGATAATTATTCAATTTTTTATCTAAAATATTTAATTGATCCTCATAAATTAGCATCAATGTTTCTAAAATAATATTTATCATTATCCTCATACATATCATCAAAATCTACCAAATTTAAAATTTTAACATTACGGCCTTTAATACTGTCAAGTAATTTAATATCACTGATATTAAATCGTTGGTTAAAATGATAACCTTTAATTTCTCTTTTAGACAACATTGGTAATATTTCTCCAATAATAACTGCATTAAAACCAGGACCACAATATCTAACATATGAATCATCAATATCATCATCATAATATGCTCCACAAATATTAGGACAATCAACATAACTTGAATATTTATTGGCGATTATTTTAGAAAAATAATGTTTACAATTTGTACATTGGAATATTCCTAGATCATGAAAATGTTCACTTCTGATTGGGCGACATAAAAATTTATTATTTATGGCCCACGCGCAAACAGCACGTTGTTCATTATTATTATTAATTTCTACCAATAGCACTTGTCCGGGTGTTATTACGGATTCGGACAAAATTTTTGCCAAGGAT
>HE978655.1:12602-13757 GCA_000285855.2 Ruminococcus sp. JC304 | reverse complement strand
AAGGATTTTATATTTTTTTCAATTATCGGATTATCAATAGATTGATCAATCCCGGATTCTTTTTGAATGGATTGTTGAAACATATTAAAATACCAAGTAGAACTAATCGTATCAAGTATAGGACGCATCATATCAAGTATAGTATCCATGTTAAGATATAATATTATAATATGAATTCAATTTTCAAATTGATTTATCTATCCAATTTATTTTAATAATGGAACCTTTTAGTAATTACATATTCAATTTTTTTTAGGAGTAACCAAATAAATGATTTTGTAAAATATTAACTTAATTTTGTTATTCCATTTTTTGGTTAAATTAATTGCTGTTTTATTTGTTGTATCTTTAATATTAATTTTTGCACCATACTGAATTAATTTGTTAGCGATAGGCATGCTATCATAAATAACAGCGTACATAATAGCTGTTCGTCCTGTGTTATCTTGTGCATTTACATTTGCTCCTTTATCTAATAGTATATTAACCAAATGATTATTGTCATTGATAACGGCTAGAATCAATGCTGTTTTACCAAAGCGATTTCTTAAATTAATTTCTGCACCATTATCTAATAATAAATTTACAATTGCTAAATTAGTTCTAGACGATGTAGTCATCGCAGCCATTAATGGTGTTTGATCATCATCAGCCATATTTTTCCAATTAATGTTAGATCCAGATTCTAATAAAGTTTTAACCGTTAATATATTATCATCTTTAACAGATAAAGATATTTGTTCGATGAGCATTTGGTTCAAACTAGGAGTGTATGTCATTATAATATACCAATATTTTTTATGATAAACCGGTTCTATAATTTTAATATAGTTATATAATATAAAATGAATACAATAAAGTATGGTGATACAATATTTATTATTTTACCTGCATTAAATAATCCCATGATATTTTCTGGTTCAGAACCACATTATACCAATGCTACAGAATATGAATATGTTCCATCATTAACATTAGCTAATATTAATTCAGGAAATACATATACTATAGAACCAATTGGTGATGCAAATATTGGTGATGATATAACACCCAATAGTTTATTTCGATTAAAAGAAAATTTATATGGTTATTATTTATATGATTTAAATTCTATAGTTTATCAAGGTGATGTAACTGATAGTAGATCACAATGGA
>HE978655.1:8899-10619 GCA_000285855.2 Ruminococcus sp. JC304 | reverse complement strand
GACTTTTGATCAAGAATTTAAACTGGTCAATCAAAGTACAGGTGGAGATGCTGGATTAAATGAAACAAATAATTTAATAATAACTAGTTCACGTGAAGATAATAATAATTATATATTTAAATTTTTACCAGGTCCATTTGAATATGCTAAATCACAATGTTGTCAAAATAATAGCATTTATCATAACCCAAATGTGTGTGGTACCAATCAACCAAATTCACAATCTTGTAATGATACGCAACCAAATATTCTACTTAGTACGCAAGTAACTACAACACCCGCAACTTCAACTGGTCTAGTAGATTCTCGATATAATGTATCCAGTTCACAACAGATTGAAATGTTAACACCAGTCGGATCATCGAACACAACTTCTTATCGAACTTGGTATATTATTGGCGGTATAATACTACTAATAATAATTATTGCTATTATTATTTTAGTCTTTATCAAAATGCGTAAATAAATGAATTGGTTTATTATTAAACGAGTTCATTTGAAATAATAATTTATAACATCAGGATCAATTTCATTTAAAAATTTAATTGCCGGTAAATTCATATGATTAATATCGAGTTCAGGTAAAGGTGAACAACCATGAATCAAAAAATAATCTATATCTTCATTATTTATCCAAGCATATATCATAGCTTCTAAAGATCGTGGCTTGATATCAATATTAATTTTGTCCAATATTGATATCATTAAATTAATATCACAAGCTGATAATACATATAACCATTCTAAATATTCGTTATTATCTGAATTAATGTCAATTAAAAAATTAATTATATGTGTATTTTTTTTTTCAAAGCAATACATGCTATTTCTAAATTATCACATAATTCATTTTGTAATATTAAATCTCGACAATCAATATCATTAATAATTTCTATTTGTATTTTTTGTAAAATGCTGCACTCAAATTGTCTAGATGAATTTAAAATATATTTAATGACATAATCTGATTTGATATCAAAAAATGATTGTTTATATAATGTAATATATGTATCCACTAAATTTAAGTTATCCATAATAGATACTAAATATTCTATGGTTTTATTATCATAGAATTTATAAGCTAATTTGAATATATTTTTTAAATCAATATCCACATTGTTTTCTATTAAATATTTTAAAGTATCAACATTAATCATAATATATGCATCTTCAATATATTTATTGTAATTTTTGAATTGTATACCAGTATCCATCAATATTTTTATTATATCTATAGAATTCATTTGAATGGCGTTATACATGGGACAGTCATATTGATTGGGCATATCAGGATCAATAAATATATTGTAATCAATTAATTTATGTATAAATTCAATATCTTTTTCTAAAACCGTTCTAGTTAAAATTCCCGGATAATTTTGATATATATGACATGCTATTATTGGTGATAAATTAATTAAATATTTTAATATATGAATTGAAATAAAATCATACCTAATATTTATTTCCATAAAAATATTCTCTATTTCTTCAATATTTAACTCATTCTGTATAATATATTCCACAATATCTATTTTTGAAAAAAAGATCGAATGTTTAAATGATTGTATCATTGTATCGTGATCATATTCTGCATAATGATTAATTAAAAAACAACGTACATCGAGTGTTCTAGTTTTAATAATAGCTTCTTTAATATGATGTGGGGTATATATTCCCGATTCATATAAATATTTTACTATATCAATAAATCCATATT
>HE978655.1:4385-5775 GCA_000285855.2 Ruminococcus sp. JC304 | reverse complement strand
CCATTATCTTATTATTAATTATGTATCAAAAAATGATATTTGTTCAGCTATGTATGTTATTTTATTTATCATGGTATTGAATACCATTAAAAGCTATCATAAATGTCAATACTTGGAAACAGTACAAGCCATTTTTCACAAAAAAATCCATGTCAATATAGAATCTTGGGTTAATGATATTATATCTAGCCTAACATGGAATAGTTCCAGAAAATTATTACAAACAACTGATATTGATCGTGTTAAAAATTATACAATTTACGCTACAATTGGTTTTTCCGACATGATATTTACAAATATTCACAATATATGCATGTTTATTGGCTATTTAATTTATAATATTTACATAAACCATAATAATATTATAATACTGATATTAACCATTGTTGTAATATTAATATTGATAAAATTACCTCTTAAAGATAGTCCATCATCGAATAAAATATGGGATAAATATCGTTATTATTCCACGACTAGATACCAAGAATTAATTCATGGTAACGAAAATAATATCCATGCAAATTTATTGAATTGTATTGAGCACTATCAAAATAATGATTTGATCAAGAGGCTAATAAATATTAAACAAACAGAAATTATTAATATGCTAGTAGATTTATTAGTTACAAGTAATTTAATTTTACAACTATTAAATTGCACAGATATTTCTAACATGATATTACACATACAATTTATGACTGTCACTAAAAATGGTATTACATGTATCACAAATTCATATAAAGCATATATAGAGATTAGTCAAAAAAGAAATGATTTATTAAATATGTTTAATAATAGTCCAAAATATAATACTTGTAATCAAATTGATTTTCAGTCTGTAACTATTCAACATCTTGAATATAGTTATCCTAATTCCAATAAATTTGGTATTAAATTAATTGACCAAATCAGTTTTAAAACGGGAGAAATTATTAGATTGGAAGGAGCTTCTGGTAATGGTAAGTCTACATTTATGGATATTATTGCTGGAATAATCCCATCAATTGAATATCAACATTCAATACTATTCGACAATATATATAATTATAATGGATTTGATACTGTAGTCAATACTAGAATTTATGCAGAACAATGTAATATGTGTAAATTGGAATGCATTGATTAAAGAAATAATTTGTGGATCTTATGAATACAATATCAATTACATCATTAATGCTCTTATGATTGCTAATTGTAATGATTTTATTGATTTATTTTGTATTAATAATTTGGAAAAATATATATCTAAAAGTTTATGTATTAATTTGAGTGGTGGACAACAAGTTAGAATTGCCATTGCTAAAATTATTTATCAAGTTATTGTTACCAAACCTAAAATATTAATATTAGATGAAATTGATAAATCGTTGCAATCAGATTCAGCTATTTC
>HE978655.1:0-1311 GCA_000285855.2 Ruminococcus sp. JC304 | reverse complement strand
TATGCTTCACGAAAAAGCCATTAAACATTGATCATTTGGTACATCAATATAACTGAACGCCTTATCGCGACCATTAATTGACTCAATAGTGAAAGTAGTAGATCCAAACTCTGTGCCGATTCTCATTTTATCATTATCTTTTGATAGATATAAGATGTGATGATCTCCATTTTCAATGGCATTAATCAATTTAAGCCAATGATCACTGGTAATATTATATTGACTATATACAATATTTATTTGTATACCATTAGCAGTAATTATAAAAGTTGCTGAAGGTGTGGATTGATTAAATTCAATACCATCACGTGCATTATGATGGTGATCATAATGATTAATATATCTAACTAAATACTTTTGGCAATTTTTTTTACATTTATGACGGATAGATGTAAATGCTTCTACAGACAAATAAGTTTCCATAGTCATTGACGTTGAACTCATTATGTATGAAAAATATTTTTTGTTGCAGTTCAATATATTAATAATTCAATATAATCAGTGGTATTACCAATAATTATATTTTTCAATGTTTTTTATTCCTCTCAACAAGGAATAACTACTTCATTAAGAACATATCCACTTCTAAAGAAATAAGCATCTTTGGGACAAGTAGGCATGTGGAAAATTAGATCTAATCCCTGTTCTTCAAAAAATTGTACAAGTTCTGGTCCAGTCATGACAGGATTACCATTTTCATCAGTATTCATTATTAATCCACGATATACAATAGAAGGACCCATTTCGTCATACCAATCACGGAAAAAATTAGACGATTTATCAATTAATTCAAAAATTTCATGGAATGCAGTACCATTGTCATAATCACGACTTTGAGTTAAATGTATGTTAATATTGAGCGGAATTTCTTTGCCACAATAATATACTGTTTGATTACGAAATTGAACGGGAGCTTTCCAGGGAACAATGGAAGTTCTGTTAGAAAACTCTTTTTGAACATCTAGTTGTGAACGTTGTCCAGGTCTGGTAGCTGTCGAATCTACTACAACAGCTACATGATTAGTGATGTTATTAAAATTTTTAGTTAAAACAGGAGGTGCAGGTGGTACACAAAGAGGCTTTTTCCCTTTAAAACTAAAATGACCACGACCACATTTTGGTTGATAACAATCACGAGTTGATTCATCATGACACTGATGAGCCATAGCTCCAGCCATAATCACAAATAAAAAAAGTGTAAAAAGTGTATATTTCATTAATATCATTATATTAATTATTTTTTATATCATGTTATCTATTTATTAGATTTTATATAAACGTATACATTTAATTTAAGTCAGTAAATGAATT
>HE978654.1:110538-112023 GCA_000285855.2 Ruminococcus sp. JC304 | reverse complement strand
TTTTTATGGATAAAGAAAATATTTATTATTATCCAAATATATTTATTGTCAAGGAAAAATATTCACTTTATGATGAATCGACATACACCAAATTAAATTTAAATATTAAAGACAATCATTGTATTATGAATCATGCATCAATGGATGGAAATATCGATTTTTTACAAAAATGTTTAGATGATAATCTAAATTTATCTTATTCTGAATCAGCTATTAATTGGGCCAGCGATTGTGGTCAAAAAAAAACACTTGAATGGTGGTTTACATCTGGATTACCCTTATTATATACCGAACTAGCTATGGATAGTGCCAGTGAAAATGGACATGTTGATATTCTTGATATGTGGTTAGCATCTGGATTACCGCTAAAATATTCTCATAAAAGTATGGATTTGGATATGTTTAATCCTGATACTAACATTTTAGTATTAAATTGGTGGTTAGCATCTGGATTAGATCTTAAATATACTGAAAATGCGCTAAATAACGCTGTAATGATGAATGAAATAAAAATATTAGACTGGTGGATTAAAAGTGGTTTACCATTAAAATATGATATAGATACCATTAATTATGCCATCCAATATTGTAATACACAAGTATTAGATTGGTGGCTAAGTTCTGGTCTGGAATTTAACTATAATGAAGAAGGTATTGATACTTTACCATTAATATCCGAATCCGAAACAGAAACAATTGAAATGTTAGAATGGTGGCTTCAATCTGAATTAGAAATAAAATATAGTGAAAAATTAATTGATTTAACCAGTAATTATGGAGATATTGAAGTTTTAAATTGGTGGAAAAAATCTAATTTAACATGGAAATATTCTTCGAATGCTTTAGATAAATTAATAATAAATTCAATGGCATATATTAAATGCGATGAATGTAATAATATGGAATTAATTGAATGGTGGATATCATCGGATCTAGAAATTAAATATACTAATATGTTTATCGATAATCTATCTATTTATGGTAGAATAGATATATTGAAATGGTTACACGAACAAAATTTCATATTTAAATATTCTAACAAAGCGATGGATGAAACCAATTGTGTTGATACATTGAATTGGTGGAAAAATAGTGGCTATAGTTTGAAATATACAGATAAATCAATTCATAATGCTTTATTGAGAGGTAATACCAACGTATTAAATTGGTGGTTATCATCAGAGTTAAAACTATTTTATCCTCAACAAATCGAAATGGTAAAATATCCTAAAAAGAGTATTGATTGGTGTAAATCTCCTGGTTTATCTTTTGATTTTATTTAAGGACAATATTATGATTTATCAAATAAATAAATATAATTAAATTAATATCAAATATTTGATGATAATTTAATTATTCTAATTCAGATTCAGTTTCCGAGTCAGTTTCAGTTTCCGAGTCAGTTTCAGATTCAGTTTCAGATTCAGACTCGATTTTTGATTCTATTTTATGTTTTTTCAATCGTTCTGATTCTATTTCTAATTT
>HE978654.1:108235-108893 GCA_000285855.2 Ruminococcus sp. JC304 | reverse complement strand
TAAAACAATAAATGATTATTTTTATGTCTATTTTATAAAATAAACCTAAAAATTTCTTTATTTAATACTTTTATTATGATTTATGGTATACATTAAAAACCATGTACCAATATATTATCCAAACAAAAATTGTGGACTACCTAATTGGGTCCCTTCTATTAACAATTATTATGATTGTTTAAATACCAATAGTTGGTTTGATATGAATATTTGTAAAAATCCCGATAAATCTTCTGTCAAACATCATATTGTAGATGCTCCTATTGTTCCTAATGAATCTTATAAACAACAAATGAAATCTATTAAACGTTGCAAATCTAACAAAGAACCTGTTTTCATTTATACCAGAAAGATTAGAATTTATCCTACGGATGATCAAAAATGCATTTTGGATGAATGGTTTTGGGCTGCTACTAGAATGTTCAATATTACAGTTAAATATATTCGAGATTTATTATTTAAAGACCATAAACTCACTTGTCCTTTTGCATCTAAAGATATATTAATTAATTTTCCTTTTAGAACTGTTTTAAAGGGAGACAGGGACAAACTTATGAAGTCAATGAAAAATCCCATTGTGGGTCATCTTTTGGATGAAATCATAGCACAAGTTGTTTCTAACTACAAAGCAGCCATTTCCAATATACTTGCTGGTAAT
>HE978654.1:103889-105488 GCA_000285855.2 Ruminococcus sp. JC304 | reverse complement strand
AAATATATTCTCAAAATAGAAAGTTCAAGGTTTTCCAATGGAACATTTTGCTCAAGAACATTCAAAGAATTAAAATCATCAGAACCCTTAATCAATATCCAACACACTTGTACTTTACAATATAACAGAGATACTGGAAAATATATCTTACTAGTTCCTACCCACAAAGAATCTAAATCATATGTCGCCAATGATTTGGATTGTGGAATTGATTTGGGAGTAAGGACATTTGCCACTGTTTATTCGCGTAATAATGTTGTTACTATTGGAAACAAATTCAAGAAAATTGATTCATGTCACAAGAAAATAGATAAAATCAATGAATTACTTGATTCAAACAATAATAAGTATAAATTAAGAAAATCTAAAAGAAAATATTATAGACGAATTAAAAATATAATTACAGATATGCACTATAAATCGGCTTACTATTTGGCTACGAATTATGATAATATACACATTGGTAAACTAAGTACCAAAGGTATTCTCTCTAAGAATAATAAGAAAATATCCCGACACACAAAACGTATGGTTGGTGTATTAAGTCCATATTTATTTAGACAAAGATTAAACCATATGGCACATAAATATGGAGCTACTGTTTTTGAAGTGAATGAATATCTAACCACAAAAACATGTTCTAATTGTGGAAAAATCAATGAACTAGGAGCCAAAAAAGTTCATAAATGCAAGTGTGGTATGGAAACAGATCGAGACGTTAACGCAGCAAAAAATATTCTCAAAGTAGGATATCAGTACAACAGTACTCTGCACCAAGTTAACGATATTGATATTTTTGAAACAAATAATCATATGGTTACTTTTAATAAAGTAATTCAAGAATATGAAGTTTTTGAAGTATAAAAAATATCATAGGCAAATTCCGCTAGAGCCTTAAATGAAATTATTAGGATATTGAATTAAATTCTACGGGATTCAATTTAAATATTCTTGACCAATAATTCTATTGGAATAATTTTAATAGAATACTTTAAAAAAAATTGATCTTTTATTTTAAATATCAATAAATATAAAGTATTCTAAAGCGGTTGCAGTGGATTTAATAGTGAAATATACAATTTGAAATGCTTAAATGAAATTATGGCAACACCATTTTTGAAACTAATAAGTTTATTTCGCGAAATAATAGAAGAAATACTATCTTATAATAGTGATTATACCAAAAACATTAATATTAATACAATAGATAAACATCCTTTTTTTGAAATATATCATATGGAGTCACACGGTGATTTATTGATAATGAATTTATTATTGGCCAGAGAATTAGAAATTGTTATTACAGATTTTCGAAAAATAAATCCACCAAATACTGATCACTGTAATTATGGAGTTATAGTACCAGCATACTATTATGAATTATCTCCGCTAGCTGAATATGCCAACAATATGGATTTATTTGTGATATTAATAAACAAATTTTTGTCAAAATACAATATTGAATCTGATGGTGGTATTGAAGGTAAATATGTTAGATTCATGTTACATCGTGATCATTATAGTAAACCAGCATATGGATATGGATATTTGCGTGATATTGATACATGTTTACCAGAGCAAAAAAAAATATTGTCCGAT
>HE978654.1:101744-102798 GCA_000285855.2 Ruminococcus sp. JC304 | reverse complement strand
CCGATTGTCCGGAAGATTATATACCTGGAGAATGTGTATGTTGGATCGTGGTTTTTTTTCTTTGTCAAAAAAAGTTCGTGGTTATCCAGAGAAGTCAACATATCAGATATTATTAAGATTTATGAATAAGATAATATAATATTTTCATATAATAAATTTATTACATGAAAACATTGAAAAATAAACTGTTAAATAGCTTCATTATCCAACAACTTATATCATCTAGACAAGATGTCTTTGATTGATCTTTGTGAAGATGTACTGATTCATATTATTAACCAGGCTTCGGATAAAAACAAGATAAAACTGATGAAAACCTGCCACAAGTTGTATTCTCTTCGCGAACATGTACAATATACTGGAAAATATAATTATGCTAAAATCAAAAATTTGAATTTTTCCGATAAATTCAGTAACATTATTTTCCACTTTAATAGTAAAATTCACACAATCAAATCTATTCCTCTAGGAACTCGTCGTATTATTTTTGACAAATATTTTAATCAAGATATTACTGACTTGAATCTATTAAGTATTGAACAAATTGAATTTGGCCACGATTTCAATCAACCCATTATTGGAAAGTTACCCAAAACGATTAAATGTATTGTCTTTGGAGAAAAGTTTAATCAACCAGTAATTGGTGCCTTTCCTAATTCTACTCAACGAATTATATTTGGTCATGATTTTGATCAACCCATAATTGGTGCTTTTCCCGATAAAACGAAATATATAATTTTCGGTTTTCGCTTTAATCAACCAATCCTCGGCGCTTTTGAATATTCGATAGAACATCTAGTATTTGGTCATGAATTTGATCAACCTATTGATGATGCTCTACCGCCAAATTTAAAACATTGGTTTTTCGCGGAAAATTTAATCAGAAGATAAAGAATAATATTCCATATGGAGTAACGCATCTGGAACTTGGTAGTGGATTTAATAGATCAATCAAGAAAGCGATTCCAAACAGTATGCGTTATTTAAAAATTGGTGATGGATTCAACAGAAATGTAAGCCAATGTTTTCCCAAAGGTTTGTTACATTTAGTACT
>HE978654.1:97355-98720 GCA_000285855.2 Ruminococcus sp. JC304 | reverse complement strand
ACATTCCAAAAAACATACGCATAAAAATTAATTCTCCGCGCTATAATGATTATTGAATCATCTAGAATATGAATATTTTGCAATATGTGTACCCATAACACAATCATTTGGTCCAACTTTTTTTCGACAACAAGCTATACACCAATTACCTTGTATAGAATATGATGGTTCATTTTTAACATCAAAGCGTTTCACATAAAACACAGCCATAGCAAAAATACTTTCCATACACATTCTATCGCGTCTGGATTTGACATGATTTGACAAAGATAATATTTGTGTAATTTGATCAAGTTCTAATAGAAATTTTTTGGATATAATAACCATATTTCCAAAACATCCTTGCCAATTATTTTTTTCATTATACCAATTCAAAAAGTCTTTTTTGAATTGACTATCGGATAATTTTGGATACAATTGCATAATTTCATCTGTATGGGTAACAACATTACCCACACGCGCATTCATTGGAACCATTACTTTATCCCATTTATGATGTACATTAAAAAACCACAAAAATTTAACATCAAAATCAAGACAATTCAATTCATTCCAATAATTTACGACTTCTGTTGAATCATGAATTACAATACCATAATCATATACACTATCGGCTAAATAATTAAGTGTATAAGAGCAGGCACTTCCCTTCGTTTCGGGATGTATTACATCAAGATTAATATCAGAAAAATAATTTTTAACATCTCGATTGGTTATGATATCAGGTGGTGAATCATTAATAATTATAATATTTGCGATTGGATAAAATTTTCTAATAGAGCTAATACATTTAACACAAGGTGAATTCAAAGATAATTTTTCGGTGGTATATATTGGAACAAGAAATACATAAGTATGATCATTATTTTTATTCCATTTCAGTTTATTATAAAATTTATCAACATAAATTTTATATTATAATTATCTTGACCATTATTAATCATTAAAAAGTTGACATTATTAATCTTTATAAACAATAAATTCGAATAAATTATATATCATTACAATATATTGTAATATTAATTATATGCCTAAACCATTAACTCAAAATCGTCGAATAATACTAGTGGACTGGTTAATTGGTATATGTCAATCAAATAAAATTAAACATGAAACATTACATTTGGGTATATTTATTATGAACAAATATCTTCGAAAAATCAAATATCAAATACCAAATTCAAACATTCAAGCGGTTGGTATTGTGGCTGTTAATGTTGCTGCTAAAATACCTGAAATTAAGTGTATTGAATTGTCTAAAATTTGTACTTTATGTGATAATATATGTACCATACAAGAATTAAAAAATATCGAAAGGGATATTATTGAAGCATTAGATTACAAATTATCATATGATTCAATTTG
>HE978654.1:96232-97208 GCA_000285855.2 Ruminococcus sp. JC304 | reverse complement strand
GAAAAAATGGAAAAAAACAAATATTTTTTAACTTATTATTTATCCAATGTAATATTATTGAATCCATTTTATGGTTTGATTAATCATCAACAGTTAGTGAATTCAATCATCGAATTTACCCATTTATTGTATAATGATGGGCCTATTAATATTCCAAATAATATATGCATGATATACATTTATAAATGTTACAAACTGGAGATAATGAGTAAATTAACTGTCGAAATCAAACAATTATTTAGTGACTTGGGAATTTATGAATTTATAATAGAAAAATTTAATGGTCTAAATTGTTCGAGTAAATCATTTAAAAATTTTTTATCAATTTCATCAAATGTCATAATGTGCGATTTAAATATATTTAGTCCAAATGATATCCATAATAGAAAAATAATAAAACAATTAGGAGAAGGAACATATGGCAAAGTAGAACTGGTTGATATTAATGATAAACAAGTGGCTCTAAAAATAATTTTAGATTTCGAGTATGAAAAAATTGGGATAGGACCAATGTTATTGTGTGAAATTAATAATTTACGAAAATTAAACCACACGAATATTAATCAATTACAAGGTTTGTATTATGATTATCATGGTAAAAATTTATATTTGGCTCTTGAATTAATGGATAAAACTTTGTTGCATCACGTGATTATCGATGGTGTCTCGGAAGAATCAAAAATATCATACATATTACAACTATTGTCTGGGTTGGAATATTTACATAGTCAAAATATTATGCATCGTGATTTAAGCCCTAGTAATATTTTATTATCCGAAAATAGATTAGTTATTAGTGATTTTGGTATGTCAAGATATTTTCCTGACGAAAAATTAATTGCGGATTTTAGTAAATCAATTTATTCACCATTATATAGACCAATTGAAGTATATTTAAAAAAATACCTTATAATCAGAAAAGTGATGTCTGGGCATGTGGATGTATTATTGGGTTTATTTTAATTGGTCAACATAT
>HE978654.1:93011-93519 GCA_000285855.2 Ruminococcus sp. JC304 | reverse complement strand
CGTGAAATAAAAATCCATCGAATTTTTCCGAATCAAATTTTGAAATATTTGTCAATGAAAATGTCATATACCAATATATTTATTGCAAGTGGTTTGATTATAATGCTGGTAAATATCGAGAAATAAATAATAAATATGGTCACAAAAGATTTTACACAATTGCCAAAACAATTGTACCAACAATCGTCTGTGATTGGAAACCGATTAATTTTCCTGATTATTTTAATTCATGTTATCAAATTAATAATAATAGGAATTTATACGTATACAATAATAATGAATTATCAATTATGCCTAAAAATGAAATACTTGGTGAAGGAACATATGGTACAGTCATTAAATCAACATTTATGGATCACGATATTGCCCTTGAATCTACAATATGTGATGAAGAAATCGAAACTTTTACTCTGAGAGAATTATGTCATTTGGTAAAATTAAAACATGATAATATTGTGGACATATATGGTTTTGGAATGAATAATAAAACTGGTTTATTTTATATTTC
>HE978654.1:88112-89645 GCA_000285855.2 Ruminococcus sp. JC304 | reverse complement strand
ATAAACAAGTTTGTGATCATTATGGAGAATATAAAGGTACACGTATTTCGATAAAAATTTTAGATGAAAATTATCAAGAAGTTAGTAGTCCTCATGAAGATGTGGATTATTTACATGTGACAATTAATTGGAAATAAAAATTGAAATATAATCATCTTAGAATTGCATTTATATGATAATTATTATTAATAACTATCATATAAATATTATCATAATGGGATCATTTTTTTCTAGTATTAAAAATCCGTTTGATTTTGATTCGGAAGAAAATTATTATGACAAGCATTGTAAATGTGGAAATAATGCTATATATCGATGCAGTATTCAGGAAAATCACCAAGACATTGAAAAGATATATGAAAAATATCCTTTCATGCAAGAACATTGGAATGGAACGTGTGGTTATACATATAGTTATGTTTCTTGTGATGCATGCATTAAAGATGAGTATAAATATATATTTACTTCATATCCTGAAGGTTGGCGCGAAAATATAAAATTCCATGTGGAATATGAATGTGCAAAAATTTTATGCAATAATTTATAAATATAACTCCAAGAAAATTTGAAAAATAAATATATAAGATTATTATTTTAATATAATCATTAACCAACAATTATATTAAAATGATTAAAACACTAATATTAACTGTATTCGCATTTTATTTATTGAGTCTTACATGTGGTAATGAACAGATGAATATGGATTACAATTCTGATATTATTAGTAGTGCAATAGTATTACATAATGGTACTATCATTAATGTTAATATTAATGTAACCGATCTAGAAAATAATTACAATAATATATTATGTCCGAATATTGATATTGAAGACCTCAAAATAGAAAGATTGAAAGTGTTAGAAAAATGGATTGAGAGAACAAATTATAATAAATCTTACATTTTACAAGTTTATGACGAACTAGCAACCCCTGATATACTTGTTAATGGTTCAATTAATTCTTATCTACATCAATTTATTGTTGCAGGATTTGCATCTTATTCAGCCAAGACAGTCGCAGCCGAATATTCTTTACAAGCAGTGGATCCGGAAAGTATTCAATTATTCAGCAAATTAGATCATGCATCTATTGTTTGGCAAGCAGATAATATTTCGGTTATATATAAAATTATTACAAATTATTCACTTGCTAGTTTCCCCGGTAAACCAATGCTTTCTGGTTTTGTAAATTATCAATATACAAGGTTTGAACCTTGTACCGATAAAATTTGGATTGATTATTCTCGCCAAGATTCTTTAATTGGAACATACCTAGCGAGCGCTCAACAAGTCAAAACTCCTAATCAAATTTGTGATCTAATTATGGCTAATTGTATAGGTAATAATCAAGTTTATCCTGACTATACTAGTTGTATTAATTATATGTCTGGTGTAGCAAATCATACTACTTTTTGTCCCGGTGGATTAATTGCTAATTCAACAGGATGTCATTATTTTCATGCTCAATCTACTATTGAACTTCCAACAGTACATTGTCAACATGTTAGACCTTATGATTCCCCTGTTTGT
>HE978654.1:86453-87753 GCA_000285855.2 Ruminococcus sp. JC304 | reverse complement strand
TGTCTTGATCAAGGATGTGGTGATTGTGATCCTAATGCTGAATGTATTTTTGATTCAGTATTTGGAAAATTAATTCCTAAATATCAATGCCAATGTAAATCTGGTTTTACCGGTAATGGTAAAACATGTGTTCGTAATAATTGTACTGCTGATTGGCAATGTCCTGGTAGTTATAATTTTGGTCGTTGCAATGATGGTGGTATTTGTGGTTGTAAATCTGAAGCTGGATTTATTTGGAATCCAAGTATCGAAGCTCTTGAATTAAATGATACTTGTCAATGTTCAAAAAATGAAACTGTTTATTGGCATAATGGTACTGCTGAATGTATTCCGATTGGTCGTTGTCGTGAAGCTTGGCAATGTCCTCAAAGTGCTGATTTATCAACTAGTATCACTTGTTCACCGTATGGTACTAATATACTAGTACCATTTAACGTATGTCTTTGTAATTATGGATATGATAATCCAGGTTTTTCCTATCATTGCGAATGTAATGCGAATCGTCGTGAAATATGGTCAAACATTAAAACAAGGTACACTTTGTTTATCTGAAAATGAATGTACAGATGATTTTCATTGTGTTAGTGATAAATGTATCATTCCGAATGGACAATGGTTAGGCACTTGTCAACAAGATTATTCGAGTGTAGCTGGATATATGTCTCATCATTTTCTGATTAGAATATAATTTTAATAATATCAAATAAATTATTTGATATTATTAATTTTCAATCTGACATTGAAATTTACTAATATAAGACCATGTAATCCAAATTTCTTTAATAGTTTCTACCAGATTGGTATATTTTATTTCATCATGTGGATTATCATGACTCCAACCTGCTACTATATCATCTGAATATGTGATAGTTGGAATATCTTCTGTGTTCCAAATATAATGATAAAAGCATTTCCGCTCAGAATTATCTAGTTTAGGAAGATAAACAAAAGCTGTCCAATAACCTTCTCGATATTGAAATCCTTGATATAAATATCTAATTTTAGTTTTGCGGATTAGATAACCAATCGGTATATCGCCAATATATACATCAATCCGATGATTCACTGGATATAATCGTGATTCGATTTGACTGGTCATTTTACGTTGTTTACGAGTAAATCTAGGTTTATCACGCAAACGCATGGTGACATGATCAAATTTATTCTTGGAGGCAAATGGATTACGCATTGATGATGATTATAAATAATTAATTGAATAACTGATTAATTGATGGTTGATTATCAATGTCAGAACTTGACTGTGTTATTTTCAAATTTTTTTATATATTCATTGTTATTT
>HE978654.1:80500-83491 GCA_000285855.2 Ruminococcus sp. JC304 | reverse complement strand
TATTTGGAACTGGGTATTTACGATATAAATGCAACCAATGAAGACGGATGGACCGCTTTAATGATAGCAGCAGTTAATTCTCATGAATTAGGTAACATTAATACCGTTAAATTGTTGCTTGATCATGGTGCCGATATTAATATCAAAAATAAATATAATGAAACAGTCATATATTTAGTATTAACACGTACACCATTAACAAATAATTATGATTTAATTAAATTATTACTCAATGAAGGTGCTAATATTAATATTAAAAATGTAGACGATGATTTTTGTTTAGCAGCCGCATGTAGATCATGTGATAATGATTATAAATTATCTATTGTTGAATTATTATTAAAGTATGGTGCTGATGTTAATATGACAAATACTTATTATGAAACAACGATTATGCAAATATACAAAAATAAAAATATATATGTATTACAAATCACTGAATTATTATTTAGATATGGTGCTAAAATTAATGTGCAAAATAGGATAGGAATGGCTACACTTGATTATGCATTATATCTCAAGAAAAAAATTAGAATGGATGTAGTTATATTATTATTATTAAATGGTGCTAATTATTTGTGGCATAGTTATAATATTAATGATACATTATTTAGTAGAATGGATGATGATGATTATAAAAAATATCAAAAAGTAATTGAATATATTGGGTTTAAAAAAATCGCTATGCGCACCATCCATAAATTTATTCCACTGGCGAGTCAAAAAATAATTTGGAATCCTGATAGTTTATGATCCAAATTATTTTGTTTAAAATGGACTATGGATCATGGATCCATAAATGATATAATTACTTGGAATAATTTAGAATTATTTGATTACTTAAGTATTAATGATTTAACAGATGTTAATTTCAAAATAAACGATATACTTAAATACTTGTAGTTAACATATATTAATGTCAACTATTTTGTTAGATAATAAAATAACCAAATTAACTCATTTAGTCAATCAAAAAATAGATAGTGATGTTTTAATAATGAAGGGATATTTTGATATTGCAAATTTTAATCATAAACCTTTTTTTTTGGCTAAAATAGTATTTATAATCAATTGTGACAAGAATTTTGTTTATTTTTGGTTAAATCGTCATCGTTTTCCCAATTTAGAAACAGTATATTTGGCTTCACATCCTTGTGAACTTGATACATTATATCGGAATTTTAAATACATCTATTTATCTGATCGTTATGATAGATACAAAGGAAGATGGGCTAAAAATCGTGATAATGTTATAGTTATACCTCATGATGATATTATTGAATTAAGTTATACATATGACGTAACTAATGAATCTATAACAGACTGAAATATAAATTTAACTTGTATAATTAAATTTAATTATAATATTTAATGACTTTTGTTCAAAATAATTATTTACGAATTGGGTTAAAAGAAAAAAAATTAAAAATATATTTAAAAGATATTTTTGAATATATTTATCGAGCATATGAACTGGATATTGAAAGAATGATATATTTGTATGAACATATTGAATCAAACAATAATAACACATTTTATTTTCAAAATAATCCAATGAATGATTCAGAATATATTTACAAAAAGAAAATTATTGATTTAGATAATCTTCTTCAACCAAATCATGAATTATTTAATGAATCGAATTATGAATTAATTCAAGAAATTAACACATATTTATTAACACATTCTGAACATGATTTAATAATAAAAGATTTTACCAAAATATTATTAATTAATAATACAGGACCAGATGAACGTAAAACTAAATTATATCATTTAGATCAAAAGTTGCATTTTTGGCCAGAATATATGATGGAAGATAAAATAACTTTCCATGATTTAATAATAGCAGCATATAAAATAAAAAGTCATAAATTTGAAACATGGTTCGAAATGTTTAATGATATTTCAGAAGTATGTGTGGATAATCACTTAAATCCTTTTATTAAAGCAAAAAAACAATTAACTATTACAATAAAATTTGATCATGGTTCTTAAAAAATTGATGATTAAACAATATAATAATATATTAACAAATATCATTTATTAAAACAAAAATGAGTCAAACTAGTGTTGAAATGATGAAAGTAGAAGTACCATTTGATATTAATTCCATCAATAATACAGGAATCGGAAGATTAAATATTAAAAGTGGTACAGTTACTATTAATGGTAATGTTTATAAAGTTGTTAATAATATGGTAGTCGAACGTGGAGTCAATAATACCAACGCAAATTAAATGCCAATTATTCCGAGTATAAAATCATATTAATAAATATATTTATTAACATGATTATAAATATATTTATAATTTTAATAATTCATTTTATTATTGGTCCAATATTAAAATATTTAATTTATGGAATAGATGATTATTTAGATGATTATTTAGATTCAGATATTGAATCTAGTATATGAATTAATAGTGCAAAAAAAATTGAGAACAATATTCAATCCGCGAGTATATATTCATTAATAGAAAATTAATCATTAATATGCATAATTCTTTTAATTTCGCTACGAATGCTATTGTATATGATAGTCGTCTTAGAGCTATTCCGGACATAATGATTGCCATTTTTGCTATTATCCTATTTATATTTTTATCGGCAATCATATTCAATAATTTTATTTAAATTAATTATTACTTTATTGAACCAATTGACTAATAATTAATTTAATTTTATTTATGATGAATAAAACGCAATACTGACATAACCATCACCACCATTTCCTCCAGGATTTTTTGTGACTTGAGGAAAATCTAAATAAACAGATCCACCACCACCACCAGATCCTCGTGAACCAGGTTCACCATTTACACTAGAAAAATCTACACGGCCACCATTTCCTCCATTTGCTAATGCATTGGCACCACCTCCTGAACCTCCATAATATTGAATATCCGGTGGATTATTAATAAATCCTCCACTAACTCCTCCTCTAAAACCAAGTACCATTCCACCATTTCCTCCTTCTCCGAATGTTAC
>HE978654.1:76419-77488 GCA_000285855.2 Ruminococcus sp. JC304 | reverse complement strand
CGCGCATTTTTATTAACTACTCTACCATACATATAAGCTTTGGTGTCCCATTTTAAATCAGACAATTGATTATATAAATCTACGGAAGCAGATTCATTTTTTAATAATAAATTAATGCCATTTGGAATTATCAATATATATGCTTCTATATCTGGTTCAATACCATAATCCAATAAAGTACTATTGAGATCCACAATCTCACTATAAATATTTTTGACTTTTAATTTATCACGAATTATACCCAAATCGGATAAATCATAACCTTTTGTAGCAATTTGACCAATTTTTTGCATTCCAACATGATTTTCAGCTTGATCTCCAAAAGTAATTGTATATGTAGCCATTTTAATCCTAAATATTAATACGTCATTAAATTTATATATTTTAACAATCAATTTTTGATAAAAATTGATTATTAAAAAGTTAATTATTTAAATCAAATTCAATATTAATTACTTTAAATCACAATGTATATTTGCATATGCGAATCCATTAATACATTAATTAATGACTTAGAAAATTCAAGTTATGTTAAAAAAGATACCAATGGTATTTATACTGATATATATGATGGTAGTGGAACTGCGATACATGTGACAAAAATAAAATATATACATTTATATTATCATTTGGGATCAGAATTTGCTATAATTAATTTACCAAAAAATGATTCTGAATTTGTTATGGATTTGAATAGTGATGGCACATCATGGTTAATAAATAAATATGGATTTGGTAAAATATATAGTTTGTATGATCCAAAAACTTATGAAAAATTTGGGCTAAATATACAAGATAATCATCACATTATGGATATTGCGTCTAAGGATAATCGAATAGATATATTAGATTGGTATATCGAATCAGGATATCAACTTCATTATCCAAATAAAGCCATTAATTCGGCATCTATTAAAAATAATATTGATGTATTAAATTGGTGGTTATATTCTGGATTAGATTTAAAATATGACCGAAGTGCTATAGATATTGCATCGGCATATGGAAATATTGATGCATTAAATTGGTGGCTGAATAGTGGACTAGAACTAAAATATTCAAAAAATAG
>HE978654.1:71600-73906 GCA_000285855.2 Ruminococcus sp. JC304 | reverse complement strand
AAAATATTCAAAAAATAGTATTTGTATAAATTTTTATACTGAAAATAAACCAAGTCAAACTACTATTATTAATATACTAAATTGGTGGTTAAAGTCTGGTTTAGAAATAAAATATGATGAATTTCCTATTAATTCTGCTTGTAGAAAAAATGATATTGAAATATTTGATTGGTGGATTAATTCTGGTCTAGAATTAAAATATACAAACAATGCTATTAATAATGCATCGTCAAATGGTTATTTTGATATATTAGATAAATGGTTAGAATTGCATACCAATTTTAATATTGAATTAAAATATGATGAGGATACAATTGATTACAGTCCATTTGGTGATAATACTATTGCAATTTTATCATGGTGGATAAAATCCAATTTGGAAATCAAATACAGTGATATGTTAACTTCGAATATAATTAGTTTAAATAGAATAGATATATTTGAATTTATGTTGGCAAATAGTATGGAAATCAAATGTAGTGATACGATAATGAATGGTATAAATAGTCCAGAAATGTTTAATTTTTGGATCAATAATAATTTGCCAATTAAATATACAGTATGTTCCATGGATTATGCGATTGAAGATGTATTAAATATGTGGTTTAAAAGTGGATTGGAATTAAAATATTCTGAAGAATCCATAGATATTGCTTTTCGAAGAAATCGAATAAATATATTGGATTGGTGGTTAAAATCTGGTTTACCAATTAAACATTCAAAATATGCGTATTCTGGTAAAAGGGGAAAAGGTTATGATCAATCTACTATCCAATGGTGGCAAGATTCTGGTTTACCTTTAGAATATATCGAAAGAATAACAATCGGTAAAAATTGACTCAATCGATATGTTTAATATAAAAATATTGTTATATTAAGCATATTATTAAATGTACGTCACTGTAAAAACAAATTATGTCAATCCATTAATTCCAAAAGAATATCTTTGTGATGATACAAAAATAACAGTCACTAAATTAGAATATGTACATTTATATTATCATTTGGGGGAATTATTAGTTAATGTTATTTTACCTAATAAAATAAATATTGATCATAATCAAACGTGACAACAAATAGATAAATATGAATTAGGTGAAGTTTATTCATTATATGATTTAAAAACTTATGATAAATTTGATTTGAATATACAAGATAATCATCATATTATATATTTTGCATCACGTGATAATCAATTAGATTTTCTAAATTGGTATTTAAGATCGGGATATATACCACATTATTCGGTGGGAGCATTAAATTCTGCGTCTTGTAATGGTAATTTTGAAGTTTTAGATTGGTGGTTAAATAGTGGATGGGAATTAAAGTATGATGCACAAATTATAAATTTTGCGTCTATGTATGGAAACATTGACATATTAAATTGGTGGCTTAATAGTGGATTAGAATTAAAATATGATACAAATGCAATAAATTTAGCGTCTTGTTATAATAATATAAAAATATTAGATTGGTGGTTAGCGAGTGGTTTAGAATTAAAATATGACGAAAATAGTATATTATCAGCATGCACCAGTCCAAAAAATTTACATAAATTTCTAAAAATTTATCCAATAGAATATGATGATGTTAAAACAGATATTAAAACTTTGGATTGGTGGATTAATAGTGGATTAAAATTAAAATATAATAAATTAGTTATAGATGGTATTTCTGCTGATGGTAATATTGATATATTAAATTGGTGGTTTCAATCTGGTCTAGAATTAAAATATACTAACGAAGCCATGGATAATGCGTCAAAAAATGGCCACATTAATGTATTAGATAAATGGTTAGAAATGCATATCAATTATGGAATTGAATTAAAATATTCTGGAGCATCTATTGATAATGTGTCTAATGGAGTAGATATGATTGAATTATTAACATGGTGGATTAAATCTAATTTGAAAATAAAATATACTCGTAATTTTATCATAAAAATATTAAAATCTGGAAAAATTAATGTATTGGATTTTATGATAAAAAATGATTTGGAAATTAAGTGTGATGATAAATTATTGGACACGATAATCAATTCAAGTAATAATTTATTAAATTTAATGTCTGACGATAATATTTGCGGTCAGAATATATTAAGTTTATTATCTGGCCAATCTATGAGTTATCCAGAAATATTAGATTATGTTAGTTGTCCAGAAATTTTAGATTTTTGGATTAAAAATGATTTGCCGATAAAATATTCAAATATAGCAATTGATAATGCTTTCCAAGATAATAACGTTAATTTATTAAATTGGTGGTTAAAATCAGGTTTACCAATCAAACATTCTAAATGTTCT
>HE978654.1:68047-69830 GCA_000285855.2 Ruminococcus sp. JC304 | reverse complement strand
CTACTATTATTAATAAAAATAAATGTAATCAATCTACTATTCGATGGTGGCAAGATTCGGGTTTATCTGTTGAGTATCTAGAAAAAATTATTTAAATATCATTTAAATATTGTTTTATTTAAATAATATTATCCCATGTCTAAAATTCTTCGTTTAAATCAAAGCACAATACCTTGGAATTATTTACCAAGAGGACAGATACATAATCGAATAGTGGCTTTTGAAGGATATTATCATGAATCCGTATCACATTATCCTATATTTAATGCCGAAACTGTATTTGTGGATGCTTGTGATAAAAATTTTGTATATTTTTGGATAGGTAAATATATGTTTCCTAAAATAAAAAATTTATATCTAGCATCACATCCTTGTGAACCTTGTTTTTTTACTCGAGATTTTGATAAAGTTTATCTTCTTAACGATTATAGCACTTATAAAAATAGATGGGCCAAAGATTTGGATCATGTTAAATTGATTGATTCCGATACTTATCGATCACTGAGAGATAATTTAGAACCAGAATGTATTATTGTTTGAATTAAAATTGAATTTATTTTATATTAGATACAACTTTAATAATTGTTTAATAGTATATTTATCATCATTCTACTACCATGCCACTATATATTCTGGAAATCAATCAAAATCGTCATGTTTATAAGACTAAAAACATAACGATTTTATATAAATATATTATTGATCATATCAATGATTTTTATGATTTATTTTATAATATGCTCTATACAGATAGTTTGTTGAGATTTAGACTACCGGAATTATATCGAGAAACACCAATCATACCATTTATTCGTTCCAAGTGGCATAAAAATCAAAGACTTGATAAAAAATCGATTGAAAGATGTAGATGCTAAAACTTTTTTCTCTGAAATCGAGGGTGCTGATTATGAAGGTAAATCACCAGACACTGAAGTTGAAATTAAATTCAATGAAATTCGAAAAATTGAAAAAATTATTTGATTATCTTAAAATTATATTTATAATTATTAAATTAATCAAATCAAATGTCGTTGGAGATTTTAGCACACAAAATTTTGGATTCAAAAAATTTTGAAGAGTTTGAAAAAAATAATAATAGTTTCAAAAATTATGTCCAAAAAATATTACATACAATTGAACCAAATATTAATAATAATCATAATATTATCAAAAATGCTTTTGATATTCCCGGTTTGTGGTATATTCCTCATTATTTATCCAACGATATCATTAAATCAATTGAGGAAAAAATAATCAAAATCAAATTTGAACCCATCACCAATTCACCCAATTCTAGATTAGTTGCTCATTTTGGTTATAGATATTCGTATGATAGATCTGGTGTACAACCAGCTGCTCCCATACCAATTGATTTATCTAATTTAGTATCTATGGATTATATCAATAATATTATTGGTGAAAAAATTATTGGAAAAGAATTTGATCAACTTATTATTAATGAATATAAACTTGGACAACAAATTTCTTTTCATACAGATCATACTAAACAATTTGGTCCAATAATTGCTTGTATCACTATTGGTGAATCAGTTCCAATCAAATTTAAAAATGGTAATAATATAAAAGAAATTAATATAGAAACAGGGTCCATATATATTATGACTTGCGAATCCAGATATCAATGGCAACATAGTTTAAAAAATAATAATCAAGGAACAAGATATAGTTTAACATATAGAACTATTCAATAAAAATTGATTATCTAATATTTGTCATAAATATTAGATAATAATTAATAAGTATTAAAAAGTATTAAATGTAT
>HE978654.1:65773-66385 GCA_000285855.2 Ruminococcus sp. JC304 | reverse complement strand
AGATGATCCTGAATTTGTTATTAAAGAAAACAAAGACAAAACATCATGTACAATTAATAAATGTAGTTTTGGTAATACTTATTCCTTGTATGATTTAGAAACATATCAAAAATTCAATTTAAAAATAGAAGATAATGATCATCTGTTAGATTATGCATCTGGAGATAACAATTTGGAATTTTTAAATTGGTATGTAGAATCAAATTTAACACTAAAATATTCAACGATGGCTTTAACATTAGCATCCAAAAATAATCATATTAATGTATTAAATTGGTGGTTAAATAGTGGATTAGATTTAAAGTATAATTCTCAAACTATGGATTTGGCATCAATCTCTGGCAATATTGATGTTCTAAATTGGTGGTTAAATAGTGGTTTAAAATTACTATATACAAAATATAGTTTGATATTAGCATTAGAAAAATATAGTTTGAAATTAGCATTAGAAAAATTATCTGGAGAAAAAAAATTTATTAAAATTTTGGATTGGTGGTTATCTTCAGGTTTAAAACTTGAATATGATGAAACATTGATTGATGAAATTTGCTTCTTAGGTTATATTGATGCTTTGAATTTATGGTTTGATTCTGGTTTAGAATTAAAATATAC
>HE978654.1:62903-63979 GCA_000285855.2 Ruminococcus sp. JC304 | reverse complement strand
TGGATTTAATGCCAAGTAAAAATATGTTAGATTGGTGGATTAATAACGATTTACCATTGGAATATACAAATTCAGCAATGGATAATGCAGAGAAAATTGATGTATTAAATTGGTGGCTTAATAGTGGATTAGAATTAAAATATTCTGAATATAGTCTAGATACTACTTATTATAAACATATTGATATATTTGATTGGTGGATTACAAGTGGATTAACTTCAAAATATTCAAATAAATTTATTGATGAAGCATTTGCTTATAATCGAGTAGATATATTAGATCGTTGGATGGAGTCAGGATTACCAATTAAACATTCTAAAAACTCAATTGTTAAAAGAATTGGTAAATTTGATTCCTCTTGTAATATGTCTACCATTACCTGGTGGAAAAATGCTGATTTACCCATTGAATATTTAGAAAATATTGATTTAAATGCCAAAAAATCCTATGCACGTTTTCATGATGACGATGATGAGAATGATGATGATAATAGTGATGATGATAATACTTACCGTAATGAATTATTAGATATTATCGAATTATTATCGTAATTAAAAATTTTAATCGTAATTAAAATTTTTAATCAATAGAAATATCAATATATTCATTTTTATATTGATTGAAATATTCTTGACAAGATTCTTGGATACGCATTGTAAAGAACTTATTATAAGTAATATCATCAATTTTAGATCTAATTAATTGATGTTCTTTAACAATATTATCAATCACATCAATTAATATATTTTTAATTTCACCTGATAATAATTTACCTGTTGCATAATCCGTAGATATTTTTTCAAGCATTTCATCATCAGACAAAAAATGTACCAAATAAATATAAGCAATATCAACTTGAAGATTAGCACCAAGTAATCTTTGTTCTTGAATAGTATCACGACCACCAGAAAATGCAAATTTTCTGATTTTTTTAGTAATAGTAGCACGATTGTCGTTTAAAAATATTGATGGTATATTTCCAGTTGTACTGGCTCTATTATTAATACCAGATAAACTCGGTAAAAATTTGCTACAAATAAGAGCTGGTTTAGGATATCCTAAGCTAGCTGCCATTT
>HE978654.1:61383-61979 GCA_000285855.2 Ruminococcus sp. JC304 | reverse complement strand
AATAAGAGCTGGTTTAGGATATCCTAAACTAGCTGCCATTTCACGACCAGACCTAAAATAAGGTGCTTGATCTATCGCACATGGTACCAAACACATAACATCACGACGATCACCAAATAAATGAGGAAATGCTCCACACATGGCTGGCGCCTGTTCATATGGTGCCCAAGATATTTGACCTAAATTAACATCATCTTTAAATCCGTATATTTTTTTAGCAACGTGAACACTTGATTTTTTACTTATGGATGCAATTAATGGTTTCATGTATGGTCCATATTTAAAACTACTAAAAATAAAAGTTTTATCAACATTAAAACCACAAGCTATAATATCTAATGCATTACCTTTAGTATATGACATAAAATCGCGCAATGTTCCTGATTTGAAATAAAATTTTTCTTCATCAGACATTTCAATAACTACCCAACAATCCAATATTTTTTGTAACCAAGCCGTAAACATCATGGGTACTAAATGACCCAAATGTAAACTATCTGCAGATGGACCTCTACCTGTGTATATATAAACAGGTTTACCTGATTTTTTGGCAGCCAAAATTTTATCAAAATCTTGGTGTGCATAAAATATATTTC
>HE978654.1:57590-58511 GCA_000285855.2 Ruminococcus sp. JC304 | reverse complement strand
TAACTTTTGGATATGAATTTAATCAAAACATCAAAGATTGTATTCCTAATAGTGTTATTCATTTAACTTTTGGATATAATTTTAATCAAAATATCAAATATTGTATTCCCAATAGTGTCACTCATTTGACTTTTTATAAAGAATATGATAAAAATATTAAATCATGGATTCCTAAATCTGTGACTCACTTGTTATTTAAAAATTAATAAAAATTTGATTTATTATTTGATTATCATAATAAATAAATAATAAAAATTTCATTAAAAAATGTCAATCATAGATATTCTTAATATAGATGTTATCATATGTATATTTGATTATTTGAAAGATTATGATAAAATGAATTTTATGATGACTTGTAAAGAATATTATTGTTTAAGAAATGATGTCAAATATACCAATCTATATGAATACAACATCGTCAAAAATTTATCCGTTTTGAGAAAATTTAAAAGACTGGTGTATCGAGGTCAGATACCAAACAACAATGTATCAGGAGATATAAGTATTAAAAAATACATAGTAAGAAAATTAAATAAACCAACTCCTAATAATTCTAACCATATGAAAAAATACATAGTAAGAAAGAAAAAATATATAGTAAAAAATTTAAATAAACCAATAACTAACAACACTACTAATATGAAAAAATATATAGTAAGAAATTTAAATAAACCAATTCCTAATAATACTACCCATTTAAAATTCGGAGATAATTTTAATCAATATATCAAAGATTGTATTCCAAATAATGTCACTCATTTAACTTTTGGATGGAAAATTAATCAAGATATCAAGGGTGATATTCCTACTAGTGTAACTCATTTAACTTTTGGAAATGAGTTTAATCAAGATATTAACAATTGTATTCCGAATAGTGTCACTCATTTAACTTTTGGATGGGATTTTAATCAAAATATT
>HE978654.1:54834-55595 GCA_000285855.2 Ruminococcus sp. JC304 | reverse complement strand
AATACAGATATTATCGTATATATATTAGATTATTTGAAAGATCATGATAAAATGAATTTTATGATGACTTGTAAAGAATATTATGAATTAAAGGATTATGTTAATTATACCAATTTATATGAATATGATAATATTAAGAATCTTCCCATGAATAGTAGATTTAAAAGACTGGTGTATCGAGGTCAAATACCAGATACATCTGAAAATAAATATCATAGTATAAGATATTTTTGTGAATCAATACCTGATAATATTACTCATTTAGAATTTGAATGTAATATTGATGATGATATTAATGACAGTTTTTGTTTATCATTATTCTTACGCAAAAATCACAAAAAATTATCAAAATTAACTCATTTAAAATTTGGAAATAATTTTAATCAAAATATTAAATGGTGTATTCCTCATGGCGTGACTCATTTAACTTTTGGTCTCAGTTTTAATCAAAAGATAAAGTATTGTACTTCCGGATAGTGTTACTCATTTGACTTTTGGATATAAATTTAATCAAAATATTAAAAAATTGCATCCCAGATAGTGTTACTCATTTAACTATTAATACTAATATAAATAAAAATATCCAAAATTGCATTCCTGGTAGCGTCACTCATTTAACTTCTGGATATCATTTTAATAAAAATATTTTTAATTGTATTCCGGATAGCGTGACTCATTTAACTTTTGGAGATTCGTTTAATAGAAATATATACAATTACATTCCCAATAGCGTTACTCATTTAACTTTTGGGTATTATTTT
>HE978654.1:52174-53075 GCA_000285855.2 Ruminococcus sp. JC304 | reverse complement strand
GATGTAACTCATTTAACTTTTGGAGATTCATTCAATCAAAATATCCAAGGATGTATTCCAAATAATGTAACTCATTTAACTTATGGAGATTCATTCAATCAAAATATCCAAGGATGTATTCCAAATAGTGTCACGCATTTAACTTTTGGACGTTATTTTAATCAGGATATTAAAAACTGTATTCCAGCTAGTGTAACTCGTTTGACTTTTGGACGTGATTTTAATCAAAAAATATACAATTGTATTCCTAATAATATGAGGCATTTAACTTTTGGGAGTCGGTTTAATCAAGATATAAGAGATTGTATTCCTGATAGTGTCACTCATTTAACTTTTGGAGATTGGTTCAAACAAGATATTAATAATTGCATTCCGAATAGTGTGACTCATTTAACTTTTGGAGAATTTTTTGATCAAGATATCACGAATTGTATTCCGAATAATGTTGTTTATTTAAAATTTGGTGATGCTTTTGATCAAAGTATTAATAATTGTATTCCTGACAGTGTTAAATATTTAGAATTTGGAATAGGTTTTAATCATCCTATTCAGTCTTGCCTTCTCGACTAACACATTTAGTTTTTGGTGATATTTTTAATCAAGATATCAAAGATTGTATTCCGGCAAGTGTAACTCATTTAACTTTTGGATGTTGTTTTAATCAAGATATCAAAGATTGTATTCCGGCTAGCATCACTCATTTGACCTTTGGATATAGATTCAATAATAATATCAAAGATTATATTCCAAACAATGTGACTAATTT
Source organism: Ruminococcus sp. JC304 (assembly GCA_000285855.2). GTDB lineage: Bacteria > Bacillota > Clostridia > Lachnospirales > Lachnospiraceae > Blautia_A > Blautia_A difficilis. The sequence continues at coordinate 52,309 of HE978654.1, read as the reverse complement.
AACTTTCGGACATGATTTTAATCAAAATATTGATAATTGTATTCCAGCTAGTGTGACTCATTTAACTTTTTTTAAAGAGTATAATAAGGATATTAAATCATGGATTCCTAATAGTGTAACACATTTATTATTTAG
>HE978654.1:50596-51304 GCA_000285855.2 Ruminococcus sp. JC304 | reverse complement strand
AGATATCTAAAAATTGTATTCCGAATAGTTTAACGCATTTAACTTTTTATAGAGAATATAATAAAAATATCAAATTATGGATTCCTAAATCTGTGACTGATTTATTATTCCTAAAATAACAAAAATTGATTTATGATTTGATTATTATAATAACCAAATCATAAAATTTAGTCAAAAATGTCAATCATAGATATTCTTAATATAGATGTTATCATGCACATATTGGATTATTTGGAAGATTGTGATAAAATGAATTTTATGATGACTTGTAAAGAATATTATGATTTTAGGAATCACATTAATTATACCAATTTATATGAATATGATTGTGTTAAAAATTTACCCATTTTCAATAGATTTAAAAGACTCGTTTATAGAGACAAAATACCAAATAATAATATATCCGCCAATAAATTTATTGGAGAGTATTTAGTAAAAAATAATTATGATCCAATTTCAGACGATATTACTCATTTAACTTTTGGAAAATATTTTAATCGAGATATCAAAGGTTGTATTTCAAATAATGTTACTCATTTAACATTTGGAGAAAAATTTAATCGAAGTATTAAAAATTGTATTCCCAATAGTGTCACACATTTAACCTTTGGAGGTTATTTTGAACAATATATCAAAGATTGTATTCCCAATAGTGTTACTCATTTAACTTTTGGACATTGTTTTAATCAAAATATCAAAGATAGTATT
>HE978654.1:45745-47643 GCA_000285855.2 Ruminococcus sp. JC304 | reverse complement strand
AAAGATTGTATTCCCAATAGTGTTACTCATTTAACTTTTGGACATTGTTTTAATCAAAATATCAAAGATAGTATTCCAAATAGTGTCATTCATTTAACTTTCGGATGGTGCTTTAATCAAAACATCAAAGATAGTATTCCAAATAGTGTCACTCATTTAACTTTTGGGACATGTTTTAATCAAAATATCAAAGACAGTATTCCAAATAGTGTTACATATTTAACTTTTGGAAATGATTTTAATCAAAATATAAAAGGTTACATTCCTAATAGTATTACTCATTTAACTTTCGGATGGTGCTTTAATCAAAACATCAAAGATAGTATTCCAAATAGTGTCACTCATTTAACTTTTGGGAAATGTTTCGATCAAAATATCAAAAATTGTATTCCAAATAGTGTGACTCATTTAACTTTTAGAGGTGATTTTAACCAAGATATCAAAGATTGTATTCCTAATAGCGTTACTCGGTTAACTTTTGGATGGGATTTTAATCAGGATATTAAAAATTGTATCCCAAATAGTGTGACTCATTTAGAATTTGGATATAAATTTAATCAGGATATTAAAAATTGTATTCCTAATAGTGTCACTCATTTAGAATTTGGATATAAATTTAATCAAGATATCAAAGATTGTATCCCAAATAGTGTCACTCATTTAACTTTTTATAAAGAATATAATAAAGATATTATCTCATGGATACCCAATACAGTCACTCATTTATTATTTTTATATTAATAAAAATTGATTAATTATCATATTACAATTATAATATGATAATTAAATTCACCATAAAAATGTTTCTAACAGATATTTTTAATATTGATATCATAATACGTATTTTAAATTTTTTAAATGATTGTGATAAAATGAATTTTATGAAAACTTGTAAAGAATATTATGAATTAAAGGATTATGTTAATTACACTGATATTTATGAATATGATGCAATTAGAAAATTATCTTTCAAAAATAGATTTAAGAGACTTATTTATCAAGATTATATACCGAATATTAATACAATAAATAATGATGGTGCAAGCAAATTTTATTTTTATATGAAAAAATTAGATGAACCAATTCCTAATAAAACCACGCATCTTATTTATAAAAATAAAATTTTTAATCCACTATTTCCTATTCCAAACAGTGTCACATACTTGAAATTTAAAAAACCAATTGTAGATATGGTGATTCGCATTCCAGATAGTGTAACAAATTTAAAAATTAAAGATTGGATTAATGATTGGTCTATAATTCCAAATAGTGTAACTCATTTAAAATTTGGAAAATTTTTTGATCAAGAAATTGAATATATTCCGAATAGTGTTACCCATTTAAAATTTGGAAAATTTTTCAATAAATCAATATGGAATAGTATACCTAATAGTGTCATACACTTAACTTTTGGAGAAAAATTTAATCAGGACATCAAATATTGTATACCCAATAGTGTCACTCATTTAACTTTTGGAAATGGGTTTAATCAAAATATCAAAGATTGTATTCCCAATAGTGTCATTTATTTGGAATTTGGAACTGATTTTAATCAAAATATTAAAGGATGTATTCCAAATAATGTGACACATTTAACTTTTGGAAATTTTTTTAATCAAGATATCAAAGGTTGTATACCTAATAGAATGACTCATTTAACTTTTGGTGAGGAATTTAATCAGAATATATATAATTGTATTCCAAATAGTATCACACATTTAACTTTTGGAAAATGTTTCCAAAAAAACATCAAGGATTGTATACCAAATAGTGTGACTCATTTAACTTTTGGAAATTGGTTTAATCAAAACATCAAATATTGTATTCCAAATAGCGTGACCCATCTAACTTTTGGAAATTGGTTTAATCAAAACATCAAGGATTGTATTCCAAATAGC
>HE978654.1:43010-44562 GCA_000285855.2 Ruminococcus sp. JC304 | reverse complement strand
ATACCAAATAGTGTAACTCATTTAACTTTTGGCCATGAATTTAGTCAGAACATTAAAGATTGTATTCCTAATGGTGTAAGTCATTTAACTTTAGGAGCTTTTTATACTCAGAGAGTTAAAGATTATAATAAAAAAATTTCAAATTATGGATACCTAATACAGTTACTCATGTATTATTTTCTCATTGGCTTGGTTGGTATCAAGAATAGGTTTTTTAATTTGTATTTGTTTGATGAAAAAATTGATTTTTGATCATATAAATTGTAATACGTATTATTATTATTATTAAGTGGCTATGTCAGCTATTGATATTTTATATGATGATGTTATTATTGCTATTTTTGATTTATTGGATGATAAAAATAAACTTATTTTATCCACAGTCAATAAAAAATTTTACAATTTGTTGCATTTGGTAACTTTCAATGAATTAGTGGATTATCATTATATTAAAAATCTATCTTATTATAATAGGTTTAAGCAAGTTAGTTATGTTGTTCAATCTATTGATATTAATATTATAGAAGGTATTAATAATTTATTTATAGACGATGATATCGGATATATTGATTATCCAAATGAAATAATTCCACCAGGAATTACTCATTTGATTTTTTCTGATGATTTTAATTATAGCATTGATAATTTTATTCCGGAAGGTGTAACTGATATAACTTTTGGAAAAAATTTTAATCGTGATATAAAAAATAGTCTTCCAAAAAGTGTTAAGCGCATAATTTTTGGAGATAGTTTTAATCAATCAATTGATAATGCCATTCCTTATGGCATTAAACAAATAATTTTTGGTGAAGATTTTGATAAACCAATACAAAATGCTATTCCTGATACCGTTGAATATTTGAGATTTGGTCGCTGTTTCGATCAATCAATAGAAAATGTTATTCCTGCTAATATTAAATATTTATATTTTGGCTATTATTTTAATCAACCATTGGTTTATTCATCCAATGATGGAATTAAATCTACGTTACCTGATGGTTTGTTGAGTTTAACTTTCGATCAATATTTTAATCAACCAATTATTGGAGCCATTCCGGATAGTGTCATTTATTTGAAATTTGGAAACAATTTTGACCAATCAATTCAACAAGCAATACCTCCTAATCTTAAACATTTATATTTTGGAAAATATTTTAATCAATCAATTGATGGAGCTATTTCTGATACTGTTGAACATCTAAAATTTGGAGAATGTTTTAATCAACCAATTACAGGAGTTATGTCTAGCAATCTTATTAATTTGAAATTTGGCGACCATTTTAACCAATCAATCTCAGGAATAATTCCTGATAATGTTGAAACATTAACATTTGGCAATTATTTTAATCAACCAATCCAAGATGCTATTCCTAAGAACATAAAGACTATAACATTTGGTAATAACTTTAATCAACCAATTAAAAATGCTATTCCCAATGGTGCAACACATTTGAAATTTGGAAAAGAATTTAATCAAACACTTGTAAAATCACTACCACCGAGTGTAACTAATATTGAGTTAGGATTTAAATTCAGTCAATCCATGAAAGAT
>HE978654.1:37829-40293 GCA_000285855.2 Ruminococcus sp. JC304 | reverse complement strand
AATCATAATGAAACAATATTAATGCTAATATGCAAATCTAATAATCCTAATCCAGAAATAGTACGTATATTATTAGATAATGGTATTAATATTGATGCTATGGATAATCATAAACGTACAGCTTTAACAATAGCATCAATAAATGCAAATAATACAGGTAATTTAGAAATTATGGAATTATTATTAGATCATGGTGCCGATATTAATCATTTTGATCTATATAATCATACACCTTTAATGTATGCTAGTAAATATGCAAATAAATCCAGCCATATTGATGCTATTAAATTATTAATAAAAAAAAGGTGCAAATATTAACGCGTATAAAAATACTGGCATGACGGCTTTAAAATTATCAGTCAGATATACCAAAACAACTAGTAGTTTACAAGTTATTAAATTATTAGTAAAAAATGGAGCTGATGTTAATATTTTGGCTAATAATTCGAATAATTCCATATTAATGCGTATATTGAAAAATTACGGGACAAGTAATTTTGATACTTTTTTTTATCTAATACAAAAAGGTGCAAATATTCATTACTATAATAATAATGGATGGAATGTATTAATGTTCGCGTGTCGATATATAAATTCCGATAGTATCAAAATTATAAAATTGTTATCAAAAAAAGGAGTTGATATTAATACTCAATCTAAATTAGGTACGACTTGTTTAAGTTTGGCATTTGGACATGGCAATTTAAATATTATTAATTATTTATTTAAAAAAGGAGCTGATCCTAGATTTGTTACAATAAATAAAAAAAATGCTTTAATGTTATTGTGCGAAAATTTTTGTGATGAAAAATACGATGAAATAAAAAAATAATAAATAAATTATTAGATTCAGGTATTAATATTAATGCTCAAGATAATGCAGGTAATACGGCATTAATGATATCAGCTAATAATAATTCTGATATTGAATTGTTAAAATTATTATTGGATTATGGATCGGATATGTTTATTATGATAGAATTAGGCTTTGATGTTTGGCAATATATTAAAAAAAAACATGTCAGTAAAATTGTTAAACATATTACTGTCCGACAATTTGCGGATAATTGTCACAAAAAAATATTGACTAATATTAAATACCAACAAAGAAAAATATTATGGAATCCAGAGGGAATAAGACAGCAACTAATTTCATTGAATTATGGTCTACAATATTGCGAAATAGAGTCGGTAATACAATGGAATAAATTTGAATTGTTTGAATATTTGAGTGTTAATGATATTAGTGATTTATTGGTTAAAGTCCGAGATAATATTAAATATATTATGTCGGACGAATGAAAAAAATTTGATTTTTATTAATTTATTAGTGAAAATCAAAACAGATTAATTGAATAATAAATGGAATCATATTCTACCACAGAAAGTTATCAATGTTGCCCAAATATCACTTCTACTAAATTTAGTAAATTAATGTTCGCAATTATTAATGAAAATATATTACCCGAAGGATTAAAACTAGTCAAAAAATACTCCAAAAAAAAATCAAAAATAAATATTAAAAATAAAGAAGGATGGACGGCTCTTGCGATCGCTTCTAGAAATTCTCGCACTTTGTCTAATGATAAAATTATTTATAGACTTTTAAAAAATGGAGCCAACGTAAATATTACTAATAAACATAAAGATACGCCATTACACTTAGCATCAAAATATTCTAACGGAGATAGTAGTAACGAAACTGTCAAGTTATTATTGAATCATGGTGCAAATACTTATGTTCAGAATACCATTGGTTACACACCATTAATGAGTACATGTATCAGTTCTAATACGACCAGTAATATTGATACTGTAAAATTATTATTGCAACGCGGAGCAAATGTTCATATTAAAGAACCAAATGGCTGGACTGCTTTAATGATTGCATGTAAATATTCTACTTCACACAGTAATATTGAAACAATAAAATTACTATTAGATGCCGGAGCTAATATTAATGATACAAATAATGATGGATGGAATTCATTAATGATTTCTTGTGAACATTGTAATTCTAGTAACATAAAAGTTATCCAATTATTATTAGAATCCGGAGCTAATGTCAATTATATTAATTTTTTTGGATGGAATGTTTTAATGGTAGCAATTTCTTATAATGAAGATGATATTAATAAAATTAAAATTGTTGAATTAATATTGAGTTATAAACCAAATATTAATGCTATTTCAATGAATGGTCGCAATGCTCTCTCAATGACACTTGAATATTATATTAATTCTGACGCAATCAAAATAATTAAATTATTAATTAAAGCGGGAATTAATATTAATGCTGTCAATACCAGTGGTAAATCTTGTTTAATGTACGCTTTAGAACGTAAAAATGATTGTATAGAAATGATATCTATGTTGTTACATTTTGGTGCTGATATAAATCATCAAAATATTAATGATGATACAATATTATCTACTATTCTAAAAAATCCACTTGATAATTCAA
>HE978654.1:33548-35047 GCA_000285855.2 Ruminococcus sp. JC304 | reverse complement strand
AAATGGTATGACAGCATTAATGTATGCGATAAACCATAAAAATTCCGTGATAATTATTAATAAATTATTAGAATTTGGAGCCAATATTAATATCAAAAATAATGTTGGTTCATCAGTTCTCATATTAGCCGCAATTAATGCAGAAAAAACAGGAAATGATGATATATTAAAATTATTATTATTAAATGGAGCAGATTATACTGTTAAAAATAATAATAGATTGTTATTTTTTGATTGCGTAAAAAAAACAAATATTTTGGAATATATTAAAATAATTAACGAATTAAGTATCATCAAACATAATATGATGAGAATTCATCATGATATCAATCGATTATATGCCAATATCATTATGTCTCCAACTAGTTTAAGAACAAAAATTGCGGCTATTAAATGGCGATTGGACAATTCAAATCATTATAGTGATTTAAATGATATTATTGGTACTGAAATTTGGAAATATCTATGTCTTAATGATATTAATGACTTGTTTTGGAAAATAACAGATATTACCAAGTATTCTTTTTAAAAAATTGAAATTTTTAGTCTTAACATAGTTTTACTGATAATAATAATTTTATAATACTAATTACAAAATGGGAATTAATTATTCTAGTCCTAAATCCGAAACCAATATTGTAAATTTGGTTTTATCTGGTCAAAAAATTGATTATGTAGAAAATATTAGATATTTTTGTGAAAGAAATCCAGAAAATATAGATGATCCTAGTACACTAGGATGGAGTGCATTGATGTATGCCTGTTACATTTCTACACATAAATTTACAAATGATATTGTTAGAATATTAATAGATTATGGTGCTAATGTTAATTTTAAAGATAGTATGTTCAATGTTACTCCATTAATGTTAGCTTGTAATGTAGCTAGTAAATCTGGTAATAATGAAATCATAAAATTATTATTAGAACGTGGTGCTCAAATTAATACCCAAGATAAAAATGGAAATACAGCTTTAATGCATGCTTGTATCTTGTCAAACGAATATAACAATCTGAATATTATCAAATTTATAATAGAAAATGGTGCTGATACAAGTATTAAAAATAATTCAGGAGAAACAGCCAAAAATATTATTGAATCATGTTATCGAGATAATTATATTTCTACCATTCGCAAATTATTATAATTTAATTAAGCTACACTTAATCAAAAAATTGAAAAATAAATAATATGAATATCATATCATTTATTTATTAATGTGACATAAATCCATTGTGATAGAAAAATTCATTCCTATACAATGAACAGGAATAATATGTGTATTGAATTATTAACAAATCTGAGTAAAGTAGACAAATATAAATTATTTATAAACAATTTGTCTATATTACCCATTAAACAAATAAAAGAATGTGTATGCAATGCGATTATTAAAATGGATCCCAATAGAGAATTAATTATACAAGCTGCATACAATCTGAATTTAGATTTGAATAAAATAATAATAGACAAGAATTATTTAGTCGAGTATACAATT
>HE978654.1:30590-31652 GCA_000285855.2 Ruminococcus sp. JC304 | reverse complement strand
ATATTGCAAATATTATTAGATAAATATCCAAATATTATTAATAAAACAATAGATGAAAACAATAATAATCTTGTTCATTTATCAATAATGAATAAAAATGATCTATTAGTTGACTTTTTTTTGAATAAAAAAAAGATAAATATATTAAAAAAAAATAATAAAGATGAAACAATATTTCATTTATTAGTTCATTATGGATATGATAAATATGTTAAACATTTTTTACAATTGTATCCGGATAGTATTAATAAAATCCCAGCCAGTGATTATACTGTATTACAATATATTATTTTACCTTATCATAATTGTATTATTCACGAAGGAATCATTATAAAGAAAACCGAAAAAGATATATTAAATTCCATCGAGTTAATTAAAAATTATGATATTAAGATAAATCAAAGAAATATATATGGCGAAAGAGCTATTGAATTAGCTATCAGATATGGTTCAATAAATATTATCAATAAAGTTGTTGAATTAGGATATATTTTTAATGAAAAAAGAATTAAAAATAGAGTATATCCTGCACATAATAATAATGATATAATTTCTTTCAGCGTACAACTTGGGAAATTTGAAATCTTCAAGCATCTTATAAACATAGGTGCACCTATACATATGTATCATATGTATAAAAATAATGAATTGATTGTACCAAGTTCTTTAATTATGGCTATAATTTGTGGTCGCGATAATTTTATTATTTATTTATTAGATCTTGTTGAAACAAAAAATTGTTTAAAAAATCACAAGGTGAGAAATTATTTAGCTGAATTATTTATTAATTTCGGACATTACAATAAAAAAATATTACAACAATTATTATTAAAAGAAAATGGTGATATATATCCCAATTGTATTTATAAAAAAATACGCAATTACCAAGAAAATAATAAATTAAAAATATACAAAAACAAAATGAAAAAATTTCAGAATGAAGATATTAATGACATAGATATATTAATAACCGTATATATTATGTTGAATATATTTATTGTTATATATAATAATCAAGAAGGAGGTTGTTCCATTATATTGGAAAATTTGATTGATAAAATG
>HE978654.1:28666-29623 GCA_000285855.2 Ruminococcus sp. JC304 | reverse complement strand
ATAAAAATTTCGATTATTATGATGGTGATTTAAATATGGTAATTGACACAATAGATATAATATTAAATAGTATTAATAAATCAAAAAAAAATATCACACAAATTACAAACAATATTGATACAAATAATATTGATGATATAGATGATATCGATATGATTAACAAAAATTTATTAAATAAATCAGATACAAATTTATTTAATATATTATTTATTGATGAAAATTTTGATGATATTGATGATACTGATGACACTGATGAAATAGTAAATAATATAAATATATCAAATGATAAAAATAATTTATCTAAATCAAAACAAATCAATAATTTAAGAAAATTTAAATTATCAAAATATGATATTTATCACATTAATAAATCTCTGTACAATTTACGTTATCCGATAAGATTTGAAAATCATGATATAATTCGAGATTTGTTGCGTGAAACAAATTTATACACAAAATCCAGCGAAAAAATAACTATTTATGATAATCATCGTAAAATTATCGCGATGGTTTATCCAATGAAAAATGCAACAGATAATTTTACCAGCAATAAAATTAGTTCTAAAAAAAGACCAACACAATGGATTAAATCATATGCATCAAATATATGCGGCGAAGGAAAACGTGATGCTTATCATATGTTTCCGTTTGTTCTTGATTGGTTATTACAAAAATGGAGTTGTGTTGAAAAAAATTCAATGGATAAAATTAATCCAGGAAAACGAATATATTATTATTATTTCCTCGGTGAAATAATAATAAATGGTCAAACTATTAAGGGTTGTTTTGAATATTTTATAAATAATAATGGTAGTCTTTTTCATAGATTATTTAAAGAAATTGATCGTGTGCCACAAAAAATTATTAACGAAATACTTAATTAAATTAAATTAAATAAAATTAAAATATTGTAAATACACAAAAATTAAATTAATTTAGTTTTTATGTATTCATAAT
>HE978654.1:24437-25699 GCA_000285855.2 Ruminococcus sp. JC304 | reverse complement strand
TAAATTATGGCGACGAGATATTTTTTCTTCATAATGAACCAAATGATCATATTTTAAATTGATAAAATTTATCAATTTATGATCAATTCTGGATAATAATTCTTTGATTTTTTTATTGGAATCCAAATTTTCTATCGTAATATTTTGTGCTACAGCTGTTGGTGTAATAAAAGATTTAGCACATACTAAATCAGCAATTGAAGTATCAATTTGATGTCCGATTCCTGTAACAATTGGAATAACAGAATTATAAATAGATATTGCCATTTTTTCTTCATTAAAACAAGCTAAATCTTCTTTGGATCCACCTCCACGAATTAATACAATAATATCTACTATATTATGTTGATTAGCCAAATTAATTGCTCGAGTAATTTCATTCACAGCTGTTTGTCCTTGAACAGTTGCTGGATATAAATATATTTGTTTACCTCGACAGCGCTGTGTAATTGTATGAAGAAAATCACGCATACCAGCCGCATTTATGGATGAAACAATACCTATTTTATTATAATTATTATTAATGATTGGTTTGTTATCAAAATATCCTAATTCACCTAATTTTTTCTTTAAAATTTCAAACTGATTGGTATCATCGAATCCTATTTTTGTGTATGCTAAAATAATTAATTGTATTTGAGAATTATATATGGTTAGTCTACCTGTAATATTAATTTTATCGCCAGTTTTTAACGAACTAGTATAAGTACTTGCATATATCACAGCTGAAATTATTCCGGTAGCATCACGAATTTTGATAAAAGCCATATTTTTATGTTCACTTACATGAGTAACATCCACAGTTAATTTTATTACATGTATACGAGGATTATTTGCAATACTATCATTTATTGTTTTTAGAATATCACTAATGCTAATAGTATTATTTTTTGATGGCATAATTTGCTGTGTTTTTGTGTCATTTATTTCGGATTCTGTATCCGATTGAAAATCAACATTATCAATATCAATATCATTAACATCAATATCACTCATAATATATGAATATGATAAATAGTTTTTAAATATAAATATTCTCGCATTATAACATATTACGATGAGTAAATTAATAAATTCAATACCATTAGATTCAGAATCGTCCGATCAAAAAATAAATTTAATTTCTGATCCACTCATTCATCCTGAAATGAATCAATTAATTCCACAAAAATTACATAATCGATTAAATCATATGCATTTTTTCTCGGATCTTGACGATGCTCATAATACTGAATTATATACAGAATTATCTGCTTCTAGTG
>HE978654.1:21761-22755 GCA_000285855.2 Ruminococcus sp. JC304 | reverse complement strand
ATTAGAACTATGTTATACCAATAAATCATTAAATTTATTTACTTCAATAAAAACCTAGAACAAAACTTTCTTCAAGTGAAAATTAATGTTTTGAATTGGTGGATGCATTCAAGATTGATTATGAGATATAATCATAAATCAATAACATCTGCTTCTATAAATGATGAACCCGATGTATTAGATTGGTGGCTTAAATCTGGCTTAATTAAATATGATCATAGTGCTATAGATGGTGCTTCTAAAAATGCGAGTTTTCAAGCGTTAGAATGGTGGAAAAACTCTGGATTGCAACTTAAATATACGAGTCGAACTCTTGATGAGTTAAATAATAATCATAAAATTATATTTGAATGGTGGTATAATTCTGGTATGTATATATTATACACTTCTAAATTCATTGATTCATTATCGCATTATGGAGAAATCGAATTAATGGAAATGATTAGATCCAAAAAAATGCTATTTATATATACTTGTTCGGCTATGGATAATGCTTGTAATACTAATGTTTTGAATTGGTGGCGTTCAAGTGGTTTACCATTAAAATATAGTGAAAAATCTATGGATGCAACATTTGGTCCTAATCGAGTAGAAATTCTGAAATGGTGGCGTTCCAGCGGTTTGCCATTAAAATATACCGAAAAATCAATAGATAATGCTTTTATATATCATCGAATTGATATATTAGATTGGTGGCTCGGTTCTGGATTACCGCTAAAATATTCTGAAAAAACAAAAATTACCCATATTTCACAAGACAGACAATCGCTTAATTATAAATCATATAATTGGTGGCGTTTACATGGTTTACCAGAAAGTTATATTGAGCATATTATTCATACACCATTAAATCAAAATATGACTGATAATACAATTCAAGTTGGTATTATTGATGTCATGGAAGAAGAATTATCGGATATTGATAATTAAATCATTAAATATCATTTCGGTATAAATTTAATTTTAATTCAAAAAATATTTTTAAATTAAAATT
>HE978654.1:16753-19362 GCA_000285855.2 Ruminococcus sp. JC304 | reverse complement strand
AATTTTACTAGTTCCTAAAGATATATTTTTTAATTCAGTTTTGAGCGATTTTTTAGATTTTAATCTTTTAACAACAGATTCCATTCTGGCTATGGTTTGTGGATTTTTCTTTTTAGCTTTTCGTGCTTTTCGTAATTTATCTTGTGATTTTTTTATCATTTCATCTATTTTTTTAACTGTTGGTTTGTAGATTTTGTAATATTTTTTTGATGATTACATAACATAGCTACTTTAGCATTCGCTTTATTAAAATCATCAAGTAATATATTAATTTTATCCATTTCCTCATATTTGTCATATTTTTTGGTGATTTTATTTAATTCTTTTTGAAATAAATCTGATGCATTATAAGTACGAAAAACTTTAGCTGTTAAATTTTTCATAAAACTTTGTAAATATTTATTAACATCTGTCGGCGTAATAAGATTAAATAATTGATCTCCTTTTTTTTTACCTTCCATAAATTCTTGTATATTTCTGTATACTAAAGGATCAACTTCAAGAGTTCGATCATATCTAACAGAATCTTTACCCAGAAGATCTAATCTAATTTTATCATTATTCAATAAATCAATATGTTCCACACGTAAAGATGTTACACCTACTGTATCAGTTTCGTCTTCTCCTTTTTCATTTCCAACACGTAGTGCAAATTTATCAATAAAATATAATGCTGTTGCTATTTGTCTTGTATAAATATCATTACTGTTCATAGCTTCTTCATTTTGTTTTCGTATTGATTTAATGCGACGTTTTAATTTGCGAGCTAAATCAAATTTATTAATATCACTATTAGCTTTAAAATCAGATTGTGCTCCTAACCACACATACTTTATTTTTCCCGTGATATCATCTTTGTAAGATGCCAACCATTAACAGTTTTATCATGAATTATATCACGCCATTCATGTCCTGGTAATGGATCAGGAACACGTGCTTCTACACCGATATTAATAATTATATCTTCGGGATAAATACGTCTTTTTACTAAACCACTTTTTGGATTACAACCTCGACCCAAAAATATACCTGGTGGTTCTATTCTAAAATTACCAACTGGTTGCATTTTTCCATCAACATATGCATATTTATATTTTTCTTCTTCTTTTTCTTTTAATTCTTTGTTTATTGGATTAAGTTTTTTTTTCTTCCCGTTGCTGTAATAAATATTCGTATATCAAACCAAAATCAACATCTTCCAAATTTTGAATAATATGATCAGGACCTAATATTTGACGCCAATCATTCCAAAAATTTCGATTAAATGTTTTACTTTTGACATAATCTGATTCAATATATTTAGCATATAATGTAGCTATCTCTTCGGAATCAATATCTAATACAATCTCTTGTCCACGATAAATGACCGGAACATTATGTTTGACATATTCAGGAGGAAATAATACGCCATTATGTTCTAATGTTGTCCATTTTTTTTTAGCACCACCAAATTGTTGTAAAAGTAAATAATTGGCTACTAATGTATGATTATTAATCATTATATCTAAATTAATATGATATACTAAATTAATGTGATATCATATTAATTTATGACATTCTAAAAAATTGAATTATATATATTTTATTGGTATATCGATAAATAGAAAAATTACTATACTATGAATACTAATATTAATAGAGTCAAACTTGGCATGTATGGATTTATTTGTCCAACTGAATCATTAGAAGGACCAAAATGTGGTATGATTAAAAATTGTGCATTATCATATCTAGATAATAGTTTTACTCAAAAAATATATATAGACCAAAAATACACAAAACGTCAAGCCAAATAAAAAAAATTGATTTTATAAATTTATTAATAATCTTTATTAATAAATTCATCATTATAGAGTGAAATGGATACCCACTACGCTGTTTTTAATATTCATAATAATAAATTGCATCATTTATATGACAATGTTAATAGTTATTATAACAATATCGATAATGCAGTAAAGTTTATGCTTGATTTTATCAAAAACTATGTCACAATATGTTCATCTGCTAAAATAAATGCAAATCAAATAGGTAGTTACCATATTCGTATATATACTGTTAAAATTATTAAATGTACTAGACCCAATAATTCTATTTTAATTCCTTTGAATCGTGCTTTTCCATTGTCATTAAAACCAAGCATAGAACTTGATATATATATTAAATTGTGCGATATACCTGGTATGAATATTGCGCAACTACATCATTATATTTATTGTGTTTCTTATCAAAATGTTATAGAAAAATTTCCTTCTGAAAATCAAATTTTTAACATTGAACAATTTTATTTGCCAACAAAAATAAATATTGATTCATCACCTGAATTTAATCAATCATTGCCCGAATTTAATCAATCATTGCCCGAAGTTAATCAATCATTGCCTGAAAAAATAAATATTGTTTATGAACAATACTTAAGATCAATTATTGATCGAATTGATTCAAATATTCCATATAACATGAATATTAGTCCAGTAGCATGTATAAAATCAAATGATATTATTGATGATATCGGTAATATTATTGTCGATGTATACATGTTATTAAAAAATATCTCCAAACATTATCAAAATTATAGATATTACATAAGATATCAAATTTCTCATAAT
>HE978654.1:13438-14551 GCA_000285855.2 Ruminococcus sp. JC304 | reverse complement strand
TATATTTATGCTGATTAAAAAATTTGATAATTTTTTGTATTTTGTATATTTTTAATATATCTATCTATCGTTAATAGACAGATATATTAAATTATATCAAGTTAATGGATATATCATCATTTAGATGGAAACAAAAATGTTTATGTTGTTTTGTTGATATATTGAGAAATTATAAAATAAATGGTGATATATATATTGGATAAAAAAATCATCAACATAATATCTTGTATTATTAAATATTCAACATTATTGTCATGTGGTGTCAAGGATATTAAATTAATTAATGAAACAATATTGAAATATACACCAAATTCCATGATCATATTATCGTATGATTCCAAAGATTTGTACACATCTTTAGATATTCCTAATAATATCAAATTATTTTTTATCCCAAAATTCCCGATTTTATTGTCAATGAAGAATATGAAATTTTGGATTTAGGATTTATTCCAATCGATACAGATGTATTATCCTTGGAAGATAATAAAACGTTAAATATATTTGGAATTAACGGATGTGATTTAAATCAACTTGTTAAATATTTATTAGATATATTTAATATTTATGGTTATCCATCAAATATTCAAGCTAATGGACATATATCTAATACAATTGCTAATATAATAATAAATAAAACAAAATATGATATTGCTAATATTAATTGGAATATTGACGAAATATATACAGAACAATTATTTGAAAATTTGATAATTATAGATCGAGTGAATGATTGGGATAATTTTTTTCAAATTGGTTCAAATTACGAGTCGTTATTGGATTATATTTATGGAATCAAACAATCTAGATTATTGATTGATAATAATATTAATAACACATTAGTATTGAGCGAAGATATTATTTTTCCAGAAATCAAAAATAAAAAACTCGATGAATTAGGTAAAATTTTATTTGACAAAATAGACACAATCAAAAAATTTTACAATAATAGAAATAATTTGAAAACTTTATCTGAATTCAGTGAATATGTTTTACAAATACCACAATACAAACAACAGCATCATAGTATCGAAAAACATATTATTTATTGTCAAGAAATACAACAATATTTATCAAATCATATCGCCAAAGACATAATTGTCAATGAAATTA
>HE978654.1:9394-10607 GCA_000285855.2 Ruminococcus sp. JC304 | reverse complement strand
TATTTATGAAGAATATCCGATTAATGTGGTATTAACGCAAACCAATGATACCGATTTTATTGTATTAGATCGTGCTATTCCTGGATATATCACAAATATATTTGGGATTGTACAATTTCCAATTGCTGGACAAGCTATTGTTATGAGTTATAATATACCAGAACTTGCTAATAGTAGTTCACGTATTGTTGTTAGTCGTGATGTATTGGCTAGAATTTGGTATGGGAATATTAGTCGTTGGAACGATCCGGCTATTCTAGCTCTCAATGCCAATATTTCCAGTATAATTCCAGATGCAGAAATTCAACTTGGTTATAATGATGATGCAACTATTAGTATGACCGGATATGTTCAGTTAGCATTGTCTAGTTTTAGCTCTGAATTTGCCAAATTATTTAAGGCATCTGGTGGATTGTTTAGAAATATGTCTCTAGCTTCTGATCCAAGATGCCGTGATGTTGGAATTTTTTCCGCTGGAAGAGTTTCATGGCTAAAAAACACAACATATGGTCTTACATTTGTAAAATATTCTGATGTATATGATAATACCGATAAAAATATTAATTATTTTAACATGTATAACAAAGCTGGATTTCTAGTGGAACCTAACATACAAACAGTACAATCCGCCATGTCAGATTATAAAAGTCAATATATTGCTAATAATTTTGCAATTGATATTTATGATGCTCCTGGTAATTCATCTTATCCATTGTCTTATATAAATTTCATTGCTATGAGTAGACTTTTTGAACAACTTGATTGCACTAGACCAACACAATTATTGGATTTTGTTGCGTGGTCTTATACCAATGACGCTGCTTCTCAAGCTATGTATGAAAGCCAGTTTTATCCCCTAGATAAAACTCTCCAACGAGTAGCCATTGATAGTATGTTTATTGTTAAGTGTAATAATGAAATTGTATTTACTAAACAGTATCTGGTGACATTTGGTGCACCAGTTAGTATTATGTCTACATGGTTAAAATCTTGGTCGTCAGCTATTACTACTGCAAAATATTATGAAAGTCTATCATCAGATGCGATTGAACAACAAGAATCATATGGTGCTGATTTTGCCGTTAGTATCACTGGTGTAAAAGATAGTCATTTTATTTCCATGCCTGATCTTGCTGTGATGTCTTTGGGAGGTTTTGGTATTGTACCTTCTTATAATATCCCTTCACTTAGGGGTAGAACTCTCGTTCTTGAT
>HE978654.1:4670-6107 GCA_000285855.2 Ruminococcus sp. JC304 | reverse complement strand
ATGACAAGATTGTCCAATATGATTGGTGACTCAACTAATATAGCCAATACTTCTAGCTCATCTAGTCAATCCAGTGATTATGGTGTTAGAATGACTAGATATCAGTCCGGAAAGAACTTGAATGGATCAAATCAATCGTCTTTTAACACAAAATATTCTGAAGCTAGTATGAATGTTGCAACAAATGTTAAAATACAAACACATCCAACAGGAGAAGTAGCTGTGGTTTTTACAGATATTGTCTCGGCAGATATGTTATGGGATTTTGATGCAGAATCTATGCGTGATGCTATGATGATGCATAATGATTTGATTAGAAAAATTATCAAACTATATGGTGGATATGAAAGTTATACAGTAAATCGTCAAAGTAATGGTGAAGGATCATTTTGTTTGATTTTTAATACTGTTGATGATGCAGTAAAATGTTGTGAAAATATCCAAATGTGTTTATTGGATCTAAATTGGCCAGCAAAACTTTTGGAACATCCACTTGCTAGTGTTGAATATGATACTAAAGATACCAAAATTTATTGTGGTCTTCGTGTTAGAATGGGAATTCATTATGGACCCGTAAAAACAATTCAGGATGCTATGACTAGACTTCATGAATATAAGGGTCCAACTATTAATATGACTGCAAGAATTACTATATTGGCAAATGCTGGTCAAGTAATTATCAGTGATATTGCTCATCATAAATTGCAACACAATTTTAAAACATCATGTATTGGTGAAATTGATATTGCAGAACTTAATTGTATGCGTATTTATGAGATTAAAATGACTCGATTAGAAGGACGTTTCTTTGGCGGAGTTGTTCATGATGATTATGATTCTGATGATGAATCTAGAAAATCACGTGGTACTATTAGTAATATTATTCCGGAAATCATGCCCAATGAAAATTCTTATTTAACTTCAGCTGATATGTGTCGATGGATTATCAATTATCATGAAATACACATTGGCAAACAAATTGGATATGGATCTTATGGATTAGTTTATCAAGGTGAATGGAAAGGAATAAATGTTGCTGTTAAAAAATTTGTCAAACAAAAACTAGATGAGAACCAAATGCTAGAATTTAGAGCTGAAATGGCATTTATGAGTCAATTGCAACATCCAAATATTGTTATGTTTATTGGAGCATGTGTAAAAAAACCAAATATTTGTATTATAACTGAATTTATGCAAAAAGGAAGTTTGAGAGATGTAATTAGGATTAATACAGGCAAAATTAAATGGAACAAACGTATGAGAATGCTACGTGATGCAGCCAGAGGTATTGATTATCTTCATTCTTCAGTACCTGTAATTATTCACAGAGATATCAAATCAAGCAATATCCTGGTCGATGAAAATGATAATGTTAAAGTAGCTGATTTTGGCTTTGCGCGCATCAAACAAGAAAATGCAACAACGACTCGCTGTGGC
>HE978654.1:0-979 GCA_000285855.2 Ruminococcus sp. JC304 | reverse complement strand
ATTAAATATTTAATTAATAACGGAGCAATCATTAAAGAAATGTGTAAAAATTTGTTATTTTGGGCTTGTGAAAAAGGATATTTAGATATTATACAATATATTTTATCTCTGGATATTAATTTATTGATAGAAAATTCTCCAAAAGCTGCTAAATTAGCAAAATTAGGTCCACTAGCTATTTACAAATATTTGACACAAGATAAATCACTTGATTGTTTTAATATGGGAATGAAATTAGCAGTGCGACATGGTAATCTTAATATTATCCAATATTTTGTATCGATTGGAGAAAATATTCGCGAGGATATTAAAGGTACTTGTATTACTTGTGCTTGTCATCATGGACATACTAATATTGTTAGTTATTTAATTAACAATGGCGCAAATATTTGGCCTTTTATTCAAGATTGTATTATGGCAGCAACTATATATGGTTACAATGATTTGATAATATATATTGTTTCGCTTGGATTTAATGTATATTCTTTTCACAAAGATTGTATTAATAACATGTTAAAATTTAATTCTAAAGAAAATCTTGGACACATACAATATTTAACATCAACATATACTGATCCAGCGATTATGCGAAAGATTTTATTTTTAGCATGTAGACGTGGACATATTGATACGGTGAAATATTTAATTAATGTTGGTATAATTGTTGATGATAGGTGTAAATCTGCTGCTATTAAGTCTGGTAATATTGCATTGATTAATTTTTTGGATAAATTTGAATTAAAAACTAACTAATTTTTATTTGAATTAAATTAATTCAAATAAAAAATTGAATAATTAACGTATTGTTTAATGTTATATTATTTAACTCATATTATACACACCATGGAATCAGATAATTCATCTTCTCACTATAATCTTCCTGAAGAAGCCAAATATGTGGGACCTTTTACTCGTGCACTTAGAGTAGTATCTGGTATTAGACCGTTGTCTTATGCATCAGATGTTGGAGAGGCAACTC
>HE978653.1:121360-122768 GCA_000285855.2 Ruminococcus sp. JC304 | reverse complement strand
ATTAAAATTATTTATCTCAATTGCAACTTTTTCTAATTCTTGTTGATATTGTGTTATTAAATTTTCTAATTTAAATTTTTTATCGAGCAATTTTTGACTCTGATCAATCTTTTTTTTGCCAAATATAATTTATGTTCTTTGTTACAAATCTGTTGATTTAGTTCTTTGATCGAATCAGATATATTTGATAAATTCATGTTTATTAATCATTTAATCAAGTGATTAATAATAATGACTTTTTAATTCAATTTTTACCACATACAAACTACTTGACCAATTGGTTTAGTCATATCCAAAGAAACATTATTCATCCAATTAATATCGCTAATTGTCCATTTTATACATTTCCTATTACAAGCACATTCACAAGAATATCCATTCCACATACAAATATTATAATCATCATGTGTATGATAAAATTCATATGGTCCTTGTGTTTTGATTAAATAATTATTATATTCTTGATGTGCTTTTTCAATTATACCATTATATCCCAATTCAATCAAATTTGTTGTATTATATGTTTTTCCACTGTATATATAATTTTGCATTCCACGTAAATATTTAATACATCGTTCTAAATAAGCACGATTGTCGATGCTATTAATCATGGGCATAATTTTTTGTATTGTGATCATATTATCTTGATTGATACGTTTTTTGATATCATCAATCAATAAATGTAATATGATAATCTCTTCACCAAGTAATACAACTTGTTGATTTAAATGTGATTTACGACAAAGTAATGAATTGATGTCATTATTTTCTGGAACATTTATTTGTATATTAATTTGTCTATTGATTTGAGTCAATTCAAAAGATATATTGCGCAATTTCATTTTGGCATTTTTCAAGTTGTCACTCAATTTTTGGAATTTGTATAAATTTTCCATTAGTTTATGGCAATATTTTAGTGACTAGGTTTTATGTTGATTAAATATTTTGGTCAAAATATTTGATTTTAAAAAATATTGATAAAATATTTACATAATAAAATCTACCCATACCTTACACTATTCATATAAAAATAAACAAATAAATTGAATTAGAATGGGCAAAAAAATCGTAAAAAAGTGTTTAGGAAAAAAACAAAATGGAGATCCTTGTGCTTTTAAAACAAGTTCAAAATGTGGTAATTTATATTGTAATAAACATGTTAATATTTGGAGATTACATGGTAAAGAAAAAACACACAAATTATGCAAAGCGAGGACCCAATGTTATATGAATCCAGAAAAGAAAGGTTTTAAAAAATTATTGGACATAAATTATGAGTTCAGTCATTGTCAAAAATGTCGTAGTCATGAGAATAAAGTATCCAAAGCAAGACGCAATAATATCAATGAATTTAATAATGAACTAACTGATGTTAAAAAATGTAAAAAATGTTCAAATGATATACCAT
>HE978653.1:116083-117970 GCA_000285855.2 Ruminococcus sp. JC304 | reverse complement strand
ACACGGTTGTCTTCATCGAACTTGTCAACAGGGATAGAAAGATCAGTAATAGTAAGATCATTTTTGGTGATCTTTTCTACTTCAGGATATTTAAGTTTGTCATTGTCGAAATCAGTAACAATACGGATAATACCTTCTACTTTGTCACGAAGATCAACATCCTTGTTTCTCTTAAGAAGAGGAACACAAGGAGCAAGTTTACCAATTAAAACAGATCCATCAAAAGCATCAGCGGTAAGTGAATCATTGAAAGTATAAGTGGGTTCTTCAGCGGGACTGGCAGGATCAACGCCAATATATTGAACACCACAATCACCAATATAACTGTTTGAATCACATTCTGATGCTACATCATTGAAATAACCAAATTCGTCAAGATCGTATTGAGCGAGGATAATTAATTTAGCGGCATTTTCACGAGCTCTTTCCCAATCTTCATGATCATATACCATGAATTTACCACCTTGATAATTACCCATTTTGGTGACCCAGTAAAGACCTTTAACGGGGTGATTGTAACTGAGTTTATATTTAGCTGAGTTACTGGTACCAATTGATTCTTCACCAGTAAATTGAAGTTGTTCAATAAGATATTCGTGAGAAACTTGAGCGAAACGTCTACGTTCTTCAGTATCAAGATAAACATAGTTGACATATACTGAAACATCATCAAGTTCGAAATTTTCGGCACCAGATTTAAAAGCATCACTGGCAATATAGCATTGTTCAGCGGGTCTGAATTTAACGTAGATTCTGACTACGTGATATTGAAGAGCAATAAGGGGAAGAGCTAAACCATTATTACGGCAGAAATAAAATTGGAGGGGAATATATAAAGTGTATGACGGCTTGAGAAGAGTGTTGTCATGAACATCCCATGATAAAGTGCTAATTGAGGTAAGTTCGGGAACATCACCAAGCATCTTAGCCATACCATGATCCGTGATCTTTACTTTGAGAAACATTCTTCCAAATATGAAGCCAATCACCATATTGTTTGTCAATGCTAGAACCTCCAATTTCTAATTCAGTTTCATCTACAATAGCATGACCAACGTGTCTGACCCAAGCAAATTCAACATGTCCGAATTTATCGAAAGCACCAGTGAATCGTACTTCAGGTAGCACTACTTTTAGGAAGGCTTGTGTAATCAAATCTCCATTACGAGAGATTTCTGCAGTTGATTTCCTTCCGAAATTTACATTTCCATTAAAATATTGTTCAATTGATTCAACTGCAAAATTAGTATGTCTTCTATAAACGCGGTTAGTCCACATAGTTTCCCATGTGGCCGGACTATAACTTAACGAATCATCAAGAATGATTAGTTTCTTTCATCGCCACTGACATTTAGTCTCTGAACAGCATCCATGTACCGTGATTCCAAAAACTATTTTTGAAATACTCATCAAAGTAACGGTATTTAGGACTTGGCTGCGGATTATCCATTTCATAAATAGATTTAATCTATTTAATCATACGCGTGATTTTTACCATACCCGAGTTCCAATCTCGGCCATTAATAGATTTCTCCATTAACTTGGTACACGACGTCTTTAGGACGTTCCCGCAATTTGACAGTGTTGCCATTTATAATATTGGATCTTTTCGGTGGCAGGTTACCTACTTCACCAATATTTATAAAATGACTAGCAGTTACCTTTAATAACTACTAAGGCCAGTAATGTTATATACAAACCTTAAAAAATGTAATTTGTGGATTCCCTGTGCACCGGATCCCATTCTTTCGAGATGGGGGTGGACTATACCTTACGCAATCATCGGAAACTGCTAATGCCCTCACGCGCACCTCCTTCTAGTCTCTGGACTGCATCCATGCCTCTTGCATAACGAGGGTTAGGACTTGGCTCAGCATTTGCCCATTT
>HE978653.1:111421-113912 GCA_000285855.2 Ruminococcus sp. JC304 | reverse complement strand
CAAATCTATCATCCGTCGGCTTGTGACCATACCCTGGGTACTTCTCCAGGCCATAGTATAGTTTCCCATACTGCTTGGTACCGAACGGCTTTAGGGGTTCATCTGAATTCGAAGGTGTTGCAGAATTTTGCTAAATAATAACAAAATTCCACTAGCAGGTGTGGCTATCATATTTCATATATGATTTTTATGGACCACAAATCGGTTTATCCGTGATTTATCCATTTTTCATCACGGCGTCCTACTTTTCTACCCAACTAGTTTAGGTAAACATCTTGAGCACCATAAGCTACGAGTTGAAGTAATCCTCCTGCCATTGTAATATATATATACTATATGATAGAAAAAAAAATTTAATATGTTAAATTTTTTTCTCTTATAATTTATGGTTTCTTAGGTTGAATACTTCAAGTTTTATACCAAAGTAACCTTTTGTAATGCGTTCCAAAATATTTACGAAAATAAATATAAGTATAGTTTTATCATTATTTTTGTCTCCACCAATTTATTAAATATATTTTTAAATCAGCTTTAATCAACATAAAGTCATATGTCTAATTAATAAAATTATATATATGACAACTATTAGCCAAGTACTTAAAACAGACAGAAAACATAGAACCAAAGGTGTAACTGGAGATTTATACACTATGGATAGTCTTGTATCGGACCTATCACTGGATTATGATTTACCGACACTTTGTGGAAAAAATATTGAGAAACCTAATATTATTATGACCAATAAGGATAAATTTAACGATGAATTTTACAAACGATATCCTTTTCTGAAAAAAATTAACATGAATAATCTACTGATTGCTGGTGGATCTATTAGTAATATTATTCGTGGTCAACACTCATACGGTGGTGATATTGATTTCTTTGTTTATGGATTGAATAAAAAAAAAGCCACAAAGAGAGTTGAAGAATGGTTGCTTGATGTTCTAGTAAGAAGTCAAGTCAATGATAAAGATAATAAAGATGGTAAAAAAGTTAATCATTTTCGCGATTATAAAATCATCAAAAATAAAAACTGTATATCAATTTTAATTGATGACGATTACAAAGTGCAGTTAATATTTAGATTGTACAAAAGTATTAGTGAAATATTACATGGATTTGATTTGGGAAGTAGTGCAGTTGGTTTTGATGGTAGCGATATATATTTTACTAGTTTAGGAAAATTTTGTCACGAATACAGTTGTAATATTATTGATACAACACGAAGAAGTACAACTTATGAATATCGATTAGTTAAATATTTTGATCGAGGTTTTAATATTGTTTTACCAAAACTCAATTTATCAAAACTCAAAACGACATATCATAAGTATGGTGAAATTGAAATATGTGAAATGCCATTTTTCATTTTTGGTTATTCAGAAATAATTGGAAATAAAATTAAGATTAAAAGATTTTACAATAAATTTACTGGTAATTCAGATTATGAATTAGAACCCATGGATCCAGTTAATGTTTATTATCAAAGTCTCAAAATAAATATCATCAATCTTATTAATGATATAGACTATTTTTATTATGTTTCATCACATATTGAAGAAGATAATGTGGATATTTTGACCAAACCACCAAGACTTACACGAGGTAATATCGTTAATTTTTATGATGAAATTAGACAAAAACTTAGTAAGAAAAATATAGATGTCAATCTCATTAAAAAATATATTAATATCGACAAAACAGAAAATATTGTATCAAATATGTTCGATACAAACATAAATACACAGGAATATTTTGACGAAATTGTTGAAAAACAAAAAAAACTGGCTTTCAAAAAATTAGACAAGCTCGAAAATCAAGAACACGATATTGATTGGATAACTGATAATCCTGGTACTCAATTAACTTCATCATTTAATCCAATCATTGAGAATGAGGTTGATTGGTATGGAAAAAGATATTACAAAACCAAATCTTAAAAATTTCAATATATCTTTAAATTAACTCATATAAAGTTCCATTTACATTACTTAAAGATAAGACATAATGGCAAAGACCAGAGCGAGACGTAATGTAAATAATAGAGTCAAAAAGGGCACCCTGGATCAAAAACACACAGACAAAATAAACAAATTTGAAAAGATGTCACAATCACTTCCAAAAAAGAGAGCTAAATTGACGAAATTAATGGTTGAACTTGAAGAACTTAAATCAATGAATCCAAATAAATATTCACATGAAGATATTCGAAGAAAAGCTCATCTTATGGATACTATTGAGAAACTTCGGAATGACATATATTCGATCGAAAATTGTACCGAATCCTTAAATTATATTGTTAATACTTTGCCAATACTAGTCAATTATTATGACAATGAAAATATTATTGATGATGATAAGGAAGAATTTATTTCTGAATCAATTAATGATGGTAAAAAAAATATTTTGAGTTATTTTTTAAGAGAAACCAACAAATCAGAATCTGCAGATTCTCCCGATGGGAAAAAAAATAAATCCGGTAAAACTACAT
>HE978653.1:106399-109069 GCA_000285855.2 Ruminococcus sp. JC304 | reverse complement strand
AAACTACATATTCTGGTAGTAAAACTTCTAATTCTAAACCTCGTATTAGTCGAGCCAAATTATATGATAATTATCTTAATATTACTGATTCACAACACAGGAAAGCACCAAGAAAAATATCTAATATATGTCCTGTTGAAGATTGTGGTGGTGAAAGAATATTAAGTCAAAATGATAGTTATATTGTTTGTAAAAAATGTGGTTTATCAGAGCCAATTTTATTGACTACAGATAAACCTAATTATAAAGAACCAACACAAGATTCTGGCACTTATGCCTACAAAAGAATTAATCATTTAACAGAAATATTGAGTCAACTTCAGGCAAAAGAATCAACAGATATCCCTCCCAAGGTATTTGAAAGTATAAAGAGAGAACTAAAGAAAAGAAAAATTAATAAAAATGATTTGGATATATTCAGACTACGAAGAATATTAAAAAAATTAAATTATCGTAAATATTACGAGCACGTACCTCATATTCTACAAATAATTAATGGTAAAGAACCTCCGAATTTTAGTAGAGAACATGAAATGAAGATTAAGCAAATGTTTCGACAAGTACAAAAACCTTTCGCAATTTATTGTCCGAAAAATAGAAAGAATTTTTTGAATTATTCTTATGTTTTACATAAATTTTGTGAATTGTTAGATCTTGACGAATACATCAGTTATTTTCCTTTATTGAAAAATAATGCTAAATTACTTCAACATGATAAAATATGGAAAAATATATGTGAATACATGCGTTGGGAATTTTATAAAAGCATATAAAAATATATTGAAATAGGTGCATGTACCTACTTTAATATATAAAAAATTGAAAAAATAAGTTTAAATGATTATTATGATTGATAATAAATAATAATAATGGATAACGAAGAATTAGTTCTGACAATTAATAAGATAATTTCATATATCAAAGAAAATGGACCAAGTAAAATGCATTTAATCGATGCTCATATTAAAATAATAATAGTAAACATCCAATTTGGCGTAGACATAAATTATCATTGGGTCAATTTTTAGCGAAATTTCCGTCAGTATTTTCGGTAGATACAAATTCTAATGTTAATTTACAAAATATTGATTTAGATAATATTGATTCAGAATCAATTATCCAATCTTGGAACTTGAAAATAGATGATAAAACATTTTTGGAACAAAAATTTAATCGACAACTTGTTATGTACCAATTTCCAATCAATAGAATAATCACTGTTTCCTCAGACTGTAACATTATTGATCAATGGATCAAAACAAATATTTATGATTATGGTGTTAAACATATTGGTTTTGATACTGAAACTTTTATGACAGGTCAAACTGAAAAAATTTCTACAATCCAACTATCTACAATTGATGTTGATTTAATTGTTCAAGCTAATAAAATGGATTTATTACCGACTGAATTGACTAGATTATTGTCTGATCCTGAAATAATAAAAATAGGTGTTTCAATTAGAGATGATATGATGGCTATTTTAAAATATTTCCCGAATCCACTCGTTCAATCAGTTTTAGATTTATCGGATTTATCAAAAGATATGTTAGACAATTTGGATAATAAAAATAACATTGGTTTAAAAACTTTGGCTGTTATTACTATGGATATTTATTTACCTGATAAAGATTTGTCAGAGATAAAAAAATCTAATTGGAATGCCTAAACATTAACACAAAAACAAATTGAATATGCTGTAACTGATTCTTATATTTCGCTAATGATTTATTATAAAATGATTGATGGTCACGTTGTAGATTTATTTAAATATTTAAAAATTTGTGAACCAATTATCGATATGACCTCAGATAAACAACATTGTTTGACTAAAAAAGAGATTCAACAAAAAGAAGAATTAAAAAGAAATCCACAATTGATTCTAGAATTAAACGTTGGTATTATAAAGATGATAGTCCTGAATTTATTTTTGAACCTATGAATTCATTTTATCGTCAATATACTCATGTTGCCGCAAAAAAATATTCTGGTATAGAAACAGAAACTATTGGAATAGATCCCAACAGATGTGTCGTAATTAAAAGATTAATTAGCGATTAATAAACGGATAAATATTATGTTCGATCAATAAATTATATTAATTAAATATTCATTTAATCAATATAATTGGTAATATCAATTAATTTGTATTTTAAATCATTTAAGTCACGAGCCGATATATACTCAATGATTTCTAAATTTGATAATTTAATAGCTTGTGTTAAATTTTTATTTAATACATTCCATTTCAAAGATATTAATCTTATTCTAATAGATGTGGGTCTTAAAATTATTTTTGGAAAAACAATTATTATTTGTCGCATAATACATTTATGAATAAAATGTCTATTTGTATAATATTCAATGGTATCAATACATTGTTTTTTATATTCTGGTTTAATATGACTAATCCAGGTTTTTTCATCTTTATCTGTTATATAATGATCCGACTTATATCTCAATAATAAGTCAAAAATTTGAAGTATTTCTGGAGTGGATTTCATACATGTTAACATTAAAGCAGTTAATCCATTATCATCTTGTAGATTGGGATTCGCACCCAAATTTAATAATAATTCTGTAATTCCAATATTAGAATTATAACAAGCATGCATTAATATAGTTGATTTATTTTTATACTGTGTATCAATATTAATACATCGTGATAAT
>HE978653.1:102295-103207 GCA_000285855.2 Ruminococcus sp. JC304 | reverse complement strand
AAATTTTGGTTGAACTATTTTAAGCTCTCGCATAATATCTTTTGAAAGAATTATTGCGATAAATATAATATTCTGTAATATTTCTACACCTTTCTGAATATTTTAATATATTACTATTCAAAGGAAAATATAACTTTTTTGAATCTTTGGCGTAAGAACAAGATATATATCTTAATAATATTTCCATCACTCCTGCAATATATTGATTATGACAAGCTAATAATAAAGCTGTATCACCAAAATTATTTTTAATATTTGGATTTGCACCAAATTGTAATAATAGTTCCATTATTTCCAAAATATTATCATTTCCATTACTTTTAGAAACTATCATTAATGCTGTATCACCATTATTTGTTTGAAGATTTGGATCGGCGTCATTTTGTAATAATAATTTTATTTAATTTAAATTATTTGTATATGATACGAATATTAATGCTGTCAAGCTATCATTTCTTTGAATATTTGGATCAGCTTTGTTTTCTAATAATAATTGGACTACATTTTTGTCATAATGATTTGTATAATATGATGCCATCATTAAAGGTGTTGTTCCATTATTATTTTGAGCATTAACATCTGATCCACACTTTATCAATAATTTTATAATATTAATATTATTACATTTTTTATTATTAATACAAGCTATCATTAATGGTGTCCATTGCAATTTATTTCGCAAATGTATTTCATCCATATGATTAGTTAAATAATCAGTAATAATAGTTTCGTTTATCTCTACAAGTATTAAATGCATTAATTTGCTAAATCCAGAACATTCTACGTTTGTGGCACAATAATATTCTTTATCAAAATCATAATCTTCCATTTGAATAGTCATAATCGTATGATTATTCAAATAAGCTTATTTTTTTCAATATTATCTAGACAAATGCTCGATTATTAAATTTC
>HE978653.1:101132-101885 GCA_000285855.2 Ruminococcus sp. JC304 | reverse complement strand
TGCTCGATTATTAAATTTCGATAAAAATCCAATGATTTGAGTCCGCGATTAACAGTTTTTGATTGATCATCATAAAATCTCACTTTTAAGGAATCGCTGAATAACAAATCATTTTCAAATTCAATCACTTCTTCTCCAGACATTAAATTGTTTTGATAGAGTAAAGTTGCTTTACTTGCTTCTGATAATTTATTAATGTAATCGGGAAATTTTGCCACGAGATATCTTTTAGCTTTGACATGATTATGAACTAGATTGGCAATTTCTTGGCTAAATCCATTATCCAATAAATATTGTCGACCAATTAATTCGCGATTCATGACGCCAAATTACCCATTTGTTTAGATTTATTATTTATCTCTAGTAAGTGGCCAATATCATGCAAAAAACAAGCCAGAATTATATTTTTATTTTCGCCATAATCTTCGGCTAACATAGCAGCTTTAGTCATATGTTCTAATTGAGTTAAATTTTCGCCAATATAATCACTCGCACCATGTTTTTCATATAGCTCAATAATATGATTTGCTATGGTTGATGATTGCATTTTTATGATAATGACTTATAATAATTTACTATTTAACACTATTCTTATCATCTTTTTTTTGAATATGTGATATTATTTTTATATAAAGATAATACGCTGTATATAATTAATTCCCGAATTTATTTGTTTGAATTTTAATTTTAATTACACAATGTCTAAAAATGCCAAATGGAGAAAAATTAGCGATTTCCCTAAATACAAAATTT
>HE978653.1:95877-98408 GCA_000285855.2 Ruminococcus sp. JC304 | reverse complement strand
TTGGTTACAAATGGTCGTATGATAATTAATTTGTTTATTATAACGTATTTCGAAATAATAAATAAAATGAATATTAGGTTTTCCCTTTAACTTTAGATTAAAGGAGCTACAAAGGCAGGTCCTCCAATAACTGCGGGATTCAAGCCAAATAAACCCGTCCCTATACCGAAACCAGCACCAAATCGAGCACCGAGAGCAACAGTAGGAGAGAAGACATCGAGAATGGCGAATACGAATGCAGCAGTAATACCGAGCATGACAATATCTTTAACATTGAGTTTACCTTTGCCAACAAAATAATAGGCAACAGAAGCAACAGCTAAACCTTCGATTAAATATTTAACGGCACGTCTAAGAATTTCAGCAAAAATCCCAACTAAAAGTGCTGGTACTATATCTGTAAGCAGGATCACTTACATAAGGAGCAGCATTAAGATTTTGTAGAGCGACATTGTTTTGCGGGGGTGAAAATGTTACATTTTGCGTAGGTTGTATATTACCTTGCGCAGTTTGTAAAGGTGGTTGACTTATATCATTAAATCTTGCAGGTGATGCATTTTCACTAGTATAATAATCGCCCATTAATATTATATATTTTAAAAAGATTATAATTTGTATTTGTGGTAAAATCAATAAATCTTATATTTGGAAAATAATGCGCTATTATACAATAAATATAAAAACAAGTTATTGTATAATTTAGTAAATGCGAAATAAATCACAATTTAAGATTATACCTACCATCGAAGAAGATGCTCCTTTTGGTGATGTGAATTATTGTACGATGAGTTTTTTTAGTTCGGATAAAGTAGACAAAACTAAAGTTCTCAATATCAAAGCTTTTAAAATACATAATGGATATAATAATTTCGAAATAGCCGATACAGATGCTAAAGATATCAAGAAAAAAATGCCTAATCATGATATTTATGCGTTAAATCTTGGAAAATTATATCCTTGGGATGATGCCACCAGATCAGATGCTATTGAATATGATGATGAAAAATTAAATGAACTTGAGAAGACCAGAAAAGAAAATATCGATAAAATTAAACTAATGAACCAACAATTTAAAAATGAGCATAAAACAGTTTATGCTAATGTTAATAATGAAAAATTAAAAGATCAAAAACGTAGATTACGCGAAAAATTATATGAACAGGGGAAAATTACTAAACAAGAGTATGATATGTTGGTTGACGAAGATAAAACTGTTAATCAAGTTAAAGACGTATTATCTGAAATTGACAAACTAAAAGATGAAATTGAAGAAGCAAATAAACACGATTATTTGGATGAAAATCCAAGTGTAGGTCTTAAATTTGGATGCATTTCTTTATACTCGCCTAAAAATATTAAAAATATCGATGGATTATATTTCAAAGTGAGAGGATTGTTTCAAACACAAAATCAACTGGCTAAAAGAGTAAGAGAATTAGAAAAACTTTATCCTCATGATAAAATATATACTTTTGAAGTAGGTAAATGGAGTGTGTATTCAGATAACAATTTAGATCATAATTTATTATTAAAACAATTAAATTATTGTATGAAGTGCTATCTTGATAATCTTGTTAACGAGCGTGAAGAATTTGAGAAAAGGAAACAACGTCTCCAGGAAAATACCGAACAAGAATCAAAAATTGTTAAATTACGCAATCGTCAAGAAAAAAGAAGAGCTAAACGTGAAGAAGCTAAGAAAGCCAAACAAGGAAAATCATCCAATACATCTGGTACCACAACTTCTGTATCGACATCATCATCTTCTAATGATAATACGAATACTTCAGATAATAGAACCGATACAATTGTATCTGATAAACCTAAATTTGTTGGTAATGAAGAAGACAATGTTGCTATACAAAACATATATGATTATATCAATGATCCAGAACTAGCAAATAGATTTGATTATGATAAATCCCAATGTCAAACTACTCGAGTAGATGTTAATTAAATAAAAAATTGAAATTAATTTATTGGAATATTTTAATTTATATTAATATATCAATTTGGTATATTAATATTATTCATGTCTTTTGAAGTTTTTGAAAAGATTTATAAAATAGAAAAAATTATTTATAAATCTAAAAATAGTAGAGTAAGTATAGCTGAATGTATTGAGAATAATGAAAAAGTTATAGTAAAAAAAATAGAAAAAAAAATGACAAATCAAAAAAAAGGATACTAAATGAATATCATATACCAAAATTAATTGATTGCGATGGTATTATTAAAACTAATAAATATATTGAAGACGAGTATAATTGTTATTTAATTTATTCATATAATTCAGAATCTATTTCGTTGTATGAAATGGATTACAATAATAAAGATTATGAATTTTTTTTCAAAATAATTTGCCAACTATGTGATACCATAAAAAAATTCATGATGTGGATTTTATCCATAGAGATATTAAACCGCATAATATTATTGTTCAAAATACACAAGCTTATTTAATTGATTTTGATTTGGCTTGTTCTTTGACTAATCCCAAATTTCCAATACAACCAAAAATAACAGGTACT
>HE978653.1:90936-92314 GCA_000285855.2 Ruminococcus sp. JC304 | reverse complement strand
AATTGGTATTATTTGATACAGTAAATATGTACCAAAAATAATTCTAACAATCGTGAAAATTATAAAAAACATTATAACAGAAATAATGTATGCCAAATTAAATAAATAGATAGATCTTTGTTTATAAAAATGTTTGGTAGAATTTAAAAATGGAGTCGATAATTCGAAAGTCAGAAAAAGCGAACAAATATGCAGAAAGATTAGTATATTTTAAATAAACACACATAATTGAAAAAATTCCAATTGTATGATGCATAAAATAAACTTTATTTCTAGGATCATAATTTTTCACCATGAGATAAAAATCAACTGAGAAATATAACATTGCTAATGTAGCAATACTAAATGGTAGTATTGCAGTATTATCCACTAAATAATTTGGACCAGTATTTGATATAATACAAACTGATCCTAATCCAATTGGTACCAATAATATATTTGAATATTTTGTATCCATTTTATTATTAAATTTGATAGAATGTGTATGAATAAAGATATTAAAAAGTCAATTTTTTACAATATATATCGTCATAAATTAATTACAGAATACCTAATTGTAATATATTAAATGGGAGGAGGATTAGTACAATTAGCAGTATATGGATCACAAGATATATTTTTAACAGGAACACCACAAATAACATTTTTTAAAGCAGTTTATAGACGTTATACCAATTTTGCAATCGAACCAATAACGCAACATTTAATTGGTATTACTAATTTTAATGAGGAAATGAATTGTCGTATAGAAAAAATCGGGGATTTAATGAGCCGAGTATATATTGAAATTGATATTCCTAAAGTTGATTTAAAAATACGTAATGATTCGATGTGGTCAACCAATTTACAAATCGCGGAAAAACAATATAATTTATTGAAAAATTATTATTCACAGGTATATAATTTTATATCAGAAAATTCTCAAACTGCACGTAATTTAGTAAAATTGTTACGAATTAACAATATTGATTTAGATGAAATATCTAAAATAGTCGGAGATGAAAAATTTAGTAAAAATTTAAATTCGGCGCGCCAATTATTATCTGATTATATATCCAATAATCAAGATGTTGATGAAATATCTAATATACCAGAATTTAAGGATATCATGGCTAAAAATAGATATCATTTATTGCAAGATATTAAATGTTTGGACGTGATTGCTATTTATAAATCTATATCTAATAATAAAAATTATTGTAACCTGGTTGATGAACAGTATAATAATATTATTAAAAATAAATTGTTGAATGTCATACAAAATTCATTATATACACAAATGTATGATTTTTATATGCCCATATAAATGCATATTTGATCGCCCAAAAAAAATACCAATCCATTAAAAATAATAGTTATTCAGAAAGATATAAATTTG
>HE978653.1:85993-87651 GCA_000285855.2 Ruminococcus sp. JC304 | reverse complement strand
AAATGCCAATGGAATAATTTTGGAATTGGTATGGATGGAAGTATATCTCCGATTGATATGGCATATATATTAATTAATGGTTATAATATAACTAATAATAATGGTGATACGAAATTTTTTAATTATATGCATCCATATTGGTATTTTAATCATAGTCCTCCTAATGGTTTAAATGTGTATTCTTTTTCTATTAAACCGACTATACATCAACCATCCGCTACTATAAATTTGAGTCGAATAGATAAATTTAGCATATTAATGGAATTTACCAAAAAATTTGTTAATATTATCAATGATGAGTATCAAATATCAAAAGGTGCATATATGGGTGCGTATACAATGAATTATAATATATTAAGAATTATGAATGGTATGGCTGGTTTAGCTTTTCAAACTAGTCATTAATTATAATCGAATAAAAACTCGTTGTATAAATATTAATTAATGTGTTAATTATTAATACATTAATTAATATGGCAGGTGGAATACTTAATTTAGTTGCAAATAACAATGCTGCACAAAACTGTATGGCTTAATAGTAATCCACAAGTAACTTTTTTTAAAAAAGTTTTATCGAAGACACACTCCTTTTGCCAGAGAAATGGTTCCATTATTTTTTAAAAATAATGTTGATTTTGGAGAATCAGCTTGTTTGGATATTGTGCCAAATGGAGATCTTCTCCATCGAATGTTTTTGACTTTTGAAATACCTAAAATGTCTGCTGGGTTTTTGAATAGCAAAAATTATGATATTGTCAAGGCGATTAATCAAATAAATTTTAAAGATGATATTTTATACAAACAAATTGATTCATGTATACATAACGATATAATAGAATATCAAAAATTAATGGATATTATATCTAACACTCATAAACAGTATATAAATGATCAAAATAATGCATTGAATGCAATTTATTTATTGGAAAATAAACCAAAATCTCAAGTATCAATCACTGATTTAAATTTAGATTCTAAAATAAATAATTTTATTTTAGAAACAGATAGTTACCAACATATTTATCAAAATATGTATCAAACTATTAAATCTAATAAAATTCCTGATTTTAATCTGATAAAAATTAAATTAATGGATAAAATAATGTCGTACAAAAAAAATTATTTTTCTATTTATGAGCTCGTAAAAATTATGACAATGATGGATAAAATATTATTTCACAAATACCTGTTATCAATAGTAAACAAGTACCAAATATATTATTATGGTCCAATATTTTCCAAGAAATATTTCCGCATAATGATATTATTAATTCATTTATTACGAAAAAACAATTTATCAAAAACTGATACATATTTATATGATAAAATATATCATTTACAAAATTTAGACAAACCATTTTCAAATAAATCATTTTCAAATAAATCATTTTCAAATAAATCATTTTCATCACAAACATATGATCATTCAATAAATATTAATAAAAATCAATTATATCATGGTTTTGGACCAGAATTTTATAGGTCATTAAATGATTATAACAGTGTTATTAATTTATTAAATACTTTATCCAAAAACTGTACCAATAATTGTAATTAAACCATTTGAATGTGAAACTGAATATATATACACAAATAAACAAAATACTTTATTAACTGGAACAAAATATTCGACTATTATTGATCCAAATTATAAATCC
>HE978653.1:78530-82812 GCA_000285855.2 Ruminococcus sp. JC304 | reverse complement strand
TCAAGATATTATGGTAAAATATCTGAAACAGAATTACCATTAAATGATCCAATACCTTTACCCAATACAAAACCATATGGTGTTGATCCAAATTTTTTTGATCATAATCAAACCATTTCAAATTATGATTTGTTGACCGAAATAACATTATGTTCAATAAATACAAATATGCCAATATATATTACAACATCAGAAATAATTAATTGTTCTGACAATTGCCCTAAATATCAATTATTTGATATTGATTATTATCGAATCAGACATGATTTGTTTCAAAATCGAGGGAATACTTTTACTAATATTAAATTTGTAAATGAATATGATTTGAATATATTAAAATTTCAAAAAATAATAGAATTGATTAAATTTAATAAATATGATAATAAAATATATTATTGGCTGTTAGAAACAATTGATCATCTGGCTAAATATACCAATCCGATACTGACACTAGATAACACCAATTATATTAGTAATATATTATATGATTCATTAGATTATATACAACAACATTTAAAATTAGACAATAAATTAGACAATGATTGGATTGATCAATTACTTAATGTAGCTAATTTTATTGCTGAGAATAAAAAAACTGCCAATTTATTAAATTCGAAAGATTACACAATTGATGATTTAATAAGTAACAATAAAATAATTTATGATTATGTTTATAAAATAAATAGTTTTGATTTGACCATTAGTGAAAATATTGTAGTTTTAAGAGATAATTTTGTATCACAATATTATTTATATTGTAAAAATTTAGATACAATTAATTATCTTTATAAAAATAATTTAACTAACGATAATTTTTCCTACATGAATTTAATGCCATGTGTTTTTAATTCAATGGATGTAAATACGTTAGAAAATATATCCAATATTTATCAACATCCAGATAAATATCCAAATGATATCGATAAAATAGTTCAAAAAATAAATTCGGGAAAATTTACTGATATGCAAAAATATATTTTAGAAAAATATCACAATTATTTGTTACAAGATTCCATTACTTTACTAACACAAAAAGATATTTGCGACATAATTAATACAATATTTACGTTTTGTAATTCTATTTATAGATATTGTTTAGATAATAACCTAGTGAAAAAAATATTAAAATTGTTATCCAAATTTCAAACTGTATTTTTGGATAAATTATCATTATTTCAAGATATTAATAATTATTTTACTGATTCTATTGGTGATAAATATATGTCTGATAATGACGCAGAATTTATTTCCAAATTAGCATCATCTAAAGGAATTAATTATGAAGATTATTACAATTATATTACAAAAATAATAATTCCAAAATATAATTCTCAGGTCACAAAATCAGCAAAATTATTAATTATCAATGTCAATATTTCTAGAGATTTAGATAAATTTTTTATAAAATCATTTTTTGAGCAAGAATCAAATACCAATATATTGACACTAAAAAATATTCTTTTGCAAGAAATTTGTAAACAATTCAGCAAGCATCCCGAAATAATAAATTATGTGGAAAATATTGGTAATGAATATTTGTCTTATATTTATTTTTTTATTGATTATCATCATAAAAATAATATTTACCCAAATACTATTATTAATCCATTAATATATATTAATAAATATACAATAGATGATTACTTAAAATCAACAGGAGAAACTGTTTATGATTTTATGAATAATATTATAGATTATGTATTTAATGATGCTACTACCAATCATGGCAGATATATTATTAATATAGATCATGATACTATCAATGTAACTAACATAATAAATAATTTGAACCCAAATAATAATACTGGTGATAAAAATAATAACGAAAATAATACTGAATTAAATATTGTTGAATCCAATGTCATTGATAATATTATTGAAGCATTAAATACAGATAATACACAAATTTCTATTGAAAAATATATTCAACAATTATCCAATAAATCAAAATCATTAAATTCATTAAATTATTCAAATATAGATATAGCTTCTAAAATTTCTGATATATTAATCAATATATGTCAAAAAATTATTGTGTTAACTAATGATTATCAAAAAGATTTAGAAATAATAACCAATAAATTACAAAATATATATTATCGTAATCGTAATGCTAAATTAGCCTGGATCCACAAGTTAGCTCATTATCTCGTCGAAAAAGTTAGTTTTAAATGTGGTGATGATATTTTGGATAATCATATATCAGATTGGTATGAGACAAATAGTCAAATATCGTTAAATAATAGTGAATTAGATGGATATATGAAAATGATTGGACATAGAAATGATTTAATTAATTTTAATGAAACACCTAAATCATCTTATATAATTACTTTACCACTTATATTTTATTTCAATAAGTTTATTGCATCATCTTTACCATTGAATGCCAGTTTGCACACAAAATATCAATTAATTATTAAATTAAGATCGTTAGATGATGTTACATACAAGCAAGAATTTTCGGATTTTATTGATCCAGATATAATAATAAGTCAACAAACACAACCATTTGTTCCAAAAATAAAAAAAGCCTATGTTATGTGTGAATATATTTTTTTAGGAGAGGAAGAAAGAAAATTATTTATCACTAGTCATTTACAATATATCATGGACGAATTGCAATTTGATACCATAGATAGTACAAATATTAAATCTGTTCCTGTTTATAAATTAGGTATCAAACCAGAAAAATATTATATCAAAGAAAATGGTATTAAAACAGCCAAATATAAATATCAAAAATCAATTGAAATAACTGATAAAGATTTGGATACAGATATTGATATGAATAGGTTAATTCCCAGACAAAATATTAAATGGTCAACATATTTTAATAAATCTGGAATAATTTCCACAAAAACAATAGATGCATCAAATAATTTAAAAGATATAACAAATTATATTCATTTTAATAGATACACCATAAAAAATTATTTTGAAAATCCCACCAAATATTTAGTTTTATTAATAAAGCCAAACAATCATACAAAACCAAATTTAAGGAATATCAACAGTAATTATTTTATGGTGAGCGTCAATGGATAATTTTGGATTATATTCTCGTTATGATTTGTCTATGATACATCAAATAAAATCGTGTTATTATGATAATATACATAAACAATTGGATAATTTAGATGATAGTGTATTTGGTTTTTAAATATTATTAATGAATTATTATTAGACTATACTGTTAGAGATGTACCATATAATAATGATGCAGATATTAATAAAGAATATTTTTTACAGATGTTACAAACAATTAAAGATAGGTATATGAATTATTGTGATACAATTGTGGACAAGTCTCATATTATAAAACTTAGACAAAATATATTATCTTTGAATATTGATTATCCAATAGTAGATTGGGATATACTTCAAGAGATGATTGCATATATATGTCAAGAAATAAAACAACCAATGTATCATGAAAATATTATTTTAGATAGTTTCAAGGGAATTTTTAAAAATTTTGATCCCGCCAATATATATGTTGATAAATATATATTTAGAAATATTATATACCAATTAGTAAAATATCATGTCATGAATGACCCGAATATAGATTTTGACAATATCATTAATAATGCATATAATATATATAACCAGTTACAAATTAATTTATTGTTAATGGAAATAGATGAATTATTAGAATTACAGGATTTAAATTATGATTTTATTGGCATTATTGATATAATTAAAAATATGTATTATTCAAAATCCGATAGTAATCCAACCACAATAAATATTATTCAATTAATATGGCAGAAAATAAATTCTGTTAAAAAATATGAGTTAGAATCTTTCGACAAATCAATAAAATATGAGTTATACCATGATGTAATTTATCAAATTGGTGATTTGGAATCGACTAATTACTCAGAAATAATACCAATTAAAGTAATTAATGAAATCGTCCATAAAATGACAAAAAAATTAAATGAAATAATTGATTCGCATAATGTTAATATAGTAGATTATAATCAATATATCGTAAAAAATCCTGAAGTTAATCCACTAAATGGAGGATATTTAATGTCTAATGGATCTGCTATTATGCCAGAAAATTCTACTGGTACAATGTGGAATAGTGTTAAAGCATATCAATATTTCAACCATAGTCCTAATTGTGGTGTTAATTTATATACATGGTCTTTGGATCCATTAGGTAATATTATAGCTGGCTCTGTGAATTTAACAAGAATAGATGATTTCACTTCAATTTATCATATAGACCCTGAAATTAATGCAAATTATTCAGCAGAAATAGTAACAA
>HE978653.1:75534-76169 GCA_000285855.2 Ruminococcus sp. JC304 | reverse complement strand
AGCAGAAATAGTAACAATGATACAAAGTATTAATATGGTTAATTATCTTTCCGGTATGTGTGGAAAATCTTGGTAAAATTATAGCGAATGATATGTACAATATTTAATGTGCATTATATTTAATAATTATTAAGTATAATGGCAGGAGGATTATTACAATTAGTAGCAAAAGGAGTGCAAGATTTATATTTATCAGGGGATGCACAAATAACTTTTTTTAAAACAGTTTATCGTAGACATACAAATTTTTCTATTGAATCAATAGCTCAATATTTTGCAACAAGTGCAAATTTTGGTGAAACAGTTACACGTACTATTTCACATTTAGGTGACTTAATTAATCGAGTATTTTTATATGTGGAACTACCACCAATATTACCATTCATCAATTCAGATACTGGATCAATTGATAAAATAAGTAAATTTGCATGGGTACCTCATTTAGGTTATGCTTTAATTCGTGACACCAGCATTGAAATTGGAGGTAAAAATATAGATAAACAATATGGCGAATGGTTATACATATGGTCACAATTATCAAATCGTCAATCAGAAGCATTGGATAAAATGATTGGGAATATACCTGCTGCTAAAAATTTTAGTAATGGTAAACCTGGATTTAAATTATACATACC
>HE978653.1:73205-74369 GCA_000285855.2 Ruminococcus sp. JC304 | reverse complement strand
AAATTGGAGATATTTTAATTATGTACAACCATTACAACATCATTTTAGAAGTCCAGAAATAGGAATCAATACCTATTCACCATCAATAAATCCAGAAGATTACCAACCATCATCTACTATTAATATGAGTAAAATTGATAAAGCAGAAATGGATATTCATTTGAGAAATTTCGTTACACCAGAAAATACCGTTAAAATAAGATCTTACACTATTAATTATAATATATTAAGAGTATTTTTAAATATGGGTGCTCTAGTATTTGTATAATATATTTCACATATTAGATTGTTTAATTAAACGATATGATGTGATTAAAAATTATTAATGACTAAAAATTATTAATGATAAGTAGCACTAAGGGGTCGAGTATACATCGATTTAGATTCAGCATCACCAAGTTTACTCATAATTGCTTCCGAAATTGTTTTGAATAAATCAATAAGATTAATTGCTTTCTTATTATATGCTGAACTTAAATGTAAAAGATTGGAATGTTTGGCTAAAACAGCGGGTAATTTGTCGCTAGGTACATTAAAAGGATTAATGTAACCTCTTGAAGCTTGATAAAGTTTATTTCCTTCAATAGTGCGAACAACACTTTCACGAAGAGCATCTTCGGCTCTCTTGAAATTTTCGAGTTTTTCACTAATTTGTTCTTTAGTATGTTCACTCAAATTAATCTTGCGATCACCTTGCATAGATCTCATGGTTTCCAATAAATCAACATAAATTTGATTGAAAAGAGTATATCCATATTGATTATTAATATTCTTAAGTTCATTTTCAAGTTCATAGAAATTACCACCACTCATAATCGGTACAAAATTACCAAATGGTACCGGACTAACGAAAGACGAACGAGATAAAGGCATTTGAATTTCTGATGGAATTGATGCAATATTGGAAATAAATGCATGTCCGTTAAGACCAGATAATTCATTAACAATATTACTCTTCAGACGTTCAAGTCCACAATTGAGACTGCCTAAATTGCGTCTGTAATAAGCGGGTTTATAAGGATTCAAATAATCATAAGTTCTAAAACTATCATTGACATTAGGATATTTGCTTGAAGCTTTAGTATATTTGGATTCTTCGGGATTGAGCGCTTGAGGATTAGCATTGACCCATTCTACTAACATATCAAGATAATTGAAAAACGG
>HE978653.1:70669-71654 GCA_000285855.2 Ruminococcus sp. JC304 | reverse complement strand
ACATATCAAGATAATTGAAAAACGGGAATTTACTGGGATCTTTGGCCATAGCTAAAATTTTATCAGCAACTGCATCACCCAAATATTGTCTTAAAGTTTGAGGTTTACAAGGATCATTGGAAATATTAGGATTTCTGCATCTATCAGAATTTTCCACAAGTTCTTTTAACCATGAGCCAACACTTTGAACTTTATAACGACGGAAATTGCGAATAGGTTCGAATTTCTCTTCTGTTAAATATGAAGCAAAACCAAATTGTCTTAAAATATTGAAAGCTACGAATGGATTAATTTTCATAACTTCTTCTTTGAGTTTATTAACAGGTAAATCGACATTAAAATTAAAATCAGTTAATTGTGAACATCTGTCATTAATAGATTGACCATTAGGAGCTAAACATTGGCTGAGAACATCTAAACATTCTTGTTCACTTGAACCAATAAAAGCACAATTATTAACAAATTTATGATCTACTACATTACCATCAGGTCCTTTAAGAACAAAATCATCATCAATTCGTTCCCATTTAGAATCATGGCGAAGAATATGTTCGCTTAAACGAGTTTCATTTTCTTTCCAGGCAGGTGTGAGAGTGGGTGAAATAGATGAAGTGACAGATGCTCTCAATAAATTACCAAAATAATTTTGATTATTCAAACTGAATAGCGGCATTCTGGCAACAGATCTAATAATAGGATCAACTTGAATGGGAATATTATAAATTTGAACAGTATCACTAGTAGGACTATAGTATACGTTTCTAGCAATAGTTCTGAGAGCTTCACTTCCTCGAGAATTTAAAGAAGCCACATCAACAAATTGATCTCTACTTAACCAAACACGACCAATTGAGCCATTAGCGGGATAATCAGGAATACGAGAAATAAATATGACATCACCATACAATCCACCACGCTGTCCTTCACTAAATCGACTGTATCCCGATACTTTTCTGACATTGAGACGATACTTGGCAAGATCTGC
>HE978653.1:65888-66882 GCA_000285855.2 Ruminococcus sp. JC304 | reverse complement strand
CACCAATTTTGTCTCGGAATATTTATTTTGGAATTGTTAAAAATCTCCAAACTATAATTATATTAAAATTATCTTTGTTATAGTATATATAATTATGCGCAATTTATCCTGGCAGCATATTCTTATAATTATTATAATTATAATTATCATATTTTGGTTAGCCAGTTGGTTATTTTTCCCTAAAAATATAAATGTACCAACGGGACCATATTATCCTGTTCAACCTCAATTAATACAACCCATGACTATAATAACACCAAATTTGGGTCAAAATATGACCGGTAATCAATTACCACGCAATAATGTTGTTCCCACAACTAATCCAGTAAATACAGAATCACAGCCATCAAATACACAAGATCCATTCATGTTATACTACTTCCATGCACCCAGTTGTGTTCATTGTAGAAATTTTAATCCTGCTTGGGAAATGCTTCGTGAGAGATTAGCAGGCTCAAGAGGAATTAGTACCGCAAAAGTAGATGCTACTAAACCCGAAAATGAAAATTTAGTATTTTATTATAATGTTTCAGCATTCCCAACAATAATTTTAATTACACCTGATCAAAATGTTGAATATAATGGCAATAGAACACCAGATGATTTACATAATTTTGTTGTAGCTCATATTAATGAACATAATAATCGTGTATCCAAATAAATTATAAATCCATAACATTTATTGATTTATAATCTAAAATGCATATTATTTAGGTTTAATTGTTTGCTTAATAATTTTTCTGGCTGTATTAATATATATATCCCGATAATATACTCTGAGCATATTTAATACATTATCCTCATATAATTGGTATAAATTATTTCTGAATTCTAGTTGTTCAATATTTTTATCAATTAAAAAATGATTTTTTGGTGAATGATACATGGCACCAAACCAACTCATTGCAATTGATCCAACTGTATCAGAATCACCTGGATGCAATATGGAATATACAATAATTTTTTCCATAATACCTCCACTTTGTAATAACGC
>HE978653.1:63482-64450 GCA_000285855.2 Ruminococcus sp. JC304 | reverse complement strand
TAATAACAGGAATCATCTGCGCATGATCCTGGTATGTCACATCCTTTGCTAAAATTATCTGATAAATATCGATATCTTTCCACCGGATTCT
Source organism: Ruminococcus sp. JC304 (assembly GCA_000285855.2). Classification (GTDB taxonomy): domain Bacteria; phylum Bacillota; class Clostridia; order Lachnospirales; family Lachnospiraceae; genus Blautia_A; species Blautia_A difficilis. The sequence goes on along the minus strand of HE978653.1, from coordinate 64,359 downwards.
TCATATATCTCAAATTTGTTCTTGGATTGATGCCTGAAAATCTTAAATCAACATAATTTTTCCATTGTCCAATATATATAACTTTATCTCTGACAAACAAATTATATTCTTTGGGTCTGGATTGTTTCATATATTCGTCAATCATATCAGATCTTAATAATTTGAGTAATTTATGTGGCCAATAATTAATTGGCACTTTTTCTAAAGCATAAGCTGTAAATAAAGCAGCAACAATACTACCCAATATAGAAGATGTTGAATTATGAGTTAATCTACTACATTCGACAGCGAGAGCAATTAATTTTCGACGGTTATGACTACCAACAAAAAAATATACCAATACATCCAGATCTCATTACAGAACCAGCACCAATTGCTCGACTATTATAAGGTATTTCGTTCCAGGCAATATTAGATAATATATCTAGTGAATCAATTGTGGTTTGACCAGGATGTCTATTTTCAATCATAGGTCTGGCCTTTAAATATGCATCCCGTAATTTTTCGCCATATAAATTAATATCATCAATGTATGGAGAAATAGCCATACATTCTGTTAGTACACCCATAGTTGTCATATATAATATAGTATCATCTGAAGATAACCAATTAAGAATACTAATATCATTAATTCCACCCAAATCAATAAAATCATAAATTAAATCATTGACATAATCTGGTCCAGCATAAGCATCACCATAGTTAAATTCCCAATTACCATTATAATATCCAAGAGTATCTCCAAAAGACTGATAAAATGGTATTATTAATGATGTAGACATAAAATCCACAAAATCAGTATAATTTGAAACAGCAATTCGATATTCATCAATCATTCCAAGTTCTTCGGCCGAATGCCAAAATGTATATGGTTCAT
>HE978653.1:60050-61271 GCA_000285855.2 Ruminococcus sp. JC304 | reverse complement strand
CAACTTTTAAACATGGCTTATGATATACTCAAAGACAAAAAACAACGTAATGAATATAATAATCGTTTAGCAATAAATAAACAAAGCTCTTCTGATTTTTTTAAACTCAAAAAAACAACCAATGATTATATGGAATCATTGGGAGAATACAAAGATCCCACAGATCAACAAAAATTAAGTTTTAAAGAACAAATGAAAGCATTAAATCAAAAACATGGATTTGATGAATTACAAACAACAATTATACCTCCTGAAGAAGCCAAAAAAAAATTAGTCAATTTATCTAAAATCAGAGCGGAACAAGATCATACTTATAAACCAGAAAAATTATTTGATGATGATAAATTTGATTTAAGAAAATTTAATGCCGCTTTTGATAAGATCCATCAAAAAGATTCTGGCGCTATTATGCCTCATAACGGTGTTCCTTCAGCATGGAATGATCTTGGCAATACCACATCTTTTAGTAATTTTGATAATCTTGATAATATTTATGTAGATGATGGTAATCGTTTCGATATTTCTCATCAAAATTATGGTGGTATTGATTTTGGTAAACCCTCTGGTAAGATGACCAGACAAGATCTTGATGATCTTAATGATGCGGATTATGTGGACAAACATGATGTTCTTGGTGAAGATTATTATCAAGATCTCAAAAAGAAACTTAAAGAAAGAAAATCAGAAGCAGATAATTTTGATAACATGAAATATAATGATTATAAACGAAACGATACTGCCGGATATGGCATATTTGATCAACTTGGTTTTGATTTTAGTGATAAATTATCGCTAGATGTTGACGAAGATTCTATTTCAAGTAAATTTGAAAAATTGATGGCAGAAAGAAATAAGGATACAGAAATGTTCTCTAAAATTCAAAATGGTCCTAATCAAAATAAAAAAAGAATTAATAAAGGAAGATAGTTAAATTAATTTAATTTAATATTTTTTAACATTAATTTTAAAAAATGTATTCAAATACATTTTTTAAAAAATTTATTATTACTATCATTCAACATGACTTTCAATATCTGAAATAATTTTGTATATTCCCGAAAAATAATATTTAAATCCATAATTTTTTATTAGTCTTTTATATTCTCCGAGTGAAAATTTAATAATTTTAATCAAATCAATAAATATTTCATTATTTTCCACAATATGGCAATTAATTAATCTAACATAAAATTTGTTGATATCAATAATCATCAAGTTTAT
>HE978653.1:59091-59745 GCA_000285855.2 Ruminococcus sp. JC304 | reverse complement strand
AGCCGATTTACCACCAGATGGATCGATGATCATTTTAAAATCAGGATCATTAATAGGCAAAGTAATATCTACCAAAATATCTCCATAATGTAAATATCGACAAATATTTTGAGATTTATCGCTTGGATCACAAAAATATATTCTACCAGGAACACAGCTTCCAGCTTCTACAAAATTTTTAACTTCATTGTGACCTTTGACATATGTCAAATCATTATGAGTTCGGTTATATTTGAGTACTTTTAGATATATTTTGTTTTCTTGCATTTTATTACAGTGTATTTAATAATATTTTATAAAACAATATGTTATATTATTTATTTTTCAATTTTTATTTTTCAATAAATTCTCGAGCCGCTTCATAACCACCTTCATATAATTCTTTTTTGGTTATATTGTCCAAATCAAAATTTAAAAATACATACATTATTAGGTGATTTTGTGACATAAATGGTATTTTCTGTGTATTGATCTGCCATTTTAAGATAATATTGATGCATAAATAAATTGATTATGGCCATAAAATATTCTTCAAAACATTTGTAATCAGTATTATATTCATTACATATTAATATACCAATGGTTTCTGATAATCTATCCTTAAATAAACTCATAGGATAATTATACTAAAATTGCACCATCTATATATTTTTA
>HE978653.1:55702-56425 GCA_000285855.2 Ruminococcus sp. JC304 | reverse complement strand
CCAAATAATGCTCCGGCGGATGCTCCAGCAACTGCTTTTATTTTATTTAGATTAATCAATTTATCATCAACAAGTTTTTAACAGCACCAATGTGAGACAATCCACGTACACTACCACCACTTAATACAATATTATAATATTTTGGTTCGGGTACAATATTATATTTTTTTTAAACTCTTTTAGAATATTATTTGTATCGCAAATCAAATTATTAATATTATCATCGGATTCATTATTATCAGATTCATTATTATTAAATTTACTAATTGATTCATTTTCCAATGTTATATTATGTTTCATAATAAATAACAATCTATAAATTATTGTGAAAATTATATGTATTAAATATGCACATAATTTTCGCAGTTATTAATTAGTAAGACATGAATCTAGGTAATGATGATTTATATCAAAAACATGATCAATTAATTAATCTTAAAAAAGAAACCTATGAAAAACTATACCAAAGATGTGCAAATATTATTAAATTAACATCAAAAGCAGGAGAATTAATATGTTTATTTGAAATACCAAGTTTCTTATTTGGTAGTAGTTATCCTATTATTAATATTAAATGTTGCGCTAATTATATTATAAATAAATTAACTGAATCGAATAATAATATTTGTGTCACATTTGTGGAACCGAATATATTGTTCATAGATTGGAGACGGCCCGAAGATATACAAGAAAATATTGTACCAGTTAAAAAAGTTCATTCAA
>HE978653.1:54529-55549 GCA_000285855.2 Ruminococcus sp. JC304 | reverse complement strand
TGTCAAAAAATAAATAATATATCAAAAATAAAGATATATGTAAATAATAAATAAATCTACTTACAAATAGCTTTAATTATTAAAAAAATTATCAACAGCGCAATTATTATGCCAATTACAATAACCAGTGTTTCTTTCCAAGAATCAGTAATATTTGTAGTTATTGGTTTATGAGTTGTATATGCATCATATGCTGATGTCAAGATTGTTGTTGATGGAGGTTGTGTTAAATTTGGTGTAAATGCTTGTATTTGTTTTAATTTATTATCTAATATTATTTCATCTATTTTTTTACTAACTTTTGTATCAACTAATTTTTTTAATTGATCATAACATTTATTGCATTTTTTTTATGTGTTTAATGGTATTTTCACATTTAGTATTATCTTTATAACCAGGGTCTGAATTTATAATTTCTCTCAAATTTAATATGTCGCCAAATTTTAATTTGGAATATTTACTTAATTTTGGAGGAGAAACAGTACTTAGATCAGAATCAATGGAATATGCAGAAATATTTTTTGGTGATTGATTTTTAGAAGATAAAGAATTTCTAGATGAAAGAGAATAACTGTTTTCTGATAAACTAATGGGTTCATTGTTTTTTGAATTTTTGAACTTGTATATACTACGATTTTTTTGTTTGTTTACATCAAAATTTCCATTATTAATTTTTTGAGTCATTTCTTTGACAGGGTCTCTATCCCAAGCTTCAGTAACATCTGTCATATTAGAAAACATTATTATAGTTATTAATAAATCAGATTTTTTGCTATATTTATCTATAATGATAAATATAAGGATGCCACAAAAGTTGCGTAATATATAGGATATTACTTTCTAAGATTATAACATAGAAAATTATGGTTAGAACCAAAGGTAATGACATACAAGAAGATACTAATTACTTATATGAATACTTTTTTAACGAAGACTAATTCAATGATGCTCTTGAAAAAGATTTTGATGAAGAATTAGAAAAAAATACCAAAAATAAAAGTATTAACCTGGACAGTAGAA
>HE978653.1:50560-52081 GCA_000285855.2 Ruminococcus sp. JC304 | reverse complement strand
AGAATTCAATTTCTTCAGTGGAAAATTCAACAAAAAGTCCTTATAAATCTAAAATAAATTCAGTTCCAATGTATAATCCAGCAAGCATACCTCAAAATTATATTAATCGTGAAAATATGCAACAAATGCCCTTACTTGGTGACCAATTAGTAGATGATGTAGATAGATACATAGAAACACCTGAAGAAAAGAGAGCCAGAGCTCGAGAAGTTTATAGTAAATTACAAGATTCGGTAGAACGTCATAGTGTTAAATTGACAAGAAATTTTTCCATAGATGATGATCCGGATGTTATGGAAGCAGAATATAATATGCACAAGGAAAGGCGTAATAAAACAAATCAAGTCAAAATGTACAAACAAGTATTGTTTACAATTATTAGTGGTACAGAATTTTTAAATGAAAAATATAATCCTTTCGATGTTAAATTAAAAGATTGGTCCAAACAAGTAGCAACTGATATGGACGATTATACTGAAGTTCTCGAAGAAATTTATGAAAAGTATCGTGATAAAGGAGGTAAAATGTCACCTGAAATAAGATTATTATTTATGATAATAATGAGTGGTGTTACATTCCATTTGAGTCAGTCATTATTTGGTCCCGGAGGCTTAAATGATGCCATAAGTAATAATCCTAATATCATTGGAAAATTATTGGGAGGTCTCATGAAAGGAGGTGCTGGTGGTTTGCTCGGCGGTAAAGATGATTCTGAACCATTAGAAGCAAAAGAAATACCAAATAGCAATAAAAAAATATTAGAATCAATAAAGAAATATAATAATAATAATAGTACCGAAATTAAATCTGAATCCAATATGACTACTACTGAAAATCATACTGAAACAGTCAATAAAATAACTGCGGCAAATCAAGCATTGGCCGCAGAAAGAGAGAAACGTCTTTTAGCCGAACAAAAATTAGCATCTGAAGCTCAATCAAGAAAACAAAACGAAATGTATGCTGCACAATTAGAACAAATGCGTAATCAATTAGATCAAATTCGTAATCAACAAATAAATTCTTTGGAAAATGTTATTAGTCAAACAAAACCATATACTACAAATGATACAGCAAAAATAGTATCTGAACCTAAATCTAAACATGATTTCATAAATGATTCAAATTAGATCAACCGATAACCAATAATTATATTGTTCAACCTTCAAATAATAATTATGATAATGATGGATATAATATGTTCGATAGTGAAATTGATAGTCAGAATAAATCTAAAAGTAGGACAAAAAATAATTCTCAAAAAAATAATTCCCAAAAAAATAATTCTGTAAAAAAACCTAATAAAAAAAGTTTTGACGAAAGTAATTTACACGATATAATTGATTCTTTGGAATCATCTGATGTTGATATTGATGAAATTATATTTTCCAGTAAACAAAAAAATAATAGATCAATAACAAAAAAAAATAGTGTTTCTAAACCAATAACTACTTCAAGAAAACCGAATAATAGTGCTACAAAAAGTGCATCCAAACGTAAATCAGACACTTCGGATACTCT
>HE978653.1:46624-48669 GCA_000285855.2 Ruminococcus sp. JC304 | reverse complement strand
AACTGATGATCCTTCATCAGAAGGAATGTTTAATAATGATATTCCTCGTGACAATGAATGTCAAAAATGTAGCAAAAATGAAAAAATGTTACAATATTTGAAATTTAAATTGGACAAGCATGAGAAAAAAGATAAACAAGATAATTCAAATAAAATATATAGTAATAAAATTAATTTTGTATCTATGCGCGATGGTAAAAAAATAATACTAAAAAAAACCAATGTTAGATGTTGGTGGGATTCACATGAATTTGATAACTTACCATTTTTCTTGCCAGAATTATATCACATGAACACCTACTATATAATAGGATGTTTTTGTAGTTTTAATTGTGCTCTAGCTTATAATCTTTATTATCTTAAAGATTCTAAAATGTATGACCGAAAATCACTCATATTTAAAATATATCGTGAAACTGTATGGATTATCCGCAGATGATCCAATAGATATAAAGGAAGCACCTCCTAAAGAAATACTTGAAGCATTTGGAGGAAATATGTCGATAGATACTTTTAGAAGAAGTTTTAATAAAATTAAAAAAGAGTTTATAATATATATGCCACCGGTTAAACCAATTAATTTAACAATTGAGGAAAGAAATACAGATATTAATATCGACGATTGTGACAAAGAATATGTTCTAAAAAGAAAAAAACCATTAACCAAAAAAGATCTGTAATGTCTTCTTTGACAAACAGATTAGAAAGTGATTAAATTCAAATGAGTGTAATAAAAATCTTATTACCAAATAATTAGTTAATCAATAAATCAATTTACAAATTAATTTATTAATTAATATTACAATCTTATGATAGCAACAGATCGATTAGATTTGTTTGTTTTAGTTATTTTTAATTTATTAGATTTATTAGATTTGTTAGGTTTACCAGAATTACTAGATTTGTTAGAATTACTAGATTTGTTAGAATTACTGGATTTACTAGATTTGTTAGATTTACTAGATTTACCAGATTTACTAGATTTACCAGATTTACTAGATTTACTAGATTTGTTAGAATTACTGGATTTATTAAATTTGGGATTATTATCTTTATTTTTAATAAATTCTAAATAGTATCTTCCTTGTAAATAAGCATCACACATATCATCTTCTTTATCGTGAAGAGATAAATATTCTAATTGTATTGGATCATTTTCTAATAATTTTCTAGTATATTCAATGGCCAAATTTTTTGTCAATTTATATACTTTTTTTGAATCTTTATTTGCTTTAAATACTTCTAACGTATTATCATTGTTAACTTTAAGTTTATTACTTGGACACATAAATCTTACTAATTGAATATCCATTTGATGAATTTTATCGACATATCCTCTTATCATAAAATAATCAAATAATGTATTGCAATTGATTTCATTTTTGGATTTTTTTGTGACGGTTGATTTTCAATAATCACTTCTTGGATTTTTAATTTGGCAAAATGTTCAGACAATTCATCTAATTTTTTTATCAAATTAAGTTGTAATTTTGAAGTGGGATATTTTTTTACTATCATATTTTTAATGGGTTGTGGAGAATATTCTTTGAGACGTTTGTTGAGATCTGATTTATAATGTGTGGTGCAAAAATATTTTTTCTTCCTTATTTTCAAAAACATAAGAACTTTTTTTGTCGCAACAATTTCCAGTTTTTTTAGGAATTGACATTTATGCCCTAATTTGTTTTGTATACAAATTTTTGTATCATTTATTGACCAAATTTCATTATATTGTAACAAATGTGTTTTACAATATCCAAAAGTTTGATCGTCACCACTATTTAAACAATATGTTGCTTTTTTTTCCACATTCAATATTATCTTTTTTCTTACCACAACATTTAAGAGAAATTCTATCATCTTCTATTAAATTGATTTCGTCCCAATCTAATATTGATATTTTTGATTTTTTTTTATCAAAATTATATTCATATTTTAATATACAATACGCCAAATGTATTACACCAACATCCCAAGAGATAATTATCATTTATATATTCATTGATAAATCACATCTTTAAATATGACATTTGACATTCTATTAA
>HE978653.1:41608-43749 GCA_000285855.2 Ruminococcus sp. JC304 | reverse complement strand
AAAATTATCAATATTTGAATATTCCGAAATATCATTATTTCCACCACTGAAATCTGAAGTTGTATTATTAACCATATTCCATCTTGTATTTGATACATTATCACGATTTATTGAACTGGCTCTATCAACAGGAGTATTTTTTTTGAGATCAGATCCAAGAATAGATGTGTTATTAGATCTGGTATTACTTATAGATCTATTATTAGATCTATTATTAGATCTATTATCGGATCTATTATTAGATCTATTATTAGATCTATTATCGGATCTATTATCGGATCTATTATTAGATCTATTATCGGATCTATTATTAGATCTATTATCGGATCTATTATTAGATCTATTATTAGATCTATTATCAGATCTACTAACAGAATCTAATTTATCATTAGAGTTAGATCTATCATTAGAGTTAAATCTATTATTAGAATTGGATCTATTATTAGAATTGGATCTATTATTAGAATTGGATTTATTATTTATACTTTTCCTTTCAGAAGATAAAATATTATCCGAATATTCGGTATCAGGATCGCCACCTCGCATAATATTCATAGTTCTTTGATTTATATCATTAATTTTCATGATAACTGAATTATCTGAAAATAGATTTGATGTTGGTAAAAAACCGTCATAATAATTACCACCTTCATACTTAAACTATTTTTATCAGAAGTGACATTATCAAACATTGTGCTATTATACATAGACTTGCGAGATGACATAATATCAGATGATAATTTATTAGATAATTTAGATGTTTTATCATCAGAAATGATATTATCAGATTTTAATTTATTAGATTTATTATCAGATTTTAATTTATTAGATTTATTGTCATTTTTTATCAAAGAATTTATACTTGTTAAATTCTTTTTTTTGTGGATTGAATAATTATCCGATTCTGTAATTGGATCCATAATAAATATATATATTTATGTTAGAAAATTTAAGAGCTTTTTATACGCCAATTATTAACGCATTAAATTTATCACAATTTTTGTATGTTTATAATTATATTAAAAAATTGAATATTTTATTGACATATTTAAATATTTTGATATAAAGTTTAAATATTAATATAAAGGTAACTGTTATGTCTTTTTTACAAAATAATGAATGTAAAGCAGTTAAATATACTTATTATAAACAAGGAAAAACTACTAATAGTTCTGGTTCCAAGCCATCACGAAAATGTGTATCAAAAGTACAAAATAAAAATACTGATATAGATAATTATATTGAAACATATATGGAAGCCAAAAATTTTCTGAAAAATAATAATATATTGGTTTCAACTATTACTTTAGATTGTAAATTAGGAACTTTAATTGATGTTGATAGATTTGCTAAATATGTTGTTTTAAAGGAAGAAGAAATTGTCAGTGTAAAATTTGGTAATAGGAATAATCCTGCTACGAATAGAACAATTGTAGTTATAAAACCAAAAAAAAACCCAGCAAAAAAAATTTCTATAATCAAGTAACAATATTAATGAAACCCATGAATAATCCCATTCGAAATTATATTAATATCAAGGTTTTTAAAAACGGATCTTTACAAATGACAGGATGTAAAGACATGGATGATTTTTATAATGTGACATTAACATTAGTCAAAATTTTGAAAAAAGGACGATTAATGAAAAATAAAAAAGGAGAGCAAGTTAAAATAAATTATATTGATAATATTGATAAAATCGGAATTTATGACATTAAAATCAGAATGATAAATTCAAATTTCAAACTGAATTATAAAATTGATAGAGAAAAACTCGCCAATATTTTGAAAAAATATCATGGTAAACATAGTAAAGACAAAGAAATTGGATTTGTCGAATATAAATTTCAACCAATGGGTGGTCATTCTTGCGTAAATATAAAATATAACCATGAAAATGGAAACAAAACATCTATTTTTGTGTTTCAAACAGGTGCGGTTATTATAACTGGTGCAAAAACTTTTGATCAGATTATTATTGCGTATAATTTTATACACAAAATTCTAAATAAATATTACGATAGAATTAAAATTGTTGATTTAGAAGAAATAGTAGTGCAAGAGGAAATTGCTAAATATTTTAAAACAAAAAAACCCGTACTACAATTGACGAATTATTAATTTTTTATTAATTTTTTATT
>HE978653.1:39098-40129 GCA_000285855.2 Ruminococcus sp. JC304 | reverse complement strand
GATTATTTTGTAATTGTTGTACAATTGTTGGATCCACAAATCTTTGAGAATCTATATTATCATTAATTTTATGTTGTGTGATTATTTCTGGACGATCTAAACGATTATTAAAACTAGTTCCTAAAATTGGAACTCGTGATTTATGATTGTCTGATTTTAATCTAGCATTAACATTTTCAACATCTGGTCCAATCTTCACACCATTATTTGTTGGTTCTCTATATATTTTAACAGATTCTTTTTTATCATCTGGCACAAAATTATATGCATCATTATATGGTCTATTTTTATTTTCTCCCAAAACTGGTGCAACATATACTTCTTGACAAGTGAATTGACGAGTTGTATTGGGTGCTTGATGTTTTTCAGATAAATATCCATATCCTTTACCTATAACATTATTATTCACTGAACCAATATATTCATTATTAATTGTAGTTTCTTTAATTGTTGATTTTGTTGGCATTCTATTAAACGTAGTTGACTGGCCTGCCTTTTGTTCAACACCTGACACCATATTATTATATGGTATTTGTACCGTTGATTCTTTGATAGTTGTTCTGGCAGCATCTTGAGGATTTGGTGCTCTTTGTTGTTGATTTACGGCAGCAATATTAGTATTATAAGGTATTACGACGGTTGTTTCTTTTATTACTGTTCTTAATGGATTTCTGTCAAACACGTCTGCTTTACCTCTATTTTCTTGTGATCCAGACAAATGAGTATTACGTGCAAGTTGATTAACTGTTTCTTTAATAGTAGTTCTAATATTATCTTGTGGACCAATAGCACCCTGTTGTTGTCCAACAGCAGTTGTATATGTATTGTAAGGAATTTGAATAGTTGTTTCTTTCATAGTGGATCTAGCCGTATCAGCAATATCAGCTCTTTGTTGTTGACCAACTGGTGTTAAATGTGTATTTCTAGATAATCCATTAGTAGTTTCTTTCATAGTAGATCTTGCTATGTCCATAATATCACCTCTTTGTTGTTGACCTATCGGTGTCATAAAATTATTTCTATGTAAATCA
>HE978653.1:34200-36929 GCA_000285855.2 Ruminococcus sp. JC304 | reverse complement strand
ATTAAGTTTATTTTCAATTGTAGTTTCCTTAATAGTAGGATTAGCAATATCCATATTATGTACCGTTCCTCCCATAGTATTTGGTTTAATATTTTGATGAGTTTGTGGTAATGATGCAGTTATTTGTTTGATTGTTTCGCGAGCGTTATCCATTAAATTAACATAGGTAGATCTACCATCTCCTGTAATACCTGTTCGATTATTGTCAATAACCATATCTTTAAGAGTAGATGTAACATCATATGAATCAATATTATGATTAAATTTAGTTTCATTTTTGCCATATTTTTGTAAAGGTGTTGGTAAAATATAATTTTGACGTGTGGATGCTTTATGACTGGATCTCATATGTTCCGGAACATTTCTATCCAAACGTTCTTGTGTGGAATAAGCACCACCGGTATATTCAACATGTTGATCGTGACGATTTGTATCTTTCATTATAAAATTATCCCGAGTCTTTGGTCCAGTATTTGTGCTCGATGTAGGTAATAAATCATCACTGGTTGTAGTTTTATAAGTATCAGGTTTTCTAGTAATGACTGGTGCTTGTATTGGTCTTTCTTTTCCTTTTAAACCATCAATAATTCTACCTTCATATGTTATTTTTGGTTTAACACGAAGCTCATCAACTGTTTTTTCTGTACCTCTATACATTGAATGATAACCGTGTGTTGCTATTTCATCATAACGTAAATTCAATCCAGGCGTAACTTGCTTTTTTTCAAATGGTAATTCTCCTTGTTTATATCTACCGGGTTCGAATCTAGAAGCTTCTTCTTCGGTATATATAGGAGTAACCATATGGATGAGTTAAATTAGCTTCTGGTTTAAACATTGGTGTAATTTCCNGTTTTTATTCCACGTACTTTGTAAATTACCAGTAAAAAGATCATTCTTATAATTCATGACTGTTTTACTCAATAAATCATTTGATCCATAACCTTTTTTAGTGGTAAAATATGGTACCATATTATTATGAGTTAATTTATCAGCATCAACCATACCATATGTATTAGAACCATCTTGATATTGTGACCAACCACCTTGATAAGATAAATTTCTTTCAAGATCAGATAATTTATTTTTATCATTGGTGGCATAAGTATCATTTACTGCTCCTGGTTCTGCTAAGGAATCAAATGTTTGTGCATCAAATTGCGACCAATACGCTGGTTTATTATTTTCATTATTATTTATATTTTTTTGATTATTTGTGCATGGTTTTTGAGCTCTTTTGTTTTTTAAAATTTTATTTATAGAATCATAATTATCTGTCAACATTTCACTTATTTCTAACAAATCAATAGAATTAGATCTTTTTCGTTGTTTTTTTGATTCCAGTTTATCATTATTACATTTGGATTTATATTTTTTTCTTGTTTCCATTATATATATAAAATATGTATATATTTTACCTTGGTAAAACCATTCTTATACATAAATTTATTTGATAATAAATGTCTTATTTAGTTTAATTTATGAATCAAATTAAATAATTTACGATTTGTTTAAAAATTTTATTGCTAATTTTGTTACTAGTTTTATTATTAATCCTATTGTTGAATTTAATTGGTTTAATTTTAGAATATTTTAGAATGCAATCTTCATATAATTTATTATACATATTTGATGTATTAGTATTAGCCTCAATATTTCGAATATTTTCTGGCAAATCTTTCAATTCATCAATTATTATGTATGGACCAGATAATCCATTTGTTAATTCAATATATCCAATTTTTTCGTCATATTCATAAAAAAATTGAATTAATGTTGTATTATATTTTTTCCACATATTTGAATTATATTCAAGAGTATTTAATTTTCTTAATATTTGTGCATCATTAATAAGTTGTTGTTGATTGATATAAACATTACTTTTTCCATAAGATGTTTTTATTGTCCCAAAAATATTTTGATTATACTCATAAATATTATTAATTGCTTCATCAAATTCATTTTTAGCTATTGTAAATAATTCCAGATACATATTATTCTTATCTATACAAAAAGAATAATCAAAATCACAATTCTTTTCGTAATCACAAACAATTTTACCTAAAATATTATAATATATTGGTTTGTGAATTGTAAAATAATTAATTATTTTACATTTGGCTTGATCAATATTTTCAGCCATTATAAATAATATAATTTTAATATCAGATTCATTAAATTTTAGTTTTTTATAAAATTGAAAAATAAATATATTCATCTAATATACATTTATTTTTATTTCTTAATGTGATAAAAATTGCACAAAAAAACTGATTTTCATAATTATTATATATAATGCAATATTATCATTACAATAATTAATGAATATCGGTAATATATTGAGTGATTTTAAAAATCATAAAAAATTTTGGTTTTATGTGAGAAAAGGTATATTTCAAGTATTACTACAATTATTATTAGCCATAATGTCAATATGGGATTATGCTCAACAAAGTGGAAAAACTAATGATTATGCATATAGTAATCTTTATTTTTATACATCATTATTATTATTATTATATACAGGACTAAAATACATATTAGAATATATATTTTCAATTTGTTCAACTGATATTGCGGTAAAAAAAAACCCAAAATATGATATTACGACAATGAATCTGTTTACATCATTTAATATGACAAATCAAAAAAATTATCATAATATAATTATTATAAAAAGAATATTCAAATTAATATATAGCCAATACAGTTTATTCCAGTATATTAAT
>HE978653.1:29407-31621 GCA_000285855.2 Ruminococcus sp. JC304 | reverse complement strand
ACAACAAGAATTATTTGACTATTAAAAATTACAATATATGATTTAAATGATTTAAATCATATATTCGAATCAATATGTAAAGAATATCTGGTGCCAAATACTAAACAATTTTGAATAATCTTGAATAATCTCGTATTTCTTCTGGACTAAATATTTTCATAATATCAACGGATAAATATCTGGATGTCATGTGATTGAAATTAGGATGATGGTGATTAAAAGTGTAAACATTTTTCTTTATTATTTTTTTATTTGTTGAACAATAAAATCAAAATCTGGAGTAGTTAAATGGTTATAATCAAATGCAATAAATATGGTATTATTATCAAAATATATTGTATCAGATGCATATAAATAACTACATATATTTTCATCATTTGTGGTAATATGTATATTATTTTTATAATTTGTATCAAATCCTGTTTCTGGATATATAATTCTGAGACATCTTATAAATATTTTATAAAATATATCTAATTCCATTGGAAATTCAAACAAAATATCTGGATGTCTTTTTTTAATCAAATGTGAAAAAGATTTATTATGTATTGAAATATTAATTGGTATATTAATTATTACACTTGTCATTATATGTTGATTAATATAACATTATTTTATTATATACTTAATTCAATTTATTCATAAATTTCATATACTAACCTATATAACAAAATATATTGTATTAATATATACAAATAATGGCAGGAAAATTTACTAATATGAGATATGATAAAGAAGCTTATGATGAACAATTATCAAGGAGTACAAAACCTGTTTCATACAAATTAGATCCCCACTATGCAGTTAATTGTAATCCATGTTTTGCGAGACATGGTCCAAGAGCAGGTCAAGATAACAGTGTAGTAATTGGTCAACAAATTGATGTTGATTCTGTATTAAGAGGTATTAGTAAAGTTAATACTAAAATTAATCGTCACCAAGCACCACATAATTTAGATCAATATAAAAAATATACACCACGTGATTGTTCTCCAGCTATAGAACCTCAATCAACTAGATACACACATCCCGCATTTGATATAAGAGGATTAACTGTCCCAGATATGAGATTTGGATATCCTTTACATGATCCTCAATGTCAAATATTTGAAAATTTTGCTGTTGATACTAGATTACAAGCAAAAGATAATCATAGATCAGTATGGCAAGTTCCTCTTGATCAACAACAAGTACTTCCAAAAGAAAGATTAGGAAAAGTCAAAAATTGTACAGTTTCAGTAAATTGTGCATATGCACCATATTAATAATTTATAATAAAAATTGAAAAAATTTCGTGTTTTATTATAATCCTCTTGATCAACATAAAGATTATTTACTATTTAAAACAAATTAACATGAGTCAAGAACAAGAAAATATTTCAGATATCAATTTTATAAATATTACTATTGGAACATATAAATGCAATGTCAATAGATCACAAGATGACCTATATTTACTTACAGGTTTTGATGATACTATTCCTAGATATAATGTTGAAGATGGACCCTATATTGAATTAACCAATCGCAAAGAAAACACATCAAAAATTATGCGTTTGAGTGATTCTGCTTGTCGAACTTCTCTGATTAAAGGAGGATCTAAAATGACAGCAGAAGAATATTTTCCTCTATTTGTGGAAAAGAAAAAAGAATATGTCCAAAATTGTTTGGTTAAAAATACATTCGCTGCTGGTTTTGAAATACCAGCAACAGTACAATCTCTTGTAGTACCAGAACTAATTCAACGTAGAGATACTTTGATACAATTTAAATCTGGTGCGGGTAAAACACTTGCATTTTTATTTGGATGTTTGTGGGGATTTGATCCTACTGATGATGAACTTCAATATATTTTTATTACTAGTTCTCACGAAGTAGCCGCACAAATTTATGATAGAGCAGTCAGCCTACTACCATCAAGTGCTCGCGTAGCTATGTGTGTTGGTCAAAGAAAAATATAAACGGACTTAGTTCTAATTTCAAAGAATCAAATATTATTGGAACATCAAGTCTCAATCAGAGACCTAAAACTATTAAAGAAGAACGTGAACAAATTAGTCGAGCCCAAGTTATTGTATGTACTATGGGTAGATTATATGATTTTATGTGTAATAGAAAATGGATTCCTTCTACTAGATATTTAAAAGCAATCTGTGTAGATGAATTTGATAATATTGTTACATCACGATCTAAATCAAAAAAATTCATCGATTA
>HE978653.1:25688-27197 GCA_000285855.2 Ruminococcus sp. JC304 | reverse complement strand
AAAATATTAAAATAAAGTTTTTCATTTTTATTAAAAAAATACTAATAATAAACTTTGATTATCTATCTAATTCTACATTATAATATAGGATTAAATAGAATAACAAAATAATATATTGTTAAAAAATCTTTGATAATATTATAGATATGTCAGGTCATTTTACACGTAAAATGTATGATGGATGTGCTGCTCAACAAGATATTAAACAGAGCACTAATCCTTTAGAATTAATAATGGATGTTAATAAGTATGTTCACTGTGATAATATATGCAAACCAGCTCGCGAATATCCTCCAAATGGAGCTCTTTTGGTTGATGTTGAATCTAGTTTATGGGGTATTGATAAATTAGCTAGTCGTTGTGATAGTGCAAAACATCCTTTTTGTGGTCCTAATGGATGTCTTTTAACTAATGATCCAAGAGTTAGACAACATATTACACCTTATGCTTGTGAAAGGGGTAAAGCAGGTGATAATGCGGTAATTACCACAAATATGAGAATGCCTCAACATCCTGGTTATACTGTACCAAATACTAATATTTGTAATACTCATAATGGATATTACTCTAATCCCAATTCAAAACCGATTTATCATAGCCAACAACCAGTAACACATTCTCAGCAACCAGTATATCATTCTCAGCAACCAGTAACACATTCTCAGCAACCAGTATATCATTCTCAACAACCATTGACACATTCTCAACAAAGAATTTTACCTAACATTAGAAATCAACAAGTTGTTCATAGTGGACCAACTGTTAGATGAACGTAATTAATTATATGACAAAAATATTAATTAAATATTAATATTTTTATCAAATTATCAAATTAATTCCACAAATTTGAATTCTTTTTGCAAAATTTTTTGATAGTTTTTTCATATTTAGATTTATTACTTCGATATAAATGTGCCAGTTCTGAATTAAATGGATCCTCTGAATTAGGTTGATCCAATAGAACAATAATAGATAATAATATTGATATTATATTTTGTGAAGCTGACCAACCATCTTTTTTTAAAATACTCAAACAAATATCTCCTTTATCATTTATATTCATATGTTGAACAGGCGTAATAAATTTAACTTTGGGAGGAGTATATGGATAATCATCTGGTAATTCGATTTTTAATTCAAATTTATAATTATCATAAAGACTATTTTCTGGACCTTTTATATGTGCTCTCCAACAGTAAATATTATCGTCAATCATTTCGATTGTAAATAAATCAATATATTTACAACGTTCCTTGTCAATAATTTTTAATTCATTTTGAATTCTCCTAATATTTGAATGACTCATTAATATATATTAATACTATTGATAATAATAATATATATTAATATTAATTAATTTCAATTTTTTTATTGATTGTATTGATTTCTAAAACTTTGAATATTTTGTTTTATTAGCTCATCTTGTTTTTTACGCTCCATTTCTAATTTATTATGTAATTCTTTTTGTTTTGATGCATTTATTTTATATTTTCCTTTTTCTGAAATAAT
>HE978653.1:21048-22727 GCA_000285855.2 Ruminococcus sp. JC304 | reverse complement strand
GTTGTTGCGCATTACCCATTTTTTGCATTGTCATAATATATTTATATTGTTTAATTTTAGCCAACCAAGCAAAAGCATCTGAGGCTTCATACGGTGAAGCTATACCCCGAATCATTAACGTAGGTGTTACTTTGATTTGAGAAGGAATTTTAGGATTATTGTCTGTACAAATCAAGTGGAAAAATCTGGTTAAATTTTCAGTCTGGAACATTGATAAAAGTAGTTTTGAACCTTCACACTTATTACTATAAAATAGTACATTAATAGAACTCATCAAGTAATTATATATATAATAGTTTTAATATATCGTATTTATAACACAATTATAAATATGATATATTTAATTTAATTATCATCATCATCATCACTATCATAATAATAGCCTTCACGACCACAAAGATTTGCATATTTTATGTATAAATTTTATTTTTATCATAATCATCAACTACTAATTCTTTAATAATTTCACCATTTTTTATTTTTACATGTCCACAAAAACATGAACCTTCATCATGAAAATAATTTCTCACTATGATTTTATATTTATTGGTTATATTTTCCCAGAATGGATTAGATGTACTCCAAGCAGTATCATAATATAATTCAATAATATTATTATTAATATCTATATTTGATTCCTCGACATTACAAGCTCCCCATTTGTTACCCCCAATTATCTGTACACCAATCATATGTATATTTATATTCTGGATCCGGATACAAATTATCATATTCAAATTCGCCAGTTATAGTAGCTTGATTCCAAAATTTGGTTAATTCTTCTTTTTTACCTTTGATAATAACATAATTAGCTACATAATTTGGCATGACTATAAATTATATTATAAATTATAATATAATTTAGCAACATAATATTTTACATGTATTATTTTTCAATTTTTTGATACAAATGAAAAACTAAATTCAAATATTTCTTTTTTATTAGTCATAAAAATTGCTCGATATTGATCAATACTAGTATGAACAATACATTTTTCGGCATATATTATTCTATAATTGAGAATATACCATCCAGGAAAACATAAATATGAAGGTGGTTTAGGCAAAATTTCGCAATAATAACCAGAAATTTCTCGAATGGCATTAATATCATTATCAATATTTTTGCAAATTGTGAATTTAAATCCAAGAGATTTTAAATATTTTTGTATTATATCAATAATATTATCATCTTCATTTTGTAAATCAAAAACATTATATTTATTTTCAGTTAAAATATCAAGTCCATGTAATACTAATTCTACCAACATACAAAATAAATCTTGAATATCCATACAATCATCTATTAACAGACCCGCTAAATCTGAATCTAATGATTGTAATGGCTTAGTAAAAACTAAATTAGCTAAATAGGTAATAGAATCATTAGATTTGGAAGTTAAATCCACAAAAATTTTCGCGTCTTTGTTCCACATATTTATAATATTCTTCTTGTTTTCGATAATTGTCCATTTATAATTTAATACAATAATGAATCTTTAAAATATATTATTTAATTATTATAATTATATACTATAATGGACTTGTTTATTGTCTAATTCTAATATATATTATAATTATATACTATAATGAGTAATTGTGGTCAACAAAATAATAAATTAAAAACAGTATTGAATGATATTTCTAAAAAAATGCCTAGTGTCAATGTCAGATCAAAT
>HE978653.1:18808-19808 GCA_000285855.2 Ruminococcus sp. JC304 | reverse complement strand
ACCTATTAATAGAGCCAATGAAATATATGATCCAATTGGTAGAGAAGTACCAGTAGATTGGAGAAATTGGAAAAATAACACATTTACACCAAGTACGGAAAATAATAATCCGGAACCAGGATGTCGTGGCTCTTCTTCAACTAGAATGGGAAAAAGATCGCAATATAATAATACAATCAATGATTATTATAATCCTTATGAATATGGTGCTCGTCAAGATACTTTACAAGTACCCATTAATGAACCATATATTGGACCATATGATAATGATTCATGTAAAAATATAAGTGATTATTTTCCCGATCATATTAGAAATATTAATGTAGAGAGTTCGTTGATGCAACGTGAAATGACTCATTTGCCGGGACAGAGAGAAATAACAGAAAAAGATTATGATAGGTTTCAATTATTACCATTTGATCCACAAGATCATAAACATATAGTATGGACTGATAATATGCCCAGAGGAGGTTATTCTACTAGAAGTAATAGACTTGAAGATTAACAAATAATTAGAAAATACGATATAATAATAATATATATTACTATTATTATATATGCTAGAGACTAATACTGGGATTTTTAATCCTATGGATGAAATTTTAAAAGATAATTTAACACATACGGAAAAAACACATATTAAATTAATTCCTCGTACTAAAAGAAATCTATGACGATTGTTGAAAAAATACCTGAGCGTGTAGATTTAAATATGCTATTAAAATCCATGCGACAATTACTACACTGTACTGGTTCAATTAAAGAAAATAATGATGGTAAATATATACAATTTACTGGAGATCATCGAATTGCTATCAGAGATTATTTTATACAAAAATCAATTATAAAATCTCAAGATATTATTATTCATGGATGGTAATGAGTTCGAAACAATATAAAAAAATATATATAAGTATCATTAATAATGAGCACAGTAACCATAGACATGACAAAAAAGGCAGCAAGATACGGAAAGACTTGAAAAAGTTGTATATTCACT
>HE978653.1:16920-17788 GCA_000285855.2 Ruminococcus sp. JC304 | reverse complement strand
GTTTGAAAAGACTTAATCTTGTATTAAAAGTAGATGACCAAGATAAACCGATTGACATTCGAGTTAAAGAAAATCAGCTGAAAATGACTTATTTTGCTGGTCATAGTTCATTGGGTGATAATGCATTAGAAAGTATGATTTTGCATGCCACTAAATATGATATTAAGATTTTATCAGATGTTCCTATTATATTTATATTAAGAGAAAGTAAATACCGTGAATTGCTTTGGCAATACACCAGATCTCTTTTTTATATTTCGCAAATGATAATAACTAAAACTGATTCTAATGCAGAACTAACTACAATTAATATTACCAAAAAAAAAATTTTTGACGAATCTGCTATTTACTTGGAAAATATTTTGATTGAAATAGAAAATATAGAGGAAAAAATAGAAATGGGTAAATTAATGGCTGCAGATAAATTTTTAAGCTCTAAACTTAAGGAAGGTGGTATTACTAATGATAAAGTAAATGAAGCAACACAAGAAGTCAAAGAAATATTTTCTAAAAAAGGTTTAGGACAAGATAATACTATGTCAAGAATGATAGATTCTATAGCCAGCAAATTAAATTCCGCCAATTTAAGTGGTGAAAATGCCATTCAAAGTATTTTTGGTATTGCACAAAATGTAGCCAATGAATTACGTGGAGATCTTGAACAAGATCCTGATAGTTTTAAACGTACTTTAGGTGCCGTAACTGAAATATTCCAAGAAACAATTCAAGATCCTACTGGTGAAAAAAATATACCAAAAGAGTTAAAAACAATGATTGATACTTTTATTCCGGCACTAAATTCTGGATCAAAAACCGATAATAGTAATTTATCGGATGAAACAATACGTGGTCTAGAAGATATAATTAA
>HE978653.1:12289-14722 GCA_000285855.2 Ruminococcus sp. JC304 | reverse complement strand
GATCGTGATGATTTCTTTAATTCAATCCGTAGTGGATCAGGGGATATTGACGCTGGCAAACTTGAAAGTGTACTTTCGGGACTTTTAAATGCAGGTAATAATTAATAGTCATAGTATTTTATTTAATTAATTAAATATTAATCAATTAAATAATATTAAGTTTAAATATTTTAAAATGTGTCTGGTTGTTAAAATATAAAAAATGGTAAATAATTATGTTATAATATGGAAAATTTTTATAGAGTTAGTAATGATGTTGATCTTAAAAAAATATTAGATACCGCATCAGATAAATTAGTTATATTAATGTATTTTATAAAAAATAGTTCGGAATGCAGAAGAGCTTTACAAAGTTTTGAAAAAGCCGCATTAAACCATACTTTGACAATTTTTTGTATTGTTGATGTAGATAAATTTGATAGTGATAGTATTTATATAAATAATGTTAAAACTACTCCTAGTTTTGAATCTTATTATATGGGAAATTCTTTTAGTCAATATTCTACTTCTAATGAACGTGAAATAGAAACATTTATTGTCACTTGTGAACAACAAGTAATGATGCAAAATAATATTAGAAATGGAAATGGTCAAAATATGAATCAAGGAATGAATCAAAATATGAATCAAAATATGAATCAAGGAATGAATCAAATGTATGGGCAACAAAATCAATCTATCAATCCTATGTTTCTGAGACAACAAATTCTCAACAATGCTCAAAGTAATCCCATGTTATATAACCATCTTATAAATAATCCTAATATTCTACAACAACAAGTTAATGTTTTAATGCAACAAAATATGATGCAACAACGTAATAATATTCCTATGCAAAATAATGGACTGCAAATGTCTTCACAAATGATGTCAAGTGGTTTGATGAATCCAATGAATAACATGTCAAATATGCCAATTATACCAACAAATATACCAACAAATATGCCAAATTCTGTATCACAAGAAATACCAAATAATGATGATACTTTACCAACATTACAACAAATGAAAAAATGGTTTCATATATTCCAAATGATGCAATCATGTAATATGCTAAATCCGTCATATAAATCGGATACCATAATGTCACCTACATCACCTGTAAATTCTGTAACTAGTACATCTAATGTTGAATCAGACGTATCAGACGAAGTAGTATTACCAAATGGAGATAAAATTGTTCCTCTTGGAAATGGCAAATATGGATTAATAAAAAAAGCTTAATTAGATAAATTTAATTTAAAATAAAATTGATTATTTTTAAATTAAATTAGTATTATTTTTGATATTTTAATAAAATAATGAATGACTGTGTATTAAATAAAATAAATTCAAAAATAATTCCTATTATAAAAAACAGGCACCAAATTTTTATTGATCCGGAATTAATTACATTTTTTCAAAGTATCAAAAATATAAATGCAAAAATTTCATGTTTAAATTATTCGTCCGATAACTTATCATTACCAGATAATGATGATTGTGTAATTTTTATCATACGTCCAAATAATAAATTTTTAATCAATAATTTTGTCAAACATAATGATATTGTGTATTTAGTACCACATAAAACATGTTTTAATTATGGAATAAATTTAAAACTTTTTTGGTTACCGGTATGTAATAATGTATTGTCAATGGAATTAAATCATATTTTTAAAGATATGATTAATGATGATTATAGTTCTTCGCCAATATTAGTAAATGCATTATTCAAATTGGAAAAAATGTATGGTTATTTTAAGAATATTACGACTTTAGGTAAATATTCGGAAATTATAAATAAAGCTATATTACAAAAACAATCAATACATAATAAAATTGGAGCTGTCAATTTAATTATTATGGATAGAACAATTGATTTAATAACACCATTAATCACACAATCCACTTATCAAGGCTTAATCGATGAATTTTTTGAAATTACTGGTAACAGAATAAAAAATGAACCAAATATTATTTTGGATAATAATTCTTATATTTATCAAAATATAAAATATCTAATTTTTCGAATGTTGGATATTTTTTAAGTAATAAATGTAAGAATATAAAACAATATCGAGAAAATATTACCAAAAATTCTACTATCAAAGAATTAAAAAATGTGACAAAAGAACTACCCGAAATAATAAATCAACAAAATGATATTGAAATACATATTGACTTGGCAGAAAAATTTTAAAAAAAATTAAAAGTAAATGAACAAATCGAAATCGAACAATATTTATTATTGGGTAAAAAATTAAATAAATGTCATGATTATATTGAAGAATGTATTAATAAACATGAATCATTTACTAAAATTTTTAGATTATATTTACTTTACTCACATGTCCAAAAAAATAACTCACAATTAAATGATCTCAAGAATAATATTATTAATACTTATGGCTATCATTATTTATTGATTCTAAATTTTTTTGGAAAAATAAA
>HE978653.1:9573-10958 GCA_000285855.2 Ruminococcus sp. JC304 | reverse complement strand
TATTTATGATGAAATATCAATGATTAAAAATATATGTCCACATTGTATTATTGTTACTACTAATATAACTAATGGTAATAAACTAATAGAAAATATTAATATGTACAACATATAATATTAATAAAAAATTGATAAAATTATCCACTGACAGATTCTGTATTTTGATATTATTAATTAGGTTACTAGTATAAAAATACAATACCTTTGATATATTAAATGGAAATATTTATAGCGCTTATAATTTCTATAATAGCTTACATTATAGCCAAAGAATTTATGGAACATGCTTCAAATTTGAAAAAAATGAAAAAAATATATATGAAAGAAAAAAAATTACCAGGAATTTGGTGAATACCAAAAATACCAAGGAACATGCAGTTATTGATTCTATGATTAATAAATTTACTGATACTCACAATAAGACACTTAAAACTCCCTATATTATAGGGATATGTGGTGGATCTGGTTCTGGAAAAACTTTTATTACTAGTCTGATAACTGAAACAATAAGTAAGATGTTTCCAAATGATGAAAAAGTACTAATTATTAGTCAAGATTCATATTATAAAGGTGGTGATAGTGAAACTAATTATGATATACCAGATTCCATTGATTTTGATTTGTTAGAAGAGCATTTAGAAATGCTTTCATTGAATAAATCAATTGAAAGTCCTATTTATGATTTTGTAACACATAGTAGGAAGTCGGAAACAATGACTTTACATCCAGCAAAGATTATTATTGTCGAAGGAATACTAATTTTTACTCAAGAACGTTTGAGAAATTTGTTAAACATGAAAATATTTATTAATGCAGAC
Organism: Ruminococcus sp. JC304; assembly: GCA_000285855.2. Classification (GTDB taxonomy): domain Bacteria; phylum Bacillota; class Clostridia; order Lachnospirales; family Lachnospiraceae; genus Blautia_A; species Blautia_A difficilis. The sequence goes on along the minus strand of HE978653.1, from coordinate 10,140 downwards.
GAACCAACACAAATATTTAGAAGAACTATTCGTGACGTAGCTGAAAGAGGAAGAGATATCGAAGAAGTACAATTGCGTGTTACTCGTGATGTTTGGCCATCATATAAAACTCATGTTCTACCGTCTTCTATTTATGCCGACATGTCTATTAATAATTTTAATAATTGTTACGTAGGACCACAAATTATGTTGAATCACATAATCACAGTTTTTAAATCTCTAAATTGATTCAATTAATATCAATAAATAATTTTATTATTTATTGATATAATAAATAATCATGGCAGATAATAATTATGGCAAAAATGATGTATTTTGGATATATGATCCAATGATTTTATTTGATAATAATAATTGGTATAAAATCATTCCGACTTCAAATATGACTCAGGTTGAAGCGTTAAATGCTATGACCAGATTATTTCTATATTTATTAATATTATCGGCATTATTATCATTAGTAGTAAATTATGCATATGCATTAATTATAGCTATTGTGGTTATCATAATAATATATTTTGTAACTGCAAACACTAGATATAATATTGGTGATTATCGAGAAAATTT
>HE978653.1:5160-6234 GCA_000285855.2 Ruminococcus sp. JC304 | reverse complement strand
TTAATTGTAATATCTACCAATTTCCATTTTTTAGTTGACGTTTTGGCTCGGGATTTATAAATCAAAGTATCATCTAAATCAAAACCAGCTACTCTCACAGGATCATGTAAATGTGATAAATTATTACATATTCCTTTAAGATATGCATTTGTTTCAATCCAATCCATTATAATCATTTAATAACAAACATTACTTATTAAAAATTGAAAAAAAAATTCAATTTTTAATATAACATAAACATAAACATAATATTATTATAAATATATGAGTAGTAAAAAAACTAAATTAAAAGATAATAGTGATATTATTGAGATATATTCTGGACCAAACATTTCAATTAAACATTTAGAACCATCGAATATCCATGAATTACGTCTCGAGATTCAAGGTAAAAGTATTGACTGTAGTATTATTAATGCAATAAGAAGATCAATTTACCTATATATTCCTATATATGGATTTCATCGTTCCAATATACATATAGAAGCCGAAAGATCCAGAAATATGTATAATTTTGATATGATTTATAATTTAATAGAAACATTATCTATTTTTGATATACCAAATCATTTTGATTTAGAAAATCCAGAAACTTTTTTAACTAATGAAGTTATGAGAAATTTATTTGGAAAATTTATTCAGGACAAACATAGATTTGATGATGAATCTAACATGAATCAAGAACTTGACGATTCCAAAAAAAATTATTTAAAATTGAATTATCATTAAATATCAAGAATAATACCGGTAATGATAGATTTGTTACATCACATGATGCGATTTTAAGAGTTGATGGCATTGTATCAAATTCATATGCAAAACGAGAACCAATTTGTATATTGGTACTTAAACCCTCAGAAGAAATCTCTTTGCGGGCAGAAGCTAATTTAGGTATCGCAAAAATGTATGCTTCTTATGAAGCTACTACAAATGTCACATATGATGAAATTGATAAAAATAAATATGTGTTGTGGTATGAAACTCTTGAACAATTAGATAAAAATACTATACTTTTAAAATCGTGCACAATTATTGTTAAAAAATTACAAAATCTCAAAAATTTTATTTCAAATA
>HE978653.1:4453-5140 GCA_000285855.2 Ruminococcus sp. JC304 | reverse complement strand
TCCATTCTAGATAATATATCAGGATTTGTATTATCAATGACAATATTTTTACCTTTGTCTAAAACTTTTTTTGTTTCGGATAAACATTTAACTTTAGTTTTACATGTATCTCGATTTATATAAACATAATTTTGTGGCACTATATATTTATTAGCGAAATATGATTTACCAGATCCGGGTGGCCCAATCATTACAATCATTTCTTTTTTTCGAGGAACAAAAACATATTTATCAAATTTGATATTATTCATAATTTTTTTTGGATTTAATCCTTGAAGTTTGTATTCACCATTATCAGATTTATCAAGTAGAAATTCATCAGGTGTAATAAAATCTATACCTATATTAATAGCAAATTTTCTATCTGTGTCGGAAAAATCTCCACGATTAGAAGAGGGAGTAATTTTTTCGCGCAAAAAACTTGGACTAACACGACCTGCTGCATCACCACAAAAAAAGATTTATTCGATATTCTAATTTTATCCAATGAAAATTCTTGTTTGAGATCATTTTTCATAATATTCCACATACCAACATTTGGTTTCCTATAACAATCATATGTTTTTGCTACATATACGGCAAAATAATAATGATTTGTTTTTAGCTCAGATATTAATATTTTAATAAGATCATCAACTGCTTTTCTCCAAGTTATTTTATCAAAATTTTTATTGAGACTCATACCAC
>HE978653.1:0-1131 GCA_000285855.2 Ruminococcus sp. JC304 | reverse complement strand
GAAATAAAAGATACAGTTAATTTTCTTAATACCTTGGGAAAAGAATATATTGATGAATATTTGCTTATGATTGTATCTAAAAATCAAGAAGATAGTGTTGAAATTAATGCACATAATCTTATAAAAACGATTGTTTTTGGAGAAATTTATAATAATCAAGAAAAAAATATTGTTTTTGATATTATAAATGAAATTGAAGAAGATAAACAAGAATATACTTACATAGATATAGTGGTGGCAAATGATGATGCAACTGATTTAGATAGTTTTAGACAAATATTTGAAGGAGAAGATAATCCCGAAAGAATGGCTCGTGATATGTATGAAATAGTAAATGAAAGTGAAATAATAACATCCGTTGAAAGTGTAGAATCAAAAAATAATAATTTGATAGAGTTTAAAATAATAACTCCCATTGTTGATGATTTTCTTAGATATCATCGAGATACCGAAAGATTAGAAACTGAAACTAATGCAGTTAATATTCCTTTAACAAGTACCAATAATTCTAAAAATGTGCAATTAGCATTGTTATATCAACATACGTAAAAAAAAAGAAAATACACGAGCACAATTAATAGTCAATAAACTAGATGCCATATCTGATTATTATTCAAGTAATGTAAAAAACAATCCTGAAATTTTGAATGATATTAAAAAATATTTTCAAAATCCTTTAATTTACAGAAAAGCTGTATTACATAATTATTTGGATGAACTTTATGTATTACAAAAAATTATTAAACAAGGTAGAAAAGCTATTGAAGGTAATGAATATTTTTTAGAATTACGACAAATACTTAATAATGCATATTTTAGTTTTAAAGATTATTTGAAGAATGGCACCACATTAACTTTAAACACTGATGAAACTATTAATTTATTGAGATATAGCAATATACAATATAAATCACAAACAACTAACTTGGAAGTTGAAATGCATACTGCAAAAAATGGGGATACTATAGATATTGTTGGATTGGCACTTGGTCCTTTTATAGATGGACCAATACAATGCGTTAAAAAAGATAATATGGTTGATATCAGAGAAATTAATATTCAATATATTAAAAATGGAGAAAAAATAGAATTCTCATCCGATAACGGATATGAAATATTTATGAAAATTAT
>HE978652.1:127016-132173 GCA_000285855.2 Ruminococcus sp. JC304 | reverse complement strand
TTCAAAAGCAGAGGAATGTTAGTTGATTTGGTAATTAAAGGGAAAAATAAGACAAAAGAGCAAAATAAAAAAGAACATATCGTGCTAAATGAAGTAAGTGGATTGGATTATTGTTTGAATATGATTGAAGATGTTGTAAATAATACAACATTACCGCAAGAAAATGAATATCAAAATAAAATAAATGAATTAAAATGCAAAAATGAAATACTCAATATTAGATATGAAAATTCCCTTGATAAATACAAGTTATTGGAAAAAAGTTATCAGAATTTAGAAGAAACAAACAAATTATTAAAGGAAAAATTAAATAAGAGACATTCATGATTATTATGTTATGTTATTTTCGATAAAATAATCATATGATTTCAAAAAATTGAAGTCATATGATAACTATATTGATTATAATTATTTATCACCCACATTTTATTAACATTATACGGATATTATCCTGTATTTGGTTGTAAAAATATTATTATCATACAAATACTAAATATTTGTCTATAAAAAATAAACAGGGAAAACAAGGGAGATCTATGGGGAATATAATATTCATGACTGTTCATTTTAGGGAGGCTAGGGAGACTTATTTAAAAAAAAGTTATGTACTAAAATTGCATTAATTATAATTTGTAAACATAATTTTATTAGATAAATATTCAGATAATTTTTTTACTTGAAAAATCCTCCCTATTCTCCCTAAACAAAACACTTGTCAATAAATTTATTATTATCTGACATTTATTGGCCTCCCGTGGCCTCCCTTGTCTCCCCTTCTAATTTTTTTTTGAGTAAAATACATTCTCTTTTGAATTTAACTGCATCATTCAATATATGATTTTTAAGATTTTGTTCCATAAGTAACTGTTGTTCTAATTCAAATATAATTAATTCTTTTTTTTATGTGATATATATAATTTTTCTAAAGCCATTGCTAATTCATCATATGGTACAAATTCTTCATCATCATGCATACCTGGAAATAATTCTTCATTATCTATTTTCATTATATATACTATAGCCATAACATATTTATTTAACTATACGATTTACATCACTGGTAGTATCTTTTAGGATATTTTTTGGATTATTTTAGGTATATTTTCAGTAACATACATAAATATTGCCCACATTATATCCCCCTTATCTTTTTTCATTTATTTACATAAATCCAGTAATCTTAACAAACATTTTTAGATGATATCTTGCATCATACCATCTAAAAATTGACATTATATTCATTTATTTCTGACACGTTTTTTTAGTCCCGCTACTTCTAAATCTTTTTCAAGCATTATATTTTTGTATTTCAACTCATTTATTTCATTCTGATATTTTAATTCACTTATTTCATTTTGATGTTTTATTTTCATTACTTCTATTTCATTTTCTAATTCCTTGATTTTATCAGCCAATACTTTAACATGTCCCAAATATTTGTTCGATACATTTTTGAATTGATCTATGATAAAATTTCCTGCTTTTTTATCTTTAGGGAAAATTATTAATTCGTTATATTTTGGATGATCCATTTTGTGTCCCAATTTATCTAGTAACATAAATAATTCTGTTTCTGCTTTTGATGTGTATTGTGGATCGATATAGTTGTGCCACTTTAAACATAAATTTGCTCCTGGTAATTTTCCGTATGTAGTATTGTGTTCATTTATACGTCTTGTTAAATCAATTGTTTCACCTCCCTTACATACAATATCATCATCATGGTATTTTTTATCTATTTTTAGGGTTGCTCTTAAATCTTTCACTTTACCGATACTAAATAAATAAATTGTTGGTAGTGTGCTAGATGTGGTGCTAAATACTTCTTTAACAATATTTGCAGATATTCCCATAAGTTTGGATGATAATTCATTCTTTTGATCTTGGGTACCAAGATGTGCTGTAAAGAGAGTCTTAGTAGCCCAGTTAATAAAATTACCTACAGTTTTATTTCTAGATACAAACAATACTTTTAATAGTCCTTGGTATGTTAGGAATAATTTTTTGGACAAGGGTTTTTTACTTTTTACTTTTTATTTTTTCCATAATTTATGGAATTTTTATCAATGTAAAAATATTGATAATGAGTATTTTCTTCATATCCTGAATTATTTTGCATTAAAACATCATGCAATTTTTTCATACCGAATCCCATAGCCACATCACTGACTCTAAAATAACAATTATCATGATCTCTTGTTCCACGCACTTCTATCTCAATAATATTACCTGAATTATCTTTCATCTTTTCTTTCTTTGTCAACTTAATAATTCCTGGTGCAATTGTTATTTCATTATCTTCTTCTTCACTATCATCATCATTATTCTCATTATCACTATCGTTGTCCTCATTATCACTATCATTATCTTCATCATCACTATCATTATTTTTATCCTTTTTTGATTTTTTTGGAAATATATTTTTCTCGACATAGTCTGATTTTATTATTATTTTATCATATTTGCAACTTTTATCACTGCTTTTTATCCACGATTTTCCATTATGTCTTACAAACATATAATTCTTTTCACTTATTTCCTGATCTTCTACTAATCTTCTGCCATTAGTGTATTTTTTTAGTCCTGGTAAATGAAGTTGAACAATATCATTACCAAAATAATAATCTACTCCTTTTATTTTTATTTTTTCTAGGTTATTCATTTTTATAAAATAGTTGTATGATACTATTATTTTTAATATATACATATTTCTTTATATCCATTAAAAAAATATATTACATGGTTAATTTTTTGAAATATTAAATAAAATCTTGTCCCAAGGCCAGGTTAGATAATCTAATCATATTATCTAAAAATTGACATCATATGTTTGCCATTCTAATAATAACTCTAAATAATTATAATTTAATAATCTGCACAGGTTTTTTACAAACACGACTATGTATTCTCCTATTTGTTTTAGAATTATATCTTGATTTTTGTTTCATATATTTGGGTCTAATATCATAATATTTTTTGGGTACATTTTTTTTTGACACATTATTTTTGTATCTTATGTTTTTTTTGTACCACGAACATAATTTTGGTATTTCACTAAAATTGTATGGTTCATCATTTTTTGTCATTTCATCACAAAAATTATGAAAACATTCTAAACCATTATGTGCATCGGTGTCCGTAAACAATTCTGAAATAGGTTCAATCGAATTTGTTATAATATATTCGTTACTTGATTGTATTTTTTTTATAAACATTTTAATCTCCTTTTTAATATTAAGTTTATCATTTAATCTAAGCATATGTACATTCATACTTGCTGCATAATATTGTTTAATTATATCGTTTGTATGACTCATTTCAAAATTATAAAGATTATTTGTCTTGAAATGTTGTCCTCCGTCGAATTCTATAACAAAATGATAAAAACATTTATTGATCAACATCATACAATAAAAATCATATTCTAACACATTTTTATTTCGACAAAAAGGCCATTTGTATCCATAATAGTAATACAAATTATTTATTTTGTCCAAATATTTCATGATTCGTTTTTCTCCGTGAGAATATTTTTTCGTACCTTTTGAATAATTTATTTTATTTGGTAATTTTACACCTTCTTGTATATATTTATTATTTTTACACATATTAGTCACATCTTTTATGTATTGATTATTTATTTTACCTAACTGTTTTTCTATTTGAATTTGTTGCGCCCTTAATTTACGAATATGACAATATGTTTTATGATAATTTATTATATTACGCTTACCTAAATTATAATATTGTTTATATGGAACAAACATTTCTATTTTTTTATGCAAATATTTTGTGCTCAATAAATCATTCCATGAGTGAGCTCTATAATCATTATTCAGATCAAATGAAAATTTATTAAATCTAAACACAAAATATATAATTTTCAAACAAAAATCAATATCATATTTCAAATTTCGTATTTTATATTCATAAATTGCCAATTCTTTCTTGCATTTATTAGTCGCATTTGAATATTCGATAATCCGATTTTGAAGTATTTCTTTTTCTTGTTCTTTTTCTAATTGTTTGGAACAATTACTCAGATACTCATTATAATACAATTCATCTAGTTTATAATAATTATTTTCAAGATAATTATTTGCTATTGGTTTGTGATTTTTTATTATGTCTGATACAATTGATTCAATTTTTTTGTTGTTATTGACTTTCATAATCTAATGCTTAAAATTGATAAACAATACATAAATATTGTTTATCAAATTTTTATAAATATTATAATTTTATTATATTGTGTTTTTGTTTTTTGATATTATTTTGTATATTAAAACCTTTATTCATAACAACACGTTTGCTTTTTTCTCACTCAATTTCTAGTTCAATATTTTTAACACGTGTCTGAGTTTCAGAATCAATTTCTTTTAATCACTTCACTAAATATTTTATACCATTGATCCATTCTTTTATATTTTTGTGTATGCATGAATCTTCTGGACATTGTATTATTTTTACCATAATATACCACAACATCACCTATTTTTACAGGAAAATTAGTTTTAGTTTTGGTATATGGAACAATTGACACAATATCATTTTTTGTTTTAAAAACATCTCCAACATACATTTTATCTATATTACAATATCTGACACGTATATTTTTTTCAAAATCGGACGACAAATATACAAAATTATCATCACCAAAATTTTTAATGAATCCACCTATTTTAAATACACCATTTTTATTAAAATATGAAATAAGAGATCCAATCGGATATTTTTCTAATTCTTTTTGTCTTTTAATTTCTTTACGACCATTTTCTATCAAACTTTCTATTTTTGCAGATAACATTGCTTTATTTTTATTAATCGGCTCTATTTTTGTTTCAGTTAATTTTATTTCATTTGATTTTGTCTTGCTCGTTTTGGTAGTTTTATTCATTTTGGTAGTTTTAGTATTTTTAGTAGTTTTGCTATTGGCATTATTTTTTAACGTTTTTGACATTTTAATATTATTCGTATTATTTTGTTATGTATATCTATTTTTTATTCAATTTTATTATTTCAATATTGCAATATTACAATATATATAAAGAATAAATAAATAAATATAAATATCAAAAAATGATAAACCAAAACAATTTAATAAATAATATAGAAAAATTAGATACAGAAAAATATATTAAAAAAAGACTCGAAAGA
>HE978652.1:121292-125185 GCA_000285855.2 Ruminococcus sp. JC304 | reverse complement strand
AGAGATCATAGATGACTTACAAATAATGAAACCAAAATTATCGCATGGAGATAAAAATAAAATAAAAACTATAACGGAGTTGCTATCTAAAAAACATTAAAAAGAAAAAGAGAATGGAAATATTCCAAAAAATATTTAGTGGATCTGATTAATAGTTATTGTGAAGAATATAATGATAATAATAATGAAGATATAGATGATGAAACAGATATTACAGAAAATAATTTAACAATGAATGAAATTGAAAACATGTTAGATGATAAAGTATCTAAATATAATAAATTTAATGAAAAACATCCAATGAAAGGTGTGAGTTATGATGAATGTAATAATAAATATAAAATTCAATTGGATGAAAAATCTCAAACAATAAAAAATTTACATGACGCCATTAAAAAAATGAAAAATTTTAAAAAAGAGAAATTTGGAGGAAAAATATCCAAAAATTTCTCAAAAACAAATTTTTTGTACAAAAATTATTATTTTGTATCATACACGATTGAAAATAAATTTTATTTCGACATACAACATATTATATCTGTGCTTAATCTTAAAGAATCTTATATCAAAAAAAAATACAATGAATTTTCAGATAATATCAGATATTATATTTGGCACAAAAATAAATATGATGGGTATATTCTGAGAGAATTAATTAGTGAAAGAACAATGTATAGTATAGCATTATCATCAAATAGCGAATTTTCTAAATCTTTCAAAGAAGATGTAAGTAAAATATTAAAAAAATTACGACAAAATAATAATTTAACAATAACAAACAAAAAAATGACACTAAATAATGACAATATCAGTTTGATAAAACAAGAAAGAAATATCATGAATAAAATGATTAGTGATAATTTTGTGCCATATACTTATAATAATCCAAACAATTTAGCTTTTGTCAGACAACTAGTAGTTATGGGTTCGTATATTGAATTAAGTAAATATATCAAAAAACATGTACTTTATGGTTTTATTATTCCACTACCAAATGATGATAATTGTATTATAATAAAATTTGGTTATACAGAAGATATTATTGATAGAATTTATACACTGAAAAAAGAATACAAGTCTGATGTTTATCTTATAAGAATTGCTTCGATCAAAGGGAAAAGTGAAGAAAAAGAATTTCATGATCTTCTCAGAACTAGATATGAAAATTTAATCGAAAAATATTCTATTGAAGAAAAAGATAAAGTCGAACTTTATAAATTCAATCCAATATTATTAAATATTTTTGATGCTTATAAAATTAATGATATCGATTTAAAAGAGTCTGAAAAAATAACTCCAGATGAATTATTTATTATTAATAGTGTAAAAACACAAGAATCTTTGTTCACAGATTTAGTATTGAACTACGAATTCAATATATTAAACAAACAACCAGGAAATAAAGAATTATATGATTTCATACTAGAAAAACAAAAATTATATCATTACGAAAAAATTAAAAAAGAAGAACAAGAGCATATTGAAAGAATGAAAAAAATGAAATATGATAATTTTGATAAATATATGCAAATGAAAAAAATTAAATTACAAATACTACAAGTTAAAGATAATATAAGTAACAAAAGTGATCACAAACAATCTCCACCATTAAAAAGAACTTCTTCAAAAAACATTCTCAAATTATAATTTATTTGATAAACAATTTGTTTATTAAATAAATATTTAATATTAAGATCCATGATCAAATTCTAAAAATATTTCTAATGAATATTTATCATCTCCATTTTCAATAACTTTAATATCTGCTACGTTTGTGAACAGCTCATAATTATTTTCGAATTTGTGACTTCTAATTTTATAACATCCCTTTATAAAATCATAAAATCTTATTCCATCTGGACACGGTACGTCATATTTTTTCCAAAAATGTAACTTCCAATCAACATCACGAACACCTCTCGAATCGTGATTCATACCACTAACATTACGTAATGTCATCATTTCTACATTACTAAATTTTAACAACATTGGTGATATTTTTGAAGCATATTCATGAATTTTTTTTATGAATGGTAAATAATTTTCATAATAATCTTCATCTAATTCAGGAATAATTTCACACACATATTTATCATCTTTGTTATAATTATTATAAAATTTTATGTAAGAACTTATATCTTTTTTATCTCTAATATGATCATATTTCATGGGTGCATCTGTTAATCTATATATTTTTTTCATTTCGGGATAAGAAAGTGGAGCTTGATTATAAACATATCTTATTAATTCTTCTAATTTATCCTTAGCATATTTACTCGACCAATTTATTTTTATTTTTTTTGTACTAGACATTATTACAATATTTCAATATTACATTGTAACAATAATTATTTATAACAATAAACATTTAAACAACACAATTGTATCCTCTAAAATTTGACATCATATGTTTCCTATCTTAATAAACATTTTTAAATTATCTAATCATATTATCTAATCATATTATCTAATCATATTATCTAAAAATTGACATTATATGTTTGTTATCTTAATAGACATTTTTAGAATATATAATCATATTCTCTAAAAATTGACATCATATGTTTGTTATCTTAATAGACATTTTTAGAATATATAATCATATTCTCTAAAAATTGACATCATATGATTGCTATATTTATAAACATTTTTAGACGACATAATCATATTCTCTAAAAATTGACATCATACGTCTGCTATTTTGATAAACATTTTTAGGATATACAATCATATTCTCTAAAAATTGACATCATATGTTTGTTATCTTAATAGACATTTTTAGACAATACAATCATATTCTCTAAAAATTGACATCATATGTTTGTTATCTTAATAGACATTTTTAGACAATACAATCATATTCTCTAAAAATTGACATCATGTGATTGCTATCTTAGTGAATATTTCTAAAAATTGACATCACATGATGAAATGTTTGGAGAAAATAATTGATTAACAACCATTCATATTGTATATTTAATACAACATGTGTTTGTTAAGTGTAAATAAAAAAATATAATTATCATATAACATGTCAAACAAAATAAAAACAATAATAGAAAAAATCACAAATAATGACAAAAAAATAGTAATATTAAATGAAAATAATGCATCAGAAAAGTTTACCTATAAAGATGCTGACATTATTGTAATAAGAGATTCAAATGGTAATAATTGGTACTATGGTGAAAGTATTGCATCGATATTAAAATATAAAGATACTTTAAAAGCTTTAACTGAGTACGTAGATAATGAATACAAAAAATATTATTATGAACTGGAAAAAGTAAATAAAATAAAAATGTTAGGTAAATTTAGAATAGATCCGGAGATCACATTCATTGACGACAGTGGATTATTCCAACTTGTATCTAGAAGTAAGAAACCTGAGGCGGTAAAATTATGGAGAAATATAACAAAGGAAATTTTACCTGAACTTTTTGCGACAGAAACTTATACGTTACCATCAAAAGACAATATTGTAAAAAACACTACACTCCCACAAGAAGATAAATATATTAAGACAATTAATGATCTTGAACATAAGTATGAATTACTGAATGTTAAATATGAAAATTCTCTAAAAAATATTGAAGACACTAAAAAATTTATAAAGCAGTTGCGGAAACAAACAAATTATTAAGAGAAAAAATAAAATCGCATGATGGATATTCATAGTTGTCACCCCTTGTGGGATTGACACTATATTTTTGCTATTTTGATAAATATTTTTAAATAATATCATAGTATTCTCTAAAAATTGACATCATATGTTTGTTATCTTAATAGACATTTTTAGAATATATAATCATATTCTCTAAAAATTGACATCATATGTTTGTTATCTTAATAGACATTTTTAGATTATCTAATCATATTATCTAAAAATTGAC
>HE978652.1:116481-119692 GCA_000285855.2 Ruminococcus sp. JC304 | reverse complement strand
CTTAATAGACATTTTTAGATTATCTAATCATATTATCTAAAAATTGACATCATATGTTTGTTATCTTAATAGACATTTTTAGATTATCTAATCATATTATCTAAAAATTGACATCATATGTTTGTTATCCTAACAAACATTTTTAGATTATCTAACCATATTATCTAAAAATTGACATCATATTGTTACTATCTTTATGAATATTTTCCGATTATATAATCATATTCTCTAAATTGACATCATATTGTTTGCTATATTTACAAATATTTTTAGATGATCTAATTATATTCTCTAAAAATTGACATCATATGTTTGTTATCTTAATAGACATTTTTAGAATATATAATCATATTCTCTAAAAATTGACATCATATGTCTGCTATTTTAATCAAATAATCATTATTTCAATAATTCTTTAATTAATTTCTTGTTTGTTATTTTTTCGATAGGTACAAAAAATGTATATTCTCCGATCATATCTACATAATAATATCCATTTCTTTTTAAAACTAATTTAATATTTTTTATCAAAATATGTTTAATGATATTTGTATCATTTTTTCTAAACATAAAATAATTTAAAATAACAAATGTTTTTTGCATTTCTGTTAATATAATATTTTCTTCACCAAAATGTGATTTAGTATCAAAATTATTCACATATTTGTTTAATTCATTTTCATCAGCTAATTTAATTAATTTTTGATTTATTGAGACTAATTCATCATTATTCATAAATCTAAAAAATAATCCAGATAATTCTGTTGAAATAAAAAATCCATGAGGTTTCAATGTACGTTTGACATTATCTAATATATTAAAATATTGTAATTTATCATCATCATCAATAACTCGACAATAAATACTCATAATACAATCAAAAAATTCATCCGGTAAATATTCTACTTGTTTGACATTAGTTAAATCACAAATATAATCTGGAAAACTAAAACCATCACTATCTATTAAATACCAATAATTTATAAACTTGATTTTCTTAAATTTTTCAATACTATGATTGTGACCATGGCATAATGCTAATCCTATTTTTGTTTCAGATCCAACATATGTGTTAATATATGCATTGAGCCAACCCAATGGTCTATTTATATATGATGCATATTTTTCATCCGTTTCATATTTTTTAAAATGATCTTTGTATTTTTCTTCTGTCATTCTTATTATATTATCATCTTTAAAATTGACATCATATGTTTGCTATCTTAATGAATATTTTTTGATTATATAATCATATTTTCTAAAAATTGACATCATATTATTGCTATCTTAACAAACATTTTTAGATGACATAATCATATTCTCTAAAAATTTACTCAGCATGTTTGCTATCTTGACAAACATTTTTAGATGACATAATCATATTCTCTAAAAATTGACATCATATGATTGCTATCTTAACAAACATTTTTAGATGACATAATCATATTCTCTAAAAATTGACATCATATTATTGCTATCTTAACAAACATTTTTAGATTAAATGATCATATTCTCTAAAAATTGACATTATATAATTGCTATCTTTACATACATTATCTGATTATGCAATTATATTATTTAAAAATGACATCATATATTTTTAAAAATTGATATCATCATATTATAATGAAATCTAACAAATCATATCATAAATTATATAAAAAATACAAAAAAAAATACATTAATCTTAAACAATCTCTTGAAACAAATCAACTCAATAATAAATGTTTATACAATTATTTTTTTATTCACGGTTCATTTAGGTATTCTGGTTTTATAAATATTTTACGAGATGGTATTATTTATCCAGGTAAATATTTAAAATATGAACAGAGAAATTTTGGCGCTTCTTATGCTTCCAAATTTGTTTTTTCTAATATTTATTTTGAAGATATTAAAAATTTAGTCGGCCCTATTCAATTTTCATTCATACTTCATCCTAAAATATTGTATGAAAATGGTTTTTATTTTAATGAAGGTTGGCAAGGTGGTCCAAATAATAATTCTTTACATATTAAAAATACAGACACTCCTATCCAAATTTTTAATAAACTTGACACTATAGAACATTTTTATCTAATCCTGAAAAAATAGGAGGAGTTATTAACAAAAATGTTTTTATGTCGCATGAAATTTTATTTGATCATCCTATTAATTTATCAGGAGGCACTTTATTATGTATCGTTTGTTGGAATGTAACCAATGAACAATTAGAAGAAATACATGATGCTATTTCCGATAAATCTTATAAAAATATAAAAATTTTGACCAAAGAATATGAATTCCCTAAATTAGAAGATATGATTTATTAATCCAAAATTTATATACTTACAATCATATTCTCTAAAAATTGACTCAACATGTTTGCTATCCCAATGAACATTTTTAGATTATCTAATCATATTTCTCTAAAAATTGACATCATATGTTTGTTATCTTAATATACATTTTTAGATTATCTAATCATATAATCTAAAAATTGACATCATATGTTTCCTATCTTGATAGACATTTTTAAATTATCTAATCATATTCTTTAAAAATTTACATCATATATTTGTTATCTTGATAGACATTTTTAGATAATCTAATTATATTCTCTAAAAATTGAGATCATATGTTTCCTATCTTAATAAACATTTTTAGATTATCTAATCATATTTCTCTAAAAATTGAGATCATATGTTTCCTATCTTAATAAACATTTTTAGACAATATAATTATATTCTCTAAAAATTGACATCATATGTTTGCTATTTTGATAAACATTTTTAGATTATCTAATCATATTTCTCTAAAAATTGACGTCATATGATTGCTATTCTTACAAATATTTTATTTATTATGATTTTATAAATCATAATAAATAAGATGCTAAGGGTGGGATTCGAACCCACGACATCAAATGATAATAGATCTTAAGTCTATCGCGTTAGACCGCTCCGCCACCTTAGCTTATTCTCATTATATTATTTTCTTTTTATATTGTTTTTTTTTGATCCTTAATTGGATAATTTTTGATATTTATTTAAAGGACTATTTAGAACATTTTTTTTTCAATTTTTTTGAGACAATCATATTATCTAAAAATTGACATCATATGTTTGCTATCATAATAAACATTTTTAGATTATACATCATATTCTCTAAAAATTGACATCATATCATTGTTATCTTTTTAATATCATTATTATGTAACAATGAATGATTC
>HE978652.1:109132-114293 GCA_000285855.2 Ruminococcus sp. JC304 | reverse complement strand
AAAATATTTATCATTGAAAAAAACAATTGTCAATTCGACACATAATGAAATTATTTTTAATTATTATTTTATCCACATGACTTCATTTGATAATTTAATTAATATATTACAAGATGGTATCATATATCCAAACAAATATCTACCTAAAAAATACAGAGTTTTATCTGGATCTGAACAAAATTTTGTTTATACTAATATGTTTATTGATGATTATGATATTTATAAAAAAAGTTTTGGACCAACACTTTTATTACATCCTAAAATTTTGTATGAAAATGGATTTTATTTTAATGAAGCATGGGTTGGTGATATTGTTACTGGTCGGAAATATGAATCAACTGATGGTCATATAAGCTATGATGAAAATAATGATGTGCAAGTTGTTTCTAAAAATAGCTTACATATTAAGCCAACAAATTCTCCTTTAGAAATTAATCACAAATTAAATAAAATTAGACAATTTTTAATTAACCCAATAAGTTTGCCAAAAATATTTTCAGGTATTAATTCACATGAAATATTGTTTGATCATCCTATTCAATTAGATAGTAATTTATTGGCTATTGTTAATTTAGATCCTCAATATTTAGATAAAATTAAAAATATTATTAAAGACAAACCTTATAGAGATGTTATTTTTTGGAATGAACCAATGTTTCCCAAATTGGATAATATTAATTTTTAAAAATAATATCCTTCATAGTTTTCCTTTTATTTATTTTTTGTGATGGTTTTCTCATTTGATATCGAATTACAAAATTTTATCAATATTGTTAAACATTCTTTATCAACAAGTTTATTACCCACTAATATATCACAAAATGAATTCATACTATGGTGGTATTGTAAATCATATTTTTTCAAAATATTGTTTAATTTTTCTATTTGATCAAAATAAATAGTTGTATTATTATTGTAATCATTACGCCAATCAAATGTGATATTTATTAATTGTAAAAGAAAATAAAATTTTAATTTTATTGCGTTATTTTCTTTTTCACAATTAAATTTTTCGTTAAAAATATTAAAATGGTCTGAAATGATTTCTTCTGTTTCTTGTGAAAAAATATTACACAAATCATTAATATGAATTAATTTCAAACTTTCATTAACCATTTCATTTCTTTTTCTATATTTATTTGGTATATCATATACCAACTCATTTTTATTATCACATATATATCTATTAAAATTATTAGAATCATATATGTTTTTTAAAGTACCAGCCATATATAAATCATAAATAATTTGATTTGTATTTTCTATAAATATATATTTGACATATTTTATTGCATCTAGTTTGTAACTATTCTTGTTAGATAGACCATATGTTATAAAATTTCCAAAATTTTTTTATTTGTTCATCAATATTTTTCATTTAATAAAATCTATTATTGGATTAGTTCTATATTGTTTATGTATTTTATTAATTAACATAATATGATTGGTGAATTTAAATATTTTTTTATAGTGATTCAATAGAATCATTATAAATAGAATGCTAAGGGTGGGATTCGAACCCACGACATCAAAAGATAATAGATCTTGAGTCTATCGCATTAGACACTCTGCCACCTTAGCCTATTATCATTATAATAATATATCTTTAAATCATTTTTTTAAAAATTAAGTCTTGGATTATCAATATTGTATCTAATAATTTGGAACAATCTAATTTATCAAAATAAAATTAAAACAAATACACAATATGTCATGATAAATAATTGAAGACATGTTATTTGTCTATTATGATAAATAATTGAAGACATGTTACTTGCCTATTATGATAAATAATTGAAGACATGATATTTGTCTATTATGTAAAAAATGTATTTTAAAAGTATTCTCGGTAAAAAATTATGATTAAGAATCTTTTTGAAAAGGTGACTTTTTTGTACCACATAGATTTGGAATTTGTGTTAAAAAATAAGATTTTCCAAATGTCAATATTTATTTTTTCAGACCGCGGATATTTTAAAATTTTTGTATTTGTAGGCATATACTTTTTTTATTTTATTGGTAATAAATATTTACCTTTTTGTTTTTATCAATAATATATATATATACCTTTTCTGTTTTTTTATTAAGGACCACAATTTTGATTTTAGGGCCACACATTTTACTGGGAAAACCGCGGTGGTCCTAAAATATGTGGCCCTAAAAAATGTGGTTCTATAAAATATTTGGCATAAAGTTATGTGGCTAATAATATATATTGTCAGTCATGCCAATTTATACTTGTGATAAATGTTCGAAACAATTCGACCACAAATCAAAATATAATCGTCATATTGAAAGAATCAGGAGTTGCGTGAATAAGAAAAATATATCCGGAAGTAAAACAGCAAAAAAATTACCTGATCACAAATGTAAATATTGCAAAAAAAAATTTAGTAGGAAAGATTCATTGAACAGGCATTTGAATAGTTGCAAAATTAAAAATCCTGTTATTAAAAAATCTAAAAATATTAATAATGGTGATAAAAATACCAATGGTAATAAAAATATTATTGCTATAGACAGCAAAAATTGTAACAATAACAACAACAATAAAACATACAATATTATTCTCAATTTTGCATCATCTACAACAAATGATTTATCTAGTCATGACATATTATCTTTTTTAAAATCAAATACGGGTATTATAGAAAAATTTATTGAAATCACCAATTTTAATCCCAATAAACCACAACATCATAATGTATACTATCCTGATATTAAATCAGGATATGGAGTAATTTATAAAGATAAAAAATGGACAAAAAAAAGAATTCATGAAATAATCAGTAAACTATTAGATTCTAAAGTGGAAGATTTGAATATTATTGTTAATGAATTATCAGATTATTTAAATAAAAAATCCATAAAAAAAATTAAAGATGCTATTAAAGATGCTGATTTTTCAAAACCAGATTCAAGAAAAAAACTTATTTCCTACATTAAACCCATATTATATGAAAACAAAGACATAATTATTAAAACCAGAAAAATAAATAATAATGAAAATATTGATATTTTAAACAATGGTGTCTCTTTTAAAGATTTTGATAAAGCTATACAAAGATTGAATAAGAAATAAAGATTTTGATAAAGCTATACAAAGATTGAATAAGAAATAAAGATTTTGATAAAGCTATACAAAGACTTAATAAGAAATAATATTAATATTTATTTTATTTTTCCACACATTACACTTTTTTCAAATATATATAACAATATGATAATGTTATTATTCATATGAATAATAACATTAGATATTATGGTTTAAACGAAAAATGTATTGAATCAATATTTGACAATTCTGATCCTATTTTAGAAATCAATAGTGAACAAACAGAGAATGCATATTGCGGCATTACTAAATCGGATATGTTTAAATACTTTCACACGACACAGTCAAAAACACTAAAAGATAAATTATCAAAAGATAAATTAGGATGTTGTATATATGTTATTTCCACCACTAAACTCGCAAAAAAAATAATTACAAAATAGGTCGCCATTCTGGTTCAATTTCTAAACTTCAAACAAGATATCGCACATATTTAATTAATCCTGAAATATATTATTTAATATATGTTGATCACTATGAATTAATTGAATCGGAAATAAAAAATTTGGTCAAAAAATATGTTATAAAAGATTCTAAAGGTAAAAAAACAGAATGGGTCAATATTAAATTATCAAAATTAAAATCAATTATTGATGGATTGGTTTTAAATTATAATGAAAAAATTTCAAGTTAATAATCATATTCTCTAAAAATTGACATCACCTTGTCCGCAATGCGGTAGGTTAGATAGGTTATTGTGTTGTAATAACCGTATCTTACATGATTGCTATCTTAATATACATTCTCTGATAACATTATCATATTCTCTCAAAATTGACATCACATGTTTCCTATCTTTATAAATATTTTTAGATGATACCTTGTGCCCTAGGGCCAGGTTAGATATGGTTATTACAATGTAATAACCGTATCTCATAATCATATTCTCTAAAAATTGACATCATATGATTGATATCATATTATTTAAAATTAATTAAACTTTTATAAAATGTCATATCTGTTAATATATTTCTATTTAATTTACTCATTTCCATTATTGTATTTATCGTTTTTTCTTCTTGATTGATTTGTTTTATGTCAATTTTTTTTGATAATAACAACTCTATCATTTTTTCAGAATCATCATTTTCTCTTATTTTTTTTAATATCATTGTTAAAACCTCAATTATATCTGTTGGATTATATTTTACCTGCTGCTTTTCATCGGATTGCGGATTTTTTGATTGTCTAAATAGATTTGTTATCCTTGTGTCCATTAATTTTTTACATTCATGTAATCCATTTTCATTACTTATATTATACACTTTTTTTTTGCTCTTGTTATTGCTGTATATAACATATTTCTATTTAGCAATTTTGTATACATATCCGAATGTAATATAATTATTACTGTATCATATCCTTTTCCTTGTGCTTTGTGTATTGTCATCGCATATGCTAAATCTAATTTATTTTTTTGTATTTCATTCTCATTTTCTTTATTTGGATTTTTATATTCAACAATTCTGAAATTCTTTTCTTTTTTTGATCCATATTTTGTCTCACTTTTATAATATTTTGATATTATAGTTACTGGATCTCCTTTATCATCTGTTTCAAAAAATTTTTAGTTCAAAGTCAAATGCGTGACGTTATCAGGAATAGCATTTTCGATACTAAACGAATATACTTCTGTATACATATCCTAATTTTTAAATTGAATACCTAAATCCAAATATTTTTCATATCTGTGATAATTCAATGGTGATATTTGTAAACAGATAATTCTTTTACCAACTATATCATCAGTCAAATGTTGCACATTCAATATTTATAAATTTTATTTTATATAAAATCTTAAATAAAATAAAAATCAAACGATTTTCAAGGATTAAAAACGTCATCATATTCATCATATGATGTTTGTAAAAAATCTTTATCAGCACCCATTGATAATAAATAATCAACAACATTCATTTGCTCATTATAATGAGCCATTCTCATTGCTTTATAATTATCATGACTTATATTAACGCCAAGTGTGATTAAATATTTTACCAATTTTAAATTACCATATAAACAAACCAAATTAAAACAATGATTAAT
>HE978652.1:106791-108072 GCA_000285855.2 Ruminococcus sp. JC304 | reverse complement strand
ACTAATCCACCTAAATATTATCTTGTCCATAGTATCGTAGCTTCCTCCTCTGAAAAAATGTTAAAAATTTTACAAGACGGTCATTTATACGCCAGCAGTTATTCCGGATTACAAGGTATATCTGGTATCCCTCTTGATTATGTTTACTTTACCCTTTTAGGTGATTCTGAAGCTGCTATGGGTGGTTTTAAATTAATTTTAAACAGTAAAATACTTTATAAAAGATCGTTTAGGTATGCATTATCTTGGGTAGGTTCAAAGTTGGAAGCTACTACAAAAGTTAATCCAAGAAAAGATAACGTTGATGCTGTTTTAGATGAAATCAATAATCATATTATTACGACGAAACAAGATGAAACTTGTCTTCTTCCTGGTTTACATGAAATACTAATTAAAAAAAAGTGGATCTACACAAATATTTACGTGCAATATGTTATCGTAATAAATTAAGTGAACAAGTTATTAATTTTGTTCAGGATAATTATCCTGGTGTCATGATATTGAATGATTTTCCTAAATCTGCTTCTGAATTAAACAATATTTTATTTAATAAACTCTAATCATATTATCTAAAAATTAACGTCATATGATTGCTATCCTAATAAACATTTTTAGATTATCTAATCATATTATCTAAAAATTGACATCATATGTTTCCTATCTTTATAAACATTTTTAAATAATATCATAGTATTCTCTAAAAGTTGACGTCATATTTTGAATGATCCATTTTATGAATAATTTTATATTCATAAAACACTGATGATATTTTTTCAAAATTTATTTATAGATGAAGGAAGCTCTTCTATAAAATCCTAAATAACATTATATTTATTGATAACTAAATATTTTTAGTTGTCAACAAACTTAGTTCAACTGGAGAAGCTGGTATGTATTCCAGATTCTAGTGATGGCGTGAGTCAGGTCTGTGTCTTTCTCTTCGATCCATTCGAACGATTGAATGTTGTAGTTGATCTGGGTTGGAAAGGGAACTCCTTCTGGAACTGGATGGTCTTCTTGGCAGTTGTTGTCGCAGCACCTGTACCAAGAGTTCAGTTCTTCATGCCACTTCAATGGATAGTAGCACTCAGACTTCAAACAACCTGTTTCGCGAACAAACTCGACTGAACCCACCTTCAAGTCACCTATGGTGATGCTGAGTTTGTTTCCTTCAGGATGGTAGTGGAGATTCTTAGAAAGCGGATGAGAGGCAGACATATTGCTTATATCAATCCTTTATTGCTTATGTTAATCCTTTATTGCTTATGTTAATCCTTTATT
>HE978652.1:103763-105938 GCA_000285855.2 Ruminococcus sp. JC304 | reverse complement strand
ATTTATTGTATATAAATTATCATAAAAATATATTTACAATTACCGATAAAATTAATTCATTATTTGATAGCCATTGTAATGATCCAGCAATTTTTGATACAAAAAATTTTTCATGGACAGAAAATTTTAGAAAAAATTGGAAGTCCATAAAAAAAGAATTTATTGAATATTCAAAACATAACGAAATACCACTTCATAATCAAATTCAATCAAATAAAAAAATAGCCGCATGTGATATGGATAATAAATGGAAAACATTATATTTGCGTATTTTTGGAAAAGATACAAATATAACAAAATATTTTCCATTAACAACAAAATTAATAAATTCATGTCCATGTACATTAGCATATTTTAGTATCCTTGAACCAAATGCTAAATTAACACCACACATTGGTATATATAAAGGTGTTATACGATATCACTTGGGTATAATTATTCCAAAAGAATGGAACAAATGTTTTATTAATGTTAATGGATACGAATTAAATTGGAGAGAAGGATCAGATATTATGTTTGATGATATGTTTATGCATCATGTTGAAAATAATACGAATGAACCAAGAGTTATTCTATTTTTAGATATTAAAAGAGATTTTAATAATATTTTCCTAAACATGGTAAATAANATTTTTTTAAAATTTGTTAAATCAAATGATGTACTGAATGAAACTATCAAAAATGTAAATAAACATTCATCTTAATATTATTTAATCCAATAAACACTTTCTCTATTTATGTCATAAATAGGTGATTCAATTTTATGTTTTTTTCTAAAATAATCAACAGCATTTTTACATGCTACATGATAATTATTATAATCATCAATTATGATATATCCACCTGTTACAACTTTATGATAATAAAGTTCCAATACTAATAATGTTGAATCATAATAATCACTATCAAGTCTTAAAATAGCAATTTCTTCTGGATCTGTGTGTTCTAATGTTTTAGAAAAATTTCCCACAATAAAATGTACTTTATCATCCAATAATCCAAATTTTTTAAAATTTTCGATAACATCATAAACAGTCGGACCTTTCTCAAAGAGTAAATTAGTAATGTTGTGTATTGTTTTGTCTTTGGTATGTGTTGGTTCGGGAAAATTATCAAAAGTATCAAATAACCATAAATTTCTATTTTGTTTATGATATTTCATAATGCATTTCATCCACATAGCCATTCCTCCTTTCCAAACTCCAGTTTCCACAAATGATCCCGGAATATTTCTTTTAAATACTTGTTCAATAATATTTTTCATTTGGTTAATTTTATAATCATCACACATAGAATAAACATTCGGTAAATCCATAAATTTTTTGTATTTCAATAAAAATATTATTTCATTATTAGTTGGCTTTCTGGGTAATATTTGAATAATATTATTATAATTATCTTCTTTTGTAATATCATCTTCGAGTTTAATGTCAGATATTTGTAGAGGGAATAATTTATTTTTTAAATAATAATAATAATACCATTTTCTATACACCGATAGAAATATAAACAGTACTATTATTATTATTATTATTATTAATATCACATAAAACATTATATACTATGAATAAAAATAATATTTAATAATTAAATAAAATACATACATAACTATTGATATTGTCAAGTCATATTTTTTCCAACAAAAATATGCAATAATGTGTAGTTGGTATAAAATATTTGGTGAAATATAAATTGTGCACTTGATTTGAATTATCTATTATTAATAAATAATTCAAATATTATTAAAATATTATTAAAATATTATTAAAATAAACCACCGTATTAAAATCATTTTTTGGAATCATTATTTTTTTCAATATATTTGCGCCACTTATCGATTGATACATCTGGTATCTTATATTTAAACACCGCGTATGTACTATCCCACCATGCATCATTGTTTTCAATATGACCTTGGAGAAAAGTAAGTTTATAATTTTCAAATTCGTATTCTTCACGATTTCCACCACCAGTTCGAGTTATTATTTTAACAATTGGTTTTTTTTTACTCACTTCTATTTGACGAAATCTTGGAAAATCATAAGGAGAAGTTCCCCAATTGAACCACGAAGATATTTCTTCGACTTCATTAGAATTCTCAAATGTTGACATTTAATATTAGGATATAATATTAAGTTAATTAAACTAATCATTAATATAATTAAACTAACCATT
>HE978652.1:99334-101086 GCA_000285855.2 Ruminococcus sp. JC304 | reverse complement strand
TTAAAAAATCAATTTTTCCAAATTACCAATAATATTATGTGGAAACCTTGTGAATATTATCAAAATATCTAATTATTCTGTTATGATCATGTATATGGGCTAACATGGTGTATTCATTTATCCTATCCAGGTTATTTTCTTTCTCGATAAGAAATTTAACAATTTCAAGATAATCATTTTCAATAGCTTTGATAATGACTCCTTGAATATTAGAATTTTTAAGACGCTTGTATAAATATTTAACTACATCATAATGACCAAATCTACCAGCAATATTCAATAATGAATCAGTAACTGGTAATCCTTTTTTATGGAGATACTTAACTATATTAAGATGACCTTGACCGCATGCTATTTCGATAAATTCATTAGATTGACATTGAAAACAATAACCTTTTATAAATATGTATTTAATTATATCAAATTGTCCGTATGTTATTGCTATTTTAAATAAATTATTCAAAACAGATTTATTCTTATAAAATTTATTCCAAGTTTTTTTAATTATTTCAAGATTTCCATATTCTGTGGCACGATATATATTATTTTTAAATTTATCATCGGTATAGTAATACGAAAATACTTGTATAATGTTATCATTGACAGCCCAATTCATTCGAATACATGCGTTAGTTTTAACATTAGGATTTAATAAACGAACATATTTGACAATTTCAAAATGACCATTGTAAGAAGCAATATCAAGAATAGATTTATCATTGTCACTAAATTGATAACCATTTTGATACAAATATTTAATAATTTCGAGATGACCACGTTTCGAAGCTATTTTTAAACAAAATTTATCATCGATCATAATATTGCACCGTGACTATGTAGATACTTGACAATTTCTAAATAACCATATTTACAAGCAATTTTTAAAGCTTCATCATTTCGAAATCTTATGTCATATCCTTGTGAATGTAAATTTTTTATCCATGATAAGTTACCTTGTTCTACCATTATCATAAGAAATGAATTGATCTTATTAAGATATTTTGTCATAGATAATGTATATTTATTACATGTAAGCATATTAAATGGATTTTCCAAAAAATCGATGATATGAATCCAAATTTCATAAGGTAATTTATCCATTTCTGATATTATTTATGCAGACGCATTTATCAAGAATAATAATAAATATCAATATTTTGAGAAAATCCAATTTTGATATTTATTTAATAGACCATTTAGAACATTTCCAAGGTAACTCAATCAAATGTATAATTATAATTATCTATTATTAATTTATAAATAATGAACTATAATGTTCAATGGATCTTTTTAAGTGTTGTTATCATTTGTATATTTATTATATTATATGTAACAATTCCAAATTATAATTCGCAATCATGGATATATGTTGGTATTATATTCGTTTTAATTATAATTATATTGTATTTAGTAACAATACCAGTTAATGTCAGTTTCCGTTGTCAAGATTTATATACCAAAATAAATTATGATACTCGATATAACAGATTACAAAATAATCCAAATTAGATTATCATTTTATTCAAATATATTTAATAAATATATTTGGATAAATTTGTCGATAATTTTTCACAAATATCTATTTCAATAATTATCAAGATATTTTTTAAGTTTGTTTTTGATTGGACTATCAACAGATATGCATTTAATATGTTCTATTTTTAATTCGACTGTTAATTTTTTTATTAATGATTCTGTCATAATATTATAAAGGAAAATATCTGTATGTTTTTCTTTATACTCCAAAGCAAT
>HE978652.1:96809-97911 GCA_000285855.2 Ruminococcus sp. JC304 | reverse complement strand
CATAATTTTGTCCTATACCATCAAGGAGTTTATTAACGTGTTTAAAATGTTTATCATTTAAATTTTCCGATAAATATTCATATTTTTTATTATTTTCATCGATATTATTTAGATCAAGTAAATTCCGTTCAAATCATAAAAAATATATTTAGAATTTTTTATGTTCCTTGTTACAATAATATCTAAATCTTGATATAATCAAGATAATACAAATCTCCTTTTATTATAGTGTTTATTTTATTATTATTAATATCAATAATATTAATACTTTTGTTTCCGAGTGCTAATATTTTATGATCGAGATATTTTTTTTCAATTTCTTTTATTAAATCAATCGATAATTTATCCAGATCAAAATCTATTGGTAAATTTTCTGCCACCAAATTTATGACTTGATCTGTATATTCTAATGATTGTGTAATGTCTAAAAATTCTTCAAATTCATTCTCAGGTATTTTTAAAGTCTCAGGTAATTCATATTCCAGTAATAAATATTGTCGACAAATATAATTTGCTAGCTGATATTTCCAATTTTCTGGAATATCTAGCTCAATTCCATAAAATGATTTTAAAATATCACTAAATACATCCACATTAAATACTTCTAAAACAATCTCGGACTGATTTTTTTCTTTGAAATTATCAACCATTTTTTCAAAAAATGGAGACCCTGTATTTAAAATTACTTTATGTAAGTTGAGACCTTTTTTACCATTATTTTTATCGATTAAAATTAACTTTATGTCTGATAATTTTTCCGAATTAAATATTTTACTAAAATCCATGTTTTTTATTGTAAATTAATAATAATATTTTATCCAATAATATTATTATTTCAATTTTTCAAAAGAATATTTTTATCTGATAAATAAGCTTAATCTAATATTTTAAATTATATTGTTAGAACATGGTTTATTTTTGTGACATATTTTTTCTTTGTTTCATTTTATTAAGCGTTTTGATTAAATAATTATTATAACCATCAACACTCATCCAACCAGGAGGACAATCTATTATCTATAATTCTTTGGAATTAAAATATAAAAAAGTATATGAATTTGATGTTTTTCTTTTTACTCGAACTCTCCACATACCATATTTA
>HE978652.1:94674-95339 GCA_000285855.2 Ruminococcus sp. JC304 | reverse complement strand
ACTCGAACTCTCCACATACCATATTTATTTTTATCTCTAACTCGACCAATTCTTCCATCTGGTAATTTAACACAACATCCTGGTTTTATTTGCATATATTTGGATATAATATATTCAGAATTTTTATTGCCATTTTATATATTTTCTAAACTCGAAGGGATAAATTTATCTTTTCAAAATGAAATCAATGTTTTGACTTGATGTTCCTAGTCTTCTTGGAAGTATCCTGTAACTTTCCATGATTTTTACACTAGATGTTTCTTTGTCCACGTTCTCGAGAGCTTCTTTTGGTGTCTTTGTATCGAACAAAGATCCAAAACTCAAATGTGTTACCGAGTCTGGTATACAATCTTTTAAATCTCCCCGTAAACCTGGAAAACCATTCGGCAATCTAAATGGTACATACTCCATTGGAGCATAATATTGACGTAACCTTCAGCGGAATTATGACGTCTTTCTTCAAGAGGTTTTTGCCTTCTTTCTTAGGAAGTCATTTCATCCAATGGTTTGAACATTATTTCGAAATTTTCATTGGTCTGCATTATTTATTAAATATGTCTGTTTAGATTTATTATAAATCTGATATTTATATCATAGTCTGAAGGACTAATCAATATATTATTTTTCAATTTTTCACAATGATCTTAATATTTCGACCAAAAAAA
>HE978652.1:91705-93214 GCA_000285855.2 Ruminococcus sp. JC304 | reverse complement strand
AATTAGCGAGTCAGAAGAATCGAGTTTTATCAACAATGAAGCAATGACGAATCTCATGGATCATCTTCTCGAAAATCCAAATATTGATAATAAAATTACCAATATAACTATCCAAGATAAATCTGATAATGATCATGAAATCAATGAGGATAAAAATAATTCTGATCAAGTTTTTACTGAAGATCAATGTTTAATGGATGCTTATGATTATCTCTGTAATATTGATAAGGAAGCGATTAAATTTATGGAATCCAGAAATAATTTGTTTGATCCAGTTATAATGAGACATGAATTTTTACGAACTAAATATTATTATACAAATATACTTGATTGTAGTGATCTAAATGATGCATTGGATTCGATATCTCATATAATTTATGATCAAAAATTTAACAAGTCTATTGAAGATATTGATTAATCTTTGAATTATTTATTAAATATGACAATATAATTTTCATATTAAATATTGATTTCAATTAATCATATTAATTGATTAGTATATTATTTTTTGGAAAACAAAATATTTTAACCATATTATTAAAATTTACTCCTTTATCATCCATGGTATCAATAATTTGAGAAATTATTTTTTGATTATCATTTAATTCAAAATTATCCAGCGTAAATTTATATCCTATGTCGATTAATATTGGTACTAATTCGGTAAATTTTTTCCAATAATTTGATTTAAGTCCTCAAGTGTAATATCATTCATATTAGCTCCCACTGATAATAATAATTTTACTGTATCAATATTACCACTTAATATAGCTGCACGAAATGGTTTATTATTATCAAATAATACATTATGGCCCGAATCTATGATATAATTCATAATATCACTATTAGGAATACACGCAGCTAATATAATATTATTTTTATTCAAAATTTAACGTCATGCCATTTTCTTCAAGATATTGAATTTTATCCAAAGATCCTCGACTTATAAAAATATTCAGCAAAGATTCAATATAAATATCAGCATTGTGATTAACTAAATATGTGAATAATTTTTCATCATTACAAAGTGCTGCTATAATTATAGCATAATTATCATATGAATTAATATCAACACCTAAACTCAACATATAATCTATTACTTTATGAGAGCAATAACTAATTGCCAATTTCCAAAATTTTTTAATTTCAATAACATCAATCAAATTATTATCAACGCAATATTCTAGATAATATAAATTATCTGTAATAATAAAATATTGTATAATTTTGATAAAATTATCATAAGGAATTTTAATCAATTTTTCCAATACATAATTATTTTCATTTTTTGAAATAGCATTTTCAATCTCATCCAAACTTGGACTATTTATGTTAATTTCTCTTAATGTTATACCTGTTATAAATGGGGCATAAATTGTATCACCATAATATCGCTCCATTATTTCTTTAACTCGATAATTCATTTTGATAATCTAATATTGAATTACCCAAACCAATAATATTTATAAGCTTGAAATTTTATCAAATTTTTTATTTAATAAATTTAAT
>HE978652.1:86539-88251 GCA_000285855.2 Ruminococcus sp. JC304 | reverse complement strand
AGCTGAGAAAAATCTATTTTACCAGATTTTGTTTTAACTTCTATTTGCCCTTTATATTTTTTTTAGATCTCCGTAGTTATCATTATTTTTATAATTATTAATGGTATATTCTCCAACATTAGATATTGTGCTTTCGCAATTTAGTTCGAATAATTTCTTTACTGCTTCTAAAACAGCAAGTTTATGATTTTGAAATTCTTCTTGATACATAATAATATCGCCATCTAAAATCATTAATACAATCGTGTGCTCCATTTTTAATATTATACTATTATTAAAAACATATATAATAGAACTTTTTTTTTGATATTTGGTGAAATATTTAGTTTGGTGACATATTTGCAAATATATCCCTAGTATTAATTTGATTTTTTTTGGCAACCATGATAATTTTTCTTTTATTAAAATCACTCAGTGTACTTATGTATTTCAATGAATCATAATATTCTCTATTCATGACTAATTCAATTGATTTTAATAGAAAGCGAACACTGTATTTAATATAATTATTATCAATTAGATATTTTAAAATATCCACATGATTATGTTCGAAAGCTAATGTAACTGCACGATGTTCACATGGTTCATAAATATAATATTTACCTTCTATCAGAAATTTTACAACATCTAATAATCCATTTTTACATGCAATTTTCATACAAGTATTATATGGTACCTTAAAACCATTAACAATCATCATTTTCATCATTTTTAAATAACTCAATTTCGTTATTTCAGCAAAATAATATTTTTGGAAGGCTATATTTTGATACTTGTCTGTCAATATTAATTCTGGCAATTTAGCCATTTCCTCATTTTCGATCAGAATTTTCATTTATGAAAATTATTATGTTTAATAATATAATTATTTGAAGATATGTTCATTATAGTACAGTGAACATATCTTTAATTAATATATTTTTCAATTTTTACTAATTGTATACATGACATATTATTTATTGTTTTTTTTTTGAATTTATTCCACATTTTTTCTAAAATTTTTTCCATTTCATGTTCTTCACTATACGAAGAATTATGATTATTATTGAAATAATCATAACAAGTGTTACCAGTTTCTGTATCACATTCTAATCTAGCATATCCAATAAATTTATGTTCGGATTTTGAAACATTATTAATTTTTTCATATATATCATCGAGTATTAAATTAAACATCTTGATTTTTAATTTATTGATTTTAGAACTATTTATATTCTCCAAATTATTACAAGAATCAAAATAATCTGATATATATTTATTTATAAGTTCATTCAATATCGTCTCATTTTTGTCTAAATAATTTTTTAATTTATT
This sequence comes from Ruminococcus sp. JC304, assembly GCA_000285855.2. Lineage (GTDB taxonomy): Bacteria > Bacillota > Clostridia > Lachnospirales > Lachnospiraceae > Blautia_A > Blautia_A difficilis. The sequence continues at coordinate 86,937 of HE978652.1, read as the reverse complement.
TTTTGCTTTTGATTTATTTTCTGCTATAAACAAATAATTAATTTCTAATATTGAATATCCATTAAGCAAATAATAAAAATAATATATAGACATTTGTTATTGTCTAACTTGTGAATTTTTAAATAACCAATTTATTTTTCAAATTTTATGTGTTATCTTAATCAAAACATATTCATCATACATTTTAGATATACAATGACATATTTTGACATAGTGATTATATTATAACTATTTACTAATCATAAATTAAATAATTTGTGATTAATAAATTCAATTAGACAACTATATTGATTTCTTTTTTAAATATCAATAATATCATCTGTTGTCATTTTTTCTATGTCAAGACAGGGATTAACATTACCATCAACGCATTTACATATGAGTTTGTTAAAAATTTC
>HE978652.1:81322-82906 GCA_000285855.2 Ruminococcus sp. JC304 | reverse complement strand
TTTATCTAGTTTATTTTTTTCAATTTTATATTCTTAATAAGCTTTATACAATAAAGCTTATTAAGAAGATTGTTGCATAGTGTTCCAACATTCATAAAGATCCGTAACAGATGTTTCCAGATTCTTGTGTGAAGTCCATTGGATTGCAGGAGGATCGTTCAATATCTCCTCAGGTATTTGGAGCAAGTTGAAAGAAAGAAAATCATCATCTTCGTAATCACAAGATTGATGCCAATCAATCAATTCATCGATCAAATTCTCGGGAACCATACAAATGCAAACAAAACCTGTGTCTTTTTGCTTGTTCTCAATAGAACCAATTTTGAGATCGCTGTTATAAACCGAGATTGTGTTTCCCGAGATTGTATATTTCAGATCTTTGTTTTGCATAATGTTTAGTTTGATTTGATTTGATTTGATTTGATTTGATCTTAGTTATAATTATTTAGATTATAATGTAATCTGGTATATTAGGTTTTTATCATGGAACTGTTTATGAATTTTATTTTCAATTTTTAACTAAATTAGTGTATAATTAGATTGAACTGGTCCAAGGAATAAAAAAGAAAGCTTCCCATTCTCGAGTCATAGTTCGGTCACATGATACTATACCATTATTACTTGTGCTACTAGAAGCGGCACAAAAACCAGTTCCTGCAGCCTGTCTCATATTTCTAAAATTAATCTCTGAAACATTACCATATAAATTGCTATTAGCTTGAGGGAAATTATTTTGAAATTGGAAAATTACTGGATCTTGAGTCATGTAATTGAGAGGTTTGAAAAATAATTCTCCATTTTTAGCACCAGAAGGAATATGCGCTACATTAACACCAGAATTAAAACCACCGGTAGTGACATATAGCATGTTCGGGAAAACCGATTTAGTGGCAACCGGACCTGATCGGCTGGGATAACCAAAGTATCTACCATCATTAATGGCAAATTTAGTGGCTTTATTCGGATCAGTCAAACCAATATCACATTTAAAAGTAAATTCCATCAGGAACCGAACAATATGATCTCCATGTAGGAGCATAGATTAAAAATGGTTGATCATACTGGATTACAGGAATACCACATGTGGGTCCTTGAGCCATAGAACAAGCGATAATAGCAAAAAAAACTGCTATTGATAGTATTTTGTTATGTTTCATTATAAATATTTATTATAACACCATAATAAATATTTATATTGGTATATTAAATTTAATATGATAATAAATTATTATCATAGTAAATTTGTTTATTTCGCAACTAATATTTACGAATTAGTCTCCGAAACCATCAAATTCCAACTATACCAAGTAGTCAAATAAGGAAATTGTGTATATAGCTTCTCGATAATATCAGAATAATGGAAATTATTCTTGCGCCAAGAATAATTTTTCTCACGAGTTATTTCTTCACCATGTTTATACCAAATTAGTTCGCCGTTTTTACGAATAATTGCGGGACCATTCTCACGATGTAATTGGTCATGATGGTACCATGCGAGATCTCCATTAACATTAATAATGGCGGGTAAATCACCACCACGATTTTTCAGCCCATGTGTATACCATTTATACACAACATTAGGAT
>HE978652.1:76936-78372 GCA_000285855.2 Ruminococcus sp. JC304 | reverse complement strand
CATTAGGATCAACAATGGCTGGTAATCCGTCGTCTCTGTGCAATTTACCCCAATGATACCACATCATTACACCTTTTTTTGTAATCAAGGCTGGACCATCATCACGATGCATGAAACCTTTTTTGTACCATTTTTGTGTACCATTAGGTTCTATTACTGCGGGTTTATCACCAGCACGATCAATCTCGCCATCGACATACCAAACTTTAGTTCCAGTATTTCCGACAATGCATGGTAAATCATTGGGTCTACTATATTCACCATATTGATACCACTTTTGAGTTCCATTCTCACAAATCATGGCGGGTAATTCATCACGATGAATTAGATTTCCTTTATACCAAATCTTTGTACCTGTAGTGGTAATAATATAATAAGTATCATCAATTGGATTATAGTCAAATACTGTTTTACCCTGTCTTTGCGTTTCAGAGATAATAACATCATCACCAGATTTTTCATGAACAACTAGTCTTCTGTTATCATCAGTAGAGATATCTTTGACAGCATCAAGATCTCGAGATGATGACCTGGATCTTTTATTAGGTTTGTTTCTGGAAGGAGATTGAGACCTCTTATTAGATCTGTCTCTGGAAGATGATCTTTCACGCTTATAAGATCTGTCTCTGGAAGATGATCTTTCACGCTTATAATATCTGTCTCTGGAAGATGATCTTTCTCGCTTATAATATCTGTCTCTGGAAGGAGACCTTTCTCGCTTATAATATCTGTCTCTGGAAGGAGATCTAAATCTATTGCGCCTAGAATTATTATAATTCCTTGATGAAATCCGATTATCGTGGTAAATACTTGGTCTATAATTCTCACTTTCTGTCCAATCGTCTGATTCTCTTGTAATCTCAGATCTTGTGCTTCTTTTACATACATAAGGTGTATCATATTTTGGTTTTTTTGTAGGTCTTTCACTCAAAGATTTAAAAACTCTCAAATCTTCTGTGTTTTTAATACTTGGTTGTGGTGCGACATCACCAATCTTGCGCTTGGATTGTGCAGAAGTATCAGCCACAATTGGAGTGTCTTGACGAACCTCTTGTTGAACTTCTTGTTGAACTTCTTGTTGAACTTCTTGATTTTCATTGGAGGTTCTAAATTGACTAGCCAATTGTTTGAATATGTTAAAAATGGAATCCATTATTAGTTTTCACCGAAAACTACTAATGCATAATACATATATGAACTAATCTACCAATTATTTTTTCAATTTTTTTCACAAATTTTTTTGATAATTGATTCGAATAATTTATTTGTATAAATTATTTGAATAAATTTATTTGAATGAATCTATTCTGGATAATTTTGTTAATCAAATATTCTATCTATAATGGAATGTTTGATTATCTCAAATTGAGATACCAAGTGCATTGCGTCGTCTTTTTTCTTCCTCGTTTCTTTCTTGCCTCTTTTTTGAATCCATT
>HE978652.1:76098-76916 GCA_000285855.2 Ruminococcus sp. JC304 | reverse complement strand
GCCTCTTTTTTTGAATCCATTCTGTTGGGTACACAGAGGGTCGAAGAAGGCCACAAAGTGTAGTGAAGCTTTTCGTATTCTTTGCAAAAGGATTGGTAAGTTTCTGGCGACATCTGATCGCGCTGGTTTTCCGTGATCTTGTTGAGATCTGAAAACATCTTTTCGTAGGCACGACGCTGGGATGAACTGATTGTTTGCGTAGACATTGTTGATCTTTCTTTGATGAATGCTGTTCTGGCTATTGTAGCTAGATAATCTAAGTATTTTTACAATGACAGCATTTGAATGTTTTATTTTCAATTTTTTAATTGTTTAAATCATTAGATGATGTATCTTTGGCTTCTCCAGTTGATTCTTTTGACAGTTTATTAGATAATTTTTCTATTACTCTTTCTATTGTTTTAATATCCAAATCATTTAATGAATTATCTTTGGTTTGTTCACCTGATTCATTTAATTGTTTATTAGGTAAATTTTTTACTAATTCATTGACAAAATTATTTAATAAATCATCTTTATTTGATGAACTATCTTTTTTTCCAATTGATTCATTTAATTGTTTATTAGGTAAATTTTTAACCAATTTGTCAACAAAATTATTTAACGAATCATCTTTATTGGATTCATTCGTCGAATCAATATTTCCCATTATATATTTATAACTATTACAATTGAAATTATTATATTGATACAATAATATTTTCAATTTTATTTTTATAATAAAATTTATTACTAAAACAAAATTAAATCGGTGTCATAAAACCTTGAGCCATGGCTTCTTGAGCATGTCTATTTCCACAACCAGGTGAGAATTTATG
>HE978652.1:71688-72853 GCA_000285855.2 Ruminococcus sp. JC304 | reverse complement strand
TAATGATTTTTTTGCTTCAGATATAAATGATAATGTTTTTTTTTATTGGAAGTGGAATTTTTATATCTTCTTCATATATTTTATGATTATCATCTAGTTTACAATGAATTATTGACTTATAATCCAACATTCCCAAACTATCAAAATCGATAAAATCAGTAATTTTCATAATTATTAATTTATCATTTGTTTATTAATAAAATATTGCGAAAATATATTATTTTCAATTTTTATGATTAGCAATAAATAATTAGTAATTTTTGAACACCCATTGCTAGAAATCGTATTAATGAGTAATTTTCATGCTCATTAACATTGGTTATTTATTTTACTAAACATTTTTGCGCATTGAAATTTTTTAATATAAATGATAATATCTGTCTTTACCGTATGTTTATACTTATTTCTTGGACAAACTATATCATAATTTTTCCACAATTTTATTTTTCGTTAATTTCAGGTATATTCAGGTTATGATATTTTATCAACTTTATTATTTGATTCATATTCAACAATTAAACTTTTCATTTAAACAAAATGATAAATTTAATTTTATAAAATTATTACCGATGAATAATCTCTTTAAAAATAAAACCCTTATTGACAAAATTATTTACGAACAATTGATATAAGTTAGTGTTGAGTATTCGTGATAATCTGTAACATAATTCATCAAGAGTTAAATCTTTTACTGGAAAATCCCACTTGTGATTTATATAGGCAAAGGATAGTGCCAATATAAATCCTGAAATAAAATGTGGTTTATTGGATATTTTTTTGCAAATATTGACAAATTCCGAATAACTAATATTAAAATGAGGAGCATGTAAAATTAAATAATTTATTGTTTTTATTATATTAGTTTCGTCATTAAAACAACTAAGAATTTCTGGAATAAAACCAATATAATTTTTCAGTTTACATGTGGATTGTTCTATAAACTCTAATTTTGCCATATCAGCGACAAATTCAATATTTTCTTTGTTTCCGATAATCTTTAAAATCGTGCAAAAATCTTTTCCTTTTATTTCAGGTATTTTATGAAAATATGTTTTTATAATATCAGTGATTGTCATACAACTGGGATTGATAATTTTAAAAATTATAACCAAATCATTTGATTCTATATTGGTAACAAATGGTTCTAACATTAATAAAATATCTA
>HE978652.1:67307-68766 GCA_000285855.2 Ruminococcus sp. JC304 | reverse complement strand
TTGGTTTGATAGGTTGAATTTTTTTTAAAATATGTTCGAGAAAAATATATTCATTATTTTTAACTTTATTTAAGGTATCAACTAAATAACAAAATATATTTTCATTAAGAGTCATTTTTTTAAGATAACATTCTAAATCTCGACAACGATTATATGAACTTCTAAATTCATGACTGTTTACATAAGTTACCAGATGTTTACACTCCATGATTATTATCAATCAATTGATATTGATTGATAATAACAATCAACAAAGTATTTTTTGTATAATTTTTTTCAATTTTTTTAATGTGAGAAAATTTATTTATATTCATAAATACAATGACGTTCACCACTGATCCATTTTCTTGCAAAGGAAATGGACAATGACANATTTTTTTGACACCATCAAATTGATAACCATTGGCACAATCACAAAAACCAATTTTTAGTGAATTCAAGCCATAATTATTATTACAATAAATCTGGAACATACTATTCACCGAATGATAACATGATCATTCTCTATACATCTTCCAGATTCTAGGCAAATATATTGATTAGTATATTTATCCCAAATTTCTTTTGCGGGTGATAAACAATGACATTCTCCTTCAATATCGACAAACCCATCATTGCATCTACAAATTCCAACTTCTCTACCATAAATCTCGCGAGAAATATATTTATCACAATATGCTCTTGAATTTTGTCTCGCAGTTGTTGCACAATGATGCTGTTCGATACATGCCCCATGAGGAATAGAAAAAACAGTATTCATAGATATAATATGAATAAATGAATCATCACTTTTAGCATGTTCAAAGACATTAGTCATGTTTGACTCGTCAAAATGATAAACTTTAACATCGAAAAAATCTATAATATTATAATCATTGGCTTGATTATATGAAATCAAAGTAATTATCAATAAAATGATGAATTTCATTATTCTTGATTATAACAGGAATAATATCCTTATCAGTACATAACCATACTTATGTTTAGATGATTCAATTTTTTTTATGAATATAAACTATATCTGAAAAAATTGAATTTTGAACAGACTAGTGCTTCCATTAAGGTTAGAATTATATATCAGACATACAACAGTCTAGTAGATATAACTCAATCTCCATCTCAACCATAATGCCTGAAACAATGATTACCTCTTCCTGCAACATGATTTCTAAGATCTTCGCCGGCTCCACTATTGATCCAACACTCCTGGAGTTGATCAAGAAGGTCTGTGATAATCCTGATCTCAACAAAGTCGAAAACATTTCCGGAATTGCCAATACCATGGACTATGTTGACAATGAAATGGTCGAGTTCTTGACCCGCTATGCCAGCCTGGAAATCGATGGCAAGTATTACAGCGTTCAAACCATCGATCTTCAACTTTTGTATTTCAAGCTTTCATGTGGCACAAAGTGTCTTCCGAATGTGTCTGGTCTCAACCAATACATTCTGGATAATC
>HE978652.1:65399-66213 GCA_000285855.2 Ruminococcus sp. JC304 | reverse complement strand
TATACTTCATGATGATGCGTGCCTGGAAAATTTTGAATAATTTTCGGAAGGGATGATGGATTTTTCATAAATTCTCTAATTTGATCAAATTTTTTTGATATTTGTTTGGGTGTATTTGTTGCTTTAATATGTATATCACCTTCTTTTGGTCCGGTCCATCCTTTATGAAAATACATACCATTTTCATATAATATTTTTGGATGAATTAACAACCCAAAATTCGGTAAATTTGGTATATTATTAAGATCCTCAAAATACAAATTTGCATAGACAAATTCAGAATCTATCGTCAATTTTTGTTGATCTTTTCTTAAATATTTTCCAGGATATATTATTCCAGATTCCAATATATCTTTTAAATTATTGTAATCTGTAGTAGAATGTATAAAATAATAATTATACATATTACAATCTGATTTCATTTGTTGTTTAAGATCAATATATTTCTTTTTGTATTTTTCATATTTTTTCTTATACATCATACTATTATTTTATCATAATATTTGATAAAAGTTTGAAAAATAAATATCAAATAATTACGACCAATAATATTAATCATATCACAATGATTCCTAGATCAGTGTATCAATACAGTTGCGACAAATTATTTGATTTATTAAAAAAATCAAATGTATCTGATAATTATAATGATATTGTGTCATTTGTTAATAGTTGTCCTTTGTGTTTATATTCTTCAAATATATTAAATTACACGCCATTAATGATAGTATGTGATACTAGTCAACAAATATTTCGAAGACTTGATATTATTAAATTTTTTTGGAATTATATTCCAAATATTCGTATTAAAAAT
>HE978652.1:61352-62478 GCA_000285855.2 Ruminococcus sp. JC304 | reverse complement strand
TTTTATTGATAAAGTAATAATATCGAATCGAAAGATTTAATCCTAAACTCAATCGAAAATTTAAATATTAATGATTTATCGAGCGAGTGCAAAAAATATATAAACATTATTCCTGAAAAATATCGGACAAATATTACCAATATTGTTTTGCAAATTTTACGAGCAAAATCTTACTGCAAATTAAATTTTACCAAACAAGAAATTCATGGTTTACATCAACAAATTATTTATAGTCCAAACAGTTTAAGAACCAGATTGTCAGCAATTCAATGGTATATATCCATAGGAAATATAGACAAAATTATTACCATACCGAATCTTGAATTGCTGGAAGAACTAGGAATAAGAGAATTTATTTTGGATGATATTAGTAAATGTATTGACGAAGCATTAAAATTTACTTAACAAATTAATTAATTTTATGATCATAAAATTAATTAATAATTGCTAATATTCATTAAATAGTTTATCATTGGTTGATTTTTGTGACGTTGTGCTTGTTTAAGACAATAATTATTATCAACATTAATATTTAGTTTTATGTATGGATATTTGGTAATTAATTTTACCATATTAAAATTATTATTTCTGCAAGCTATTTTTAAACAGGCATTAGTTGGTTTGATTCCAGATTTAATTATATATTTAGCTGTCATACAATTTTCATTTTCGCACGTAGTTAGTAATATTTGATAAAGTATGTGATTGTTAACTCCGATTTTTTTTAGATATTTAGTTGTTAAATAAATATCACAAGATGTAAATTTATATTTATTATTAATAATATTGTCGATACATATTTTTTTTGATCAATGAAATTAAAACCCATTGTATTAATATATTTTACGATATCATAATGATTATAAATTGTTGCAACCATTAAACAATGATAATTATTAAATTTAATATCTAATCCTTTTTCCACAAAATATTTGACAATGTCTAAATGGCCCATTTTACAAGCCATTTTTAAACATGACTTATCTTTGTCTTCGAATAAATTTTCTCCAATTTCTAGAAAATATTTAACAATATTCAAGAATCCACGACCAGTTGCTATTAATAAACATTTATTAAAATATTCAACATCTCGTAAATCATTATTATTTTTTGTAATATGCTTAAA
>HE978652.1:55840-57995 GCA_000285855.2 Ruminococcus sp. JC304 | reverse complement strand
GATTTAGAATATTGAAACTTAACATATCGAGGAATAGTAATAGGTGCAATATACGTTCCAAATTTTTTACCCTGAAATATATTCTCGACAGAAACAAATGTTATTGTGCTACCATTATTAAATCCAGGCTCATATTGTGGACAGTAACAACTTGGATTAATTTCATTATAAAAAGCGTAATATTTGATACAATCCATATTAATGGATAATATCATATATTAATAATATCAAAATAAAAATATTTCAATTTTATTGTTTCAAAAAATTGATATGATTAGTGCTAACAAATGATAATAAATTAATAATAATAAGTTATTAAGAATGTTATCTCTTCTTCAGCATTTAATGATAGAATTTATTTCTGATAATGCTTTTTCCAACAAAGATTATTTTACCAAAAATAATTTACCAGATTTTCAACCTAATCTTGTCATTGATAAAATAAGGACTCATAAATATGGAATTTGCATGGAACTCAACTATGCTTTCCATGATACTTTGCAACGAAATGGATTTGATTCTCGATTGATTAAATGTTACAAATTAAATCCTAAAACTAATGAATTCTATGATATATATCATTTGGCCATTATTGTCGAAATATTTAGAGTAAAATATTTTGTGGATGTTGGTTTTGGAGAACATTTTGTGGAACCAATATTACTTGCCAATGGTAAAAAAATAGGTAATATTAATGTTAAATATATTCCAGAATCTTGCGATAATTATTCTATGTATGATTTGACAATTGATTCTGTATTAATTTTAAGAATAGTAGATTTAGCTGTTGAAATCCAAGATATTAATAAAAATTATCATAAATTCTTTTCGTCTAAACCATATGATTTTCCTTTATGTCGCATATTATTTGAACGTATTTATAATCCTTTGACCGGAACATTTGATGTTGTCAAATCAACTTGCAAATTGTGATCATTAAATTTATTTTTTTACAAAAAATAATTTAATAGCAGCATAACAAGCTTCAACGTCTGAGATATTCAATTTTTGACAACATTAAATTTTTTGCCACTTTGTTTATGACGAAAATGCATGGGACTAGATTCAGATTCATATGCAAATAAATTTATTCCTGACATAATAATATTTTCTTGATTCTTTTCTCTATAAGCAAGCATGATTTGTTCAAAATCATGATGTTGATGTTCCATTAATTTAATGATATGAAGTTTCAATTTTAACAGTGTATCATTGTCAAGAATTTCTTGCGTTTCGACCAGAATATCAAGTGTCAGACCTGAATAATTTTTAATAGAAATATTATCTTTCGTGGCAGTATTTTTCCGATGAATAGCCAAATGATTTATGCCAAAATCATAATTAATTTGATCGGAAATAATTTCTACAAATTTGCTATCTAAATTTGCTCCACCAAAAATAACACCTTTTCGTCCATACAATAAAACCAATCCATAATATTTAAAAAGTTTATGATAAGTATTTGTATGTAAAAAGTTGTAAAGAATTGATCTCAGAATTTCTGCATTAAAAATATCATTGGTGTTATAAGATTCAAATGTTTCCATCAATAAATATTCATATTTGGCTATGACACGTTTAACATGCATAGTATCAATTATTTCACTTTGATCTTCTTGGTCCCAACAAATTTTAAGTTCAGCTTGTTGTATCAATGGTGTATTAACTAAACTATCATTAACGATTTCATAGTTGTGCATATATTTATCATAAAAGAAAGATGTTGCTGGTGATGTTGAATTGGTGATTTCGCTCAAAAATTCTGGTATAGTTAATGCAATATCTATAATAAGATTAGGTTCTAGTGCAAATCCTAATCGAGGTCCCATTTCTGTACTTCCATAAATACCAAATAATTTATCATAATATCTGTATAATTGAAGACGTTCTGGAATGGTTGGTGATTCTCCACCATACAAACAAACACCATGTTTTTTCAAGTAAGTATTAACATTAAATTCATCCGAATAATCATTTAATTTTTCTATTAGCATTAAATGTAGAATAGGTAATCCGGCAACAACTATAGGAGTTCCATTTTTTAATATACCAGTATTAATAGCAGATTCAATCGTTTCAATTGTTTTATCAGGGTCAGTATTTGAGCGCTCCAGTCTAAAATTTTCTGGAATGAGTAATTCAGAAAATTAACCTG
>HE978652.1:52187-53015 GCA_000285855.2 Ruminococcus sp. JC304 | reverse complement strand
AAATATAATCATCAATTAATTTTTTCTTGATATATTTAATAACACATGTATTATTGAGACCTAGAATTATTTTATATGCCAAGACATTAGTAATACCAGTACCACTGAGTGGATAATAATAAAAATGTTTAAGTATGTTAGTCATTATTTAATATTGGACAGAATACTCTTGTTTATTGATTATTTATCATAAAATGATCTTTTTACAAATATTTTTTCAATTTTTAATTAATATATATTGTGACAATATATGTTAATTAATTCATGTGTTTGAGACTATCTTGGATTTTAAAACGGAGACTTTCAATATCATGAATACCAAAATAATCAATTAATTTTTTATCATGATCACGTATTTCTTCAAAAGAAAATTCGCGATCTGCATACCATTGAATTGCCACTGCTCTGGTTCGAATACTTTCAGGTTTCATGACAATTTGAGTATTAAAATCAATAATGGATTGATGTAAATTATTTCTCGCATGTTTGTTAATGATACTTGATTCTACTGCTTCCATGAATTTAAGTATCATATCATCAGGTACATAAGAGTATACTGTTTTACCCAAATTATTTAATAGTTTATAATTGGATCTTTTTAATAGAGCCGGAACAATACCATTTTTATCAAATAAAATTTTGGATATATTGTCTTTATTTGAATTGGCTGATGTTATATTCAAGGATTTAATAATTCCAAATAAAATCATTAATGAAGTTTCGCCAAATGAATTTTGAATATTTGGGTTAGCACCATATTCAATCAGTACTTTAACTAGTGAATCATAACAATGCACTTCGTATTTAAACACGGTACAAATAGCCAGT
>HE978652.1:50097-51826 GCA_000285855.2 Ruminococcus sp. JC304 | reverse complement strand
CTTTATAGTCCAAAAATATACCAATTATATTCATTTTTTCTTGCATTTTAATCGCAGTCATCATAATACTATTACCTTCTTTATCACAAATATTAGGATTCATGCCGTATTTAAAAAGAAATTTGATTATATTTTCCTTATGAATAAAATATTTTTGGTCTATTAAATAGTGTAATACAGTTCGATTATTATAAATAATATTTGGATCAGCACCATTTTTTAATAATAATTCCACAATAATAGGACTTGAATCATTACTTAGCATAATAGCTTGTTCGAGAATACATGTTTTATCAGTTGAATGGTTTGCATTTGCACCTTTTTCAATCAACAATTTAATAATTTCCACATAAGAATCATCTTGTGGACCACCAATGTAATCATCAAAAATTCTCATCAAAATAGATGTTCCTGAATTATTTATAATATTGGGGTTAGCTCCATAATTTAATAATTCTATAATATCAGTAATATATGAACCATGTTCTATTGCATGAAATAAAGCAGTTTCACCTGTAGAATTTTGAATATTTACGTCTATTCCAATATCAAGCAAAAATTTTACCAAATTAAAATTATCATAATAATAAAAAAATTTCATGTAATAATGTGTTACCACTTTTGTTAGTTATATTAATATTCAGACCGTATTTGCAAAATAATTCAACATATTTTTTAATTTCAGAATCTTGCAAACCATCTATAATTTTAAAAATAACTGATTCATCAATAGAATTTTTTATATTTGGATCAGCTCCTTTTTCCAGTAATAATTTTATGGTTTGATGAATAGTATTTATAATTTTATTATAGTCATTATTATTATTATCGATTAAATTATCAGAATCATCAATAAACATATTGGTTAAATATCCTGTAACATATTGATTTTTTTTATCTTGCAAATAATTATTTTCTACGACCTTTTCAAAATGAATTAATGTATCTATTAAAATAATGAGAGGAGTATTTCCATTAGCATCTTGACAATTAACATTGGCTCCATGATCAATTAAAAGATTAATCAGATCAAGATCTTTTTCACTAGTTATTAATGAACATACAAGCATTAATACAGTATCATTATTATCACCATATCCAATATTGAGATCAATTTCATGTGCTAATAATAATTTGATAATATTTAGATCAAATGCACCTTTTATAATAGATAAATAATAAACCAAACAAGTCATACCAATTTTATTACGGACATTAATGTAAACATCTTTATCCAATAATAATTTTAGAATTTGAAAATTATTATTTTTAATCGCAAGATGTAATATTGGTTCGTTTTTATCACTAGTAGCATCTAATTCTGAATAATGATTTATTAACATTGATACTAGTTCTAAATTACTATCGCTCACCGAATCATAAACTGATTGTGTTAAAATTGTATTACCATGCTTATTATTGACATTAATATCAATATTATATTTCAGTAATAATTTAATAGTGTCGAATGTTCCAAAAGATTTACAATGTGAGTAAGCTATCCAAATAACATATTTTTCTAATATATTTGGTGTCAATATATCCGAAACAAAACTAGTAAAATAATCTTTATTATTGGGATTGGCACCGAATTTGAGCAGAGTTTCTATCACTTCCAAATTACATTTTTTAGGATATAATGTCATGGCAATACTCAAAGGAGTATTACCATATTTGTCAAAACAATTAGGATTAATTTTATCATATCCCAACAATAATTGGATGACAT
>HE978652.1:45889-47288 GCA_000285855.2 Ruminococcus sp. JC304 | reverse complement strand
TAATTGCCAATATTAAAGCAGTAATACCATAATTATTGGAAAAATTAGGATCTACACCATTTGATAATAACATTTTTACAGTTTCACAATTATCATCATCAGCATCTAAAACTGCCCTCATTAATACGGTATGACCATTATATTCATGGTTGATAATTGCATCATAATCAAATTTTAACCTAAAGTTATAATTAAAATTAATCTCTTTGTATAACTTAAAAATATAATCACATTCATCATTGTCACGATATAAATGATTAACCTTTGCACCAGCATTAATCAATAATTTCATTATTTTTGTATTTTCATCATTATCGAATGCAATCATCAAACACGATTTGCCACTATAAGTACATACATTGGGATCAGCACCATGATTTAAAAGTTCTTGAATAATATCAACCGATTCATCTGTTTTAGTATTATGTATAGCCAACATTAAACAAGTCCATCCTTTAGGACTCGTTACATTCAAATTTGGTCCATATTTGAGTAATTTTTTGATAACTTGAATATTATCATTAATATGACGCGCTACTATCATAATCGCAGATGATTTTTTATTTGTGATAGCATTAATATTAGCTCCATATTTTATTAAAAGATCAATTACATTAATATCACTTGTAGTATTATTAAAATTAACAGTGGTAATAAGAGGTGACCAACCATTATTATCGGTAATATTAACACCAGCACCATAGTTAAGCAACAAATCAACAGTTTTAATCGAACTATCAGTTTGAGAATACTGACAAGATAAAATTAAAGCAGTATCACCATCAACATTTTGTTTGTCAGGATAGCACCATATTCTAACAATAGTTCCACAATTTCATTGTCACATCTTGTAGAAGAATTTCTGGACGCTATCATGAGTGCAGTCCAACCCAACTTATTTTGAGCATTAATTTTTGTTTTCGAATTATTTAATACTGCTTTAATTTTGAATAAAGCATCTGGTATTTGTTTATAATGAGCAACTAAAAACATTAACAACGTAAATTTACTACATTTAATATCGGGACAACATTCATATTTCGCATCAGACTTGTATTTCAAACCGACACTTTTTACGGTGTTGATGGCACTATTAACTGTCGATTCCATTATTGAATAATTTATCGATTTGGTTTATGGTATATAATTGTTGTAGCAATACAATCAAAAATCAAATTTTTTTTAAATTCGTGTATTATTATTGATAACATGTTATCAATAATAATTCGAGTTATCTATGATATTTTGATAATTTTCGCTTGACAAAATTTTCAGCTGGTACTTTAATTATATTGGAAGACAAATTTATTGGTTTACTATTTTTATCAATTAATTCAAAAAATAAATCGACTTTATTTTTTTGCGCAATAAAACTTAAACTATATTTTTTGTTTCCGGT
>HE978652.1:44722-45508 GCA_000285855.2 Ruminococcus sp. JC304 | reverse complement strand
TTCAGAACACTGATCCATTCTACAATAATATTCGCTACCATAAATTTCAAGATCATAAAATTTATCATAAAATTCATCATAAAGTTTTAATTTTCTACCAGTAAAATATAATAATATATTGGATCGTATATAATTTTTATTTTTTTGATAAACTCCATAATCGATTGTTAATTTTTTGACAGAATTTGGAATAGCATTTTCTAATGATCCAATATAATCTTTACCTATTATTAAATCTGTTATAATTGGTGGAATAATATCGTATCTGGGTCTAAAACTAAGTCTACGGAAATTGTTTTTGAATGGTAAAAATCTTACACGCTCATATTCATGTAAGTCTGTGTATATGATGTAGTTAATATATTGTGACATAAATCGATTAATCATTGTAAATCGAATTTTATCTCTATCAGATAATAAATCAAATATTAATAACAAGACATCATGATTCAAATAATTAATGATGGTTTTCATTGATTAATTATTTTATCATAATATCAAAGTAATGTATAAATTTCAATTTTTTTAGACTTTTTTGTTTATGGATGAATTAATCTTCAAAATTTTTTACCAAAATTTTTTGTTTATGGGATAATAAATCATATTCATAGTATATTTTTTTCCAATTATCTGATAATTCTTTATTTATCATTATTACGTTATCCAAATCTAATATATATGAACTATTTAAACACAAAGGCAATTCGGCCAATAAATATCTAACAGCTAAATTTATATTGTTGATATTTATATTATTTAATTTTGAAGATAACATATTTTTAGTTA
>HE978652.1:40675-42143 GCA_000285855.2 Ruminococcus sp. JC304 | reverse complement strand
ATTGTATTTCTCTTAATACGACCATTTTTTGCCATAAATCTTTCTGATGCATAATATTGACCTATTGTCAAATTATTGTTATTTATTAATAACCCATCTTCTGTATTGTATCCTTTATATGGGCCTATATAGGGCATATTCACATATGAGTTATGCATCGTACTATTGATAGTTGCAATATATGAATATTTATATTTATACGATGTAACATCATCTTCTTTAATATGAATTCTTTTCTTATAAGTATTAAGTCGTAAAAATATCTTGATATCATGGTTGATGTAAACTCTATTTCTAAAATAAATATTATGATCAATTTGTAATTTTTTGACAGAATTTGGAATTGCATTTTGTAACGATCCAACAAAATTTTGGTCTATAATCAAATCAGTTATAACTGGTGGAATAATATCATATCTTGGTCTAAAACTAAGTCTACGAAAATGATTCCTAAATGGCAAAAATCTTACACGTTCATATTGGTGCAAATCTGTATATATTAAACAATTAATATATTGTGTCATATATTTGTTTGTCATGGCGAAACCAATTTTATCTCGATCAGGTAATAAATCAAATATTAATAGCAATACATCATGATTCAAATAATCGATAATCGTTTTCATTGATTTTATTGATTTAGTAACACTTATTAAATCAAAAAAATAAATTTCAATTTTTAGTGCGGAGATTTAAATTTTAAGGTAATATTATGTTCTGTTTCCTTGTCTGAATATAGAATTAGTTTACTATTATCACGATTAGATATACCATATGTGATACAATCATTTGTTTGACCAAATAAATTGACTGTGTATGAATCTTGATATTTAGACAAGGTTGATCTACATACAATTTTACCATTATTAACTATTTCAGCATATGTATAATTTATTCCCTCAGAATAAATATATAAGTTGGTTATGAGTAGAATTTTGGCATAAAAATTTTTTTCAATGACTTTTAAAACATCATTTAAATCAATTTCCACAATAGATGTTTTGGGAAAATAGTTTGACATATGTTTCTTTGATGATATTTGGTTGATACCATTCTTTATGGACTAATTTATGACTAATAATACCAACATTTTTTGGTATGCAAAAAAGTGGATTGTATACATTTGGAAATAAAAAATAAATCACAGTATAACCATTTGGATCTTTTGTGGTGTAATATGGTTCAATAGAATCTGGACATTCATAAATTGGATCAAATTTCTCTAATGAATGACTATAATATTCAGATAATGATGTATTATTTAGTTTAATTTTTTAGCAATAAATTCAAAATCCAACTCTCGCACATATTTATCAAACCATAATACGCAATGTGTTGGATCTTTTGATATAAAATCACTCGTAAAAATATTATAACTCTCAAAATCACCATCTTCAATATTATTTTCATATCCATCAACATCATAATCACATCCAAGTGTTGCATCATAAATATTTCCATTAATTTT
>HE978652.1:35402-37257 GCA_000285855.2 Ruminococcus sp. JC304 | reverse complement strand
AATACTAAACTATCTTGATTATAATTATTTTTTCCAATTAATTTCTCGACATCTGAAATACATAAATAAAAATCCACAGTATCATATATTATTTTTATTTTTCCGAAAATATCAGTCGCATCATTTTTACAATATTGAAATGAAGAAAGTATTTTTATTGGATTTTTTAAATTTTTAGACTTATTACTGTGACTTTCAAATTGATCACTATTGTTTTCAAATTCTTCATCATTATCATCAGTCTCGGTATCATCAGTATCACTTTCAGGATCATCAATATCACTTTCAAAATTATCAATATCACTTTCAAATTCATCATTATCACTTTCAGGATCATCAATATCACTTTCAAAATTATCATTATCACTTTCAAATTCACCATTATTATTATCAATCTCTGAATTATCAATATCGCTTTCAGATTCACTATCATAATCCTCCTTATTTTTTTTCAAAAAATTTACATATTTGTTATAATATTGTTTATCATATAATTCATTGGATAATCTATACTCGATAAAACATTTGTGACATTTTTTTTCCAACGCAAAAGCATCTGCTGTTTTTATAGCGAATAATGATAAATCTTCTCCATATCCTGTTATGTATCTCGATCTTAATGATTTTAAGTTAGATCTCCATGCCCCAATTTTTACAGCATTTAATAATGGCGAACTAATGAGATATGTAAAACCAATTTTAGATTTTTTACTCATTTTCTCTATACCTAAAATAAATTTTTTAGGTGTTTTTGATTTAAATTGACTCAACCATCTATATACTGTTTTTTTATATTTTACATTATTTATTCTTGATCTGTATATAAATTGTATAAATCCAATATGAGTTAAAAATAGTTCTTTCTTAACTATTATTTTCCCATTTTTTTGTTTTTGAATATTAAAATATATATAATGAATATTGATTTTATATCCACTACAATTGTTAATTATAATACTATGTAGTCTTTTAATATCAAACCCACTAGCAACATCTTTGACTAAGAAATAACATTCTGAATCATTTTTATTACCGCGAACTTCAATGTCAATAATATTACCTTTATCATCTTTGAATTTTTCGCTATTCTTTAGTCTCAATATATTAGGAGCTTGTGTAATTTCATATTTGAGATCATCGTTAAATTCTGGTATATTATCTTCTACCCAAGAATCTAATAAAAATACTTTATTAAATTTTTTGCTTTGATTAGTGGATTTAATCCAGATACCATTTTCACATTTGGCAAAAATATAACAATCTTCATCAACTACACCAGTATTTATTAAAGCCCATGAATTTCTATGACCTTTGAAAAATATCGGACATTTTTCTTTTAATTCATCAGCTGAATAATACATTTTTTTATTAATTTTTACAGGTTCAATTGTATCCATTGTGATTATTTTTTTTTAATAATATGCTGTTTCGTATAATATATAATATATAATATTAATATTAATATTTTTTATTTATATTAAAAATTATCAAGTGACCATTATTTTTCAAATTTACTAACATATTTAAATCGAATACTTTCATTTTCATAATTATCGTAAATCATATATTTGTCATTATGGAGAGATTTTTCGCTATTTAATTCATTAATATTCTTGATATTAATAGCTTTGGTATCATAATCACTTTCTTTATATATATCATCAGTAGTTTCTGTATTATGTAACATGTTATGAATTAATATTCCAAGCATTTTTTTATTATACAAATTATGTTCTAATTCTAAAACATCTAAGACATTCAAAAGTTTTTTATCTAATAAAAGAATTGTAGTATTAGGTCTTTTATTCCGCCATTGTGGTTCATAATCATATTGATAATTTGTTTTTGTTTTGCC
>HE978652.1:31917-33064 GCA_000285855.2 Ruminococcus sp. JC304 | reverse complement strand
ATTCCGCCATTGTGGTTCATAATCATATTGATAATTTGTTTTTGTTTTGCCTTTTTTTAATTGTAATTTTACAGATTGCCCAGGATTAGTCTTAGATATTTCATAAGATGTTGATATTGTTAGATTACAGTCAAATTCTGCCCATCCATAATTATTTATTTGATTATAATCACCATAGTCACTTCCATCATTAAAACTAGTTTCAAACGTTAATAATTTTATTTTATTTCTGAATATATCTGGAACAAATTGTTGAATTAATTTATCAATTTTTAATTTATTTTGTCTTTCGGTAATAATTTTCATTAATTTTTTTAATTCACTTTCATTTAATTTTTCTACTTTATTACTAAGCGCTTTCATTTTGATTGATAATTATAATTAATTATTTATAATAGATTAATTATAATTAATTATAATTAATTATCAATAGTTTTATCTATAAATTTAAATCGAATACTTGTATTATCATAATCATTTGAAATCATATATTTGTCGTAATGAAGAGATTTATCACTGTTTAATTTATTTATTTCATCAATATCAATAATATTTATTTCATAAGAATCATTTTCATCATCACAAGTTGTTTGTGTTTGACTAATAATATTATTAATTAAGATACCAAGCATTTTTTTATGTATGTGTTATATTTTAATTTTGATTCATCCAATATCTTCAAAAATTTTTTATCTAGTTCTAAAACGACAGCATTTGGATAATTATGGAATTTTTGTCGTATACGTTTAAAATATAATGGTGTTACTTCCATATTTAATTTTATTTCCACTTTTCCTGTATTCCAATCCCTCGATCTACTAATACTATAATTTGTATCAATTCGTAACCCATTATCAAATTCAATATAAGCCCAACTACTAATATTATTATAATCATCATATCCACCACCATGATAATCAGTATCGAAATCCAAATTAATTATTTTATCCTTAAATATATCTGGAATTATTTTTAATTTTATTTCTTGAGATTTTATTTCATTTTCTCTTTCGGTAATAATTTCCCTTAATTCTTTTAATTCATTTTTATTTAATTTTTGAATTTGTTTAACCAATGTTTTCATTATTATGTAATAGTTCAATATTATTTATAATAATTTATTATTATTCATATTTAAATTTAATCT
>HE978652.1:28528-29475 GCA_000285855.2 Ruminococcus sp. JC304 | reverse complement strand
CAGGTAACGCAAAGTGCTTTTTCTGAATATGTTCGCGAAAAGTATGCTAAGATTGATGATTTATCCGAAGATCCTACCGAAGAAGAAAAAGAAACTGAATTTGTGGCACAATTCAAAAAATTCCTAACGAAACCTGAATATATTAATATTATTATCGATGCTCTAAAACCTACACTTAATAATTATGTTACCAAAGCATTCCTAGAAACAGAACTAGAAGATTTGGAATTGTCTTGTGTATCTAAGACAGTTTATGGTAACGATAAACCTACTTTTGCCACAAAGACTGATCTAGATAAATATGTTCTGAAACCGGTATAAGGATCATAGTACAGATTAATCAATTTATTATTTTAATAATAAATTGATTAATATATATTCAAACTTGACCATACTTTATAAACTTTATTGGAAGGTTGGACTTCATCCATAGTTATTTGTTTTAATTTATCTACCATCTCATTTTTTTGACTTTCATATATTTCTGATATCATTTCAAAGGCTTTTTTTCCATAAAATCCGCCAAGATAACTATTTGCATACGTCATCCATGAAACAATATATCCATTATCACCATGTTCATTTTTTAAATGATTATGGGCCTGTTCAACAAGTCTGTGAGTAAATTTACATTGTTCACGTCCATAAACATATTTTAATAATTCCATTTGTTTAGTTTCTAACGTAATTTTACCATCATGAAAATTAGTTTTAAACCAATTTTGTATTTCAGTATCTACATATTCAATAGATTCTTGATAATGATTTAAATTGGTATAATTATATAATTTGGTATATATTTCTTTTAACATTTTTAATGTTTTTAAAATTTTATCAGAATCATAAGCATTATTCTTAATGTGACTAATAACATAATTATAATAATTAATTTCCAAACTATATATTTCTTTCAATGAATCATAATCAAATTTTATCTTAATACTATT
>HE978652.1:25111-26172 GCA_000285855.2 Ruminococcus sp. JC304 | reverse complement strand
AAATGGATATATAGATCCAAAATCGATAGAAATCCTTGATATTATTAAAAAATTAAAAACACATTTTGAATTCCTGGTTGAAATTTTATTGTCGGACAAATCTATATCGCCAAATTACAATAAAAATATTATCAAAAATATCAATATTGGTACAGATCATTCTGAGGATGAATTACAATCTTTGCATAAAGATTTGATATATTTGGTCGACAAAATGTTTAATAGATATGATAATAAAAATATTAAGAATATTATGTTAGAGCAAAAAAATATTCTTGTGAATGATTTGCAAGAATTAGTAAAATTATGTGATAATTTTATTAACATACACAATAAAATATCATATATAGCATTAAATGATGATACTCCTGCATCTTTATCCAATCGAAAAAGAACAAATTTAACTGATATGTACAATATATTATCAACACTAGATTATGTGTTTGTGATGTTTTTTGCAAGATTAATGGATATATATTTTTTAAGAAGATTTTTGGACAAAAAATATATTACTAATGCAATTGTATACACCGGTATGTTTCATTCAACAACGTATATTCAAATTCTTATTAAAAATTTTGATTTCAAAATTACTCATGTATCTTATTCAAGTATTGATAATATGAAAGAACTTAATAATAGAATTAAAACTACTCATTTAGGAGAAAAAGAAATAAATGAAATATTTTTACAAAAAATGTATACCCAATGTTCCGATATGACTAATTTCCCAGATATGTTTCAATAAATTGGTACATCATATTATATCAAAAATTTGACATAATATGATATAATTATCTGCTAATCATCAGATCCATCATCAAATCCATCATTATTAGAATCCCAGTGACTATTAGATTCTGTGGTATCATTGTCTATCTTTTTGGAAGATTTAGTATTATCTAAATAATGAAAATAATCAGATAAACCAAAGGTAAAAGGAACGTATGATTGATTTGGTTTACTCGTGTCACTATAATCTTCATAAGTATCTTTCTTTTTGGGCTTTTCCTTATTTACTTGCGTCTGACGTTTGGTTGATATTTTAGATTTGTCGTTAT
>HE978652.1:17670-21869 GCA_000285855.2 Ruminococcus sp. JC304 | reverse complement strand
AAGTAATATGATACATTTACATGATGGAAGCTACTGACGTTTTATCTTTCAATTTTTATGATTATGTGTATTATAATTCTAACGTTGTTCTAAAATGTATTTAATATGATAACTAGTACCAATACACGTTCCTGAAGTTAAATAATTTGTTATTTTATTGTTTGTTTTTCCACTAACACTTTTAAATATTTCTTTTGGTGTTTTCTTATTGGTAATATTAATTTTTTCGACAATTTTCCATTTATTTGAAATATCTGTGTCTGTTATAACAGTACCATGTTCTGGAGTGCTATGGATCAAAAAATTTTTGCCAGTATTGGTTGTTAATTTAGTGGCATAATGATCACCACCTATGTCACCATAAAAACCATTTCCAGGTCTTTTATAAATGACTGCTTTGATAACCAAATCATCCATTATTAATTATTATTAACAATATAATATTAATAATAATATATTAATTAATCAATATTATAGTGTTTGCAGCTGCCATCAAATTATTACTAACAATAGTTAGTTCATTTTGATTGAGTCCACGAGGAACATAATGTGTATGACATTCTAAATCTCTTGGTCCTGCAAAAACATATCTTCTTGCTCCAGTTTTGGCACAACGTTGAACAGAATCATATACTGCAGGTATTTCTTGTGTTAATTTTATGGTTTGATAACTGATATTAATTTCATTATTAGTAATATGGGCTTTAATATTATACATATATAAAAATCCGTGAGATTGAATAATATTAAAATTCCATTTTAAATGATTTACCACCGCACCATCAATACCTACTGCTAAATATATTTCATTTGATATCGTATTAATAAAATCAGTTGTTATACCATTAAGATGAATATTAGTTTTAAAATTTTGTGAAATTAGTGATTGCATTTTTTCTAAATTTATATTTGGACTAATATCAATATTGATAATTCCATTGTTTTTAGCAGATACAATTACTGGATTTAGTTGAAAAGCCGATACAAAAATTATAGCATTTAATATAATCAAACAAATAAATATTTTTATCATTGTCATTATTGATTTTATTATTTAGTAATTAATCATCGCTATTATTAAATATATTTATTTCAATTTTTTTACAAAGATTTGAATTTAAAATTTACTAGATAGATAATCATATTTAACCATTCTTTTTAACCAATTTACAATGAAGCTTGTGTTAATTTTATTGATGTTATTAATTGTATCATCTATCGCTGAAGATACTAAATCTGAATCCAAAGATAATACAAAATCCAAAAATGAATTTAAAGATACTGTGGAAGAAGCTGCATCAATTATAGGTAATCCTACCATAGCTGCGGCAGTTAAAGTTATTGAAGCATTTAAAAGTGAAACTAGTACTACAATTAGTGATAAAAAGGATCAACATGGATTTTTGGATATACAAAATGATTATGATTATGGTTATGGATCTGTATTAATTTCGAGATTTGATGAATTAGTTAATTTTTGGTTAGAAGATGATATGTATTCATTTTTAACTGAAAATCAAAAAAAAAATCTTAACACGATCTTTCAAAGAATATACTATTCAAATATCCCAAGATCCATATTACAAACAAAAATATGAATTGTCTTTTAGTGATGGTAAAGGATCAATATTCTTAATGATAATAAGTATTATGCCTCACCCTACAAATAATGCAGCTGTCAAATGGGAAAAATATTTACTAAAATCCAAATTTGTTCCCGCACCAAGTCATGTTATCGTAACAGAAAGTGATTGTAACATTCTATCCTGTGATAGAACTGACAAAATTGTTTATCTTCCGACCGCTTTAAATACAGCACATATTCAAGATATTGTGGCTATGAATGTCAATATGCTAATTGGATTTAGCAACAACATTAACGCCATAACAAATGAAAATTAATCAATAAAAATTTTATCGTGACCAATTTTTTTTACTTCATATTGATATGACATATCTTCTTCACAATAATCGGATAATTCTAATTTAGGTTCGAGTATAATTGAATTTGTCAAGTTAATCAAACTATAGTTATCCAATGTTTTTACAAATTTTTTGGCTATATTGTTCATATATTTTTTGGCTTTTTTATCATTACTAAAAATTCCTTCAATATTACTATGAATATCACCATATTTCCAAGTCAAAGTGACAACATATAATTTTTTCATTATTTATACTATAAACGATAAAAAAATAAATGTTTTAATTGAATACATTATAATAATTAATTTCAAATATCCATTATTTTTTTGACAATTAAGCCAATAATTTATTTTTGAAATAATATAGTTCATTCAAATCATTTTCATAATTTTTAATATTACCATCATACTTTTTAATTAAACTAGTTAGATTTTTAATGATTTCAATATCTTCATTATTTTGATTAGATTTGATTTGTAGTTTAGTAAGTTTTATTTCTGTCTCATTTTTAAGTTTTTCAATGTCAAGTATTTTACTCTTGATTTCAATGATAAATGAAATCACATCAAGTACAGCTATTTTTTTCTCAAAAGGATCACTCTTGATTCTAATAAATGTATCTTTGTCACAATAAATATATTTTTTTTCTCCACAATAATAAAATTCTTGATCAAAAATTAGTTCATTATTAATATTATTCATAATGCTTATTATTAATTTGACTAATGTGGAAGATAATAATAATATGTATTTTTTTCAATATTTTATTTGATTATCTGGATCTTCAAATGGTTTGTCCATTTTGATTACTAGTTATAATCATTTTTTTTATTTTATCTAGTGCCAAATCATTGGATAATTTAATTATTGGTTTGCATTTATGATAATAATTTAATTTTAGGGATGTAATGGGACCAAAATTATCAATATATTCGTTACTTGTAATATCATAAACTCGCGATTTAAAAAAATCAATTGAATTATCATTTCCATATTTAAAAGATATGCGCATAGCATGATGATTATATTTTTTAAAATTGGTTCCAATAGATAGTAAATATTCCATTATATCAATATGACCATATATAGATACCCATTCTATGACATTAATATCATCAACAATATTGATACCCATTAATTTC
Organism: Ruminococcus sp. JC304; assembly: GCA_000285855.2. GTDB lineage: Bacteria > Bacillota > Clostridia > Lachnospirales > Lachnospiraceae > Blautia_A > Blautia_A difficilis. The sequence goes on along the minus strand of HE978652.1, from coordinate 18,801 downwards.
AGATATTGCCAAGTTTCCACTTTAGTTAAATCATATCCTTTATCTATCATCAAAATATTTCCACTATATTTATAATCATGAACAAGATCTAGTTTCGAATTATTTGAAGATAAATACACTTGTTTTATGAATGTACCATTTCGCAAAAACTTGCATATATGTGTAGGTTTGGTAAAATATATTTCTCCATCATTTAGCTCTTTGTTTCCACAAATTGTAAAATATAATTCTGTGTCCATTGTTTTTATTTATTTATTATTATTATTATTGTTAATAATAGTAAATAAATTTCAATTTTATCATTAAACATTAAGTTGATTTATTTGTCAATCAATTTTAATTTTTTACCATCTGAATAATTTTTACTAGGATCAACACATTTACGTTTATTAAATCTATACGGCTGATAATTGTATAATAAATAATTTGACATTCCATGTGATACCATCATATACCTTTCCATTGGAAAAGACATTCTGGTCGACATTATTAATGTAATTCAAAATTATTTGTTAAACGGATAATTATCCAAATTTATTATCAATTTTTTTATTAAATTTTGTAATTGATTTGAAAACTCACTTTTTGTGGTTAATGTTAAATGTAATCCATCTATGGTTTTATCGCTTGATATATTTTCTAAATAGTCACAAAATAAAAAATTTGTTGAATCAAAATTTCCTAGTTTTTTTTAATAATTCTTCGTTGAATTTTTTATCTAATAATCCAACAACAATTGTTTTAATATTTCTATTCCAAGCTATTTGATGTAGCGATATAATATTATTAATAATGTCATAATTTGATACTCCATGTCCTAAATCATTACTACCAATTATTATTATCACTACATCATAATTGTCTTCGTCAAGATAAAAATTTAAATCAAAATCATTACGTAATAATTGTTCACTAGTTATACCGGGAAATTTCTCAATATGGAAATTACAATTAAATTGTAATCCATCAACCAAACTATCTCCAAAAATTAGGATCATTTTATATAATTATATAATTGTGTTATAGATTTGTCTTTATTTATAGGAGTGGCTGATATGCTCAATATATATTTTTGTCCTTGAACAGATTGTAATTTATTAAAATGATCCAATTCAAAATTTTGATTATAGT
>HE978652.1:13154-14182 GCA_000285855.2 Ruminococcus sp. JC304 | reverse complement strand
AACCCAGAATTGTACCACCAATTTAATTTGGATACATCACCTCTTTCAATTACTTCTGGTATAATATACTTATCATAACGTAATGATAATCCTGAATTTTTCCACCATTCTAAAGTCTCTATATCAGGAGCACAAGTCATGGCCAAATCATCATAAAGCAAGTCTAATCCAGAATCAAGCCACCATTGTAATATTTTAGTATTATGCGCAAAATTCATAGCATCCCGAGTATATATTAATTCTAATCCAGAACCAATAAACCAATTTAATACATTAATATAACCATCTTGTGATGCTCGATCGATAACATTCGAATAATCCATAACTAGTCCAGATTTTTTCCACCAATCTAATACTTTTATACATTCATCATCACAACCACAATATAATTTATTGGGTGGTTTTAATTCTAAACCAGAATTTAACCACCAATTCAATACATTAATGTTATGATTCATCATAGCATATGTGATTGGAAAATTATCATATTTAATTTCAAGTCCCGAATTAATCCACCAATTTAATAATTGGATATTTTTATCTTCATCTTTATTATAATAACATGTTAAAGAATGTTCGGTATATTTTAATTCTAAACCAGAATTAAGCCACCAATCTAATACATTGATATCGCCAGCTGAAGATAAATTGTCTATTGCTCGATGATTATATTTTAATTCGAGACCAGAATTGAGCCACCAATTTGATATTTCCATATTATCACTATTTGGAAATAATGCTAATTCACTGTATTTTAGAGTATATCCAGATGACAAATACCATTCTAAAAATTTTATATTTTTGTATCCAGAAGCAAAATCTACAATATGATCATTATCTTCAATATTTAAATCATATTTTAGATACGTATCTATATCAAATAAACTATGTGTTTCTAATATTTTGAAAACATTAGAATAATATTCGCCATTATTTTTACCCTCATCAAGTAAAATATCTGATTTTGGCATGATTGGACCATTTTTGAGATATTTATTATTGTATTCATTTGCATTATAAAATTTTAT
>HE978652.1:11789-12893 GCA_000285855.2 Ruminococcus sp. JC304 | reverse complement strand
AAATATTTTTATCAATTTTTTGAAACAAGTAAATTATTATTTATTTGTCTCAAAGTAAAGCAGGAAATTATTTTTTGTCTAAAGTTAATTAGAAAAAAAATAACTGGATCCCTGGTGCAAAGATAGGTCACAATGAGAGGTTTGATGAATTGTAATTCGCCAGGATAAAAGCAAAATCCTCTCACATTGTGAGTTTGTAAACCATAAGCATCAAAACTGCCTGGCACAATAATATTTCTATTCGTGCAAGAATATTTCCATTCTGCCGGGAAATCAAAAGCTTCCTCATCGCCTAACATGTATAATATGTGATCATACATATTTCGCAGGCATGTAGAATTTATGACACCACCAGTCAATTCCCGAACAATCTTGGCAAAATCCAAACACTCAACTTGACCAACAGATTCAACTTGATCAATCGGAATGGAATCACAAATACAGACACCGGCGGTATCCCAATTAGAATTACATTCACAATTGATCACGATTGCTTGTGCGGTGAGGTCACTGGTATTGGCATGAAGTGTTTTGATTTTGTCAGTCAAAACAGATTCATTGATTCTGTTCTTTTGACTGGAAACACAAAGCCACGAGGTCATGATTATGGATGATTATAGTCACTAAGTAACTACTTAGTAAGTTATTTTTAGTGAACATTATTAATTGTTAATTATTCAATTTTTTTAAGATAATAATTTATAATCTTAAAATAATTCTTGATAGTACCAGCATTTATCGATTGGATTATATTTTGCATATTTTTTTTTGTATATTTTTTCATTCATTTGTCTACCATATGTATCCATTTGCCAAATATTAATATAAATATCAGTAGTCCAACCATCACGATACATGTAATTTATCCCATCTTCTGCCAATACAAACTTGATATCAATTGGTATTCTAATGCCGTATGGTCCAATCCAAGATGATATTCCTTTATGCATTGTTTCTTTAATAAAAAAGAGATAATATTAATAATATTTATTCATGAACATATTAATACGTTTAATAATCAAATTTTATTAATATTTTTTGGCTCCATGATTTACTAAATATTCTATTATATCTTTATGGCCACAACTCATCGCCATGGCTAGG
>HE978652.1:6756-8804 GCA_000285855.2 Ruminococcus sp. JC304 | reverse complement strand
CAATTAATGTTAGGATTAATATTAGCACCATTTTCAACCAAATATTTAACAACATTTAAATGTCCACTAAAAATACTAGTCATCAAAGCTTCTCCATTATTACTATTTATATCAGCGTTTAAATCAATAAGATATTTTATGATAGCCATTTCACCTTTTTCACATGCCGAATATAAAGCATTATTTTTTGATTCTAAATCACATCCTTGACTTATTATAAATTTTACCATATCAAGATAACCTAATTTAGCAGAATATATTAAACAATAATCTTTTCTACATCTAATATTAGCTCCATTTTCAACAAAAAATTTAACAATATCTAAATGTCCATATTTGCATGCAAAACATAGAGCATCATCAAGATTTAGATCTGTATCAATCATTTTTTTTATTTCAATCAAATTTTTTGATTCACATGCTCGTATAAATTGTGGATTATTCATAAGTATAAATAATTTACTGATTATATTTTTATAACTTAATTGAGTTTAATACATATATTTGATAGCATCATGAACTTTATGAATGAAATCATCAAAATCCATAGCATTAAAATAATCATAATATTTTAGATAATGTTCAGGCAATTCATCTCTGGAATTATATTTATTAATTGACCATTTTAAATTTAATAATTGGACACTAAAACTATTAAAATTATATATATATTCTGTAACAACATCTGGTATAGATTTTAATATTGTATGTATGTTATTTTTTATTGATATCATGGTTTCAATTTTATTGGCACAAATTAATCTTTCATCATCATTAATAAAATCAATAAAAGTATACCCATTTTTATCTATCATTTTATAATCAGCTCCATAATCAAGTAGGAGTAATAATAATTTTAACTTATTTTCTGATTTAATATTTTTTGCCACAAATAATAAATCATTAATATTATCAATTATAATATTAGGATCAGCATTATATTTTAATAGTAATTTTACAAGATCATCATTTTGATTCATTTGCAAAATTTTTCTTAGAACTGTCATTCCATTATTTGTAATATTTGGACATGCTCCATGTTTTAATAATGATTCAATTATTTTAACGGTGGATTTTTCACCAATTAATCTACAAGCATACATTAAAGCTGTACAACCTTCATTACTTGTTGAATTGATATTGAGACATCGATCAATTATATATTCAATAGCCTCATCATTATTTATTTCAATAATATTAATACATGTCAGCATTAAAAAAGTTAATCCATAATTTGTTTTTGCTTCAAAATTTGCTCCATAATCTAGTAATAATTTGACAATATGTAGACCATTCGAATTTATTGTATACATTGAATACATTAAAGCAGTCATACCATCTACAGTTTTTGCTTCAATATCAGAACCATGATCTAATAATAATTTTATTATTTTAATATCGCAAGTATGATGTTGTAATATAGATGAAATTAAAATAGTTCGACCATAATTATTTCGCGAATTAATATTGGCTCCTTTTTTCAATAATAATTTAATAGTTTCCATTGAACTAAATTCTTTAGAATTTAAACATGCATATTCTAGTGCAGTTTTTCCAAAATTACTTTTTATTTCAATATTAGCTCCGCGATCTATTAATAATTTTACTATATTATTTGAACTAATTATACCATAATTAGTGCAAGCCAACATTAAAGCCGTACAGCCTTCATTATTTTGTATATTAATATTAGCACCAAGTTCAAGTAACAATTCAACAGTTTGATAACTACTGTAACTATTGGACATAGTCGATGCCATCATTAATGCTGTCCATCCATCTTCATTTCTATCATTAATTTTTTTAAATTTTTCTTTTTCAAATGTCGAATTATTTTTTCATGTTCATTTAAGAAAATTTTTTCACGAATTATCAGCCACATTAATTTAGTAAAATAACGACATTTTGCACTATAACAATGAGTGAAATAATAAGTATATTCTTTATTAAAATCATAACTTTCAATAGCATCCATATTAATTTTAATATGAATGTTATTTTCTGATATTCAAATACAGTATTTGATTCAATTTTTATTCACTGCGGAG
>HE978652.1:2663-4834 GCA_000285855.2 Ruminococcus sp. JC304 | reverse complement strand
AATGGAGTTATCGTTATGTATAAATTTTAATTTTACAATATAATTGTCATATGATTTGTAAATAGTAGTATGTTTTTTTGTCTCAAAATCATAGACTTTTATATATTTTTAATTTTCCATGTATTAGAATAACCTTTTTCTAATACATAAGCTAATTTATCACATGACAATGATAAATATATATTCTTAATAGCAATATTGGAATTTGTGTGACAAATAGTTTCTGTAATATTCCAAGTATCAACGCATAATATGTGAATAGATCTAGTTTCTTTCTTTGAATTATAAACAAGAGCAATTAACTCATTTTTTATCTGATTATATTTCAGAGATTCAAAAGTAATATTATCCCATATATGTTCCTTTTATTTCATCCTTATCTAAATCATAAATAATTAATATATTTCTTACAGTAAAAGCAATTTTATTTATGTTCGAAAGATAACATAAATTTCTACAATATTCTTTTTGATATATATGTTTTATTTTTTTCATATCCTTATTTACAATATCAATATTAATTACACGATCAAACATTGTTTTATTTTGATTAGTCATAACTACCATATCACTTGAATAGATATGATTATTTAACTCTTTAACAAGTTCGAGAGGTAAAGTTGATATATCATAATCCAACGGCATATTATCGGCTAATATTTTAATAGTTTCATCGGTATAACCAATAATTTCAATCAAATCCAATAAATTATCAAAACAATCACTAGATACTTTAATATCAGTAGGTAGTTGACAATCCAATCCAAAATAATCACAACAAATATAATATTTTAATTTATATTGCCAATCGTCTGGTTGTTTTAACTCGAATCCATAAATAAGTTTGATAATATCTTTGGTAATATCAACATCAATAACTTGCACAATGTTCTCAAATTGTTGGTCGAAATTTGAAAACATTTTCTCAAAAAATTTCACCTAGTGGACAACACAATACGATGTAAATTTAACGACAATTCTTTATTGTTATCTTGCAATATAATTTTGACATCCGACAAAAATTCAGAATCAAATGCTTGGCAAAAATCCTTTGATATTAAATTCATTCTGATAGAATTATTTAATATCATAAATATACAACTAGGCTAATCTAATATGTATGTATTTCAATTTTTTTATAAAAAAAATTGAAAATCTGTTCTGTAAATAAACTTATTGATATATTTATTATCAAGTTAAAAATGGAGCGTATTAGTTATGAATTTAATAATAAAATTCGTTTTCCACAAGGAAGTGTTAATAAAACAATTTTCTCAACAACAGGATATAAAAAAGTTACATGTATTGGTAGTGGATTTGAAAAAGAAGCTATTGCTAAATTGAATATTCCAGCCGGTTCTACTATTGTTCGATCTAATCTTTCTGTCGGTGAATTGAGAACAGATCAAGTTTTGGTGGAAAAAATCAAAGATCTTGATGGTGAAATTATTAATGAAGATGACTATCAATGTACGGGTTATTTTTATTATGGTGTCAAATATAAAACAGGTGAGATAACAAAACCTTCTGAATCTCTTGATATTAATGTAAATCGTCTTTGTGTACCAGGTATACATTTCTATTTAACTAAAAAGAAACAGAAAATTGTTGATTTTTTTAAATAATTATTTAAAACAACCAACAAATATTTATTAATCGAGTTGTTTTAAATAATTTAATAATTTATTATTTTTGACTTTTTTTAGCATTTGTCATTAATTTATTTATATGTGGTTTATAATTTGCTCCATTATCAACTAGTATTTGAGCTATATTCCATTTATATTTATGCGATGATGTAAATAATTTGTTAATTTTATTTCCGTCTATCATATTATTATCTATGATAAATTGAATAGAATCAATATTATTATTTTTAAGTAACATATTAATATGTCTATCATTAAAACTATAAATATTTGCACCATCTAACAACAATCTATTAGTAATATTCAAATTTCCAAAATAAATAGAATCAACTAATAATTTATCTTTTATTTTTTGGGAATATTCATGTGATTTTAATATTTTATCATACACACTTAGTAATTTAGGTGTTATAGTTTTTTTGTTTATACTATTGACAGTATTTGGTATTTTTGTTGTAAAATAAATAAATGTTTTAATGTTATTAGTTTTAGCAATATCTAATAATGTACCATGATAATACA
>HE978652.1:0-635 GCA_000285855.2 Ruminococcus sp. JC304 | reverse complement strand
AAATTTATTTTAGGTAATTCTTGGGTATATTTTAAAGGAATGATTTCACCATCATTAATAATATTATTATGAATACTAACTTGTAAATTTGTCATAATAATATTACTTGATATTATATCAAAATAATAAAACAGAAGTTGTTCCAAGACCGATGGCCATTATCCAATGTATATTAGCTATTTGTGTTTTTGTTTCATTAATTGTTTCATTCATTAAATTTTTTTCATGAATATGATGAGCATTCAAAAAAATCTTAAATTCATTGTTCAATTTATCTTTTTCTGATTCATTTAAAGTCACAGGAAGATTATCAACAAAACGATTGATATATTCATAATCATTTGTTTTTTCTATGGGTAAATTTTTATCAGATACAATAGATCCATTTGTAAATAATCTTTTTGAAATGCCATCAAATCTATTTTTTCTAATAGAACCAGATACTGAATATTTGGCTGTATTATATAAATTTGATTTTGTTAGTTTTCTTTGCATATATGTATGATTAATAATATCATCTAATTATTATTTATTTAAATAGTGTGCGATTTTTTTTGACGTCTCTGTTTCGACATTTGTCAAAAAAGTAAAATCAAAAATTTCACCATCAGTATCAAATATTTTGGTTGCTTAAG
>HE978651.1:3477826-3529697 GCA_000285855.2 Ruminococcus sp. JC304 | reverse complement strand
GCGACAGCTTGTTTATTTTATCATGTTGTTTTTAACTTGTCAAGAACTTTTTTAAGTTTTTTCAAATTATTTTTTCAACATGTTTGCCGTTCATCAGCAACTCGTTTACTTTATCATATGTATTCGAGTTTGTCAAGAACTTTTTTAATTTATTTTTACATTTTTTTTGTAAAAATAACGGAGAAGGAGGGATTTGAACCCTCGCGCCGCGTTAGCGACCTATACCCTTAGCAGGGGCACCTCTTCGGCCTCTTGAGTACTTCTCCAGACTCCGAACTAATAGTCATATATTAAATTCGAATGCGCTTTTTCACAAGTGCATGTGTTATTATAAGTAAAAAAAAGTATTTTGTCAACAGTTTTTTTGTCTTTTTTTATTTATTTTTTCAAAAACTTTTCTTTATGCATTATACTTTTCTTTTCACATCAAAAAACAGCCGGTTTCCCGACTGTTTTTTTGCTTATTCGCCTTTGGGTTAATCCCACTTTCCAGATTTCTTAATAGTTTCTTCAATACGAGTTTTAACTTCCAAAGCAAGTTCTGTAGTTTTCATGTCTTTATATTCATCATAATACATCGGTTCCAGAAAATGCACCTGTACAACCATCTTTTCGATAGATCCGGTGTCAAAAGCTTTATAGGAATCTATGAGGGCTACCGGAACAATCGGGCATCTGGACTTAGTGGCAGCCTTAAAGCTTCCGCCTTTAAACTCATGAGGTCTGTTTTTATCTTTATTTCTGGTTCCTTCTGCAAAGATCAGATAATTTCTTCCCTCTTTCACTTCTTTGATTACCTGAATGATAACCTGCATAGACTGCTTAATATCCTCCCGGTCAATCATAAGTGCTTTCATGCAAGTAAAAACCTGTTTAAGAAAAGGAACATCTGTAAGCTCTTTTTTGGCGACTACAGAAAATGGCACCGGACACACTTGAAGGATTGCAAGTACATCAAACAATCCCTGATGATTTGGAAAGAACATAAATCCATTTTCCTTTGGAATATTTTCCACCCCATAAGCTTCTATCTTAATATTTCCCCCACGTATTGCTCTGTTATCTATATATTGAAGCAATTCATATCTTTCTTTTTCACTGTATCTGTCTACATGAGATGCACACCAGCACAGTTTAAACCATCCATAAGGAACCCATATGAGATTTTTAAACACCATTAATATTATTCTCTTCATTTTTGGCCCTCACTGTGATCAGCTTACTTTTCCTGAAATTTTATCTTCATAGCCTGGATTTTTCTTTATAAACTTCTCATATGCCTTGGCATAGTCTTTATAAACATCTTTTGTCATAAAATTTGCATAATCCGTTGCAGCCTGTGTTCTCATATCATCTGTAATCTGAGATGGCGGAAGAATATAATAGCTTTTATCCTTTTTACCAATCATATAAGTGCCAATACACGGATACTCCTGGTCATCCTCCAGAACCATATTATATGTAATATATACATAAGTATACTTATCATTTTCTGAAATGATATCGCATTCCTGTATATTTACCTTCTTTGTATTATGCGCCTGGAAATACTTTATGGTTGCCGTAATCTCAGATTGCAGGCTGTCTTCGGTATCCTTCTTTTCATTGTAACAGTCTTTTACCTTTTTCTCTTTGCCATTTGCATAAGCATTGATCAATTCTTCTGTTACCTTTTCCGGAGATTTATGACTGACACCACCGCACCCTGTCATGGAAAAAATAAGCAGAACTGTTACCCCAACAATGAAATACTTCATCCATCTTTTCATGATTATTCAGTTTCCCCTCTATTTTCCTCTGGTGTTTCCTGTGTTTCCTCGTTATCTGCTGCAGATTCTTTATTATCCTTCTCTTCTTTATCCCTTACTTTGGCAACACCTGCCACAGTTACACCTTCTGTAAGATTGATCAGTTTTACACCTGATGTAATTCTTCCAAGGACAGAGATGTCTGAGCATGCAATACGGATAATAATTCCTTCTGTGGTAATAAGCATTACTTCATTGTCTTCATTTACCGCTCTGGCACCAATGACATTTCCGGTTTTCTCTGTGATCTTATAACATTTCACACCTTTACCGCCACGGTTCTGACAGGTAAATTCACTCATTGAAGTTCTCTTTCCCATACCATTTGCAGACACGATCAGCAGACAGTCTCCCTGAGAATTCAGCTGCATGGCAACAATTTCATCATCATCTTCCAGATTCATTCCTCTTACACCCATAGAGGTACGGCCTGTACTTCTTACATCAGTTTCTTTGAATCGAATACACTGGCCATTCTTTGTAATCAGAATAATGTCTTTTTTATCATCTGTAAATTTTACTTCTATCAGCTGGTCATCATCTCTGAGAGTGATTGCCGCTAATCCGGTCTTACGCACATTTGCATAATCACGAATCGGCGTTTTCTTTACCAATCCATTTCTTGTCGCCATCATCAGATAACCTGTCTCTTCAAATTTTCGGATTGGAATTACTGCTGTAACAGATTCGCCCGGCATAAGCTGTAAAAGGTTAATGATTGCTGTTCCTCTGGCAGTACGTCCTGCCTCTGGAATCTCGTATGCCTTCAGACGATATACCCGCCCTGTATTTGTAAAGAACATCAGATAATGATGAGTGGTAGTCATCAGAAGTTCTTCAATATAATCATCCTCCAGAGTCTGCATACCCTTAATTCCACGGCCGCCTCTGTTCTGGCTTCTGAAATTATCCACTGTCATTCTCTTGATGTATCCACGTTTGGTCATTGTTATCACGGTATTTTCTCTTGGAATCAGATCCTCTGTAGAAATATCATACACATCATAGCCAATGGAAGTCTGTCTGTCATCTCCATATTTCTCGGCAATTGCCAGAATTTCTTCACGGATTACTCTGAGAAGGAGATTTCTGTCTGCAAGAATGGCTTCGTATTTACGTATTTTCTCCATAAGATCTGCATATTCTGCTTCCAGCTTCTCTCTTTCCAAGCCTGTCAGAGCACGAAGACGCATGTCTACAATAGCCTGAGCCTGTACATCCGTTAATTCAAAACGCTCTATCAATTCCTGTTTGGCAATCTGTACATTCTGAGACGCCCTGATAATCCGGATAACCTCATCAATATTATCCAAAGCCTTCAACAGACCCTCTAAAATGTGAGCACGTTCTCTGGCTTTGTTTAAATCATATTTTGTTCTTCTTGTTACAACATCTTCCTGATGGGCCAGATAATACTCCAGCATCTCTTTCAGATTCAGGACTTTAGGTTCCAGACTTCCATGATTAGGAATCAGCGAAAGCATATTTACACCGAAAGTATCCTGCAGCTGTGTATGTTTATAGAGCAAATTCAATACTACATTTGCATTGGCATCTTTGCGCAGATCAATACAGATTCTCATACCTTCACGGCTGGAATGGTCATTCAGATCTGTAATTCCATCAATTTTTTTATCTCTTACCAGCTCCGCAATTTTGGAAATCAGACGCGCCTTATTTACCAGATAAGGAAGCTCTGTAACGATAATTCTTGATTTACCGTTTGGAAGTGTCTCAATCTCGGTTACCGCACGCACACGGATCTTACCCCGTCCTGTGCGGTACGCTTCCTCGATGCCTCTTCTGCCCAGAATTGTAGCTCCTGTTGGAAAATCCGGTCCTTTTACAATTTCCAAAATTTCCTCTATCGTAGTTTCTCTCTGTTCTTCAATTGTATTGTCAATGATCCTGACAACAGCATTAATAACTTCTCTCAGGTTATGAGGTGGAATATTGGTAGCCATACCTACCGCAATACCGGAAGTACCATTTACCAGCAGATTAGGATATCTGGATGGAAGCACAACCGGTTCTCTCTCTGTTTCATCAAAGTTTGGTTGGAAATCAACGGTATCCTTGTTGATATCTGCCAGCATTTCCATAGAAATTTTGCTGAGACGCGCCTCTGTATATCGCATAGCAGCCGCCCCATCACCATCTACAGATCCAAAATTACCATGGCCATCTACCAATGGATATCTGGTAGACCATTCCTGTGCCATATTAACCAGTGCTCCATAAATTGAGCTGTCACCGTGAGGATGATATTTACCCATTGTATCACCAACAATACGCGCACATTTACGGTGTGGCTTGTCAGGACCATTGTTCAGCTCGATCATGGAATACAGAACACGACGCTGAACCGGTTTCAGACCATCTCTTACATCCGGCAATGCTCTGGAAGCAATAACGCTCATAGCATAGTCAATGTAGGAGTCTTTCATGGTTTTTTCCAGATCCACCTCGTGGACTTTGTCAAAAATATTATCTTCCATTCTCTATTCTCCTATTATCAGATATCCAAATTCTTCACAAATCTTGCATTCTCTTCAATAAACTCACGTCTTGGCTCTACCTTATCTCCCATCAGTGTGGTAAACGTCAGATCTATTTCTGAAGTTGCCGCCTCATCCATAGTTACACGAAGCAGAATTCTCTTCTCCGGATCCATGGTTGTCTCCCAGAGCTGCTCAGCATCCATCTCACCCAGACCTTTGTAACGCTGTATTTTGTTATTACCATCACGCCCGATCTCTGTAAGAATCCCATTCAGTTCATTATCATCATAAGCGTACCATACCTTTTTATTCTTCTCTACTTTATAAAGAGGCGGCTGAGCCAGATATACATATCCCTGTTTGATCAGTTCCGGCATAAAGCGATAGAGGAAAGTCAGCAGCAATGTAGCAATATGTGCGCCATCAACATCGGCATCTGTCATAATAATGATCTTATGATATCTTAATTTTGTAATATCAAAATCTTCATGAATACCTGTTCCAAATGCTGTGATCATTGCTTTGATCTCTGCATTGGAATAAATTTTGTCCAGACGGGCCTTCTCTACATTTAAAATTTTACCTCTCAAAGGAAGTATTGCCTGTGTCACACGGTTTCTGGCAGTCTTGGCAGATCCACCGGCGGAATCTCCCTCAACAATATAGATTTCACAATTTTCAGGATTCTTATCTGAACAGTCAGCAAGCTTACCCGGCAGAGACATATTGTCAAGAGCAGATTTTCTTCTGGTAAGATCTCTGGCCTTACGCGCCGCTTCACGGGCTCTCTGGGCAAGAACAGATTTTTCCACGATTACCTTTGCTACAGATGGATTCTCCTCCAGAAAAATCTCCAGTTGCTTGCTTACCACATTATCTACAGCACCTCTGGCTTCACTGTTTCCAAGTTTCTGTTTTGTCTGTCCCTCAAACTGAGGTTCTTCGATTTTAACACTGACAATGGCAGTCAGTCCCTCCCTGATATCATCACCGCTTAAATTTGGTTCACTTTCTTTGAGCAGCTTATTCTTACGGGCATAATCATTAAAGGTCTTGGTAAGTGCATTACGAAAACCTACAATATGGGTTCCTCCCTCAGGGGTATTGATATTATTTACAAATCCATAGCAATTCTCTGTATATGAATCATTATGCTGCATGGCAACTTCCACAGATACTCCGTTCTGCTGCCCTTCGCAATAAATAATTTCCGGATAAAGCGCTTCTTTGCTTCTGTTTAGATAACTTACGAATTCCCGGATACCACCCTCATAATGGAAGATTTTTTCTCTTTCCATTCCCTCTCTGCTGTCTTTGAGAATAATCTTTAATCCCTTAGTCAGAAATGCCATTTCACGGAGACGCTGTTTCAGAATATCATAATCATATACTGTTTCTTCAAAAACTTCGCTGTCCGGAAGAAATACAACTTTTGTTCCTGTCTGTTCAGGATTACACTCACCTACCATCTTCAGTGGATACATAGTTTTACCGCGTTCATATCTCTGCTGATATACTTTACCTTCACGGCAGATTGTTACCTCCAGCCAGGTGGAAAGTGCGTTTACAACTGACGCACCTACACCATGAAGCCCACCTGATACCTTATATCCTCCACCGCCAAATTTACCGCCGGCATGCAGAATAGTAAAAACAACTTCTACTGCAGGAATTCCCGCTTTATGATTAATACCTACCGGAATTCCACGTCCGTTATCTATAACTGTGATTGAATTATCCTGATTAATGATCACCTGAATTTCCGTACAAAAACCAGCCAGTGCTTCATCTACTGCATTATCCACGATCTCGTAAACCAGATGATGAAGTCCTCGGCTGGATGTACTTCCGATATACATACCCGGCCTCTTACGTACAGCTTCCAGACCCTCCAGAATCTGGATCTGATCCGCGCCGTATTCCGTATTCTCTCCGCCCATGTTATTCCTCCTGTTTATATTTAATTAAAATGTAAAGCCAAACGATCTTTTGACCCTAATATCATAAAATCAAAATATATTTGAAAATCAAATCTGTAATTTGCAAATATATTCTGATCTTTGGACATAATAATACAAATTTATTATAGCACAAAAATTATCGTTTTACCATAAAAAAACTGCTGTAACGCGGATTTTATCTGCGTTACAGCAATCTATTTTCCTTACACAGTTATTTTCAATGACTGATCAGATACTGATAAATATCTCTCTTTGTCACTCCTCTGTCATTGGCCACAAGCTTCATTGCTTCTTTTCTGGAATAACCTTTTTCTTCATAAATTTTCATATGATCTTCAATCGTTGTTTTTTCCCAGGATGCCTGCTGCTCCTCCTTCATCTCCTGATGACTTTTTCCCTCTACTACAAGTACACATTCTCCCAATGGTTTCTCTGTAGTATAAAAAGTAATCAGATCCTCTATTGTAGTATGAAATGCAGTTTCATGCTTCTTTGTCAACTCTCTGCACAAAGTCATTCTGCGATTTCCTAGAGTTTCCCTCAGTTCCTCCAATGTTCTCACCAGCCGGTGGGGTGCCTCATATATAATAATTGTCCTGGTTTCATTTTTCAGTTCTTCCAGGATCATCTTTCTCTCTTTCTTATCTGCTGGCAGAAAAGCTTCAAATGCAAAACGCCTGGTAGACAATCCTGATAATGTAAGTGCTGTGATACATGCTGCCGGTCCCGGAAGAGAAGTAACTTCAATTCCCGCTTCACAGCACATAGCAGCCAGTTCCTCTCCAGGATCTGAAATCCCCGGAGTGCCTGCGTCTGTAATCAATGCAATATTCTGTCCTTCTCTCATTTTATTGATAAGAACATAAGCTTTATCAATCTTATTATATTCATGATAACTGGTCATAGGAGTTTTGATATCAAAATGATTCAGCAGCTTAATACTATTTCTGGTATCTTCAGCAGCGATCAGATCCACTTCTTTCAATGTACGGAGAACTCTTAATGTAATATCCTCCAGATTACCTATGGGCGTAGCACACAAATACAATTTTCCGCTCATATCCATTCCTCCCTGACTTTATAATACCATAGTTTGTTTCCTGTCATTTTTTTGTAACTTTGTTTCCACCTGATATTATATCATATCGTAAATTTTAAGAATATTTTCTGTATAGACTCCGGGCTCTTTATATACAATCAAGGGGGGCTCCACTGTAATTCTGGAATTTCCACCTTTGAGAGCCTCTATCAAAACCATGTTAGGTTCTCTGTCTATGTAAGGATATACCAACTGCATTCTTTTAGGCTCCAGATGATATTTCGTCAGTACATTCATAATTTCCACCAGTCTGAACGGTCTGTGAACCATATAAAATCTGCCTCTGTCTTTCAGTACTCTGGAAGCCTGGCTTACCACATCCTCCAGATTACAAAGCACTTCATGTCTTGCAATAGCTTTGGGCATATCCGGATTTCTCAATCCATGTTGTCCTATCATATATGGAGGATTACTTGTTACCACATCAAAAGAAGCCGCTCCAAAAATATCAGCAGCCTCTTTGATATCTCCCTGTACAATCTCCACATCTTCTTCCAGATGATTATACTTTACACTGCGGCTGGCCATCTCTGCACATTCCTTCTGAATCTCCAGACCTGTAAAATGCTTTCCCTGAGTCTTTGCTTTCAGAAGAATTGGAATAATACCGGTTCCTGTACCCATGTCCAACGCAGTTTCACTCTTTTTCACTTTTGCAAAGCCGGAAAGAAGAACAGCATCCATACCAAAGCAGAATTTATCCGGATCCTGTATTACATAATAACCATTCTGCAGATCATCGACCCGCTCTTTTTCCCTGACCAGCTTCTCATCCATTTAATTTGGAATCTCCCTTTTTATCCTCCAGATCTCCAAGTTCCTTTAATTCTTTATCAGAAACCTTTACTTTTTTCCTGCGTGGTTTAAATTTTAATTCCTCCACAGGAAACTCCTGGATTTCTTTTTCATCATTAATATCTACAATAACCTTCACTCTCTGACGAAGCACATTTACACTTTGTACAGATCCTTGCAGTCCATCCGGAGTAGTAACCATATCTCCGATTCCCGGAAGTCTTTTATTTAATTCCTCATATGTTTCCTGTTCATTTTTTAAACAGCACATCAATCTGCCGCAGACTCCCGAAATCTTTGTCTGATTCAGAGATAAATTCTGTTCCTTTGCCATTTTTATGGATACCGGAACAAATTCTGACAAATAGGTATGACAACACAGGCATCTGCCGCAAATGCCAATTCCACCCAGAATTTTTGTCTCATCACGGACACCTATCTGGCGAAGCTCAATACGTGTTTTAAAAATAGATGCCAGATCCTTAACCAGCTGTCGAAAATCGATACGGCCATCTGCGGTAAAATAAAACAGTACCTTATTATTGTCAAAAGTATATTCCGCATCAATCAGTTTCATTTCCAGTCCATGCTCTCTAATTTTCTTCTGACAGATTTTAAAAGCATCTCTTTCCTTACTTCTGTTCTGAGACTCTCTCTCGTCATCATCTTTTGTTGCCACACGAAGTACTTCCTTAAGCGGATGTACCACACTGTCATCGCTTACCTCTCGTGGTGCCAGTACAACTTTTCCATATTCAATTCCACGGGCGGTTTCCACAATTACGTGATCACCTGTTTTAATCTCGTAATTCTTTGGACTAAAATAATAAATCTTACCAACATTACGAAATCTCACACCAACTACTTTTGTCATTCTATTTCTCCCTGATTGTCAGGAACAGCAATTCAAGGGCAAGCTCAAAATTAACATTTGCCTTCAGACGAACCTTTGTCTTCTGGATAGAATCCAGAATTTTCTCCAGATTCTCATAAGAACGCACCTTTGCTTGTTCCTTTATATAATTTATTTCCTGTTTAAATACCAGATTATCAATTTCTCTGGTGGCTTTGAACATCAGCACATCTCTGAACCAAAACTGAAAGATATCCAGATAATCATTAATATTCTGCTTTTCTGCTGAAAGATTTTTTATTGCATCAGACAGCTCATATACTTCCATGGTATTGGCATATTTCAGAATCCTTAATGCATTCTGTGTCATCTCTGCAAATTCCTGGGAAGTAGCCGCTTCCTTTGCCTTTCCAATGCTTCCCTGAGCAAAAGATGCATCAATTTCCGCCTGATAATCCGGCACATGAAGATGCTCCATAAGATATTTTTTTACCAGACCATCATTTACAACCTTCAGATCAAGGCGTACACATCTTGACTGAATAGTAGGCAGCAAACCACCTATATTATTGGTCAGAAGCATGATCACTGCATATTCCGGTGGCTCCTCAATCGTCTTGAGAAGAGCATTCTGAGCCTGGGGAGTCATCATATCTGCATCTGCTATAATATATATTTTGTAAGGACTATAGTATGGCCTGATATCCACATCGTGAATCACCTGATCACGGATTTCATCAATTGTAATTGTTCCCGGTTTCTCATGGCTTACCATAATAATATCCGGATGATTCTTTCCCATTGCCTTCTTACAGGAATCACATTTCTGACAAGGTTCTGTACCACCTGCCTCACATTGAAGCGTAGCCGCAAAGGTACCCGCCAAAAGCTTTTTGCCAGATCCCTTTTCCCCTGTAAAAATATAAGAATGAGATATTTTACCAGCTTCAATGGCATTCTTTAAATGCCTGATAATTTCTTCGTGCCCTATAATATTGTTAAATCCCATCATAAGAATCACCCCTTCAGTCCATTTTGTGATGATATTATATCATAAAAGACATTCTATTGCATAGATTTAATATAATTTACAATTTCTTTCACACAATTATCTAAATCTTTGTTCTGAAATCTTTTCTCAATCCCTGCGCTCTGAATATTCTCCTCCGAAAAATCTGACTGATCAGCAATAAATCTCCTGCACATTTCCTCGTATTTGGGATTCTCCTGTTCTTTTTCCCTCTTTAATGCTCTGGAAAGCCGCTCACCATCCTCCACCTGTATATAAACAGGACAAACTGCATTTTCTCCATAATACTTCTTCAGTTTCATAAAAGATTCCAGTGTACCTATCCCCAGATAATCCGATTCTGTCAGATTCACCTGACCGTCATCTGCTGTAAAATATGTCCAGATTCCATATACGGTATGATAAGAACGCTCTTCTATTACATTTCCATTTTTTCTAAATTCATTCAATTTTTCATCACTTACAAAATAATAATTTTTTCCGTTCTCTTCTCCGTCTCTGATTGGCCGGGTAGTATATAAAACCAATGTTTTCAGTTTCAGTTCTCTCTGATCTTCCAGAAGAGAATATATCCTATCTTTTCCGGAAGCACTTTTTCCCATAATATAAAAAATCTTTCCCATTACCTGCTATTCCTTTACCGGACTGTCTATAACTGCACAGATTGTTTCATTACTACTGTCACTGAGTCCCTGTAATTCCAGTCCCTGTTCCATGTATCTTCTCATATTTCGCACAAATTGTCCAGTAATCTGTTCTCCGGGCACAATAACAGGAATCCCCGGAGGATACAGATAAGCAAATTCACCACTTATTTTTCCAACACTTTCTTCCAGGTAAACTCTCTTCTGAGGTGCATCCATAGCCTGAGAAATTGTCAGAAATGCTTTCATTTTTGCATAGGAAACATTCTTCTCCGTTTTCTCCTGAACAGTTTCCACCTGTGTATCAATATACTCAATTGCTTTACACAGTCTGTCTAATCCTTCTTTTGTGTCTCCCACAGAAGCAATTCCCAGGACATATTTTTCCGCCTCCATTTCCATTTCTATATGAAACTCATTTCTCAACCGTCTGTGTAGTTCTGTCCCATTAATAGAAGTTCCTACTGTAGAAAACAGCAGTTTTGACCGGTCAAAGTCATACACACCGGTACTGTTTATCATTTCCAGAGTTATCAGCTTGATATGTCCACACTTCATCAATCGCTGTCTGGTTTCCTCCAGCTGAGAAGTAAATTCTGCAAACATCTTCTTCCCTGTTGTATGATTCATTCTATCCATGCAGGCATCCATACTGGCCATAAGAATATAGGAAGGACTGCTGGTCTGATAGATACCCATAAATCTTTTTATTTTTCCCACATTTACTCTGTCACTACACACATGAAGAACTGCCGTCTGTGTAAGGGCCGGAAGTGTTTTATGAAAACTCTGGACAACAAGATCCGCTCCAAGCTCTGCTGCAGATACAGGAAAATAATCTGAAAAATGAAAATGCGCTCCATGTGCCTCATCTACAATCAAAGGAATTCCATATTTATGTACAGAACGGGCAATACTTTTTACATCTGATACAACTCCGTCATAGGTAGGAGACGTAATCAGAACTGCCTGTATATCCTGATTTTCTTCAAGATATCTTTCCACACGAGAAGGTAAAATTCCTCCGTTTATCCCCAATCCGGAATCTTCATGTGGATAAATATATATGGGATGTAAGTCTCTTATATATAATCCATGATAAACAGCCTTATGACAATTTCGCGCCATAAGGATTTTGCCTCCCTTATCTACACAGGCACTGATTGCTGCCAGAAGTGCTGCCGTACTTCCATTTACACTAAAAAAACATCTCTGGGTTCCATAAATCTGTGCTGCATATTCCTGAGCATCTCTGATCACGCCTTCTGCATGATGAAGATTATCAAACCCATGAATTTCTGTAATATCCCGGTCAAAAGGAAATGACGCTGCAGAAGAATCCATATTTCTCTTATGTCCGGGCATGTGAAAGGGATAATAATCTGACTTTCCGTATTCTTCCAGTTTTTTATATAATCTATCCATATTTTCCTTTCAAATTTTTTCTTTGATCAGACCTTAAACCTGTAACCTACACCCCAGATTGTTTCAATATATTGAGGTTTGGCAGTATTAAATTCTATCTTCTCACGGATTTTTTTAATATGTACTGTTACTGTAGCAATATCTCCTACTGACTCCATATCCCAGATTTCCCTGAAAAGCTCCTCTTTGGTAAATACCCGGTTAGGATTTTCTGCCAGAAATGTAAGAAGATCATATTCTTTGGAAGTGAAAGTAGTCTCCTCCCCATTTATCCACACACGGCGGGCAGTTTTATCAATTTTTATGCCGCGGATCTCTATAATATCATTTTTATTTACATTGGAACCGACCAGACGATTATATCTCTCCATATGCGCCTTTACTCTTGCCACCAGTTCACTTGGACTGAAAGGCTTAGTCATATAATCATCTGCACCCAGTCCCAGACCGCGGATTTTATCAATGTCGTCTTTTTTAGCCGACACCATAATGATCGGTATATTTTTGGTCTGGCGTACCTGACGACAGATATCAAATCCATCTACTTCCGGCAGCATCAGATCCAGGATGATCAGATCAAATTCCTCATTTAATGCTCTAACCAGTCCTGTATCCCCTCTGTTACATATCTCAACCTCAAATCCGGAAAGTTCCAGATAATCTTTCTCCAGATCTGCAATAGCCTCTTCATCCTCTATAATTATTATTCTGCTCATTTCATTGGTACCTCCTGATATTTTCTGAGAACAAAATACATAATTGTGCCGATTCCCAGCCTGCTGGTAGCCCATACCTTACCACCATGATCCTCCAGAATCTTCTTTACAATAGAAAGTCCGATACCACTTCCACCCTTGGAAGAATTTCTGGATACATCGGTTCTGTAAAATCGATCAAAAATATAAACAATATCCTTAGCAGCAATACCTTTTCCATTATCTTCGATTTCCACCTGGATAAAATCTCCTACATCCTTGATACGGATCTGAATAATTCCTTTGGGCTTGTCCATATATTTAATAGCATTACTGATAAGATTATGAATTACACGGCGGATCTGCTCTCCGTCTGCAATCACCTGCACACCACTTTCCACATAATTGGCATAAACCAGTTCAATTCCTCTGGTTTCCAGTTCCAGACCTACTTCTTCTGCACAATCACTAAAATAATCCTCTACGTTCAGCTTACTGAAAGTGTACGGAATACGATTTGTATCAATTTTGGAATAAAAAGTCAGCTCATTGATCAGATGATCCATTTCATTGGTTTTATTATAAATAGTTTTTACATAACGATCCATCTTTTCCGGAGTATCTGCCACACCATCCATGATTCCTTCCACATATCCCTTTACAGCTGTAATAGGCGTTTTCAGATCATGTGAGATATTACTGATCAGTTCTTTATTTTCTTTATCTAATATTATTTTTTCCTCTGCAGATTCCTTCAGACGCTTTCTCATTTCCTCAAAATCCTGGCATAGCTCTGAAAATTCATCATTCCCCTCTACGTCCAGTACGAAGTCAAGATTTCCTTCTTTTATATTTTGAGTTGCCTTCTTTAATTTTACCAAAGGTGTTGCTATACTTCTATATATCCATAAGCCTATGGACAACGCTGTAAATACAAGAATTACTGTTGCCGTAAACAGAAGATCTCTGGCAATAAGTTTTACCTGCGTCTTGCTGTTGGCAGACACTCCCATGGAAATATCATAGACAATTTCTGAAGAATCTGAATTGTGTTGTGCCAGTTTTGTATGACTTAATCCATATAATGATGCGGAAAACAATAAAAGCGGCACTAATATGATCATACCAAATCCAACTATGATCCTTGTTTTTAATTTCATTGAAACCATCCTTTTCTCTGAGCCAATTTTTTTCATAACAAGATTATACCATAAAGTCTGTTTTCAATATCTAAATTTTCTATAAAATGATGACGCTAACGTCGAAAGTATATTCTGCCAAAGCCCCCGTACAACAAAAAACAAACAACCCTCCCACACAAAAATATGTAGGATGATTGTTTGCTTTTGTTTAAAGATAACTTTTTTCAATTATGCAAGATATTTTTTCAGATCATTTACCTTGTCCAGATGTTCCCATGGAAGATCTACATCTGTACGTCCGAAATGTCCGTAAGCAGCTGTCTGTTTGTAGATCGGGCGTCTCAGATCAAGCATTTTAATAATTCCTGCCGGCCGGAGATCAAAATTCTCACGGATAATCTCAACCAATTTGGTATCTGAAAGCTTACCTGTACCAAATGTTTCCACATGGATAGATGTAGGACGTGCAACACCAATCGCATAAGAAAGCTGAATTTCACACTTATCAGCCAGGCCTGCTGCTACAATATTTTTTGCAACATAACGTGCTGCATAAGCTGCAGAACGGTCTACCTTTGTGCAGTCCTTACCGGAAAAAGCTCCGCCGCCGTGACGACCAGCTCCGCCATAAGTATCTACAATGATCTTACGTCCTGTAAGTCCGCTGTCACCGTGAGGTCCGCCGATTACGAAACGTCCTGTAGGATTGATAAAATATTTTGTATTCTCATCCACCATATTTGCCGGAATAACCTCATCAAAAACATATTTTTTAATATCTTTATGAATCTGCTCCTGTGTAACATCAGGATCATGCTGAGTAGAGCATACAACTGCATCAATACGTACAGGTTTTCCAGCTTCATCATATTCTACAGTAACCTGTGTTTTTCCATCTGGTCTTAAATAGTTTAATGTACCATCTTTACGGATTTTTGTCAGCTGACGAGCAAGCTTATGGGACATATTAATAGCATATGGCATATATTCCTCTGTTTCGTTGGAAGCATAGCCAAACTGGATTCCCTGGTCTCCTGCACCAATCGCATCAATCTCATCTTCTCCCATTTTAGCTTCCAGAGCTTTATCTACTCCGAGAGCAATGTCTGCAGACTGTTCATCAATTGCAGTGATTACCGCACAGGTATCTGCATCAAAACCATATTTACCACGTGTATATCCAATTTCACGTACTGTATCTCTTACAATCTTCTGGATATCCACATAAGCGTTTGTTGTAATCTCACCCATTACCATTACAAGACCTGTAGTTACAGCTGTTTCACAAGCAACGCGGCCCATTGGGTCTTTTTCCATGATTGCATCAAGAATTGCATCAGAAATAGCATCGCACATTTTGTCCGGATGGCCTTCAGTTACAGATTCAGAAGTAAATAAAATTTTCTCCATTTTGTTCTCCTTTTTTCATTTCATAGCATATTTTTATACAGATAATAAAAAGAAACAGCCCGAAGTAATCGGACTGTCTGAATGAATGCTTCAACAATCCTCTTATTGTTCGATCACTCGCTCAGGTTGGCACCTTCCTCCGCATAAAAAGGGGTTGCCGTGGCTTCTCAGATCCTTTGTATCTCCACCACTCTGAATAAAAGGCTATTACTAATTATTAACTTTTCTGCACAACTTACAATATACTCAACCCTTTGTAATGTCAAGCATAAATTCTATTTTTATAGAAATTTTATAATCATCCAACTCTCAGACGGAACTTCTGGATTTCCTTTTCACTGGAAACTCTTTCAATCTCAGCTCCCAAAGCTCTAAGCTTCTCTTCGAAATTCTCATATCCTCTCTGGATGTATACAATATCATCTACTACCGTAATACCATCAGCTGCCAGACCTGCAATTACAAGAGCAGCACCTGCCCGCAGATCAGGAGCACTGACTCTGGCACCTGTAAGCTTGTTTACACCATCAATAATTGCAGAGTTGCCCTCTACTTTAATGTTGGCTCCCATACGTGACAGCTCATCTGCATATTTGAATCTGTTTTCAAAAATACTCTCTGTTACAATACTGGTTCCTTCTGCAAGAGCCAGGGTAACAGCAATCTGCGGCTGCATATCTGTAGGATATCCTGGATAGGGAAGAGTTTTTACATGAGTACGATGAAGTCTGCCTGCAGCGCGTACACGTACCGCATCATCAAATTCCTCAACCTCACATCCAATTTCCTCAAGCTTGGCGGTAGTTGCTTCCAGATGTTTGGGGATTACATTCTTTACTGTAACATCTCCACCTGTTGCTGCTGCAGCAAACATAAAGGTACCAGCCTCAATCTGATCAGGAATAATAGAATATTCTGTGCGATGAAGCTTCTCCACACCCTTGATACGGATCACATCTGTTCCTGCACCCTTAATGTTGGCACCCATACTATTCAGGAAATTGGCTACATCTACTACATGAGGTTCTCTTGCTGCATTCTCAATAATTGTACGTCCAGGTGCAAGAGAAGCAGCCATCATAATATTGATTGTTGCTCCCACAGATACAACATCAAGGAAAATATGGCTTCCATGAAGATTCTTAGCCTTTGCTACAATAGCTCCATGTAAAATATCCACATCTGCCCCCAGCGCTCTGAATCCCTTCAGATGCTGGTCAATCGGACGGCTTCCAATATTACAGCCTCCCGGAAGAGGTACTTCTGCATGCTTATATTTACCAAGAAGAGCCCCAAGCAGATAATAAGAAGCTCTGATTTTCTTAATATACTCATAATCTACACTTACATCACCAATGGTAGAGCCATTGATCTTAACTGTTGACTTATTAATACGGTCTACCTGTGCTCCAATGCCGGCGATTGCTTCAAGTAAAACATTAATGTCTCTTACATCAGGCAGATTCTCAATTAAAATAGTCTCATCAGTCATAATTGCTGCTGCAAGAATTGCCAGTGCTGCATTCTTTGCACCTGCGATTTCCACTTCACCTACTAAAGGATTTCCACCTTTTATTACATATTGTTCCATAAATACACCTCTGTAATTATTTTCACTCCCTGTGCGGAGACGAATAAATTATTCTCAAATGATCGTCTGTTTTTAAGTCAATTGTATATTATAGCATATATTTATCATTTGTAAACAAAAATATTATCTCACTGGTTACTATGCCCCGGTATTTATTATTTCCAAAACTGCTGCAAGACTCTCTTCCAAATCTTTCCCTTCTTCATCTACAACAATATCAGCGTATTTTTCATATAAGGGAACTCGCTCTTCATACAGATCTTTTAAAGTCTGTCCCTCTTTCAGTAAAACGCCCCGTCCCCTCAAATTGCCAAGACGTTTTGAAAGTGATTCCAATGATATTTTCAGATAAACTACTTTTCCTATAGATCTTAAATGTTTCATTGCTTCTTCGCAATAAATAACACTGCCTCCAGGAGCAATCACTGTTTCTGTCACATCTACAGAAGCATTAACCTTATTTTCTATTTCCTTGAATCTCTCCGGTCCTTCCTGGGCAATAATCTGTGAAAGCTTTCTTTTCTCCTGCTTCTGAATCACAAGATCAGTATCCAGAAACTGATATCCAAGTGCTTTTGCTAAAATTACTCCTATGGTACTTTTTCCTGAACCAGGCATTCCTATTAACGTCACATTATTCATTGTTATTCCTTTCATTTTAGCATATATGATCATCAGGTGTAAATACTAACGTTTTTTCCCCGCACCTTTTTTATTCTTTTTTACACTATAGCCAAAGGTTCCCAGTTTTTTTCCTGTTCCAAGATATTCTCCGTGGGAATATACCAGCATTTTGGCATCATTCAGATGAAATTTCTTTTTTTCATCCATATATGCAGGATCCGCATGGACAGCCAGTACATCTGCCAGAAACATATGATGGGAACCTAATTCCAGCACCTGTTTTACCCTGCATTCAATACTGACCGGTGATTCCAGGATCATAGGAGCCTTCACAAAATCAGCCTTCTCCCGGGTAAGCTTCATTTCTTTAAATTTATCAACATCACGGCCGGAGCGCACTCCACAATAATCTGTTGCATATGCCAGTTTCTCTGTAGTCAGGTTGATTACAAATTCTCCTGTTTTCTTTATCATTTCATAGGAATACCGGGAAGGACGCACTGAAATAGACACCATTGGCGGATTTGTACATACGGTTCCAGCCCATGCAACTGTCAGTATATTATCATTTCCCTCTCCATCTGTAACACTGACCATCACTGCCGGCAGCGGATAAAGCATATTTCCGGCTTTCCAGGTTTCTTTTGCCATTTATTTCTTCCTGCCTTAATTATAATCATTCTGTCCTGCCTGTGCAGCTTCCATAAGTGCCGGAATCAGCTGTTTCTTACGGGAAACTACACCCTTCAGATCAAATACACCATCCTTTGGTTCCATATGAAATGCCGTACTGGCCATTTCTTCACTTCCCTCACCATAATAGAGAAGCTCTGTAGACTCCTCAATGATGTTCGTCAGCATAAAGAATACACGGGATACGCCGTGACGTCCACATTCACTGACCATAAACGGAATCAGACGTTCTTTGATTTCTGTCAGTTCATCGCTGTCCATGGAACTAATCTGACCAACACCAAAACTGATTTCATCTTCAGCAATAAATTTTTTGTAATCCTGATAGAAAATCTCTTCCGGTGATTTATCCTTCAAATTACTTCCTGCCTTGAACATTTCCCTGGCAAACTGCTCAATATTAATTCCTGCAATAAGTGCCAATGCTCCTGCTGCCATTTTATCTGATAACGTGCAGGTAGGAGAACGGAACATCAATGTATCTGAAATAATTGCAGCACAGAGAAGTCCGGCAATATTTGGCGAAATTTCCAGTTTTTGCTCTCCATACATCTCGTACAAAATTGTAGCTGTACATCCAACCGGTTGATTTCTGAAGGAAATCGGACTTATGGTCTCCAGTGAACCAAGCTTATGATGATCTATAATTTCTACAATCTCTGCTTTGTCGATATTATCAACTGCCTGATCTTTTTCATTATGGTCCACAAGTGCTACTTTCTTTTTATGCATATCCAGAAAATTTCTTCGGGAAATTGTTCCGATACATTTTCCCTTTTTGTTAATTACAGGGAAGGCACGATGACGATGTTTGATCATCTCATTCTGAATATCATCTGTAAAATCTTCTGTACTGAATGTAACCAGATTATCTGTTTTCATAATATATCTTACAGGAATACTCTGGTTAATCAGTCTTGCAATCGTAAACGTATCATAGGGAGACATAATAATTGCAATTTCTTTTTCATGAGCAAGCTTGATCACCTTCTCAGTTACTTCAATTCCCATTCCCACAATAATACAGCTTACATTCTGGGCAATTGCCTGAAGATGATCCTCTTCTCTGTCTCCCATAATAATAAGGTCATCCTCTTCAATATAGGCTTTAAGCATTTCCGGATTTGCAGTTCCCACCAGAACTTTTCCCTTTGTGAAATATCCATGCTCATTTCCCTCAATCACAGTACCTGCAATTGTTTCAGCAATTCTTCTGTACTGTGTTCTTGCTCTGGACAGAAGATAACTGTCAGTGGTATCCATGTAGGTCTTTGCAATATCCCCAATTGTAATAAGACCCTCCAGCTGGCCTTCCCTGTCTCTGATTGGAAGGGAAACGATACTTTTCTCCATCATCAGATCCCATGCATTTTTAAGAGACATACTTTTATCTGCATCAGGGCTCATACGGATATCCATATCCTTTACCTGGGTTCCAATATTAGACAGATATCCCGGCGGCAGCATTCCAAAACGATTTAATACATATTCTGTTTCTTCATTGATCTGTCCCGCACGCTTGGGAATATATTTTACTTTCTGGGAAGTTCTGTTTTTAATGTCTGCATAGGCAATTGCTGAACAGATTGAATCTGTATCCGGATTCTTATGACCTATTACAAATATTCTTTCCTGATTTCTCATACAGTTTTTAACCTCATTAATCTAACTTAATATTTGCAAAAAGTGCACCTAACGATGTACTGGCTTCTTCCTTTGAATCCGGAAGTTCTATCACTTCTTCTTCAATTTCCTTTGCCATCATATCTGATGCTTCTTTGATACTGAGACTTAATTTTCCATCCTTTACTGCAGTTACCTTTACCTTAACCTGATCACCAACAGCAAGAACTTCTGAAGGCTTTTTAATTCTCTTTTCACAGATCTGTGAAATATGGACAAGTCCTGACAGGCCATTGCCTATATTTACAAAAGCACCATAAGGCTGAAGACTCTCAACAGTACCCTCTGTCACCAGTCCGACCTGTACATTGGACACTTTATTTTTTCTTTCTTCTTCTGCCTTTTCTCTTAATATTTCCTTTGCAGAAAGAATTACACGGTTCTTTTCTTTATCTACATCTATTACCTGAACCTGGATTGGTTTGTTCAGATATTCATTTGTATCCTCTACATAAGTCAATGCAAGTTTGGAAGCCGGGACAAATCCACGGATTCCTTCTACATATACGATTACGCCTCCATTGACAACACCTTTTACTGTTACATCCAGAATTTCACCGGATTCTTTTAATTCTTTTAGTTTGTCCCAGGAAAGTACATCTGATGCTTCCACTCTTGATAACAGAATATTTCCGTTTCCGTCATCCTTTCTTACCACAGTTGCAGAAACCTCATCTCCCACTTTAACTTCCTCTTTCAGTGAAAATCCAGGCTCTCTGCTGTAATCTTCAGCAGGAATGATTCCTTCTGCATAATACTTAAGATCTATTACTACTTCTTTTTCATCTACACTGATCACAGTTCCTGTAAGGATATCCCCTTCTTCAATTTTCTTGAAAGAAGCCTCAAGCTCTGTCTCATAATCTTTCATTGATTCAGCCATATCTTTTTTTCTCCTTTATTTTTTTATTTTATTTTCACAACATAAAATTTCAGAATTAAAAATAATTTATCAAGCGGATATTCGCAATCCGCTTCGCTACTTGCTCATAACCGAATAACTGCTTCGCAGTTTATCAGAAGGAGTTTGCACTCCTCCTGATACAAGCAAGTCCCCACCCACTGCTTATTGCTTTTCGCAATTGAAGCAGGGGACTTACTTGATTCAGTTAAAAATAGCAACCATATTATATCACATCACCTATAATAATGGAAATCGCAATTTTCAAAAGAAGCTTTATATGCTATAATAAACTTGTACTTTTTTCATACAGAAAGGATATTATTCATGAATTATGATTCCGTTCCTTTGAGAGATTTCAAAGAAATTGATAACTGGGATACTGTTATGTTCGTATATCATTCTGCCCTGAAGCAGATTGAAACAAAAATAGACATTATGAACGATGAATTCCAGCACAGACATAAATATAACCCTATCGAGCATGTCAAATCCCGGATCAAAACTCCGGAAAGCATTGTCAAAAAGCTTAAACGCCATAATTACGAATCCAGCACAGAAAATATGATCCGCTATGTAAATGATATTGCCGGAATCCGAATCAGCTGTTCCTTTACTTCTGATATCTATCTGATTGCAGATATGATTTCCAAGCAAAATGACCTGACGATCCTGGCCAGAAGAGATTATATGAAAAACCCAAAAAAGAGCGGCTATCGTAGCTATCACATGCTGGTAACCACCCCTGTCTTTCTTTCTGACAGCATTATTGATACAAAAGTAGAGATTCAGATCCGTACTGTAGCACAGGATTTCTGGGCTACTCTGGAGCATAAAATGCATTACAAATTTGAAGGAGACGGCCCGGATTATATCACAAAAGAATTACGTGAATGTGCACGCTATGTTGCTGAACTAGATGAACGCATGCAGGAGCTAAACAATGCAATACAGAAATATGGAAAAAATCTTGAATAAGGTATAAAAATAGTCCCGCAATTGCGGGACTTGATTTTTATATCTAAAGCGAGGAGTGCCCCGGTAGTGGTTTACCGGGGCTATTATTATGAAAAAAATTTATGTGTAATGATAACACATTACAACGTCTTTCGTAGGTTCTTTCGAACTGTTTATATAATAGCAATTAGTTATGAACAAATCATGAACTCAAAATGAACTTTTCGTTTATTTGCACAATTTTTTTATTTTTTATTGTTTTTTTTATAAATTTAATACATAGCTTTTTATTATATTTTTCTACAGCTTTATCATTTTTGTACATTATCGTTTTAATTTATTAAAGTTTTTTATTCTTTTGTTTACTCCTCAAAAATAATATGCTAAAAAATGATTACTCTAAAATATTTTTTGCAAATTCTATCAGTTTTTGAAGAATGCCCTTTACTTCCTTTTTTCCGATTCCCATTTCTTCCAGCTTATCATATACCTTGTTTATAGTACTTCTCAGCTGTTCCTCATTAATATCAGCATTTTTGATTTCCTTTACAATATTTATAAGTTTATTTTCTTCCTCTTTTGTAAGTGTAACTCCTGCAGTCTCCTCTCCTGCCTGAATGATTTCTCTGATCTGCTCATCGGAAATATCCTGCTCTGCCACCTTGTCCTTTGCATACATAATAATATCAACTACTTTATCAGGATCAGAAACCAGAGAATCAATCTCGTTATCTGTAATAATTTCCTGCACAGTTTCAGTTGCATCAGATGCCATGACTGTTGCTACCGGTGATGTGCACATAAGTGTTCCTGCAATCATAAGTATTCCTATTTTCTTTATTTTCATGATCAATTACCTCCAGATTATTCTGCTAAAATCTGTTTTCTGTTACCGGGCTATTATAACATCTCCCCTCAACCGTCTGTAAAATAAATTTCCTTGTGGTTTCTAGTACTATATCCCTTGGCTTTCTATGTCTTTATCTTCATAATTCTTTTGACATTTGTTCAAATTTTTTTCACATCTTAAACAAAATTCTATCATAATTTGCCTATATAATAAAATCATAAAAATAATAAATCAAACATTATTTTTATAATTTTCTTTTTCATATGTTGATTGTTTTAAAAACAATCGACTCTCCTTCCTTTTAAAAATAAATTTGAACGTAATATAAAAAGCATCCGTCCAGCCAGCGGATGCTTTTTATTTATAAAATTATTTATCCAATTATCTGTCCCTTACTATCAGGAACCCTGTTTTTCAGAAAACCTATTTGCCAGCTGTGCAAACTGCTCCAATGTCAGAGCTTCACCCCTTATAGTCAGAGGTAATCCACAGGCAAGAATTGCTTTTTCAATAGTCTCTTTGTCAAATGAAAGCTCCTGTGAATTCTTCAGTCCGTTAACCAGCGTCTTTCTTCTCTGATTAAAGGACGCCCGGATCAGACGGAACATCAGTTTTTCATCCTTAACCTGAACCGGCGGCTTCTCATATCTCTCCAGTCTGATCACTGCACTTCCCACTTTTGGTCTTGGCATAAAACAATTTGGCGGAACATTTGCCACAATCTCCGGTCTGGCATAGTACTGGACCGCCAGTGATAAAGCTCCATAATCCTTAGTTCCCGGACCTACCTGCATTCTGTCCGCAACTTCCTTCTGAACCATAATGGTAATGGAATCAATAGGTACCTGATTTTCAAATAGCCCCATAATAATAGGGGTTGTAATATAGTATGGGAGATTAGCTACTACCTTAATAGGACATCCCTTATTTTTTTCCAGTGCCAGCTTTCGGATATCTACTTTCAGAATATCATCATTGATGACTGTTACATTATCCCAATCCTTCAGCGTATCCTTCAGAATCGGAATCAAAGTATTATCAATCTCCACTGCAGCCACTTCTCTGGCTGCCTCTGCCAGATATTGGGTCATGGTTCCGATTCCCGGACCGATTTCCAATACAAAATCATCTTTCGTAATTTCTGCAGAAGCAATAATTTTCTCCAATACATGCGTATCTATAAGAAAATTCTGACCAAACCTTTTCTGGAATGCAAAATTATACTTCTGCAGCACTTCTATGGTATATTTTGGATTGCCGAGATAGGGTCTGGTCATAATCATTACTTCCTTTTCTTTTTATTTCTGTTTTATTATTTACTAAAATCTTTCTCATAAAGAACAATATAGCCGTCTCTGTCTATACGTTTTTTGGAAATGTTTCTCTTAAATTTACGGATTCCTCCCTGGGATTTAAGAATGGCGGTATCAATCAGATTCTTTACTGCACCTATATTCATAGGCTGATCCTCTTTCTGATTAATTCCAATCAGATTATACAATGCGAGCATTCCCATCTGATCAATGGTATATCCGTTTTCTTTTGTATAAACTCTTGCAAAATTAACCAGTTCATCATTTGTAAAGACCGGAATATTGATCATAGATGTAAATTTCTTCACAATTTTAGGATATCTGGCAATAAATTTGCGCATTCCTATTTTTTCATCCTCTATGATAACAGTCAGGCCATCTGTTTCCTTTTCCATTGCCTTATCCAGCATTTCCACTGTTTCCTGGGTCAGCTGGTTGGCATTCTCAATTACAAGAAAACCTCCGGAAAGCTTTTCAAAAATCTGATCTATCGGTTTGCCATTGATTTGATCTGCAAATACATAAGCAACCTTTGAAGCTTCCAGATTCAACTCTTTGCATATTGCAGGAATCAAACCGGAAATCAATCTGGTCTTACCGCACTCTTTTCCCCCCATAACAATAATATTGCCTGTTCTGGAGGTCTTATCTGCTGCAGCCTGTTGTGCATCACACAGAGTATTGAGCAACTGTTCCCTCATACCCGGAATTTTTACAAAATATGTAAAAAGCTGCTTTTCATCATCATTCAGTATTTTTTCTCTTGGAATGATGTCCCTGGGATCTTTTTCATCCTTGGGCTGGATTGACTCTATAAATCTTTCCAGTTCTTCTTCCTCTGACAAATCTTCATTGTCTTCCGGATTCTGCAAAACATTAATGGTTTCTTCATCCTGGTCAGCAGGAGCGTCCATATCTTCCAGATTATAATCTGCATTCAAATCTTTTTTTCCTGCAGGACCATGGAGAAATTCTTCCTCTGCACTCTTAAGATCCTCTTCTGTAACATCATCCTCTTCTTCAAATGGCATGATATTTGGAACCTTAAGGTCTCCGGCTTTTACCTCTATATGATCACCAAAAGAATCACTGGTCAGAAAATCCGGCTTTTCCAGATCATCTGAAAGTTTTTTATCTTCTCTCTCTTTTTCCTCTGGTTTTTCTGCCTTTGTAGATTCTTCTTTTAAAGGTTCTTCCTTTGGAATTTCAATTCCCTGTGCACTTGCAGCTGCCAGAATCGTATCTTCAAGATTAAATTCCTTACCTGATTTTTCCATTTCGGCAAAATCAACCTTTTGAATATCCTCAATCTTAGGCGCACTGCTTGGCTCCATATTTTTCATGGAATCAGGAATTTTCAATTCCGGAAGTTTCATCGTTTTTCCAAAATCTTCTTTTTCTTCCTGATTTTCGTTTACTTTCTGGTTTTCCGGCTGTTTATTAATAACAGGACTTTCTCCGGGTTTTGCTGGTTCTGCTTCCAGTTCCGGTACATTTTCAGGTTCTTTTTCTGTACTATCTGTCTTTATAATTTCTTCAGGAATCTGATCTTCTTCAGTTTCCGTCACTTCCTCTGAACTTTCCTTTTCTTCATTCAGTTCTTCATCCGCTTTCTTTCTGGCTCCTCCAAAAATATCCCGGATTCCTTTTGAAATTTTATCCTGAATGCTCTCAGCCCCATCGTTTTCTCTGCTATTCTTTTCGATTCTTATAATCTCCGGCTGTTCTTCCTCTTCTGTGGATTCTTCTGAAGTTTCTTTTTCCAGGTCCTTTTCTTCCTCAGAATCTTCCGGTCTATCCTGCTCTGCCTTTTTAATATTTCCTGCTTCTTCAGGTTTGATCAGCTTTGGAACAAACTGTTTCTCATATTTTGCCTTCTCTTCTCCTGTCAGTTCTCCCATACGCTGTTTCAGGTCATATGCTTTCATTACATATTTTCCTTCACTGAACCAGAGAATAATCTCATTACACAGCTCAAGACTCTTTTCTTTTTCCCCAGCTTTATAATATAATGCAGCCAGTTCATAAGACCATTTTTCTGTAAATTCGTGTTCCTTGTATTCTTCCAGGATTTTGATCTGTTCGTCCAGTGAAATATTCTTCACTCTGGCAATTTTATACTGAAGAATATATTGAGAGCTGTCATTTGGTGCCACCTGTTTATATTCCTCATAAAACTCAGTAGCCTCATCAACATTTTTCATTCTCAAAGAAATCTCAACCAGTCGATACAGGATATTTTTTCCAATAGATGCTTTATGATATGCCAGTAAAAATATTTCCTTACTATCCTCATATCTTCCATTGGCTGCATATATTTCACCAACTACACATAAGGTACGGACATTCTTTACCCGACGCCAGTCTATACTGTCCACAATGTTCATCGCACCTTTATAATCCTTATTCTGAACCAGCTTATTTATCTCTTCAAGCTTGATTCGAAATTCTTCCTTGTCCAATGTTTTCACCAACTTTCCATAATTGTTTCCAGTGTAACATAAGCCTATAACCTTGTCAAAAACTTCATTCACAAATACTTCCGTTTACGACCTGAAATATTTTGTTTATATGAAATCTGTGACTTATAAAATCATCCAGTCCTGTACAGGTTATCATGGTCTGTATATCATGTATACTATCCAGCAGATAAGTCTGTCTGCTGCTGTCCAGTTCAGACAATACATCATCCAGAAGCAGAACCGGTGTATCTTTTATTGTTCTTTTTACAATATAAATCTCAGATAATTTAAGTGAAAGTGCTGCTGTTCGCTGCTGTCCCTGAGAACCATACCTGCGGATATCAATTCCATTGACCTCCATACACAGATCATCTCTGTGTGGGCCGGCTGATGTTATCTTCATCCTCATATCTCTTTCCCTGTTTTCAGAAACAGTTTTCTCCAGTTCCTGCCCAGGACAGCTCGGCTCATAAATAACCCTTAGATTTTCTGTTCCCCCTGTAAGATTAAAATGAATATTCTGAATGATCTCATTCAGTTCTTCCACAAATCTTTTTCTCTTTTCAATAATGCGCCTTCCATATTCCACCATCTGCATATCCCAGATATCAAGAGTTCCCTTCAATCCCGGCTGCACATACATATCCTTCAATAATTTATTTCTCTGATTGACAATATGATTATAAGATGCCAGATCCTTCAGATATATTTTATCCAACTGACACAGTTCCATATCCAGAAAACGTCTTCTCTCTCCAGGTCCATTTTTGATAATATTCAAATCTTCGGGAGAAAAGAACACCATATTTACCACTCCAAACAATTCACTTGCCTTTTTGATGGGCAATCCATTTATGGCAACTCCCTTAGCTTTATTTTTTCTGAGATGCATATCTATTTTGTAATTAATCTGGTTTCTGTTTACCATCATCCGGATATGTGCTTCTTCTTCTCCGAACTTAACGATTTCCTTGTCCTTGCTTCCTCTGTGAGATTTGGTTGTTCCGCATAAATAGAGGGATTCCAGAATATTAGTTTTTCCCTGTGCATTATTCCCATAAAAAATATTGGTTCCTTTGTCAAAGGTAAGCTCCAGTGAATCATAATTTCTGAAATTTTTCAACTGAACAGATTCAATATACATTTATTCACCTGACTACTTTAATTTCTTTTCCGTCATAGGAAACAATATCTCCTTCATAAACCTTGCGTCCACGACGTTCATCAACTTCACCATTAACCTTTACTAAGCCATCTGTGATCACATACTTTGCCTCTACTCCATCTTCTACCATAGAAGCAAGCTTCAGTAATTGTCCCAGCTTTATAAATTCATCTCTTATTTTGATCTCTTCCATTTTCATTTACCCCCTATCTTGTCTGATTCTGGTTGATATTAACAGGCAGGATCAGATATGTGTAATTTTCATCATCATCCCGGATAAAACATGGTGCTTTTGGATTTACCAGGTAGATACTGATGGTTTCATCATCAATAACCTTAAGGGCATCAATCAGAAATCTTGGATTAAATCCAATCAGAATGTCCTTTCCTTCCTTGATGATATCAATATTTTCATCCATGGAACCCATTGCAGAATCAATGCGCAGCTCCATTGTATTATCTGAAATCTCAATAATGATCGGTTTCTTTTCTCCCTCACGTACCAGAAGGGTTGCACGGTCAATACAATCCAGAAATTCTTTTTTATTGATAGAAATTTTAGTTTCATAATCGCTGGATAACATCTGATCAATACGGAAGTATTCTCCTTCGATCAATCTGGATACCACGATTGTCTGATCAAATTCAAAGAGGATGTGATTCTTTGAAAAATAAATATTTACCAGATCATCAATTTCACCTGAAAGGATCTTACTGATTTCATTTAAAGTTTTACCAGGCACTACAACCTTACGATCTGAATAATCTTTTTTAAGTTCCATTCGTCTTATAGCAATACGGTGGCCATCCAGGGAAACAATTTTCAGACAATTGTCTTTAATTTCAAACAGTTCACCAGTCATTAATTTATTGGTTTCGTTAGCTGCAATTGAGAATATTGTCTGACGAATCATCTCCTTTAAAGTAAATTGAGAAATAGTAAGGCATTCTTCTCTTTCAATTATTGGGAGATATGCAAAATCTTCTCCGGATTTACCAGGAATTGTAAACTTTGCTTTTTCACATGTGATAAAAGCTGTAAGTTTATCGTCTGTTTTTATAGTAACATCGTTATCCGGAAGTCTTCGAATGATTTCATAGAGAATTTTAGCATCCAGAGCAATCATTCCTTTTTCTTCAATAGTACCTTCAACGATAGTTTCAATACCTAGTTCCATATCATTGGTAGTAAATTTAATTTGATTTGTAGTTGCATCTATAAGAATACATTCAAGAATAGGCATTGTTGTTTTAGAGGGTACTGCTTTCAGGGAGATACTTACACTTTTGAGTAAGCTGTTTTTAGAGCATATGATTTTCATAATGTGTATAACTTCCTTTCTGGTGAGTGTGTGTTTTTTATAGATAAATATTTAAAAGAAATCCGTCGTATCCGCCGTAGGGGATGTGAATATGTGAAAAACTATATTTAAGGCAGTAAATAAAAGGGTTTGAAGTATGGATAACTTCGTGTAAAAACAAGGTTGAAGTATGTGAATAACTTGTGTAAAACTCAAATCAAAAATCTGGCGAAAAAGTTTTACACATTTATACACATAACTTCAACAGTTTATACACATTGTATTCCACAGGTTATCCCCATATAGTAACTTATTAAATTTATGTTTGTGGATTAATTTTTTTCTTTAAGGTTTCAATTGTGTTTTTAAGGTTATCGTCAGAGACAATTTCCTTTTCGATTTTGTCAATTCCATGCATGATCGTAGTATGATCACGGTTGCCGAGACATTTACCTATGGATTTAAGAGGTGTGGATATGATTTCCCGGCAAAGGTACATAGCAATCTGACGTGGCATTACAATTTTGGAATTTCGTTTATTTCCGTACAGGTCTTCTACAGAAACATCAAAGTGTTCTGCAACCATTGATATAATATATTCTGGTGTGATCACTTTCTTTTCGTTTGGAGATATGATGTCCTTCAGTGCCTGTTCTGCAAGTTCTAAGTTAACTTCCCGCTGCTCCAGTTTTGCAAAAGCCATAACTTTATTAATAGCTCCTTCCAGTTCACGGATGTTGGATTTAATATTATTGGCAATGTATTTGATGACTTCCTCATTGATATCATAGCCATCCATTTCTTCTTTTTTATGGAGGATTGCCATTCGGGTTTCATAATCAGGCAGTGTGATATCTACAATAAGACCCCATTCAAATCGTGAACGGAACCGTTCTTCCAGGATTTCCATATCCTTTGGTGGTTTATCTGAAGAAATAATGATCTGTTTTCCTGCACTGTGCAGACTGTTAAAGGTGTGGAAAAATTCCTCCTGTGTAGATTCCTTTCCTATAATAAATTGAATATCGTCAACCAGAAGAACGTCAATATTTCTGTATTTTTCACGGAATTTGGTCATTGCAGTATTGTTTCCGTTACGGATAGTCTCAATCAGTTCGTTTGTAAATTCTTCACTGGTAACATAGAGAACCTTACTGTTTTCGTCATGATCTATAAT
The DNA here is from genome assembly GCA_000285855.2 of Ruminococcus sp. JC304. GTDB lineage: Bacteria > Bacillota > Clostridia > Lachnospirales > Lachnospiraceae > Blautia_A > Blautia_A difficilis. The sequence goes on along the minus strand of HE978651.1, from coordinate 3,499,617 downwards.
AAAATGTGCAATGGAATGCATCAAATGGGTTTTTCCCAAACCTGCTCCACCATAGATAAAAAGTGGATTATAGGCATCCCCTGGTGATTCTGCTACAGCAAGAGCCGCAGCCTGGGCAAATTTATTATTGCTTCCCACAACAAAAGTATCAAAAGTATATTTGGGATTCAGATGAGCTTCTTCACATCTTGTATCCTGAGACTGAACCTTTGGTGCTGCAGCTTCCTTTTTGGGTACATCTTCCGGCAGGATAAAGTTTATTTCGCAATTTTCCATACCAGTGACTTCGCTGATAGTAACCTGAAGGGGTAATTTATATTTTTTACTGATATAGTTCAGTCCGACTTGTTCAGATGGAACGATAATAGTCACAATATTTCCTTCAACCTGATAAACAGTAAGGGGTTTCAGCCAGGTTTTGAAAGAAACATCGGACAGATCATGTTCTGTTTTGACGATTTGCAGGATTTCATCCCATTTTTCCACAACTTTGTTCATTTTTGGTTCTCCCGGTTCCTTCTAAATTATATATAATAATAAAAGATATTCTATAATCTCTAAAATGGACATAAATATCCATATATATATTATAATAGAATATTGGTTTTCGCAATGAATATTTGAGGGAATTGTGGAAAAAAAAGTTATCCCCAATTTTTATGTGGATTAGTGTGGATAACAGTGTATAAAAGTAATTTGGTTACCATAATGCGACAAAAGGATACAAAATTCTACCTAAATATGTGTATAAGTTTATACACTGTCGAAAAAGGTATAAATAAAGGATTTTTATTTTGAGATGTGTAAAACACTGTCGAAAAAAGTGGATATATGTTGTGGTATTCCACAAGTTATCCACAAGTTATCCACAAAATGTGGATAATATTACGTAAACCAATTTAATAATCCACAATTTACTGAAAAACCTTAAAAATCTTTATAGAATTAGTACTTGACGAATTGGTGCTTTATGAATATAATTGAAATGATGTTCTAATAAGTAAAATTAATATGGAAAATAGATAAAGGAGGTGCTTTACCTATGAAAATGACATTTCAGCCGAAAAAAAGATCCAGAGCGAAAGTCCATGGTTTTAGAGCTCGTATGAGTACAAAGGGTGGACGCAAAGTTTTAGCTGCAAGAAGATTAAAAGGAAGAAAGCATTTATCAGCTTAAGAATAAGACCGCAGTTATTGTGGTCTTTTCTTCTATAAAAACGGGAGGATTCTATGAAAAACTCAGAGTCCTTAAAAAAGAATCAAGATTTTCAAAAAGTATATCGAAATGGAACATCAAAAGGTAATCGGTATCTGGTGATGTACGTACTGAAGAATCGGTACATGAAGAATCGTCTGGGAATATCAGTAAGTAAAAAAGTAGGGAATAGTGTGGTTCGCCACAGACTCACCAGGTTGATAAGAGAAAGTTATAGATTAAATGAAATGGAATTTGACAACAGTTTGGATATTGTAGTGGTGGCCAGGCCTCAGGCTAAGGACAGAAGCTATCAGGAGATAGAGAGTGCCCTTATGCATTTGGCAGAAAAGCATCACATAACAGGTAAGAAAAATGATGAAAAAATTTCTGATCAGGATAATTAGGCTCTATCAAAAATATTTGTCACCGATGAAGAGAACAAAATGTCCTTATATTCCCACATGTTCTCAATATGGTTTAGAAGCAATTGAAAAATATGGTGCGTTAAAAGGGGGCCTCCTTGCGGTTTGGAGGATTCTGAGATGTAATCCTTTTTCTCATGGAGGCTATGACCCTGTACCATAAGGCAGGGTAAACCTGTCACCTATGGATTCTAGGAGGAAAGAAACTTGGAAATGATTTTAGCGACAAAGAGCGGTACTCCTATTATCGGTCAGCTTGCGACCGTCATGGGATGGATTATGGATGGTATTTACAAACTTCTGAATATATTTGGAATTCAGAACATTGGCCTTTGTATTATTATCTTCAGTATCCTTATTTATGCTCTTATGACTCCGCTGCAGATCAAACAGCAGAAATTTTCTAAATTAAGTGCTGTTATGCAGCCGGAACTTCAGAAGATTCAGAAGAAATATAAAGGAAAGAACTCAGATCAGGCTGCAATGCAGAAAATGCAGGAGGAAACACAGGCTGTATATCAGAAATATGGTGTTTCTCCTACCGGAAGCTGCGTACAGCTGGCAATTCAGTTTCCGATTCTGATGGCATTGTATCAGGTTATTTATAAAATTCCGGCATATGTAGGAAGTGTAAAAAATATTCTCTCAGCTGCAGTTACCAATATTACAGCTGTAAGCGGATATACAGATATTTTACAGAATTTTATTAAAGATAATAAGATGACCAGAGTCCAGCTTATTATGGATGGAAGTAAGGCTACCAGCAATTCTGTGACAGACTTTTTGTATGCGCTGTCTCCTTCTCAGTGGAAGAGCCTTGCTGAGACAAGTCAGTTTTCAGGTTTTTCTGATACACTGAACAGCACAGCAAAAGAGATTTCACATGTGCAGGATTTTCTTGGACTTAATATTGCGGATCAGCCTCTTACTTATATAAAGGCGGCATTTGTAGGCGGATCTATTATTCTTGCTATTGTTGCGATTCTGATTCCGATTCTTGCATGGGCCACACAGATGCTTAACATCAAGCTGATGCCTCAGGCAGCGCAGCAGGGAAATGGAGATTCACAGCAGGATGCAATGATGAACTCTATGAAGACCATGAATATGGTAATGCCTCTGATGTCTGCAGTATTTTGTTTTACTTTCCCTGTAGGTCTTGGTATTTACTGGGTAGCCAGTGCAGCAGTGAGAAGTGTACAGCAGTTTGTCATTAACAAAAAAATGGACAAAATTGATATTCAGGTTCTGATCAATGAAAATATGAAAAAGATGGAAAAGAAGCGTGAAAAAGCAGGACTTCCACCTCAGAAGATTACGAATCAGGCTCATCAGAGTGTAAAAAATATCAACAAGATTGAAAAAGGCAGCAGCAATACAGATGTTCAGTCCAGAGCCAAGAAAGTAGAAGAAGCTTACCAGAAAGCTTCAAATGCAAAAGCAGACAGTATTACAGCCAAGGCAAATATGGTAAAAGCATTTGATGAGAGAAATAAGAAGAAGTAGCAAAGAACGGAGGGGTTGGCATGGAGGATTTTATCCAGTTTTCAGCGAAAACAAAAAGTGAAGCAATTACAAAAGCATGTATCGAGCTTGGCGTATCCAGTGACCAGCTTGAAATTCAGGTAGTAAGTGAAGGAAAAAGTGGTTTATTCGGAATTGGAAGCAAACCGGCTATCATTAAAGTAAGAAAAGCAGAACCGGTTTCTGAAGAAGAGGAAATTAAGGAAATTGTAGAAACGGTAAAGATTGATTCTCTTAAAGAGGAAAAAGCCTTTAAAGAAGAAATTTCCGTAAAAGAAGAAAAGAAACCAGAACAGGTAAAGAAATCTCCGAAAGATGCTAAAAAAGAAGTAAAAGAGTCTAAGGCTGCAGCTCCAAAGCAGGATAAACCAAGACAGCCAAAGCCTGTAAAAGAGAGAAAAGAGAAAATCTCAAAAGAACCAAAGGAAACAGTAGAAAAGCCGGCAAAAGAAAAAGCTGTAAAAACAGGAAAGCCTGTTGAGATCATTACAGATCCTGAAGAAATCAAAGAAGTTGAAGACAGAGCAAGGGTTTTCCTGCACGATGTTTTTGCTTCTATGAATCTGGGGGAAGTAGAAATCACTTCGAAATATAATACTGCAGATGGAAGTCTGGAAGTAGATTTTGAAGGTGAAGATATGGGAATCCTCATTGGTAAAAGAGGACAGACCCTTGATTCCCTCCAGTATCTTACAAGCCTTGTGGTAAATAAAGGAAAAGCAAATTATATTCGTGTAAAGCTTGATACTGAAGATTACCGTAAACGCCGTAAAGAAACACTGGAGAATCTTGCCAGAGGGATTGCCTATAAGGTTAAGAAAACCAGAAAGACAGTTGTGCTTGAGCCGATGAATCCTTATGAGAGAAGAATCATTCATTCTGCTCTTCAGGGAAATAAGTTTGTAGAGACTGTCAGCGAAGGTGAAGAACCTTATCGTCACGTAGTGGTTAAGTTAAAGAGAAACTGATAAGCTGTATTTATACAGGTTTAATCATGAAATAAAAACTTTATATTATTATAAAAAAATGTTATTCTAGGTGAAAGCGTGAATAATACGTAAGGTACGTATATGCTTTTTCCGGAGTAACATTTTTTTTATAAGGAATTTTAAATTATTGGAGGAAATCAGATGGAAACAACAATTGCGGCGATTTCCACGGCAATGAGCGCATCTGGAATCGGAATTGTCCGTATCAGCGGAGAAGATGCCATGGAGGTAATTTCCCGTATCTATAGATCCAAGGGCGGAAAAAAATGGATTAAAGAAGTTCCAAGCCATACCATACATTATGGATATATTTATGACGAAGAGGAATTGATCGATGAAGTTCTGGTGATGATCATGCGTGCACCTCGAACCTTTACAGGGGAGGATACAGTAGAGATTGACTGTCATGGCGGTGTTTTTGCCATGAAGAGAGTGCTGGAGACTGTGCTGAAAAATGGTGCAGAGATTGCCGGTCCCGGTGAGTTTACCAAAAGAGCCTTTCTTAATGGAAGAATGGATTTGTCCCAGGCAGAAGCAGTTATGGATGTGATACAGGCCAAAAATGAATATGCACTTCGAAGCTCCATAGATCAGTTAAAGGGATCGGTACAGAAAGCAATCTGTGATATAAGGAAAAAAATCATTTACCATATTGCATATATAGAGTCTGCGCTAGATGATCCGGAACATATCAGTCTGGAAGGTTATCCTCAGGAGCTGTTGGAAGTTGTGGATAAAGAGCAGCTGGAAATAAAGAAATTGTTGAAAAGTTCCTCTGATGGAAAAATGATACAGGAAGGAATACAGACGGTTATCCTTGGAAAGCCCAATGCCGGAAAATCTTCTCTGTTAAATCTGCTTTTGGGAGAAAATCGTGCGATTGTTACCGATATAGCAGGAACTACCAGGGACATATTGGAAGAATATATCACCCTTCATGGGATTACCTTAAAAATTGTGGATACAGCAGGTATCCGTGAAACAGAGGATATTGTAGAAAAAATAGGTGTGGACAGAGCAAGAGAAATGGCACAGAAAGCAGATTTGATCCTCTATGTTGTGGATTCATCAGTTCCGCTGGATAGTAATGATGAAGAAATTATGTCCATGCTCAATGGAAAGAAGGCAATTATCCTGTATAATAAAACTGATCTGAAAGCCGCAATTGAAATAGATAGGTTAAGAGAAAAAGCGGGACACCCGGTAATTCCCATTTCAGCCAAAGAAGAGACTGGAATTACAGAGCTTGAGGAAAAAATAAAAGATATGTTTTTTGGTGGAGAACTTTCCTTTAATGATGAGGTCTATATTACGAATGCACGACATAAGGCTGCGCTGGAGGAAGCTGATAAAAGCCTGGATCTGGTGAGAAACAGTATTCTGGGAGGATTGCCGGAGGACTTCTTTTCCATAGATTTGATGAACGCTTATGAAAATCTGGGTAAGATCCTAGGAGAATCTGTAGGAGAGGATCTGGTGAATGAAATATTCAGCAAATTCTGTACTGGTAAATAACAGCTTATTTATATATAAAAAGGAGATCCAATGAAGAATTTAGTGAAGGATTATGACATTGTTGTAGTTGGAGCAGGTCATGCGGGATGTGAGGCTGCCCTTGCAGGTGCCCGTCTGGGACTGAAAACCATTATGTTTACAGTCAGTGTGGAAAGTATAGCATTGATGCCCTGTAATCCAAATGTAGGTGGAAGCTCTAAAGGTCATTTGGTAAGAGAGCTGGATGCACTTGGCGGAGAAATGGGGAAAAATATTGATAAGACCTTTATCCAGTCAAAGATGTTGAATTGTTCAAAAGGTCCTGCGGTTCATTCCCTTCGTGCACAGGCAGATAAGCGGGCATACAGTAATGCCATGCGGAAAACTCTGGAGAATACAGAAAACCTGACTATTAAACAGGGAGAAGTAACAAAGCTTCTGGTAGAAGATGGACATATAACAGGTGTAAAAACTTATTCAGGTGCCACATATAATTGTAAAGCAGTAGTTCTTTGTACAGGAACCTACTTAAAGGCAAGATGTATTTATGGAGATGTAAGTAATTATACAGGTCCTGACGGACTTCAGGCAGCAAATTATCTCACAGATTCTCTGAAAGAACTGGGGATTGAAATGTTCCGTTTTAAAACAGGAACTCCGGCACGAATTGCCGGAAATACCATTGATTACAGTAAAATGGAAGAGCAGTTTGGTGATGAGAGAGTAGTGCCGTTTTCTTTTTCCACAGATCCGGAGGATGTACAGATTGAGCAGAAATCCTGCTGGCTGACTTATACCAATGAAAAAACTCATGAGATTATTAGGGCAAATCTGGACAGATCGCCTCTTTATTCCGGTATGATAGAAGGAACAGGACCTAGATACTGCCCATCTATTGAAGATAAGGTGGTTCGTTTTGCAGATAAAAACCGCCATCAGGTATTTATTGAACCTGAAGGACTTTACACAAATGAAATGTATATTGGAGGAATGTCCAGCTCTCTGCCTGAGGATGTACAGGAAGAAATGTATCATTCCGTACCTGGACTGGAGAATGCAAAAATCGTAAAAAATGCTTATGCAATCGAATATGATTGCATTAATCCGCGGCAGCTTTATCCTACTCTTGAATTTAAGAAAATCAAGGGATTGTTCAGTGGCGGTCAGTTTAATGGAAGCTCAGGATATGAGGAAGCAGCGGCACAGGGGCTGATTGCAGGAATTAATGCAGCTTTGGAGATAAAAGGACAGGAACAGCTGATCCTGGATCGTTCAGAGGCATACATCGGGGTGCTGATAGATGATCTTGTTACAAAGGAAAACCATGAACCATACAGAATGATGACCAGCCGCGCGGAGTACAGACTTCTTCTCCGTCAGGATAATGCAGATCTGAGATTGCGGAAAAAAGGCTATCAGGTGGGTCTGGTCAGTGAAGAAGATTATCAGAAGCTTCTGACAAAAGAGAGAGAGATTAAAGCAGAAATTGAACGTCTGGAGCATACGAACATTGGAAATACAGAACCTGTGCAGAAACTTCTGGAACAATATAAAAGTACACCGTTGAAGTCAGGGACCACATTGGCTGAGCTGATCCGGCGTCCGGAACTTTCCTATGAAGCGATAGCGTCTCTTGATAAAGAACGCCAGGAATTACCATGGGATGTAAAGGAACAGGTGGATATTAACATTAAATACGATGGCTACATCCGCAGACAGTTAAAGCAGGTAGAGCAGTTTAAAAAGCTGGAAGCCAGGAAAATACCGGAAGATCTTGACTATGAACAGATAGGCAGCCTGCGTATTGAAGCCAGACAGAAACTGGAAGCCTATCATCCTATTTCAATCGGTCAGGCATCACGGATTTCAGGAGTATCCCCGGCAGATATATCTGTATTACTGGTATATTTATCAAGTAAATAAGATAGGAAATGCAAAAATTTTTAATATAAAAAACAGAGGAGAAGAAAAGTATGTCATACGATCTCACAATCCTGGAAAATGGATGTCAGGAATTAGGAATCCGATTAAACGGACAGCAAAAAGAACAGTTTATTAAATTTTATGAATATCTGATTGAAAAAAATAAAGTTATGAATCTGACAGGAATTACGGATTTTGAGGAAGTGCTTACCAAACATTTTCTGGACAGCCTCTCCTGTGTTAAAACCATAGATATGACAAAGGTAAAAACAATGATAGATATAGGAACTGGAGCTGGATTTCCGGGAGTCCCGTTAAAAATCGCATTTCCACATTTGCAGGTCTGTTTATTGGACTCTTTGAAAAAGCGTGTGAATTTTCTGGAAGAGAGTTTCCAACTTTTGGGACTCACAGATATTAAAGCAATTCATGGAAGAGCTGAAGAATATGCCAGAAATAAAGAATATCGCGAGCAATATGATCTTTGTGTATCCAGAGCTGTTTCTAATCTGGCTACGTTGTCTGAATATTGTCTCCCCTATGTAAAAAAAGGAGGAAGTTTTATTTCCTATAAGTCCGGAACAGTTCAGGAAGAGACCAGACAGGCGGAAAAGGCTATAAAAATACTTGGTGGGGATTTGCAGGAAATCACTTATTTTAATCTTCCTGATACGGAAATATCTCGATCCTTGATTCCTGTCAAAAAAATAAAATCAACTCCAAAGACTTATCCGCGCAAAGCGGGTACACCACTAAAAACACCGCTTTCATAAAAAAATTCAGAAAAGAAATAAAAATATAGGATAGTTGAATAAAGTTATCCACATAAACATCACAAAATAAACACATTTTCAACCTATTTTCATCACAACTTCGTCATAAACTATTCTCCATAGAGATGTCCTCGGGTTCCCCCATTCTCTGTTTCACCTGAGGACATTCTCTATTTATTGAATAATAAGGAGGAGAGTAATTTGATTGAAGTAAACAATCTGGTCAAAAAATATGGCGACCATACGGCAGTTGACCACCTTTCTTTTAAAATAGAGAAAGGAAAAATCTACGGATTTCTGGGCCCTAACGGTGCAGGAAAATCAACTACAATGAATATGATCACAGGATACATTGCATCTACAGAAGGTACGGTTACGATTGATGGACATGATATCCTGGATGAGCCTGAAGAGGCAAAAAAATGTATTGGTTACCTGCCGGAACAGCCACCTCTCTATTTCGATATGACCGTTCTGGAATATATGAAATTTGTGGCAGATCTTAAGAAAATTCCCAAAGATAAAAAAGCATCTATGATAGAAGAAGTAATGGATATGGTAAAAATATCTGACATGAGAAATCGTCTGATCAAAAACCTGTCCAAGGGTTACCGCCAGAGAGTGGGGCTGGCAGAGGCTATTATGGGATATCCAGAGGTGATTATTCTGGATGAACCTACAGTAGGTCTTGATCCTAAGCAGATCATAGAAATAAGAACATTGATTAAAAATTTGAAGAAAAAACATACTGTGATCCTTAGTTCACATATACTTTCAGAGGTAAGTGCAGTATGCGATTATGTATTGATCATTTCCCATGGAAAGCTTGTGGCAAGTGATACACCTGAGAATCTTGGTAAGCTTGCAGAAGGTTCCAATACCCTTGATATGCTTATTAAAGGTGATAAAACAGCTATTGAGCAGGGCTTAAAGGAGATAGAAGGAATTGATACAGTATCTCTGAAGCATGATGATAAACAAAATCTCTGGAATGTAAATATTTCTACAGAAGAGCAGAATGATGTGAGAGAAAGCGTCTTCTATAAGATGGCACAGCTGAATTGTCCTATTTATGAAATGAAGTCAAAGAAAGTATCTCTCGAGGAAATTTTCCTTGAGCTTACAGCATCTGATAAACCGGTATCTGAGGTGTCTGAAAGTGCGGAAGAGGAGATTCATAATTCAGGGGATGATGAGAAAATAAAGACAGAAGCTGTGGAAAAAGATACACAGAAAAAAGATGAAGGGGGAAAAGAATCATGACAGCAATTTATAAAAGAGAGCTGAAAAGTTACCTGACATCAATGGTTGGATATCTGTTTATCTTTTTTATCCTGGTGTTGACGGGAATTTATTTTTCAGCATATCAGCTTTCTGCTGCATATCCTAAATTTGAATATACATTAAGTGCGGTTACATTTGTATTTTTGATCGGAGTACCGATCCTGACTATGCGTGTACTTGCTGAGGAAAGAAAACAGAAAACAGATCAGCTGCTTCTTACAGCTCCTGTTTCTGTAGGTAATATTGTAATTGGCAAGTATCTGGCGCTGGTAACGGTCTATGCAATTCCCATCCTTGTAATGTGTACTTATCCGTTAATTATGTCAAAATTTGGCACGGTAGCTTTTGGATCTGCTTATACGGCAATCCTTGGATTTTTCCTTCTGGGATGTGCGAATATTGCGATTGGTGTATTTATGTCAGCTCTGACAGAAAGCCAGGTCATTGCAGCAGTACTTACATTTGTACTTTTGTTTGCTTTTTATATGATGAATGGTATTTCTTCCTTTTTCTCCAAAACATCTATGTCTACCTGCGTTACTTTTGGATTGCTGATTCTGGCAGCAGCGATCATTCTTTATACGATGATCAAAAATGCACTGATTTCAGCAATTGCAGCTGTAATAGGAGAAGTAATTCTTGTTGTTATATATGTAGTTAAATCAAGCGTGTTCGAGGGTGGAATCCAGAAAGTATTAAATGTATTTAACCTGAGTGGACACTTTGATAATTTCACAAGTAATATTTTTGATATTAAAGGTATTGTATATTTCCTTTCAGTGATTGCAGTCTGCTTATTCCTTACAATGCAGTCTATATCAAAGAGACGTTGGAATTAGGAGGTGACAGGAATGAAACTGAAAGAAAAAATGAAAAACAAAAATCATAACAAATTTGATAAGAAGAAACTAATAGGAACGATCAGTAAAAAGCATATAAAAAATGGTTCGTATACTATGGTTATGTCTGTGATTTTTATTGCAGTTGTTATTGTTATAAACATGATCGTAAGCACGATTCCATCTAAATATTCAGAAATTGATATCAGCAGCCAGAAACTGTACAGTATCGGTGATGAGACCAAGGAAATGCTGAAGGACCTGGAGAAAGACGTAACGATTTATCAGATCGCACAGAGCGGATCTGAAGATGAAAATATCGCCAATTTGCTGAAAAAATATGAAGATGAATCCAAGCATATTAAGGTAGAACAGAAGGATCCGGTTGTAAATCCTAAATTTGTTTCACAGTATACCAGCGATGATCTTTCTGCTAACAGTCTTATTGTTGTCTGTGGAGATAGAAATAAGGTAATTGATTATAACAATATGTATGAGACATCTATTGATTATCAGACTTATAGTTCCCAGACTACAGGCTTTGATGGTGAAGGTCAGATCACAAGTGCAATAGGATATGTAACCTCAGAAAATCTGCCGGTTTTATATACAGTAGAAGGCCATGGTGAGAAAGATATGGATTCTTCTGTAAAAGAGGATATTGAGAAGGCAAATATGGATATTAAATCCTTAAATCTGCTTACAGAGGGAAGTGTTCCGGATGATGCAGACTGTCTTTTTATTGACTCACCTTCTACAGATTTTTCCTCTGACGAGAAGGATGCGATTATTGAATATCTTGAAAACGGCGGAAAAGCAATGATTTTCTCCGATTATACAACAGAAGATATGCCAAATTTTGATGCAATCCTGGAAAATTATGGTGTACAGAGAGTAGATGGTGTAGTATTTGAGGGAGACAATCAGCATTATGCAATGCAGATGCCATACTATCTGGTTCCGACTATTAACAGTACAGATGCAAGCTCTGAGACTGCTTCTGCCGGTTACTATGTACTTGCGCCATATGCGCAGGGGATTAAACAACTGGAGGATGTACGTGATACAGTAAAAATTGAAAGTATACTGACAACCTCTGATCAGGCATATTCAAAAACTGACCTTAACAGTAATACCATTGAAAAAGAGGATGGAGATGTAGAAGGTCCCTTTGATCTGGGTGTTAGTATTACAGAAAGCCTGGATGATGACAAAGAGACACAGATCGTCTACTATTCTACCTCTAATCTGATGGATTCACAGACAAATCAGATGGTATCCGGCGGAAATGAGAAACTGATCATGGAGTCTTTGAAATGGATGACAGATACAGAGGAAAGCGCCAGTGTATCAATTCCTTCCAAGAGCCTGGAAGTATCTTATCTGACAATTACTGATTATGATGCAGCATTCTGGAAGATTTGCACCATTGCATTAATTCCGGGAATCTTCCTTGTTATTGGATTTGTTGTTTGGATAAAGAGGAGAAAGGCTTAAATGAAGAATAAAACTGTTAAAATGATCATTGCAGTTGCTGTTCTTGCTGTCTGCTGTGGCGGCTACGCAGGTGTTAAAACCTTCGTAGCCAAACAGGAGGCAAAAGAAGAATCAGAAGAGGATAGCGAGAAAACAAGTGTTTTTACAGCATCAGCAGATGATATTAAATCTTTGGATTTCTTAGTGGATGAGAAAGAAACTACTTTTGAAAAAAGGATGACGACTGGGTTAAAAAGGATGAAGAGGATTTTCCTGTAAACCAGACTACTTTGTCAGATGCAGCTTCTGCATTGACATCGATAGAATCAGACAGAGTGCTTAGTGATGTGGATGATCTGGCAGAATATGGTCTGGATTCACCCTCCAATACCATAAAGATTACCTGTGAATCAGAAAAATCAGAGGATAAAGAAACTGAGGAAAAGACAACTACATTATATGTAGGTGATGAAAATTCATCCACAAGTCAATATTATGTATATAAGGATGATGACAAGAGTACAGTTTATATGGTGGAATCCTCCAGTATAGAGCCTTTTACAAAAACATTATATGATTATGCACAGATGGAAGATTTTCCGGTGATATCTGATACAGATAATATAAATAAAATCACTGTAAAAGGTGACAAGTCCTATGAACTTTCTAAAAATACGGATACAAATCTGTGGACAGTTAAAGGGGATGGTGATGAGGAAAAAGCAGATACAGCCACTGTTAGTTCTTTGACAACCTCTTTTGGAAGTATGGCATATAATTCTTTCGTAGATTACAAGTGTAAAGATAAGAGCACTTATGGATTGGATAAGCCATATGCGGTTATCACAGTTGATTATACGGAAGATCAGAAGGATACAGATTCTTCTGATATCTCAGCGGATAGTTCAACTGAAACAACAGATGAGACTCAGGGTGAGGCTGCGGATAGTGAAGATACATCAGATGATACAAATGCATCGGATTCTGAAGAGTCAGAAAAAACTGTAGAGAATAAGCAACTGGTGATCACAGTGGGCAAAGAGTCGGATGACAGCAACAGATATGTGATGGTAAATGACAGTGATCAGGTTTACACTATGTCTGATGATACTTTATCTGCACTTACAGATAAATCTGAGGAAGACTTCTGGGATATGACAGTAAATTATGTTTCAACCAATGATCTGGAAGAATTGAAGGTAAATTATAAGGGCAGTGATTATGATGTAAATGTTTCACGTGAAACATCTGAAGATGATGACGAAAATGAAAAAGAGACTGTTACTTATAAACTGGATGGGTCAGAAGTGGATGAAACGCAGTTTACAACATTTTATAATAAGCTGATTAATCTGGCTGCACAGAAGAGACTTACAGACGAATTTAAGCCTGAAACAGATCCGGAAATGACAGTTACATTTATAAAAGAAGACGGAAATAAAATGGAAGCAGAGTATTATAGCTATGATACGAATTACTATGCAGTAAAAGTAGACAGTAAAATATATCTGGTAAATAAGATGACAGTGAAAGAATTATTTACAGCATTTGAAACACTGACAGGTACAGAAAATTAGCAAAAAAGATCCCCTGACAAATAAGTCAGAGGATTTTTTTTAAAAGAAAATCTGGATATGTTCCCAAAATTCTTCGGGATTTTCAATCTGAGGAATATGTTTGGATTCATTGATAATTGCAGTCTCAATTGCAGGATTATCTGTGAGATATTCATTCATAATTGATTTGCCGTTTGGTTCGGATTCACCTTCCACGATATAAATACTGTTATCCAGAGATTTCACTGCATGACTGATATTTATATTCATATATTTAGAAATCATACTGGAATAAAAATATTTGGCATAACAGCCACCGCTGTGAGATGCTTCATAATAAGCATCTTCCATCTGGGTATTTACATGAAATGGATTATAGTACATCTTTTCAACAAATAAATTGGCTACATTTTCCTTTGAGACAATCATATGGTAGATTAAAGTTCCAAAAACAGGAATCTCAAGAGCTAGTTTTAATAAATGATCTTTTCTTGTTGGCATCTGTCTCAGGCAGTCAGGGCTTGGTGGATTTACAAGCATGATTTTGTTAAATAATTCTTTTTCGTTGTGACAGGCCATAATAACAAAGGAACTTGAAAAACCGCTGGCAATAATATCGGTTTTTTGTCCGATTATCTTTCTGATAAAGTCACAGATCATCTGCACATATACAAAATTAGTATAAGTAATTCCCGGTTTATCAGAACGTCCGCAACCTAAGAGATCAACGGTGTATACAGTATGATCTTTAGCCAGTTTTTCTTCGATTTCAGACCATTCGTAACCGGAGGCACCAGGTAATGTATCATGAATTAACAGAATTGGTTTACCATTACCTTTTTTTGTATAATAAATATTTCCAAAACGCCATTCAAAATATTTACTGTTGGTAATTCCAAGCAATTGTTTTAATTGTGCCGCAGCTGCAATTGTACGGTTTATAAAATGAATCACAACAGTGGCAACAGTCATAAGAGCAGCAAATGTTATAATTTTGTGCTTGTTTTTATTCATAGTCTGCCTCCTTTATATGGGCATTTGCTTTGTGTGACAAATATAAAAATATAAATATATTATACGCCAAAAACAAAGAATTTACAAGTTAATATAAGATACTATGTGATGAAAAAATGTGACAAATATAAAAATAAAACTATATTTTTTATGTTTCACGTGAAACATTATGTGGCATGATTATAGTAAAAGTGTTATAATGAATCTGCATAATGTACAAAAGTATGTTATAACAATAACCTCATAAAGGAGGAATACAATTGGGAAGAATTATAGCAGTTGCCAATCAGAAAGGCGGAGTGGGAAAATCTACAACTGCAATTAATCTTTCAGCCTGCCTCGCAGAAAAGGGGAAAAAGGTACTTACAATTGATATAGATCCTCAGGGGAACACTACCAGCGGATTGGGTGTGGATAAAAATTCCCCAGAGAATACATTGTATGAACTTTTACTGGGAGAAGCAGAAGCAAAGAATACAATTATTAAAGATGTAGTAGAAAATGTAGATCTGATTCCGTCCAATGTTAATCTTTCCGGTGCAGAAATCGAATTGGTAGGCATTGATAACAAAGAGTACATATTAAAGGGGATTACGGATAAGCTAAGACGTAAATATGATTATATTATTTTAGATTGCCCGCCATCCTTGAATATGTTGACAATCAATGCTCTTACAGCAGCTACCTCCGTGTTAGTACCTATTCAGTGTGAATATTATGCATTAGAGGGACTTTCACAGCTTATTCATACCATAGATTTAGTGAAGGAAAGATTGAATAAGCGCCTGAAAATGGAAGGTGTTGTATTTACCATGTATGATGCCCGTACAAATCTGTCACTTCAGGTTGTTGAGAATGTGAAAGAAAATCTCAAGCAGAATATTTACAAAACAATTATTCCTAGAAATGTCAGACTGGCGGAAGCTCCCAGTTATGGACAGCCTATAACAATTTATGATCCCAGATCATCAGGAGCAGAAAGTTATCGCCTTCTGGCAGAAGAAGTTATCAACAGGGAGGACGATTAATGGCAGGTAGAAAAAATGGGCTTGGCAGAGGCTTGGATGCATTATTTCCGGAAAAAACACCTGTCAGTAGAGAAAATGTAAGGAAACCAGTCACTAAACCCACTAAAAAAGCAGAAATATCTGTAAAAGCGGACCAGAAAAACGAATCATCAAATCAGAAAAAAACAGCAATGATGGTAAAGATATCAAATGTGGAACCAAACAGGGATCAACCACGGAAACAGTTTGATGAAGATGCATTATTGGAACTTTCAGAGTCCATTAAACAGTACGGGGTGCTTCAACCGTTGCTAGTGTCCGATAAAAAAGACTATTATGAAATTATTGCAGGCGAAAGACGGTGGAGAGCTGCAAAGCTTGCCGGCTTGAAAGAAGTACCGGTTATAGTAAAAGAATTTTCTGCTCAGGAACTGGTTGAAATTTCTCTGATTGAAAATATACAGAGAGAGGATCTGAATCCTGTTGAAGAGGCAATGGCATATAAAAGGCTGATGGATGAATTTCATTTGAAACAGGATGAAATTGCTGACAGAGTAGGAAAGAGCCGTACAGCGGTTACTAATTCCATGCGTCTTTTGAAACTTAGTGCAAAAGTTCAGCAGATGTTGATAGATGAAATGATCACTGCCGGACATGCCAGGGCAATATTGGCTATTTCTGATAAAGAAAAGCAGGAAACAGTAGCAATGAGGGTGTTTGATGAAAAATTAAGTGTGCGTGAAACAGAATCATTGGTAAAACGCATTCTAAATCCTCAAAAAGAAAAGAAACAGAAAACAACTACTGCTGAAGATGCAATCTATGAAAGCCTGGAAGAAAAAATGAAGGGAATCATGGGAACCAGAGTGCTGATTCACAGAAAGAAAAATGATAAAGGCAAAATTGAGATTGAATATTATTCCAAGGATGAACTGGAAAGAATTATAGATCTGTTTGAGTCTATAAATTAAGGAGAGTCAGTGATATGAGTAGTATTTTTGACAACCTGGGGATTGATCCTGGAATTATTATTATCATACTGTTGGTTTTGACTATTTTTTTGCTGGTAAAAAGTGTAAGTAGCAGTATGAGGCTGAGCCGCCTGGAACGAAAATATAAAACGTTTATGAAGGGCAGTGATGCACAATCCCTGGAAAAAATATTTGTGAGAAAATTTGCCCAGATTGATAAGCTCTATGAGGCAAAGGAAGATCATGAACACGATATCCTTTTTATCAAGAAAAATCTGGAGAAAATGTTCAGTAAATATGGTGTGGAAAAGTATGATGCCTTTGATGATGTAGGGGGAAAATTAAGCTTTGCTCTTGCATTACTGGATAAGGATAATACGGGATTGATTTTGAATGCAGTCCACAGCCGTGATAACTGTTTCCTTTATCTGAAGGAAATTGTAAAAGGTGAGTCTTATGTTATGTTAAGCCAGGAAGAGGTAGAGGCACTTAGAAAAGCTGTAAACTTTGGTCTGGGAGACATGGAAGAGAATTGATATATTGTTTAAAAATAAGAAAAAAAGAAATAATAAATATGAATAGTTACATATTTACAGGAGGAACAAAATGTTAGATATCAAATTTGTGAGAGAAAATCCGGAGATTGTAAAACAGAATATCCGCAATAAATTTCAGGATAACAAGCTGGAGCTGGTAGATAAGGTTCTGGAACTGGATAAAGAAAACAGAGAGATTAAACAGGAAGTAGAGGCACTTCGCGCAGAGAGAAATAAAACTTCCAAACAGATTGGTGCATTAATGGCACAGGGAAAGAAAGAAGAAGCTGAAGAAGTAAAAAGACAGGTAGCTGCTTCCGGAAGCCGTATTGAAGAGCTTTCTGCCAGAGAGAAGGAAGTAGAAGAAGAACTTCTGAAGAATATGATGGTAATCCCGAATATCATTGATCCATCTGTACCGATTGGTAAGGATGACAGTGAAAATGTAGAAGTTGAGAAATTTGGAGAGCCGGTAGTTCCGGATTTTGAAGTTCCGTATCATACAGAAATTATGGAAAACTTTGATGGTATTGATCTGGATAGCGCAAGACGTGTGGCTGGTAATGGATTCTATTACTTAATGGGCGATATTGCAAGACTTCATTCTGCTGTTATCTCTTATGCCCGTGATTTCATGATCAACAGAGGATTTACTTACTGTGTACCACCATTTATGATCCGAAGCAATGTTGTAACAGGTGTTATGAGTTTTGCAGAGATGGATGCTATGATGTATAAAATTGAGGGAGAGGATTTATATCTGATCGGTACTAGTGAACATTCTATGATCGGTAAATTTATTGACCAGATTATTCCTGAGGAAGAACTTCCAAAGACTCTGACCAGCTATTCCCCTTGCTTCCGTAAGGAAAAAGGCGCTCATGGACTGGAGGAAAGAGGTGTTTACCGTATTCACCAGTTTGAAAAACAGGAAATGATCGTAGTCTGCAGACCAGAGGAGAGCCCAATGTGGTTTGATAAATTATGGCAGAATACAGTTGATCTGTTCCGTTCTCTGGACATTCCGGTACGTACACTGGAATGCTGCTCCGGTGACCTGGCAGATCTTAAAGTAAAATCTCTGGATGTAGAAGCATGGTCCCCACGTCAGAAGAAGTATTTTGAGGTAGGAAGCTGTTCTAACCTGGGTGATGCACAGGCTCGCCGTCTGAAAATCCGTGTAAATGGAAAAGATGGCAAGAAATATCTTGCTCACACATTAAATAATACAGTTGTAGCACCGCCAAGAATGCTGATCGCTTTCCTGGAAAACAATCTGAATGCAGATGGTTCTGTAAATATTCCTAAGGCACTTCAGCCATACATGGGCGGAATGACAAAAATTGAGAAAAAGACTCGTGCCTAATAAGAAGGAGCCTTTTGAGGAGGTGTTCTTATGCACAGTTACCTGAGAGCTATCGGCTTTTCTAAGATCACCAAAAGAAGCAGTATCAGGCAGATTATCATGGATGTAGTAGAAAACTACGATGAGAAAAAAGTAGTAGAAAATTATACGGATGGTATATTTGCCGAATTTAAAAAAAATTATGGATGTGATTGTGGAATTACAGTCTGTGGACAGTATGATGAGGATGATGTGTTCCACGTGGATTATTATTTTCCTTATTTCAGAGGATCAGGTATTACTACACAGGAAAGCGTATCTGTTGAAAAACATGCAGATAAAGAATCTTTTGCAGCTGCCTGTGATGATCTGAGAATAGGAGTCACATTAATTTTTTATCTTCAGAATGCTGCCGAATATATGCAGTGGCAATATGAAGGCAGTATGCTTCCCAACAGCCAGCCTTTAACCCTTTCCGGGCTGGCGAGGGAAGGAAAAATTCTGTTACCTGTGGAAAAAGATAAAGAAGCAGTAAAAATAGAACGGGAATTGACCAAAAACAGAAATCATCTCATTGCAGCAGCCAGAAATGGCGATGAGGAGGCTATGGAAAGTCTCACAATGGAGGATATGGATACATATTCTATGATTTCGCAGAGAATAGTCACAGATGATATTTTTACGATAGTGGATTCTTATTTTATGCCTTATGGCATGGTATGTGATCAGTATAGTGTAATGGGTGAAATCCTGGATTATATGCCATTTAAAAATATTATTACAGGAGAAGAAATATATCAGCTGACTTTGGATTGTAATGATATGCAATTTGATGTCTGCATTAACAAAGAAGATCTGTTGGGAGAACCACAGATCGGCCGGAGGTTTAAGGGCGTTATATGGCTGCAGGGAGAATTACATTTCTGAAAAAGTATCTGTAATGATTAAATAAAAAACATAAATGTTTCACGTGAAACAATTCACCTGGACATGTTTCACGTGAAACATCTTATAAAATATACTTGTAATTTATAAAAAAATATAGTAATATACTTTATGTGTTCTTTAGATAAATGAACACAAGAGTTTATAGTATATGTCGTCATAGCTCAGCTGGATAGAGCACTCGCCTCCTAAGCGAGGGGTCGGAGGTTCAAATCCTCTTGGCGACGGACTTCAAAGCGTTCGAAAATGTTAGCTGGATTAGCTGACAACGAACGCTTTTGTTATTTTCTAATCACGTTCGTGACACAAAATTCCATTCAAAATGATCCATTTCCAGCTAACGCAATCCGATTTTTGTTAGCTGACAGCTAATCAAAAACACTGGTTTGCAAACATGGTTTTTCAAGAGTCCAGCTAACATTTGGGTTCCGTTCTGTTGTCACCCCTTATTTGAGGATGTAAATCAGAGAAAAGGCGGGAAAAGAAAAAATCTCTCCCAAACCTGCAAACATAAATTAGCTGAAACAGTATTCAATTCTATTAGCTACAGCTAATGGTCAAACAGCAATGTCTGTTTGGAACTTTACTATTTATAAAAGTTCCAGGCAGGCATTTTTTAGTTCCTGAATCCTGGAGGAAAGGAGTCAAGATGACTGATGCAAACAGACAATCAGGAGAAAAAGAAGAAAGAATCATAGAAATTGAGATCGAACGTCTTCGTCCGTTCAAAGAGCATCCGTTTCAAGTGAAAGATGATAAGGAAATGTTTCTTCTGCAAGAAAGCATTGAGAAGTATGGCATTTTAAATCCACTGATCGTCAGACCGGTACCGGATGGATATTATGAGATCATATCCGGTCACAGAAGAAAACATGCAGCACAGCTTGCAGGACTTACAACGATTCCGGCAATCGTAAGGGAATTATCAGATGATGATGCCACTAACATTCAGCGAGAGGAACTGTTACCAAGTGAGAAAGCCTTTGCGTATAAGATGAAAATGGATGCAATGAGAAGAACAGCAGGTCGTCCGACAAAAGAAAATCCCCGACAGACAGCTACTTTAAAGATTTATCAAGCGATGCTAAAATTTTATATGGACTAATGTTGGATCGAATGTCTTTTTCCATCAAGAATCAGTGGTTTGATGACAAAAACAGAGCATATATCTACTTTTCCATCGAAGATATCATGGAATTACTGAACTGTGGAAGAAATAAAGCCATCAAATCCATGAGAGAACTGGATGACGAAACAGGAATTGGTCTGATTGAGAAACGCAGGCAGGGATTTGGAAAGGTGAACATTATCTACGTGAAAACCTTTATGCCTGAGAAAACAGATGAGAAAAGATTTGATAGTGATAATCGCTCTGAGGATTATCAGGCTTATGAAAACCTTGTCAAAGAGACCATTGATTATGAGTCACTGGAAGTAACCCATCATGACGATATGCGACAGGTAGATGAAATCGTGAACCTGATCGTAGAGACTGTGATGTGTAAAAACGACAAGATATTGATTGCCAGCAACTGGTATCCGGCATCACTGGTGAAGAAAAAATCTCTGATGCTGACCTATTCACATATCGAGTATGTCTTACACTGTATGAGTGGTAACACCACAAAGGTAAAGAATATCAAGAAATATTTGTTAGCAGCCCTGTTTAATGCACCGTCAACGATGAACGGGTATTATCAGGCAGAGGTGAACCATGATATGCCAGGACTGGTAAGATAGGAGGTGCACATGTTTATTTTAAAATTTGCTGGGAAGATCTTATTACTGCCGGTATGGCTGATCCTTTTTGTGATCGGCCTGGCAGTGAAGATGACAGTACAGACTTATGCGGTTGTCAGAGGGATCCTTGGGTTTATATTCACTTTGTTGATTATAGCGACTGCATACTGTTACCATGACTGGGTACAGGTTGCATTCCTGTTTTCGCTGAGTGTAATTCTGTATCTGATCCTGTTTGCAGGAGTGTTTGTAGATACTGTACTGGACATGACAAGAGAACGTATTATTGATTTTATTATATCGTGAGGAGGATATGAAAATGAGCGAAAACAATGATTTTATTCAGTTACCACCACTTAAAAAAGACACACCGTATGATGTGGTAGCATTTATCTGGGCGTACATGAAAGTACCGGAGGATTCAAGAGAAAAAGTTAAGAATCTGCTTAAAGAAGCAAATGAAAATGGCGTAAAATTAAATCATCAGGCACCAACCCTGTATGATGTTGTCCCAAAAGAAGAAATTACTGAATTTGAAGAGCTTATGCGCAAAACCATAGCTGACATTGTATCAGAAGCCAGTAGCATTGCCTGTTGGGTGTATGTGCAGAAATATGTGAAACAGAAAACTCTTGACGAAATGCTGCAAGAATTGCCAGGAGCAGGCCAGTTTATCATTGTCATGGATACCTGGTTCGAAAGACTGATGGCGGAATAATGGATGCTATGATAGAATAAAGAAAACAATTTGAATT
>HE978651.1:3445396-3477040 GCA_000285855.2 Ruminococcus sp. JC304 | reverse complement strand
TAATTTATGTTTAAAGAAAAAATTATTATAGAGATGAAAGAAGTATTCAAAGAAATTCCTTTTGGCATAGAGCACACTCTCAAAGTTTTGAAAAATGCAGAAGATATAATGGAAGGAGAAAATATCGGAGAGGAAGAAAAAGAATTCATCAGTATTATTGCTATACTACATGATATTGGTGCGGTTGAAGCACAAAAAAATACGGTTCTATTGATGGTGTCTATCAAGAAAAGGAAGGACCAGAAGTAGCGAAAGAAATATTAAAAAAGGTAGGCTATAACAAAAATATTGATAGAATATGCTTTATAATAGGCAACCATCATACTCCATCTAAAATTGATGGACTTGATTTTCAAATACAATGGGAAGCTGATTTGCTTGAAAATTTAACGGTTATGGATAAAGAAAAAGAACAGGAAAAGATAAAAAAGTGTATAGATGAAAACTTTAAAACAAACACAGGAAAAAGGATAGCTTATAATCGCTTTATTTTAGATTAGTAGTAGATTATTACAGTTATGTATTCTATATCGCAAAGAAAAAATAGTAGTTAAGTTTAACCCTAGGGTTAAATGATGAATATGTTGAGGGCATTTTTGTTTCTGGTGAAATGCAATCGCAGGGTATAGGTAAAATTCTGCTGAATTATGCAAAGGATAAAAGGAATAAGTTGTACTTGAACGTATACCAAAAGAACGCACGGGCAATATCTTTTTATAAGAGAGAAGGATTTGAGATTCAGCATAGTGGCTTAGATGAGGCTACCGGAGAAAAAGATTATGTAATGACATGGCAACACAAATAGAAATTCCAGTTTGTATAACAGGAAAATTTAAATTTAACGCTTGAAAAAAGGAGAAATAAACATGGCAAAGAAAGAAGGAAGATTTGAAGTTACATTTAGAGACGGAAGTCAGCTTAAGGATGAAGGAGTTCGCCAAATCCTTGTAGATAAGGAGACTGGGGTTAACTATCTTTGTTGGAAATCTGGATATGGAGCGGCTATTACACCTCTTCTGGATTCAGAAGGAAAAGTCATAGTTACAAAGTAAAATCGAAAGTTGTAGTAAAGGAGGTTTACAATGGGGTTTTGGATTTTTATGTTGATTATGGATCTGCTTCTTCCATTTACGATGATTGGTTTTGGAAGATATTTTATGAAAAATGCTCCAAAGGAAATAAATTCAGTATTTGGATATCGAACTTCGATGTCTATGAAGAACAAAGACACATGGAAATTTGCTCATAAATATTGTGGTAAAGTTTGGTATGTCTGTGGAATGGTTATGTTGCCGATAACAGTAATATTCATGCTTTTAGTAATTGGAAAAAACGAAGATTGTGTTGGGAGTATAGGAGGAATTATCTGTGGTGTTCAACTTATTCCTTTAATTGGATCTATTCTCCCAACAGAAATAGCATTAAAAAAGAATTTTGATAAGAATGGAACAAGACGATAAATTCTCGTTTATCCAATAGAAAAATAAGAATAGATTGGAGAAAGATATGGCTTCAAGTAAAGAATATTTAACCTTTATATTGGAACAGTTATCCGATTTAGAGGGAATTTCATACCGTGCGATGATGGGAGAGTATATCATCTATTATCGTGAGAAAATTGTTGGCGGTATATATGACGATAGGTTGCTTGTAAAACCTGTAAAATCTGCTGTTTCACTTATGCCTAATGCAATTTATGAGTTGCCCTATGATGGAGCAAAAGAGATGTTGTTGGTTGATAATGTTGATAACAAAGATTTCCTGACAAGATTGTTTGTCGCTATGTATGATGAACTTCCTGCACAAAAAAAGAAGAAGTCATAAAATCGGTATTTACGGAGGGAATATCATGAAAGTATCAGATGTCATATGTAAATGGTACATATGGGCTGTGGTTGGATATGTTATTGGAATAAAATTGAATGATACATTAGGGGGAGTTGCCGGTTTGGTAATTGCTGGGGGTATAGGATGGTATATACAAAAAAATCATAGTAAAAAGGATGATTGATAGCTTCCAGTTTGTTGAACTGAATCCGAAAAAGCATTAGGGCGCAGAGGAGATAGAATCCTTTGCGTAAAAGACTAACGAACATATTTAATGAAACATCGGAACCATCATCTTTTTGTTGTTTACCTATAATAACGATTGGAGTAGTCGATTATAAACACTGCAATCAAAAAAATCTGAAAATATATTTATCAACATTACATAAAAGTGTGTAGATGCACATAAAATGGGAATACATATTGAAATTCAGGTCGTTCTGCGATAGAATCTCATTACTAAAAAGTGTGTAGATGCACGGAAATGGGGAGTGTAACGATGGAGATTAAAAGAGACGCTTACCTACAGCAGCTGATCGAGCGAAAAGATAATGGAATGATAAAGGTGATTACCGGTATTCGTAGATGTGGCAAATCCTTTTTGCTGTTTACCATCTTTAAGAGATACTTACTGGAGAACGGCATTGATGTTGATCATATTATTGAGATTGCATTGGACGGTATTGAAAATGAGGAACTAAGAGATCCTAAGGTGTGTTTCAAGTACATCAAAGATGCCATGAAAGACGATGGCAAATACTATCTGCTTCTTGATGAAGTGCAGTTTATGTCACAATTTGAGGAAGTGCTGAACAGCCTGCTCCGCATGAGCAATATTGATGTGTATGTCACCGGAAGTAATTCCAAGTTCCTGTCCAGCGACATTGTGACCGAATTTCGTGGCAGAGGTGATGAGATTAGAATCTACCCTCTCTCCTTTGCAGAGTTTTATTCTGTCTATGACGGCGATTATGATGATGCATGGGATGACTACATGATCTACGGAGGATTGCCGCAGATCGTAAGTTTCCAGAGCGAACGACAGAAAGCGGACTATCTGAAGAACATCTTTGCAAATGTCTATCTGAAGGATGTAATTGAAAGAAATAAGATTCAGAACGTGGATGAGATTGGGATTCTGGTTGATGTGCTTGCATCTGCAATCGGCGCACCGACCAACCCTTCAAAGATTGCCAATACCTTTGCCAGTGAGCGCCAGATGACTTATGCTAATAAAACCATCTCCAAGCATATCGACCATTTGACAGATGTCTTTTTGATTTCCAAGACAAGCCGATACGATATTAAGGGCAGAAAGTATATCGGTGCAAATCTGAAATACTACTTTACTGATCTGGGACTGAGAAATGCACGTCTGAATTTCAGACAGCAGGAGCCTACTCATATCATGGAGAACATTGTTTATAACGAGCTGCTGATCCGTGGCTACAATGTTGATGTGGGTGTCGTGGATATCTTCGATAAGGATAAAGAGGGCAAACGTGTTCGTAAGCAGTTGGAGGTTGACTTTGTGGTGAATCAAGGAAACCAGAGATACTATATCCAGGTTGCATATGACATGACTTCGGAAGAAAAACAGACGCAGGAGTTCAATTCTCTGCGTAATATCCCGGACTCTTTCAAGAAGATCGTCATTGTAAATGGCAGCAAAAAGCCTTGGAGAAATGATGAAGGTTTTGTCATCATGGGAATGAAGTATTTCTTGCTGAATGCGAATAGTCTGGAATTTTAAGTCGATTTGAGTTGTTGCTGTGGTGTTGTTCTATTTCAAAAAAGAGTGAAATGATATAAATAAGGCCACGGCTGATTTCGTGTTGGAACAGCCGTGGCTCAGTTTATTTTTTTATCCGTACAAACGAGACTGTTCCGCAGATTATGTAGAACAGACAGAGTACGATTCCGATAGTGAGAACATACGAGAATAAAGATGAATTTAAGAACGAGATAAACAAAAGTTTGTTGAATTAAAATGAAATAAAGTTCCAGTAATCATAGAGTGTATGGATTCAATTCCATATGCTCTTTTTCTTTACTGAAAAATTTAATGTTACTTTTGGTGAAGCTTCCTATCTGGCAAAGGTCAGCAGAAGCATGATTAACAAGTGGGCGGATACAGGAAAGTTCACAGTAATAAAAGTTGGCAGTCGAGTTAGAATCCGTCGGGATGAATTTGAGGACTGGATGGAGCAAAGAGATTTGGAAAGGAGTATGCAATAATATGGCATCAATAAGAGAACGAAACGGAAAATTTAATGTAATCTATTCTTATACGAATGAAAAAGGTGAGAGGAAACAGAAATGGGAAACCTATGAAACGAAAGCCGAAGCAAAGAGAAGAAAAAAAGAAATTGAATATAAAAAAGAGATGGGATCATTTGTCGTTCGTAAATGCAAAACACTGGATGAGCTTATTACAGAGTATGTTGCACTTTATGGAAAAGAAAACTGGGCGCTTTTTACATATGAAGGAAATGTCTCTCTTATCAATAACTATATTCTTCCGATCATTGGTGATACGAAACTCTCAGAGATCAATACCAGATTCATCATATGTTTTATCATAATCTGTGAAATAAGATGGGTTAATTCTTCGATTTACATGTTTTTTTAGGTGTTCTGGCATGGTATTATGGTACTTATAAAGAACCTATTATGTCTGTTGGAGAGAGCGGTGAAAAGTTATGAAGTTATTGTTTAAACAAAGGTTGTTTTCATGGTTTGACAGCTATGATATATATGATGAAGCAGGCAACACTGCTTATGTAGTAAAGGGCCAGTTGTCCTGGGGACATAAACTTGCAATTTATGATGCTTATGGAAATGAAGTAGGAATGGTTGTTCAGAAAATTCTTACCTTCCTTCCTAAATTTGAAATTTACAAAAACGGCAGTTACATCGGATGTCTGAGCAAAGAATTCTCATTCCTGACACCACGTTATAATATTGATTATAATGGATGGCATATTGATGGAACCATTATGGAATGGGATTATAGCATTCTTGATAGAAACGGTTATTCAATTGTACGGGTTAGTAAAGAACTGTTTCACATGACAGACACTTATGTTATTGATGTGCAGGATCCAGGAAATGCGTTGGATGCTCTGATGTTTGTACTTGCGATTGATGCAGAAAAATGTTCCAGGAATTAAATAGTTGATCTTGGTGCCCGTGTGATAGGGGAGAATATAAATGAAAGATATATATTAGAATGAGTTTCAGGAGGAGTAAAAATGTTATCATTATTATTTGTAATTTGTATGATTTGGTTTGTTGGAAAATTTTTTGTTTTTGGGTTAAGAGCATCCTGGGGAATTATGAAACTACTTTGCACAGTTATTTTCTTACCGGTGATATTGATTGGTATGGTTGTAGGTGGACTGATGTATATTGCTTTTCCATTGTTGATTGTCGGTGGCATTATAGCATTGGTGACGTCACATTCATAATGGATCAGGAGGAGAAAAAGGATTATTTTAATTTTTCTTTCTCGGCATTTAAGAGCTCAAGATTAAGCCCCTGTTCTCCGGCTGTCTTATCTACCCAAAGATTCAAAGAGTCTATAGCTAAAGAAATTTCATCAAGTTTTTTACTGATATAAGCAAAATCTTTCATTTCATCATCGCTGATCTTACCGTCACGGGCAATCTGGATCAGACGACCGGTAAGAGGATTGATTTCATTTAGACTGGCAATTGTCTCCAAAATGATATTTGACAGATCGGTCACTTCTACTTCTGGAACATAACGATAGCCGATTTCACATTTGTGAGAGCAATAATAATTGCAAAGATCTGGTCTTTTATAGGCATCTGCCATCTCAAGGATATCATAAGGCGTAGGTTCTTGTGTTTCATATTCGAATTTTTCAATTTTTGAAGCAGAGACAGCATTCATTTTTTCACTGGCCTCTGCTCTTGTAAGTCCTGCCGCTTCCCGGCAAAGCTGATAAATTGTTTTGTTTTCCCGGGTGGATTGTTTACCCATGAGAATTTCCTCCCTGTATAGCGCTAAACATGAGGATTATCTATCTTTCAGACCACATGCTGAGCGTGTATTTCTTATATGAATTTTATTATACATAAATTATGAACTAACAACAAGTAATAGGTTTTGTAAAATTATCATTTTAAGGTTTAGTTTGTTACTGTTCACTGGTAATATCCCGCGAGGTGTTTTTTGTGAGCGAAGGTCACAGAAAACCCGAGACATACTGCGCGAATTTATGCGATTAGCATAAATTCTGTGCATCGCGAAGCGTGTTGCTGAGAACGGAGTGAACAGTAACTTTAGTTTTTCTTTCTCGGTATTTAAGGTACTTTTTCTGTCGCTTGGGTATGAAGGATGGACTGAGACTAAAAAGTACGGTAAAATCAGTATTAGAGCGTGTTTTAAAAATGATGCCCGGAAATCGGGCGTGTATGGAGAATATTTGTTATGATCAGAAAGATGCAGAATATAGATATTAATAGAGTTGCTGACATATGGCTAAAGACCAATCTGAAAGCACATTATTTTATTCCTGAACAATACTGGACAAGTAATTATGAATCAGTGAAGGAAATGTTGTTACAAGCGGAAGTCTATGTGTATGAAGATGATAAAATGATTCAAGGATTTGTAGGACTAAGTAACGAATATATTGAAGGTATTTTTGTTTCTGATGAAATGCAGTCATGTGGTATAGGTAAGTTTTTGTTAGATTACATCAAGAATAAAAAAGTTAGATTGCGATTAAACGTATACCAGAAGAATACCAGAGCCCTCTCTTTTTACCAAAGAGAAGGGTTTGATATTCAATGTGAAAGATTAGATGATGTTACTGGTGAAAAAGAATACACAATGTTGTGGCAGCAGAAATAGAAAGCGGATTTTTGGGAGGGTTTTATATGGAGTTTAAAAATAAAGTAGTGATTGTGACGGGAGGCGCGCAGGGCATTGGAAAGACTATTGCAGAGGAATTTCAGAAGCAAGGAGCTCTTATCTGCAGCATTGATAAACAGCCTGGAGTTTACTTTACCGGTGATCTTGCACAGCAGGATACATTGGAGAAATTTGCTCAAAAGGTGATTACTGAATATGGTCATGTGGATTATCTTATCAACAACGCATTACCGTTGATGAAAGGAATTGACAACTGCTCTTATGAAGAATTCAATTATGCATTAAAAGTAGGTGTTACGGCACCGTTTTATCTGGCCAAACTATTTCAGCCATATTTTTCTGAAGGAGCTGCCATTGTCAATATTTCATCTTCCCGTGACCGCATGAGTCAACCGCAAACAGAAAGTTACACCGCAGCAAAAGGCGGAATTTCAGCATTAACTCATGCGTTGGCAGTCAGCCTTGCAGGAAGAGTACGAGTCAATTCAATCTCTCCGGGATGGATAGATACTGACTTTACCGAATATACAGGAGCAGATGCAGTGCAGCAGCCGGTTCATCGTGTGGGAAATCCCATGGATATTGCCAATATGGTACTGTTTCTTTGCTCTGAAAAAGCAGGTTTTATCACAGGTGAAAACATCTGTATTGACGGTGGTATGACAAAACAAATGATTTATCATGGTGATTGTGGGTGGAGATTTGACATCTAACAGGGAATAACCACTAAAGATAAAAGAATAATTCCATTGACGTAAAATTTATATATACAATGCCTCAGTCTTGGGATAGAATATCATTACTAAAAAATGTGCAGATGAACGGAAATAAAGCCGGCATAGGATTTTGCTATTCAGCACCAGCAATTTATACAGGAGATATCATGAAAATTACTTACATTAATCATAGTGGATTTTTAGTTGAGACTAGAGACTGCTACTATATTTTTGATTATTACGAGGGTGAATTACCGCACCTTGACAAGGAAAAAGAAGTAATTGTTTTTTGCAGCCACTTCCATGAGGATCATTTTAACCCACAAATCTTTGGGCTTCTTGATGATATGGGGATGACTTATCAGGCAGTCTTGGCCAATGATATACGAAAAAGAAATCATTTATCGGATATGAAGATCACATATGTTTATCATGATCAAACTTATAATCTGGATCATGATACCAGAGTCGATACATTGCTGTCTAACGATAGTGGCGTCGCATTTATTGTCAAAACAAAGGAAGGTACTATTTATCATGCCG
This sequence comes from Ruminococcus sp. JC304, assembly GCA_000285855.2. Classification (GTDB taxonomy): domain Bacteria; phylum Bacillota; class Clostridia; order Lachnospirales; family Lachnospiraceae; genus Blautia_A; species Blautia_A difficilis. The sequence continues at coordinate 3,469,049 of HE978651.1, read as the reverse complement.
GTGACTTAAACGACTGGTATTGGGATGGTGAGCCGAAAGCTGACAACCAGAGACTTACTTCAGTATATCGTGCGGAGATCAGGAAAATTAAGGGTATGCATTTTGACGCTGCATTTGTTCCCTTAGATCCGAGACAGGGAGATCACTATGCCGACGGGATCCTGTATTTCCTTAAAAATGTAGATTGCAATGTCATTTTTCCAATGCATTACTGGAATGATGCCAATGTAATTAAGCGGTTTATTACTGAATATCCGCAATATAAGTCACGTATTAGAAACACAGAATATACAAAAGGAGAAGAACTATGAAATTTAAGATGATTCACGAAAACTACAATGTATCAGACCTGGACCGATCTATTAAATTTTACAACGAGGCCCTTGATCTGCACGAAGTGAGAAGAAAGACTACAGATGATTTTATTATTGTGTATCTGAGCAACGATGTAAGTGATTTTGAGTTGGAACTTACCTGGCTTAAAGATCATCCACAGCCGTATAATCTGGGTGAATGCGAATTCCACTTGGCATTCAAGGCAGAGGATTATGAGGCAGCGCACAAGAAGCACGAAGAGATGGGGTGCATTTGCTTCGAAAATGAAGAGATGGGAATCTATTTCATTGTAGATCCAGATGGATACTGGCTTGAGATTCTGCCGTAAAGTTGGTTGAGAAATCGTAGAAATCATGTTGATCAGATGTTCAGAGGACTTTAAGGGGGATGTGTTATCATGAGAACTATAGGTAATATCCTTTGGTTTATATTTGGAGGATTGCTGGGTGGACTGGCATGGGTTTTTGCAGGATGCATATGGTGTATTACAATTATTGGAATTCCGGTAGGCCTGCAATGCTTTAAATTTGCAACTTTGGCATTCTGGCCGTTTGGAAAAGAAATCGTGTATGGAAATGGTATGTTTTCATTCTTGGTAAATCTCATATGGATTGTATTTTTTGGTTGGGAAATGGCGCTTGGAAATCTGATAGTTGGTTGTATATGGTGTATTACGATAGTTGGAATTCCGTTTGGAAAGCAGTTTTTCAAGATGGCAAGACTTTCTTTCATGCCATTTGGTGCCAGTGTGATAGGGTAGAATACAAAAATTTAAGGAGTCATTTGAGAGAATGATTCAAATGCTATTGGGAATCATAAGTAAAGTTATTAATACATAATAAGAAAAAACAATAGTATTTGTAAGGCGTCAGTGGAGTATTCTACTGGCGTTTTTATTTAACATATTGGATTTACGAAGAATGCCTATCAAAGCGAAAAATTGTTAGAACAAGCTGAAATTCCAGAATCTTATTTATGACAAGTGTATTATAAGCACTTGCTGCAAAGCAGATTGAAGTAGGAACAAGAAAACAGCAGAGCCACGAACAGAAGAGTGGAAGAAAGCATTATGAATTTTCCTTATAATTATATGTATTTCGAAGAATTGCTTCCGGAAAGTTTTCCCACCGAATTATGAGTCTGTGTAGTATAATTAATAATAACAGTATATTCTGACTTACATTGTTGTAAATAGGAATGATACATAACAAGGAGATGGGGTTAATGTTAAAAAATGGGATATACGAACAGATTGTTAATACGAGAATAAATAAAGAACTGCAGCAGTTTGATCATGAAAAATATGATATAGAATTAGAAAAGCTTGATGGAGAGGATGCAAGACGTATTCTTACCATATACATATCATATGTCATAAATCAGGCTTTGCAATACTTAAGAGACAGTTTCCCGTCATCTAAAGAAAATGAATCGTTACTGGCACAAATTCGCTTATGTAATGAAATCGTTCAGGAAATAGCAGAGCATACGAATGAACCTGAATTTGAGGATAATATCATTCTTGAAAAAGGAGAAGTATTAACCTCATTATATGAAAAAATGAATTCAGCAAGAAGCATTAATACAATCAAAGCTGTGCATCCGGAAACGTCAATTGTAGAGAATGCCTTGTTTACAGGATCTAAAAATGAGCCAAGTATGCTTTCGGAATTGAAGAAAGAAATCTTGTCCTCTGATTCTATTGATCTTTTGGTTTCATTTATTAAGTGGAGTGCAATACGCCCACTTCTTGTGGAATTGACTGCATTCACGAAACGAGAGGGTGTTCGTTTACGTGTGATTGCAACGACTTATACACAGGCTACAGATTATAAAGCGATTGTTGCTCTTGCAGAGCTTCCAAATACGGAAGTGAAGATTAATTATGAAACGAATCATGCACGTATGCATGCAAAATCTTATTTGTTTAAAAGAGACACTGGATTTTCAACTGCATATATTGGCTCATCAAATCTTTCAAATCCAGCTTTGACTGGGGGATTGGAGTGGAATGTGAAGGTGACTGAGAAAGAGTCATTTGATATTGTGAAAAAGTTTTCGGTTTCCTTTGAGAGCTACTGGAATGATGCCTCTTTTGAAACCTTTGACCCTGAAAACCCAGACTGTCATGAAAAGCTGAAAAAAGAATTAACGAGGGCTACATTTGATAGAAAGTCAAAACGTAGTCTTCAGGTTTCGATTCGACCATATGCATATCAGCAGGAAATTTTGGATAATCTTGCTGCAGAACGAGAAGTATACGGACATTATCGTAATCTGGTTTCTGCAGCGACAGGTGTTGGAAAAACAATTATTGCGGCATTTGATTATAAAGCTTTTAAGGAGAAGAACCCAAGAGCACGCTTGTTATTTGTGGCTCACAGAAAGGAGATTCTCGAACAGAGCATTCAGAAATTCCAGGAAGTTTTGAATGACTTTAATTTTGGTGAGTTGTACGTAGATGGTTATAAACCAACGGATATTGAGCATCTGTTTATCAGTATCCAGTCATTCAATTCTGCAAAGCTTTCTCAGTGGACAAGCAAGGACTATTATGACTTTATCATAGTGGATGAATTCCACCATGCAGCAGCTGATTCTTATCAGGAATTACTGGCATACTATGAGCCGAAGATTCTATTAGGATTGACTGCTACTCCTGACCGAATGGATGGTAAGGATATCCTGAAGTATTTTGATGGACGTATTGCATCAAAATTACTGTTGGGTGAAGCGATTGATCGAAATCTGTTAAGTTCTTTTCAGTATTTTGGTGTAACAGATGACACAGATTATAGGAATTTCAAATGGACGCGTGGTAAATATGATGTGTCAGAGCTGGAAAAAGTATATACGGCAGATACAAGACGTTGCGCTTTGATTTTAAACAGTGTAAAAAAATATGTGACAGATATTTCGTCTGTGAAAGGTCTTGGATTTTGTGTCAGTGTTGCTCACGCAAATTACATGGCGAAATATTTTAATGATAAAGGAATCCCGTCCATTGCATTATCTTCGAAAAGTGCAGACGATATTCGAAATGATGCAAAAACAGATTTGTTAAGTGGAAAGATAAACTTTATTTTCGTTGTGGATTTGTATAATGAGGGCGTGGATATACCGGCTATAGACACCGTCTTATTCTTGAGGCCAACAGAAAGTGCGACTGTATTTTTACAGCAGCTAGGACGAGGGTTACGTTTAAGTCCAGGGAAAGATTGCCTTACGGTTCTTGATTTTATTGGACAGGCAAACAAAAAGTATAATTTTGCAATGAAATTTGAGGCAATTGTAGGGAAAGGCCGAAAATCCATTCGCAAACAGGTGGAGGATGGATTCAGCAATCTGCCAAGAGGCTGCTATATCGAACTTGAAAAGTATGCAAAAGAATATATTCTGGAGAACCTGAAGCAGACAGATAATAACAAAAGAGCACTGATTGAAATGGTGAGAACCTTTGAAGAAGATACCGGATTACCGCTTAATCTGGAAAACTTTTTGCTGGAATATAATATGTCTCTGTATGATTTCTATCAGAATACAGGTGCCAGATCTTTGTTCCGCTTAAAAAAGTGGGCCGGCATTATTGAAGATGACAGAGATGTAGATGATAAAATTTACAGTATGATGACCGGATTTTTCCATGTGAACTCAGCCAGACTACTGGATTATTGGATTAGATATATTGACGGTAATAAAGTTGCAAATAGCGAAGAAGAACGCATTATGCGAAATATGCTTTATTACACATTTTATAAAAAAAATCCGGCTAAATGCGGTTTCCAAAGTATCGATGAAGGAATTGAGTCAGTCCTAAAGGAAACTTTTGTAAGAGATGAAGTTCTGCAGATTTTGAAATACAATCGTAAGCATATCAGTTTTGTTGCTGGGAGAAATGAATACTCTTATCTTTGTCCTCTGGATTTACACTGCCGTTATAACACAAATCAGATTATGGCTGCATTTGGATTATTTACAGAGACAGAATCACCGGAATTCAGAGAAGGTGTAAAACGTTTTGAAGACAAAAAAACAGATATCTTTTTTATTAATCTGAACAAATCAGAGAAGGATTTCTCTCCATCTACTATGTATGAGGATTATGCAATTAACGATAAGCTCTTTCATTGGCAAAGCCAAAGTCAGGATAGGCAAGCGAGTGCAAAAATACAGAGATATATTAATCACAAGAATACAGGTGATATCATATCATTATTTGTTCGTGAATTTAAAAGGCTTGGTTCATATACAGCACCATATACTTTTTTAGGAAATGCAGATTATGTGAAGCATGAAGGAGAGAGGCCTGTCAGTTTCGTATGGAAGCTGCATAATTCGATTCCTGCGGATATGCTGCCAAAGGCAAACAAGAGCATTGCTTTGTAATTCTATGTGATTAGAAATAAAAAGATGTGCGAAGCAGGCTAAAAAATCTTTTGAAAAAGTTTTTGATAAGAAAGTGACAATGGGATTGGTGGAAGCCAGAAATGCCCGGAAAGAAGATAATCGTGGACGTATGCAGCCGATCACAAAAGTAACGATGAAAATGCAGCATCCAGTGAGAGAAGATTTATTACGGTATTTACAGTCAAATATTACAGCATAAATGATTTGAGGTACGAAACAGATGAAGACGATAAAAGTAGTTGCAGCAGTTATCTGTGACAATATGAAAGAAAAGAATAAAATTTTTGCAACGGCTCGTGGTTACGGTGAGCTGAAAGGCGGCTGGGAGTTTCCTGGAGGAAAAATTGAAGCAGGTGAAACACCTCAGGAAGCATTAAAGCGAGAAATCATGGAAGAACTGGATACAGAAATTAAGGTAGGGGATTTGATTGACACTATAGAGTATGATTATCCCACCTTTCACCTTTCCATGGATTGCTTCTGGGCAGAGGTCACAGCCGGTCACCTGGAACTGAAAGAAGCGGAAGCTGCAAAATGGCTTACGAAGGATCAACTGGACAGCGTTGCTTGGTTACCAGCAGATGTCACTTTGATAGAGAAAATTCGAAGGAACATGGAGAACTGATTTCTAATATTATTTTCAGAGGAATTGCTATGATATACACAGTAAAACGAATTGATGAAGACCTGGACTTCGGTTGTGAAGAGCGACCGAAAGGCATGCCAGTCATGGCAATAGTGACGCTTATGAATTCTTCAGGAGAAGAAATAAAGATAAAAGCAGAGGATGCCATGCTCTATGAATGTAACATCAATGAAGGGGACAAGGTTTGCTTTGATGTGAATAATAAGTTGGAAAAAGTGGTACTTCCGAATTGATGGGAGTGCCGTTAAATGTTATTGATTATCGTTGTTTTTGGAAAGCTGAATATTAGGTTAATTCCACAATCATTGAATAGAGGAAAAGCTGTTCCAGGCGGTGTATGTGGATTCTGGGGAGCTTGTGGTGCTGGTATTAGTGCAGGAATGTTTATATCAATAATCTCAGGAGCAACCCCGCTTAAAAATGAACCTTGGGGCTTGCTAATAAAATGACTTCTAAGGCACTTGACGCAATCGGGAGCATTGGTGGATCAAGATGTTGTAAAAGAGATTCCTATATAGCCATAATTTCAGCGATAGACTATGTAGCGGAAAATTTCAATATACAAATGGAAAAGTCAGTTATAAAGTGTATTCATTCTGATAAGAACAATCAATGTATTAAGGAGAGGTGCCCATTTCATGAATAAGAAAAAAGTCGCATTTATCTGTGTTCATAATTCATGCTGTAGTCAGATAGCAGAGGCATTGGGAAAACATCTGGCATCAGATATATTTGAAAGCTATTCGGCCGGAACAGAGACAAAGCCTCAGATTAATCAGGATGCCGTTCGTGTCATGAAAGAGATTTATGGAATAGACATGGAAGCAAATGGTCAGTATAGTAAGCTGATTGCTGATATCCCAGATGTTGATATCGCAATATCAATGGGCTGTAATGTGGGATGTCCTTTTATTGGAAGAGCATTTGATGATAACTGGGGACTTGATGATCCAACGGGGAAATCAGATGATGATTTTAAGGCTATAATACAGCGGATTGAGGAGAATATCTTTGAGTTAAAGAAAAGGTTGAACGAGAACAAATAGAATACCTGCAGAACAAAATGGCAGCTTATCAACTTTATGACACAGGACTTACTGTGACAAAGGAAGATAAGCTGCTTTCCTTATCTATCTGTAAGTATTCCAGTAGGATTCCTGTTTTGAGACGAATGTCCGGAAGGTGGGTAACCACTTCCTGTCCTTGCTATTCTCTATCTTTAGCTGTTGAATACAAAAATGATTTAGGAAGTTTAGCCTTTTGGTTGTCGGGATTTTTGCACAGCCATTTGGTGTAAACTGATAATATTAGAAAAAGAAATCAAGGGGGAACTGGCAGATGAAAGGTTATAACACAAGCAACGGATACATGGGATACGTAGAAGGCAAATACATTTTATTTGCCAGTGAACGAGAATATTTCGAGTTTATGGAAGATTGAGAAGGAGGAAGGAACATGAGCAAAAGTAAAAAGGGATGGGAAGAAATTTTGTTTTGTAGGAAAGATTCACTATAGGAATTGTATTTATGTTATACTTGAGTTGATATTGAAAGTAAAAAAATACTAGTAAGTGCTTTTTTGAAAATTGGCACTCGAGGAGACTACAGAAATTATGGAAATTTCAAAAGCAGATTGGAAGTTATATCGTGAACGTGTTTCAGATTGGCAGGAACATCCAGGTGTTTTGATCGAACTTCGTAAGTCGACAGCATTATGGGATATTGCGTATTTTGTCAGAGATAAGGTAATAACGATGAATGAGCTTGAAGGATTCAGTGAGAATCTGATTGATGCTGTAAAATTAATTTTGAGTCGATGAGAAAGATTTCCGGTTAAGATAAATAAGAATTAGAAATAAAATACAGGAGAAAATAAATGGTAAAGCAAATAGTAAGAGACATTTTCTTTTTAGGCCAGCCATCCGAGCCGTCCACAAAAGCAGATATCCAGATTGGAAAGGATCTGCAGGACACACTGCAGGCGAACCGAGAACGGTGTGTTGGTATGGCTGCCAATATGATTGGTGTAAAGAAGAATATCATTATTGTGAATATGGGATTCATAGATGTAGTGATGTTCAATCCAGTGATTGTTTCAAAGCATGACATGTATGAGACAGAAGAAGGCTGTCTGTCCTTGGATGGTGTTCGTAAGACGACCAGATACCAGGAAATTGAAGTGGAGTATTATGACTTTAACTGGAAGAAACAGCGGCAGAAGCTGTCTGGATGGACGGCACAGATCTGTCAGCATGAAATTGATCATTTGTCCGGGAAGATCATATAATCGAATGCGGATTGCGAGGTGACTGGCATGTTAAAGAATGTACTGATCGTGGTAGATGATATAGAAAAATCTATAGAGTTTTATAGGGATTTATTTGGATTGCAAGTGATTCTTCAGAATGAAGGGAATGTAATTTTATCGGAGGGTCTTGTTTTGCAGGACGCTGGTTTATGGGAAAAGACGTTGGATGAGATTTCTACATCATTCAATAACAGGATGGAACTGTATTTTGAGGAATTTGATATAGATGGATTACTTGCAAAATATGAATCCGGTAAGTATTTCGTCCGATATGCCACGGAACTGACAGAACTTGCAGGTGGCCAGAAACTTGTAAGGCTGTATGATCCGAGTGGTAATCTCATCGAGGTTCGTACGCCATTTATGTGTAATTAAAGGAGAATTAATTTGAACGTACAGATTTTTGGAACAAAGAAGTGCAATGATACAAAGAAAGCAGAACGTTTCTTTAAGGAACGTGGGATCAAGTTTCAGTTTATTGATATGAAAGAAAAAGGTATGAGCAAGGGTGAATTCAATTCTGTTGCCCAGGCAAATGGTGGACTGGAAAATATGATTAACTGGGAGGGCAAGGATAAGGATCTGCTTGCGCTCATTAAGTACATTGCAGAGGAAGATAAACTTGAGAAGGTACTGGAAAACCCGCAGGTGATTAAGACACCGGTGGTTCGTAATGGAAAACAATCCACTCTTGGATATCAGCCGGATATCTGGAAGGCGTGGAAGTAAGAAATCGGAGTGTAGAATGATGGAAAAGGAAAGAATCTATATTGCAATTGATCTTAAGTCATTCTATGCGTCTGTGGAATGTAAAGAACGAAATCGGGATCCTTTGACGACCAATCTTGTGGTTGCGGATAAAAGCAGAACAGAAAAAACTATCTGTCTTGCGGTATCTCCAGCATTAAAGTGTTATGGGATACCAGGAAGGGCTCGTTTATTTGAGGTTGTTCAAAAAGTAAAAGAAGCCAACAGCGCCCGCAGGTGGAAAGCACCGAACAGAACTTTTATCGGAGCCTCTGATGACAGCACAGAATTAGATACCAATCCGGCACTGGAGATTGATTATATTGTTGCGCCTCCCCGGATGGCTCTCTATCTGGAATACAGCACCAGGATTTACAGCATTTATCTGAAATATATTGCACTGGAAGATATTTTTCCTTATTCGATCGACGAAGTATTTATGGATGTAACGGATTATCTGCATACCTATAATATGACAGCAAGGGAACTTGCAATGACCATGATACAGGATGTGCTGAAAACGACAGGTATAACGGCAACTGCCGGAATTGGAACGAATATGTATCTGTGTAAGATTGCGATGGATATCGTGGCAAAGCATATTAAAGCAGATAAAGATGGTGTACGAATTGCGGAACTGGATGAAATGTCATACCGAAGGAAACTCTGGAGCCACAGACCTCTTACTGATTTCTGGAGAGTCGGAAAGGGATATGCAAAGAAGCTGGAAGAATACGGGCTTTATACAATGGGCGATATTGCCAGATGTTCCATCGGAAAAGAGAATGAATTATATAACGAAGATCTGCTATATAAACTGTTTGGCGTTAATGCAGAGCTGCTGATCGATCATGCCTGGGGATATGAACCCTGTACCATGGAAATGGTCAAGGCTTACAAACCGGAAACGAACAGTGTTTGTTCCGGGCAGGTACTTCATTGTCCTTATGACTTTGAAAAAGCAAAATTAGTCGTCAAAGAGATGACGGACCAGATGGTTTTGGATTTGGTGGATAAGAAGCTTGTGACGGACCAGATCGTGTTGACAGTTGGTTATGATATTGAGAATCTGAGCAATACCGGTAGGAGAAAACAATATCATGGTGAGGTTACGATCGACCGTTATGGAAGAAGAATTCCGAAACACGCACATGGAACGACCAATCTGAAACGGCAGACTTCCTCAACAAAAATGATAATGGATGCAGTAATAGAACTATATGACAGGATCGTTGACAGAAACCTGCTTATCAGAAGAATCAATATCACAGCGAACAGACTTGTGGATGAAAGCTCTGTAGAGAGAGAAGAAGTGTATGAGCAGTTGGATCTTTTTACGGATTATGAGGCGCAAAGGAAAAAGCAGGAAGAGGAAGAGGCTGCGCTGGATCGTGAGAAACGTATGCAGGAGGCAATGCTCAGTATCAAGAAGAAGTTTGGGAAAAACGCTGTACTGAAAGGAATGAATCTTCAGGAAGGCGCAACCGCCAGGGACAGAAATGAACAAATTGGCGGACATAAGGCATAAAGGAGTTGGAAGAGGATGAAAAATAATTCTTATGATGATATCATCAATTTACCTCATCCGGTCTCTAAGAATCATCCGCAAATGCCACTTCAGGATCGGGCAGCACAATTTGCTCCTTTTGCGGCCCTGACCGGACATGATGCTGCGATAAAAGAAACCGCAAGATTAACCGATGAACGATTGGAACTGAGTGAAGAAATGATTGCTCAGTTAAATGAGAAAATCAACATAATCAGAAATAATATGGGGATAGAGCAGAATGCATTGATAACTTATTTTGTGCCCGATGCAAAAAAAGCCGGCGGATCCTATGTTACGCACTCTGGTATTGTAAAAAAGATAGACGAATACGAGCATACCATCATTATGACGGATCAAACGGTCATTCCAATTGAACAGATAAGCGATATTAAATGTGAAGAGTGGTAAATGTAAAAACAAATACAAAGAATATAGAATGTTTCACTAGTACAGCGAAAATCATAAGAAGAATTGTATTTTGAGAGGAGGCTTTTATAAATGCTGAACATTATTTATGGAGATGTGAAAAACAGTATTTATAATACAAATGTTTATTTTAAAAACAGTTACGAACCAGAATGGCTTGATGCAGAACTGGCGAAAAAGATGATTAAAGATATTGATGATTCAGAAGTATTAAGTGGTGAATGCATTAACAGTCCGGTGTTAGGACAGATTCCTCCTGAAAGACTGTCAGGAGGAGTGAAAACGTTGTTGCTGATTTTAAATGAACCGGATCGGATTTTCAATGCCTCGACCTGTGGCGATAACTGTGCAAAATGGATATTGGAAATAGGCAGGATTAAAGATGTTACCATTAATCTCAGACATATGATGAGTTTTGGAAAAGACACAAAATTTGAGATAAAAGTTCAAAATGGAGGAGAAACGGTCCATTCAATGAAGGAACTTGTTCCTATAGCAAATAAGTATTTAAATGAAATGAAACAGGAGTAGTGATTATGAAAGGTTCACATAGAATCATTGTAGAATCTAGAAAAGTGAAATATGATTTTGTAATTCATAGGAATATTACAATCATTACTGGTGACAGTGGATCAGGTAAGACTGTTTTAATTGATTTTATATACAGCATGATGGAATCTGCTCATAAAAAATTCAGAAGAAAACATGGGTCTTTTAAATAATGGTAATTATTTGTAAGGAGAAACAGAGATGAGAAAAGTAATCGGTGTTATGCCGCTATATGATGCTGAAAAGAAAAGCTACTGGATACAGCCGCGTTATCTGCAGATGCTCGAAGCAGAAAATGCAATACCCCTGGTGCTTCCTTTAACAACGAATCATTATGAGTTAGACTATTTTATTGAAATATGCGGTGGTTTCTTGTTAAGTGGAGGGCATGATGTGTCTCCGGCTGTTTACAGGGAGGAACGGAAGCCCTGGTGCGGGCCCTGCTGTGAGGCACGAGATGAAATGGAGCAATATATTTTAAGGAAAGCTGTGGAAGCAGATCGTTCTGTTCTTGGTATTTGCCGTGGTATTCAGCTGATGAATGTCTGCTATGATGGAACCTTATATCAAGATCTGAAGACGGAATATGGCACCTGTATCAAGCATCGTATAGAACCTTCATACGATAAAACCGTACATATGAATACAATACAAAAGGATACTCCGCTTTATGATATTTTAGGCAAAGAACACATTAGGGTGAACAGCTATCATCATCAGGCAATTAAAACATTATCACCTCAGTTTAAACAAATGGCGATTTCAGAAGACGGTTTGATCGAGAGCATTTATATGCCGGCTTGTAAATATGTGGTGGGGGTTCAGTGGCATCCTGAATATTCATATCAGCTTGATGAAAACAGCAGAAACCTTGTACATTCTTTTGTCGATTCCATTCAAGGTTGTTGATCTTTTGTAAAATTGTGAATAGGAGATGGTGCCATACTCTTTATGTAATCATGTCAGATGATCATTGTACCATTTATATGTTTGATGGAAGCGTTTATCGTTGTCGAATGACACTGAAAGCATTAGAAAAGAAAGCCCCCTGTTTATGGGGGCTTTAAAAAATGCATTTTGATATCAGTTACAGAGTTGTGGCCTGGGTGATCATTTCGCTAAAAGAAGGATGGGGGCGGATCACAGAAGCCATTTCTTCCAGTGTGAGTTTCTGGGCAATGGCAACCGCAAATTCACTGATCATATCAGTGGCTCTTGCGCAGAGAAGCTGTGCTCCGATGATCACATGGGTTTCTTCCAGATAGATCACTTTCATAAATCCGCGCTCCTGCAGGGATAATACGGATTTTCCATTGGCAGAGCTGAGGATTTTGTGGCTTTTGGCTGCAAGTCCCTGTTCTTTTGCCTGATCCAGTGTCAGTCCCACAGAGGCAATTTCAGGGGAGGCATAGATGCAGGATGGAACAAGATCAAGGACTGGGCTGTTCCTATGTGGAAGAGCACTGTTGACTGTATCCTCTGATAATGCGGCAGCTATCTGATGGACAGCATGAAGTCCCTGGGCAGTGGCAGCATGTGCCAGCTGTAGTTTTCCATTTACATCGCCGATAGCATAGATACCGGGAAGGCTAGTCTGAAAATGTTCATCTGTCAGGATACGGCCCCGTTCCATGGAAGGAGCAAGACCGTCAGCAAACAGACCATCTGTATAAGGCCTTCGGCCAGTAGCAATCAGAACCGCCTGTGCGGTACAGGTGCAGATTGTGTCTTTTTCAGTGTAAGTGCATAAGATGCCCTCATTAGTAGATTCCAGAGACTGTACCATGGCTCCGGTATGGATATCGGCACCTTTTTTCTTCAGGGATTGCTTCAGACTTTGGCCCAGTTCTTTGTCCATGTTGGCGATTAAAGAGGGAAGTGCCTCCAGGATTGTGACTTTTGTTCCAAGTGCCTGCCAGATTCCGGTAAATTCTACACCGATTACACCTCCGCCGATGATCAGCAGGGAAAAAAACGGTTCCTGATCCCAGGAGAGCAACTCATCACTGGTCATTACACCGGGCAGATCATGTCCGGGAATAGGTGGGACAGAAGGGACACTGCCGGATGCCAGGAGAATCTGTCTTGTTTTAATGGTAACAGGCTCAACTTCACTGGATGTGATCCGTACCTGCTTGATCCCTTCATTGCCGGTATCATCATTGCCGGTATCAATAACAGTTCCCAGTCCCTGATAAACAGTAACCTTAGCAGCTTTTAAAAGAGCTGCAATGCCTTTTTGTAAAGTGGTGATAGTTGTCTGTTTGTGTTGCTGAATGTCGTTCAGATCGGCCCGGACATTTTCTGCAGAAATACCAAAACGCTCTGCATCACAGATTTCCTTATAGAGTTCGGAAGAGTGGAGCAATGTTTTGGTAGGGATACATCCCCGGTTCAGGCAGGTTCCTCCCAGAGAATCCTTTTCGATCAGAGCGGTGCGAAGACCAAGCTTTGCTGCTTCCAGAGCTGCTTCATATCCGCCCGGGCCGGCACCGATGACAGTCAGGTCATAGATAGTTGTTGTCATTTCTGCCATGGATCAGTTCTCTCCTTTTCGTTAGATTTGTTCTTGTACCATTCCACACAGATCAGTGCGGACATTTTCCGGAACCAGATGTTGTTCCAGGGATTGGTTTAATGTTTTGCAAAGAATATCGGTACGATAAGGGAGACCCTGAAATTCCGCACCAATATCAGAAAACCAGTCTGCTTCCATAGAATCGGAAGAAAGCAGTGCTTCGGTGATCATTCCTTCGTTTACATGAAGGTCAAGACTGACCTCACCCCATGAAAAACGCTGTTCCAGCCGATTGGTAAATGGAATCTTTGGTCCGTATTTCCAACGGTCAGAGGAAAAACGCTCTCTGCCTTTTTGAATGGCAGTCTGTTCCAGACGTTTGGCACACAGAGGCACGGCAGGCAATCCGTATACTTTGGAAAATGCGGTAAACATGGCCTGCTTTATAGTGTCAACAGTGATGTCGGGACAGAGGGAAGACAGATTTACTACTCTGGAGCGGACGGAGTCTACTCCTTTTGACTGTAGTTTTGCTTTGGAAGGATTCAAAAAACGGGACATGGAAGCAGTATCTACATTCAGCAATAGTGTTCCATGATGGTAATAATATCCCTTGGAATCAAAAAATGCATTTCCGGAAAATTTCTGTCCGTTGATTGTTACATCATTTCGACCGGATTTCTCAGCGGTCAGTCCAAAGGAAGCCACAGCTTCTATGATCACCTGAAGCTGACGGTCTACATCCGCGTCTTCTTTTCTCATACAGAAGGTAAAGTTCAGATTTCCAAGGTCGTGGTAGACAGCTCCCCCGCCGGAGAGGCGGCGAACCAGATGTCCGCCGTCTGCTTCCAGTTCTGATACACGGCACTCTTTCCAACAATTCTGATTTCGCCCGATTACAACCGTATGTGCATTTTGCCATAAGTATAAAATACATTCTCCTGGTTCTGCGTGAAGAGTAAGATATTCTTCTACAGCAAGATTTGTATAAGGATCGGTAGTTGTGCTTTCGTATGTGGTCAGAGTCTGTATCATTGCGGATTCCTCCTGTTATTGATTTATTCGTTACTATAAAGATAACGCACTACTGGTTTTCGTGCAGCACCCACTTCGTCTAATCTGCGGACCGGTGTTTCAAATGGATATTCGTGCATCTTTTCCGGATGAGCTTCAGATTCTGCAAGTACATCCAGGAAGATCTGTACCGCTTCATCCAGTGTTTCCCGGCTCTCTGTTTCGGTAGGCTCGATCATCAATGCTTCATGGACGATCAGCGGGAAGTACATGGTAGGCGGATGGATACCGTGATCCAGTAATGCCTTGGCAATATCAAGAGCAGAGACATTTCGCTGATGCTTTTCCTGTTCCAGTGTCATGACAAATTCATGCATACAGGTGTGATCATAGGCCATTTTATAATGTCCGGCCAGCTTGTGCATCATATAGTTGGCATTCAGCACTGCTGTGGTGGCTGCTTCCGGAATTCCCTCTCTGCCAAGAGTCAGAATGTAACAGAAGGCACGGACAACAACCAGGAAATTGGAAGAGAAGCTGCGGACATTTCCAATGGTATGAGCAGCGGTTTCTTCCGTAAAAGAGCCGTCTGCCTGTTCGTTAATACGAAGTCCCGGAAGGAATTGTACCAGGAAATCTTTGCAGGCAACAGGTCCGCTTCCCGGTCCGCCTCCACCGTGAGGAGTGGAGAATGTCTTATGCAGATTCAGATGCATCACATCAAAGCCCATGTCGCCCGGGCGTGTAACTCCCATAACTGCGTTTAAGTTTGCTCCATCGTAATAGCATAAGCCGCCGGCTTCATGAACGATCTGTGTGATCTCTGCAATGTTTGGATCAAAGAGACCAACTGTGTTGGGGTTTGTGAGCATCAGTCCGGCAGTGTCATCACCTACAGCGGCTTTTAATGCCTCCAGATCGACACAGCCATGCTCATCAGAAGCGATATTAACCACATCGAAGTTGGCCATAGCTGCACTGGCGGGATTGGTACCGTGGGCAGAATCCGGAACAATGATCTTTGTACGTTTGCTGTCACCGCGGCTTTCGTGCCATGCTTTGATCAGAAGAAGACCGGTAAATTCACCGTGAGCACCGGCTGCCGGCTGAAGAGTACATGCCTGCATTCCGGTGATCTCGCACAATGCTTTTTCAATGGAAGAGAGTACTTCCAGACATCCCTGAATATCCCTGGTATCCTGCAGAGGATGAATGTTGGTAAATCCGGGAAGAAGAGAAGCAGCATCGTTGATCTTCGGATTGTATTTCATGGTACAGGAGCCTAAAGGATAGAAACCATCGTTGACTCCATGGGTCTGCTTTGCCAGATCAGTATAGTGACGGCTAAGTTCTGTTTCGGATACCTCCGGGAGATGCAGTGCTTTTTTACGCATCGGTACATTGACAGTTACTTCAGGGGTCGTGCAGGGCGGAATCAGGTCGCAGCCTCTTCCTGGTGCCCCCATTTCAAATATAAGTTTCATGCAAGCACCTCCTTTATCACAGCAATAAGACCATCAATCTCAGATTTTGTATTCATTTCAGTTGTGCACCAGAGCATTTCTGACTGTCCGGTCACAAGGCCTGACAAATATCCGTGTGCAGCCAGTTTTTCAGAGAGAACAGCTGCATCACAGGGACAGATGGTTACAAATTCATGGAAAAATTCTCCTGCATATTTCCTGGTAAATCCCAGAGCAGTCAACTGTTCCAGCAGATAGCGGGCATTTGCCATACAGGAAGCAGCCACTTTTTCAAGTCCGGCACTGCCCATAGCTGACAGATAGACTGCGGCAGTCATAGCGCAAAGTGCCTCGTTGGAACAGATGTTGGAGCTTGCTTTCTCCCGGCGGATATGCTGTTCACGAGCCTGGAGGGTAAGGACATAGGCACGTTTTCCGTCCACATCGGTAGTCTGGCCTACGATTCGGCCGGGAAGCTTTCTCATCATGTCTTTGGTAGAAGCCATGAATCCAAGATAAGGTCCGCCAAATCCCATAGGAAGTCCTAGAGGCTGGCCTTCACCAACAGCTACATCAGCACCAAATTCTCCCGGAGTTTCCAGAAGACTAAGAGCAATGGGATTGCAGCTGGCGATCAGCTTGGCACCGGAATTGTGTACAGCATTTGCAATAGAAGCGCCATCTTCGATCAATCCGTGGTAGTTTGGGGTCTGAATGATCAGACAGGCGATAGAGGAAGTATCCATAGCATTCCAACTATCTATATCTGTGAGACCATCTTTTTCAGGAAGGATCACAAGTGGTGCTCCGGAACCAAAGCAGTAGGTACGGATCACAGAGAGCGTTCTGGGGTCCACAGAAGCACTGACACAGATGGTTCCCCGTTTCCGGTCACGACACATGGCAGCAGCCTCTGCGGCAGCAGTTGCACCGTCATAAACAGATGCATTGGAAACGTCCATTCCTGTCAGCTCACAGATCATGGTCTGATATTCAAAGATCGACTGCAGAAGTCCCTGACTGATCTCTGCCTGATAAGGAGTGTATGCAGTGACAAATTCTTCTTTTGAAGTGACTTGCTTTACAATAGCCGGAATATAGTGGTGATAGGATCCGGCACCTCTGAAAATATGAGGAAAACGGGTGTTTTTCCCGGAGATTTCCTCAATCTTGCGGGCTACTTCCAGTTCGGAAAGTCCGGATGGTAAAGAAAGTCCGTCTTTTAAGCGAAGGTCCTCGGGAATATCGGCATACAATTCATCAAAAGAATGCATTCCGATGGATTCCAGCATAGAGAGACGTTCTTCTCTGGTACTTGGTATGTAAGAACCCATGGCAGTTACCTCCTGTAGTTAAAATCTGACAGATCAGCCGTTGCTTTCAGCCTGACAGTGAGCTTCATATTCAGCAGCTCCGATCAGCTCTTCTTCATCAGTGACATCTTTTACTTTGATGAGCCATGCGTCATAAGGTGCTTCGTTGATCAGTTCTGGGTGGTCCAGAAGCTCTTCATTGATCTCGCAGACAGTTCCGGATACAGGGGAGAAAATGTCGGATACAGCTTTGACAGATTCTACATCGCCAAGTGCTTCTCCGGCAGTAACCGTATCATCAACTTCCGGCAGATTAACAAATACCAGGTCGCCAAGCTCACTCTGCGCGAAGTCGGTAAGACCGATCACAGTGATTTCTCCTTCGTTTTTAACCCATTCATGTGATTTGGAATAACGTAATGTTTCTGGATAATTCATAATAGATCCTCCGTAATTTTATTTGAAATTATTTTTTGGTTTTTGAATAGAAGGGAAGAGAGACAACTTCCATCTCTACTTTCCGGCCGCGTACGTCCGCGGTAAGTCTGGTGCCGACTGCGGCATATGCCTTGTCTACCAGTGCCATGGCAATAGGATATCCAAGGTAAGGTGCGTGGGTGCCGGAAGTAGTCATGCCCACCTGGGTATCGCCGGAGAAGACTGGCATGTGTTCTCTTACAATGCCGCGTCCGATGATTTTCAGCCCTACGCGTGTACGTGTGGGTTCGCTTGTTTCCAGAGCTTCTTTTCCAATAAACTCTTCTTTGGAAAATTTCACGCAGAAGCCAAGTCCGCTTTCCAGAGGTGTGACTGTCTCATCCATTTCATGTCCATACAGAGGCATGCCGGCTTCCAGTCGAAGTGTGTCTCTGGCTCCCAGTCCACAGCAGATCAGACCTTCGTCTTTTCCTGTTTCCAGCAGAAGCTCCCACATGTTGGCTGCATCTTTGGCATCAAGATAAAGTTCATATCCTGCAGATCCGGTATAGCCGGTTTTGGAGACTATGCAGTGCATACCACCGATAGTGCGATCAAAACAGGCGCTGTAGTATTTTACCGGGAATTCGTCTTCCGGAAGAAGTTTTGCCAGGATCTCATGGGCTTTTGGTCCCTGTACGGCAATCTGGGCAACAGAATCGGAAATGTCTGTGAGTGTGGCTCCTTCCACATCCTGCTCATGGGCTTTCATCCATGCAAAATCTTTATCCTTGTTGGCTGCGTTCACTACGATAAAATAATGCTCATCCCGGACCTTATAAACGATCAGGTCATCTACGCAGCAGCCGTTTTCATAGCACATGAGGCTGTATCTTGCCTGACCGTCATACATATTTGTGAAATCATTGGTCAGCAGATGGTTGAGCAGCTTCAATGCTCCGGGGCCTTCGCAAAGAATTTCTCCCATATGGGATACATCAAAGAGACCACAGGCTTCCCGGACTGCCATATGTTCGGCAATCACGCCAGTCTGGTACTGGACGGGAAGAAGATATCCTGCAAAAGGAACAATCTTGCCTCCGTGTGCCTGATGGGTGGCATAGAGCGGTGTTGTTTTTTCCATAGGTGATTCCTCCTTATCATATACATAAAAAAGCGCAGAACAAATAAATACTTGTTCTGCGCTCTGTCATCTTAACCTGAAAGATTACCCGAAATTTTGTGATCGGTTGCTTCTTCGGTGCAACTTTATGTTGCTTTCCAGAGGTTCGTCGGAAACTGGTCCATTTGCCTGAGAGTTCTTCATCCCCTTCGGCGCGCATTTTGCGTCTCTCCCAGTTTCGTCATTCGATATCTTGAATTGCCTTCATGCTAACATAAAATACCAAAAACGTCAATGGAAATATGGACTTTTATTGAAAAATGACTAAAAAATTTGAAGCATATTTTCTTTATATTGGATAAAATTAATAGTATAATGTTATGAAAAAGAATAGATTTTGACATGCACGTTTTTGTGGATTTGTCAGAAATTATCTTATATAATACCTAGAAAAGACAGAATAATAAATACAATCATTATAAAGGAGACCATGAAAGGGAGGAAAAGGAATGGCTAAATATGTAATGGCTCTGGATGCAGGAACAACAAGTAACAGATGCATCCTGTTTAATGAAAAGGGAGAATTGTGCAGCGTTGCACAGAGGGAATTCACACAGTATTTTCCAAAACCAGGATGGGTTGAACATGATGCTGATGAGATTTGGGCAAGTATGCTTGGTGTAGCTGTTGAAGCAATGAATATGATCGGGGCAACCGCTGAAGATATTGCAGCAATCGGTATTACGAATCAGAGAGAAACTACGATTGTATGGGATAAAGAGACTGGCGAACCAATTTATCATGCCATCGTGTGGCAGTGCCGTAGAACTTCTGAATATTGTGACAGCCTGAAGGAAAAAGGACTTATTGATAAATTCAGAGAAAAAACAGGTCTTGTTATTGATGCCTATTTTTCAGGAACAAAGGTAAAATGGCTCCTGGATAATGTGCCGGGTGCAAGAGAACGGGCGCAGAGAGGGGAATTATTATTTGGTACAGTTGAGACCTGGCTGATCTGGAAACTGACAAAAGGTGCAGTTCATGTAACAGATTATTCTAATGCTTCCCGCACAATGCTGTTCAACATCAACACACTGGAATGGGATGAGGAGATCCTTGCAGAGCTGGATATCCCCAAATGTATGCTGCCAGAACCAAAACCTTCAAGCTGTGTATACGGAGAGGCTGATGTATCTTATCTTGGCGGACCTATCCCAATTGCAGGTGCTGCCGGAGATCAGCAGGCTGCTTTATTCGGACAGACCTGTTTCAATGCAGGAGAAGCCAAAAATACATATGGAACAGGCTGTTTCCTTCTTATGAATACCGGTGAGAAACCAATCTTTTCAAAAAATGGTCTGGTAACAACCATTGCGTGGGGACTGGACGGAAAAGTAAATTATGCGCTGGAAGGCTCCATCTTTGTAGCAGGTGCTGCGATCCAGTGGCTGAGAGATGAACTTCGTATTATTGAGTCCGCAGCAGATTCAGAATACATGGCAAAGAAAGTAAAAGATACAAACGGATGTTATGTGGTACCTGCATTTACTGGACTTGGCGCACCGCACTGGGATCAGTATGCAAGAGGAACTATTGTAGGAATCACACGTGGAGTTAACAAATATCATATTATCCGTGCAACCCTGGAATCTCTTGCTTATCAGGTAAATGATGTACTGGAAGCAATGAAAGCAGACTCAGGGATTGATCTGGCAGCACTTAAGGTTGACGGAGGAGCAAGCGCAAATGATTTCCTGATGCAGACGCAGTCTGATATTATCAATGCACCGGTTAACCGTCCTCAATGTGTGGAGACAACAGCAATGGGTGCTGCTTATCTTGCAGGTCTGGCAGTGGGATACTGGACAAGTAAAGAAGATGTTGTTAAAAACTGGGCAATTGACCAAACGTTTGAGCCGCAGATTTCTGATGAAGAAAGAGAAAAACGTATCAAGGGCTGGAACAAGGCTGTCAAATACGCTTATGGATGGGCAAAAGAGGATTAGTGATTAAGGAGTGATCTGGGAATGTATGATGTAATAATTATCGGAGCCGGAGTTTCAGGTGCGGCAACAGCAAGAGAGCTGTCACGGTACAAAATAAAAGCCTGTGTAATTGAAAAAGAAGAGGATGTATGTTGCGGCACTTCCAAGGCAAACAGTGCTCTTGTCCATGCCGGCTATGATGCTGCTGAAGGATCACTGAAGGCAAAACTGAATGTCAGGGGAAATCAGATGATGGAACAGCTTTCCCGGGATCTGGATTTTCCATTTAAGAAAAATGGTTCTCTGGTTGTATGTCTGCATGAAGAAGATATGCCAAATCTTCAGGCACTGTATGACAGAGGCATTGCAAATGGAGTTAAGGAGTTAAGGATTCTTAACCGTGAGGAACTGAAGGAAATGGAGCCGAATATTTCCGATCAGGCTTACGCTGCGTTTTATGCACCTACAGCCGGTATTGTATGTCCTTTTGGTATGAATATGGCAATGGCAGAGAATGCAAATGCCAATGGTGTGGAATTTAAATTTGATACAGAAGTTACGGATCTTAAACCAATAGATAAGGGCTGGGAGGTCCATACAGATCATGGAGTTTTCCAGACAAAATACGTGGTAAATGCAGCCGGTGTTTACGCAGACAGATTCCATAATATGGTAAGTGAGGAGAAGATCCATATCACACCCCGGCGTGGAGATTACTGTCTGCTTGATAAGAGCGCAGGAAACCATGTAAGTAAAACGATCTTCGCACTTCCGGGAAAATACGGAAAAGGTATTCTGGTGGCACCCACAGTCCACGGAAATCTGCTCCTTGGTCCAACCGCAATTGATATTGATGATAAAGAGGGAACCAACACCACCAGAGAAGGTCTGGACCAGGTGATCGCTAAAGCAGAAATGAATGTAAAAAATATTCCGCTCCGTCAGGTTATCACTTCATTTGCCGGACTTCGTGCACATGAGGACGGAAATGAGTTTCTGATTGGTGAAGTGGAAGATGCAAAAGGTTTCATCGACTGTGCAGGTATCGAATCACCGGGACTTACCAGTGCACCGGCCATCGGGGAAATGATTGCACAGATTCTGAAGGAAAAAATGAACCTGGAAGAAAAGGAAGATTTCATCGCAACAAGAAAAGGGATTCTTGATCCCAATACCCTTAGCAAGGAAGAAAGAATCGCACTGATCAGAGAAAAACCAGAGTATGGAAATATTATCTGCCGTTGCGAGATGGTAACAGAAGGTGAGATCATGGATGCCATCAACAGACCTCTGGGAGCAAAATCACTGGATGGAGTAAAACGCAGAACAAGAGCCGGCATGGGACGCTGTCAGGCTGGCTTCTGTTCTCCGAGAACAATGGAGATTCTGGCAAGAGAACGACATGTGAGCATGTTTGATATTACGAAATCCGGTGGAAATTCCAGAATTGTCACAGATAATAATAAGGATTCGTTATAAAAGGGAGGCATTGAATCATGAAAGCTTATGATATTGTTATCATCGGAGGAGGACCGGCAGGACTTGCAGCGGCGATCTTTGCGAAGAAAAGCGGCGTTGACAATATCCTGATCCTTGAAAGAGACCGGGAGCTTGGCGGGATTCTGAATCAGTGTATCCATAATGGATTCGGACTTCATACATTCAAAGAAGAGCTGACCGGACCGGAGTATGCAGAACGTTTTATTGGACAGGTGAAAGAACTGGACATTGAATATAAATTAAATACAATGGTCATGGATATCAGCTCTCAGAAGATCGTCACTGCAATGAACCGTGAAGAAGGACTTTTTGAGATCCGGGCAAAAGCAGTTGTTCTGGCAATGGGATGCCGCGAACGTTCCAGAGGAGCACTGAATATCCCGGGCTATCGCCCTGCAGGTATTTTCTCAGCAGGTACAGCACAGAGACTGGTAAATATTGAAGGATATATGCCGGGAAGAGAAGTTGTGATCCTTGGTTCCGGAGATATTGGTCTGATCATGGCAAGACGAATGACACTAGAAGGCGCAAAGGTTAAAGTAGTTGCAGAATTGATGCCTTATTCCGGCGGACTGAAACGAAATATTGTTCAGTGCCTGGATGATTATGGAATCCCGCTGAAGCTCAGCCATACAGTTGTTGATATTAAGGGAAAAGAACGGCTGGAAGGTGTTACACTGGCACAGGTAGACGATCATGGAAAGCCAATCCCCGGAACTGAGGAAGAATACAGCTGTGATACTCTTCTCCTTTCCGTAGGTTTAATTCCGGAAAATGAGCTCTCAAGAGGTATGGGTGTGGATATGAATCCTGTTACATCAGGACCTAAAGTAAACGAAAGCCTTGAGACAAATATTGAAGGTGTATTTGCATGTGGAAATGTATTGCACGTACATGACCTGGTTGACTTTGTATCTGAAGAAGCCGGAACTGCCGGAAGAAATGCTGCTGAATATGTGAAACTGGGAAGTGAAAGAAGCTCAGAGGGAAAAGAGATCAGGATAAATCCGGTTGAAGGTGTCAGATACACAGTTCCGGGAACCATCCATACAGACCGTATGGATGAGAATCTGACCGTGCGCTTCCGTGTGGGAGGTGTTTATACAAACTGCTACATCAGTGCATATTTTGATGACGAAAGAGTGATCCACAAAAAACGTCCGGTTGTTGCACCAGGAGAAATGGAAGAGATTAAGCTGACAAAAGAGCAGCTTCTGAAATATCCTGATCTGCAGACCATCACAGTCAAGATTGAGGAGGTTATTAACAGTTAAATATAAATTATAAAATCATATAAGCATATGTTGAGTTTTATAAGACATTGGAGTAGAATATTATAGAAAGGAGTTGATT
>HE978651.1:3314461-3444399 GCA_000285855.2 Ruminococcus sp. JC304 | reverse complement strand
ATCCAAAGCAGTCCAGAAACAGGGATTTTTTTGGTTTAGAAAACAGCTTGAATATAAGTGCAGCGATAAAGGGATTCAGCTTATTGTGGCTGATCGGTTTTATCCATCATCAAAGCTTTGCAGCTGTTGTGGGAATATCAAAAAAGATTTGAAGTTATCTGACAGAGTTTATAGATGTGAGTGTGGGAATATGATTGACAGAGACTTCCAGGCATCTATAAATCTCAAGACTTATGGAGAACAATTTGCAAGTTGACACTGAAACGTTAATGCAAATATGTACGGATACGTTAGTCCGGAATTTACGCCTATGGAGAGTACAAGAACTTGTGAGTAGATTGATATTTATATCATCAAAAGCATACTCGTTGAAGTAGGAATGGAACATAAAAGTTTATAACTTTTTATAAGTTTTCAGTAACGGCGTAAACTATGGAAGAGAGAAAACTGACATGCATCGGCTGTCCCATGGGCTGCCCTCTTACTGTTGTGATGAATGGCAAAGAGGTGGTAAGTGTCACCGGAAATACCTGTAAGCGCGGTGATGTATATGCCAGAAAAGAAGTAACTGACCCTACAAGGATTGTGACCTCTACTGTGCGTG
The DNA here is from genome assembly GCA_000285855.2 of Ruminococcus sp. JC304. GTDB lineage: Bacteria > Bacillota > Clostridia > Lachnospirales > Lachnospiraceae > Blautia_A > Blautia_A difficilis. Next base: position 3,443,795 of record HE978651.1, on the reverse strand, counting down.
TATCAGGGGGCAGCATTCAAATGGTATCAGTAAAAACAAAAGAGGATATTCCTAAAGATAAGATCTTTGAATGTGTAAGAGCTTTAAAAGGAATCCAGATTCCGGCACCTGTCCACATTGGAGATATAGTGTTAAAAAATGTGGCAGATACCGGCGTGGATATTGTTGCAACTAAAAATGTAGAATGACATATAAATACCCCGGAATTTTGTTTTGAAATTCCGGGGTATTATAATAATTATTTTTTATGTGTGACCGGAGGAAGATCGCAGTGATAAGCGATTCCCAGCGGAGTAACCAGAAGTGGATGAACCGGACGATAAACAGGCAGTCCCAGCTTTTTCTCAAATACAGCTGTGAAATCCCTGAAGCTGGCGGAACCTCCGGCAACATATACAGCAGGAACCTGGTAACCATTGAGAAATTTCTGAGTGATGGTAGCCATTTTTTCTACAGTAGCTTTGATCACAGGGAAAATTTCATCTTCCTTTGAAGGATCGGTTTTTAAAATTTCAGCTTCTTCGTAGGGAATATTGTAATGTCCTGCCACTGTCATTGTCATGTGACTGCCGCCGGTAGCCTCATCGTCTGTATAGATTACTTTGCCATCTTTGAGAATACTGATTCCCGTGGTGCCGCCGCCTACATCAACTACAGCACCATCTGTGATCTTAAGTACAGCCGCTGCAGCGGTTGGTTCATCTACGATATTCGTAACCTCAAAGCCAGCGCCCTCCAGCACATACTGGATGCTTTTGGTACTTCCCTGAGAGACTCCGGGTGGAATGGCTGCTGCCGCATAAGGAAGCTCAGTCTTTAATTTCTCTTCAAGTTCAGCTTTCAGTTTTGTGACAAGCTGAACAGATTCATAAAAATTAACAATTACACCGTCACGGATTGCGCGGGAAGGTGCAGATATGCCGGCAATGGGACGATTGCTATTGTCTACAACTGCCAGAACAGTGTTGGCAGTACCAAGATCCACGCCTACTTTCAGTCGGCCTTTGAAATTTTTACATTCACCGGTGCGTACAAGCTCGGCGAAATTTGATAAGGTTCTGTTTTTTAATTCCATTGTATACTCCTGATATTTTATCAATATTACGAAGATGCTCTACTTCGCAGAATTATCATTACCATAGTTCTTATTATAAAAGATATATTATAAAAAAGCAATAAAATACAATATCAATCTGCAGGCTTTTATGTAAGGTTTGCCAAAGAAAAATATCTGCTTTTATGAATTATAAATGGGCTGTGTTAATGTAAAAGTCCGGGTTGGAAAAAAAACAAAAATAAATTATAATGACTTTTATACTTAAATGTGAGAAAGCAGGAACAACATGAGTGAATATATAACAACCTATACGGGAAATCATTTTAAACCAACCAATCCGGATCCGGAGCTGATCCGGATTGAGGATATTGCACATGCTCTTTCATTGATCTGCAGGGGAAATGGTCATGTAAAGACTTTCTGGTCAGTGGGAGAACATTGTATCTGCTGTGCAAAAGAGGCTGCTGCCAGAGGCTTGTCTGACCGTATGGTTCTGGCCTGTCTGCTTCATGACGCCAGTGAATGCTATATGTCAGATGTACCTTCACCGTTTAAAAAAGAGCTGCCTGAGTATCAGATATGGGAGGAACAGCTGCTCTGTATGATTTATAAGAAGTTTTTGGGTTCTGGGCTGACAAAGGAAGAGCAGACCCGGCTGGATGAAATCGATCATGCACTGCTCTGGTATGATCTGGAAATCCTTCTGGGAGAAAAACAGCAGACAGAGGCACCAGGGCTTCATATTGACCTGACTTATGAGGTACGTCCCTTTGAAGAGGTGGAAAGAGAATATTTGGATATTTTTACCAGAACATATAAATGAAGAACGTGATATCTTTTATTTTCTTTCAGCAGTATTTTGTGTTAGAATAGGAAAAGAATTTTTACATTGTCTGACAAAAAGTGTCAGGGAATGAGTGTACAATGAATATATCAGAAAGGAATCATATATTATGGAACAGGGAACAATTTTTAAATTTCATAATGATCTGGATACAGATCAGATCATTGCTTCACAGTATCTGTTGCTTCCAAATCTGGATGAGATGAAAGGACATACCTTTGAATCTTTGGATCCGGATTTTGCAAAGAAGGTAAAGCCTGGAGATTTTGTGGTTGGCGGAGAGAATTTTGGCTGTGGTTCCTCCAGAGAGCAGGCACCTGGTGTGCTGAAGGCTTTGGGTGTGCAGGCTGTTATTGCCAAATCTTTTGCCAGGATTTTTTTCAGAAATGCCATTAATATCGGACTTCCGGCAATTGTCTGTAAAGATCTCCCGGATGAAGTTCAGACAGGGGACAAAATGGTGCTCCATATGTCTGAGGGAACAGCAGAAGCGAAGGGCAAAATATATTCCTGTACCAAATTGCCGGAATATATGCAGGGAATCTTAAATCAGGGTGGTCTGATCGCCTCTCTGAACCGAGAGGAGGAAAAATAAGATGGGAATGACAATCGCAGAGAAAATCATTGCTGCAGCTGCGGGAGTAGACAGTGTAAAATCGGGTGATATCCATACGGTAAAGCTGGACCGCCTGATGAGCAATGACGGAACTACACATCTGACAGTGGATATGTACAACAATAAATTAAAAAATCCTCATATTGCAGATGCAAAAAAGCTGGTATTTATTGTAGACCACAATGTACCTTCTGACAGCCCGAAAACTGCCGCATCCCAGAAAAAAATGAGGGATTTTGCAAGGGAAAATCATATTGATTTCTGGGAAGGCAAGGGAGTGTGCCACCAGGTTATGATCGAGAATTATGTACGTCCGGGTGAGCTGATCTTTGGCGCAGACAGCCATACTTGCTCTTACGGTGCACTGGGTGCTTTTGGTACAGGTGTTGGATGTACAGATTTCCTCTATGGTATGGTGACAGGAACCTCCTGGGTACTGGTACCGGAATCTGTGAAGTTTAATCTTGTGGGAAAATTACCGGAGGGTGTTTATGCCAGAGATCTGATCCTTACCATTATCGGTGAGATCGGGGCGAACGGATGTAATTATCAGGCTATGGAGTTTACCGGTGAAGGTGCAAAAACATTAAGCATCAGTGACCGAATGGCTCTCTGCAACATGGCAGTAGAAGCCGGTGCAAAGACAGGTATTTTTGAGGCCGATGAGAAGGCAATGGAATACCTGAAGGAGCATGGCCGTGAGCCAAAGGCTGTATTCCACAGTGATCCGGATGCAGTTTATGCCAGAGAATATACCTTTGATCTGTCCAAGGTGCGCCCGGTAGTGGCAAAGCCTGATTTTGTGGATAATGTAGTTCCTGCAGAGGAAACCTGTGGAATTCCGATTAATGAAGCCTTTCTTGGTTCCTGCAACAATGGACGTATTGAAGATCTCAGGGTAGGTGCTGAGATTATTAAAGGTAAAAAGGTTGCTGAGGGTGTTCGTTTCCTGGTGGTACCTGCAAGCCAGACAATTTACAGACAGGCACTGAAGGAAGGACTGCTTGATATCTTTATGGATGCAGGAGCAATTGTTATGAACCCGAACTGTAGTGTTTGCTGGGGAAGCTGTCAGGGTGTGATCGGTGAAAACGAGGTGCTGATCAGTACAGGAACACGTAACTTCAAAGGCCGTGCAGGACATCCAAGCTCCAAGGTATATCTGGGATCAGCAGCTACTGTTACAGCATCTGCCATTGCAGGAAAGATCGCAATGGCCAGTGAAATAGAGTAATAATCTGAGAGCAGGATCAAGGATCCATTGGAACGAGATATATAACGAGGTAAATATTATGGAAAAATTCACAGGAAAGGTGTGGGTACTTGGAGATGATATTGATACAGATATCATTATCCCTACTGAGTATCTGGCACTGAAAACAATAGATGATATGAAGCAGTATGGATTCAGCCCTCTCCGTCCGGAGTTGGCTGGACAGATCCGTAAGGGTGACATTATTGTTGCAGGCAAAAATTTTGGCTGCGGTTCCTCCAGAGAGCAGGCACCGGAGATTATCAAGGCGCTGGGAATCCAGTGCGTGATCGCAAAATCCTTTGCCCGGATCTTTTTCCGCAACTCAATTAATAACGGACTTCTGCTGATTGAACAGCCAACCCTCTATGATGAGATCAAGGAGGGGGATGAGGTAACTGTAGTGCTGAATGAGCATGTAGATTACAATGGCAAACAGTACCCAATTGCTTCTCTGCCGGAGAATCTCATGGATATTATCCGGGCAGGCGGTCTGGTAAAGGCTATGCGTAAGCTGAATGGTCTGGATTAAGAGGAAGGGAGAAGCAAATGGGCGAGACAGTTATTGAGAAGATTATCAGAAATAATGTGGGAAAAGCGGTAAAACCGGGAGATATTGTGACTGTAAATGTGGATAGAGTGATGATCCACGATATTTTCATTCCTTTTGTTGCAGAAAAGTTCAAAGAGATGGGATTTACAAAGCTCTGGGATCCGGATAAAGTTGTGCTGATCTATGATCATCTGGTTCCGGCCAGTCAGCTGGACGATACCAGACATTTCCATGTGGGAGATGAGTTTGCAAAGAAATTTGGAATGAAAAATGTACATAGAAGTGACGGAATCTGTCATCAGCTGATGACGGAAGCTGGTTATGTGAAGCCCGGAAACGTGGTATTTGGTACAGACAGCCATACTACTACCTATGGCTGTGTTGGTGCTTTTTCCTCAGGTATCGGATATACAGAGATGGCAAGTATCCTGGGAACCGGCACCATGTGGATCCGGGTGCCTGAGACCATTAAGATTGTGATCGATGGAGAACTTCCGGAAAATGTAATGTCCAAGGATGTGATCCTGCGGATCATCGGTGATCTTACAGCAGCAGGTGCAACTTACCGATCACTGGAATTTACCGGAAGTACAGTGAAGAATATGTCTGTGGCAAGTCGTATGACAATGTCAAATATGGCAATAGAGGCAGGAGCCAAATGTGCGTTGTTTACACCGGATGAGAAAACAGCAGAGTACTGTGGAATTGAACTGGATGATTTTCAGAAGAGCCTGGCAGGAGATGAGGATGCTGTATATATGAAGACTTTGACCTATCGTGCCGAAGATTTTGTACCGGTTATGGCATGTCCTTCCCAGGTAGATAAGATTCGCCCTGTAGAGGAAATGGAGGGTACAGAGATTGATCAGGTATTTATCGGTTCCTGCACCAACGGACGTCTGGAGGATCTTCAGGCAGCGGCAGAGGTTCTGAAGGGAAAGAAAGTGGCAGATTATGTGAAGCTGATCGTCACACCTGCCAGCCGCAAGATCTACAGACAGGCAGCAGATATGGGAATCCTGGATATTCTGGCTGAGGCGGGAGCTATGATCACACATCCCGGCTGTGGACTGTGCTGCGGACGTGCAGGGGGTATCCTCACAGACGGAGAGCGTGTGGTAGCCACCAATAACCGTAACTTCCTGGGACGAATGGGAACATCAAAAGTTCAGATTTATCTGGCATCTCCCAGAACAGCAGCTTCCTGTGCTGTAGCTGGAAAAATTGTGAATCCGGTTATGGGAGAATAAACGGAGACAGATCATTGAGTAAATAATAAGAAGTACCTCAGATACAAGGAACAGTACATTATTGTACCGGTTTGTATCGGAGGTGCTTTTTTGTTTGAGCTAAGTTCAATATGATGATGCTGGCTTTGTTGATGAATTTAGAAATATATAAGATGAAATTGAACAAAAAATAAGACTATAAAATACAAAAATAAATGTTGAATTTTTGAAAATGAGATGATATACTGAGTTCAATTACATGATGCGAGAATATATAAAGTTCAAAATAATGCTTATTGAACTTTGACCAAATCAAGTAGCGAAGCGGATGATTTTATCCGCCGGACTTTTTCGAAAGGAAAGGGAGAAAAATATGGCGAATCATACATTTGCAGAAAGGCTGAAAGAGGCTTTAAATAATAAACAGATGAAACAGGTAGATCTGGTGCGCTGTGCTCAGGAGCAGGGCGTGAAGCTTGGAAAAAGTCATGTAAGTCAGTATCTCAGTGGCAAGACGATTCCAAGAGCAGAAATCCTGCATTTTATTTCCGGGGTACTGGATGTAACAGAAGAATGGTTGATGGGAAATGGAGATGCAGAGAAACTAATGGATCCGGAAGTGATGACACCGGAAGCTGAAAAGCATCCGGAAGACCTTGATGGAAGCAGTGAAAAAGAAGCTGAAGGCATGGAGCAGACAGTTGAGGAGGGACGAAAAGTGCGCGAGTTTAAAAAATCATCAAAGCTTGATAATGTATTGTATGATGTGAGAGGACCGGTAGTAGAGGAAGCAAGTCGTATGGAAGCTGCCGGAACACAGGTGTTGAAGCTGAACATCGGAAATCCTGCACCTTTTGGCTTCCGCACACCGGATGAGGTTATTTATGATATGCGTGACCAGCTGACAGACTGTGAGGGATATTCCGCATCCAAAGGTCTTTTTTCAGCCAGAAAAGCGATCATGCAGTATGCACAGCTGAAGAAAATCCCAAATGTCAGTGTGGAGGATATTTATACAGGAAATGGTGTCAGTGAACTGATCAATCTGTGTATGTCTGCATTGCTGGATAATGGAGATGAAATACTGATCCCTTCTCCTGATTATCCACTTTGGACTGCCTGTGCAACTCTGGCAGGAGGTAAGGCGGTTCATTATATCTGTGACGAGAAATCTGAGTGGTATCCGGATATGGATGATATCCGCAAAAAGATTACAAGCAGAACAAAGGCAATCGTGCTGATTAATCCTAATAATCCTACGGGTGCATTATATCCGAGAGAGGTGCTGCAGGAAATTGTGAATATTGCCAGAGAGCATCAGCTGATCATTTTTTCTGATGAAATTTATGACCGCCTGGTTATGGATGGACAGGAGCATGTTTCCATTGCATCCCTGGCACCGGATTTGTTCTGTGTAACCTTCAGTGGTTTATCCAAATCCCATATGATCGCAGGATTCAGAATTGGCTGGATGATTTTAAGTGGAAATAAGCGTATTGCAGCAGATTATATTGAGGGCCTGAAGATGCTTTCCAATATGAGACTTTGTTCTAATGTGCCGGCACAGTCTGTTGTACAGACTGCTCTGGGTGGTCATCAGAGTGTAAATGATTATATTGTTCCGGGCGGACGTATTTATGAGCAGAGAGAATATATTTACAATGCATTGACAGATATTCCGGGAATTACAGCTGTGAAGCCTAAGGCGGCATTTTATATGTTCCCGAAGATTGATGTGAAAAAGTTCGGTATTGTCAGTGACGAGAAATTTGCTCTGGATCTTTTACGGGAAAAGAAGATCCTGTTGGTTCATGGAGGTGGATTCAACTGGGGACAGCCGGATCATTTCCGTGTAGTTTACCTGCCGCGAATTGAAGTACTGAAAGAAGCAGCAGGTAAATTAAAGGATTTCCTGAGTACTTACCATCAGTCCCTTTGATAGAAAGGTCTGTTTATGACAAAAGGTACAAAATGTTTCACGTGAAACATTTTGTACCTTTTTTGGAAGGAGATTTTATAAATTTATAGAATTTTAAGTAGTAGTTTCAGCTGTAATGTGTTAAACTGTAAACAGTTATGAATTTTCTGGAGGTGAAACTGATAATGGAAAACGAGGAGAAAAACCAGGAAGAACAACAGCAACAGCCTGCACAATCTGTGTGGAAGGAGATCTGGGATTATGCAAAGATCATTCTTGCTGTCTTTGTAATCGCATTTCTGCTGGGACATTTTGTGTATATTAATGCAAGAGTGCCGTCAGGTTCCATGGAACAGACTATTATGACAGGTGACAGAGTATTTGGAAACCGACTGGCATATATGAATAAGGAGCCGGAGAGATTTGATATTGTGATTTTTAAATATCCGGATGATCCTTCACAGCTTTTTGTAAAAAGAGTGATCGGGCTTCCGGGTGAGACTGTTAATATCGTAGATGGTAAAGTGTATATTAACGATTCTGAAGAGCCGCTGGATGACAGCTTTTGTCCGGAAACACCGGAAGGCAGCTTTGGACCCTATACAGTACCTGAGGATTGCTATTTTATGTTAGGGGACAATCGTAATCACAGTATGGATTCCAGATACTGGACAAATACTTTTGTGGAAAAGGATGCCATTGAGGCACAGGTGGCTGTGAGATACTGGCCTCTGAATAAGATGGGAACTGTGAAATAAGGATAATTGTAAAAATTATAGTGATATGAGTAATATTAAGAGAACTGCCGAAAGAGAAAATCTGTCGGCAGTTTTTTTCTGCGATTTTTTAGTTGAGTTGAAAGAATATTTTTATTAATCAAATTTTTCTGAACGGATATATTCTTTAGGACTTACACCTGTGATTTTTTTGAAAACCTTTGAAAAGTAGAGAGAATCTTCGTATCCCACTTCATTGGCAACCTCTTTAATTTTTAACGAACTATTTGCCAGAAGGAACTTGGACTCATCAATTCTTGTTTTTACCAGATAATCCATTGGGGTTAAACCATAATAGGTCTTAAAAATACTGACTATGTATGATGGGACAAATCCGAAACGAGCTGCCAGTAATTGGTTGGTAATATTAGTCCGAAACATTTCATCCAAAAAGTTTTTTATTTTTAAAGCAATTATTTTCTTGTCTCCGGAGTCATACATTGCGATTCCAAAAATATCTTTTAATAAGAAATTGAACTCCTTAAGTAGTTCTTCTTCACTATAATAATTCTCCAGAATAAACTGGATATCTTCTTCAACTTCAAAAAATTCTCTGTTTCCAGGATATAATTTATATATTTCAGATACAAAGTATTTGATGTTGCGCAAGGCTTCTTTTTGGATGATTGGACGCATAGTAAGTAAGTGAAGCAATTGAGCAAAAGATTCAATTATGTTATCAATATTTGCATTTTTACACTGAAGTATCAGACAGTCGATTTTATTTCTGAGATCAGAAAAATCTTGTCTGAATTCTTCAGAACTGTAAATTAAAACAGAATTTTTTAAAAAAATCATATGTTCACGGGTGTATTTTTGTAACAAATGATATGTTGAAAAAATATCAGGAAGCTCTACGGTTTCTTTGTAATATACAACCGTAACAATAATATCAGAACATTTCACTTTTCTAAAAAATTGATTCAAATGATTAATATCGGGAATACTGTCTTTGCGAATAAAGATTAATTTTTCATTAATGCTTTTTCCATCTACAAGCCAGAAGTTTTCAGGAGGAACAATAAGTGAAAATGCTTTTTCCAGATCCATGTTTTTAAAGATTTCCTGATAATTTCTTTCATTTTCATAGAGACACATGCCAAGAGTGACCAGTAAAATACTGTATGAGGAATTCACTTCTGAAGGTATTTCCTTTGTTGGAAACATTTCAAGTCCTCTTACTGCATCTGTCAGATTTTGAACCTTTTCTTTGAGGTACTGTTTTTGGATTTTTTCTTCTATTTTTTCTAATACCAGTTTTAATTCCTGGACCTTTAAGGGCTTTAATAAATAATCAATAGCATGGTTAGTTACTGCGCATCTTACATATTCAAAATCTGTATATCCACTTAAAACGACAGGCAATACCGGTAGCTCTTCATTAGAACAAAAGTCCAGTAATTCTTTACCGCCTACAATGGGAAGATTCATATCTACAAACATGACATCAACAGGATGTTCTTTCAGATATTGTAGTGCATCTTTCCCATTGTCGATGGCAGCTACTACAGTAAAGTTTTTATTGGTCTCTTCTATCTTTTGACAGATACTCCTCTGAATTGGAGGCTCATCTTCCACAACCATTACACGTATTTTCATAGTTCCCTCCAACTGTAATGCAAGTTCCGTTAGGATTGCTTTGTATATCAAAAAGCATATGATTTCCATAGGTAAGATACAATCTTATATAAACATTTTTTATAGACAAACCGCCGATTTTCATCTCTTTCATAAGCATCCTTACATCGCGACTACGCATCTTAAATAATTCTAACTTTAAATTTTCCAGTTCTTGCGGAGAGATTCCACATCCATTATCCTGAACCTGTACTTCCCAATATTCTTCGGTGCAATAGATTTGAATATTAATTTGCCAGGGAAATTCTTTATTTCGAAAGCCATGTGCAAAACAATTTTCAAGAAGCGGTTGAATGATAAATTTGGGTAAATGACAGTTTTGGATTTCACCTACATAGGACATTGAATATTGGAATTTATCTTCGTATCGTATTTTCATTAGTTCAAGATAGTTTTCAGCATGTAAAATCTCACCATTTAAATTTCCAAAGTCTTCGGAAGAACTGATATTATATCTGATCATACTTGAAAGTTTCTCGCAGATTTCCGGTATCTTTTCACACTCGGAAGTACTGGACATTACTGAAATAATTGTCAGGATGTTATGAATAAAGTGAGGGTTCATCTGTGTTTGTAATGCATACATCTGGCACTGTATTTCGTTTACTTTGCTGGCCATTTCTTTTTCCATGGACAGTTTTAAATTTTTTATCAATTCGTTAAATGCATTATTTAACTGCCTTAATTCATCTGTTTCATCACAGATCACAAGAGGTATTTCCTGTAAATTTTTATCAACCTGTAATCCGGTTAACATTTCACACATCTGAACAATGGGCTCAGTTGTCCTCTGGATAATAATTTTTTGTGCTAAAATCATGATAGTAATTAAAGAAAAAAGTAGAAAGATTCCCCAGGCAAAAGTAGACATAAGACTATGAATCAGGCCTGTGTTTTTCGATACAATCAGAACTTTTATCCCATATTTTTCAGAGTCCCAGAGTTTACAATATAATCCTCCTCGCAAGTTGTTAGTTTGTCTCAGAAGTGTTTTTATTTCTGATTCTTTGCGATCACTTTGAAAGGAATATAACAAATGGTCATTTTTCTGATCTAAAATAAAACATTCCGTTTCTTTTCCAAGGAGTTTTCCAAGACGTGCGAAACTATCAATCTGAATTTGAACCTGTGCATATCCAAGACATTCGGAAGGTATTAACTGATAGTTCTTAATTTCACGCAGTACGGAAATTGTTGGTGATATTTCTCGCATGTAAGGATCAGAAGAATCGACCCGGAATAAACTGCCTTTTCCTTTTTGATCTGCAAAATAAGATTGTGTATCTGTAAAAATATCAGAGTTCGGACAATCTTTTTTCAAATATCCAAAATCCACAGCTTTTCCTACATAAGTGATATCCTGATTGGAATTAAATAAACTGATACGTTTTAGAATATTTTGCTTTAGCATATAAGAAATCAGATGTTGTTTTATAGTATAATCAACATCTGTATTCTTAACAAAATAGTTTTTTTCATCGTGATATTTCTGAAGTCCGCTGAATGCATCAATAATTTGATAATTTGCAGCAATTTGCAGAGCAATATCATCGGCAAGCCGAAGTGTATTATCAATTTGAGTGGTGATTCCTTGAAGTTGAACATCAATTTGTTCTTCGAATTCTGCTGTGCTGGTTTTGATGACATAACTAGAAAATACCATAGTTAGTACGATAAATAGTATTAGCATAATGAAAATGCTGCGCAATAAAATTCTTTTTTGAAATTGATATTTTTTCAAGTCCTCACCCCTCTGTAATTCTTAAATGCCCCAGGGCTGTGTTTCTGTTTTTACTGTTTTTTCGCTTTCAATTGCCTGCTCAAGCATAAAAGATAAATAAGTATCCTGAAGTGCTTCGCGTAATGAATAAAATTCTGTTCCGTTTTCTGTGAAATTTTTCATACATGCAAGGCAAGACGCTACGGAAATTTCATCATCATTCATTCTTGCGGGATAAAAAGGATTCTGATAAATTTGTTTATCTAAAAATAGAATTCCCTTATGTGCCCATTCGCTATTATTATTGATACCTACGTCTACTCTTTGGAGCGATTGTTCTATAGGTTGATTGGATGCATTTAGAAATCTTACAGTATTGTCATTAATTTCACCTCGAACACCTCGAACATTCCAACGTCGTGTACGAATTTGTGAAAAATACTGTTCACCTTCAAAATCTAAAAAGGCGTTTTTTCCATTTTCAAATTGCATAAAAGCCCAGTCTCTGTCTTCCTGAATAATGGTTCCACTTTCATCAAAACCATTTCGACCATTGGTAGCAGTTACTTCTGACCAGAATTTTTTTCCCTGAATGATACAATTTTCGTATTTAATACCGAGCAATTTTCGGAATATGCTAACTGCATGATATCCGTGAAGTGCAGATAACATAACGCTGGAGGTTGTGCCTAAATAACCCTGACTGATAATATCTAATATACTTGCATAATAAGGTTGGAGGAAATATTGTTCTACGATTTGTACACGACCATTATATTTTTGGGACAATGTCCATAATTCATTTAATTCTGCGACATTTTTTCCAGGAGGTGTTTCGCAGAGTACAGGAATTCCCTTTTCCATTAATTGTACGAGATAATCCTTTACAATTTCCCGTGGAACGCAGAGGACTGCAAAATCTGGCTTTTGAGAAAGTGCTTCGTCTAAATCAACGGTAGTAAAAATATGTTCCTTTAATGCAACTTCTTTTGCACGAGCCTCTGTACGTAATACACCGGCACATATTGAAAACTGTTCTGGTAAAAGTTTTGCAATCCGGTAATAAAAATCGGCTCTCCAACCATATCCAATAACCATGTAATTTGCTTTCATCTGTTTTCACCTTATCCTTTCACAGCACCGGATGTCATACCGGCAATAATATGTTTTTGAAGAATTATAAAAAAGATTAACATTGGCAATACGACCAGCATCAATGCAGCAAACACATATTGCCAGTCTCTGTTGTAGCGTCCAAAAAAGCTGTAAATTACCATGGAGATAGTTGATTTTTTTGCAGATCCCAAATAGAATAACGGAATCATAAAATTGTTCCATACATCAATAGCGGTAATTACAATGTTAGTTATCATGATTGGTTTTAAAATTGGAAATAATATCTTAATAGTCATTTGCCAAAAATTACAACCGTCCATTATGGATGCTTCATCAATCTCTCGTGGTACTCCCTTTACAAAGCTACAGAATGTCATAACAGTAAAAGGAATACGTAATGAAATAAAGATACAGATTACAGAGAAAAAAGTACCATATATATGTAAATATTGCAACAAAAAGAAAATAGATGCAATCTGTAAGGTCAATGTAAGACCAAAGATAAAATAATAATAAATTCCCTGCGATAATTTGTCATTTCGTCTGGAAATGACAATGCCGGCTATTGCTCCCAAAAAAACGGAAATCACCGTTACGGGAACAGTAATAATAATACTGTTAAGATATCCCAGCCATATTTTACCGGATTCCAATACATGAGTATAATTGGAAAAAAGCCATTTTGATGGCAAGGAAAGGTCAAATCTTGCTGCTTCTGCCTGGGTTTTGAAAGAACCCAATCCCATCATAATAAATGGTATTACGTATAACAATGCCAAAGCAACCATGAATAAAAAAAGAATACATTTTCCTACGTGTTTTTTCTTCACATTTCTACCTCTCGTTTCGTAAAATAACGATTCATAGTAAACGATATGATTACTACAATAACTGCCAGAATGACACTTCCGGCTGATGATTCCCCAAGAAATCCGAGACTGAAGGATTGATAGGTATAAGTTGCCAGAACCTGTGTGTCAAAACCTGGACCTCCATTTGTGAGTACATAAATAATGTCAAATACTTTTAAGCCACCAGCAATACTCAGTGTCACAACAACGGTCATTGAAGGAACAATTAAAGGAAGCGTGATGTTTTTCAGTTTTGCAAAAGCAGAGGCACCATCTAAGGTAGCACTTTCATAGTAATCCTCAGGAATTGCCTGCAGACCGGAAATGAAAATGAACATATTGAATCCTGCCCACATCCATGTCTCTACCAAAATTACACTTCCAATAGCAGTGCCATAACTTCCAAGCCAATCATGAGCTAAGCCACTTAATCCTATGACTTGAAGGACATTGTTGAGTAATCCTTTATTTGCTAAAATAGATTTAAATAACACTCCGACAACAGTAATACTAATTACACAGGGAGCATAGTAGATAGTTCGCATAATTCCTCTTCCGGGTATTTTCTTTACCATAACAAGCGCAAGAAGAAAGCCTACTACTGTTTTTAAGATAGTAGTTGCCAATGCAAACAAAAAGGTATTGCCAATAGAACGCAAAAAAAACAGGATCTTTTAAAAGTTCGATGTAATTGGCAATTCCATTAAATACGGGTGTATACAATCGGCCCATATTCCAGTCTGTAAAAGAACATACCAGACTGATCACAATGGGAACAACGGAAAAAACAGTGTATATCAAAAGCGCTGGAATAAGCACCCATAAAGGATAAATTGATTTCTTTTTTTTGGGCATATTAGATCTCCTTAACAGAAAGGGACTAAAGCTCTCTGCATCAGTCCCTTTCTTTTGAATTAATATTGTTAATCAGACTTCAGAGATTGTGTTATTTCCAACCTTCTGCTCCTTTTTCGGTCATAAATTTATCTACATCTTCCTGGAAACGATCCAGAACAGCTTTTCCATCCATATTTCCTTTAGATGGAGCTTCCAGATAGTAAACCCAAATTGTATTTCCAAACAGTGGCTGGAGAGTGTCAAGGTACTGATTCATCTGTGCGACTACTCGTCCTTCTTCCATATATTCGTTGTAGATTTTAGGGATATCTGGATTCATTGCACCTTCGTTTCCGTCAATTCCTTCAATATTTGGGAATCCTGGACGAGACTGGAAATATAAATCTCCATATTCCGGAGTACTCCACAGATCAAACACTTTTTTAATAGTATCAAGGTTTTCAGTATCTTTATTTACAGCAATTCCCATTGCTGTAGGAAGATATGCCAGGACATCTTTATCATCATAGCCTACTGGAGGATTAAAAATAGTCAGATTGGCATCAGGGTAAGATTCTTCAATGGAAGTTAAAATTTCTGTCGCACCATAGATCATTGCAGTTTCTCCGCTTGCCAGACGTCCCAGAATTTCATCATAGCTTACTGTCATATAATCATCATTCACGTATCCTCTTTTAAACAATTCTAAGTATTCGTCAATTACAGAAGCAATTTCTGGATAATCATTAAATTTTGCCTGATTTGTTAAAATTTTATTTGCAAAATCTTCACAAGCATCTTCGCTTCCAAGTGCTCGTGACATACCAGAGGTCATCCAAATCTGTGGAACCCAGGTATCTGATGGCATCGCAATAGGAACAATTCCTGCTTCTTTTAATTTGTCGCAGACAGCATAAAATTCATCTAAGGTTTTTGGAAGTTCTGTTATTCCATTTGCTTCAAAAACATCTTTGTTGTAAATAAGTCCCTGAAAACCGTTGGATGCTTCGAAACAATAACCATAATGTTTTCCATTATATTCTGTCAGTTCGGGAGCTTTTACTTTGGAAGCCCAGCTTTCATCATCTAATGGAACAAAAAATTCTTCAGGATCTACAGCGGCAAATAAATCTGCAAACTGATAGGCAACCAGATCTGGAGCTTCATGAGAATTTAATCTCATTTTCATCAGGTTATCATACTGGTCATCTGGAACAACTTCAAAGTCGATAGAAATATTTTCCTCTTCCTCCAGTTTCTCAACCATGTTCTGTAATCCTGAGTACCACCTGGATTGCTGTACCATACCGGTAAGCTCTACCTTATCGTCGGCATGTACAACTGGAGCAATGGAAAGTGTCATGATTCCGCTCATGAGTAATGCTGCCAGTTTTTTTGTTTTTGTTGTCATACTTTTTGTCCTCCTTTTTATTAAAAGTGATTATCGAGTAAGATAAGTATATAGTCATTTTGATATATTTAAAATGGAGAGAAATAAAATAATATATGGAAAATTTGAGAGTGATTTCTTGAAAGAATAAAAAAGGATAGAATATCTGTAAATATGTGGTAGAATAATACTGTAGTCTGAAGGTAATCTGTATCTGCGGCTGCAGTATTATTTTGGTTACTTTTAAGGAGGTTTTTATATTATGGAAAGACATGCGTTTGCCATGAAAGTGAAAGATGGTCAGATGAATACATATCGCCGGAAGCTTGGGGAGATCTGGCCGGAGCTTACCGGTTTTCTGGACAGAAACCAGATTAAAAATTTCAGTATCTGGAATGTAGAACAGCTGATCTTTGGATATTATGAGAAAGCAGACGGTGCTGTGCTCAATGCAGAGGAGAAGTCAGTGAGAGACAGACTGACAGAGAAAATCCAGGATACTTTTCAGTGGATTTCTACTCCGGGAGAGGATATGCGTCTGATGTATCACAACTTTGGAGTTGTCAGGGAAAGCAAGGAGCTGATCCGTCACAGGATGTTTATGACAAAGCTGAAGGATGGCTGCGAGGAAGAGTATAAGGCGAGACATGACGGACTGATCGCACAGAGAGGGGATACTGTGGATCCGGGCCCGGACAGCAATTTCAGTATCTGGAGCGCAGGTGGATATATCTTTGGATATGACGAAATTGACACGACTATGGAGAGAGATGAGACACCGGAGGAGCATGAGGCAACCGTAGCCTGGGAAACCAGACAGCTGGGGATCATGGACTGGATCACCAATGATGTAGACTGGATGACAGGAGGATGCCATCCTGCAAGCAGAAGGCTGGCATGGCACAATTAATAGTTTGTTTCCACAGACTTGCTTTATCACTTTAAATCGTGTATAATCTGAATTACGAATAAAATGCGGAAAGGAATACAGATTATGTCAAAACATATTACAGGACACACAGGATTATTATGTTTACTTGGAAGTCCGGTTGCACACAGTGTTTCTCCGGAAATGCACAATGAGGCATGCGACCAGCTGGGACTTGATTATACATATCTTGCATTTGACGTGCCGGAGGAAAAAATGCCGGAGGCAGTCCAGGGACTGAGGACTATGGGCGCCAGAGGCTGGAATATCACTATGCCGGGCAAGAACATTATGTGTAAGCTGGCAGATAAGGTTTCTCCTGCATCAGAGATTTCCGGTGCATGTAATACCATTGTAAACGATAATGGTGTATTGACTGCATACACTACAGACGGTGTAGGATTTATGCGGGCAGTTGCTGAGAACGGTGTGGATATTATCGGCAAAAAGATGACACTTCTGGGAGCCGGTGGTGCTGCCACTGCCATTCTGGTACAGGCTGCACTGGATGGAGTTGCAGAGATCAATGTATTTAATGTGAGGGATGGATTTTTCTCAAGAGCAGAGGAAATCGTTGCCAAATTAAATGAGCGTACAAAATGTAAAGTGACACTTCACGATTATGAAGATCCGGAGGTTCTCCGTGGGTCTATCGCAGACAGCGCGATCCTGGTAAACGGTACTTCCGTGGGAATGGCACCGAACACAGACAGAACTATCATTACAGATACCTCCATGTTCCACAAGGATCTCTTTGTATTTGATGTAATCTATAATCCCAAAGAAACCAGACTGCTCCGTGAAGCAAAGGAGGCAGGTTGCAGAACCGGCAATGGTATGTATATGCTTCTGTACCAGGGAGCTGCTTCCTTTAAGCTTTGGACCGGAGAGGATATGCCGGTAGAAATTATAAAGGAAAAGTATTTTTCTTAAGGCTGTGAGAATAGATAAAAAGCGTCCATGAGGGCGCTTTTTATATGATACTGGTGAAAGGGGATCCAGTGCCATAATATGTCACAGATTAAACACAATTTTCCCACACATTCAACACAAATCATCCCTATACTTAGAAACATCAAAAGGAAACAGAGAGTTGCAGTGAACAGACACTGAAACGGGTAATTGAGAATCAGGAGGGACTTAACCATGATGAATAAGGATAAAAATAATGATAAAATCAGAAAAATTGTAAAGAAGGGTCTGACACTTAGCCTGTGTGCAGTTCTTGCAGGTGGTGTGGCAGCAGGAAGCTTTGAGGGATTCAGTGCACTGACAGGGGAGACTACCGTGCAGGCAGCAGATAAAAATGACGCAAAGCTTACTTATGCAAAATCAGAAAAGAAAGCAGATAAGGATGATGCAAAAAAGGATGACAGCAAATCAGATTCCAAGAAGAGTGATACAGCAAAGGGAAGTCTGGATGTATCTGATATTGCAGCAGAAGCACTTCCTTCCATTGTATCTATCACAACAAAATCTGTTCAGGAGGTTCAGAACTATTACGGAATGTACGGAATGTTCGGATATGCTCCACAACAGCAGGAACAGGAGGTAGAGGGCAGTGGTTCCGGTATTATTGTAGGTAAAAATGACGATGAATATCTGATTGCTACTAACTATCATGTAGTAGAGGGAGCAGATACATTATCTGTAGCTTTTGCAGACGGAACTGCAGCAGAAGCTACTGTAAAGGGCTTTGATGAGGAAAAAGACCTGGCAGTTGTAGCTGTATCCATTGATGATATTGACTCTGACACAGAGGATGCAATTTCTGTTGCCAAGATCGGCAGCTCTGATGATCTGAAGGTTGGAGAACAGGTAATTGCCATCGGTAATGCATTAGGATACGGACAGTCTGTTACTACCGGTATTGTAAGTGCAAAGAACCGCAGAATGGATTCTGATAACAATACAGTTACAGACGGCAGCACAGATGATTCAAGTACAGACGGAGTAAACCTGATCCAGACAGATGCCGCTATCAACCCTGGAAACAGTGGTGGTGCACTTTTGAATATGGATGGTGAAGTTGTAGGTATCAACTCTGCAAAGCTTGCATCCACAGAGGTTGAAGGTATGGGATATGCCATTGCTATCTCTGATGTAACAGATATCCTTGAGAATCTGATGAATGAGACAGCCAGAAATAAACTGGATGATGAGGATCATGGTGTACTTGGCATCAAAGGACAGACGGTAGATTCTCAGGCTGTACAATTATATGATATTCCGTCTGGCGTTTATGTATACCAGGTTATGGATGGAAGTGCTGCTGAGAAGGCTGGCTTGAAGGAAAAATCTGTAATCACTAAATTTGAGGGAAAAACAGTCAGCAGCATTGAACAGCTGATTTCTTATCTGGCTTACTATGAACCAGGCGAGGAGGTTGAACTTACCGTGCAGGTTCCTGGAGGTTCCGGATATGAGGAAAATACTGTGAAAGTAACCCTGGATAAGAATACCACTGATGAAGACAGTGATAATAAGGACGGAACGAAGAATAGCAAAAAGAACAGTAAGGATGAAGAATCCATAGAAGATGCATTTGGCGGTTCAGGGGATGAAGACTCTGAAGACCAGGAAGAGGAAGGCTCTGAGGAGGATGAAAATCCATTTATCAAATATTTTATGGAGCAGGGACTTTTCAGATAAAATATAATTGTTCAGGACAGGTAAGGCTGTGAGTGCAGACCTGTAGAAATATGATTCTGAATAAGAACATAGAAGAGGCATTTGTATGTAGGATATGTATGTACAGATGTCTCTTTGCTGGCTTTTTACAGGTTTTTAATATGTTTTTGCATATTTTTGGAGGCTCTGTACTTGTGAAGGAATATATGGTGTGATAAAATAAAACAACTGATAAAATAACAAAGATGTTTTAAGGACATTATAACAAATGTGTAACCCGGAATGGGTTAATAAGTATTAAGGAGAAAGTCAAATGACAATCAAAGAGTGTTATGAACAGATGGGGGCAGATTATGAAGATGTGCTGGGCAGATTGAGAAATGAAGCACTGATCAGGAAGTTTGCAAAGAAGTTTCTGGAAGATGGAAGCTTTCAGATGCTGAAGGATGGTTTGGCAAAGAAGGACGGAGAAATGGCTTTCCGTGCAGCCCATACTCTGAAGGGAGTATGTCAGAATCTGGGATTTGATAATTTATATGAGCCAAGCTTTGATATTACAGAGAAGCTTAGAGGCAGAGATACAGAGGGCTGTGAGGAGCTTTTTGCAAAAGTAGAAGAGCAGTACAATAAGACTGCAGAAGCAATCCGCATGTTGGGAGACTGATTTACAGATGATGAAAAGTAAGGGTGCGATTTTTGATGTAGATGGTACACTTCTGGACTCCATGCCGGTATGGCATAATATTGGAGAGCTTTATCTGGAAAGTCTGGGAATTACCTGTGAAAAGGGTCTGGGTGATAAAATATATGCCATGAGTCTGGAGCAGGGTGCGTCTTATCTGCGCAAAGAATATCATCTGGAGAAATCAGAGTCTGAGATTATTCATGAGGTGTTGAAAATCGTAGATGATTTTTACAGATTGGAAGCGCCTTTGAAGCCTGGAGTAAGGAAGACTTTGGATTGGTTCAGAAATCATGGGATTCCAATGGCAGTTGCTACATCCGGAAACAGAGAACTTGCGCTGGCAGCTCTGGAGAGGACAGGGGCTGCAGAGTATTTTCAGACAGTGCTTACCTGTTCGGAGATCGGTGCGGGAAAGGATGAGCCTGAGATTTATCTGCGGGCAGCACAGACTCTTGGGTGTAAACCAGAGGAGACGCTGGTATTTGAGGATGCATTTCATGCGGCTTGTACAGCACGTGAAGCTGGTTTTCCTGTGATCGGAGTGTATGATGAAAGCAACCGGCGATTTGTTCATCAGATGCAGCAGCAGTGTATCTGTTACTGTGACCAGATGGAGGAATGCATAGAATTTTTAAATGCAGACGGTATTTACAGAGAATAAAATCTGTAAATGCCGTTTTTTCCTGCTGTTCGTTTAAAAATTAGATACATTCTGTCCAAGGCAATAGCAGGAAGACTAGGATTTTTTGCTGAACTATAGTAAAATAGGAAGTAAACAGTATGCGGAAAGGTATTGAGGAAAATGGAAGAAGAAAAAGAACGGAAGGTAAAAGAAAAGCTGTCATATTATGGTCAGGAGATAAAACGTGATGTGGGGAATCTGGTGAAATGGCTGTTTCTGGCGGCAGTGGTTGGCTGTGTCACAGGGGCAGCAAGTACATTATTCTCCTTTGCTTTAAAAGGGGTAACTGCCTACAGGAAAGCAAATGAATGGATTTTTCTTCTGCTTCCGGTGATGGGTCTGATCATTGTATTCTTGTATGAGAAAATTGGTAAGGAGGACGGAGGAACCAACCAGGTGCTGTCTACAGTCCGGTCTCAGGATGATGTGCCTCTTTTATCAGCACCTTTGATTTTTATATCTACAGCGCTGACACATCTGGCAGGCGGTTCTGCAGGAAGAGAGGGAGCTGCGATCCAGCTGGGAGGAAGTATTGCCAATCAGCTGGGACGGTGGATCCATCTGGATGAGGAAGATCGCCATGTGATCGTTATGTGTGGTATGAGTGCGGCTTTCTCTGCATTATTTGGTACACCTATGGCTGCAGCTGTGTTTGCACTGGAGGTAGTCAGTGTGGGTGTTATGTATTATACAGCTCTTATGCCCTGTATGATTGCTTCTCTGATTGCCTCTCAGTTTGCAGCGGGCATGGGTGTTACACCGGAATCCTTTCATGTGGTGGATATTCCGGCCTTGTCTTTGGAAACAGGACTGAAAATGGTGATAGTAGCTGTGGGATGCGCGGTTGTAAGTATTATATTCTGTATGGTGCTGAATGTTGTGGCAAGGCTGTATGCAAAATGGCTGAAAAATCCATACATCCGTGTAGTTGTGGGAGCGTGTCTGGTGATTGCAGTTACGTTGCTTTTGAGAACAGATGAATATATGGGTTCCGGTGCAGAGCTGATCGCTAAGGCAGTAGAGACCGGACAGGCAGACACATTTGCATTTTTGTGGAAAATCATTCTTACAGCGTTGACCATGCGTGCAGGTTTCCGGGGAGGGGAGATTGTTCCTTCTTTCTGTGTGGGGGCTACTTTTGGATGTGTGATGGGAAACCTGCTGGGACTTTCTCCCTCAATCTGCGCAGCCTGTGGTATGGCAGCAGTATTCTGTGGGGTAACAAACTGTCCGATTACTTCTATATTGATTGCTTTTGAGATGTTTGGTTTCCGTGGAGTGTCTTTTTACCTGATTGCGGTGTCCATAAGTTATGCTGCTTCCGGATATTATGGACTGTATAAGGATCAGACCATTGTGTATTCAAAATATAAAGCGAAATATGTGAACAGGCACACAAGGTTCTAACCGAATCAAGCAAGTATCGAAGCGGATGATTTTATCCGCTTGAATAGGAGGAATTTACTTGGAAAAGGATAAGGAAAATATACAGGCTGAAAATCCTCTGGGCACAGCGCCGGTAGGCGGCCTGATCAGAAAATTTGCCATTCCGGCGATCATCAGTATGCTGGTCAGTGCAATGTATAATATTGTGGATCAGATTTTTATCGGACAGGGAGTGGGAATGCTGGGAAACGCAGCTACCAATGTGGCATTTCCGGTGACTACCATTGCCACAGCCATGGCACTGCTCCTGGGTATCGGCGGAGCTTCCAATTATAATCTGGAAATGGGGGCAGGACGGGAAAAAAAGGCCAGTAGTATTGCCGGGACTGCTCTTTCTTCTCTGGCGATCAGTGGTGCAGTTCTATGTGTGATCGTAGTGCTGTTTCTGAAGCCCCTTCTTACATTGTTCGGTGCAACGAAGGATGTTATGCCTTATGCTGCGGATTATACAGGAATCACAGCATTGGGGCTTCCGTTTTATATTTTATCTGTGGGAGGAAATCATGTTGTCAGGGCAGACAGAAGTCCCACCTATTCTATGGCTTGCGTAACAGCAGGTGCAGTGATCAATACCATCCTGGATCCTCTGTTTATCTTTGGATTTGGATGGGGAATTAAGGGAGCTGCCTGGGCTACAGTGATCGGCCAGGTTGTATCCGGAATTCTGGTTGTAGTGTACTTCTGGAAATTCAGGAAAATGTATCTGGAAAAATCCATGTTGAAGCCACGGTTACATTATCTGAAAGCGATTACCGCCTTGGGTCTGGCATCCTGTATCAATCAGATTGCAATGGCTCTGGTGCAGATCGTTCTGAATAATATTCTGCGGTATTATGGGGCAGCTTCTATATATGGAAGTGATATTCCCATTGCCTGTGTTGGTGTTATTTCCAAGGTAAATCAGGTATTTATGGCCATCTGTATCGGAATTTCCCAGGGCTGTCAGCCAATCTGGGGATTTAACTATGGGGCAGAAAAATATTCCAGGGTGCGTCAGACTTATAGGTATTCTGTAACTGCCTGTACAGTTATTGCCACCGGCTTTTTCCTGTGTTTCCAGCTGTTTCCCCATCAGATCGTGGGAATCTTTGGCACAGGAAGTGATCTGTATTTCCAGTTTGCAGAGCGCTATCTGAAGATTTATATGTTTATGACTTTTGCAAACGGAATCCAGCCAATGTCATCCGGATTTTTTACTTCTATAGGAAAAGCAAAGCTGGGTGTTGTTATGTCTCTTACCAGACAGGTGATCTTCCTCCTGCCATTGATCGTGATCTTCCCCCTGTTTATGGGAATTGACGGTGTTATGTATGCAGGACCGATCGCAGATGCAGCAGCATTTGCGCTGGCTATTATTTTTGCCAGAAGAGAACTGATGAAGATGAAGTAAGCGGAAGCATAATAGCTGTGATTATCTGACAGATTGTGATTATTTGCCAGATAGATAACAATAAAGGGACTCCACATGAAAATGTGAAGTCCCTTTAAAAATACATAATTTTGTAATTTACTTAGCTTCTTCCTCAGCAGCAGCTTCCTCTTCAGCTTCCAAAGCCGGATCTACGTGAACTGCAGATACGGATACGACTGCGGCATCAAGATCTGTCTTCAAGTCTACATCTTTGTCCTGAGCGATAGCAAGATCTCTGACCTTGATCACATCACCGATCTTCATATCACCAACATCAACCATAACCTTGTCAACCAGTGCAGATGGCAGAGCCTTGAAAGAAATCTCTTCCAGATGCTGCTGTAATACACCAGCAATCAGTTTATCATGGTTTACAAGTACGACCTCAGCTACGGAATGTACCTTCTCGTTGCTTACCAGTGCCTGGAAATCTATTTCATCCACCTGTCCCTTTAACGGATTGAACTGAATCTCCTTGATCAGTACATCATAAGACTGACCATCCACATCCAGCATAATCTGACTGCCCTTGTTGCTAGTCTTGAGAAGCTTTTCTACGTTAGATCTTTCAATCTTAACAGGAAGAGAACCCTCAATCTCCTTGCCAAATACATTACCTGTAACGTATCCTTCTCTTCTTAATCTCTTGGCCTTTGTGTCCATTGTTCTTGTTTCAGCTTTTAAAGTATTCATTTGACTTTTCCTCCATTTTACAGCTGAGGTGACACGCTTGACACTATCTTTCATTCATGAGCATTTCTATATGCTCCAGGTGGTGTTAAGTATTTTTAAGTATTCAGTTGTTTCTTTCTTATCTTTGTTACACCTGTATTATAACACTCAATTTCTCAAAATCAATCCCTAAATTGTGAAAATTCCGTGAAGTTCTTTTTAGAGGATATCCCCTCTGCGGATATAACCAGGCTGGTCAGCCGGGGAAACAATTTCTTTTTTATGAACAAGTCGAGCCCATTTATCAACTACTTCATTTTCTACGTGAACACCCTCGCCAACTGTAACTTCAGCGAGAACAACACTGTTTTTGACAACAGCGCCTTTTTTGATCACGCAGCCACGTCCGATTACTGAATTTTCAACAGTACCTTCAATCTGGCATCCGTTGGAGATTACTGAATTCTTTACTTCTGCTGTATCGAAATACTGAGTCGGGCAGGAGTCATTGGTACGTGTATAGATTGGCCAGTTCTCATGGAAAAGCTCCTGAGCTGCTTTGTAATCCAGAAGATTCATGTTTGCATCATAGTAACTTGGGAAATCTGTGATACTTGCGAAGAAGCCCTTATGTGCAACGCCGCGGATATCCAGAGTACCGCAATTTGCTTTCAGGATATCTGCCAGAGTATACATGGAAGAAAGCTTCTTGGCTTCTTTGATCAGGCTGATGAAAAGCTCTGTTTTCATAACGCAGGTATCCATATAAATATTCTGGTTTTTCTTGTTACCATGGTTGGCACCGATGGACTCAACACCCTTCTGACGGTTCAGCTCCAGAATATTACAGGTGAGATATGCTTCCTTTGCATTATCAACTGCGTGATAAAGCATGGTAACATCTGCACCGGATTCGATATGTGTATGTATAAACTGGTCAAAATCAATAGAATAAACCATATAGCTGGGAGCAACAACAACATATGGCTGGTTCATTCTGCTCAGAGATTCCATATTATCCATATAGCAGGAAATATCGGTATTATAAATATCATTATTGTTATTGTGCTCAGAGAACAGAAGCTGAAGTCTGCCGCTCTTTGAGTTAATGTTATAATGACGGCCTGTTCCAACGTGCTCTACAATGGAACGTGGTTTATTGTTAATATAAACCTGGATACGGTCAATGTTACTGTTAGTCATATTGGAGATAGGAAAGTCAATGACTCTGTATCTGCCAAGGAAGGAAAATGCGCCGATGGGGCGGAAATCCTGCATTCCATCTACATAAATATTTCTCCCGGAAGAACTTACGATTCCAAATGCCTCATACATATTATTCTGCCCCCTTTACACGTTTTGCGATAAGCGCAATGTTTTCGCTGCCTGAATCACCCACAACAGCTCCCTTACCGATACGGATACCACCTGCTACCAGTGCACGCTGAACTACAGCACCTTCTTCTACTACAGCACCTGGCATCAGTACGCTGTCGATAACCTTTGCACCGACACCGACTTTAACACCTGTAAAGAGAACAGAGTGTTTTACTTCACCCTGAATCGCGCAGCCCTGTGTGATATATGCATCCTTTACATCTGCTTCTGCACTGATGTACTGTGGAAGAGCAGTAACATCCTCAGTATAAATTTTCCAGGATGGATCACCCAGGTCAAGTTCATTCTTGGAACTTAACAGATCCATATTAGCTTCCCAGAGAGAATCGATGGTTCCTACATCTTTCCAGTAACCTTTAAATTTATATGCATAAAGTGTCTTTCCATCGTTAAGCATAGTAGGGATGATATCTTTACCAAAGTCATGGTTGGAATCAGGATTCTTGATATCTGCCATGAGCATTTTGCGAAGAAGCTTCCATGTAAAAATATAAATACCCATAGATGCAAGATTACTCTTTGGATGCTCCGGTTTTTCCTCAAATTCTACAATACGTCCGGATTCATCTGTGTTCATAATACCAAAACGGCTGGCCTCCTTCATAGGAACCTCAATAACTGCGATTGTCGCGTCAGCTTTGGCTTCCTTATGAGCTGCCAGCATTTTGTCATAGTTCATTTTGTAAATATGGTCTCCGGAAAGAACCAGAACATATTCAGGATCAAATTTATCGATGAAATCGATATTCTGGGAAATCGCATCTGCGGTTCCACGATATACATTCAGATTTTCGTCAGCCTTTTCACGGGGAGGAAGAACATAGACACCACTGTCTTTGGCATCCAGACCCCAACGTCCGCCGGCTGCAACATAGCTGTTCAGCTGAATGGATTCATACTGTGTAAGCACACCTACTACATCAATACCACTATTGGCACAGTTACTTAATGGAAAGTCTACGATACGATATTTACCGCCGTAAGCTACAGCTGGCTTTGCTACTTTATTGGTTAAATCATGGAGACGGCTGCCACGTCCGCCGGCCAAAATCATAGCCAACATACTATTTTGTTTCATAATAGTAACCCTCGCTTTCTTTTACTAAACACATTATACAATTTTTTAATTAACATTACCAGAGGTTTATGAAAAAAATATGTAAAATTTTCGGTAGAAAAAGTGAAAATTCGAAGAAAAATTATGCATTATACACAAATAACCCGGGAAAAGTGAAAAAATCAGGATTTGTAAGTATGCACAAAATTAATAAAAACAGGTGGACGTAATATATATCTTGGGCTATAATGTAGGGCAAAGTGACGGCCATAATCATTGAGAATTGCGAGAGCTGCTTTGCAGCGGAGCAATTCGTAGATATATGGTCCGGTATCTGAAAAGTTATAAAATCCGTACAAAAATGATTAGAGGTATTTTGTGAGTAAGAGAGAAGATTATAAACGTTTTATTATATTTTTACTGGCCAGCCTGATTGTGCTGGCTCAGATGGCAATTTTTGCCTATGTCTGGTACAACATCTACAGAGGACAGATCAATAAGCCTTTTTGGCGTAAAGGTAACTGGGTATTGATCGCTATTTATGGTTTGCTGTTTGGACTGTTTTCCAAGTTATACGGAGGACTGAAGGTTGGATATCTGAAGCGGATCGATGTATTTTATTCCCTGACCCTGGCACTTTTGTGTACCAATGTGGTGGAATATCTGCAGATTACTTTGATCAACAGATGGTTTCTGGAAGCATGGCCAATGATAGAGATGACAGGGATCCAGCTTATCGTTTGCATTGTATGGATCTGGGGCTCCCGTTATATTTATTCCAGGCTGTACCGTGCCAGAAAGCTGCTGGTTATCTATGGAGACAGGGATCCGGGGGATGACCTGATCCACAAAATGAATTCAAGAAGAGATAAATATGATATCAGCGGAAAGGTACATGCCAGTGTGGGTGAGGAAGAAATCCACCGGATGATGGCGGATTATGATGGAGTGATCATCTGGGATCTTCCTTCAGCAGTGAGAAACCGCTATCTGAAATATTGTTTTTCCCATTCCATCCGATGCTATATCAGTCCAAAGATTTCAGATATTATATTGATGGGCAGTGACAGGATTCATCTGTTTGATACCCCTCTTCTTATGTCCAGAAATATGGGCCTTTCCATAGATCAGAGGGCTGCCAAGAGGCTGTTGGATATTCTGATCTCCGGTATAGGAATTATTATTACCTCTCCGATCATGCTTATTATTGCCATTGCGGTGAAGGCATACGACAGAGGACCGGTATTCTATTTTCAGGATCGTCTCACCCTGCATGGAAAGGAATTCAAAATCTGTAAATTCCGCAGTATGTGCGTAGACTCAGAGAAAAACGGTGCCCGGCTGGCTTCCAAACATGATTCCCGCATTACACCTGTGGGAAATGTACTGCGAAATCTTCATCTGGATGAACTGCCACAGCTTTTCAATGTATTTAAAGGTGATATGTCCCTGGTTGGTCCCCGCCCTGAGCGTAAGACCATTATGGAGGAGTATGAGAAAGAGCTTCCGGAGTTTTATTACCGCCTGAAGGTAAAGGCCGGACTTACCGGATATGCCCAGGTTTACGGTAAATATAATACGACGCCATATGATAAACTGAAGCTGGATCTGTTTTATATTGAGAACTATTCTTTTCTGCTGGATATTAAGTTGATTTTCATGACAGTGAAAATCTTTTTCCAGAAAGAGGTTTCTGAGGGCGTGGATGACAGACAGATCAATGCCCTGAAAACATCCGGAGTAGAAAAAATCTCAGATACAGCAGAGGTTCCGGAACTGATGAAGGATCCGGACTGCAGAGGGGAGAAAAAATATGAATAAACCACAGGTATCTGTGATCATGCCGGTTTATAACGGAGAAAAATATATTAAACAGGCTGTGGAATCAGTCTTTGCCCAGGAGGTTTCTACAGAGCTTCTGGTCATAGATGACGGTTCCACAGATCATACAGAGAAAGTCCTGTCTGCCTATAAGGGCAGAGAGGACTTTCGGTATCTAAAGAATAAAGAAAATATGGGAGCGGCCAGGTCCAGGAATCGTGGAGTGCAGGAAGCCAGAGGGGAATACATTGCTTTTCTGGATGCAGATGACTGGTGGGAAAAGGGAAAGCTGACAGCTCAGCTGGAGCTTTTGGAGAAAACAGGGTATGTATTATGCTCCACAGGCAGGGAACTGATGAAGGCAGATGGTATAGACACCGGCCGGTATATACCTGTAAAAGAAAAAATCCTGTACAGAGATCTGCTGAAGCACAACAGTATCAACTGTTCTTCTGTGGTGATCCGGAGGGAAGCTGCCCTGGAATTTCCTATGGAGCATGATGACAGCCATGAGGACTATATTACCTGGCTGAAGGTCCTGCGAAAATATGGCTGTGCAGGAGGAATCAACCTGCCCTATCTGAAATACCGTCTCAGTGAAGGGGGCAAATCCAGAAACAAGCTGAAATCAGCAGCTATGACATACAGGGTTTACCGCTATGCCGGCTATGGACATGTAAAAAGCTGTCTGTTTTTTGCTTCCTATGCAGTTCATGGAATCCTGAAATATTTTTAATCGGGGCACATCATATATAACACTTTCCTTAAATTTCTATTCCAAAGTTTATAAAATTATGTTATGATGTGCACAGAATAAAAAGTCAGAAAAAAGAAGGAAAGTTTATAAAATTATGAAACTGAAAGCAGACAGGGCGGCTGTGCCGTATTCCTACCTGATAGATAATGTAAAGGTATTACTTATTTTTCTGGTAGTATTCAATCACATTATTGCATTTAATCTTGTAAAAGTAGACATTGTGGTAAGGTATATCTGGTATGCAATTACGATTTTCCACATGCCTGCATTTATTTTTATATCCGGTTATCTGTCTAAGAAGCCGCAAAATGTTATGAAAAATGTTAAGAATCTGTTGATTCCTTATATTCTGGGCTACAGTCTGACCTGGTATTCACAGATCTGGCTGGGAAGATCTGTAGATTATGAGATCCTCAGGCCTACCGGTACAGTTATGTGGTATGTGCTTGCGCTTTTTGTATACAGACTGACAGTGGAGGGATTTGGACAGATTCGGTTTATCGTACCCCTGAGTATTATTTTTGCTCTCTGGGCAGGTACCAGGCCGGAGTTTTCCACCTTTTTATCCGCATCCAGGATTGTGGTATTTTTCCCGTTCTTTGTAGCCGGATATCTGTGGAAGAGTGAATATATCACAGCAGTGCGCCGCTTCAGACAAAAATGGCTGTTGATTCCTATTTCGGCAGTTCTTTTGTGGGCAATACCCAATTATATGATCACAAATGAAATGGGAGTTGCCATTTTCCGTGCTAATCACAGCTATAAGCTTTGCGGGCTGGAGGATCCGGAAGGGATTGTGATCCGTCTGCTGATGTATCTGGTATCTTTTATTATTATTTATACAATGCTGGCGATCATGCCGGACAGGAAACTGATCCTGACCTATATCGGGCGTCATACAATGGGAATTTATTTCTTCCATTATCCTATCATGATCCTGATGAATGGATTGTTTATTTTGCAGATTCCTGCACTGACCAATGTGTGGGCTCTGCTGGGGGTCTCTCTGGTATTCCTGTTGGTTCTGGGAAGTCTTCCGGTGGATCTGGCTTATACAGGCATTCTGAACCTGATTGCCTTTATCCTGTTTAAGAAGGATAAAACAGTTAAGGATGAAGGTCTGGAAGAGGAGTATGACAGTGATGATGATAAATATGAAATGCTCCGCAGGAAAAGGGCTATTGAGGAATTAGCTGCAACTCTGGAGACAGGTAATGAGCAGCAGAAGTCACATACACAGACCATTGACCTGGATGAGGAGAGCGGAAGCACAGATACAGACAGACAGGAGGGCTTCAGTCAGGTGGCTGGCTATGAGCTGGATATTGAAGAGGATAACATGGACGACATGCCGGCTGAGGAACTTGAAGAAGCTGAAAGAGAAATGTCTCTGGAGGAACTGATCGAGGAGCTGGAAGCCACCACAAGGAAAATTAAAAGTAATGATCTCCTGGAAAGTACAGGAAACGATCTGGATAAACATTTATAAAATGCAGAAAATAAGCTCTGAAGGCGGTAGAGATTGTCCGCTTTTGGGGCTTTTATATTTTTCATAAAAATAAATTGTGTCTGTAACATACGAATGACATATTGCTTCATCTATGCTATAATCAGAAAAGATGTTAGAGTTAAATTAGTATGGTTTGCCTCCGGATGGACAGTGCCGGAAGAGGCATAACAGGGAGAGCGCGGGGTTATATTATGAAAAAAGTAATCACATATGGTACCTTTGATCTGTTTCACAAGGGTCATTACAATATTATCAAAAGAGCGAAGGCTTTGGGGGATTACCTGATCGTAGGTGTTACCAGCGAGAGCTTTGATATTGAGCGAGGAAAGCTTAATGTGAGGGACAGCCTGATCAAGAGAATCGAAAATGTACGCAGGACCGGCCTGGCTGATGAGATTATTATTGAAGAATATCAGGGCCAGAAGGTCAGCGACATCATTAAATATGATATTGATGTTCTGGTAGTTGGTTCTGACTGGAGAGGAAAATTCGATTATCTGAAAAATTATTGCGATGTGGTATACCTGGAGCGTACCAAGAATATTTCCAGTACCAAGCTGAGAAGTGAGGGGATCATCTTTAATATGGGAATTGTCACCGATGATATTCAGGACAATGGCTTTGTACAGGAGTCCAAATATGTCAGTGGTGTCCATGTAGAGAGAGTATTCTCAGAGACAGAGGAGGTTGCCAGGGATTTTTGTGATAAGTATGAACTGGACTCCTGGTGGAATGATTATGAGGAGTTCTTGTCAGATGTGGATATTGTGTATATCAAATGCAGGCAGAAAGACAGGGAAGAATATATCAGGAAAGCCATTGAGAAAGGAAAATATGTGATCAGTGACAGTCCGGCTGTTCTTTCACCGGATAAGCTGCGTACCCTTTTCCAGATGGCAAGAGATAATCATGTGGTGTTGATCGAACGGCTGACCTTAGTATATCTTAGGGCATTCAATCAGCTGGTATGGCTGGTACACAGTAACCTGGTGGGGGATCTGGTCAGTGTGAAATGTGCCATTTCCCAGGATGATTTTGAGGGAGGAAAGCCTTTTAATGAGACAGTGATCCATGCGATCTGTGCAGTGGTCAAGCTGTTGGGAAAGGATTGTTTGGAGGTCAATACCAATGCAGTGACTGACAGGAATGGAGATTTTGTTTATGATATGATCACCATGAAATATAAAACAGCGCTGGCTACCATTGAGATCGGAACCACTGTGGATGTGGAGGATGAACTGGTGATCATTGGAAGTAACGGAAGAGTTACTGTACCCAATGACTGGTGGAATACAGGATATTTTGAAGCAAATATTGCAGGAAAGGAATTCCTGAAACGATATAGCTTTAACTTCGAGGGAAATGGTTTCCGTTATCTCCTTCAGGAGCTGATGATCATGATCAGAGACAAGAGAACAGAATGCACCAGACTTTTTTATGATGAGTCAGTGAAATTGATGGAAATACTGGAGACGATCAATCAGAAAGGATAATTCATGACAGAAAAACAAAAATATCTCCTGAAGCTTCTTCAGGAGGTTGATGAAATCTGCAGAGAACATGATCTGAGGTATGTTCTGGCAGGAGGCTCCCTGATCGGAGCCCTGCGCCATGAGGGATTTGTGCCCTGGGACGATGCCATAGATCTGTATATGCCCAGACCGGACTGGGAGAAATTTGTAGAGATCTGTAAAAGAGATCTGCCGCCGGAGAGAGCCATCCAGTGCTCACAGGCAGACAGACATTATACCAATTCCTATTCCAGATATGCATCGGCAGATACCTGTGCGATCCACAGAAGCCAGATTGCAGGCAAAGATGTGGCGGGAGAGGTAATCGATGTATTTACACTGGATCCCATCCCTTCCGATGACAGAGAATATGAGAAATACAGGACATATTTTATGATCTATTCAGATCTTTTGAATATTTCGGCAAGCTATAGTGACAGATGGGAAATTCCTGTTTCCTTGTACCGGAAATATTTGTATTCCTATCTTTTTCTGGGCAAAGACAGAACACTGAGCAAGCTGGAGAAGCTTATGTTCTCCTACAAAGAGGAGGATTGCGACCGTTATGCCATGGGTTGGGCAGGCTGTCCCTCTCTCTTTGACAAAGAGACCTTTTTTCCGGCAAAAGAGGGAACTTTCCAGGGGCTGAAGGTAATGATCCCCAATCACTGCAGTGAATATCTGACTCAGTATTATGGAGATGAGTGGTCTTATATTCCGGCATATGCGGAACGTGAGGGACACCGGACTGTGTGCGTGGAAGGGGCTACCTATAAGGAGTTCCGGGAGGATTACATGTCTGGTGTGAACAGGGGCAGACTGAACAGAAATGCCATCAGACAGAAGCTGTACAATATGCGTATTGCCAGAGAGAATCACAGGGTCAGCCACAAAGGTCTGGAATACAAGGCTGGCTGTGTGGCAGCAGATCTTAGGGAGGCGATCCGGGAATCCGGACTGAATCTGCAGGAACTGATGGAAAAGGGGGCCTATCGGAAACTGGGAAATCTTTTTGTTGCATATTATAAGACACAGCTTAGCCCTGATTTTATTGGCAGGGAGGATTTTGACCATATTTATGCATATTATCATCCGGTGCTGGTGGATATTCCGGATGAGGTGTTTCTGGCAGCAGTAAAAACACTCTTTTATACAGAACGGATTTCCAAAGCCTTCCGTATGCTGGAAATCAGGGAAAAGGCAGACCATCTCACAGGAGAGATGGAGAGTCTGAAAACAGATATCCTTCTGCTTCGCAAAGGTCTGGAGCATTATGAAGCAGGGCATATGGATGAATGCAGGAAGCTTTGTGAGGAACTTTTGGAAAAATATCCCGGTCATCCCGGTCTGATGAAGCTTGAATGCAGACTTCTGGTGGAGAAAACAGGGGAGAATCTGCAGGAAGCAGAGCAGTTTCTGGAGAAAGCCTTGCGGCTTTTTCCGGAGGACGGATATTTTATGAAGTATCTGGCAGATATTCTGTGGATGAAGGGAAACGGGCAGAAGGCCTTACAGCTCTATGCCAGAGTGAAGGAGAATACTGCCAACGGATTTGTGTGGCTGGAAATGGACAAATTGTTCCGGCCTTATAAGGAGCAGATACTCAGGAGCTGTGAGGAAATGATCGGCAGCAGACATCGGACAGAAGCTCTGCAGACCATGGAAATGTGGCAGAAGATCATGCCTGAGGATGAAGATATCCGTGCCGGCTGGTATCTGGCAAAGATTTCTTGTGTCCGTACCCAGAGCCAGATTGAGAGGCTGATCAGGGAAATTCTGGAAAAAACAGAAGTGCCCATGGGTACCGGTGATAAAAAAGAGCAGAATCCAGGGTACAGGAAAGCATTGTCGAAAGCCTGGAAACGGTTGGGATATCCAGGAGAGCTTGCCGTACTCAGGGCAGATCTGGCCTGCATCAGTGAGGAAAGTGAGCTGGAGTGGCTGGCTGAGAAGGTGCGAAGCCGTCAGATCCATAAGGAGGAAAAGCCTTATGTGTATAAGCTGGTGGGAGATATCCGCAGCAAACAGGGACAGACCAGAGAAGCTTTTGAAAATTATAGGAAAGCATTGGAATATACAGTTCCGCCTTATCTGAAAACAGAGCTGTACCGGATCATTATCAGTGATCTGGATAATGGAAGCCGCCAGATCCGTAATTTTGGAAAGAATGCAGACATGCTGCCTGCAATGAACAGCTGGCTGGGTAAATACGGAAGCCTGGAGGAGATACAGGCACTGGCAGCCCGTCTGGTGTAGATAACAGGGGCTGCTGAAGACATTATTAATCCATAAAAGAAAGGCTGTATAAAGTTGAACAAAAAGCAAAAAGTGATTTTTTCGCTGTTGAAAGAGGTAGATGAGATCTGCCGGAAGCATAATATAAAATACTATCTTTCCCCTCGCCTTACCTGGTGCGCTGTGCAGGGAGGTAATTTTCCTCAGAATCCCCAGTCAGGAGCTGTGCTTATGCGGGTTCCGGATATGGAGCGGTTCTGTCAGGTGGTGGAAGAGGATCCGGCAGAACACCGGGCGCTGGAATCTATGAAAACCCACAAATATTTTCCGGGCTTTTATCTGAGATATGAGAACACCGATACAGTATGTATTGATCTGGACAGAACCAGAGATTATGCTTATCCGGGACTGGGGATCAATATTCTGCCCTTGCGGATCCCGGCAGCATCTGAGCACAGGGAGAACCGTCTGATAAAAAAAGAAGCAGAGTGGCGCCAGATCCATGCACCGGGCAATGCAGTCAGGGATACAGAATTTACCTGGAGCAAGGCCTGGATGAAATTTCTGTGTGCAATTGAGGGCAGAAATCAGGTGGCAGCAGGAATCTACAATAGTTTATGCAAGAAGCAGCAGGAGAATCCCACAGAGGTATATACCCTGATGAATGGCAGGAAAAGTCACAGTTATCCTGTTGCTGTTTTTGAAAACACCCGTCAGGTTGTACTGGAGGGGGAATCCTTTCCTGCTCCCAGGGATGTGGAGACCTATCTGAATATAAGCTATGGAAAAGGCTGGCGAAATATGACAGAACCTCGTTATATGGTTCCTGCCCGTCTGGTGGTCAGCGCCAGAGTCAGCTATATGCAGTTCTGGAAGGACAGTACGGATTTTGAGAAATACTGCAGGGAACGGCAGAAAAATCTCTCCAGACTGGGTAAAAGCAAAGGTATGAAAGCATATTTTAATCAGTGCTGGGATTATGTGGAATTTTGTGGAGAGAGGATGAACCTGGGGCTTTCTTATGTGAAGCGAAAGGATTACATCAGAAATCTGTACAAGAACGAGGATTATATGACTCTGGAGAAGGTATTCCGTCCATACTATCAGATGATGCAGAAAAGCCTGGAGAAGGGTGAAATCTGTGCAGAGGATATAGAGATACTGGATATTTATACGGATGTACTGGAGAAAACAGGCAGGAATGTCCAGAGAGAAGAGATCGGAATGATCATATAAAGCAGAAGATTGAAGCAGATAACGGAGGAAACTATGAAGCTTTCAGATTATGTTGTTGCATTTTTACAGAAAAAAGGAATCCGTCATTTTTTCGGCTATCAGGGAACAATGATCGCCCATCTGGTGGATTCTATAGAGAGAAATCCGGATACAGAGAACCATTCCAGCTACAATGAGCAGGGAGCTGCTTTTGCAGCCTGTGGTTATGCCCAGGCAAAGGAGGAATGTGCCTGTGCTTACGCTACCAGCGGCCCGGGTGCCGTGAATCTCCTCAGTGGTGTGGCGGATGCTTATTATGATTCTCTTCCTGTGATTTTCCTCACAGGACAGCTGAATACCTATGAATATTCCGGAATCAAGGGTCTGCGTCAGCAGGGGTTCCAGGAGACAGATATTGTAGCTATGGCAAAGCCTATTACAAAATATGCAGTACAGATCCGCAATGCGGAGGATATTGTGACAGAGCTGAACAAGGCCTATCATATTGCGACTACGGGACGGAGAGGCCCGGTGCTTATTGATCTGCCTATGAATATCCAGCGAGGAGAAGTGGAGAATCCTGTTTATGACATGGAGTTTGAAGAGGATATCTGTGGTGTTGGGATGGAAGAGGAAGTGGAAACTGCTTCTGCACACATTCTGCATGGTACAGATGAGGCAGTTCGTGTAATCTGTGATGAACTGGAACAGGCCAGACGGCCGGTGATCATGCTGGGACATGGGGTAGACAGTGCTGTCAGCCAGCAAAAGCTGATCCGTTTTGCAAGAAGCCGTCAGATCCCGATTATTACCAGTGTACTTGCCAAGTCGGTTCTGGCTTATGATGATCCCCAGAATTTTGGGTGTATCGGAGGGGCCTATGGCCACAGATATGCAAACATGATCGCCAATGCCAAGAGTGATCTGCTTCTGTGTTTCGGCATTTCTCTGTGTACCAGGCAGATCGGTACCAAAGTGAATGAATTTGCAAAAGGCGCCAAGATCATTCGTGTAGACCTTGACCCCTACAATCTTCAGAGGAATATTCACGAAAATGGAGAAAATGAGATCAAGATCCTGGCGGAAACAGGTACCCTGATCCAGGCATTGGATAAAGTGCCCTGCAGGGAGCAGGAGGGTATCAGCGACTGGATGGTGGTATGCAGTGAGATCAAGGAGAATCTCCAGGCAGTGGATGATGCCCTTCCTGAGAGATATCCTAACCGCATGATTGGGGAGCTCAGTGATATGCTCAGTGACACAGGTGCCATCGCAGTGGATGTAGGACAGCATATGGTGTGGAGTTATCAGTCCTTCAAAAACCGTGAAGGCCAGAAATTGCTTTTTTCCGGCGGACATGGAGCCATGGGCTATGCTCTTCCAGCAGCCATCGGAGCTTACTATGCCACCGGGAAACCAACTGCCTGCATCTGTGGGGACGGAGCTTTTCAGATGAATATCCAGGAGCTGGAATGGGTAAAACGTGAAAATCTGCCGGTGAAAATTATGGTGATGAATAATGAAGCACTTGGTATGATACGCCATCTTCAGAGAGATTACTTTGACTGTCTTTTTGCAGGAACTACAGATGGATGCGGATTTGCATCCTGCGATTTTTCAAAGGTGGCAGCAGCATATGGAATCCCTTCCTGCCGTATGCATTGTGAGGATGTAAAAGAGGAGGCCCTGCAGTTTATGGAGGGACCGGGACCAAAGCTTCTGGAAGTTATGCTGGAGCACGGAACCTTCGCTTATCCAAAGACCTGTCTGGGTGAGCCGATCCATAACCAGCAGCCATATGCGCCGAAAAGTGTGTATGATCATCTGATGGCACTGTAAGCTGCCGGAATCCGGGGATATAACGGCACGGGTGTCAATCAGATTGACAGAGTTAGAATAGAGGATAGATACGTTATGAATAGAGTAACTGTAATTACAGGAGGTACCTCCGGGATTGGACGGGGGATTGTGGAAAAGGTACTGGCAAATGCTGACAGGGATGATCTGATCTTTGCCACATATGCCCATAATGCCGGGAAGGCTAATGCATTCTGGGAGAGCTTGAGCCCGGAGGATCAGGAAAAATTGATCATTTTGAAGGCTGATATGTCTTCCTATGAGGATATGATGGCTTTCGTGCAGGAGGTGAAGAACCGTGCAGGACATGTAGACTGGCTCATCAGCAATGCGGGAATCAGCACCTATGACAAATTTCAGGACTATACCTTTGAAGAATGGAACCATATTGTAAATACCAATCTGTCTATACCGGTATTTATGATCAAGGAATTTATGCCGGTGATGACAGAGGGCGGTAGTGTCCTTTTTATGGGTTCTTACGCAGGACGGCAGGCATATTCTTCATCTGTAGTATATGGAGTGACCAAGGCAGCCATTCATTTCCTTACAAAATCACTGGTAAAGGAATTTGAGCCAAAAGGAATCACGGTCAATGCCATAGCACCGGGATTTATTCAGACGCCATGGCATGAGAATCGTACCCAGGAGAGCTACGACCGCATTAACCGTAAGATCGCGCTTCACCGTTTTGGCGAGATTAAGGATGTGGCGGATATGGCTTACAGTATCCTGACAAATCATTATATGAATGGAAGTATTGTAGACATCCATGGAGGCTATGATTATTTTTAAGGGCATACTTATCTCACAAAGTGTGAAGGAAAGGAAGCATTGTGAAGAAGCCGTATAACAAGAAAAAAAGAACAAGGGTGCTGTTGGTGGCTATTTTGCTGGCAATAGCAGTCTGTGCCGGTGCTCTGGCTTGCTTTAATGCAACGTTGAAACGGGGGGAGAAGAATAAGACCAGAGAGTCCGTAGCTGAATGGACACAGCAGAATGCCCGGCTGCTTCAATATAAAATGGACAGATATTATGATACATTGGAGAATGTAGCCAGGTTTGTACAGAATCTTCCCATGAACAGCCAGGAAACCCAGAAAAAGATCGGACGGAATTTCCCAACAAAAGATACAAACTTTATTTATATCCGTGCATTGAATCTGGAGGGGAAAAATCCTGAATTTACCGGTAGCTGGAAGAACCAGCAGTATTTTAAGGACAGCCTGGCAGGAAACCGTGGAATCGGAAAAAATGGTTCTACTTATAAAAGCGGTGTGGTTCTGTCAGTTCCGGTTTATGACAACAGTGATCAGATCAAGGGTGTGATCTGTGGAGTTTTATCTCCGGACAGCCTGAATATTTTTACAGATTCTGAAGAGGATAGGGAGCGCAGAGATCTCTATGTGACAGATAAGGATGGTACCTATATTGTAAAGCAGGATTATGAAGGAGTTTCCGGTGATAACCTGTATACGGATCTTTCCGGCAGAGAGCTCAGTGTAAAACTGAAAAATATCAGATTCAGGGTTAGTCAGAATATGAAGGTGTGTTTCAGTGCAGCTAAAACAGAGGATGATGTGGCAAGGGAATATGCCATTGTCCAGGCCAATGGCCAGAAGCTGAATGTGGTCACTGTCATGAAGGAGAAAACAGTTCTGGAGACCAGTACCTATTATCAGAAATATCTGTACCTTCTGATTTTTCAGCTGATCATGGCGGTTCTGGTGGTTGTGTGGATATATCTGCGGATGATCCGTGATGACAGGATCTACATCAAGAATCTGAACAAGCGTCTGGAGCTTAGTGAGGAGACTTACAGAGTTACAGCAAGGAATAATGACGTCTGCATCTTTACTTATGATGTGGAAACCGGACTGATACAGTTCCTTAATGAAAAATATAAGGAGCTGGGACTGGGACAGGCACAGCTGAGTATTCCTGTGCTGATGAAGAAGATCCAGGAGATCAATCCAAGTACCTGTGCAGAGATTGAAGTGATAATAAAAAGCGTTGATGATAAACTGCCTAACTTTGAACATAAGTTTGTTCTGTGGTCAGGGGGCAGAAAACGGTATCTGCATGTACTGACCACCAATATTTTCGATAATACGGGAAATGTGGCCCGTATGGTAGGTTCTATTGAAGATATTACCATGAATGAGTCAGATCCTCTTACAGGAGTACTGCGCCGGGCTGCCGGTATTGAGCAGATTGAGCAGATTCTGCTGACTTCCCCGGGAGTGGGGCGGGTGCATGCGTTTATGATCGTGGATCTGGATAATTTTAAAAGCCTGAATGACAAGCTGGGACATATGTGGGGGGATAAAGCACTCCAAGATGTGGCAAAGATTATGAAGAACGACTGCAGACCCCGGGATGTGATCTGCCGCCTGGGAGGAGATGAGTTCGTTCTGTTCCTCCAGAATCTGCCGGAACGGGAAGTAGAGTCCTTTGCAGAGGGGCTTTCCGGGCGTCTGCATCTGACCTACAGCGATGGCATCCAGTCTGTGTCCATCACTGCATCTATGGGAATCATCCTGGCAGGCAGGAGTGAGACCTCGTTTCAAGAACTGTATGCCAGAGCAGATAAGGAGCTTTATGAGGTAAAAAGAACAGGAAAAGGAACCTGGCATATTAAGGAATAATCAAGGATTAATTTATGAAAAAGGCTTGACTTCCATGCCCGTTATGTGATAAACTTGACGAGCGACATGGAAGTTAGGTCTTTTTTTATGCCCGAAAGTGATGACGGATA
The DNA here is from genome assembly GCA_000285855.2 of Ruminococcus sp. JC304. Lineage (GTDB taxonomy): Bacteria > Bacillota > Clostridia > Lachnospirales > Lachnospiraceae > Blautia_A > Blautia_A difficilis. The sequence continues at coordinate 3,403,424 of HE978651.1, read as the reverse complement.
CATTATAAAACCGCGTCCTCAGCGGTTTGGGGAATAGAGAAATGACCATGCAAATGAAAACACTGGAGGTGGAAGTTGTGCGCGTTAAGATTACATTAGCATGTACCGAGTGCAAGCAGCGTAACTACAATATGACTAAGGAGAAAAAGAACCATCCTGAGAGAATGGAAACTCAGAAATATTGTAAGTTCTGCCGCAAACACACTCTGCATAAGGAAACAAAGTAATCCACAGGTAACTGGATGACACAGTTACTCACAGAGAATTGTGAGGTCAGACTATGCAAGGAAATGGAAAATCTGCTGACAAAAGTCAGAAGAAGAGTTGGTTTCAGGGACTTCAATCAGAATTCAAAAAGATTGTCTGGACAGACCGCAATGAACTGATCAAGCAGACTATTGTAGTAGTTTGTGTTTCAATCGTGCTTTGCGTACTGATCAGCGTAATGGATTCGTTTATTCTCGAAGGCATTAATCTTTTAATGAAATAAGGATAAGGTGATTGTATGTCAGAAGCGAAATGGTATGTTGTTCATACCTATTCCGGGTATGAGAACAAAGTTAAAGTCGATATTGAAAAAACCATCGAAAACAGACACCTGGAGGATCAGATCCTTGAAGTTCGTGTTCCGCTGGAAGAGGTTTCAGAGCTGAAGAACGGCGTCATGAAACAGGTGCAGAGAAAGATGTTTCCGGGCTATGTGCTTCTCAATATGGTGATGAATGACGATACATGGTATGTTGTCCGCAACACCAGAGGTGTGACGGGCTTCGTTGGACCGGGATCCAAGCCGGTACCGTTAACAGAGGAGGAAATGCTTCCTCTTGGAATTCAGAAGGACAATGTCCAGGTGGATTTCGCTGAAGGCGATACAGTTGTTGTCACCGGCGGTGCCTGGAAGGATACTGTTGGTGTTATCACTGGCATGAATATGCAGAAGCAGACAGCAACAATCAATGTTGAACTTTTTGGCCGCGAAACGCCGGTAGAAATTAGTTTCGCAGAAATCAAACAGATGTAACAAATTAAAGGTAACACAATATCGTGGGAGGGACATAACCCCCGCCAATACCACATAGGAGGTGCCGAAAATGGCAAAGAAAGTAACAGGATATATCAAATTACAGATTCCGGCTGGTAAAGCAACTCCAGCACCACCTGTAGGTCCGGCTCTTGGACAGCACGGTGTTAATATCGTTCAGTTTACAAAAGAGTTCAATGCAAGAACAGCAGATCAGGGAGATTTAATCATTCCTGTAGTTATCACTGTTTATGCAGACAGAAGTTTCAGCTTCATAACCAAAACTCCGCCGGCTGCAGTTCTTCTTAAGAAAGCTGCAAACATCAAATCCGGTTCCGGCGTACCGAACAAAACAAAAGTTGCTAAGGTTACCAAGGCTCAGGTTCAGGAAATCGCTGAACTTAAGATGAAAGACTTAAATGCAGCATCCCTCGAAGCAGCTATGAGCATGATCGCTGGTACTGCAAGAAGTATGGGAATCGAAGTAGTTGATTAATTTTAATATTAAATAGTAAGTGGGAGGGCATTCCCCGCAAATACCACAGGAGGTTATAGAAATGAAACGAGGAAAGAAATACGTGGAAGCTGCGAAAGCAGTAGACCGCGCTACATTATATGATACCGCAGAAGCTATCAGCTTAGTTAAAAAAGCTGCAGTTGCTAAATTTGACGAAACTATCGAAGTTCATATCCGTACAGGCTGCGATGGACGTCATGCAGACCAGCAGATCCGTGGTGCAGTTGTTCTGCCTCATGGTACTGGTAAGAAGGTTCGTGTTTTAGTATTCGCTAAAGATGCTAAAGCTGAAGAAGCAAAAGCAGCAGGTGCTGAATTCGTTGGAGCTGAGGACCTGATTCCGAAGATCCAGAACGAAGGATGGTTAGACTTTGACGTTGTTGTTGCAACTCCAGATATGATGGGTGTTGTAGGTCGTCTTGGTCGTGTACTTGGACCGAAAGGTTTAATGCCTAACCCTAAAGCTGGTACAGTAACTATGGATGTTACTAAAGCAGTTCACGATATCAAAGCTGGTAAGATTGAGTACCGTCTTGATAAAACCAACATTATTCATGTTCCGGTTGGTAAAGCATCCTTTACAGAAGAACAGTTAAGCGACAACTTCCAGACGCTGATCGATGCTATCGTTAAGGCTAGACCTAGCACACTGAAGGGTCAGTATTTAAAGAGCGTTGTTATTGCTCCTACTATGGGACCTGGTGTGAAGATCAATCCTATAAAGTTAGCACAATAAATGTATTTTGGGAAATCCCCTCGGAGTTTGAGACTCTGGGGGGATTTTTTTGGTGAAGGGGACGCGCGGGGAAATGTTTGTGTCCGGACACGGCTTCGGTGTCTGTAACTCTAAGCTCTCGGGAATTTGCTAAGGGCATGGCAGAAAAATTCAAACTCGCCTTTGGGGCTCAGACAGTGAATTTTTCTGCCATAACGCAAATTTCCGAGAGCTAAGAGTTACGACGACGCCTGCAGATATATCCGGACACAAACATTTCCCCGCGCTGCGCATCACAAAGGGCATGAGGGGGAGGGCTCGGCGCAGCTTTGGCTGCGCCATCGTGAGTTTGTTGGGGGGCGGGTATGGGGGAGATAATGTGGATGGGGGGAGAGATGTAGTAATATGGGGTTACAGGGGGTGGGGGTGGTGTGGTATAGTTATACAAGTAAAAATTCTATTGTTGCAGGCACGTTAGAATGGTATTTACGAACAGAGGGAGGGTCTGGAAATTGGATACTATACTAATTTATGTGTTTGTTGCTATGGGTAGATTATGAGGTAAATTGGAATGGGTTTTGGGTGTGTTATTGAGAATTGTAGTGTGTATGTTGTGAGGAGAGTGAGTTGGTAGTGAGAGACAGGAAGCGGAGTCGGAAGAGGAGATCTGGGAGTGGCCGGAGTCGCAGGGGGACGAATCTGGGGAGGATTGTGCTTTGTGTGTTTGTGGAGGTTATTGTGATCTGTGCCATGGTGATTATGGTTGGCTGGGATAAGGGTGTGAAGGAGTGGTTTGCGCAGTTTGAACAGCCGGTTTTGAGGGAGGTGGATATTACCGGGATCAATAGTCCTGATGCTGTTTTGATGCAGGCGCGGGGTGGGAAGATCCTGGGGGAGATTAATGGGGAGGAGCGGATTTATCCGGCTTCTATGACGAAGATTATGACGGTGATCCTGGGGATTGAGGAGTTGGATGATCTGGAGGGGAAGATTACGCTGACGGATGATATGTTTGCGGGTCTGTATGAGGAAGGGGCTACTCAGGCCGGGTTTCAGCCGGGGGAGGAGGTTCGGGTTATGGATCTGCTTTATGGGGCTATGCTTCCTTCTGGTGCGGAGTGCTGTATTGCGTTGGCAGATACCATCAGTGGGTCGGAGGCGGATTTTGCGGAGCTGATGAATAAGAAGGCGAAGAAGCTGGGGATGGTTGATACTCATTTCTGTGATTCTACGGGGCTGCATGATCCGGATCATTACAGTACGGTGAAGGATATTGCAGTGTTGATGAAATACTGTATTAAGAATGATACGTTCCGGGAGATTATTGAGACTGCCAGGCATTCTACGGGGATTACCAATGTCCACCCGGATGGCATTACTTACTACAGTACAATGTTTAAAAATCTGCCAGATTCCACGGTTACAGGTGGAAAAATACTTGGCGGTAAGACTGGGTATACCAGTGAGGCAGGACATTGTCTGGCAAGCTTTGCGGAGATTGAGGGCAGGGAATATATTTTTGTCACTGCAGGAGCACCTGGAAGTGAAGTGAATAATATTCCTCATATTCAGGATGCGGTGACCGTTTATAACCGGGTCGGTGCGGCCATTGAGGAAAAAATGAATGACAGTAAAGAATGAGGGGATTTTGCTGGACGGATTGGGAGGACGATGGTATAATCATTTTTATACAAAAGAACGATACGGGCTATAAGGAGGTGGAAAATGGTGACAGATAGAGAAATACTGGAAGCTGTGCTGGCAGAAGTCAGAGGTCTTGGGACTCGTATGGATGGACTTGAAAGCCGAATGGACGGGCTGGATTCCCGAATGGACGGGCTGGATTCCCGAATGGAGAGAATGGAAAAATGCCAGGAGCGGTTTGAGGAAGAGACCAGAGATAATTTTGCGGATCTCAGGCTGCATCTGGAGAACATAACAGACCGGAATCTTTCTATTCTCGCAGAGAATCATCTGAACCTTATTAATAAGATGGACGTATCGGCTACATGGATGAACAGGATAATGATCAATGAGGTCAAAATCAATGCTCTGACAGATCAGGTTAACCGACTTCAGGTGAAACACAGTTAAGCTTCCCAAAATAAAGTACGTGCAGATAAAAAACGGAGTCAAAGAAGGCTCCGTTTCTTTTTTTATAAATAACTTGACAAAAACGCTCCGATATTATATGATAACAATATCAGTAATGATTATTAATATTGAACAGATAAAATCCTGTTTTCTGTAAAAGATACAGTTGGACAGGATGGTAGCAGTTATTTCGTAAATGATGTGCTGGTTATCTGGTACAGTAAATAATCAGAAAGGAGGAAGATTGTGGCTACTTTGAAATACAGCCGCCAGAGAGAATCTATTAAGGAATTTCTGCAAACCAGGACAGACCATCCTACGGCTGATGTAGTTTATGAGAATATGAAGCTGATTTATCCCAATATCAGTCTGGGAACTGTGTACAGAAATCTGTCTTTGCTGGCAGATCTGGGAGAGATCAAGAAGCTGTCCTCCTTTGCCGGTGCGGATCATTTCGACGGATGTACGGAGCGACACTGCCATTTTATGTGTACCCGCTGCAACCGGATCATGGATCTGGAAAGTGAGGGGATTCATCATATTATGGACAATGCCGGTGAGAACTTTGGAGGGAAAATCACAGACTACAGCGCCAGATTTTTTGGACTCTGTGAGGATTGTCTGAAAGAAATGCAAAAGGAAACGGCGGAAGAAAAAATAAAAATAAAACTTGACTTTTATTATCGAGTATGTTAATCTAAGTGCATAGAAAACAGTAACAATTACTATTATTAAAGAAAATGAAAGTAAAAATCACCTGTTTTTTATAAGACAGAAGGCAATGCCGGAACTGGCCTGAATTTTTTGGGGACAGGTTCTGAAACAATAAATATTACTGTGATCTATAAGACAGTAACCAAAACAAATTAAAATAAGAAAAGGAGATCTTAATTATGACAAAATGGGTATGTAGTGTATGTGGATATGTTTATGAAGGCGAGCAGGCTCCGGAAGCCTGTCCAGTATGTAAAGCACCTGCTTCCAAATTCGTGAAACAGGATGCTGAAATGTCATGGGCTGCAGAGCATGTAGTAGGTGTAGCTCAGGGAGTAAGCGAAGATATTATCGCTGACCTGAGAGCAAACTTCCAGGGTGAGTGCTCTGAAGTAGGTATGTATCTGGCAATGGCAAGAGTTGCTCACAGAGAAGGATATCCTGAAGTAGGTATGTACTATGAGAAAGCTGCTTATGAGGAAGCAGAGCATGCTGCTAAATTCGCTGAATTACTTGGCGAAGTAGTTACAGACAGCACAAAGAAGAACCTGGAAATGAGAGTAGAAGCTGAGAACGGTGCAACAGCAGGAAAGACAGATCTTGCAAAACGTGCAAAAGCTGCTAACCTGGATGCAATCCACGATACAGTACACGAAATGGCTCGCGATGAAGCTAGACACGGAAAAGCATTCGCTGGTCTGCTTAAGAGATACTTCGGCTAATCTGAAGGTTATATAAAACAGTAAAAAAATGCCCTGCAGGATTTTTCCTGCAAGGGCATTTCTTTTTGCTACGTTACTGTGAATATTCGTTTGACCTGTTCCGGAGGATTTATTATAATGGAGTTTGTGATGATTTAACCGAACTGCGGAGCAGTTCGGTTATGAGCAAGTAGGGAAGCGGATTGCGAATATCCGCTTGACTCGAATCAAGTAAGTCCCCTGCTTCAATTGTGAAAAGTAATAAGCAGTGGGTGGGGATGTCTAAGAGATCAGGAGAGCAAGAGCTATGAATCGAAGGGAAGCAGAAGAATATTTATATTGTGCCATGTCTATTGGTGAACAGCTGCTGGTCAGCGGCGCAGAGGTAGGAAGGGTGGAGGATACCATTCGCAGAATCTGCCTGGCATACGGGGCGGAGAGGGCAGATGTATTTTCCATTACCTCCAGTATTGTTACCACCATATATGGAGCTGATTTCGGGGTCTGCACCCAGACTCGCAGGGTCTCCGGTATGGTTAATGATCTGGACAGGGTAGACCAGCTGAATCAGCTTTCCAGAGAGATCTGTCAGGAAAAGCCTACTCATGAGGAGATAAAGGAAAAGCTGATACAGATACAGAACAGACCACATTATTCCTTTGGAATACAGCTTTTGATCTATGCTTTGGTATCAGGCTCCTTTTCTGTGTTTTTCGGCGGAGACTGGAAGGATATGGCAGCCTCAGCGATCATCGGCGTATTGCTGAAATTTATAGAAGCTTTCGTGAAAAAAGGTTCCGTTAATTCTCTGATCACAGCCCTGATCTGCTCCACTGTGGGAGGATTTCTGGCAAATCTGGCTGTGTACAGCGGAATCGGTGATCATGCAGATCTGATCAGCATCGGAAACATTATGCTTCTGATTCCCGGAATCGCCTTTACCAATTCCCTGAGGGATATGTTTTCCGGGGACACGATCACAGGACTAATACGCTTTATGGAATCTATACTGCTGGCTCTGGTGATCGCTCTGGGCTTTACTTTTGCAGGATTTATATTGGGATAAAAGAGGACTAAGACAATGAAGGAATTTATCCAGTTAATGGCAGCGCTCTTTGGCTCCCTGGGCTTTGCTGCCCTGTTTAACATCAGAGGGAAAAAATTAATATTTGCCACTATTGGAGGCTTTTTGTCATGGGCAACCTATCTGGCAGCTGCCTGTATCAATGCAAATCCCTATTTCTGCGGATTTATTTCCACGGTACTGACAACTCTCTATGCGGAAGTGATGGCCCGTATAGTCAAAACACCGGTTACTGTATTCCTGGTATCTGCCACTATACCCCTGATTCCCGGGGCTGCCCTCTACCGTGCCATGAACTGTCTCATGCACAGAAACTATGCCGGCTTTTCCAAAGAAGGAACCTATACCCTTCTCTTCGCTGCCAGCATGTCTGCCGGAATTACTTTTACCACTGTGGTTTTCCGTATGATCTGGCGTCAGCTCTACAGCAGCAGAAGCATACATATTCGCTGAAAAACTGAGGTTTACAATCTCTGCATAAACCGCTATAATACAATAAGAATGATGATTTGTAATTTGTACTGAAAATAAAGGAGAAACTGATCAATGGAAAAACAGAAATATTATATTACCACTGCCATAGCTTATACTTCCGGCAAGCCGCACATCGGCAATACCTATGAGGTTGTTCTTGCCGATGCCATTGCCCGCTATAAACGTCAGCAGGGCTATGATGTATTCTTCCAGACAGGAACTGATGAGCATGGCCAGAAAATCGAATTAAAAGCAGAAGAAGCAGGCATCACTCCAAAGGAATTCGTAGACAACGTATCTACAGAGATCAGACGGATCTGGGATCTGATGAATACTTCCTATGATAAATTCATCCGTACCACAGATGAAGACCATGAAAAACAGGTTAAGAAAATTTTCAAAAAAATGTATGCAAAGGGAGATATCTACAAGGGACATTACGAAGGTATGTACTGTACTCCCTGTGAATCCTTCTTCACAGAATCTCAGCTGGTAGACGGCAAATGTCCGGATTGTGGACGTCCCTGTGTGCCTGCAAAAGAGGAAGCATACTTCTTTAAAATGAGCAAATATGCAGACAAGCTGATCGACTATATCAACACACATCCGGATTTCATTCAGCCGGAATCCCGTAAGAACGAAATGATGAACAACTTCCTTCTTCCGGGACTTCAGGATCTCTGTGTATCCAGAACATCCTTTAAATGGGGAATCCCGGTAGATTTTGATCCGAAGCATGTGGTATATGTATGGCTGGATGCCCTTACTAACTATATTACAGGAATTGGCTATGACTGTGACGGTGAGAGCACAGAGCAGTTCAAACAGCTGTGGCCTGCAGACCTGCACCTTATTGGTAAAGATATTATCCGTTTCCATACAATTTACTGGCCTATCTTCCTTATGTCGCTGGATCTGCCTCTGCCGAAACAGGTATTTGGCCATCCATGGCTGCTCCAGGGCGACGGCAAAATGAGTAAATCCAAAGGAAATGTACTTTATGCAGATGAGCTGGTAGATTTCTTTGGCGTAGATGCAGTCCGCTACTTTGTGCTTCATGAAATGCCATTTGAGAATGATGGTGTGATCACCTGGGAGCTGATGGTAGAGCGTCTCAATTCTGAACTTGCAAATACTCTCGGAAACCTTGTAAACCGTACGATTTCCATGTCCAACAAATACTTCGGCGGTGTGGTAGAGAATAAGGGTGTAGCTGAGCCGGTAGATGATGATCTTAAGAACTTCATTCTCTCCGTACCTGCAAAAGTAAACGAAAAGATGGACAAGCTTCGTGTAGCAGATGCGATGACAGAGGTATTTACAATCTTCAAACGCTGCAACAAATACATTGACGAAACAATGCCATGGGCACTTGCAAAGGATGAGGAGAAGAAAGACCGCCTTGCAACAGTTCTCTATAACCTGGTTGAGGGAATCTGCATTGGTGCAACTCTTCTGAAATCCTTTATGCCGGAAACAACAGAGAGAATCCTTGCTCAGTTAAGTGCAGAGGACAGAACTCTTGAGGATCTTAACACATTTGGTCTGTATCCGTCAGGAAACAAGGTAACTGAGAAACCGGAGATTCTTTTTGCACGTCTGGACCTGAAGGAAGTAATGGAAAAGGTAGCAGAGCTCCATCCGCCAAAAGCAGAAGAGCCAGCAGAGGAAAAAGAAGATGTGATCGATATAGAAGCAAAACCGGAGATCACATTTGATGATTTTGAAAAACTTCAGTTCCAGGTTGGCAAGATCATCTCCTGTGAGGAAGTAAAGAAATCAAAAAAACTTCTCTGCTCACAGGTGCAGATCGGAAGCCAGGTACGTCAGATTGTATCAGGAATTAAAGCACATTACAGTGCAGAGGAAATGGTTGGCAAGAGAGTAATGGTAGTGACTAACCTGAAACCTGCCAAACTTGCAGGAATCCTCAGTGAAGGAATGATCCTCTGTGCAGAAGACGCTGATGGAAATCTCTCCCTCATGGTTCCGGAGAAAGAAATGCCGGCAGGAGCAGAAATCTGCTAAAGAGCTTATTCTGTAAGATGTATTATTACCACAGATAATCTGGAATGAGTTTTGGCTGTGTTACTAAGAATAGAGCGAACGGTAATAATTATAACGAAAATTCTCCACAATTTTCAATTATAGCTTGACAAAACTTCCCGGGCAGTCTATAGTGGAATATATAACAGGGAGTAGGTGACAGATGTAGATTTGCAGTGTCATCAGTCTCAACGGGTAAAGATTCCATCCGTATCGTGATGAAACGGCGAGACTCTTACTACACACATAACGTGTGCGGTAAGAGTCTCGCTTTTTGTTTTTATTCTGCAAAATAAGGGCTTGTAATCTGAATTTTGAGGATACGAAATTTTTCGGGAATTAATAAAAAAATTTGAGCAAATCGACGGAATTGTCCTACAACAATTTTTTTGAAAGTGAAAATATTGAATCTGAAAATTTATGATGCTATACTCAAGTAATGAGATAAAGTGTCATGACTGCTGGTCATTTTACAGTTATGAAGTCTCATAGGTAGGCGGATTTATCATCCGTATTTGCTATTTACAATAGGGAAATAAGAAAATATTTATTCAAAGGGAGGATGACATTATGAAAAGCAAAACGACGAAAGTCAGACGCTATCTGGCAGCAATACTGACAGTCCTGATGATCTTCCAGCAGGCAACTACCAGTGTTATCTACGCCAGTAGCGAAGCTGCGGTTCCCACAGTAACGGAAGCCCCGGCAGCACAGACGGAGGAAGAACCTGAGAAACAGGTGGAGGAAACACCGGAGGAAAAGATTCCTACGGAAGGAGAAAATGAGGGCGAAGAGTCTGCAACACCAACGGAGGCACCTGCAGAGAATGAGGCAGAGCCGGAGGTTACAGTAACTCCTGCAGCAGAGCCAACAGCAACAGAAGCCCCGGCAGTTGAAGCAACAGCTACACCTGTACCAGAGGCAACCGAGGTTCCGGAGGCAACACCGACAGAGGTGCCGAAGAAAACGGAGTTTTCCGGAGCTGTAGATAATGCTATGGCAACTGTAAGTTTATCACAGTCGATTTCAGCAGATGCAGTTTTTGTTGCAAGACAGTATACAGATGGCGATGATTACTTTGACAATGCAATTGATGCAGAGGGTTCATGGTTGACAGCTAATGGATATGATGGTGGTCAGGTTATAGATGCGGCAGTTTACGATATACATTTTGAGAAAAATGGTCAGGAAATTTCAGTAAATCAGAATGCAACTGTAAATCTTCAGTTTATTAAACCTATTCTGACAGAAACAGTAGATGGTGTACCGACAAGTGTGCACATTCTCCATATTGTAAACGGAACTGCAGTTGAAGCTGGAAGTCTCAATACTGACGCTAATGGGGCAGTTACAGTGGCTAATATTAATACAAATGGATTCTCTCCCTTTGTGTTTGTGAAGACTGTAAATGGAGATGTAACACAGACGGCAGATGATAAAGAAACAGACTTGAGCAAATTTTTTACTTCTATGACAGTTTCGGTAGATGGAAAAGAAGTTAAAAATGATACACTGGTAAAACCAGATTCAACATTTGAGTTTTCTATTGCATTTGCTGAAAGTAGCAACCAAAACCGAATGGCACAGACAGTACATTTTGATATGCCAAATAATCTTGTACATTGGGAAGAAAATGGAATATTAAAAGAAAAAGGAAGCGATGTAGTTGCCGCAAATTATACGGTAGATCAAAACGGACATGTTACTGTTACATTTACAGATGAATTTATGAGTAAAGCTGCACAGGGATATCTGGCAGGAGATTTCTATTTTAAGGCTGGTATTCAGAGAACTGTTGAACAGGAAGAAGTTACCATTACAGTTCCGGGAACAAGTTTAGAGAAAAAATCAAATTTAATCTTAATGCCAGCTTAGAGGCATCTAAAAATGCAACATATGATCCGGTATCTGGGGAAATTACTTATACTGTAACTGTTACTGCAAAAGAAGGAGAAGTTAAAGATATAAATGTTACAGATACATTAGGAGAATCGTTATCTTTAGTAAAAGCCGATGATGGAAAAGATTATTCTTTGAAAATTGGTGAGCAGGTTACAACTGGAAACTTTGTAGATGGAGTAGCTACAATCGGTTCTTTAAAAGCGGGACAATCAGCTGTATTGACATATAAAGCTAAATTTAAAGATGGTATTTTAAATAATTTTGCTGAGATTGATACGAGTAAAACAAAGAACAGTGTTACAGCAAAAGGTAAAAATGGAAGTAAGGATGTTATAAGTAATACTCCGGAAGTAAATATAGGAGATCAGTTTAAAAACTATAAATGGATTAGTAAAAGCGGTAATGTACAAGATCAGAATGGAAAAAAATATATTAATTGGACAGTAACATATAACGAGTCAAAGCTGGTTTCAGTGAAAGGAAATACTGTAACAGATACAATTCCAGAAAATGAAGGAAAGATTAGTTTTAAAAAGAACGATAAAATTACTGTAAAAAGATCTGATGGAAAAACATTTGAAATAACGATTCCAGATGATGGGAAAACTTGGTCGTATATAATTGGCTCAGATTCAGAAGATACATATGGAAACGATAAAGAAAGTTATTCATATGAGTTTACATATACGACAGAAGTAGATGCAAATGAATTAGCAGATGTTTATGGAAATGTAACTATACAAAATGGGGTAAGTGATGATAAAGGACATTCTGCTCAAAAAGATGTAAGTGTTGCAGGAAAAATTGGAGAGTCAACGAAAATCTGTACTGGAGTTACTGCTGAGAAAGCCAGTTGGAAAGTTACAATTCATGTACCGGCTTCTGGAATGAAGTTTTGGTTTTCGGATCAGGTTCAACAGGTAACTAATAATAATGAAGATTGGAGTCGATATGGAGAGATAGATCCTGATTCTATAAGGATTACTGGTACTGATAAGTATTATTATCATTCAGAGATAGATGGAAGAAAAACGACAGGGTATTTATTCTTTGGAGCAGATGTTGGTTCTCAAAATACAATACAGATTAATCAAGCGAACTCTCAATTACCAGCATCAACAAATGGTGCTTACGATGTGATAATTACTTATAATACATGGAATAAGTATTATAAAGATTCAGATCGAAAAGAACACGTAAGTATGGATGCGGATGCTGAAGTAAAAAATACTATTAAAATTAATGGTAGTAAAGAGGTAGGGGCAAGTGGTATCATCCCCGGTGATTTAAAAGTAGAAAAAGTACAGACAGGGGGTTATAACCATCATAATAATTACTATGCTAATGCTAGTGAAAATCTATGTTATGTTATTAAAATTGATACTACGCGGTCTGGATTGGGAAGTGGTAAGGTAACGGTGTACGATTCTCATAGTGAAGGTTTGCAGTATATAAATGGTTCGGCTGCAGTTATGAGATCTACAAGCACATATTCAACCTATGGAACAAATGATACTAACAATGAAAAAGCATGGGTTGATGATGGAATAGAAAATGTAACAGAAAATGGCAATAAAATAACATTTAACTTACGTAATTTAAATGGAAAAGCATCAGATGGCAGGCCATATATATACTTTTTGTACTATCGAATGAAAGTAGATGATAATTTAACTACTTCATCAGAGGGTATGAGTCTTAATAACACTGCAATGATAAAAAGTGAAGATGGTAGAGAAGCAACTACAAATACAGTTTCTTATAATTATAAGAAGCCATTATTAGATAAAAAACAAACACCGGCTCCGTCATTATCTAATGGATACCATGCAGGGTTTGAGATTACGGTTCCAAGTGCAACAAAGTACATGACGAATGGAAATCTTATAGTGCAGGATGAATATACAAATAATCTGTTAATAGATAATTCATCCTTTGGAGTAACGGATCAAAATGGTAGGCGCTTATCTGCGGGTACTGAATATAGTGTTACTCAGAATGCAAACGGTATGCAGATTGAGATAAAAAACGCAATTGATGGAAATATATACAAAATTGTATATGAGGCGTTTGTTGTGGGAGCACCTGGTGTTGCTATCAATTATACTAATACAGCATATATTCCTGACCATAAAGAGCAGTATTTCAAATGTACAAATAATGTTACAAAAAATCAGGTATCAGGTGGATCAGTAGGAGTACAAAGCTATAAATTTTCTATTTTCAAATCAGGTAATGATGATCAGGCAGTAGGACTTGAAGGAGCAAAATTTACATTATATCAAGGAGAAAGAGTTCTTACTGATAATATTAAAACTGGAAAGGACGGTAAAACAGGTGAAATTCAGTCAAGTGACCTGAATGGATATATTATGGAACCGTACGTTCAGTATCGCTTGCGTGAAACAAAAGCTCCAGATGAGTATCAGATATTGTCAGAGGATATTTATTTTTATTTTACAAATGATTCTAAGTCAGAAAACGAGATTTCTTCATTAGGTTTAAAAGGAACTGCTCTTTATACAGGGCAGACATTGAATATAACCAACCAGAAAAGAACTCAGGGAGAGGTTGAATACCAGTTTGGAGTGAACAAACAGGTAAAAGGAACTGATAGTTGTAACGCGGACTTTAGTTTTGCTCTTAAGGACAAGGACGGAAAAGAGATAGAGACAGTGACAACTAAGGGAGCAGGAACTGTGAATTTCACAGCACTGAAATTCACAGAAGCGGGAACCTATACTTACACAGTAGAGGAGACCAGTAAAGCCCCGAAAGAAGATGCCCACGGAAAGTGGAGTTATGACAATAAACCACATACCGTCACGATCAAGGTTGTAAAAAATACAGAAAGCAATACCCTTGAAATCGAGAAAGTAACAGGTGTTGATAATGGGAATGTGGTCATCACGAATAGCTACACGGAGAAAAAACCGGAAAAAGTGACATATCAGTTTGGTGTAGAGAAGAAGGTAGAGGGAGTCAGCAACTGCGAGACCAAGTTCAGCTTTGCCCTTAAAGATAAAGAGGGTACAGTAATTGACACGGCAGAAATAACAGGGGCTGGAACAGCAAGCTTCAAAGAACTGGAATATACAGAGGCTGGAACCTATACTTATAAAGTGACAGAAACAAGTCAGGCACCGTCAGAAGATGTGTATGGAAGCTGGAAATATGACAATACAGAGCATATAGTAACTGTCATAGTGGAAAAGGATGAGGCAAAAAATACACTGAAGATTGGGGATGTAAAGGGAGTTGATAAACACAAGAATGTGACCATCACAAATGCTTATACTGAGAAAACCCCAGGGGAAACAGTCTGCCAGCTTGGAGTGAACAAACAGGTAAAAGGAACTGATAGTTGTAACGCGGACTTTAGTTTTGCTCTTAAGGACAAAGACGGAAAAGAGATAGAGACAGTGACAACGAAGGGAGCAGGAACTGTGAATTTCGCAGCACTGAAATTCACAGAAGCGGGAACCTATACTTACACAGTAGAGGAGACCAGTAAAGCCCCGTCAGAAGATGCGCACGGAAAGTGGAGTTATGACAATGCCCAGCATACCGTTACGATTGAGGTTGTGAAAAACACAGAAACAAACACCCTTGAGATCAAGAATGTAACTGGAGTTGATAAAGACAGGAATGTAGTTATTACAAATACCTATACAGAGAAAACACCGGAAGAAGTTACTTATCAATTGGGTGTAGAGAAGAAAGTAGAAGGAATTGATAATTGCAAAACTAAATTTAGTTTTGATCTTAAGGATGAAACAGGAAATGTAATAGAAACTATAACGACTGAGGGTGCAGAAGTTGCAAACTTTGCAATCCTGAAATTCACAAAAGAAGGAACGTATAAGTATACAGTTACAGAAACAAGTCAGGAACCAGATGCAGATAAGAATGGAAGTTGGAAATATGATAACACTGCTCATGCAGTAATTGTGACAGTAAAGAAAAATGTGGAGACAAATATTCTTGAGATTGAAAAAGTAGAGGGAGTTGATAGCAATAATAATGTAGTTATTACGAACATCTATACTAAAACCAAGGATGTCTCAGTCAAGATCAGCAAAGTAGACGCCGACACCTATGAGGTTCTGGGTGGTGCTCACCTTCAGGTGATTGACCCGGATGGCAAGGTAGTGGCTGAATGGGATTCCGATAAGGAGGCTTATACTCTTACAGATTTGAAGCCGGGCGTTGTCTATACTATTCATGAGACAGCAGCACCGAAGGGCTATAAGGTGGCAGAGGATACCACATTCCAGCTGAATGAGGATGGAACGATCGATACTGCGAATACCACAACAGCCATCAGTGATGAAACACTTCTTGTAAAAGATGAGAAGAAAGAGAGCAAGGACGTTTCCGTATCTGTAACCAAGAAACTGGTAACTGTTGACGGAACAGTGATCGGAGCTGTGGATGCAACTTATTATGTGGCTCTGTATTCAGATGCTGATTGTACACAGAGAGTTTCTGATGTGCTGGCACTTAACTTTAAGAACGCTTCTTCATCTACGGTAACCTTTACAGAACTGGAGAAGGGACAGACCTATTATGTAGGCGAGTGTGAGGCAGACGGAACCTGTTATCTGGCAAATATATGTGCAGACGGAACCATGTATATGGTAGATTTCTCAGACGGAAATGCAGTTACAGTTGACAACGCTGACGGCAGCACAACCGTATACTTTGACAACCAGTTTGAGAATATTCCGGATGGTTACTATAAGGAAGCCGAACTGAACATTACCAAGAAGCTGGTTGGCAGTGACGGAAAAGCAAAGAACAGCAAAGAGATCTTCTATGCAGGAATTTTTGCAGATGAGGGCTTCACACAGCTTTCAACAGATGTTTCTCAGAATATTGTACCGTTAGATCTGGCCGGTGGTTCAGAAGCAACTGCTCTGGTTAATGTGGCACTTCCGGAAAGCGGATCCATTACCCTGTATGTGACAGAGGTTGATTCCAACGGAAAGCCGGTTGCGGGAGCAGCAAGCTTTAAGTATGATGTGACAGTTGATAATGCGCAGGTAACCTTGAATGATGATAATCTTAGTGCAAACGTAGTTATTACGAATACAGAGAATTCAACAAAGGTTACACCTACACCTGGCACACCGAATACACCAAATACAACAGGTGGATTTTCAGGAAAATCTGCAGTGAGAACCGGTGATTCTACACCGATCGGAGGCTTTATTGCACTGTTTGCAGCTGCAGCAGTGATTGCCGGAGCAGCCGTATTCTTTAAACGCCGCAGAAAAGATGAAAAATAAAAAACAAAACAAGTAATACATTTTCCCCCATTCCGGAGTTATCCATATTCCGGAATGGGGGATTTTTGGAATTTTGCTGAAAAATGTGGACAAGCTGTATTGGATGTGCTACCGTAGGCGTAAAGTGCAATTTGGGTTCATTGTTGACAGTGTGGTCTGTCTGAAAATGACAATAAGGAGGAATTAAAAAATGATCATAGATACCCATGCCCATTATGATGATGAGGCTTTTGACGCAGACAGGGAGGTGCTTCTTGCATCTATGCAGGAGCATGGAATCGAGAAGCTTGTAAATGTCTGTGCATCTATAGATGGCTTGCAGGATACTGTGAAGCTGATTGAAAAGTATCCGTTTATATACGGAGCTGTGGGAGTACATCCGGATGATGCAGAGCAGATGACAGAGGAAACGCTGGCAGAGATTCGCCGTATTTCCCATATGGACAAGATGATCGCCATTGGAGAGATTGGTCTGGATTATTACTGGCATAAGGAGAAAAAGGAACATGAGATACAGCAGAAGATGTTCCGTGCCCAGATGGAGATTGCTCGGGAGGAGAAGCTTCCTTTTATGATCCACAGCCGTGATGCAGCAGAGGACACCTTGAATATTGTCAGGGAATATATGCAGGGAGGCATGTATGGAGGAATTATTCACTGTTTTTCCTACAGCCGTGAGATCGCCGCAGAATATTTGAATATGGGACTTTACCTGGGAATTGGAGGCGTAGTTACCTTTAAAAATGCAAAGAAGCTGAAGGAGGTTGTACAGTATGCCCCTCTGTCACAGCTGGTGCTGGAAACAGACTGCCCGTACATGGCTCCGGAGCCCAATCGCGGTAAACGCAATTCCTCTCTGTATCTGCCCTATGTAGTTCAGGCGATCGCTGAGCTGAAGCAGGTAACCCCTAAGGAGGTTATTGAGGTTACCAGGGAAAATACACGCAGACTGCTGGGAATATAAAATAATTCAATAGTTATATATCTGTAAAAATAAAAAGAAAACATCTGATTTCATAGTGCTCAGCCTGTATACACCGACAAGGTAACTGCCGGATAATACAAGTGAGTGAAATCAGATGTTTATTTCATTTCACAGATTATCAATCGTTAATAGGATTCGTCATCATAGGAATTATCATAGGATTCGTCATAGGATCCGTCATCATAGGAACTGTCATAGGATTCATCATAGGAGTCTCCGTCAGCCTCGGAGGAATCTCCTGTGTCAGAAGAATCTCCTGTGTCGGAGGAATCCGAAGTATCTCCTGATGAATTCAGGTATTCCCAGGAATGGATGGATTCTGTATCCTCTACTACATTTCCTGTAGTTTTGTCGATCATGTTGCCCTGCCAGTCAAACTTTACGTTCAGCAGGTTGGTGTTGGTGGATGGTTTCACATTCATGGACATGATCTCCTTAAATTTGGCCTGGAGGTTTGCCAGGGTGAATTCATCACCGATCACATTGCGGACGCTGTGCTGGGAAGCCAGCTCCTCGGTATAATCAGAGAGCATATAGGGTCCGTATTCTCCTGCGTCATGGTTGTAGTGCATAACCATAGGCTTTACTTCAGGAGAAAGGATCTCAATTGTGCTCTTGCCGTTAAGGGTTGTTTTCTGAATGGTAAAGCTTGCCATACCCTCCAGCAGCTCTGGCAGCTCCTGCTGCGTGGAAACAAAATTTCCCAGAGAATAGAATACCAGTGTGCTGTGTCCCTGGTCATCTGAGAGACGGCCATAAGGCTGAAGTACATGAGGATGTCCACCTATGATCACATCCACGCCCTGCTCCATAAGGAAGGCAGCCCATTGCTTCTCATATTCGTTCGGCATGGTCTCATCTTCTGTACCCCAGTGTGCAACAAAAATAAGGCAGTCACAGATGGATTTGGCTTTCTGGATCATAGTGGTGATCTTGTCCTTGTCAAAGATATCGATCATGTATTCGTAGCCTTCGCCTGCACCTGAGTTGTTGGTGCCATATGTATAATCAAGAAAAGCAATCCTGATCCCGTTTACTTCTTTGACCTTGACGATGTCTGCGTCCTCCTGGGTGGGGTGGATACCCAGCACAGGAATTGTGGGATATTTGGAACTCCAGAAATCCAGAGTGGTTTTCAGATAATCGTATCCATAATCATCTGCATGGTTGGTGGCAGATTCCACTACATCAAAGCCAGCCTTGATGATGGCATCTCCAACCTCCTGGGGAGTTGCGAAGGAGGGGTAGGTACTGACGGAATCATGATCCGGGGCAAAGACTGTCTCCTGGTCGATCATGGCCACATCTGCAGCCTGGATCTCATCCAGAACATTGGCATAAATATGGTCATAATTCCAGTTGCCGGAATCATACTCACCGGATTCGTACAGCTTACTGTGATAGAGATTGTCTCCGACTGCGATTACACTTGCAGTGGTGATCTCCGGGGTTTCCGCAGCTTTTTTTGCCTCTTCGTCTTTCTTCTGTGCTTCCTGGGCGGCTTTTTCCTCAGGCTTGGTGATCAGGCCGTAGTCCAGCTGATGCATCAGGAAAACCAACACGATCAGAACCGCCGCGGAACATAGCAGACTGATCTTTGAATTATTTTTTTCCCTGAAATTAAGGGGAATATTATTTTTTTTCATAAAATCGATCCTTTGATACCATAGATAATGGCAGAATTATTATTGTAATGATTATATCAAACTTTACTATTGAAAGAAAGAGGTATTTAACCGAATCAAGTAGCGAAGCGGATTGCGAATATCCGCTTGATAACTATATTCTCAGATAAAAAATGCCTAAAAATGCTTTGTAAGGCAAAGTAATATAGTGTATAATGAAAGACAAAGGTTGCTGAGAACGGACACAGTAACTGATATGTGAAAGGGGGAAGACCGGATGAACCATTATGAGGCGATCAATGATGTGCTTGTAAATTTGTTTAATGAGATTCTGGATCTGGAAGAGCGGGCGCTGATCACGCCGGAGTATAAAAATATTTCTGTAAATGATATGCACATTATGGATGCAGTGGGGATCCGGGAGCAGAAAAATATGTCTACAGTAGCCAGGGCGCTGAATGTGACTGTAGGCACCCTGACCATTGCAGTGAATAACCTGGTAAAGAAGGGATATATCCAGCGTGTGCGCAGTGAGGAGGATCGCAGAGTAGTATTGATTTCTCTCACAGAGAAGGGGGAGAAGGCTTTCTGCCACCACAGGGATTTCCATGAGAAAATGGTTCTGGCAATCCTGAAGGACCTGAATGTGGAGGAGACAGAGGCCCTGACTCGGGCCCTTACCAAGCTGCAGAAATTTTTCCGCAGCTATCAGGCATAGGAAAGGAACAGATATTTTTCTAGCACCGGGAACTGTACAGGGCCGATTTCCATGATCCGGCGGTGAAACTCTTTCAGATTAAAATCATGGCCCAGTTGTTTCCTGCAGCGTGTCTGCAGATCCTGGAAATTCAGGCTGCCCCAGTAATATTTCAAGTAATTGCCGGGAGTTTCTACAATGTACTGGTAGATTTCTTTTACTGCAGATTCCTGGGTGATGCCGAAGGCTTTGAGAAAAGCTGTGGTTCTGCCCTGATCCCAGCCCTCGTAGTGGATGCCGATGTCCAGCAGGGAATAGAGACACAGGTTGGTGCTGCGGCTGAGCCATGCCAGCTGTGTGGCATTTTGGATAAGCTTCCGGTCAGGCGCAGAGTTGAGTGTGTCATCAGAGGTGGCAGCAGCGGAATTTTTCATAATATCATAGATCAGTGAGGCTGCATATCTGTATGCGTAGCCTTCCACATAGGTTGCCCAGCCCTCTATATATCCGGGACTGGTGATCAGATAGCGGATATTGTCAGGAGCGCTTCTGGCAAAGGATACGGTCTGATACAGGTGTCCGGGAAAGCCTTCGTGGGCCAGGGTGCCAAAAAGTTCCAGGCTGGAGGTGCCTTTGGAGTTGTTGATGTAGATTACATTGGGAGTCTGGGTATCCACCGGAGGAGTCAGATAAAAGGCAGGGCTCAGGAATTTTTTCATGGAGGGATGAACCTGGCGGACTTCATAGGAGATATTTTTTAATAGGGGAAAATCCTCTTTCATCAGTCCGGGAAGTTCTTTTAGCATTTGTTCAGGAGTAAGGGAGATCTGGCCGGAATATTTCTGCAGAGAAGCAACCAGGGAGGAATCTGTCTGTATGAGAGCTTTGATCTGCCTGAAATCCGTCAGAAGCTGATTAGAGAGCCGTTTCTGGATCTGCTTTACGGGAACATAGGAGCCGGTCTGGATACGCAGAAGATACTGGTAGTATTCTCTGCCACCGGGGAAGTATGCCAGCCCACGGCTGGTCTTGCCTGTGCCTCGCAGCTTCTCCAGTCCGTCTATCAGCTCCTGGTAAGCAGGGATCACCTGCTTTGTGATCAGTTGGTGATGGAAGGTAAGGAGATGATTCTGCTCCTTTTCTGTCAGCTTCCCGAAGGTTTTCAGGCGCTGGGCGAAAAGCTCATCCATGTAGTTGGAATTGGGGTCACGGATAAAAGAACGGCATTGAGTCAGAATACGATCCAGGGTGGCATCACTCATAAAGAGGCCAGCCTGGGATTTTTTTTCTTCAAATCGGAGAATACTATGGAAGTAAGGCCGGATGGTGCCCAGAAGCTTCAGGTAATCGGACAGATCTCTGGTGGAGTGAAAGGCATATTCTCCCAGCAGGACAGGCAGCTGAGCCTGGATTCCCAGACTTGGCCCCAGAGGTTCCTCCAGTATGTAATTTTCTCCCAGGGAAGCGCGGGTGTGGAAATACAGAAGCAGCATATCCAGTGTAAGCTGATTGTCTCTGGACAATCTGGAGTAAGAGAAGGACCGGAGGAGGTTCTCATATTCGTTACAGAGCCGGGTTGTTTCAGAAGAATCTGTGTCCAGGGCGCCCAGGGTCATTTCTGTGGGGCGGATACCTGCCCCTGCCGGGTCTGCTAGTGTATAGTGGAGGGTCAGGGCATTGGCGGAGACTTCAGTCTGGAAAAGCTTTTCTGTGAAGGCCTGGAAACGGGAATTTTCTGTGACAGGATGTTCGGACACATACCCTGCACCTATCCCCAGGGCAAAGACCAGTGTGAGGGCAAGTATTTTTTTCAGAATTTTCATAGAAACCTCGAAGGAGGACTTTTTACTATCTTATTGGAAACAGAGGGGCAGTATGCTATTATTACTATAGCGATTCCATAAAATACGGAGGTATGAGAGATGTCAGAACTTTACGATATAGCGATTCTGGGGGCTGGTCCGGCGGGGATCAGTGCGGCAATTTATGCAGTCAGGGGCAGATTGAAGGCTTTGTGGCTGGATAATCAGTTTGTAGAGGGAGGCCAGGTGCTGAATACTTATGAGGTGGATAATTATCCGGGGCTTCCGGGAATCTCAGGGATGGATCTGGGAGAGGCTATGGGAAATCACGCGGAAAAACTGGGAATTGCTCCTGTCAGGGGGAAAGTTCTGGCTGTGGAGAATGCCGGCAGTGAGAAGATCATCCGCACAAAAAAGCATGAATACAGAGCGAAAACTGTGGTTCTGGCCTGCGGTGCCAGCCACCGTACTCTGGATATTCCGGGGGAGGCAGAATTGTCCGGCATGGGAGTTTCTTACTGTGCAACCTGTGACGGTGCCTTTTTCAAAAATAAAAGGGCTGTGGTGATCGGCGGCGGTAATATTGCAGTGGAGGATGCCATTTTCCTGGCAAGGATCTGCGAGAAGGTGTATGTTGTCCACAGGAGGGACGAGTTCCGTGCGGACAGGATCCTGCAGGACAGCCTGAGATCCTGCGAGAATGTGGAAATCATCTGGGACAGTGTTGCTGTGGAAATACAGGGAGCAGAGCAGGTGACAGGAGTGAAGCTTTCTAATGTGAAGACAGGACAGGAAACTGTGATCCATACAGATGGCGTATTTATTGCTGTGGGGATTATTCCCAATACCCAATGGCTGGGAGAGCTGGTGCCCTTGGATGAGACTGGATATATTATTGCAGGAGAGGAAGGCATTACCGGTACGCCGGGGATTTTTGCTGCAGGAGATGTCCGTACAAAGATGCTCCGCCAGGTGGTAACTGCAGTGGCCGATGGTGCCAATGCTGTGGTCTCTGCCCAGAAATATCTTATAGAGAATGCATAAGGAGCCTATGGCTCCTTTTGTTGTATTTTGCGCAGAACAGAGATGAAAATCGAACTTTCAACATTTTGCACAAATTCTGTCGAAAAAAGAAAAAAGGTGTGGAAAACCATACACATTTTTTCCACACATGAGAATTGAGGAAAAGCCCATAAAATAGAGTTATGCACAAAGTTATCCACATTATCCACATTTTATGTGTGTGGAATACTTGATTTACATAAAAAAGAAAAAAACAAATGTTTTGTATAAAGTGATAAATCGACATAAATATTAAAAAAGATATAAGAAGTCTATTGACTTTTTTATATTCTAATAATCATAGAATATTTTGGGAAAAAGATAAAATATAGAAATATAGAGAATTAATTTCAGAATATTCTTGAATTTGATTTGGAATCAGACTGAATAGCGGAATGAAAGAATCTGTGAGCAGGGAAAGGGTTATGGGCGATTCAGATGGATATGAAACACAACGTAAAAAATATGTAATAACTCTGTAACATTTAATAATCCACATAGAATATAGTCTGAAAAATACTTTTCCACATAATATGAAAACTGAATTTTGCATAATTCTACAGGTCAGCAGGCACATCAGATTACTGAGAAGGGAACAGACATTAGCAATATTTCTACAGAAAAATAAAAATTGCCAGGAAATAACTACCTGGCAATTTTTTGATTCCGGATTTGCAGCTATGCTCCCTGCTTCATCCTTTTGATCACTTTTAATCTGGTGAATTCCTCACGTTCTTTTTCTTCCAGCGCATTCTGAATATCCTTGGTCAGCGTTTCATATTTTGGTATGGTAATATTCTTCAGTGCGTTGGCACGTTTCTGCGTCTTTTTGATATTGGCCGCCAGACGGATGGCTGCGTTTTCCACCATGGAAAGGCGGATGGACAGCTCTTTTACTTTTTCAAAGGCTGCCTTAGCTTCATCCAGGGACATTTTGGTACTGTAGTAAGCGTAGGTCGGCCGGTTGGTGGTGGGCTCATATTCCACCAGAGGAATCTCTGTACCCATAACGCTTCGGGTTTTGATCCGGATGGAGTTCTCAATGGGAACTGTGCCTGCAATCTGCTGTACAAAGGCGATACCGATCTCCATATTTGCCTTCTGGAGAGCTGCATATGCAGTACGGAAGGTGACGTCGATCTGTGTCTGGATATCCTTGGCCTGATTGATCAGATCCATCATTTCACGGATCAGGATGTTACGCTTTTTGTCCATCAGCTCATAGCCCTGGCGGGAGAGCTTTAGGGAGTTTTTGGCAAGTATGAGATTTCCCTTGGTGGGAAAGGTATTGGGATCCATGTAATCACCTCACTTCTCTAGCGTATTGTCTCATGGTAATACTGATCCAGGATTTTGGTATCAATTCGGTCAAGCTCTTCCCTTGGAAGCAGTCCAAGAAGCTCCCAGCCTTTATCCAGGGTCTCAGTGATGCTTCGGTTCTCTGTCTCAGACTGGCCTACAAATTCACTCTCAAAGGCTTTGCCAAATACCAGATATCTTTTATCCAGTGGAGAGAGCTCGTCCTCACCGATAACAGAGGCAAGGGCTCTGGCATCTCCAACCTTGGCATAGCAGGAGAAGAGCTGGTTGGCTACATCCTGATGGTCTGCTCTTGTGTAGCCCTCACCAATGCCGTCCTTCATCAGACGGGAAAGAGAAGGCAGTACATTGATAGGCGGATAGATTGCCTGTCCATGGAGCTGGCGGTCCAGTACGATCTGGCCCTCGGTAATATATCCGGTCAGGTCAGGGATTGGATGGGTGATATCATCATTTGGCATGGTCAGGATCGGAATCTGTGTTACAGAGCCTGGTTTGCCTTTTACAATACCTGCCCGTTCATATAGGGTTGCCAGTTCACTGTACAGATAACCGGGATAGCCCTTTCTGGAAGGGATTTCTCCCTTGGAGGAGGATACCTCACGCATGGCCTCGCAGAAGGAGGTAATATCTGTCAGGATGACCAGAATGTGCATGCCTTTTTCAAAGGCAAGATATTCGGCAGCAGTCAGGGCGATTTTCGGTGTAAGAAGACGCTCTACTACCGGGTCATTGGCCAGGTTCAGAAACATAACTACGTGATCGGAGGCTCCGCTTTCCTCAAAGGTGCGGCGGAAAAATTCTGCTACATCATATTTAACGCCCATTGCTGCGAAAACAATGGCAAATTTCTCATCGGAATCCTCTCCCAGAGAGGCCTGCTGTACGATCTGTGCAGCCAGCTTATCGTGGGGCAGACCATTGCCGGAAAAAATGGGCAGCTTCTGGCCACGGATCAGGGTGGTCAGTCCGTCGATGGCGGAAATACCGGTGTTAATATAGTTACGGGGATATTCACGGGCTACCGGGTTCAGAGGCAGTCCGTTGATATTTAAGTTTACCTCAGGAGTGATATCGCCCAGTCCGTCAATGGGCTGTCCGATACCGTTAAAGGTACGTCCAAGGATTTCAGGGGAAAGCCCGATCTCCATAGGATGTCCGGTCAGTCTGGTGTGGGTGTTGCTTAAGGACATGCTGTCTGTTCCTTCAAAAACCTGGATAACAGCTTTGTCCTCATAGATCTCTATGATACGGCCGATCTTACGTGTTCCGTCATCCATGTGAAATTCTACGATTTCCTCATAGGAAGCGTTTTTCACGCCTTCCAGGACAACCAGAGGGCCGTTTATTTCGCTTAGTCCTAAATATTCAATTGCCATATAAACTTCTCCTCTCTGTTATCAGCCGTTTTTCTCCATGACTTTGTCATAGAAGGTATCAATGTCTTTGTGGTATTGTTCAAATCTGTCCAGTTCTTTGTTTGGTACATCATATTTAATAGAAATGATCCGCTCGAAAATATTGTCCTCCTTCAGTACGGAAACCGGCATTCCACGGTTGATCAGGGCGCGGCATTTCTCGTAGAGATAGAGAATGATCTCCATCATTTTGAATTGCTTTTCCATAGGTACGCAGGTATCCTCCTGATGGAAGGCGTTCTGCTGGAGGAAGCCCAGACGGATTACTCTGGCAATTTCCAGAGTCAGCTTCTGGTCATCCGGGAGAACATCACTTCCGATCAGCTTAACGATCTCCATGAGGGAGCTTTCCTGGTTCAGGATAGCCATGAGCTGATTTCTGTCTGCTACAAATTTGGGAGAGACATGTTCTCTGTACCAGGGGGTCAGATCTTCCAGATATTCGCTGTAGCTGGTGAGCCAGTGGATAGCAGGGAAATGGCGGGCATAAGCCAGTGCCTTGTCCAGTCCCCAGAAGCAGCGGACAAATCGCTTGGTATTCTGGGTAACAGGCTCTGAGAAGTCACCGCCCTGGGGGGAAACTGCTCCGATAATGGAAACAGAGCCTTCGGTTCCGTTTAAGTTCTGCATCATTCCTGCACGCTCATAGAAAGCGGAAAGCTTGGAGGCAAGGTATGCAGGGAAGCCTTCTTCTGCAGGCATCTCTTCCAGACGTCCGGACAGCTCACGGAGAGCTTCTGCCCAACGGGAAGTGGAGTCTGCCATGATGGCTACATCATAGCCCATATCGCGGTAATATTCAGCAAGGGTCACACCTGTATAAATAGAAGCCTCACGAGCTGCAACAGGCATGTTGGAGGTATTGGCGATCAGGGTGGTACGGTCCATCATCAGATTGCCGGATTTGGGGTCGATCAGCTTACTGAAATCCTCCAGAACCTGGGTCATTTCATTTCCACGCTCTCCACAGCCGATATAGATGATGATATCTGCGTCAGACCACTTGGCGATCTGATGCTGGGTCATAGTCTTACCTGTACCGAAACCTCCGGGAACTGCAGCAGTACCGCCCTTTGCAATTGGGAAAAGGGTGTCCAGGATACGCTGTCCTGTAACCAGCGGTACACTTGCAGGGAAGCGCTGGTGGGTAGGTCTGGGAATACGGATTGGCCATTTCTGTGCCAGTGCCAGATCCCTGGTGGTTCCGTCTGCAAACTGGATCGTTACGATGGGTTCCAGAATTGTGTATTCTCCGTCAGCTGCCGCATGGATTACGGTAGCCTCTGTCAGATTGGGAGGAACCATGGATTTATGCAGGATGGAGTCAGTCTCCTGGGTCTCTGCGATAATGGATCCAGGTCCTACTACATCCCCTTCTTTTACTGTAATATGTGTGTTCCATTTTTTCTGTGTGTCAAGGGAGTCTACGCTGACACCACGGGAAATATATTTACCTGAGGCTTTGGCAATCTCCTCCAGAGGACGCTGGATACCATCAAAAATGTTGTGGATGATTCCGGGTCCCAGAAGCACGGAGATGGCATCTCCGGTACCTGTAACTGTATCGCCAGGCTTCAGTCCTGTGGTTTCCTCGAAAACCTGTACAGTTGTCATGCCTTTTTTCAGGCCAATGATCTCACCTACCAGATTTTCAGGACCTACATAGACCATCTCGGAGATTTTGAAGCCGCTGTCACCTTTCAGATAAATGACCGGGCCGTTGACACCGTAGATAATACCTGTATTACTCATGCTTTGGCCCTCCGTCAAATTTGAATTCTTTGTATACTGCCTGGAAATTTCCTGCGAAAGAATGGTCGATCAGGATATTTTTGTGGGGGATCGTTGCCTTGATCCCTCCAAGGAAGTCTTCAGCAGAAACTGTAATGAAGGCTTTTGTGCGTTCTACCAGATCTGGGAGAAGGGCACTGTCCTCAGGAGAGAGGTAGATATTGATCTTATCCTGCTCTGCGAAATCCAGGGCTTCTTTGATTTTGTTTTCCAGATAAGCCGGATAATCCGGGGTATTTCGGAAATTTTCCAGCTGTGTTTTTACTTCTGCAAAAAGCTTTTCTTTTAATTCGTTCTGTTTTTTGGTCCAGTCACGTTTGATGGTAAGCTGTTCTGCAGAAAGTGCTTTATTGATCTCGCGTCTGGCATTGGCAGTTTCTGCCTTGATCTGTACCTGGGCGTTTTCCTGGCTGTCAGCCTTGTGTTTTTCTGTCATTTGTGCCAGAGCTTTTCTGTGTTCTTCCAGGATGCCGGCTGCTTTTGCCTGAGCATCTTCTATAGTAACATCATAGAAATGGCTGAGTTTTTCATCAATTGTCATGCTAACACCTGCCTGTTGTTTTTATTCATACCTTATAGCTTCAATCCGATTGCTTCATTTACATAGGATGTGATGAAATCCGGTTTTCGTCCGGTACCATGCCGGTCCGGGATTTCGATGATCAGAGGGGTTTTGTGATGGAGCTTTACATCGTCAATGATAGAGGGGAATTCTCTGCCGAATTTCTCGGTCAGGAGGATGATCCCGATTTCTTTGTTGGAGATGGCCTTTTCCAGGGCATCCTTCAATTCATTATGTGTGTGGACAACCACACCCTCTACACCTGCCAGCCGCATCCCTGTATAGGTATCGATATTGTCGCTGATCAGAAACATCTGCATCTTATAACTGTCCCAGGATCATGAAGGAGATGATCAGTCCATAGAGGGCAACACCTTCTGCAAGACCTACGAAAATAAGGGATTTACCAAGGATACTCTGATCCTCGCTGATCGCGCCCAGGGCTGCACTTGCCGCACTGGCTACGGCAATACCACCGCCGATACAGGAAAGTCCGGTTACAAGAGCTGCTGCAATGTAGCCCATACCTGTAGCAAGTCCTGCTTCAGAGCCTGCTGCTGCCTGTACGGAGGAAGCACCTGTAAACATAACTGCGATGGCGATAAGCATGGTGCCAAAGAAGAAAAATGCGTTTACACCAATGGCGGTTTTGTAACGTCCCCGGTTTTTCTCACCGATGAGATAGTAGCCGAAGGGAAGGATGATACTGAGTACCAGTGCGATTGCTAAAATAATCTGTGCTATTGTTGTCATAATTGATCTCCTTTTTATTCGTTGATTTTTTTATTATTTTGTAGGGCGGAATGGCTCAAATTTGCGTCCTGTACCCTTGTAGAAGCGGCTGAACATTTCATAGTATTCCAGACGAAGGACCTGGATACCTACGATCAGACCCTCCATACCGCTTACAAAAAGGTTTCCCAGAATTACTACTACCCAGTTCAGGTGGTCACTTTCAAAGCCGGCAAGCATGAGCACAACCTCCATCATAGCTGCATGGCTGACTGCGAAGGCTCCGATACGGACAAAGGAAAGAGTATTGGAAAAATAGCTCAGCAGGACTTCGAACATTTCGAACAGACCCTGTACAATGAACATTCCTTTTTCCTTTGGCATAATCTCAGATTTCTTTTCTACCAGAGCTGTAAGTGGCTCTTTGAAGAAGATCAGGATCAGCGGTATGCCAAACATGATAAAGAGTACGATTCCTCCCGGAAGTGTATGTCCTGTGAGGATCAGTGCGATGGAGACAGTAGCAGAGCCGTAGAAGACCAGGCCTGCCACAGAATTGGTGTCGAACCAGATATGCTCTGTATCGTGTGCTTTCCATGCATTGATGATATTGAAGATCATACACAGAAGGATAAGTCCCATACCAAAGCCGATGGCAACAATAAATACCGTATTCAGTTTACCGATAAAGGGTACGGTCATCATATTATTCATCGGGCGCAGCCACAATGCCGGAAACAGGTTTTCAAAGCCGAAGAAGCTTCCAAACAGGATTCCGAAGATCGTGGAAAATACACCTGCACAGCTGATGATACCTGCCAGTGCAATGTGTTTGAATTTGTAAAGAAGGAAACCGCCGATAAACAACAGCAGTCCCTGTCCTGCATCTCCGAACATGGCGCCGAAGATAAAGGAATAAGTGATGGCCACAAACCAGGTGGGATCCATTTCATTGTAGGCCGGCAGGCCATACATATTGATATACATTTCAAAGGGCTTAAAAAGCTTCGGATTCTTTAACTTGGTTGGCGGCTGCTGGTGAGTTTCAGGCTGGATATGTTCATCATCTTCACCATCAATAATGCAGAAAATTTTGCTGTCATCCTTGATATCTGTCTGGAAGGAATGGGCATCCTTTTCTGTCATCCATCCACATAAAATATAGAAGATATCACTTTCGCCCTTACCTCTGGTACAGGCTGCCAGCTTGCGGATATCAAAGTTTCCGGAAAGTCTGGCAATGGCAGCTCTGGCAGCAAGAATTTCCTGACAGTGGGAAATGAGAAAATCATTTCTCTTCTGACTGGCAGTGTTGAAATCTGACAGGATCAGGCTTCGTTTCTGGGCAAGCTGCTCAAAAGCTTCTCTTGCGGTGCCTTCATAAGAGTCCGGCATGTAGATCTTCTCGAAGTGCATGGAGGAGTATACAGCCTTTACTTTCTGGGATTCAGGTTCCGGAACAAAGTACATTCCCCAGATATACTGGTCATCTTCGTCACATTTAATAAAGATAGTATCCAGATTATCGTAGATGTATCTTTCGAATTTCTGGTAATATTCCTTTCCTATCCTTCCGAAACGGAAACGGATAAACCGGAATTTCAGGATTGAGGAAATATCAAAGTCGAGATTACGGAAAGGCCGGATCACTCGCAGGGATTCGTCCACAGTGGTCAGCTGATTCTCCAGATCAGCCCGCTTTTGGTCCAGATCCTGGTAGTCTGTCTGAATGCGGCGGATAGTATCCAGTGCTGTCTCCACATCCATTGTCTGAGCTGCAGCCTGTGCTGTCTCAGCTTTTACAGTATCGGCTGCAAAGCTGTTCAGTTCCTCGCAGAACAGATTGGCTGTGTTCAGTGCCTCCTTGTAAGGGTTGATCTCCAGGAAAGGAGTCAGGTTCTGAACTGTGGTCAGCTCAGAGAGAGCATTTTCCAGATGGATCTCGTATTTGGACAGGTAGGTATTTACCACCCGGTCAATATCGGCCTTGGGCCCGGTAATGCTCAGGAATTTCATTTTCTCAATCATATTGTCACCTCCTGTTTGGTTAATTGTTCTTAATATATTCTATGGCTTCTGCGGGAGCCACACCGTAGCGAACGCACTCAATGGCGATGGTCAGACGGTTTACCTCATGTTCCTTGTGGTATAAATAGGAATAGATCATAGCCACAGAGTATGGATTCCGGTGGGCTTCCTTTTCCAGGACAGTTCGCAGAATATAGTTGTAGAATTCCTCAAGGTTGGCTATAGACAGTTTGTCATATTTGGCGCCATACCAGGTCTTCTGGAAAATCCTGCGGCTTTCTTCTTCAGTGGGAGCCTCTACCATAGCTGTGATCTCTTCTTTTTTCAGTTTGTAGTTCATTGGGATCAGCAGGGCATAAATGTCTGCCGGCTGCATACCGTAACAGCGTTTGGAACGCTGGATAAACTGCAGATTCAGCATATCAAATTTCTCACCGTAGGTCCGGGTAATTTCTTCCAGGTCTTTGCCGCTGAAAAGCTTCTTTTTCAGATTCCAGATCTGTGTGAAGTAATACAGATCCAGCGCCATGCCGTAATCAAAAAGCAGGGCGTTTTCATGCTCCTGGATTTTACACAGGGGATGATAGAATTCGTTTCCTTTCAGGCTGTTGATCAGCTCCTCCATAGTGGTGCAGGTGGTGAGCCGGTCCACATCAATTTTGGAGTGATGTCGGAAAAAATCCCGGTAAGGGGAGACATCTACAGGATCCGTGGTACGGTGGTCGAAAATATTGGTCATGACCTCCTTGAGTACACGGATTTCATAACGACTGGAATACAGATCCAGGAATTTGCGCTGTTCCGGATTGGCAAAATGGTAGAGCCTGGAGAAATTCTGGAAAATAGATTTCTTTAGAAGCTTTTCAATCTGCCCTCTGTGCAGAGTGGTTTCATCCAGTGAATTCCATTTGGAGGAATATTCCGGCATTCGTTTCAGATAGGCGGCTACCTGTTGGACATCTGCCAGCTGAAGGATTTCTTCAAACTGGTCCATAGTGGTCAGCCGGCTTTGCATTGCGCGGATTTTCGTGGAAAGTCCGCTGTAGGAGAGTACACCTCCCATTTTGTGTTCACTTCCTTTCCTATTAACAGTGCTTTTTACAGTTCCAGGATCTTCTGGAAAAGTTCTTTGGAAAGGCGCACGTGATTTTCATCGTAATATGTGTCCAGAGCGGAAAAGGTTGCTTCTGTTTCTGCACGCAAGGCAGAAAGGCGTGTATCTTTTTCCTCTTCCAGTTTCTGACGGATCTGCCGGATCTGGGCAGTGGTCTGAGCTTCCAGCTGTTGGTCGTAATCCTGGCAGTTTTTTTCTGCTTCTGCAGATAGCTGCTGCTTAGTCTGATTACAGTCTTCCATGATGTGCTGGGCTGTAAGTTCGATTTCAGATAATTTGTTAAGTATCTGCTCCATCTTCAACCTCCTTTGTTGGCAAAATTTTACAAAAAAGATAGATGTACTATGTGCAAAATAGTAATATCTGTTAGATATTATACACCTATTTGGAGAAAAAACCATCTAAATTTTACGTATGGGGTAAAAATTTGATAATTATTTACCGAAGCAGCGGAGTAGTTATTTGGTTATGAGCAAGTAGGGAAGCGTATTGCAAAGAAGGGAACGAACAGCAACACAGGGGATTGGTGAGGCTGGCAGCAGTGTGGATGGTGGTTGACGGGAGGGGGAGGTTATGGTACGTTATAAAGATAATGTTGGGGTTTTTATCCCCATGACGATAGAAAGGGTATCAGGAGGATTTATGAGATTAAGAAATATACCGGGAGCGCAGGATGCGATTTTGGAGAGTGCTTATGTAGTTCAGGAGCCGGAGAAGCATAAGGGAAGCTGGGAAGATGTGTTTGAGAAAAAGCAGCCCCTTCATATTGAGGTTGGTATGGGAAAAGGACGTTTTCTTATGGATCTGGCCAGGCTGCATCCGGAAATTAATTATGTAGGAATTGAGATGTATGACAGTGTGCTTCTGAGAGGGCTGCAGAAGAGGGCGGAACTGGAACAGGAGGGGATCACTTATCCGAATCTTTATTTTATGCGGGTGGATGCCAGACTTTTGCCGGAGATTTTTGCAAAGGGTGAGGTGGATAAGATTTACCTGAATTTCTCTGATCCCTGGCCAAAGGCACGTCATGCGAAAAGACGCCTGACTTCCAGGCAGTTTCTGACACGATATGATCAGATCCTGGTGCCGGAGGGTAAGGTAGAGTTTAAGACAGATAACAGAGAGCTGTTTGAGTTTTCCCTGGAAGAGGTGAAGGATGCAGGATGGAATCTGGATG
Source organism: Ruminococcus sp. JC304 (assembly GCA_000285855.2). Classification (GTDB taxonomy): domain Bacteria; phylum Bacillota; class Clostridia; order Lachnospirales; family Lachnospiraceae; genus Blautia_A; species Blautia_A difficilis. Next base: position 3,370,552 of record HE978651.1, on the reverse strand, counting down.
CATTTACCTTTGATCTGCATCATGATGCTCAGATGTCTGAGGGAAATGTAATGACGGAATATGAGGAGAAATTTTCCTCTATGGGGAATCCTATCTGTAAGATGGTAATCTCCAGAGGACAGAACTGAAAGATGGAGAAGAATCGTATCATGGGAGTGATACGGAGGCGTGAGAACGATATTCAGAGGACAGAAGTGAAAGATAGAGAAGAACAGAGCATAGAATAAGAATAAGAGTTTGCCAGGGCAGGTGTGCAGGCAGGAGGGCTGATCTTCAGGCTGCCTGTGCAGGATGTCCGCAGGAGTTGCCGGTGAAGCGTAAACGGAAGGGTTCTTTCCATAATAAAATGATCCAGTTCAGCTATGAGCACAGAACCGTGCCAAATGCCTTTAATGAACTGCGAAAATCCGTGGAAGAAGTCAACAATATGCTGAATAAGCTGTCTGAAAAGGATAAAAAAAGGAAAAACAAAAAAATAAAAAATTTTAAAATACCTATTGACATTTTCTGAGGTATTTAATATAATATCACTTGCGTTGAGGCACAATACCTCAGAAAATTAAAGATGATAAGCGCTTTTAGCTCAGCTGGTAGAGCACCTGACTCTTAATCAGGGTGTCCAGGGTTCGAGCCCCTGAAGGCGCACTAAAGACACTGTTTTTGCAGACGTAGGAGCTGCGGGGACGGTGTTTTTCTTTGTTGATAGAAAATAAAGGTAACGGGAAAAGTGAAAAGTAACGTGCTTTTCTATGTTGAGAATTCACCTTGTCTACTTGACAAAAAATATCAGTTAGTATAAGCTATCCTCAGAAATTATTATTGATAAAAAACTTCAATAATAACGGATGGCAGGAACCTGAGATAAAAGCTTCTGCTGTGAAATAGACATAATCATAAATTACTAACTATGGCAAATTAAAAAGGTGAGCGAATTACAATGACATTAAAAGATTTGGAAATCGGAAAAAGTGCTGTGATCAAAACAGTTGGCGGTAAGGGGGCCTTGCGCCAGCATTTCCTGGATATGGGTATGATTCCTGGAGCAGAGGTTACAGTAGTGAAATTTGCACCCATGGGAGACCCTATGGAACTGCAGGTACATGGGTATGAATTGACCCTGAGACTTGCAGAAGCAGAGCAGATAGAGATCGAACAGATCCCTAGGCGGAGCAACAGCCATAAGAGAATTGATACATTAAGCGATGCAGCACATCCGGGTCTGGGTGAAGAGGGAAAATATCATTCCAAGAAGGATGAACATCCACTGCCGGAGGATACTATGTTGACCTATGCTCTGGTAGGAAACCAGAACTGTGGAAAGACTACCTTGTTTAACCAGCTGACAGGATCCAACCAGCATGTAGGAAATTTCCCGGGTGTAACTGTTGACCGTAAGACGGGTACCATTAAAGGACATCCCAATACAGAAATCACGGACTTACCTGGTATCTATTCTATGTCACCATACAGCAGCGAGGAGATTGTTTCCCGTAATTTTGTACTGGAGTCAAAGCCAAAGGCTATTATTAATATTGTAGATGCCACTAATATAGAAAGAAATCTGTATCTGACCATGCAGCTGCTGGAAATGGATATTCCTATGGTTGTAGCTCTGAACATGATGGATGAGGTAGTCGGAAACCAGGGTTCTATAGATGTGAATATGATGGAGGCTTTGCTGGGAGTGCCGGTAATCCCCATTTCTGCAGCAAAAAATGAGGGCGTGGATGAATTAGTGAAGCATGCCTTACATATTGCGAAATATCAGGAGCGCCCGCTGCGCCAAGACTTTTGTGATAAAAACGATCATGAGGGATCTGTCCACCGGTGTATTCATGCGGTCATGCATCTGATCGAGGATCATGCAGCCCAGGCGGACATTCCGGCACGTTTTGCGGCAACCAAGGCGATCGAAGGGGATCCACTGGTTCTGGAAAAGCTGAAACTTGATACAAACGAGTCGGAAATGTTGGAACATATCGTGCAGCAGATGGAGACGGAGCGTCAGGTAGATAGAAGTGCAGCCATTGCAGATATGCGGTTTGACTTTATTGAACGATTGTGTGAGCAGACAGTTGTGAAACCAAAGGAAAGTAAAGAGAGGATCCGAAGCGAGAAAATAGACAGGATTCTTACCGGAAAATATACGGCAATTCCCTGCTTTATTGGAATTATGGTCCTTGTTTTTTATCTTACCTTTAATGTAATCGGTGCCTGGCTGCAAAGTCTGCTGGAAATGGGAATTGATAAAGTATCTGAACTGGCAGATGCAGCATTGACAGCAGCTCATGTGAACAGTGCTATGCACAGCCTGGTGATCGACGGTATTTTTACAGGAGTGGGAAGTGTACTTAGCTTTCTGCCCATTATTGTAACTTTGTTTTTCTTTTTGTCCTTGATGGAGGACAGCGGATATATTGCCCGTGTGGCATTTGTAATGGATAAGCTGTTGCGTAAGATCGGTTTATCCGGACGAAGCATTGTGCCTATGTTAATCGGATTTGGATGTACAGTTCCGGCAGTTATGGCTACGCGTACTCTCACCAGTGAGCGTGACCGAAAAATGACCATACTTCTGACACCGTTTATGAGTTGTACGGCAAAGCTTCCGATATATTCCTTTTTTGTAAGTTCCTTCTTTCCGAAGAGGGGCGGACTGATCATGGCAGGACTTTATCTGTTGGGAATTTTAGTAGGAATTTTGGTAGCATTTTTGTATAACGGAACTCTTTTTAAGGGAGATCCGGTACCTTTTGTGATGGAACTTCCGAACTATCGTCTGCCGGGAGCGAAGAATGTGACACAGCTTTTATGGGAAAAAGCGAAAGATTTTCTGCAGAGGGCATTTTCAGTGATTCTTCTGGCAACCATGGTAGTCTGGTTCCTTCAGAGCTTTGATCTACATCTGAATTTAGTAAAGGATTCCTCTGACAGTATTCTGGCTTTGGTGGCAGGCTGTCTGGCACCTGTCTTTAAGCCTCTTGGACTGGGAGACTGGAGAATCTGTACAGCCTTGATCAGTGGATTTATGGCAAAGGAGAGTGTAGTGTCCACTCTGGAGGTCCTTTTTGCAGGAAGCATTGCATCCGTGCTTACACCACTGGCAGCAGCATCACTGCTGGCATTCAGCCTGCTTTATACTCCATGTGTGGCAGCAATTGCATCTGTGAAACGTGAACTGGGTGGCAGATGGGCGGCATTTGTAGTTCTGTGGCAGTGTGCCATTGCGTGGATCGTTGCATGGATCGTACATTTAATAGGTGGAATATGGTAGAAAAAACAATCCCGTCAGCAGCTTGTGCGTACTGCTGACGGGATTGTTACATTTTAAAAAGAAGGAGTACCGGGTCTTGCGACCCGGCAAGTATGAAAAAGAAAAAGTTTTATCAATAAAGCATTCGCTTTATCTGTTTAATACTATATAGGGAAAATGTGAGCAAAATGTGATGTGAAATTGAAAAAAATGTGATGAAATTCTAAAAAACTTATAAAATGACCTGCAAGGATAAAAAAACAGACCCGTAAAAGGCCTGTAAAAAGAAGGAGGGCCGGACCTTTCGGTCCGGCTAAGTATGAAAAAGAAAAAAGTTAAAATCTATATGATGAAAAAGCAATTGCATTTGTTCTGTAAAGCATTTGCTTTATTTGCTTATTAATATACAGGGAATTTGTGAGTAAAATGTGATGGACTGTTGAAAAAAACGTGATTAAATTCTAAAAAACTCATAAACTCAAGAGCGTGTTTAAAAAATATTTAGGTAAAATAAATATTGTAAAAGTTATGGCTGTAATTTATAATGAGATGCGAAAAAATAATGAAAAACAAGGAGGAAAACATGAAGAGAGAAACAGTCGTTGTACTGGATTTCGGTGGTCAGTATAATCAGCTGGTTGCGAGACGTGTCAGAGAATGTAATGTATACTGTGAAATCTATTCCTACAAGATCGATCTTGAGAAGATAAAAGAAATGAATCCTAAGGGAATTATTCTTACCGGTGGTCCGAACAGCTGCTATGAGGCAGATTCACCTACATGTCCGAAAGAATTATTTGAACTTGGAATTCCGGTTCTGGGTCTTTGTTATGGAGCTCAGCTTATGATGCATGTCCTGGGCGGAAAAGTTGAGAAAGCAGATGTCAGCGAGTACGGAAAGACAGAACTTCTGATCGATAAGACAGATTCCAGAATTTTTAAAGATGTATCTGATAAAACAATCTGTTGGATGAGTCATACAGATTATATTTCACAGATTGCACCTGGGTTTGAGATTGCGGCACATACTGCAGACTGCCCTGTAGCAACTGCACAGAATGAGGCGAAGAAGCTGTATGCGATCCAGTTCCATCCGGAAGTGCTTCATACAGTAGAAGGCAAGAAGATGCTGTCCAATTTCGTCCTTGATGTCTGTGGGTGCGCCGGAGACTGGAAAATGGATGCATTTGTTGAAAATACCATCAAAGAGATCCGCGAAAAGGTTGGAGATGGAAAAGTTCTCCTTGCTCTGTCCGGCGGAGTGGATTCTTCTGTAGCAGCAGGTCTTCTTTCCAGAGCCATCGGCAGACAGCTTACCTGTGTATTCGTAGATCATGGCCTTCTCCGCAAGGATGAGGGAGATGAGGTTGAAGCTATATTTGGACCGGAGGGACAGTTCGACCTGAACTTTATCCGTGTCAATGCACAGCAGAGATATTATGACAAGCTTGCAGGTGTTACAGAGCCTGAGGCAAAACGTAAGATTATCGGTGAAGAGTTTATCCGCATTTTTGAGGAAGAAGCTAAGAAGATCGGTGCAGTAGATTTCCTTGCACAGGGAACTATTTATCCGGATGTTGTAGAGAGTGGTCTGGGCGGCGAGTCCGCAGTGATCAAATCTCATCATAATGTAGGAGGACTTCCGGATTTCGTTGATTTCAAGGAAATCATCGAGCCGCTCCGTGATCTGTTCAAGGATGAGGTGCGTAAAGCTGGCCTGGAACTTGGACTTCCGGAAAGACTGGTGTTCCGTCAGCCATTCCCTGGACCAGGACTTGGAGTTCGTATCATCGGTGAGGTTACTGCAGAGAAGGTACGTATTGTACAGGATGCAGACTTTATCTATCGTGAAGAGGTAGATAACGCAGCTGCTGAATATAAGAAGGAACACGGTGAGGATCCGTCCTGGATGCCGAACCAGTACTTTGCAGCGCTGACAAATATGCAGAGCGTAGGTGTTATGGGTGATTTCAGAACCTACGATTATGCAGTAGCGCTCCGCGCAGTTCAGACAGTTGACTTTATGACAGCCGAATCCTCTGAGATTCCATATGCAGTACTGAACAGAGTCATGAACCGTGTTATTAATGAGGTTAAGGGAGTTAATCGTGTATTCTACGACCTGACTAGCAAGCCACCGGGAACGATTGAGTTTGAGTAAAAAAATGGAGCTCGGAAATCCAGCATTTATGCGGGTTTCCGGGCTCTTACGATGTGGTTTGAGTACAGATTGAGTACAAAAACGGAAAATAATAGAGGAGCTGGTAAACCAACTCCTCTAAAAAATATGCCCTTGAGCCACGTAGGTCATCAAGGTACTTTCAATTATATTGTATGCTGACTAAAGTATTCTTAATCAGTGAATATATCATACAGAATTCTCATCGTTTTGTCAAGTTATAAATTGAATTAGTTCAATGTTTTTAAACGTCGCCAATTATTTGGAATTCCCATTATATTTCGTATTTTTCTAATTGGAATAGTTGAAAGATCCTTTGACAATTCATCAAATAAATCTTCAATTTGCTTGATATATTCATTATAACGCGTTTTACTAAGTACCATTTTAAAAGCAATCATCACTGCAAAGTAGTTATTGGTATTATTTGTGTTTATATGAAAATAATGAAAATAATTGTTATTACATAAATAGGCGTATGATAAATAAGAATACATTCGTTCATCGTGTGCACAACGATTTCTAAAAGTAGAAAGAAAAAATAAGCAACTAGCTAACTGGTTTTCTCGCAGACCCCATTTCATTCTACGTGCAACGTCATCACGTTCTTTTTGTAACATATTAGAGTAAAATTTACTAATGTCTCCCATGGAAATTGAATTAACCAATACCCATAAAGGAATATAATTTTTTCCGTTGACATAATGCGATATGGATAAATCTTTGTCAATGTTCGAATTGATTTTACGATATAAGTTACTCAATAAATCACATACTTGACTGTATTTTTGGATTCCTTGGGTATCAAAATTTTCAAGTTTGAGATAATTCTTATGTCCGTGAGCTTTTGAAAAAGAATAAGCTATAAGAGATTTTGCTTGTTTTTCTACTTCAAGTATATACTCAATGGTAATTATACGTAGTTTTCGATCAAATTCATATAATGCATGTATTTCTTCTAAGGTAGTACCGGAAATATATTTTTCGTAAGTAGTTCCCGTTTGGAGAAAGGGTTCTTTATAGCCATTAACAAGATTATAATAATTTATTGTTCGTATAGTTTGTTTTGCCCATTTTTTATTTTTTATTATAACTCCTCGGCTTTTTAGAATTCCAATTTGAATTCTGGTATCTCTGAAAATCTTTTCGCTCATGTTAGTCTCCTCTATATTTTAAATAAGAAATATCAGTAATTAGGATTTACTTTCACTTTAATGCCATCAGAAGTGTCAAGCAATATCTGACTTCTCTGCAATTCCAATTCCACTTTTTCTTTTGTCTCGGCTATCTCATCTATAGCTGCCTGTGTAGCTTCATTTGGATTATCACCAGCGGATTCCAAAACACTCTGGTAGATGTAATTCATTTTTTCCCATTTCAACAGGTCATTAAATACCTTGTAACTTCTGATATTCAACAATGCATCCTGCAAAGACAGCGTATGTGCCTTCCCTCTGGTGGTGTATCCGATTTCGAGATAAGAAGAGAGAACCGGATTCAGATGGATGGATACAGTATTATCTTTTAACATCTTGTCTTCTCCACGCTCTCCGCTGATCTGGAGGATGCCGGAATTACAAAGCACCATAAGTACGCCCATCAGATCACCAACTGTTTCCAGACGAAGTCCGGCGGTATCACTGCCATTCAAAGCATTATAACTGACACCGAGTGCAGCTGCAATTTTCTCTAACTGAGGAGGTTGTGGCTGCATTTTATTTGTTTCGTATTTTCGGATAGAAACCGGATGGATACCGGTCAGCTCAGCCAGTTTATCTTGCGTGATTCCGATTTGCTTTCTGCAGTATTTGATTTTTTCTCCTATGGTCATTCTTATCGTCCTCCATGTATCGAGATGGCTACATTATACCATGTTTGAAAAAATTTCTCTACTAGCATTTCAAAATACTTGACAATAGCGTAGTCGCTACATATAATGGGAATATAAAATGTAGCGATATCGCTATAAAAAGAAAAGGAGGATGCATATATGGCAGAAAACAACAAGATTTATATTACTGCAAATGAACTCGCAGAAATGCTGGGTGTTTCTGTAGGTCATGCTTACAAGTTGATTCGTAAGCTGAATCAGGAACTGGAAAAAGAGGGATTTCTGGTGATTGCGGGCAAAGTTCCCAGACGCTATTTTGAAAAACGCTGGTATGGTTTCAGCGTGTAGGAGGTGGTCGAATGAAAGCGGAAAAAGACAAGAAAACAGGGAAATGGTTGATTCAGTATCGTTATACGGATTGGCAGGGGAAACGCCGGAAATCCACCAAAAGAGGTTTTGCGACTAAAAGAGAGGCGGAGGAATGGCTTAGAAATTTCCTCATTACGCAAAAAGCGGACTTTGATATGAAGTTTGAGGATTTTTGGAAGATGTATTGTGCAGATATGGAGACTCGCCTGCGGGAGCATACCATGAGAACGAAAAAGTATATCGTGGAGCTGAAAATTCTCCCGTATTTCGGGGATAAGCGGGTAAATGACATTACTGCAGCTGACATCCGTCAATGGCAGAATGAATTGATTAAAATGGGGTATTCACCCACTTATCTGAAAACAATCAATAACCAGTTGAGTGCAATCTTTAATTATGCGGTTCGATATTACGATTTGAAAAGTAATCCCTGTGTAAAAGCCGGAAGTATGGGTAAGAGCAAGGCAGAAGAAATGGATTTCTGGACAGGAGAGGAATTTAGGAAGTTTATCGACAGTGTCATGAACAAAAGACTTTCTTATATGGCATTTATGACCTTGTACTGGACGGGGATGCGTATGGGAGAGCTTCTGGCTCTGAATCCGAAAGATATAGATCTTGAAAAGAGAACAATTTCTATCACAAAATCATATCAACGTCTTGGCAAGAAAGATGTAATCACTCCACCAAAGACACCGAAGAGCAAGAGAGTGATTACCATTCCGGAGTTTCTGGCTGCAGATATCAAAGATTATATGGATAGTTTATATGATTTGCAGGAGAACAACAGGCTGTTTCCCATTACAAAATATTATCTGGAGCATGAAATGCAGCGAGGAATTAAAGAAAGTGGCGTAAAACGGATAAGAGTACACGATTTGAGGCATTCCCATGCAAGTATGCTGATTGAACTGGGATTTTCACCGCTGGAGATTGCAAATCGGCTCGGGCATGAAAAGGTGGAAACTACGCTGAATACCTACGCACATCTTTATCCAAACAAGCAGACAAAACTGGCTGAACGGCTAGACAGTGAATATAGGGAGGATTTGTAATGAGTGGATTAGATAAAGATAGAAAACGCAATCAGACAGTTTGTTTTCGGATGACACCTGAGGAACGCAGAGAATTAGAAGCGCGCATTAAAGTGAGTGGACTGCCGAAAGGAAAATATTTCATTCAGTCTGTACTATATCAGGAAGTAAAGATTGCGGTTGGTAAATATCAAAGTGATCGGTTAAGCCTTGAAATAAGGCGGTTGTGGGAACGTCTGGAACATCTGGAAACAGAGGATTTGTATGAGGTGCTGGCAGATTGCCGGGCATTAATGCAACAGGTAATTGAAATCACTGGTGATGATTGTTCAGTAACATGGAAAGCAAGTGATTTTAAAACAGAGATATTGGAAGATGAAAAGTAAAAGCCTTTAAGTGTCGGCAAACACCTAAAGGCGGAGACTTGGTAGAAAATCCAAATCAAATACTAAGGTTATTCTACCAAAGTCTCCACTTTCTTTCAACAGAAAATGGAGGTAATTTTGGATAACAGAAGAGATGAACCGAATTTAAAACTGATAAATATGGAACAGGTAGAGGTAGAAAAAATAGATTGGCTGCTTTATCCCTTTATTCCCTTTGGGAAAGTTACGATCGTGCAGGGAGATCCCGGTGAGGGCAAGACCACAATGGTGCTGCAGATTATTGCAAAGCTGACAAAAGGCGAGGCAGTATTACCATCGGGCAGTGATGAATCAGCCTTGGAGGAAAAAACAATGGTTCTGGAGCCGGTAAATGTAATTTATCAGACTGCAGAGGATGGATTAGGCGATACCATTAAGCCCCGACTTCTTTCCGCAGGTGCAGACTGTTCCAGAGTGATGGTGATTGATGATAACGATCAGGCGCTGACTATGATGGATGCCAGATTAGAAGAAGCCATCATACAGACAAAAACACGCCTTGTAGTTTTAGACCCGATACAGGGTTTTCTGGGGACTGATGTAGATATGCACAGGGCAAATGAAATCCGCCCCTTGATGAAGCGTGTGGCGGTGCTTGCTGAAAAATATCATTGTGCGATTATTTTAATCGGTCACATGAACAAAAACAGTAATGGGAAATCGTCATACCGTGGACTTGGCTCTATTGATTTTCAAGCAGCAGCCAGAAGCGTACTGATTGTCGGAAGGATCAAGGATGAACCAGAAATTCGTGTGGTGTGTCATGTAAAAAGTTCCCTTGCACCGGAAGGAAAATCTATTGCATTCCGTTTAGACAAAGATACTGGATTTGAATGGATCGGGGAATATGACATCAGTGCAGATGATTTGTTAAGCGGAGACAACCGGGGGCAGAAAATTCACGAAGCAAAGGAATTTTTAAAGGAAATTTTGGTATCCGGTTCTGTAGCCCAGACAAAGGTGGCAGAAGAAGCGGAAAGCAGGGGAATTAAAAAGAAAACACTGTGGAATGCGAAAAAGGAATTGGAAATTGATTCTGTGAAGATTGGTAACCAGTGGTTCTGGATGTTACCTGAATAATATTGGGAAGATGGCAAGATTACCATCTCTTTAAGAATAGGGAATCTTGCTATCTTGAAAGGAGCTATGAATGAAAAATGTACAAATACCACAGGAATTATTTATGAAACTGCTCCGATATCATCTGCTTGATGATGATAGTTGTACCGAAGATGTGAAAAAAGGATTGGAGCTGAAAATGAACACTATGGTGGAACGTGAATTATATACGAAATCAAAAACCGCTCCGACAGAGGAAGAACGGGAAAAAGCTCGACAGGAGTATCTGGACAGGCGGGGAATACAGGCTGACTTTCGATGGTAATCCTTCTTTGAATGCTATATGACAGGGGCGTGGCACGCTCCTGTATAGATGGTAGACAAGGAAAAGTTGCAGATGTGAAGACGGAAGTTTTTGGAAGACATCAGGAAGGGCGCCCTGATTCAGGTCATCCTTGGTAGGAATTTTGAATGTATTTGGAAAGGAGACTGGATAATGAGAGAAGGAAGACTTGGTTATAACAGCAGTAACGGAAGATACGGCATCTTGTTATCGGACTTATGGCTTGATACCGGATTGCATTGTGGGGAATGTCTGCAGGTTTTAATGGATGGGAAATGGATGCAGACAAGAATGGAAATGGATGCTGAGCGGAACTGGTATCTGGTGGGCACACCGTATCGTGGTGATCTGGAATATATTCGTGCAAGGATATAACCGGGCACAGACATACCGACCGCAGGAAAGAATAGCCCCGCAGGGCGCAAGGGTACTTTTGATGGACGGTACGGCTGTCGAAAGTGCTTTTGCGTTACTTTTGACAAAAGTAACAAAACCGCCCTGACGGGCACGAATACAATTCATGTGCCGTATCCGGCACTATTGAGAGAATGTGAGGTGAAAAAATAGAATGATGAAAAGAACAATCAGCGGTATGACAGGATCGGGTTCCCTTGCTCATAACAGACGGGATTTTATTGCAGAAAATGTTAATCCGAACAGAGTGTATCTGAACATCTGTTACCGGGATGAAAACTTGAAGGATGTTTACAAAGAACTGTTTGATGAATCGGTAGAACGGTATAATGTCGGGAAAAGAAATGACCGGAAGATTACGAATTATTATGATAAGATCCAGCATGGAAAGCAGGAGAAGTTGTTTCATGAAGTAATTTTCCAGATTGGGAATAATAAAGATATGGCAGCCGGTACACCAGAGGGAGATCTTGCGGTGAAAGTATTGGATGAATATATGCAGGATTTTCAGAGACGAAATCCAACACTCCGGGTATTTTGCTGCTATCTGCATCAGGACGAAGCTACCCCACATCTACATATTGATTTTGTACCTTATGTGACCGGATGGAAGGGAAAAGGAATGGATACAAGAGTCTCGTTGAAACAGGCGTTGAAAAGCCTTGGATTTCAAGGCGGTGCCAAGCATGATACAGAATTGAATCAATGGATCAATCATGAAAAAGAAGTTCTGGCAGAGATTATGGAGCGGCATGAAATCGAATGGGAGCAGAAAGGAACTCATGAAGAACATCTGGATGTGTATAATTTTAAGAAGAAGGAACGTGCAAAAGAAGTAAAGGAGCTGGAGCAGAAAATAGAAAATTTGACAGCAGATGTAGAAGCGACAGAATCAGATATAAAGGCGCTTAATCAGGAAAAAGCTGATGCAGAAAAAGCCAGAGATCAAGTCAGGGAAAGCAAAGAACAGGCGGACAAAGAACTGAAACATATGGAGAAGCAACGGAATCAGTTACAGCCAATCATAAATAGTATTGATAAGGAATTAAAGAATTCCGGGCAAATTAAATTAGTGTTGCCAGAAGTCGGGGCACTGGAACTGGCGTCTACATACCGCAATAAAAAGATTAAACCTCTGTTCGCTAAGATGAAGAATTATATTGCAGGATTAGCTGCAAAGGTGATAGAACTTTCCAGAGAAGCAGAAAAATGGAGAGATAAATATCAGCAGTTGAAGAAAGATTATGATGATCTAGAAAAGGATGCTGATAAGGTGGCGGATATGTGCAATCAGTTGTGTGATGATGTAGATAAGCTGGAAGTAATATCAGATAAATATAAAAGAGCACTACGGATATTTGGCAGTGATACTATAGAGTCGGCAATTTGGCGTGATATTCAGAAGGAAAAAGCACTGGAAGAACAAAAACGAAAAGAGCAGATGCCGAGAAAACTGAGTGACAGGCTGCAATGGGGCAGAGAAAGAAGCCAGGAGCACAATATGCAGCAGAAGAAAAATAAAATCAAACACAAAGAAATGGAGTTGTGAGAATATGAAAAAACATATATAGGATGCGAACGATATGTAAGTTAGCTACATTATAGTAAGCACAGAGAGCAGTCGGAAGGCTGTTCTTTTGCTAATATAAGAATGGTGTTTGGAATGTGAGTGTGATAAAATGAGAAAAAGACAGATGGTGTTTAGCAAGGAGATATGTAATGTTTGGAACAGTTATTATAGATGCGTATAGAAAAGAAGAAGCCTTGGAAATGGCAGATGCTATCGATGATTTATGTTCTCCGACAGATAACTACGGTTGGGCTTCGGCAGGAATTTATTGTTTTTGGGATTACTATGCGGAAGCAGTTCTCTATATTGGATTAGCAGGCGACCTAGCAGAAAGATTTAAACAGCATAATGGGATTTTACCAATTAAAGAGGGATCGAAACAAAAACAAATTGAAGATTATTTTTCAAGAAATGAACGATTGGGTTACACAATATTTGTGCAATCGCCGTTATCTCAACCGTTGGTTCATAGAAACAGAAAAGTGTATGAGAAATTTGCAAAGCAGCAGAACTCTCCAATTGAGGATATGTTAAGTGAGCAAGGACGAGATGATATAAAGAGAGTAGAAGGCATATTAATTGAGTCATTCCGAAGAAAGTATGGTCATTTTCCTCTATGGAATAGTATGGGTGGTTCTATGGTGGGACAAACAAAAGTAATGGAGAACAATATTAATATTGTAAATAGTTTTTGTCAACCAGATAATTACGCAATAAATCCTATAGTATCACGCTCTACAATTCGAGAATTGTCTAGGAATCCAGAATGGGAATGGTACGAGAATTATTTGCATGCTGCAAGAATGAATTTACTTATATTAGGAATGGAATATGATGAAGCATTGGAGTTTATAAATAAGAATGATACACTTGGTACATATGAACGAATGAAGAAAAGCGGATATTTAAGAAAACGATTGATTGTTTAGATTTTTCTTCAAAATGAAAAATCGTAGTTCAGTTTATAGAACTGAAAATTATCGGGAATCATGAGGTGAATGTATGCATTTGGGATTTTCATATATTGGATTGATTTTTCTTATCATGTTGATGATTCCAAACTTATATTGGACGAAGAATCAGCCAAAGGATTACGAAAAATATGTACATAATGAAAACAAAATCTTGCTGTTGTTTGAGAGAGCCGGCGAAGTTTTAGTGACTTGTTTGTTGCTGATTTTCAGTGATTTTAATATTCAAGGTATTACAGCATGGATGATTTGGTTAATTGCTGCATTTGTGCTGATGATTATGTATGAATTATATTGGATACGATATTTTAAAAGTGAAAAGACGATGAAAGATTTTTATAGCAGTATAATGGGTATTCCTGTTGCAGGTGCTACTCTTCCAGTTATAGCGTGTTGTTTGATTGCTATATACGAACGAAACCCAATGTTATTCGTGTCTACAATAATACTGGGGGTAGGACATATTGGCATTCACTTAAACCATAGGAAAGAGTTATAAATTCTGGTTATGATAAGAAATTTACAAAAGTGTCTCATTGCATAAAATCGGAAAGATGTATATTCTTAGATCAGGAGGTGGCGGATATGGCTAATGAAGATAAGAAGGATTTTAATGCAATGCTGCTGGATAATAAAGATATGCCAAAGTTTCAGATAATCACGGATGTAAAGAGCATTGAAAAATATGGTGGAAACAAAATGTACTTTGCACCGCCCATTGCTTATGATGAAGTGATGAAAAAAATTCCATATGGTAAAGTGATTACAGTTGGAAAGATAAGAGAATTTTTTGCAAAAGAGAATGATGCAGATTTTACAGAACCTATAACTGCCGGAATTTTTGTATCTATTGCTGCCTGGGCAAGCCATCAGAGATTGAAAGATAAAACTCCTTACTGGAGAACGCTGAAAGCAAATGGTGAATTGAATGAAAAGTATCCCGGAGGTATCCAGGCACAGAAAGTAAGACTGGAAGCAGAGGGACATATCATTATTCAAAAAGGCCGGAAAAATATCAGATATTACGTAAAAGATTACGAAAATTTTTTGTTTGAAATGGATTAATCTGTACCAGACACGCAATGTCTGGTGGAAAATCAGGTGATTCTCGGTTTGTGTCGTGGGATTTTTTGAAATAATTGGTAAGCTGTAGGTGAAAGAGAGGTAGAAACATGGACACAAAAAAGATAGGAGCTTTTTTGAAACAATGCCGTAAGGAAAAAAATCTTACACAAGAACAGCTTGCAGAAAAGTTTGGCGTATCGGCGAGAACCGTTTCCAGATGGGAGACAGGATCGAATATGCCGGATCTAAGTATATTGGTTGAACTTGCTGATTATTATGACATTGAAATAAAAGAGCTCCTGGATGGAGAAAGGAGTTCGACCATGAACAAAGAGATGAAAGAAACATTAAACAAAGTAGCTGATTATGAAGATTGGGTAAAGCAAAAAGCTTTAAAAGCCGGAAATCTTGCTTTTGCATCTATGTTCCTGATCAGTGTTGGAGCTATTATCATACAGCTTCTATTGGCAGTAAATCTTCGTCTGGTGCTGGGTGAAACGTTAATTGCTCTGGTAGGCGGAATTGTATATGCGTTTATTATGGTACATAATGGCATTTGGGATAAAGGCTTGTCTGCGAGAGAGGCACTATGGAGAGATTTCCTTACCAGTGTGATCTGTGCAGGAATTTTCTCTGTGTTTTATGGTATCTGCCTGAGAAGAATGGGGGCAACCGAGAAGCAAACGATATATTTCGCTTTACTTTTTCTGGGTGGAATTACAATCGTGGCATTTATTGTTCTCAGAGTATTATCATATTTTAACCGGAACAGACGCCGGATTTCAGTTAATGGGGAGCAAAGAGATATTCCAACGACAAAGACAGGCAGTACAAAAATTTACAACGCTAAAGATATAGTAGAAGCGGGAAGAATTATAGAACTTTTAAAAGAACAAGGAATTGCTGCTTTTTCACAGGAAGCGAGTGCAAGCGTCGCTATGCATGGTGCACCGGGATTTGGTATGTATGGTGTGGATGTATTGGTGGAAGGTGATGAAGCGAAAAAGGCAATACAGATTATCGAAGCCGCAGATGATTCTCAAAGCAAAGAAAAATTTTGACATTTCTATGGAACCGTGATAATATGATTATAGAAAAAGAGTGCTACCGATAGACGGTTAGTCCGATATAAAGTTAGACAAAAATTGCCGCTTAGTTTACCAGACTGGGGCGGCTATTTTTGTGGTTTATGATTATCCTTACCGAATGTGTATCCGATACTAAAGCAGGTTAAGCCGAAGCCCACTACTGCTATAAAATCTACAATACTCATTGGCTTAGCCCTCCTTTCCAGTGGATTCCCGTTCGGGTTTCTATGTAATCAGAGGGTCACAGTCCCTCTGCTGAAGGACTAACCGCCTACCGTTGTATGGTAGCACCCATGCACTGATTATAACAGTCAGAGTGTATGGCTGCAACAGCAAATTAAAGTAAGTGCAACTATAATAATTGAATTATGTAGGATACTTGCCGATATTGAAAAAAATAACAGTGGAATAAACTTCGGATTGGGAAGTAAATGATATATGGAAATTTTAACTACTAGGGAATGGGCAACTGTGATCTGGGCATTTATTTTATTTGTGTATGCAATGGTACATAGACAGATTAGAGAGGCATTTTGGAATGTTGTAAAAATATTCTTTGGTAAGAAGTTAAGAATACTTTGGGGGATTATTTTCCTTTATGTTTTGGGTATAACTTTAATATTTTATCAGTTACCGTTTTGGGATAATGCTTTTATTAAAGATATTATAGTTTGGTTTGTCTTTTCAGGTTTGATATACTGCATGAATGCTGTTTCAAAAGAGGCAGATGAGGAATATATTAGAAAAGTTTTAAAAGATAATTTGAAATTGACGATTGTTTTGGAATTTATTATTAGCACATTTACTTTCAACATATGGGTTGAATTGGTAATTATTCCGATCACAACAATAATTGTAATTATGAATGTAATTGCAGAGCGCGAAGAGGAGTATGAGAAAGTACATAAGTTGCTAGATATGGTTCTTGCGGTGGCAGGATTTTGGATACTATACGAGACTATAAAGATTGGAATACATGAATATAAAGAACTGGATGCATTAAATACTTTTATTAGTTTTATGATTCCTATTGTGTATTTAATACTAATTATACCGTTAGAATACATACTTGAACTTTATTCAAAATATGAAGTGTTGTTTGTCAGGATGTCATTTAAGGAAGCAAAAGATAAAAAAATTCAAAGAAGACATCGTTGGCTTGTGATAAAAGTATGTAAACTTTCAGTGCATAAAGTGATGCTCTTTCAAAAGAAATATTGGTGCAAAATGTATAGTAGAATGTCTGTAGCAGAATTTGAGAATCTGATAAAAGAATTCAGGGGCGAATGCAATAATGAGAGATAATTTCTGTATTTCGGAATAAATAATTGGATTGATATATGAGTACATTTTGAGTGCAATTTTTATGCCAGTCAAAATTATGCCTGCTAATATGGCGAATACAACAATGAAAAGTAGCGAAAACGCTATTGAGATTACAGAAATCAATCTCCTGTGAGACGAGTTTGAATAATGAGCAAAATCCCAGAAGCCCTTTATTTGCAAGGGTTTCCGGGATTTTATTTTTGCCTGTGATGCTACGGTGATGTTAATTGGGAGAAAGTGTCTTATTTTTGGGGATTTTTTGTTCTTATATGACGTTATATGTTTCATTCGTTTTTATCTTCTACATTATCATTTGTGGCTCTTACTTCATTGAGAGCGTCAGCAAGCTTCCTGTCTTTTCCTGGATACAAATGAGCATAAACTTTCCAGGTTGTTTCCGGCACTCTCATGCAAAGGAGATATAGAGAAAATGAAAGAAATTATTAGCGAGCAAGAAATTAAAAAGTTTAATTATTATGGTTCCATCTATAAAGTTCATTTGGCCGTGTTGATTATATCGGCAGTACCTTTGTTTATGTGGCTCGGAAGGTATGCGTATATTCCGTTTGGGATTTTATTTATTATTACAATGTACTGAGCGTTAAAGGTTGAAAAACTAAAAAAGAAAAATGATATACAAACTTATAAGGAAATTGTTGCATTTACGGAGGGAAAAAAATTGGATGAACTTCATAAGGCAGTTGAAGTGGGAAAACGTCCTTATCAAAATATATTAAAGGTTATTATCAGTGCGGGTGTTACAGCGATGATTTGCTTCTTGATTGGAGTACTGATACACTTATTTTTGAATTAATTGAATTTAAGGATATTTTGATTTGCAGAATTATAAAATAGAGCATTTTTCTCGCAGATTTTAACCGGTAGTTAAGAAATCGAAGCCATAATTAAATGAAGGCTCAATTGTAAACACATATTAGAAATACTATAATGAGAATATAAACAGGAGGTAGGGACAATGCAAATTGGTGAGAAGATAAAAAACTATCGGAAAACTGCGGGATTAACACAAGAACAGGTGGCGGATTATTTGGACGTTTCTACTCCTGCGGTAAATAAATGGGAAAAAGGAAACACATATCCAGATATATCATTACTTCCGGCAATTGCTCGATTATTAAAAATTGATATGAATGAACTATTTTCATTTCGTGAAGAATTGACAGAAAAAGAGATTGGACAATTTGCGAATGAGCTTTCGGAAGTTTCATTGGATAGCTTTATAAAAGCTTTTGAGATGGGAAAAAATAAAATAAAGGAATATCCTCATTGTGATTCGTTGATTTATTCAATTGCTACTGTTTTAAATGCGGCGCTAACTTTATCCGATGTCGATGATGAGAAAAAGTTGGAATGCAATAATGTGATTGTTGAATGGCTAGAACGAACTGCTGAAAGTCCGAATGAAAAGGTAAGGATTTCCAGTATTTTTATGCTTGCGGCCAAATATATACAAATGGAAAAATATAAAGAAGCAAATATCTTTTTGGATAAAATTCCAGATACTGTGATAGATGGCACAATTATGAAAACGAATGTATTAGCACACCAGGAAGGGACAGATATTGCAGCGTTCTTTTTAGAGGGAAAACTGATGCAGACAGTTACGAATATACAAAACTATCTGTATAAGTTGATAGAAATGGAAGAAGAAACCGGAAATCATTGTAAAGCAGAGGAGATTGCCGAAATCACAGAACATATGGTATCGTTATTTGGTCTGTGGGATTACGGTAAAGTAGTACCACATCTATTGATTGCCGTGTATCGAAAGGATGTAGAAAAATGTATTCAGTTGATAAAAGAAGTGCTGATGGAGTCACAGAAGCCATGGAAGATGGTGGAATCACCTTTATATTACAGATATGCGGATACAGTACAGGGAAAATCTTTTTCAGGCGTTGGAAATAATTTTGTTCGTGCATTAGCTACAGAAATTGAAAATAAAGAAGAGTATGAATTTTTGAAAGGAAATAAAGAATTGGAGGCGATTTTTTCTCAATATTTGAAATAGATTGCGATAAAAATATATAGAAATGATAAAATAAAAGCTGTAAAAATCTACGTTGAATTTTACAGCTTTTTGTGTATAATAGAAGTAGCAGAAACAATTTAAATCAAAGGAAGGAGCTGAAAGAATATGGCAAATATTTTACCAGTATCTGATTTGAGAAATTATAATGAAGTCCTGAAAAACTGTCATAAAGGAGAACCAGTATATCTGACTAAAAATGGCAGAGGACGTTTCGTTGTCATGGATATTGAAGATTATGAGCGTGACCGTGCAGAGAAAAAGCTTCTCTTGAAGCTGCAGGAAGCTGAAGAAGCAGTGAAAGATGGCGAAGGTTGGCTGGATCTGGACAAACTGAAAGCACTTGTGGGGGAATAAGATGTTAAAATTGCGGATCAATCCGATTGTTGCAAAGGATTTGAAAAACATCCGAGATTATATTGCTGAAGATAACGAAGAATATGCAGCAAAGACCATAAAGGAAATTTACGGTAAATTTGAAAACCTTCAGATGTTTCCTGGAATGGGGTCGGATCTCTCCAAACGGGTCAGCTTTCGGACAGATTATAAATATGCGATATGGGAAGATTATGTGATTATCTATAAGGTCGGTAACGAATATGTAGAGATTTATCGTGTAGTTAACCGATATCAGGATATCACGAGAATCTTTGATTGATAACAGAGATGTGATAACAAATTGATAACACCGTTCAGTACAGCCTGTGGACTTTGGACAGTGGAACACATATAAAACCAGATAGAACCATAATCCCTATACAAAAGTGTATAGTGATAAGATTTTATTTGCGAGTTTGAATAATTTCTAATTTGCATAAGATATTTTACGTAGCAGGTAGTCGATAAGGTTGCCTGCTATTGTTTCACTTATTCTTATTTGCTGAATTCTAATATTATAAATGTTGTCAATAAAAATGTTTGATTAATGTTTATGATAATGTTTGATTAATGTTTATGATAGGGTACAATATAATTAGCAAAATAAAATATCGCACCAGCGGTGCGAGAAATAATGAAAATGGGGTATGAAAAATGGCAAGAGACACATTGTTTTCTGGAGAATCAAAAAATATTGAATACAAAATCACTTTACCAGATAAAAGTGAAAAGTACATGAAAACAATCGTAGCTTTTGCCAATACTCAGGGCGGAAAGCTGATTGTAGGTATAGATGATAAAACACACGAGATTGTGGGTGTGGCAAACGAAATATTATTTCAGTTGATGGATGGAATTGCCAATGCTATTTCAGACTCTTGTATGCCGCAGATTATTCCGGATATTGAACCACAGACAATAGATGGAAAAACGGTTATTATTGTGTCCGTAGAAGCTGGAAAGAATCGCCCATATTATCTGAAATCAAAAGGAAAAGAGAATGGTATCTATATTCGTGTGGCAGGTACATCCAGACAGGCATTTCCAGAAAAGATTAGAGAACTTGAAATGGAGGGTGCCAGAATTTCTTGGGATGAACTTACTTGTGTAGGCTATCCTGTTTCAAAAGAGGCAACAGAAAAGCTTTGTAGTGACATTGAAAACTTTCGGGAAAAAGCTGGAATGGCAGAACGTTCAGTGAAGAAAGAGCAGCTTATTAACTGGAAAATTCTGAAACAAAGCGAGGGGCAGCTATTGGCAACGAATGCCTATGCATTATTAACTTCTGACTATTTTCCATTTTCTAAAACCCAATGTGCAGTCTTTAAAGGAACAGATAGGGCAGTATTTCTGGATAAGAGAGAATTTATAGGACCAATCTATACACAGATTGAATCAGCCGTAGATTTTGTTTTGAGAAACATAAGACTTGGAGCAACAATTGATGGCTTGGTGAGAAAGGAAAAATATGAACTTCCGCCAGAAGCAATCAGAGAAATGATTATCAATGCACATTGTCATCGAAATTTATTGGACGAATCTTGCATTCAAGTTGCAATATATGATAATCGACTGGAGGTGACTTCTCCGGGGGGACTGTACAATGGACTGACATACGAGGAAGTCATGAATGGTCATTCTAAAATCCGAAATAGAGCAATTGCCAATATTTTTAGCCAGATGGGACTGGTAGAAGCATGGGGTAGTGGGATAAAAAGAATTCTTAATGCTGCGAAGGAATATGGACTTCCAGAACCAAAATTTCAAGAATTCGATAATATGTTTCGGGTAGAATTATTTAGAAATAATTCTATGACAGAGTCGGAAAAAGAAGCCGGAGAAAGTTCGGAGAAAGTTCGGAGAAGAGTCGGAAAAGGTTCGGATATAATTAGAGGTTATGAATTGTCAGATACACAGAAGAAAATTGTGAATCTTCTTCTCTATGATAGGCAGCTATCGGCAGCAAAAATAGCAGAACAATTAGGTATGGGAAGCCGGAGCATAGAAAAAAATATTAAGAAATTAAAAGAACTTGGTATTCTTATCCGGCATGGTTCTCCTAAAAATGGATATTGGGAAGTTATAGATTGTGGGAAAAAGAACAATGAAGATACCGAATGATTATATGGAAGGCTTATAGAAAGTACGTTTAATTGTAGCAAGATAATAACAGTTTATTAATGTTTAAATGCACAAAGAATAAGGAAGATAAAAATCAGGAGACCAGCTATGAAATTTTTGGATGTGATATTCAAAAAGAAAAAAGAGACGGAAACTACTGCGAATACACCCGTATCAAAATCAAAAGAAGCTCAGAGCCTTAAAGAATTAGAGGGATTTCTGTGCAAGTTGCAGGAAAGTGACCACTATATTGCGAGAAGTGAATATTATGAGCAGGTCGGTGGATATGCAGAAACGGTTTCCTTTATGCGGAAGATGGACGGGGAGGATATGCTGGAGGATTTTTGCAGTAAAAATGGGCTGTCTCCGGAGAATGTGCAGGAGCTGTGCACAAATTATGAAAACATTATATCTTTTGTGGATAATATAAATGAGAATTATCTTTCAAGAAAGAAACAAGAAGAAAAAGAGTATCTGGATAACATTTTGAAAGACATAGATCCTGATATTTGTCTGGATGAAAATCAGAGAGAGGTAATTCTCTCTGATGAGGATTATGGGTTGGTCGTTGCCGGGGCAGGTGCGGGAAAAACAACAACTGTTGCGGCAAAGGTTAAATATCTGGTGGAGAAACAACATATTGATCCGTCACAGATTTTAATAATTTCTTTTACAAATAAAGCCGTGAATGAGTTGCGGGAACGAATTAATAAAGACTTAAATATTCCCTGTCCGATTGCAACATTTCATTCAGCAGGAAATGCGATACTTCATAAGAATGATCCGCAGAATCTTAATATTGTAGATTCTAATAAATTGTTTTTTTGCATACAGAGATACCTGAAAGATAAAATTTTGCGTGATCCGGTTATGGTGAAGAAACTGGTATTGTTCTTTGCGTCATATTTTGATGCGCCTTATGAAGGTGATGATATTAATGATTTTTTTAATCATGTGGCACATGCAAATTATGCGACTATGCGAAGTGAACTTGAAGATTTTCGGACAGAAGTAATAGATCGTAAAACACGAAATAAAGTAACAATTCAGAATGAAGTAGTACGTTCTTATCAGGAAGTAGAAATTGCTAATTTTTTCTATCTTAATAATATTGATTACGAATACGAACCTGTATATAAATATAATATTATGCTGTCCCGTAAACCGTACACTCCCGATTTTATTATCCGTCAGAATGAGCAGGAGATATATATTGAACATTTTGGAATTACAGAAGATGGTCACAATTCGCTTTATACTGAAGAACAGTTGGAAATGTACAAAAAGGCAGTAAATGATAAAATCCTTTTTCATAAAAAACATGGAACAACACTTATTTATACATTTTCTTCTTATAAAGATGGACGAAGCATTTCTGCACATCTGGAAGAGAAACTGCTTCAGCATGGAATTGAACTGAAACGCCGTTCTGATGAGGAAGTGGCGAAAAAATTAGTATCTTCGGAAGAAAACAGATACATTAAGAGATTGATTATACTGGTATCAAATTTTATTCGAAATTTCAAAGTAAATGGATATGATGAAAATGATTTTGCAGTATTGAATCAGAAAACAGATAATGTAAGAACAAAATTATTTCTGGAGATCAGCCAGGCATGTTATCTGGAATACAAAAAGTGGCTGATTGAAAATCATGCAGTGGATTTTGAGGACATGATCAATGAGTCTGCCCGTGTTTTAAATAATGTAAAGGAAATGAAGCAGAAACTGGACTTTAAATATCTGATTGTTGATGAATATCAGGATATTTCGCGGCAGAGATTTGATCTGATTAAAGCTTTTTCGGAAGTGACATCAGCGAAGGTTATGGCGGTTGGTGATGACTGGCAATCTATTTACGCATTCAGTGGTTCGGATATCACTCTTTTTACAAAATTTGAAGAAAAGATGGGATATGCCAGACTCATGAAAATTGTTCATACATATCGAAATTCGCAGGAAGTCATTGATATAGCGGGGAATTTTATTCAGAAAAATACTTCACAGATACGTAAATCCCTCATTTCACCAAAGCATATTGAAAATCCTGTGCTTATTTATACATATGACAGTACAATGAAATCTCCGAATGCGAATAGAAGAAGTGGGGCAGATTATGCAATTGCTTATGCAGTGCAGACATCGCTGGAACAGATTATAAATTATGCAAAAAAAGATGGAAAAGATCCGTACAGTTTAAAAGTACTGTTGCTGGGAAGGTTTGGGTTTGACGGACAGCGTCTGACCAGAACCGGTATGTTTGAATATATTAATCGGGGATCGAAAGTTAAGTCAGTAAAACATCCGCAGATGAATATTACCTTTATGACGGCGCATGCGTCCAAGGGATTGGGGTATGATGAGGTAATTGTAATTAATGGACGTAATGAAACTTATGGATTCCCATCAAAGATTGAAGATGATCCTGTTTTGTCACTGGTTGTAAAAGAGGACAGGAGCATGCAGTATGCGGAAGAAAGACGCCTTTTTTATGTGGCGATGACTCGAACAAAAAACAGAGTTTACTTTATAGCTCCGGAGCAAAATCCATCAGAGTTTCTTCTTGAAATTAAGAAAGAATATAAAAATGTTTCACTTTGCGGGAACTGGTCAGAAGAGCCGATTGTTTTGGATCGAAAAAGATGTCCGGTATGTGGATTTCCCATGCAGCTCAGATACAAACCGGCGTATGGACTGCGCCTGTATATTTGTACAAATGAACCTGAAGAATGTAGTTTTATGACAAATCATATTATGGGTAAAAAGCTGGGAATTATGAAATGTCCCGACTGTCAGGACGGATATTTGATTGTAAAATTCAGCGAGAACAGACAGTATTTTCTGGGGTGCACGAATTATCAGAATAATGGAAAGGGTTGTAATAAAACATTATCTGCAAAAGAATATTACAAGCTTATGGGCTATGATGTTACCGAACTGGACTGGTTACCAAAAAAGGAAATAAAGAAAGAAAATGCGAAACCACAGCAAAAAACAATTGAATATGTAAGCCATAATGAACAACATAAAAATGATAACTGGGAACAGAAAATTCTGGATAAAAATGCCGATTCTGAAAATAGCCGCAAGAAGTATCCGAAATATAAAGGTCACAGCTTGTTTGAAATTATTGAAACGGTCATGAATGCATTGGTTCATATAAGTGAAAAGAAATATTTTGGTGTGTCGATACTGACTGGAGTTTTGCGTGGATCAAATGCGGAAAAAATAAAAAAGAACGGATTGGACAAAGTAAAAGAATATAATGCATTATCATATTTGACGGGAGAAGAAGTTACAAGACTGATCTACTGGTTAATTGGACGTCATTATATCATTAAGACCACCGGGCAATATCCGGTTCTCCACATTACAAATGAAGGATTGAAATATGCGGAACTGTTTACACCAAGAATTGCGGGAAATCTTCGGAAATGGTTGGAGACAGAAGCGGACAGACGGTTATTAGATGAGCAGGATATTTGATTTTCAGTCAGAAAAGTGGCTGAAAAGCAATACGGGGAAGATATATCAAGATGCAATCGACGTATATTACAAGATTCTGGAAAATAAGAAAAAAGGGAAAACAAAAAACAATTACAAGGACATAACCGTTACGAAAGATCAGATCTTATCGCAATAGAATGGCATAAAAGAAGCTTTTTGTGTATGCTAGAAGTAGCAGAAACAATTTGAAATCAAAGAAAGGAACTGAAAGAATATGATAACACCGTTCAGCACAGCCTATGGATATAAAGAAACTTTAAAGAACTCCATACCCGGGGAAATGCGGTAAATAAGCTGTTTCAAGCCGCTCTGAGAGAAAAGTTACAAAAGAATCTTATCAAAAGTATATCTGAAAAGACGCTGAGATGATTATTCCGGAACTGAGAGAAAAAGGCAGAAAGAAAAAAGTAAAAATAGTGCAGTATCCTGGAAGAGCCGGAAAGGGAAGTTTTTACAAGTGAGTTTGCTAAAGAATGCAAAGTGGGTGTGCGAAGGGACTGGCTTAAAAAGCATATTCTACCTTCGAGGGGTATGATTTTCCTCTAAAATAGAGTACGATTAATATAAAAAAGGGGAGGTAGATGGATGGATCTTATCAAAATTGGAAAATATATTGCAGGTAAGCGAAAGTCATTGGGTATGACACAAAAGCAACTGGCAGAAAAATTAGGTATGAGTGATAAGTCTGTTTCTAAATGGGAGCGAGGAGTTTGCCTACCGGATGTATCTGTTTATAAAGAACTTTGTTCAATTCTTGGTATTAGCCTCAATGAGTTTCTGGCGGGAGAAGATATAGCCCAAGAGAACATGATTCACAAGTCAGAAACAAATATTGTTGAAGTAATCAGAGATAATATAGATAAACAGAAATGTCTAAAGGTTATGAAATGTATATTATTAGTCATATCTATCTGTGCGGCATCAGTAATCGGATTTACCATATACCGTCTGAAAAAAACCACAGAATTATATTTCTCCTGTTGCAAAGGATAGCATAGAAATGCAGACGGTAGAACTGCTTGCTGGACCAGATGGAGTATTCGTCTACAAGTTTATCACAACGGATGAATATAAAAAACTCAGATTACATATTTATCGATACGAATCAGGAAAATTGAGTGATCAGGACAAAGTTGAAATGGGATTTGAAGATATTGGTTCGCCCAAAAGTGGCGAAATCGTAATGGTGCCTGATTTCGATAATTATGTAATTAAATTAATTATTTCTGGAGATGGTAGTAAGTTGTCAACTGAAATTCCTATTTTAGAAAATGTAGAAGATAGAGAATACTATGGCAGAGCAGCAACTGAAATAAAAAATGTCGTAGACATTAGATACAATAAGCAACAGCCACTTATTGCCTTTGTTTATGATAATGACGAAATGAGTGTTCCAACTTTAGACGATTTTCTTTCAAAAAATGATTATGTGTATTATGTAGCATATGAATTTTGTAAGTAATAAATTTGATAATATGTTTCAAATTAAAAAGGCATATGTCAAAAAAAGTTATTGACATATGCCTTTTATAGGGCTATTCTTATATAAGAAAAGCAAGAAAGGAGCAGTCTATGCCAAGACCAGTAAAATGCAGAAAAGTCTGCCATTTTCCCAATGTTTTAGAATTCCTTCCGGCAGATGATACGGAGAAAAAAGCACCCATTGTTCTGACGGTAGATGAGTATGAGACAATTCGTCTTTTGGACAAGAAAGGTTACAGTCAGGAGCAGTGTGCAGTATCTATGCAGATCGCAAGAACAACAGTTCAACGAATTTATGAGATCGCCAGGAAGAAAATAGCAGATGCACTTATTGATGGACATCCCCTTAGAATTGAGGGCGGGGATTTCAGAATCTGTGATGGTCAGAGCAGTAACTGCAGCTTTGGAGGGTGTTACAAACAGGAGATTTATCAAAAATATGCAGTGGAAAAAGGAGAAGGTATTATGAGAATAGCAGTAACATATGAAAACGGACAGATTTTCCAGCATTTTGGACACACAGAAACATTTAAGATTTATGATGTGGAGGAAGGGAAAGTGGTACATTCAGAGGTAGTAGATACCAATGGAAGCGGACATGGTGCATTGGCGGGAGTTCTTAATGCATTAAATGCAGATGTTTTGATCTGTGGCGGAATCGGAGGCGGCGCGCAGACAGCGTTAGCGGCAGCAGGCATTAAGCTGTTTGGAGGAGTTTCCGGAGATGCGGATAAAGCGGTGGAAGCTTTTATTAATAAAACATTGGATTATAATCCGGATGTGAAGTGTTCCCATCACGAGCACAGCCACGGGGAAGGACATACATGTGGTGAGCATGGGTGTGGAAGTCACAGCTGTCATTAAGAAGGCCAAAGAAAGCTAAAATTGTATCATGGACTTTATTTTTTGTTGATTTTATGGTAAAGTTAATCCATCTATACGATTAAATGGATGAGGAGGAGTTTCCAATGAACGTTACTGAAATCAGACGTCCGGCTGACATGGAAAGAATTACAACACCAGAACTTGCGCAGGCTTTTATTGAAGAGCAGGTTGCGCTGATCAGAGAACAGGTAGGGGATAAGAAAGTTCTTCTTGCTCTCTCCGGTGGAGTGGATTCATCTGTTGTTGCAGCTCTTTTGATCAAAGCGATTGGACAGCAATTAGTATGTGTCCATGTAAATCATGGTCTGCTTCGTAAGGGCGAGCCAGAGCAGGTGGTTGAAGTATTCCGCAATCAGATGAATGCAAATCTTGTTTATGTGGATGCAACAGATCGTTTCCTGGACAAGCTTGCAGGAGTTGAGGATCCTGAGACAAAGAGAAAAATTATCGGTGGAGAATTTATTGAAGTATTTGCCGAAGAAGCCAGAAAGCTTGACGGAATTGAATTCCTGGCACAGGGTACCATCTGGCCGGATATTCTTGAATCAGAAGAAGGTATCAAAGCACATCACAATGCAGGTGGACTTCCTGAGGATATGAATTTTGAACTGGTAGAGCCGGTCAGAATTCTTTTCAAGGATGAGGTTCGTGTTGTAGGTGATGAGCTTGGTCTGCCTCATGGTATGGTTTACCGTCAGCCATTCCCGGGACCGGGACTTGGTGTTCGCTGTCCGGGAGCGATCACACGTGATCGTCTGGAAGCAGTGCGCGAGTCTGATGCGATTCTTCGTGAAGAGTTTGAGAAGAACGGTCTGGAAGGAAAGATCTGGCAGTATTTCACCGTTGTTCCGGATTTCAGATCTACCGGAATCAAAGATGGCAAGCGTGCTTTTGAGTGGTGCTGCATCGTTCGTGCAGTATGTACAACAGATGTTATGACAGCAACTGTTGCTGAGATCCCACATGAACTGATGGTTCACATTACGGACCGTATCACTCATGAAGTTGCCGGAATCAACCGTGTACTTTATGACTTTACACCAAAGCCAACCGGAACTGTAGAATTCGAATAAGTTGAACGCAGATAAGCATTCCCCCGCTTCAAGTGCGCGGAGCACTAAGCGGTGGGTGAGGGGGATGCTTATGTCAGTGGGAGTTGAAAGCTCCCACTGACATATCGCGAAGCGACTGCGTTCATGAGCAAGTAGCGAAGCGGATTGCGAATGTCCGCTTTACCGCAGATCGCAGAGCGGATCTGTGCAGAGGGATATATAGGCAATAGTCTTTGACATTCCTGCTCCCTTTTGATACTATATGAGTAGAAAAAATTCAGACCTCCCCCGGGAGAAATTCGGAGGGAGGCCTTTCTAACGAGGTGTAAGATGAAAAACGAAAAAAATTCTACGCATAGCCACCACAGGGGGAGTTTTTCCGGCAGGATCGGTTATGTACTGGCAGTTGCCGGTTCAGCAGTAGGACTGGGGAATATCTGGAGATTTCCCTATCTTGCAGCGAAATATGGCGGTGGGATCTTCCTGCTGATCTATATTCTTCTGACAGCATCCTTTGGTTATGTGCTGATCATGTCAGAGACAGCTCTGGGACGAATGACCAGAAAGAGTCCGGTAGGTGCCTTTGCACATTTTGGGAAAAAGAAATTCTTTAAGGTGGGAGGATGGCTGAATGCAGTGATTCCCATGCTGATCGTTCCCTATTACAGTACCATCGGAGGCTGGGTAGTTAAGTATCTGGTGGAATATTTCAAAGGAAATGTACAGAAAGTATCTGAGGACGGATACTTTGGAAGCTTTATCGCAGATTCCTGGCAGGCAGAGCTGTGGTTTATTGTTTTTGCTGTATTTGTCTTTGCCATTATTCTGGGCGGTGTACAAAATGGAATAGAGAGAATGTCAAGGATCATGATGCCGGTTCTGGTAATCCTGGCAGTTGTAGTTGCCATTTATTCTGTCACACGTCCGGGTGCACTGGAGGGTGTGAAATATTTCCTCATCCCCAATGTGAAAAACTTCTCCTGGATGACGGTAGTGGCAGCTATGGGACAGATGTTCTATTCCCTGTCCATTGCAATGGGAATCTTATATACCTATGGTTCCTATGTTCCAAAGGATATGGATATTGAGGAATCTACCACACAGGTTGAGATTTTTGATACAGGTATTGCCATGCTTGCCGGCCTGATGATCATCCCCGCAGTGTTCGCTTTTTCAGGCGGAAACCCTGAGACTCTTCAGGCAGGACCGTCCCTGATGTTTATTACCCTGCCCAAAGTATTTGCAAGTATGGGGCTGGGTACTGTGACAGGAATTGTATTCTTTGTACTGGTACTGCTTGCGGCACTGACCAGTGCAGTTTCTCTGATGGAGACCAGTGTTTCCACAATCATGGATGAGCTTCACTGGGGACGTAAAGGAAGCTGCGCATTGATGGCGGTGGTTATGATCGTTCTTGGAACTGCTTCCTCTATGGGATATGGACTCTTGGATTTCATCCGTATCTTTGGAATGAATTTCCTCGACTTCTTTGATTTTGCCACAAACTCTGTTATGATGCCTCTGGCAGCACTTGCAACCTGTATTCTGGTACTGAAGGTAGTTGGAATTAACAGAATCACAAAGGAGATTGAGCAGTCCTCTCCCTTCCGCAGAAAGAAGCTGTACAAAGTATTCCTGAAATACTTTGCTCCTGCCTGCCTGATCATTATCCTGCTTAGCTCTATTGCCAATGTACTGGGAATTATAAGCATGTAAAATAAGAAATGCTCCGTTGCTTCGGCCGCGGGGCATTTTTATGTCTTGGTATTTACACCAATGACAGAAAAGGATACAATAACAACAGGAAAAAATGCAATAGGATAATATAATAGGAGAACATACAAGATGAAAAAGAAACTTCTGGTCAGTATGCTGGCCGCATCCATAGCAGCCTCTGCGCTGACAGGCTGTGGGATTACTGACAGCAATCATACAGAAAAGAGTTCTGCAAAAACAGTAAAGCTGGATCCTGAGGATCCTGTTTTCCTGACAGTATGGCATTATTACAATGGCCTGCAGCAGACAGCTTTTGATAATCTGGTAGATGAGTTTAATAATACGGTAGGCAAGGATGAAGGAATTTCAGTAAAAAGCTACAGCCAGGGATCCGTGCCTGATCTGGAGAAAGCGATCACAGATGCAGCAGATGGACTGGTAGGTGCGGATAAGATGCCTGACATCTTTTCTTCCTATGCAGATGTGGCTTATACCATTGAGAAAAAATCCGGCCTGGCAGATCTGTCCCGGTACTTCACAGAGGAGGAACTGTCGGAATATGTGGATTCCTATATCCAGGAGGGATATTTTGAGGGAGATAAAGCCCTGTATCTCTTTCCTGTAGCCAAATCAACAGAGATCATGATGATCAATAAGACAGACTGGGAACCCTTTGCCAGTGCTACAGGGGTTACGTTGGATCAGCTTTCTACCCTGGAGGGGGTAAGAGAGGTGGCTGAGAAATATTATGACTGGACAGATGCCATGACTCCGGATGTGGCTGATGACGGCAAGGCTTTCTATGGCAGAGATTCTATGGCAAATTATTTTATCATTGGGATGAAGCAGCTGGGAAAAAATCTGTTCCAGGTGAAGGACGGCAAGGTTACTGTGGATACAGACAAGGAGAGCATCCGCCGGCTGTGGGACGATTATTATGTACCCTATGTTATGGGATATTTCGCAGCTTTTGGTAAATTCCGTTCCGATGATGTGAAGACAGGAGATATCCTGGCTTACACAGGTTCTACGGCATCTGCCATGTACTTTCCGGATAAGGTAGAGGATGATGAGGAAAGCTATACGATTGATTATATTGTCCGGAATGCACCGCTCCTTAAGGATGGAAAAAACTACAAGGTACAGCAGGGCGCGGGTATGGCTGTGTCCAAATCTGACGAGAAACATGAATATGCATCCAGTATATTCCTGAAATGGTTTACTCAGAAGGGGCAGAATCTGAGATTTGTGTGTGAATCGGCTTATCTGCCTGTGCGGAAGGATGCAAATACCATCAAGGCCCTGGATCAAGTGGTTAAAGAGAATTCCATTGACATCAGCCAGAAGGCTTATGACTGTCTGAAGGATACTATGGACAGCTTTGACAAGACGGAATTTTATACTTCGGAATGTTTTGAAAACAGCTATGATGCCCGTCAGATCCTGGAGCATAATCTGTCTGATAAAGCCACAGCAGATAAAACAGCCATCGATGAAAAAGTGGCTTCCGGTATTTCCAGGAAGGAGGCAGCTGCTGAGTATCTCACAGATCAGGCCTTTGACCAATGGTATGAGGAATTTTGCAAAGCATTAAGTGCAAGTGTTGAAAAATAAAAAAGGAGATTAAGATGAAAAAGATCCAAAAGCAGAAAAAGCCTTTGCTGAGAATCTTTTTGATTCCTCTTTGTGGAATTGTATTGCTTCAGGGAAGCTTATTGTTTACCATGCTTGTGTGCAGTGGGGCAAAATCAAAGATGGAGAAAAATATACTGGAGGCAGACTCCAATATTCTCCGGAACAGACAGCTGATGCTTCAGAATGCAATGGCAGACCAGTGGTCCTCTGTGCGGGAGGAACGCCAGGATCTGACCAACGTTCTGGGTGATTTTCTGGAAGAGCAGGAGCAAGATATTGCAGAATTCAGGGAGAGTAAAAGTCTTCAGGAGACCTATCTGCAGCGAATTTTCCCCAATATGATCAGAGCGGTGCAGAGAAATACAGCCTCCGGATTATTTCTGGTTCTGACCAATGGGAGTCCGGTGGAAGAAACCTCAGATTATAACGGATTTTTTATAAGGGATTCTGATCCTCAGAGAAAAACTGCTACCAATACAGACTTGCTGTTGGAGAGAGGGAACAAGAATCTGGCCCGCAAGGCATCCATTTCCCTGGATTATGCCTGGTCTACCCGATTTAGCCTGGCAGGAGAGGGAAAGCGGGCAGCAGATGAGTTCTTTTACCAGCCCTATAAAGCAGCTATCACCCATCCTTATACAGATATGGTGAATCTGGGATACTGGTCAGAGCCTTTTATCCTGGAAGAGAATCCCATGGACAACCATAAGATGATAACCTATTCTCTGCCCCTGGTTTATGGAGATGAGGTATATGGAATCCTGGGAGTTGAGGTATCTCTCAATCTGCTGGAAGAATATATGGATGTGAGGGAGCTGGATGAGAATCTGGATGCAGGATATATACTGGCCTATAAACAAGGAGAGGAAGAGTATATCTGCGTGACCGGACAGGGAAGCCTGCATGAAGCAGTGCACAGACAGGGAGGAACCTTTACACTTTTACCGCAAAAGGAAACAGATCTGTATGTGGTAAAGGATGTGCTCAGAGGAAAGCAGAAGATCTACGCGCTGACCAGTCCCATGAGTCTGTACAGCAATAATGTCCCCTATGACAATACAGAATGGGAGTTGTGCGCCCTGGTGACAGAGAAGTCCATATTTGGAATGGGAGAAGGGCTGTACAGAGGTATTTTAAATGTTCTGTTTGTCTGTGCTGCCATTGGGATTTGTGTGGTTATCTTTGTGGTAAAGCGAGTAATGAGACCGATTCATTCTCTTATGAACAGTGTGAGAAACGGGGCAGAGGGAATCCGGAGTTTTCCACCCTCTAAGATTCTGGAGATAGATGAACTTCATGATGTTTTGGAGAGTGCCACAGAGGCTCAGAAAAAGACAGAGGATCAGCTGAGAGAGGAAAAGGAACGTTACCGGATTGCTGTGGAGAGCTCGGAGGATATCTTTTTTACCTACAGGATCCGGGAGAATAAGCTTGAAATTATAAACAGCGAAAGAAGGGATGGCGTCTGGAGCCGCAGCCAGCAGCCGGAAATCCTTACAGGCATTTATGTTCATCCTTTGGACCTGAGAAGGATCACAGACCGCTTTGCGTATGCTGTGGATACCATAGATGAAGATTTCAGGCTGAAACAGAATGAAGAAGGGGATTACCAGTGGTTTAACCTGTCGGCAAAGGTGGTCTCTGATGAAACAGATGCCAGAGCTATGATCACAGGATATCTGCACAATATCAATCAGCAGAAGGAACAGGAGCTGGAGGAGATCCGCAGGAAAAAAATGGACCCGGTCACTTCTTTTTATAATATGAAAGAAGGGCTGCAGGTGATCCAGGATATGCGCAGCACCCAGCAGGAGGGAACCCTTTTTGCTCTTCATATATATCCTTTCCGACAGATCAATAAGCAGTACGGACTGATCGTTGGAGACCTGCTTCTGAAACAGTTGGCAGAGATTCTGCGAAAGACCTGTGAAGCCATGAAAGATCAGCCGGTTCTGGTGCGTGTAAGCGCAGGGACAGTAGGGGGCTGGATGCCGCAGCTGGATGAGAAGACTGTTCAGACTATGATCCGTCAGGTGGAGCAGGAATTCAGTCAGTTGATCCACAGAGATGTTTTGAAACCTGCGTTGATCAGTGAAATGGTACAGGCCGACAGGGTGACTGAGACTGAAAAACTGGCAGAGCAGCTGGAAAACAGGCTGAAGCAGAACAAAGTCCTCTCAGATGACTGGGACTTTGGTAAAATTATTTCTGTAGCCTACACGGAGCAGATGAGCCTGATATCTATTACCCTAAATCTTTTTGACAGAGGAGCAGATTATAGTATTCCACTGGATCTGTTTGCAGCAGAGCTGGACTCCAAATATTCGCTGAAGAATCTGGTGATCACTGCCTATGACAGGGAAAATATGGTAAATACACTGGAGTATCAATGGCGGAAGAAACCGGAGACTGACCATATAGAGTTCGGTGAGTATTCTGAAGAAATCCGGAAATCTGAAAAAATGGCCCGGTGTACAGATGTGGATTTCAGAAGATTTACGAAGGCGCGTGCAGGCAGGGATATCTGGCCTGTAAGCAATGAGATTACAGAGAATCCAATGTTTGCTTCCTTCCTTTCCCCGGGTAAGGGAATAGGGGTAGATATGACGGACAATGGACAGTATTCCGGAACCCTCTTTTTTATGGGAGAAAATGAGGAAATCCTGAAATCGGATAATAATTATAAGGAAATCCGTGAGATCGTAACGATTATCCAGAACAGGATCAATCAGGAGAAGCACGATCTGTCTGCACAGGCAAAATCAGACTTCCTGGCCCGGATGTCTCATGAGATCCGTACACCGGTGAATGGGATTATGGGTATGACAGCCATTGCCCTTAAGGAGGATCAGACAGAGGAGCGAAGAGTGGAATGTCTGGAAAAGATCAGAAACTCTTCCCAGTATCTGCTGGCTCTGGTAAATGATATTCTGGATATGTCTAAGATTGAAAGCGGTAAAATGCAGCTTCAGCCGTCCAAAGTGAATCTGAAAAAGAAGCTTCTGGGTATTCATGATCTGGTTGAATCCAGGTTCAGGGAAAAACAGCAGGAATATACAGAGCACATTGTCCTGAAGAATTCCTGGTTCCTGGCAGATGAGCTTCGTCTCTGCCAGGTACTGGTCAATCTGTTGGGAAATGCTTCCAAGTATACGCCTGAGGGCGGAAATATCTGCTTTGAAGCAGTAGAGACCTGCATAGACGACCATACTTCAGAGATTTATTTTGTAGTGAAGGATAATGGAATCGGTGTAAGGAAAGAGGATCAACAGAGGATTTTCCAGAACTTCGAGCAGGCAAGACAAAAGGACAGTGCTTACCGTCAGGGAACCGGGCTGGGACTGGCGATCAGCAACCGCCTTATTCATATGATGGGCAGCAATATTATGCTGGAGAGTGAACCGGGGCAGGGAAGTATTTTCAGCTTCACACTAAGGCTGCCCCTGACAGAGCCGCCGAAAGAGCAGAAGCCGGAGGAATTTGAAAATACTGCTGTAGAGCTGAAGGGCAAGAGGATCCTGACTGTGGAGGACAATGAGCTGAATATGGAGATCATTTCTGCAGTATTGGAGGATTATGGAATTCTTGTAGATCCTGCAGAAAACGGAAAGATCGCGCTGGATAAGATGGCAGTTTCGCCGGTGGGTTATTATGACATGATCCTGATGGATATTATGATGCCTGTGATGGACGGACTGGAGGCCACCAGAGAGATCCGTAAGCTGAACAGACCGGATGCGCGGACCATACCTATCGTAGCCATGACAGCCAATGCCTTTGAGGAAGAACAGAAGAAATCCATAGCCAGTGGAATGAATGAACATCTGACCAAGCCGCTGAGTATGGAGAAGCTTGAAAAAACCCTCAGGAAATATCTAAGTTAAAGGTTACTAAGAGGAGTCAGAAATAAAAACCTGACTGAGAAAATAAATAAGCCACATTCAACAGAAAAAGAAGTTGAATGTGGCTTGTTTTTTGTTATGGTCTGATCAGGATTTCTCAGATATCAAGCAGATCACTGTAAACTTTCAGTGCTCCGTCAGTGTCGTGTGCAAGTACACGTTTTGCAAGGACTTTACCAAGCTGTACACCCTCCTGGTCGAAGCTGTTCAGATTCCAGAGGAAGCCCTGGAACATGATCTTGTTCTCAAAGTGTGCCAGAAGTGCACCAAGGGCTGCAGGTGTAAGCTCCTCACCGATGATAATACTGGAAGGACGTCCGCCCTTGAAGTCTTTGTTCAGGTTCTCATCTTTTTTGCCACATGCAAATGCTACGATCTGTGCAGCAACGTTTGCGCAGAGCTTCTGCTGGCTGGTGCTGCTTTCGATATCAACATCTACACCAAGCTGGCTCTTCTTAAAGCCGATGAACTGCAGAGGAACGATGTCAGTTCCCTGATGTAATAACTGATAGAAGGAATGCTGTCCGTTGGTACCTGGTTCACCGAAGATCACAGGTCCTGTTACATAGTCTACAGGCTCGCCGAAACGGTTAACGGATTTACCGTTAGATTCCATATCACACTGCTGTAAGTGTGCAGGGAAACGGCTTAATGCCTGAGAGTATGGGAGAACTGCTGTAGCAGGATATCCCTGCACGTTTCTCTCATAAACACCGATCAGTGCATCCAGCATATCCGGGTTCTCAAGAATGTTCTTATTTGTGGCAAGAGTATCCTCTGCTGCAGCTCCCTCAAGGATCTGGGCAAATACTTCAGGACCAAATGCCAGGGAAAGGATTGCTCCGCCTACACCGGAAACAGAAGAGTAACGTCCGCCGATATAGTCATCCATAAAGATGGCTGTCAGATAATCTTCGCTCTTTGCCAGAGGAGAGGTCTCACTTGTTACAGCAAGCATGTGTTTGGATGGGTTTAATCCTGCTTTCACCAGAGCATTCTTTACGAAAGCTTCGTTTGTCAGTGTTTCCAGGGTTGTACCGGATTTGGATACAACGATGAAGAGAGAATGAGCAAGATCTACAGAAGCAAGAACTGCAGCTGCATCATCAGGGTCTACGTTGCTGATGAATTTCGCTTCCATTTTAAATGTGTTGTTTGCTTTTGCCCAGTTCTCAAGAGCAATATATAATGCGCGTGGACCTAAGTCACTTCCGCCGATACCAATCTGAACTACAGATGTGAATTTCTCGCCATTCTCATTGGTGATCTCACCTGCATGAACCTTGTTTGCGAAGTCTGCAGCTTTCTTCTGCTGTGCAACGTAGAATTCACGTTTGTCAACGCCGTCTACCACTACAGCATCGCCCTGCTGTTTACGTGCAAGGTGGTGAAGTACCATACGTTTCTCACCGGTGTTGATCACTGCACCGTTGTATAACTCCTGGAATTTCTCAATAAGTTCAGCCTCGTCTGCCAGCTTTGCAAGTGCATCCAGAACAGTCTCATCAATCTGCTTTGCAGCATAGTTGTAAGCTAAACCGGCTGCCATTGGTGTGCTGTATTTCTTTACACGTTCAGCACCTTTCTCGCCTGCCATGGCATCTGCGATATCTACATGACCTTTCAGTTCGGCAAGTTTGCTGTAAGAAGCAAGAGTGTCGAGATTTTTCCATGTTGCCATAATAATATTCCTCCTTTAGAATAGATGCGATTTCAGGTACATTTATCCGGAAGCGGACTTAATGCTGTTGAAGTCTGGATCAGAAAGATGTAACAGAATAACCGCTTTAGTGCAATTATACTTAAAAATGGGGGAGATTTCAACGTATAGAGACTTATTTTGTGGAGAAAAACCTGTTTTTCAGATAAGAATACCATAAACAGGACAGGTTACTGTTCACTCCGTTCCCAGCAACACGCTTCGCGATGCAGGAAATATGAACCTCCTTGTGCAAAGCCCAAGGAGTATCGTTTGCTTCGCAAACTTAATTTATGATATATACATTTGCAATAAGAACGGCAAGATGATATTATGTATAAAGCTACAGTCAGACAGCAATTTTACAGGGAGATAATTAAAAATGGAATTCTGGGATATTTATGATGAAAATAAGAAACCAACAGGACGCACAATGAAAAGAAATGACTGGTGCCTGAAGGATGGAGAGTATCACTTAACTGTACTTGGTGTCATCGGCAGACCGGATGGTACATTTCTGATTACCAAGCGTGTGATGACCAAGGCATGGGCACCAGGCTGGTGGGAAGTATCCGGAGGTGCAGCCCAGGCTGGTGAGGAATCTTATGAAGCAGTTCTTCGTGAAGTAAAAGAGGAAACAGGACTGGATGCCCGGAATGCAGAAGGCGGATATCTGTTTACCTATAAGCGTGAGAATCCGGATGAGGGAGATAACTACTTTGTGGATGTGTATCGCTTCATTATGGACATTGACGAGAATGACCTGCATCTGCAGACAGAAGAGACGGACGGATATATGTTTGCCACTGTTGATGAGATCAAAGCCTTTGCAGCAGAGGGAAAATTCCTTCATTATGATAGTATAAAGAAGGCTTTTGAACTGTCATAATATGGCATAACAGAATAATAACAGTATATGGAATCGCAAAATAAAAAACCATCATACAGGAACAGCCTGACCTGTATGGTGGTTTTTTTATAAGACTATTTCATAGCGTTTCTGATCGCTGCCAGCAGCTCATCATATTCCTCGTATGCCGGAATCTCCGGATAGTCAGCTTTGATCTTGTCTGTGCTGCGGAACAGGAATCCTGCCTTGCTTGCCTGGATCATACCCAGGTCATTGTAGGAATCGCCGCTTGCAATGGTATCGAATCCAATAGACTGCAGTGCCTTTACAGTAGTTAACTTGGACTGTTCCACTCTCATCTTAAAGCCTGTGATCTCACCGTTGTCTGCAACTTCAAGTGTATTGCAGAACAGAGTGGGTCTTCCAAGCTTCTCCATGAGGGGCGCTGCGAACTGTGTGAAAGTATCGCTGATCAGGATTACCTGAGAGAAAGAACGAAGCTCATCCAGAAATTTCTTTGCACCTGGAAGGGGATCGATCTTTGCGATAACCTCCTGAATCTCTTTCAGTCCAAGACCATGCTCCTTCAGAATCCCAAGTCTCCAGTTCATCAGCTTATCATAATCCGGCTCATCACGTGTGGTTTTCTTCAGCTCCGGGATGCCGCTGGCCTCTGCAAATGCGATCCAGATCTCAGGCACCAGAACGCCCTCTACATCAAGACAAGTGATATACATGATAGAATCCTCCTTTGTGAAAAACATCTTTATTCGTAAATATTCTTTACCGCTTTATTTGACGAAAATATCTTAACATATTCTGGAAGGCCTTGCAAGTTACTGTTATTTATGGACAGATATATCAGGCTAATATTACTGAGAATGGAGTCAAGCGGATATTCGCAACCTCTGCAGGGGACTTACCTGATTCGGCTAAAAAATATGTATTGACAATAAAAAAGCAATTCCCTATAATAGTTAGGAAACTAACAGATAGCATCCTAACCATATGGCAAAATCCGGGAGGTGAACGTAATAGACGAGGAAACCAGGCAGAAACTGAACAATATGCACGTAGGCCGTCTGATCCGCATTTTATCCCATTCCATGAGACGTCACAATCCAGCGGAAATGATAGAGAATGATGATCTGACACTTATGCAGAAACATGTGCTGAAATTTATTCTTCTGGAAACCATACACAGAGATATTTATCAGAAAGATATCGAAGAGGAATTTCAGATCAGAAAACCCACAGTAACAGGAATCCTGCAGCTAATGGAGAAAAACGGATACATTTACAGAGAATGTGCGAAGCAGGATGCCCGTCTGAAACGGATCCTTCCCACAGAAAGGGCAGAGTCCCTGCGCCAGCCCATCCTTCACAGCATTGAAGAGGACGAAGCAGCAATGATCCGGGGCATCCCAAAAGAGGATGTGGAGCTGTGCAAACAGGTTCTGTGGCAGATGTGCGAAAACAGAAAGAAAATGTGCAACAAAAAAGACAGTAATTACAAAAAATAAAATACAAGGAGGACATCAACAAAGATGAACAAAAAACTTTTACGTTCCGTCCGGGAATACAAAAAGCAGTCCATTCTGGCACCGCTTCTGGTAATCCTGGAGGTTCTGATGGAAGTTCTGATTCCCCTGGAGATGGCCAAGATCATTGACATCGGCATCGCCCAGGGAAATCTGAGCTACATCTTACAGAGAGGAATCATCCTGGTTGTGATGGCAATGCTTTCGCTGTTTTTCGGCGTACAGGCAGGAAATATGGCAGCTTATGCAGCAGCAGGCTATGCCAAAAACCTGAGACATGATATTTTCTACAAGGTACAGGATTTTTCCTTCAAAAATATCGACCATTTTTCCACCTCAGGACTGGTCACACGAATGACCACAGACATTACCAATGTGCAGCAGGCATATATGATGAGTATCCGATTGCTGGCCAGGGCACCGTTTATGATCATTCTGTCATGGATCATGACACTGACCATCAGCAAACCGGCATCAATCCTTTTCCTCATTGCCATACCATTTCTGGGAGGCACCCTGCTTTTTATTGCAAAAGCAGCCCACCCTCATTTCATCAAGGTATTTGACGAGTACGATGTGCTGAACAATTCCGTACAGGAAAATGTAAACGCCTCCCGTGTGGTAAAGGCTTTCGTCCGTGAGGACTATGAGATCGAGAAATTTCATGGGATTTCCAGATATGTCTATGATCTTTTCACCAAAGCAGAGAAAATTGTGGCATGGAACTCCCCGGTTATGCAGTTTACCATGTATACGGTAGTACTGATCCTGGTAGCCATCGGTGGCAGATCCATCGTAGGCGGCACCATGGAAGTAGGAGAGCTTACCAGTGTGATCGTCTATGCCCTGCAGATTATCGGCTCCCTGATGATGGTAACTTTCGTATTTGTTATGATCATGATCGCTGAGGCATCCACAGACCGAATCGTAGGAGTGCTGGATGAGGTTCCGGAAATGCAGGATCAGGCTGATGCAGTGAAAACTGTGGCAGACGGCTCCATAGACTTCGAACATGTGGACTTCAGCTACGGAGGAGAAGGTGGCAACCTTTCCCTGAAGGATATTAACCTTCATATTAAATCTGGCCAGACCGTAGGAATCATCGGTGGTACCGGAAGCGCCAAGTCTACTCTGGTGCAGATGATCCCCAGACTCTATGATGTTACAGGGGGAAGTGTAAAGGTAGGAGGCGTTGATGTGCGCAAGTACAATCTGGAAGCTCTCCGTGATCAGGTATCCATGGTTCTCCAGAAGAACGTGCTTTTCTCAGGCAGCATTTATGAAAATATCCGCTGGGGTGATGAGCATGCCAGTGACCAGGAGGTTCAGAGAGTCTGCCGCCTGGCACAGGCAGACGGATTCGTCAATGAATTTCCGGATGGCTACAACACTATGATCGTCCAGGGCGGAAACAATGTATCCGGCGGACAGAAGCAGCGTCTGTGTATTGCCAGAGCCCTGCTGAAGAAGCCAAAGATCCTGATCCTGGATGATTCCACCAGTGCGGTAGATACCAGGACAGATGCCCTGATCCGTAAGGCCTTCCGCGAGGAAATCCCGGATACCACCAAGCTGATCATTGCACAGCGAGTTTCTTCTATTGAAGATGCAGATCAGATCATTGTACTGGATGACGGTAAGATCGCAGGAGTAGGAACCTCCGAAGAATTACTGAAAACAAATGAGATTTACAGAGAAGTATATGAATCACAGGTCAAAGGAGGCGGAGAAGATGAATAAGAAGAAAAAAGTAGACCAGAACACCATCAAAACTGCCAAAAGACTTCTGAAATATATAACCGAAACCTATAAGCTGCGGCTGATACTGGTATTTGTCTGCATCTTTCTCAGTGCAGTAGCCAGCATTTCCGTATCCCTGTC
Source organism: Ruminococcus sp. JC304 (assembly GCA_000285855.2). GTDB lineage: Bacteria > Bacillota > Clostridia > Lachnospirales > Lachnospiraceae > Blautia_A > Blautia_A difficilis. The sequence goes on along the minus strand of HE978651.1, from coordinate 3,328,926 downwards.
CCTGAAATATCTGCTGGATGATTATATTATCCCGCTGATCGGACAGACAGACCCCAATTATGCAGAGCTGTACAAGGCTATGGCAGTTCTGGGCTGCATCTTCGCAGTAGGTGTAATCGCAACCTTTATTTACAGCAGAATGATGGTATTCATCGGACAGGGCGTACTCAAGCGTATCCGTGACGATATGTTTGAACACATGCAGACTCTGCCTATCCGTTACTTCGACCAGAATACCAATGGCTCCATCATGAGTCTCTACACCAATGATACGGATACGCTGAGACAGATGATCAGCCAGGCAATCCCCCAGGGACTGATGGCACTGTTTACTATTATCGTAACCTTTATTTCCATGCTGATGCTCAGCCCCCTGCTGACCATTCTGGCTGTGGCTGTTATCTTTATTATGCTGGCAGTCACCGGTAAGATCGGGGCAAACAGTGGTAAATATTTCATCAAACAGCAGGTATCTCTGGCAGATGTGACCGGATTTGTGGAAGAGCGCATGAATGGCCAGAAAGTAGTTAAAGTCTTCAACCATGAAGCAAAATCCGAACAGGAATTTGACCGTCTGAACGAAGCTCTCTTTGAAAGCTCAGCCAGTGCCAACAAATATGCCAACATGATGGGTCCTGTCATCGGAAATATCGGTAACCTGCAGTTCGTGCTCACAGCAGTTCTGGGAGGACTTCTCTCTGTAGCAGGAGTAGGCGGCATCACTCTGGGTGTTATGGCTTCCTATCTGCAGTTCACAAAGAGCTTTACCCAGCCCTTCATGCAGGTGGCACAGCAGTTCAATGCCATTGTCATGGCGCTGGCAGGTGCAGAGCGAATCTTCAACCTGATCGATGAGAAACCGGAAGAAGATGAAGGTTATGTAGAGCTTGTTAATGCGAAAAAAGATGCTCAGGGCAATATTACAGAATGCAAAGAAAGAACCGGCATGTGGGCATGGAAACATCCCCATTCCGCTGACGGCTCTGTAACCTATACAGAACTTACCGGAGATGTCCGCTTCGAGGATGTAACCTTTGGCTATAACCCGGATAAAGTAATCCTTCAGGATATCAGTCTCTTTGCAAAGCCTGGCCAGAAGCTTGCCTTCGTAGGCTCCACAGGTGCAGGAAAAACAACCATCACCAACCTGATCAACCGTTTCTACGATATTCAGGAGGGTAAGATCCGCTATGACGGAATCAATATTACCAAGATCAAGAAAGATGACCTGAGACATTCACTGGGAATCGTACTTCAGGATACCCACCTGTTCACAGGAACCATCCGGGAAAATATCCGCTACGGAAAACTGGATGCCACAGATGAGGAAGTATATGAGGCAGCAAGACTGGCTCACGCAGACCAGTTCATCAAAATGCTTCCCAAGGGCTATGATACCATGTTAAGCGGAGACGGCGAAGAACTGTCCCAGGGACAGAGACAGCTTCTGTCCATTGCCAGAGCAGCAGTAGCCAACCCGCCGGTACTGATCCTGGATGAAGCAACCTCCAGTATCGATACCCGTACAGAGAGCATCGTACAGAAGGGAATGGATAACTTGATGAAGGGCAGAACTGTATTTGTCATTGCCCACAGACTTTCCACCATCCGCAACAGCAATGCCATCATTGTACTGGATCACGGCAAGATCATAGAGCGCGGCGACCACGAAGACCTGATCCGCCAGCACGGCACCTACTATCAATTATATACAGGTAAGCTGGAGCTGTCATAAAGCATCGGCAAAATTACAAAACCCCCTGACTGTGAAGGCAATGCCTGTCTGGTCAGGGGGCTCTTTTTGTATGCCAATGATATTTAAAAATTTATATGGAAGAGATAATAAAAAATGGAAAGATACAATAGATAGATACCAATATTATGTCATAATCTACAACCATCCGCATAAAATATAGCATGACCTTCATTGTAATATTTCACAAAAAATAAGGATTTCAAACGAAACAATTTCGACTTTGCATGAACCTGAACCAAAATATTCTGATAATATTGACAAATCGTTTTTAGCGTATTATCATACTAAATACAAATACAGAAAAAAAGCAAACCTGGTGCAAGCCAGGGACGCAAAGCTAGGAGTCTCTTGAACGGCAGGCAGGGAGGAGCGATACCCACAGGATACATCCCCCGGCATTGACCACATAAGAGTTACAGAGAGATAGTTCGGCTGCAATTATTCACTAACGATAGAGAATGATTGCAGCTTTTTTATTTGTCAAAAACACAGCAGATTGCTGTATCAGAAATAAGGAGCATAAGTATGACTGACAAAGAATTAAGGCGTCTGAGCCGTACCGATTTACTGGAAATGCTTCTGGAACAGAGCAAAGAAGTAGAGCGCCTGCAGCAGGAGCTGGCAGAAGCCAGACAGCAGCTGGAGGAACGAAGGATCATGACAGAGGAAGCCGGATCCATCGCAGAAGCCGCACTTCGGATCAACCGGGTATTTGAGGCAGCACAGGCAGCCGCAGACCAGTACCTGGAGAACATCCGGCAGCAGGCCCCCGGCCATACAGATACAAAACCCACAGACAGTCAGGAGAATGAAGGCATTCAGGAATGAGGAAAAAGACCAGCAAAGAAATCACATCCATGCCTACAGTAACCCAGCTGGAGGCGGAATTAAACAGAACAAAATACAGACACAGATACCACCGGGTACTGAGAAACACTCTTGGAACCCTGATTACCGTGGCAGCAACGGCAGTCCTGATCGCCGTACTCCTGCTCCCGGTACTTCAGATCTACGGCAGTTCCATGTACCCCACTATCCAGGAGGGACAGATCGTAGTTTCCGTAAAAGGAGCCGATTTCACCCAGGGAGATGTGATCGCCTTTTACTACAATAACAAGATATTGGTAAAGCGAATGATCGCAGGTCCCGGAAGCTGGGTAGATATAGATAAGAAGGGAAATGTCACCGTGGATGGCGAACTTCTGGATGAGCCCTATCTGACAGAGAAAGCCCTGGGTGACTGCAACATCAAGCTTCCATATCAGGTGCCGGACGGCAGATACTTCGTTATGGGAGACCACAGATCCACTTCCATAGACAGCCGTAACACTTCCGTAGGCTGCGTGGCAGAGGAGCAGATCGTAGGGAAAATCGTATTCAGGCTTTGGCCTTTGAAATCATTTGGCACTGTGAAATAATCAGCGCCGGGGATAAGGAGAGATGTCAATATGAAAAAATTATTGTTGCGGGAAGCGGCAAAGCATAAATTACAGGAGCGCAGGCGTAAGCGCTGGCAGAAGACAGTAAGTATTCTTGCGTGTCTGGTGGTTTTTTGTACTGTCTATGCATTGATCCTTCCGGCACTGACCGCCGAGGCGGACACCTACTGCGGTAAGGAGGAGCATACCCACACAGAGGACTGCTATGAGGAGAAGCTGATCTGCGGCAAGGAGGAGGGAGAGGGAGCCCACCATCATACAGATGACTGTTACAGAGAAGTAGAAGCTCTGGTCTGTCAGACTCCGGAATCCGATGGACATCAGCACACAGATGCCTGTTATACAGAAGAACAGGTTCTGACTTGCACAAATACAGAAGAGGGCCATGTACATAGTGAGTTTGAAGGTTGCTATACCATAGAGAAAAAGCTTACCTGCGGTATGGAGGAGGGCGAAGGTGCTCACCACCACACAGCAGAATGTTATGAGAAAAAGAAAGAGCTGATCTGTGGCCAGCAGGAAAACGATGGCCACCGTCACACAGCAGAATGCTATAAAAAAGAGCTGATCTGCGGCAAAGAGGAGCACACCCATACCCTTGCCTGCTATTCCAATCCTGATGCAGACGTAGAGAATGGAGATGTATGGCAGAACACAGTAAGCAGTGTGACACTTACAGGTAACTGGGGTGCGGACTTGGCGGCCACCGCCCAGACCCAGACCGGATACACAGAGAGCACAGCTAACTACGCAGTGGCAGAGGACGGACAGACCATCCACGGCTACACCCGCTACGGTGCATGGGCAAACGACCCATACCGGGACAACTGGTCCGCCCAGTTCGCTGACTTCTGTCTGAGCTACGCAGGAGTACCCACAAGCGCAGTTCCACAGAACAGTGATTGCAGTGCATGGAATTACACAAATCCGGATGGCTACACACCAAAGACCGGTGACCTGCTCCTGCTGGATACTGACCTGGACAGCAGCGCCGACCACGCCGGAATCGTAACCTCCGCTGATGACAGCACCCTGACCGCCATCGTAGGCGACGCCGACAAAGCAGTCAGAAACAACACCTATAATATAAGAAGCGAAAATATCAAAGGCTACGTCTCCATCCCGGAAAACCCGGCACTGGCAGATGACAATCATGGGGAAGAAACAACAGAAACAACTCCAGCCCCGGAAGTAACCGAAGAACCACAGGAAACTCCGGCACCGGAGGTAACGGAAGAGCCACAGGAGACTCCGAAAGTTCCTTCGAAAAAACCACATAAATCACCGGCTAAGGTGAATGGGCAAAATAATGATATTTCTGTTTATGAAGCACCATATAACTTTACTGAGAATATTACTGAAGTTTCTGCAAAGTATAAGATAAAAGGTCAGGGGGAATGGTTGGATTTACCGTCTGACAAAACAATAGATAAAGATGATTTTGTTCAGTTTAATATGAAATATTTATTGCCAAAGGGAAGTCTGCAAAATGGTAATAAAGTTATTCAGTATCCACTTCCTGATTCGCTGAAAAAATTTACAGGATCTGGTTATGTATCAGCAGGAGTTGGAGGGGCATATGCGGGTACTTATACTATTGAAAATGGAAATATTATTATAACATTTTATGATGATTATGCCGCAAAAAATGAAAGATCAGATTTTAATGGATGGTTATCTTTTGATGGGAAGGCCAGTGAAATAGAGACTGGAGGCAGCGAAGAAACAAAGATTACTTTTAAACAAAGTGTAGATGTTGATGTAACAATTAAAGATAATGTTAATGAGAAAGGAGATATTTCTGTTACTAAGGGAGTTAGTGACATAGACTATGAGAATGGTACTTTAAAATATACTATTAAGGTCAATAGCACAAATGGAACATGGGACAAAGTTATATTGACGGATGTTATGACGCATGTACAATTCGATTTCAGTAAAGATATAATCTTGAAAAAACCGGATGGTTCAAGTGAGAAGCTAGATTTGTCATCAGATACTAATTTTCAATTAGAATTGGATAAAATGGCTCCTGGTGCGGAATATGAATTGGTGTATTATGCGAAAATTCCAGCGGAAGATTTTGCAAATGGAGAAAAAGCTCAAAATAATGTTACTGTAACATCAAAAAATAATCATGGAAATGATATTTCTGATCATCAGAAAGTTGAAACAGATTTTAAAGATTTACTTAAATTAGGTACTGATAATGGAGACGGAACGATTACATGGACAGTTGTTATTAATCTACGTAAGAAGGACATAGGTGGTTGGGAATTAAAAGATGAGATAGGGACATCAAATAACGATTTAACGTCATTGCCGAATACGACAGTTCACATTGAACCAGCTATTGAAAATAAAAATGAGATTACACTTCCATATACATTTCCGGTGGGAACAACTGATACTTATACGATTACATACACGACTAAAGCAGTGTCAAATGGTAACACAGTCAATAAAGCGAGTATGACACCGCCAGGTGGTTCTATTGATGGAAAATGGGAAGTCACGGAATGGAAATGGGCTGGTGAAAATAAGCAGTTGAAAAAATCAGGAACTGGTACAGAAAAAAATAGTGATAATACATTGACATTAAGATGGAAGGTTACAATTGATCCGCAGAAAGATATTACCGGAGAGTGGAATTTTAAGGATGAGCTTAAAGGTGGACAATGGTTTACTGAGCAACAGTATAATGACATTGTTACAAAGTGGAAAGCTAAACTGGGGGAAGGAAATTTTACAATTACTCCAATAAGTTCATCAGATAATAAAAAGATTGGATATGAAATTATATCATCCCAGCCTTGGTTTAAAGAAGAGAATCAAAAATTTGAACTGGAATATAGTTCCACAGCTGACATACCTGAAAATGACACTACCTATTATAACAAGGTTCATTTTAAAGAGGCAGAAGTGACAGGAAATAATGATTATAAGCCGTCGTCACCACCAACTCCGACTACTCCAACAGTTCGTAAAGTTGATGCAAATGATGAAAATGGTGGAAGTAGTACAGAACATGATTATTATGCCCAGAATGGTTTAATGAAATGGCGGATAGAAGTCTCTGGATTTGAAAAAAAGAAAATGCAGATGGACAACTTGTGATTACTGAATATTTGCCAGATGGTGTGACACTTGAATCCTTGACAGTTGCAAGTGAACAATGTGCAAATGGTGTTTCATTTAATTTAGAGGAGGTTGATAAAGGAACAGATAAAGAAACTTGGCGGTGGAAGGCAGGATTATACGATGCAGATGAGGGGAATTATACCATTAATGCTAAAAAATATGGAAATGATATAGTTATTTCAATTCCCAAGGAACTAATACCAGCGAGTGAATATAAAATATGTGTTGATGTTGTGGTTAAAATCAATGATGAAGGAGTAACCTGGAAGCCTGATACATCAGGTAATAGTAGTTCCGCCTCTTTTTCTAACCATGTTTCTGTAACGGACATCGATCGAAACGATTTGGGAACTGCTTCACAAACTCAGACAATTATCAAAGTTCGCAATCATGGTATAATTGGAAAAAAAGCTGCTACTCGTAAAGGCAATAATATTCCTTATGAAATTACGATTAATCCAGAGGGAAAAGATTTAGTTGAAGAATCGGGTCAGTTAACGCTTACGGATGAATTGGTTTATAATACTAATAATTCAAAAGTAAAGATGTCATTAGTGCCAGGATCATTTAAAGTGATAGATGCTAGAACCAATCAGGAACTTTCATCTAATCAATATTCTATGACATATGAAGAAGTGAAAGATGATTCGAAAGGCACATGTACAAACAAAATGACAATCACAATTCCAGATGAAACACCATTAATAATAAAGTATGAATATAATGCAAGTGGTGAGAAGGATACGTGGACCGGAGAAATCCGAAATACAGCTACACTTATGGGAATTGCTGGAGATTCTAAGACATCTAATCAGGTTGCTAGCTATCAGATAACAAGCAGCAGTGCCGGAGTGGAGACAAAAGGGCTAACTCTTTATAAAGTAGATAGTGCGCATTCGAACCAATTTTTAAGTGGTGCACAATTCAAACTATATAAATGGGCAAAGGATAAGACGGGAACATATGGATGGATTGATGATACCGATAATACCAACCTTATAAGTGATAGTGACGGCAAAGTAACAATTGCAACACTTACTAAAGGGGTTGCATATAAACTGGAAGAAACGAAACCACCTGCAGGATATGAGATATCTGCTGAAATGAAAAATGGTTATTTCTTCTATATAACAAATGAACCGAGTGAAAAGCCTGAAAATGTCTCAAAATGGAATGTTTTTCAGGAGGGAGAGTACTTTTATTATCCAAATACAAAATCAACAAGCTATACACTCCCGGAAACCGGAGGAACCGGAGTTGGCAGGTTTACAGCAGTGGGACTGATTTTAATGGCAGGTTCACTAGCAGGATTTATGTTAAGACAGAAACACAGGGTAAGGAGTGGAAAATAATCCACTCTATATCCTGAGAAAAAGGATGTCTGAGTAGTTATAATATCAATATTAGCTTTCAAAGCTAATTTTGAATATAAGTTGATTTGAAAAATATTGGGTCATTGTTTCAAATTAGCATATAATACGCAACGTAAACAGCATAAATAAAGAAAGAGAGGGAAAGATATGAAATTTTCAAAAAAAGTGTTACCTATGGTACTTGCAATGGCAATGATACCAACTATGAGTATGACGGCGTTTGCAACACAGTCTGCAACGGAGGTTAATAACTCAAATGTAGATATTAGTAATCATACTTTTGCAGCATATCAGATTTTTAAAGGGGATTATCATAATGGAACACTGTCTAATGTGGCATGGGGAGCAGGTGTTGCTACTAGTGGTGTTAATGGATTTGAATATGATGGCACTAGTGATGCAGGAGAAATAGCAAAAAAATTGACAGGGGTAAATGCAGAAACTGCTAATGCTTTTGCGAAGGAAGCAGCTAAGCACATTACGGGAACGCCAACGATTGGAACGGGATCTATTACTATTCAAGAAGCTGGTTATTATTTAATTGTAGATACTACGAGTTTGGTTGATGATACTGATCCTGCAAATAGAAAACCGGTTTATGATGCCCGTAATTTGACTCTTTTAGAGGTAACTGCAGCAAATGAAACGATTACGCCACGTGTAAAGACAGATAAACCATCTGTAGAAAAAAAGGTTGCAGAAAATACAAAATATACTCAGAATGGTGGCTATGGAGATACATATAATGATGTTGCAGATTATAATATTGGAGATTCTGTAGAGTTCCATTTAATTGGTGCTATACCGGATATGAGTAACTATGAGACCTATAAATATGAATTTGTAGATACATTAAGTTCTGGTTTAACGGCTCCATTAGCAAGTACAATAAAGGTATACTTGTCAGATGATAAAAAATATGATAGTACTGATACAGAATTGACAACAGGAACTAATCCTTCTGTTTCTGTTAATGAACAGAATATTAACGTAACATTTTCTGATCTGAAATCAATTACTGGCGCTTCAAAAGGGAAATATATTATTGTAGATTATTCTGCTGTTTTAAATACTAATGCTGTAATTGGTCTTAATGGAAACGAAAATGAGGTAAAACTTAAATACTCCAATAATCCTAATGGAAGTGGAGAGGGTGAAACACCAGAAGATAAGGTTATCGTCTTTACTTATGAACTGGATGTGACTAAGGTTGATGCAAATAATTCTGGAACTAAACTTCAGGGAGCTGAATTTAAGTTGATAAACAAAGATGGAAAATATGCAACTGTAAATGCAGAGGGTAAAGTTACAGGATGGGTAAATAATGAGACTGATGGCAGTACTTTGACATCTGATGGTAATGGAGTATTTAAAGTAATTGGTCTTGATGATGCTGTTTATAAGCTTAAAGAAACTAAAGCTCCAGATGGTTATAATTTACTTCCTGCTCCAATTGATTTTACAATTAAAGCAGAAACGTCAAATAACCAGAATTGGACTGGAACCGCAGATGATGCATTTACTAAACTTAATATTACTGTAAATAATACGACGACAGAGGGAAATATAACCAGTGGTATAGTTTCCATGGATGTTGCAAACAAATCCGGTTCCATCCTTCCAGAAACCGGTGGTATCGGTACTACAATCTTCTACATCGTTGGTGTAGTTCTTGTTCTTGGTGCTGGTGTTCTGCTTGTTACTAAGAAACGTATGAATGCAGATAAATAAGAAACCTATTTTTGGAATGCCGCTGGCATTCTTGAAAAGAGAGTTAAACATTAAGATGTAACATCCTCCGGGGGAGCAGGAAGTGTTTCCTGTTCCTTCGGAGATAATATTATGACAACAGGGAGATACACATGAAGAAAAAAGATTTTTCCACAATTGCATTAATTATTGTTTTTTTCGTGGGTGTCTCCGTGCTGTTATATCCGACAGTCAGTGATTACTGGAATTCCCTGCACCAGTCCCAGGCCATTGCTACCTATGCGGACTCGGTGGAGAACATGGATGAACAGGATTACGAGAAGCTGTGGGATGCGGCGGTCAGCTATAACCAGAAGCTGTTTCAGTCCGGACATGGTCTGGGGTTGAAGGATGAGGAGAAAGAGGAGTACAATGAATTGCTGGATGTATCCGGCACCGGGATTATGAGTTATATCGAGATTCCCAAGATCAAATGCTCCCTGCCTATTTATCATGGTACAGATGAAGGGGTGCTGCAGATTGCTGTGGGTCATATTGAGGGAAGCTCCCTGCCTGTAGGCGGGCTGAATACCCACTGTGTTCTCTCCGGACACAGAGGACTGCCCAGTGCCAAGCTTTTTTCCAACCTGGATAAGCTGGAGGAGGGGGATATCTTTATGATCCGTACTCTGGATCAGACCCTTACCTATGAGGTTGACCAGATCCGTATTGTCCTGCCCGATGAGGTGGACGATCTGAAAATTGAGGAGGGCAAGGACTTGTGTACTCTGGTAACCTGTACTCCCTATGGAATCAATACCCACCGCCTGCTGGTGAGAGGCCACAGAGTTGCCAACCAGGAGGAGGCAGAGGTTGTCCGCGTCACTGCAGATGCCATGCAGGTGGATAATAGAATTGTAGCTATTTGTATTGCAGTTCCTGTGCTGGTGCTTTTGCTGATTTATGTGGCATTTGGCAGCAGACACAGGAAGAGATAGAGGAAATGAAGAAAAAGTGGATGTCGCGTCTGATGACGCTTTTGATTGTGGTTGTATTTGTGGCCGGGCTTTCCTTTCTGCTATATCCTACAGTGAGTAATCTGTGGAATCAGGCCCATCAGTCCCGGGCCATTGCTACCTATACAGAGCAGGTGGAGAAGTTGGATGATTCCAGCAATAAGGAAATGCTGAAGGCTGCCAGGAAATACAACAAAGAGCTTTTGAAGAAAGCCGATCACTGGAAACTGTCCAAAAAGGATAAGAAAAAGTATGAAAGTCTTCTGGATGTGTCCGGTACCGGTATTATGGGTTATATAGAAGTTCCAAAGATTGACTGTTCCCTTCCCGTTTATCACGGGACAGATGAGGGGGCCCTGCAGATTGCCATCGGTCATCTGGAGGGAAGTTCTCTCCCTGTAGGGGGCAAGAGCTCGCACTGTGTGCTTTCCGGGCACAGGGGGCTGCCCAGCGCCAGGCTTTTCACAGATCTGGATCAGATGGAGGAGGGCGATACCTTTATCCTGAATATTCTGGGTCATAAGCTGGCCTATGAGGTGGATCAGATCAAGGTGGTTCTGCCTGAGGAAATGTCCGATCTGGAGATCCAGGAGGGCAAGGATCTGTGTACCCTGGTAACCTGTACTCCCTATGGGATCAATACCCACCGTCTGTTGGTAAGGGGACACCGGGTAAAATATGTGGAGACCAAGGTGCAGGAGCAGAAGGAAGTATCGAAATCAAAGACAGATATCAGGCCGGTGATCGCAGGGGCTGTGGCCGGTGTAGTGGTATTGTTTATTATAATTTTCGCGGTGAAATGCCGCAGAAAGCATAGAAATCAACAGAGATAACGGAGGCTGATGGTATATGGAGAAAAAGGTGAAAAAGGGAAGAGGGCTGAGAGTTTTCATTGCTCTTGGGGTAATGTGTATGGTCCTTATGGGGCTGGCTGTCCAGGCTGGGGCAGCGGATTCTGAGCCTGCAAGCGGAAATCTGACAATGACTCTCACTGTGACAGAGAATGGCAAACAGGTTCCTATGGCACAGGTGCCGCTGGCTTTGTACCAGGTAGGAACCATGGATACTCAGCCGATTGTGCAGTTCCATCTGTCTCCCAGTCTGTCAGCCACAGGTGTAGACCTGAATAATCTAAGGACAGCAGCAGATTCCCAGAAGGCTGCGGCAGCTTTATCCCAGGCTGTGGCTTCGGCGGGGGTGGTTTCCTATACGGCATCCACAGACGCCAATGGCCAGGTGAGCTTCCAGGCTCTGCCAAAGGGAGTATATCTCCTGGTGCAGACCGGCGGGACAGAGATCTGTACAGTTTCCGCCATGCTTCTTTCTGTACCCTACAGTGCAGACGGCAAGACCTTGGAATATGATGTGAAGGCTTTTCCAAAGGCAGACCGCAAGCTGGAAAAAAACAGACTGACAGTGACCAAGAAGCTGTGCACACTGGATAAGGACTTGAACGAAAAGCCTATCAGTACACCGGATGCTACTTACTATGTAAGACTTTTCCAGGATGAGGCGGCTACAGTTCCCTATGGTGAGGTAAAGGCAATCCGCATCCAGGGACAGAGCAGCGGAACCGTGGATTTCACAGACCTGCCTGAGGGCACCTATTATATCCGCGAGACGGATGCAGAGGGAAATCCCAGACCGGTGGGAGATGCTTTTCAGGATGAGAATGGCAAGGAGGTAAGTTGCTTTATTGCTGTCAACGGTACAGATGGCACGGCTCTGAATTTCACCAATGCCTACAAGGATCAGGCAGTGGTGGTAGATAATGTATATACGGATTTGCCGGATGGCTTCTATCTGGAGCGGAATCTGTGGATCCAGAAGAATGTAATAAAGGATGGCCAGCAGATCACCACAGAGGATACCTTCTATGCTACAGTGAAGGAGGTGGATCCGGATACCGGTGAGGAGACTACGGTTATCACTACTGAGCTGACACAGAATGACCGTGTGGCAGTGAATTTCCAGATCCTGGATAAGGAGGAGCTGGAGAAGGTTCATACCTACCGTGTTTATGAGTCTGATGAGGACAGCAATCCTGTAGATAAGAGTACCTTTGGATTTGAGGTAGGCGGCGAGGGCAATGTTGTGTTCCAGCCGGAAGATGATGAGAAGACGATCACCATCACCAATACTGTGATCTCAACAACTCCGACACCGACACCTGCTCCGAGTACTACTCCTGGCAGTGACACACCGGGTTCAAGTTCCGGCGGCATATCCGGAAGTTCACCGGTAAAGACAGGAGATACCACACCGGTTGGATGGTTCCTGGGATTGTTTGCCACAGCGGCAATGCTGGCAGGCGCAGCAGTATATCTGAAAAGACGGAAAAGATAAGTGAAAGGCTGAATGGATAAGCGGAGGACGGAAAAGATAAGTAAAGGACATAAAAAATAAGTGAAACAGGAGCACCCCGGAAACTTCAGATTTGCAGATTTCCGGGGTGCTTTTTTGTCTCCTAAATGTATTCCCTGAGGCAGTCTGGCACTTGTATTTCCTGTTTTATAATGCTATGATTTGATAACAAGATGTCAGGCAGGGGAATCCCTGGAGCAGCTTGGTTCCGGGGTTCGAAATCTGTTTAAGATTAGTGTACCGTTGGATGACAACTATTCTCTGGATCATGGGAATGGTGCCAATGGTGACAGCAGTTGTGGCACCATTTCTGCAGACCGTGTTTGTGAGTCATCAATTCCGTATGCGGCAGACAGAAGAAGTTTTTCTTTTTCTGAAAAATCAGTGGGTATACTTTCCCGGGAAGAAGCAGAAATTCTTGACAGGGTCAAGAAGAATCCACATCTGACGCAAAGCCAGATTCAAAGAGAAATGGGGATATCGTTAAGAAGTGTGAAACGTGTTATGAGCAGGTTGCAGCAGAGGGGGATTCTTGTAAGAGAAGGGAATAACCGCAGTGGTTCATGGATGATAAATGATGAAGTTTCACTTGACAGATAAAAACAGGAAAATAATACAGCAAAGGAGAGACATCAAATGGTAAAGGTAGATTTGATTACTGGTTTCCTTGGTTCAGGGAAGACCACGTTTATCAGGAAGTATGCGCAGTATCTGATGGATGCCGGTAATAATATTGGGATTCTGGAGAATGATTACGGGGCTGTGAATGTGGATATGATGCTGCTTCAGGATCTGATGGGAGACAACTGTGAGTTGGAGATGATTTCGGGCGGGTGTGATAAGGACTGCCACAGGAGGAGATTTAAGACCAAGCTGATCGCTATGGGTATGTGCGGCTATGACCGGGTGATCGTGGAGCCGTCGGGGATTTTTGATGTGGATGAGTTCTTTGATATTCTTCATGAGGAGCCGTTGAACCGCTGGTATGAGATCGGAAACGTGATCGCAATTGTGGATTCGAAGCTGGAGCGTGATCTGTCAGAGGAGGCGGATTTCATTCTGGCTTCGGAGGTGGCAGATGCGGGATGCATTGTGATGAGCAAGAGCCAGGATGTATCGCCGGAGGAAATCTGGGGCACGGTTGAGCATGTGAATCAGGCGTTGGAGAAGGTTCACTGCAGCAGGAGAGTTCATTGTGAAATGAAGGGTGTGGATACGGTTAATATTATCCACAAAAACTGGGAGGAAATGTCGAAAGAGGACTTTGACCGGATCGCATCCTGTGGATATGTGATGGAAAGTTACAGGAAACTGGAGTTGGAGGCAGAGGATGCCTTTACTTCTCTGTACTTTATGAATGTGAAGATGACTGAGAAGGAGCTGCGGGAAGCGGCTGAGAAGATCCTGTCTGATCCTGAATGCGGGCGTGTGTTTCGGATGAAGGGATTTATGAGAGCAGACAGTGATAGCGAAGACTGCTCTGGACTATCTGCCCGGACAGAGAGTGATGGACAGCAGTGGATTGAATTAAATGCTACCAAGAATGAAATTACAATCCGCCCGCTTCATGTGGGGCAGGAGGTTCTGATTGTGATCGGGGAAGAACTGCGGGAGGAGAAAATCAAGTCTTACCTGAAGATCCCTGAAATCTGAAATTTAGCCGAATCAGGTAAGTCCCCTGCTTCAA
>HE978651.1:3190802-3314166 GCA_000285855.2 Ruminococcus sp. JC304 | reverse complement strand
GTGCAAGCTCCTTCTGATAAACTGCGAAGCAGTTATTCGGTTATGAGCAAGTAGCGAAGCGGATTGCGAATATCCGCTTGACTAATAAATAGTAATGAAAATTTATATATTAATTTTCATTACTATATTGATACTTCTCTGAAAAATGCATATAATATATATATAAGTGAAAGTAACTATTCTGTAGTTTGTTAATTGTGAAAATATGAAACAATTAGAAAAGGTATTTTTTCAGGGAGGTGTGTTTATGGCAAATATTATGGAATGTCTGATTCCTATTTCGCAGTTTAATAAAGGACAGGCAGCAAAGATTTTCAATCGTCTTAAAGAAACTAAGGAGTTATTTGTGTTGAAGAATAATCAGCCCTCTGCAGTTATTCTTTCTCCGGAAGAGTATACAAGGCTTACAGAAATAGAGGAGAATTACAGACTGCTTGTTGAGGCTGCAAATCGTCTGGATATGAATGGTAACAAACCAACAATACCAGTGGAAACTGTGATGAAAGATCTTGGGATTAATAAAGAAGATCTTGAAGGATGGGAAGATGTAGAAATAGAATGACCTGGCGTATAGAATTTCTGGAGGAAGCCCAGAAAGATATGAAAAAATTGGACCGTTCATCTGTCATCCAGGTTTTGAAGGGAATCAAGAAAGTAAGTCAAAACCCACTTCCAACTGTGGAGGGAGGATATGGAAAGCCACTTGGAAATAAAAGAGGAACTAATCTTACGAATCTGTTAAAAATTAAGTTCAGGGATTTGGGGATCAGGGTGGTTTATAAGCTGGAACGAATAGATGATATGATGGTAATTATTGTTATATCGGCAAGAACAGATGAACAGGTATATCTGGAAGCTGCAAAGCGCAGAGAAAAACACAATTTGTAATTACTATACGATAAAGGTTAAAATCAAGTCTTACCTGAAGATATGAGATTTGAATTTATAAAAAGGGCACTTGAAAAAACAGGGTATGAAGCTCATCGTAATCTGATGAAATTTCATACCCTGTTCGTTTATTTTTATGGAGTTTTTGTAAGCGTAAGGATTATTTGGTAAACAGATCAACCAGATCCTGGCCGTCTTCGTAGCCCTGGCTCTTCAGTTCATTTACGAACCATTCGTCTACGCCGTCTACAGCTTCCTTAAAGGAATCGATATCCATATCTGCTTTCTCTGTGAAGGTTACGCCGTTTTTGGATGCCCAGCGTTCCTTGATCTCGTCATCGCTGGAACGGTTGATGTAACGTTCATACTCAACTGCCTTTTGGCCGCATTCATCAACAACTGCCTGCTGTTCCGGTGTGAGGCCGTCGTAGATATCCTGGTTGATACAGAAGAACAGACAGTCATAAATTGCATCCCACATGGAGCAGTAAGGCTGAACCTCCTGAACACTTGCTGCGTCAATAGCAGGAAGTGGATTCTCCTCACCTTCTACAGTGTTCTGCTGAAGTGCTGTATAAGTCTCTGACCAGTTCATGTTAGTAGCGTCAGCGCCCCATCTCTTGTAGCATTCCATCAGAAGGTTGGAACCGGCTACACGGACTTTCAGATTCTTCATATCATCAACAGTTTTTACTTCGTGTTTGCTATTGGTCAGTTCACGGAAACCGTTCTCTGCGATACCCATGCAGTGGAGTCCGTATTCGCCAAGGATTTCCTTCAGCTTTTCACCGGCTTCGCCATCGAACTTCGCATCTGCGTCATCATAAGAATCATAGACAAATGGAAGAGAAACAACGTTGAAACGTGGGTCAAATGCAGAGTAGATCAGGTTGGAGTGCATGGAAATCTGAACCGGGTCACCATTCATCAGAGCCTGAATACCTTCGGACTGGTTACCATTTGTAAGCTGGTCGGCAGCGTAAATGTTGACTTTGACTTTGCCGCCTGTAGCTTTTTCCATCAGTTCACCGAACTTACGTCCGCCGTCAGCCCAGGTACTTGTCTCAGTAGTGGAGCATGCGAAGTTCCAGGTTGTTTCCGGCCAGTCCAGATCACTGTAATCTTCCACTGTGTTGAAGGAGTCCTTTGTGAAAAGATCAACCAGATCCTGGGCATCGTCATAGCCCTGGCTCTTCAGTTCGTTTACAAACCAGTCATCGATACCGTCAACTGCTTCTTTGAAGGAGTCGATGTCCATGTCTTCTTTTTCTGTGATTGTTACACCGTTCTGGCTTGCCCAACGTTCTTTGATCTCGTCATCTCCGGAGCGGTTGATGTAACGCTCATATTCAACTGCTTTCTGTCCTGCCTCGTCAACAACTTCCTGCTGTTCTGGTGTGAGACTGTTGTAGATGTCTTCGTTGATACAGAAGAACAGGCAGTCATAAATTGCATCCCACATAGAGCAGTAAGGCTGAACCTCCTGAACACTTGCAGCGTCGATAGCGGGAAGTGGATTCTCCTGACCTTCTACTGTGTTCTGCTGAAGTGCTGTGTAAGTTTCAGACCAGTTCATGTTTGTGGCATCAGCGCCCCATCTCTTGTAGCATTCCATCAGAAGGTTGGAGCCTGCTACACGAACCTTCAGGTTCTTCATATCGTCTACAGATTTAATCTCATGTTTGCTGTTTGTGATTTCGCGGAAACCGTTCTCTGCAATACCCATGCAGTGGAGTCCGTACTCACTGAGGATTTCTTTCAGCTTTGCACCTGCTTCGCCATCGAATTTTGCATCTGCATCGTCGTAAGAATCATAGACGAATGGAAGAGAAACAACGTTGAAACGTGGGTCAAATGCGGAGTAGATCAGGTTGGAGTGCATGGAGATCTGAACCGGATCACCATTCATCAAAGCCTGAATACCTTCGGACTGGTTACCGTTTGTAAGCTGGTCAGCAGCGTAAATGTTGACTTTGACTTTGCCGCCTGTAGCTTTTTCCATCAGTTCACCGAACTTACGTCCACCGTCAGCCCAGGTACTTGTTTCAGTAGTGGAGCATGCGAAGTTCCAGGTCATTTCCGGCCAGTCCAGGTCGCTGTAATCTGCGATTGTGTCAAAGGAGTTATTGCCGTCTCCTGCGTCCTTGGAAGCTGTGTTAGAGGAAGCGGAGGACTGATCACCTGTGTAGGAGCCTTCTTTTGCAAGAGCTTTCGGAAGGAAGGTGGAGGTGATCGGGATGTAGGTAACGATTAGAAGAACTGCAACGCAGGCTGCGATCATTGGCACAACTGCCCTTGAGATCTCCTGCAGAGTAACTTCCAGACCTTTTTTGATTTTGATGCTGATTGCTACGAAGAGGTTTACGCCTACAGGAGGAGTTACCTGTCCGATTGCAAGGTTTACAGTTGCCATAACGCCGAATGCTACCACATCGTATCCCAGTGCCTTACATACAGGAAGCATGATCGGAATGAAGATGTACATAGCGGAGTTTGCATCGATGAAGCATCCTGCGATCAGGAAGATGATGTTTACGATCAGCAGGAAGGTAAACTGGTTATGTGCGATGCTTCCAAGTAAATTGGAGGCTGCATCTGCAATACCGAATTTGGTACATACAAAGGAGAACAGGGAGGCACTTGCTACGATGAGCATAATACCGCCGGTTGTCTTTGCTGAGTCTACCAGGATGTCAAACATATCGCGGATGGAAACTTCGCGGTAGATGACCATACCTACGAAGAGACCGTATACAACGGATACGGCTGCCGCTTCTGTTGGTGTGAAGATACCGCCGTAGATACCGCCCAGAATGATGACCGGCATCAGGAATCCCCAGAAAGCATCTTTGAAAGCGTCCCAGCGTTCTTTGCCTGAGGCTTTTTCTCTGGATGGTTTGATATTGTGTTTCTTTGCTTCCAGCATTACTACGATTATCAGTGCCACGCCCATTAGAAGACCTGGTACAATACCTGCCATGAACATGTCTGCGATGGATGTGCCTGTGATGGAGGCATATACAACGAAGGCGATACTTGGCGGGATGACAATGGCAATGGAGCTTGAGGTTGCCATCAGTGCTGTGGAGAATGGTGCGGAGAAACCGCCTTGTTCTACCATTGCAGGGATCAGTACGGCGCCAAGGGCTGCAACAGTTGCAGGACCGGAACCGGAGATGGCGCCGAAGAAGCAGGCTACGATAACACATACGATGGCGATACCGCCTTTTTTGTGGCCTACGCAGGTATCAACGAATTTGATCAGTCGTTTGGAGATACCGGCTTTTGCCATGATGTTTCCTGACAGTACGAAGAATGGGATTGCCAGGAGCAGGAATTTGCTGATTCCTGAATACATGTTTGTTGCTACGATCGTCAGGGATGTACCGGAGTAGAGGATCGCGCATACGGAGGAAAGTCCCAGGCAGATTCCGATGGGTACACCCAGGATCAGGAATATGAAGAAGGAGATAAATAAGATTGCACTGATCATTTATTTGCCCTCCTTTTTGTCTGTTGTGATTGTGTTCATGTTACTTTTTGTGTTGTTGTCGGCACTTTTGGTGCTGTCGGTTTTGCAGCAGAAGTCCAGACAGAATTCAATGAAGTGAAGAATCATGCATCCTGCACCGATGGGTACGAAGGACCAGAAGATCCATTCAGGCCAGTTTAATACGAAGGTTCTTTTTCCATTCTGAAGCTGAGTGATTACCTTGTCCATGCCGTATTTGAAAAGGATGACGCTGAAGATGATGCTCAGGACTGTGATCAGGATCACGGACGGTTTCTTCAGCTTCTTTGGAAGACGGTCTGTGACCAGTGTCAGGCTGACCAGTTCTCCTTCGCGGCAGGCAAGTGCGGCTGCCAGCAGGGTGATGAGTACGAATACCGCTACTACAAGTTCTTCTGTGAAGGACCAGGAACGGTGGATGACTTTACGGGAAAATACGTTTCCCACAGTCAGCACCAGGATCAGCAGTGTGGAGATCACAAGGACGATCTTTTCTACTGCAGCCAGTGCGTTCATGATTTTTTTGTAGATTTTCATGCTCTCTACTCCTCTCAAAAATTTTGTCGCTGTTTTTCGGAATTTGGAGCAGATTCAAGGCAGATGGAATGTAATGGTTATAATATGTAATTAGTTATATTTTTCATCTGTGGTGAATTCTGTTGTCTGCGAAAAACAGAAGTAGTGTTTCGGTTTCAGATCGACAGCCTGGTAAAGAAAGTATGTCTCGTGTGTTAGGGCATTTTTGACATAAAAAAAGTCCGCCCCACGCAGGGACGGACATATAATATTCCGTAACCACCCTGTTTCATCTTTGAAACAAGTACGATTCTGCAACGTACCGATATACGCGGCTCCTGTAACGGGGGGCGACCGGGGAAGCTTACTGTGAATACGGCAATATCTGTGATGGCTGTATTCAAGGGTTCGGCTTTCCTTCTCGGGGATGATATTCGAAACAGGTCTGTCGCTGCATTTCACCGGACTGCAGCTCTCTGGGGACAGGGGGACTGTTTTTACTGGTTCCCTTCGTTGAATTTGTGCGTTATAGGTTTAGCTGTTTAAAAAGCTAAAGCAATTTTAACGCTGTTTGTTTTGAAAGTCAAGAGGTTTTTGTAAGTATTTGGGGGAAGTTTGTTGGTGTGGGGCGTACACAGACAATAAGGGACGCGCGAAGCAGCATCTCTCTGCAGGTTCAGTTCCGGGGGCTAAGTAACTCTAAGGTGGGGGAAATCCGCTAAAAGCATGAAGAAAAATGCAAAACTCGCTCCGTCGCAGACTCCGCTCAGACAGGTTGCTATTTTTCTTCATAACGCGGATTTCCCCCACCTAAGAGTTACTAAGCCCCCTCCAAATTCACCTGCGGAGAGATGCTGCTTTGCGCTGATTATTGGATGTGCTAGAAGAATGAGTTTGTTGGAAGAAATTGGGTGGAGCCAATTTCTTCTTGGGGTGGTTGTGGAAGGGTAGGGGATGATATATACTTATGACATGAGTACATACAGTGATTATAAAATTAGGAAGGGGAGGTCATAATTTAGATGGTGTTGTTTCATGGAAGTAGAGAAATCGTTAGATTTCCTGAGGTGAGAAGAGCGGTTTTTAATAAAGATTTTTATTTCGGTTTTTATTGTACTGTTTATAAGGAACAGGCAGAACGGTGGGCGACCAGATATGGGAAAAAGGGATATGTGAATAGTTATGATTATATTCCGAATCCTGCATTGAAGTATTTGAAGTTTGAAAAAATGACGGATGAATGGCTTGATTTTATTGCAGCATGCAGAACGGGAAAATCGCATACTTATGATATTGTAGAGGGACCTATGGTTGAAGATACAATCTTCAATTATGTACAGGCTTTTGTGGATGGGAAAATAACAAGGGCTGCATTCTGGGAGCTTGCAAAGTTTAATCATCCAACGCATCAGATTAGTTGTCATACAATTTCTGCATTAGATACATTAACATTTATGGGAAGTGAGGAAGTTTATGGGAACAAGAAATAACAGCAATTTATTTTATACGTGTAGTTTGATTGAATATGTAGGGCGTATTCGGAAACAGAAACGTTGTATGGTTCTGGATTTGATGGGGAGAGAAACACTGGAGCGGATTTATGACTATGCGGATGTTTTTCATTGTGAACCAATTGAGAAGGTTGCATCAGAATTTGTAGAAGAATGTCAGATTTCAGAGGGTGAGTTTGATAATGTTGGAGAGTGCAGGTATCGTGTTCCGGATTATTGGACGATCGGTGAAGTTTATGAACGGGTGATTGAAGATTGTTATCAGGATCAGGAGATTATGAAAGGGGTATGGGAAGTATATCATTCCTGGATAGATGAAAGTATATCGGACTATAATACGGATTTTTATTATCAGTCACGTGATTATATTGCAGAATGTTATAAAGCTGGAGAGATACTGGAATAAATGATGGTATAAACAAGTAAGTTTTCTGTTTTAACTGTAAAAAACAATAAGCAGAGAACTTACTTGTTTTGTTTATATGTTATTTTGCTTAAATACACTTTCAAAATACAAAGCATCGTCAAGGGTAGTTTTCCACTGATATTTTTTGAGGTCGGTTTTCCATCCCTTGTCTGTGCGGATGACAGTTACTCCTTCACTTTCGAGAAGGATTTTTTGCTGGTCGTAGGTTTCGAAAGAGGTGGCGCCGCTTAGAATGCCGGAGGCGTTCAGGATTCGGTGGGCGGGGATGTTTGGGCCGAGTTTGCCGGTGCGGAGGGCGTAGCCTACCTGACGGGAGTTTTTGGGTTTCTGGCAGAGGAGGGCAATCTGACCGTAGGTGACGACGGTGCCGTAAGGGATGTTTTGGCAGACGATGGAGGCGCGTTTGTAGAAGTCCATGAATATAAAAATCCTTTCGTTTGAAGTGAGTTTTTGCTTGTAAAATTAGATGAAAATATAAGAAGAATATATCATGGATTTTAAGAAAACACAAAATGATTTTTTGTCTTAATGTTTGACGAAAATTGCGCAGAAAAAATGTTGCTGATAATTATCTTTATGAGTATAATATAATAGAAATTTGAAATTTCAAAAATTAGTGAATCTTTTTCATAAAGAGAGAACTAAAAAGCTGGTGAGTCTCCACCATAAAGGGAGAACTTAAAAAAGCGGTGAGTCTCCACCACAAAGGGAGAACCTAAAAAAGCTGGTGAGTCTCCACCATAAAGAGAGAACCTGAAAAGTCAGAGGGCGAGGAATCGCCCTCTCTTTGTTGAAGAGAAGAAAGAAGATGATGTAATGTTTTCTGATTATGGATCAGCTATGAATACATTATTTCACGGAGTGCTGATGCTTGCAACTTGCGCGGGATGTTACCTGCTGTGGTGGGGTGTGGCTTTTTATCCGGAGAGGCATGCTCCGTTGTGGTTGTCGGGGATTTTGCTGGTTGCGACGGCGGTTTGTGGGATTATGGCGGTGAACTGGATGTCGCAGGGGATTTTTCAGACGGAAGGGATTCGGAAGGGAGTTTCTGGTGGATGGATTATGGCTGGCGGTGTAATCTGTTACGTTGTTTTGCTGGTGATCAGTAATCTTGTTTTTCATCGTATGGTCACAACGGAACTGTTTTTGATTGTTGGATGGGCTGTGTTGAATCTGGTTACGGTTAATACGCTGTATGCCAGCGGGCTATTTTCTGCCGGAATTTCTGTGGTGTTTTGACGTTGGCAGTGGTTGTTGGAAGTTTGTATTGTTATATGATTTACTATAATCTGGAAAAATGGAAAGGTTATATAGATGGTTTTCTGCCGTTAGTGATGGTGGGAATTGCGATGTTGGTTATGGCTGGAGTTATGTTTTATAAAAAATAAAAATGGAATAACTCAATCACAATTTGTCGAAAATTGCGATGAAAAAATGTTGATGGTAATGATTTCTATGAGTATAATATAAATGAAAGAATAAAGAAATTTGAACTTTTAAAAGTAGGTGAGTCTCCACCACAAAGAGAGAACTAAAAAAAGCGGTGAGTCTCCACCATAAAGGGAGAACCTGAAAAGTCAGAGGGCGAGAAATCACCCTCTCTTTATTATTATATGGACTTATTCCGCAAATCCTTGCTGTTCCATTTCATGTTCTATTTTACCTTCATTTTCCTGACTTGCTGATACGAACAGGTGACGGAATACGAATCTGCAGAATGGTCCGACAACCAGGATCTGCAGTGGGTAGGCTATGATGAAGTTCAGGCAGATGGTCTGGAGCCAGATGAAGATGAGATTTGAAGTGATTCCTGAAGATTCGATGGTTCCAAGCAGGCTCATCAGCGGTACCATTGTGCAGACGGTGAAGGTCTGGATGCAGAGGATGATGAAGATCGGGCGGTCAGTTGGTTTGGCTACGCGGAACGCGAAATATTTGGATGTTTTGCTGGCGATGAAGAATGCGCAGAGGAATCCGATGAACCATTCCAGCGGAAAAGAATGCAGTGCGTGACTGAATGTAGCCGCCTGAAGTCCACCGGTGTGGATAGCGATGTTATAAACGCCCATGATAAAGATTATACAGCCGGATGTGATAAGGGTGAAAATAAATTCCTGAAATTTTGTTTTTGGCATAGTTAAGCCCTCCTCATAAAATAATAAAAAACTCCATATAAACGCAAAAATGCCGCCTACCCGTCTGACAATGGATAAGCGACATTTTTTGTCGTATTTATTCTATCAGTTATTGGGATTCTATGTCATGGGAATTTTGCACAAAATATAATCGTGAAATAATAGCTTTAGAGTCTTTTTGACAAAGGGATAGGAACGTTTATTCATGGATGAGGATAAAATAAAGTATAAATAGAAGTTACAAATTCACTTGACAACCGAATAATCTTCTGCGTATATTGTAAAAAAATGAGATATTAAGTGACTGAGAAGTCTGATTATGGTTACTGGTTATTGCGTTCTCAGTAACGGATTATGAAAAGCAGTCTGACATAACGAGCGACAAAAAGTCACAAGGATCAGCAGAAAGGGGCAAAAACTATGGATTTAAAGAACTACTCAACAGGGGTACAGCACATTGGAATTCCGACAAATGACATTGGTAAAACAGTAGAATTTTATCATAAATTAGGTTTTGAAACAGCATTTGAGACAGTAAATGAGGAAGCAAACGAGAAGGTTGTTTTCCTGAAACTGGGAACTCTGGTAGTGGAGACTTATGAGAACCATGCAGCGAAAATGGAGCATGGCGCGATCGATCATGTTGCACTTGACGTAAAAGATATTGAAGAGATTTTCCAGTATATCAATGAAGCTGGTTTAAATTCTACACAAGATACCATTCATTTCCTGCCATTCTGGGAAAATGGAGTGAAGTTCTTTACAATTGAAGGACCGAATAAGGAGAAGGTGGAATTTAGTCAGTATCTGTAAATAAAAAGGAAATAATCATTAAGGGTCGATACATTGACGGAAACAGTGTATCGGCTTTTTGGGTAATGTTGGATTAATAAGTGGGGGTGGTGCGAATGCGTAAAAAATATCATGAGCTGTCTTTGGCGAAAAAATTTTCTCTTACAAGTATTGGCTTCTTTTTTCTCACAATCCTTGTATTAACTGTATTGATTCAGTTTTTATACGAAAAATCAGTATTAAATATCACCAGCGAAAGCTATAAGGAAAAGTTTGAGATAGTGTCTGATAACAGTCAGAGTATATTAGAGAATTCGGGAAAGATAGCTAAGGTAATATTAACAGATGAAGCAATACAAAACTGGTTTTTACAGGATTCTGAGGAATCAGCAGATCAGTTAAAATATAAAATGCAGGTAGAGAAACGTCTGGATTATTTGGATGCATTGTATCCAGATAAACAGTATAGCAGTATTTCTGTTTTTGACTCATATGGACATATGGTAAATTCTAACAGTATTCGATCTGAGGCATCAAAATACGAACAGTTTTTTAACATAATAAAAGAGAATTATAACGTAAAATGGTTGGATTTATATGAAGTATCCCTGGGAGATTATGAGAAAAATGGAATTGGTTATATCAGATATTATAGAGATTACGATTCGGGACTTATTAAAGGATATGTTCTTATAGAATATCAGTCGCCACTTCTGATAAATAATTTTGCACATATCAGATATGGGGAGACAGGCAGTTATCTGATTGCTGATACAGATGGAAACAAAAAAATAGAAAATGATCAGGATGTATCAGGAAATATTTCGGAAGAAGAGTATTTTCAATGGGCTGAAGATAATAAAAAAGGAGGAAAAGTATTCAGGATTGACGGTAAAAGATATCTTGTGACAGCGTCAGTAATCCCTACACTGGATTGGCTTATGATTGGTCTGACACCAGTGAATGAACTTACAAAAGCCGGGAAAGCGATGACACAGATTATTTATGTAGTAGGAATTATTGCTGCTTTAATCAGCACATTTTTCAGCATGAGGGTTTCTCACAGTGTAACAAAGCCTTTGATATATTTGACAGATACCATGAAAAAATTTGGAAAAGGAGATCTTTCTGTACGTGTTCCTGTATTGTATGAGGATGAAATTGGAATATTATCGGAAGAGTTTAATAAGATGTCTGAACAAATCAGGCAGCTGGTTGATCAGGTATATAGAGAGCAACGGGCAAAAAGAAAATCTGAGCTTGCAGCACTTCAGGCACAGATTAATCCACATTTCTTATATAATACATTGAATAGTGTAAGTTCGCTTATCAAAATGAATTGTCCGGATGAAGCATTTATCATGATTCAGGCGATTGGTACATTTTATAGAACGTCACTTAGCGATGGAAAAACATTAATACCGCTGGACCAGGAAATAACAAATATAGAGAATTATATAAAAATACAGAAAGTCAGATATGGAAATAAAATAGAATATGAGATTGATATAGAAAATGAAATTTTGCAGGAGTGGATTGTAAAACTGACACTTCAGCCATTGGTAGAAAATTCTATATATCATGGTATAAAGGAAATGAGGGGAAAAGGAATTATCCGAATCAAAGGATGGAAAGAGAAGAATAAGGTTTTTATTCAGGTGTCAGATAATGGGCTTGGAATTCCAGAAGAAAAATTAGAAGAACTGTTTAGTAAAGATTACAGAGAAAAAGGCTCAGCATTTGGATTATTTAATATTCAACAAAGATTGCAGATTTATTTTGGAAAAGAATATGGTCTTACAGTAGAAAGTAAACTGAGTCAGGGAACGAAGGCAACAGTGTGCATTCCTGTAGATTTTAAGAGAGAAGAGGATAGAAAATGAGGGTATTCCTTGTAGATGATGAATTTTTGCAGAGAGCGTTAGTGAAAAAAACAGTTGACTGGAATAGTCTGGGTATGGAAATATGCGGAGAAGCAGAAGACGGAGAAGAAGCATTAAAGAAAATTTTGGAAGAAAAGCCGGATATTTTAATTATGGATATTAATATTCCATATATGAATGGAATTGAAGTATCTAAAAAAGTAAAGGTTATTTTTCCAGAAATACAAGTAATTATATTGACCGCTTATGGTGAATTTGAATATGCAAGGGAGGCACTTTCTTTTGGAGCAGTCAGTTTTGTGCTGAAACCGTTGGACCCTGAAGAATTAACAAAAGAGCTTCAGAAGTGTAAAGAAAAACTGGAACATATTTATAGACAGAAATCTTCTGTAAAGAAAATGCAAAAGGATCAGTTTCTTTTAGAACAGCTTTCAGGTATGGTACCTTCTGAAAATCAGCAGAGTAAATGGGAGGAAATGAAGATTCCGTTTGATAAACCATTATCAGTGGCTTTGATTAGACCTGAAAATAAACAACAGAATAACAAAATGGCAGAAGAAATGGAAGAAATAATCCAGGATTATTTTCCGGTATATGAAATGATTTCTATGAACCAAGGATATGCTTTTATTCTATTTGGAGAAGAGAATATGGAATATCAGATTCAGCTTCTCTGTACTTATATGCAGGAAATTATGAATAGTAAAAGGAACTGGAATGGAGGAATCAGCAGGGTATTTTCAGACATCAGAGAATTGAAAGCGGCCTATCAGGAGGCATATTCTGCAGCCAGAAAAGGAAAAACAGAACAGAAAATTCTGATTTACGAGCCAGTAGATATGTTTCAATTTATACGATCATCGTTATATGATTCGGAAGTATTTTTGTATTATATCAGAAAAAATGAATATGAAATGCTTACAAAAGAGATAGGTGAAATGTTTATTCAAATGGAAGAACAGAATGTCCTTTCTGACACAGCAGTATATATATCTACGGATATTCTGATCCATATTTGTCTGTATATGTCTGAACTGGGAGTTGATTTTTCTTTAGTTGTGGAAAAAGAACAGAGACAATTAACAGGATTGCAGAATAATGGTGGAATTGAAGAAATTAGAAGTGTATTAATGTGTATATTGGAAAAATGCCGCATATGTGCAGCAGAAAATAAACTTCCTGCAACAAAGAAAAAAGTAAATGATGCAGTAGATTTTATTGATAGTAATTATAGTAGGATTGATATGAGCTTGAATCTGGTAGCAGATACAATTGGGGTGAATGCGAGTTATCTAAGTAATATATTTAAAAAAGAAAAAGGATGTTCATTAAGTAAGTATTTGACTCAGACACGTCTGGAACAGGCAAAGAAATATCTTACAGAGTATCCGGATAAAACACTTATAGAAATTGCAGAGTCAATAGGATACAGTGACGTTTATTATTTTAGCAAGAATTTTAAAAAGTATTATGGTATTTCTCCGTCTAAGTACCAGGAAGAGAGAAAAATGTAATTATCCAAAATATTTCCCAGACGTCCAAAGAATCTACATTCACGTAATAGCACAAAAATGGTAATCTTGTCTCATCAAAAGACAGGAGGTAAAAGGAAATGGCTGAAAAGGAAATTCCATTTCGACAAATTCATCTGGATTTTCACACCAGTGAAGCCATTGAGGGGGTCTGCTCAGAATTTGATGCGGAAGAGTTTGCCCAGACTCTTGCGGATGCGCACGTGAATTCTATTACTTTGTTTTCTTGTGGACATCACGGAAATTTATATTATGATTCCAAAATGTTTCCGGAAATGGTCCATCCTCATCTGGCACACAGAGATTTGTTGAGAGAACAGGCTGAAGCCTGCAGAAAACGTGGAATACAGGTAAACCTTTATACAACCATTCGCTGGAACAAGAGAATCGCAGATATGCATCCGGAATGGATCTGTATTGATGAAAACGGAGCACTTCAGGACTATAAGGGAAAGGGGTATTTTGAGGCTGGTTTTTATAAAAACCTTTGTGTAAATACACCGTATCGTGATTTCCTGAAAAAGCAGTTCGGAGAAGTTCTGGAAACGATTCCGGGAGATGGAGTATGGTATGATGCAGCTTTTATGAATGAATGCTGCTGTCCATCCTGCCAGAAACTTATGCGGGAAAAAGGTCTGAATCCTGCAAAAAAGGAAGACCGTCAGGAATTTGCAAGGTGGACTTATTATGATATGGTCGAAGATCTGACCGCATTTGCAAAAAAATATAATCCAGATTTTCATGTCTGCTATAACAAAGGACATGTTGGATATCTCGATAAACCAGTGATAAAGGATTATTCGTATTTTTCTTTTGAATCTCTTCCGGGAGTAGAATGGGGATATCTTGATTTTCCTGTTTCTGCTAAATATATGAGGAATTTTGGAAAAGAGTGTCTTGGACTGACAAGCAGATTCCACACAGAATGGGGCGATTTTCATGCATTTCGTAATGAGGCAGCTATGGAATATGAAGTATTTTCCATGCTTTCCCATGGATGCAAATGTACGATTGGTGACCAGATGGATTACTGGGGAAAATTGAATAAGGATATGTATCAGCAGATCGGAAGGGTTTATAAATCTGTAGAAGAAAAAGAACCCTGGTGTGAGAATGCAAAACCAGTATCTGAAATTGGTGTTTTTACAGCAGAAGAATTTTATGCTACAGGCGTAGCAGGACAGATTCCAGGTGCATCTGAAGGTGTGGCAAGACTTCTGATGGAATATGGATATCAGTTTGATTTTATTGACAGTACTTCTGATTTTGGAAAATACAGGTTGTTAATTTTACCGGATGTAATTCCTGTAGATGAAATATTAGGCCGGAAACTGAGTGCTTATATAAATGCAGGAGGCAAATTACTGGCAAGTTATCAGTCTGGTCTTGACAAAGATCACCAGAAATTTATGATCTCAGAACTGGCAGTAAAATATCTTGGAGATGCACCATATAGTCCGGATTTTATATGGCCGAAAGAACATCTGGCAAAGGGTCTTGCAGATGCAGAACATGTAATGTATGACAAAGGAACACTTGTAGAAGCGACAGATGAGGCTCAGTTTGTCCAGAAAGTAATCCCGCCGGTATTTAATCGTACATATGAACATTTTTGTTCTCATCTTCATTCTCCATCAGGAAGAAAAGAAGTATATCCTGGTATTGTGGAAACAGAAAATACAGCGTATTTTATTCATCCGATTTTTACAACATATCAGAACTGGGCACCTGCATGGTATAAAAAGATCCTGAGAAATGAATTAGACAGAATGCTTCCGAATCCGCTGATTCAGCATAATGGACCATCAACAACACAAGTTACAGTGTTAGATCAGGAACAAGAGAACAGAAGAATTGTACATGTACTTCATTATGTGCCGGTGAAGAAATGTAAAAATCTTGAGATTGTTGATGATATTATTCCTTTATATAATCTTAAGATTACTATGACAGAAGAACGTGAAGTAGAGAAAATTTATACAATACCCGATAAACAGGAAGTTCCATTTGTACAGGATGGAAAAAAACTTGAATTTACTCTAAAAGAGATTAAGGGACATCAGATGACTGCTGTTTGTTACAAAAATTAGTAAGGAAAAGAGGAGGTTTTTATATGAAGACAGGGAAAAAAGTTTTAGGGGCTGTATTAGCGGCAGCAATGGCATTATCATCTATTACACCGGTATTTGCAGCAGATAAAGTTAAGATTACATTTATGAGCCGTGACAGTGGTGATACACCTATGGCAAAGGTTTATGAAGACCAGATTGCAGCATTTATGGAAGAAAATCCTGATATTGAAGTTCAGAACGATTCTGTTTATGAGGAATCTGCTTATAACAATAAACTGAAAGTTGCATTATCTACAGGAGAAACACCAAATATCTTTTATTATCCGGCAATTGCCGGCCTGAAAGAATGGGCACAGAATGGAGTTCTGTTGGATCTGACAGATTCACTTAACGAAGATGAAGAATGGAAGAACACGTTCCTGGATGGAGCATTAGATACATATGATCTGAGTGCTTATGGAGTGGATGGAATCTATGCATTGCCAAATGAACTGAATGTGGATGCTATTTTCTACAATAAGGCTTTATTTGAAAAAGCCGGTATTGAGAAAACTCCAGAAACAATGGATGAACTGTATGAGGATATTGATAAGCTGGTTGCTGCCGGAATTACTCCGTTTGGAGTAGGCGGAAAGAATACCTGGGTTATGGGACATATCTTTAATAATATTCTTGCTAAAAGAATCGGAAGAGATGGCATTATAAAATTGGGTACTGGCGAGAAAAAATGGACGGATGATGATGTAGTAGAATGCCTGCAGATTACAAAAGATTTAAAAGATAAAGGTGCTTTTGCAGAGGGATTTGAAGGAATGGATTATAATACTCAGATGAATCAGTTCCTCACCGGAGAAGTAGCAATGATTTCTCACAGCAGCCCTATCATTCCTGAAATGTTTAATTCTGAATCAGAAATTTTGGATGATATTTCATTCTTTGCATTCCCATACTTTGAAGATAAACCAGAGTATAAAGATACACATGTAGTATATACTTCCGGATGGATGCTTTCAGGAACTATGAGTGATGAGGAAAAAGAGGCAACTCTAAAACTGGTGAAATATATGACATCTAAAGAGTCTATTCAGGAACGTATGAATGCAGCGATGAGAGTTGCTCCATATAAAGATATTGATGCACCGGAAGACGCACCGCAGATTTTCAAAGATATGGTTGAATATACAGGTACTATTACAGATTCTGTAGGAGAATATTTTGACTATGATACCTGCTCTACATTAGTAGATACTTCAAGAAATGGAATTTTGAACATGATGCTGTCTGATTCCGCTGAGAATACAGCACAGACTATTCAGGCAGATGTTGATGCAAACCGTCCACAGAGCTGACAGATAAAGCAAAAGGAAGGGGGGAGAGCACCCTTCCTTTTGTTTACTCAAAAATAGAAAAGAGGAGGGGTTATTTTGGAAAAAATAAGGAAAAATAAGAAAGTTATTGCGGTATTTTTGATACCTGCAGTATTGATCTATCTTTGTTTTGAATTGATACCTGTAGTTATGTCTGTCTATTTTTCATTTAATGACTGGCCTGGGCTTCAGGCGGTGCCGCTTAAATTTGTAGGATTTAAGAATTATAGTAATCTGTTCCATAATGCAGTTTTTCTTAAGTCGTTGCAGAATGTTCTTATTTACGTTGTTGTAAGTGTTATTTTGCAGGTTCCTATTGGATTTGGACTTGGATTACTGATCCATCATTTCAAAAAAGGACAGAGATTTTTTAAAGCTGCATTTTTTATTCCTATGATTTTATCAGTGACAGCAGTAGCATTGTTATGGAATTTTATTTATTTTCCTACTGACAAGGGAATTCTGAATAGTCTTCTTATTAAAATTGGACTTGGAAATTATATTCAGCAGTGGCTGGTTAATCCTAAAACTTCTTTGATATGTCTGATTGTTGTCAGTACATGGACCAGTGTAGGATATTATATGATCATTTGTTTGGCTGGTCTTACTTCTATACCGGATTCTGTTTTGGAAGCAGGAGAATTAGATGGAGCAACTGGCTGGAAAAAGATTTGGAATCTTTATATTCCAATGCTTTGGGAACCATTAAAAATGTCTACGATCATGGTGATCACTGGAGTATTAAAGATTTTTGATACTGTATACATTCTGACACCTACAGGAGGAACCAGTAACTGTACTATTGTACCAGCACTTTTAATGTATAATGAAGCTTATAGATATGGTCATTATGGAACTGGAAGTGCGATTGCTACGGTCATCTTTGTATTAAGTGCTGCTGTTTCTATTTTTAGTTTGAAACTTATGAATCAGAAAGAATCCATAGAATATTAGGGGGGATAGATCATGAAAACAAAAAAACATTCCGCAGGGTATTATATAGGATTTCTGATATTTATTATAGTTGCTTTGATCAATATTTATCCGATGGTATTTTCAATCTTCTGTTCTTTTAAAGGAAATTTGGAAATATTTTCATCATTTACTGCTTTACCTAAGAAATTACGGATAGAAAATTATTTAACTGCATGGAATGTGGGAAATATAGGAAGATATTTTTTGAATACAATTATTCTTGCAGTTGGAACTCTTGCGATATCAGGTCTTTTTGGAGCAATGGCATCGTATGTTCTGGCAAAATTTAAGTTTCGCGGAAAATCAAAAATATATTTACTGTTTATTTCAGGAATGATGATTCCTATTCAGGCGGTATTAATTCCGTTGTCTTATATTTTTGGAAAACTTGGAATTATGAATAATTATCCGGTATTGATTTTGCTTTATGCGGCGTTTTGTTTTCCAATGACAATTTTGATTCTTACTGGATTTATGAATGGAATTCCGACAGAATTAGAAGAAGCGATGGTAATTGATGGAGCAAATATTTATCAAGTATTTTTTAAGATGATTTTGCCACTGTCAGTTCCGGGAATTGTAAGTGTTTCAATTTTTAATTTTATACAGGTATGGAATAACCTGTTGTTTCCTCTTATTTTTATTTCTGATAAAGATAAAGGTACTATTTCTATGGGACTTCTTGCATTTTTTGGAGAATACAGTACAGATTATAGTTCCAGCATGGCAGGAATTTGTCTTACAACCATTCCGGTAATTATTGCGTATATTTTCTTCCAGGAAAAAATAGAGAATGGTTTAATGAGCGGAGCTGTTAAAGGGTGATAAAAAAGTTGTTGTACTTTTCATTTCCAATATGAAAAGATACAACAACTTTTTTGTATTCCTTATGTATTAATCCTCAAGCTTAATTTTCTCTTTCAGAACTACACAGCCTGCCATATCGCCAATAACGTTAACGCAGGTAGCACCCATATCGCAGAGTGTATTGATACTGATATAAACACCCATAACACCTGCCGGCAGGCCTGCCATAGTTGCGAGGGCTGCGAAGGATGCGATGGCACCGCCCGGGATTCCAGGGGTTCCGACTGACAGGAGTACGTTTGCCAGAAGGATTACGATCATCATGGAAATGCTTACATTAATTCCACATGCATTAGCGAAGAACATGATCATGAATGACATCAGGATGGATACGGCATCCATGTTTACAGTAGCACCAAGAGGAA
Organism: Ruminococcus sp. JC304; assembly: GCA_000285855.2. Lineage (GTDB taxonomy): Bacteria > Bacillota > Clostridia > Lachnospirales > Lachnospiraceae > Blautia_A > Blautia_A difficilis. The sequence goes on along the minus strand of HE978651.1, from coordinate 3,295,325 downwards.
TGGCGATACTTGTGATTTTGTTGGATACGCCCATTTCATCTTCCATACGCTGTTTGCTGATGGGAATGGTTGCTGAACTGGAGCAGGTTCCGAATGCGTTCAGAGCTGCAGGAAGCATTGCTTTGAAGAATTTCACAGGGCTTTCTTTGCCGATGAATTTCACGGAGCCGCCGTAAATGACCAGGGCAAATCCGAAGAATGCCACATACAGGATGATCAGCTGAGTTGCCAGTGAAATGATGGTTTCTGTACCGTTGGCTTCTACAACAGGAACGATAGTACAGAATACACCGATAGGTGTGAAGTACATAACTGTGCTGATGACTTTCAGACAGACTTCGTTACAGGAATCAATGACTTTCAGAAGTGCAGTACCCTTTTCGCCGATAGCGATAAGTGTGAAGCCTACGATGACTGCGAATACAAGTACCTGAAGCATATTTCCGTTTGCGAAAGCTGCAACCGGATTGGATGGGATCAGGTTTTTGATGGTGTCCAGAATGCTGGTCATCTCAGTTGCCTGGATGTCGGAAGTTGCCATCTCGAATTTAACACCTTCGCCGAGATGGATCAGCCGCGGGATGATCAGTCCTGCCAGGCTGGCAAGTGCTGTGGTGCACAGGAAAAAGATCATGGCTCCGGCTGTGATTTTACCGGTAGTACGGGCATTACCGATGCTGGAGATACCCATGATAATGGAACAGAAGACCAGTGGAAAGATCATCATGTTCAGAGCATTCATGTAAATGCTTCCGATAAGACTTGTGACAGTAAGAACCGGTTCGAAACGGTTTGCCAGAAACAGACCGGTAATGATACCCAGGATCAGTCCGGTAAAGATTGCTGCGGTAATATGTTTTTTATACCACGAATAGAAATTTTTCATTAGTTCCCTCCTCTTTATTTTCGTTCCCTGATATGGAAAATAGCACGACAATACTTTACCACAATAATGTGTGAATTACAATATTTCCCGCTGTTTTCTTATTTGAGTGGGAGTGTTTCCGAAGTGATCAAGGAACATCCTGCGGAATAGTTTGTAATTGGTAAAGCCATGCCGCTCCAGAATGACATGAACGGGATCTCTGGTTGTGATCAGATCACGATAAATAAAGGAAAGGCGGTATTCATTCTGATATTCGAGAAATGTAATTCCCATTTTTTCCTTGAAGAAGCGGCAGAAGTATCCTGTCTGGAGACAGGCGACTTCTGCGATCTCATTCAGGGAGATGGGGGCTTTGTAATGTTCGGAAATATAGTCCAGTACAGGTTCCAGACGGGCTATATCCTTTTTTTTCTGACTGGTGTTGCTTTGTAGGATTTTGACGGCAAAATTGTGATACAGTTGGAACAGAAGTTCAAAGATCAGGCTGTTGAAACGGAGGAGATATCCATCCGGGCGCACATTGTTAATGATCTGAAGCTGTTCCAGAATGGTTTTAAACATAGCCTGTTTGGTCTGCTGTCTCTGATCTTTTGTACGAAAATCAAAGAGAAAAATAAGCTGTCCAAGATCAGGAATATATTTTTCCATAAAATCCAGAGGAATCTGAAGGAGGATTGCTGTGTTTGGCGAAGTGCATTTCGTAGAATGCAGAACATTTCCATTGATCACAATGCAGTCCCCTTTTTGGATAGTGAAGCTTTCAGATTCTACTGTTACGCCCAGAGAACCTTCCTGCATATAAATGATTTCAACTGCACGATGCCAGTGCATGGGGATGTAGCTTCCCGGATCAGTGGAAGTGCGGAATTTGACATTGGTATCAACAGGTACATCTATAATCTCATGTGAAATTTCTTTACTCTTCATTTTTTATCATTCTCCCTGTTTATATGGCGATTTTCGCAGATACTGTATTTATTCTGGTTTATCAGAGCGTGAAATTTTAAATTTAACCGAATAAAATGCGGAGTAGTTATTCGGTTATGAACAGGTAACGAAGCGGATGATTTTATCCGCTTGACTATAAAAAGAGAATATCGACCTATATATTAGCTCTTTTTATACCTTATACATTTGTATGAGGTATGCTATTATAATACTATAAAATGAGGTTGAGGCAAACGGTGTTTTGCCTTTAATCTTGGCTGGATTGTGATGGAGTGATACAAGGAGGAAAATATAATGATAAAAAATCCAATACTTCCGGGATTTAATCCGGATCCATGCATTTGCCGCAAAGGCGATGATTATTATATGGCAGTTTCTACCTTTGAATGGTTCCCTGGAATCCCCATTTATCATTCCAGAGATCTGAAAAACTGGGAGTTATATACACATGTGCTGACAGATGATGAAGAAGTAGATCTGAAGAAGCTTCCCAGTGCCAAGGGAATCTGGGCGCCATGTCTGACTTACTGTGAAGCGGAGGATATGTTTTATGTAGTTTATGGTGTAATGAATTCCATGAATGCCAGGTATTTTGATGTGGACAATTTCCTGATCTGTTCCAGAGATATGAAAGGCCCATGGAGCAAACCTGTTTATCTGCATTCTTCCGGATTTGATGCATCTTTATTTCATGACACCAACGGAAAGAAGTATATTGTTTCGCTGGAATGGGAAACAAGAGAAGGATATGAAAAACCAGGTGCAATCTGTATGGTGGAATATTCTCCGGAAAATCAGGAAATCGTAGGATATCCCAAAAGAATCTGGAGAGGCGGTACAGACAGAGGCTGCATCGAGGCTCCTCATCTAACAAAACGCGGAGAATATTATTATATTATGTGTGCGGAAGGCGGTACAGGATATAACCACTGTGTTACCATGGGGCGTTCCAGAAATGTCTGGGGACCATATGAAAAAGACCCGAAGAATCCTATTGTGACCAGTGTACCCGGAGAATCCTATGAGAGACAGGATCCGGATCATCTGAAGCCGAAGTATTATAATTCGGATTCTGTTCTTCAGAAATCCGGACATGGAAGCTATGTTGAGCTTCCTACCGGTGAGGTGTATCTGGTACATCTTTGTGCCAGACCTTTTGTACCGGAACTGCGCTGTACTCTGGGAAGAGAAACTGCAATCCAGAAAATGATGTGGACAGAGGATAACTGGCTGCGTATGGCAGATGGCAGTAATCTGGCAAAGCTGGAAGTACCTGAGAGTTCTTTGCCGGAATATCCAGTGGAGAAAACACCGGATTTTGATGATTTTGACGGGGATGGGCTTGGCAATTTCTATTATTCACCCCGCATTATGCCGCAGAGATTTGCTGATGTAAAAGCAAGAAAAGGTTATGTCCGTATTCGGGGGCAGGAGTCAAGGACTTCTCTGAATAAAGTCAGCATTCTTGCAAGAAAGCTTACCAGTGTTTATGCAAGAATCACCACAAAGATGGAATTTGTGCCGGAAGTTCACCAGCACAGTGCGGGACTGATCCTGTATTATGACAATATGAACTATATCAATCTTCGCAAATATTACAGCGAAACTCTGGGACAGAGTGCATTGTCCATTATCCATCTGGAAAATGGTGTGAAAACAGAATTTCTGAATACCAGAATCCCTGTAGAGGATAAGCCCATTTATCTGCGCCTTTATATCGAAGGAAGAAGATCCTGGTTTGAGTGGAGCTATGATGGGGAAAGTTATGAGAAGATTGGCCGTATTTTTGATACTACAAGATTTTCGGATGAGTACTGTAAATACGGTGAATTCACAGGAACTATGGTAGGTATTACCTGCGCAGACCGTGTGCTTCATAAGAAATGCGCTGACTTTGATTTCTTTGAGTATAAAGCGGATGAAAGCCGCATGGTGGAGTAATGTAAAAATTGTAACACAGAAAAAACAGGCATCGATGAAACAGATATCGAAGCCTGTTTTTCTGCGTTGCGGGAAGATCACGGAAGTTGTTAGAGTGTGTTTGAAAAATGCTTTTCGCACCCCCCCCCGCAGGCAATCTGGAATGAATTTTGGCTACGTTACTGTGAACGGAGTGAACAGTAACGATTTACTTGATTCGGTTAAAACACAGAGTATGTGTTATTGTCAGGTTCAGGGGAAGAGAGTATAATAGCTGTAATTATTCAGAATAGTAGGAGGATTGTCCATATGAAACCAAGCATTTTATTAATAAATTTTCAGGATCAGCAGAAGCTTCGTAAGTTAAAAATGGCATTGCTGCCTTTTAAGATACGTTTAAAAACTGTAGAACCTCAGGACTATAGTCAGCCAATCGGATATCTGGCAGGAGTGAAAGAGGTTTCCCAGGTACAGATTCCGTCAGCACTGATATCTCAGGAGCAGATGGAGAAGGAAATGCTGATCCTTGCAGGAATCACCGGGAATCTGTTTGACCAGGTGCTCTATACTTTACGCAAAGCAGGCACACCTGTGGATTACAAGGCGGTTCTGACGGAGCATAATCAGAACTGGAACTGTATGCAACTTTATAAAGAATTGGAGAAAGAACATAATATGTATCATCCGTCTTAAATGAATGAAACAGAAAGCCCAAACGCTGTGTATCCTGCGGTGTCTACGTGACTAAGTGTCTTACCAGAAGCGAGAAGAAATATTGCTGCCTTACTTCATAAAATTACTCCATAATGTTCCTGTAATACGTCGGATTACCACATAATTGTAAATGGTATGTATAACAATAAAACACATAGAGTATATATAAATATGTTACATGTAATATATCAATCTAATCTCTAAACCGCTATACTAAATGTATGCTGAAATTGTATAAAAATGAATACAAAGAGAAAAATCAAAGGAGAAAATAATGAAAGCAGTAATCGCAATTGATTCTCTAAAAGGAAGTCTGAGTTCCATGGAAGCAGGATATGCTGCTGCTGACGGAATCCGCAGAGTTCATGGTCAGGATGCAGAAATTATAGTAAGACCACTGGCTGATGGCGGGGAAGGCACAGTGGAAGCACTGGTGAGTGGTATGAATGGTATCATACAGAATGTGATGGTTACAGGTCCGCTAGGAACGCCGGTGAATTGTGAATATGGAATCATTGAAAGCAGTCATACCGCTGTGATTGAAATGTCAGGTGCGGCAGGTATCACACTTGTTCCTGATGAAAAACGAAATCCACTTTATACTACAACTTATGGCGTGGGAGAAGTGATTAAAGATGCTATTTCCAAAGGCTGCCGCCGGTTTATTGTAGGAATTGGAGGAAGTGCTACCAATGATGGTGGAATTGGAATGCTTCAGGCATTGGGATATGGTTTTCTTGATAAAGAAGGAAAACAGGTTCCTTTTGGTGCCAGAGGACTGGAGGTACTGGAGGAGATTACCGATACATATGTACTGCCTGAACTGGCAGAATGTGAATTTCGTGTTGCCTGTGATGTAACAAATATTCTCTGTGGAGAGGAAGGATGCAGTGCAGTATTCGGACCGCAGAAAGGGGCAACTCCCTCTATGATTATGCAGATGGATAAATGGCTGGAAAAATATGCCGCACTTGCAGAGAAAAAATGCACAAAGGTCAATGCCAATCAGGCAGGTACAGGTGCAGCAGGAGGTCTGGGATTTGCATTTTTGAGTTTTACCAATGCAGTTCTGGAGTCTGGGATTAAGATTGTGCTGGAAGAAACTTCTCTGGAAAAATATATGGAAAATGCTGACATTGTGATTACAGGAGAAGGCAGACTGGATGGTCAGACTGCCATGGGAAAAGCACCTGTAGGTGTGGCATGTCTGGCAAAGAAACATAACATTCCTGTGACTGCTTTTGCAGGAAGTGTTACAAAAGAGGCCATTGCCTGCAATCAGAACGGAATTGATGCATTTTTCCCGATTTTAAGAGGAGTGACTACTCTGGAAGATGCTATGAAACCGGAAAATGCAAAGGCTAACATGGCGGATACGGTAGAACAGGTATTTCGTCTGCTGAACATAAGGAGGAAATAAAGAATGGATTATAGTTTTACAACCATAGGTGCTCTGATTGGAATGGCAGTTGCGATTATTCTGATCATAAAAAAAGTTCAGCCTGCTTATAGCCTGATTTTGGGTGCTCTTATTGGCGGAGTAATCGGAAGTGGAAATCTGATATTGACTGTCGATACTATGGTAAGTGGAGCGCAGAGTATGATTTCTTCTGTACTGAGAATTATGACTTCCGGTATTCTGGCGGGAACTCTTATTAAAACCGGAGCTGCGGAAAAAATTGCAGAAGTAATTGTACAGAAATTGGGAGAGAAACGAGCCCTTATTGCTGTTGCGGCTGCAACAATGGTAATATGTGCAGTAGGTGTTTTTGTGGATATTTCAGTTATTACAGTAGCACCTATTGCACTGGCGATTGGAAAAAAAGCAGGATATAATAAAGCTTCTCTTCTTTTGGCAATGATTGGTGGAGGAAAAGCAGGAAATATTATTTCTCCAAACCCAAATACAATAGCTGTTTCTGAAGCGTTCCAGGTTGATCTTACATCTCTGATGATAAAAAATATTATTCCGGCAGTTTGTGCATTAATTGTAACTGTAATTATTGCAACAATACTGTCAAAAAAAGCAGGAACGATGGTTAGTGATCAGGATTTGGAAAAACATGCAGACAATAAAAAACTTCCAACTTTTATTCAGGCATTTGCAGGTCCGCTGACAGTTATTATACTTTTGGCACTGCGTCCGATATTTTCTATTGTAATTGATCCATTGATTGCCCTTCCACTTGGCGGTCTGGTGTGTGCAATTGCATGTGGAAGCCTGCTACAATTCCGTGAGTTTGCAGAATTTGGTCTTAGTAAGGTGGCAGGAGTATCTATTCTTCTTATTGGAACAGGAACTATTGCAGGAATCATTAAAGCATCTGCTTTACAGTATGATGTGATTTCTCTATTGGAAATGATGAAGATGCCGGCATTTATTCTTGCGCCGATTGCAGGTATTCTGATGGCAGGAGCTACTGCATCTACTACAGCCGGTGCGACTATTGCGTCTCAGACTTTTGCACAAACACTGTTAAATGCAGGAATTCCGGCTATTTCCGCAGGAGCTATGATTCATGCCGGTGCAACAGTAATCGATTCTCTGCCGCATGGTTCTTTTTTCCACGCGACAGGTGGTTCTGTAGGAATGAATATTAAGGAAAGAATGAAATTGATTCCGTTTGAGGCATGTATTGGTCTTACGAGTACAATTGTGGCGGTAATTGTGTACCTGATATAAAGATATCAAATCCTGATACTACAGTTTCCCAGCCAGGTACAGAAGAACGGCATCTTTAAATCTACGTGGATTCAGCCCGGTTTTTCTGTAGATATGATTGAGTTTGTATTGAAGTGTGTTTTTGTGTAAAAAAAGCTTTTCACAGGTATTATGCAGAGACATATCCTGATCAAAATAGGTGGTTATAATTTTGAGTTCTTCTCCGGTAAGATTTGTAATAGTCCGGGAGAGGAACTCTTCTTTTTCTTGTTTCCCTGATCCGGAGAGAAGGAGTTCCAGCGTGAGATTATCATACATTACAAAATTTTTGTCAGGATTAGTTATGCTTTTCAAAGCCGTCACAGCGGAAGAATAAGATTCTGCCAGCTGATAGATGGAAGTGCTCTTTCCAACTGCGATTTTCAGAAGCTTCTGCTGTTCTGCGGCAAACTGCTTTAGTATAAAGGATTTTCTGTCAAAAAGTTCAGAATCTGCAACTGCCAGATACTCATCTGGATAATGAAAAGCATATAAATTCAGAGGAAAAATGGAAAACATTTGAGTTACTTTCTGTTCCAGAAGTGAAAAATTAGCCATATTATATCTTGCATTTATCTGTAGTAATATGAGTCGTTTGGAAGTTCGAACATCTACAGAAAACTCTGCCAGGAGACTCTGGATATATTCCATATTGAGATTCTGATTACGAATCAGAGAATCGATGATATACTGACGTTTATCATTTTGATTACGGCTGATCATATTCAGCTCCTGTTCGCGGATTAGAAGATTGGTGATGCGTTCTGCCAGATGGGCATATTTTCTCACGGTATCTGGTTCACCGGTAATACCGATCACAGCCAGTAAAGACTGGTTATGGTAAACCGGCATATTAATCCCTTTCTGACTGCCGTAGAAGCTGTTGTCAGAAGATACTTCGATAGTATTTCCTGTGGCTGCAGCTTTCTGCCCGATTTCGTGGAAAGTTCCAACTCTTTCCGGATTAGTGCTGGCAAAAATAATCCCGGACTGATCAATAAAATTAACATCCTGGCCGCATACGTCTTTTACAGTATTGACAATCTGTGTAGCAAGGGAGTGATCTATTTTTATCTGCATGATAATTTCTCCATTATATGAATTCTTCAGGGAATTGTGCTATCTACTGATATTGTATCCTATATGTGTTTAGGATACAATTGTTAGTTTTTATCATTGCCGGTTTCTTACAGACTGATAAAAACAAAAAACTTGAGGCACATAGTAAATTGTAATTTTATGTTTCCCTTTTGTAGAAATTGCAATGTTGAGAAACCTGAGAAGATATAGTAAAATTATTGCAGTAACTATTTATGCCACTGGTAGTGTCACAAATAGGAAAATAATTATATGGATAAAATGAAATCAATTTACCAGAATTGTCTCAGATGAATTATTTATGAGGATTGCTATAGAAAAAATTAATGGTATATAAGGGAGAAACCATATGACATTAACACAGATGAATTACATCATCACAATTTCCGAAACCGGTTCACTGAATAAAGCTGCGGAGGCGTTGTATATTTCCCAACCTTCTCTGACCAATGCAGTGAAGGAACTGGAGAAGGAGCTTGGAATCATTATATTCAACCGCAGTGGTCGTGGGGTGACACTGACTAATGACGGGACAGAATTTCTGATGTATGCCCGTCAGATATACGGACAGTATGAAAGTGTGGTTGAAAAATACAGTGAGGGTGGTTCCTATAAGAAGAAATTCGGCGTTTCCACCCAGCATTATTCTTTTGCAGTGAAAGCATTCGTGGATATGGTGCAGAAGTTTGATGTATCGGAATATGAATTTGCCATCAGGGAGACAAAGACTGCAGATGTGATCAGTGATGTCAGCACCATGAAAAGCGAGGTGGGAGTACTCTATCTCAGTGATTTCAACAGAAAGGCACTGCTAAAGCTTCTCCACTCTGCGAATCTGGAGTTTCATCATTTGATTGACTGTCAGGCGTATGTATATTTGTGGAAAAATCATCCACTGGCAAATGAGAAATCCATCAGCTACAGCCAGCTGGCAAAATACCCTTGCTTGTCCTTCGAACAGGGAGACAAGAGCAGTTTTTATCTGTCAGAGGAAATTCTGTCTACTAATGAATATTCCAGAACAGTTAAGGCTTCGGACCGTGCGACAATGCTGAATCTGATGGTAGGACTCAATGGCTATACCCTGTGTTCCGGAATTATCTGTGAGGAGCTGAATGGCAGTGACTATCTGGCAATTCCCTTTGAAGGAGATGAGCAGAACCAGAACAGTGATATGGAGATCGGCTATATTATCAGAAAGAATTCGATTCTCAGCAAGGTAGGAAATCTGTATGTATCTTCTCTGCAGAAATATCTGGAACAGAATACTGTTTCTATGGAGTAATAAAAAAAGAATACAAAGTCAATAAATAATGTTTATCTGAGAGAAATGATATTTACCCGAGATAAGTGATATCATATCCTGCAGATTTTGGTTAATATAAGAGAAAAATTGACAAAAATGTTATACTCAGAGTATCAGTCAGGAGGATATTATTAATGAAGAAACTTCTCTACGGAGCAGCATATTACGATGAATATATGCCATATGACCGCCTGCAGCAGGACGTGGCAATGATGAAAAAGGCAGGGATCAATACAGTAAGGATCGCAGAATCCACATGGAGCACCTGTGAACCACAGGAAGGTGTTTTTGATTTCTCGCATGTGGAACGTGTTATGGACGCTATGGAGGAAGCCGGGATCAATGTGATCATCGGAACTCCTACATATGCGATTCCTACATGGATGGTGAAGTCTCATCCGGATGTTATGGCAGAAACTGTAAAGGGCAGAGGAATCTACGGAGCCCGTCAGATCATGGACATCACTCATCCGGTCTATCGTTTCTATGCGGAGCGTGTAATCCGCAAATTAATGGAATGCACTGCACACAGAAAATGTGTCATTGGCTTCCAGGTAGATAATGAAACAAAGTATTACGGAACAGCAGGTAAAAATGTTCAGGAGAAATTTGTAAAATATCTCCGCAAGAAATTCAACAATGATCTGGATGCCATGAATTATGAATTCGGTCTGGATTACTGGAGTAACCGTATCAATGCATGGGAGGATTTCCCGGACGTAAGAGGAACTATTAATGGAAGTCTTGGTGCGGAATTTGAGAAGTTCCAGAGAACACTGGTAGATGAGTTTTTAAGCTGGCAGGCAGATATCGTAAATGAATACCGCAGAGAAGATCAGTTTATTACTCATAATTTTGATTTTGAATGGCGGGGATATTCCTATGGAGTACAGCCGGATGTAAACCATTATCATGCAGCGAAAGCCCTGACAATTGCAGGCACAGATATTTATCATCCAACACAGGATGACCTGACAGGGGCAGAGATTGCATTTGGCGGTGATATGACACGTTCTTTGAAGGGAGATAACTATCTTGTTCTGGAAACAGAAGCTCAGGGTTATCCGGGATGGACTCCTTATAAGGGACAGCTTAGACTTCAGGCATACAGTCATCTGGCAAACGGCGCAAACAGTGTGATGTACTGGCACTGGCATTCTATTCATAATTCATTTGAGACATACTGGAGAGGACTTCTCAGCCATGACATGCAGGAGAATGCACCATACCGTGAAGCCTGCATCATCGGAAATGAATTTTCCAGGCTTGGAAGCCATCTGGTAAATCTGAAAAAGAAAAATGATGTTGCCATTCTTGTAAGTAATGAAGCATTAACAGCTCTTAAATGGTTTGGAATTGAAGCAACTGCAGCAGGAGATCATGGTATTGGATATAATGATGTTGTCCGCTGGCTTTATGACACATTGTTTAAGATGAATATTGAGTGTGATTTTGTATGGCCGGAATCAGATAACCTGGATCAGTATAAAGCAATCTTTGTCCCGGCACTCTATGCTGCGCCGGATGAACTTCTGGAGAGACTGAAGCAGTACGTGGCAGATGGCGGCACTCTGGTGGCAACATTCAAGACGGCATTTGCAAATGAGAATATTAAAGTAAGCTATGAAATGCAGCCCCATATTTTAAGCAACTGCTTCGGAATCAACTACCAGCAGTTTACCTTCCCGAAGAATGTCGGACTGACTGGAAGCATTATCCGGGAAAACGCTGTAGCTGAGACAGATGGAAGAAATGCAGCAAAAGAAAATGCAGATTTATTTGTAGCATCAGCCAAAGTATTCATGGAGTTATTAATGCCACAGGAAGCTGAAGTTCTGGCATCTTATGACCATTATAACTGGAAAGAATATGCAGCAATCACTAAGAATCATTATGAAAAAGGGACTGCCATCTACATTGGTTGCATGACAGATGACAACACTTTAAAAGCAGTAATCACAGAAGCACTTAAGAGCGCAGAGGTAGAGCTTCCGGAATACAGATGGCCGGTGATTGTAAGAAAAGGAACTAACGATCTGGGAAAATGTGTCAGATATATCCTGAACTATTCCGCAGAAGAACAGAATGTTGTATATCATGGCGCGGACGGAACAGAACTGTTTTCAGAGGAATCTGTGCAGGATGGAGAAAGCATTGCTGTTCTGCCTTGGAATCTGAAGATCGTGGAAGAAGCATAAAGTATCGTTTCACATATCTTTCTTTATATTCTGTTTTCTATATTTCTGCGGGCTGCAGCCTTTTACTCTGGAGAATACCTTGGCATAGTAGTTGGAGTCTGTGAAGCCGGATTTCTGGGCGACTTCCATGATGCTGTCATCGGAGCTGAGGAGAAATTCAAGGCTCCGTTCCACACGGTATTCCTGCAGGAATGTAAACAGGGATACATTCATGTATCTCTTGAATAATCGGCTGCATTCACTCTCGCAGAGGTGGATTTCCTCTGCGATATCTTTCATCTGGATTTTATTCATGTAATTGTGTTCCAGATAATCCATAATCTCACGCATACGATTGCGCTCCAGTTTGCTGTGTTCCGTATAGGGGAGGTTCTCAGGGAGATTCTGCAACATACAGCGCCACAGCTTCTGCAGAGTTCCGGTGATATCCAGTTCGTAAAATTCTTTTTTTTCTTCATACAGAATTATGATTTCTCTTACATATTCGGAAAAAACTTCATGCCAGGGCTGAGAGTGATCCACGTAGACTGCGGGAAGTGAGAAATTCTGTAAAAATGGCTCCACATATTTCCTGCGCAGGATACTTCCGTAAGAACCATAGATAATCTTGGGCAGAAAGGTGATGGAAACATATTTGCAGTCATGCATATCTTCCATGAAACCTGCGTGAAGAACATTAGCGTTTCCCAGAAGGATGTCCCCGGTTTTCATGTGATAAGTACACTGGTTTACTTTATAGAGGATCTGTCCATCCAGTACAAGGGTGATCTCTATCTCGGGATGCCAGTGCCAGAGAAAGGAGCCGGATTTGTAGCCGGAAAGTTTCTCATAGCTTACCAGCAGCGGAAACTCATCACTGCCGTGTTTCTTCAGTTCTTTCTGGGAGCTGTCGGTTATGATCTCTGCCATTGGATGTGTATCCTCCTGTACGTGTATAATAATTTTATTGTACACGTATTTTGATATAAACGCAAGATTTTACTATTTTCTCCTCAGATTATCAAGGATTTTTCTATTGTGATAAAGTATACTGGATTTCAAGAGTGTAGTCGAAATAAGGCTGCTCCCAAACTTTCATACACATATTCATGTCTGACGCCGGGTTTATGCAATATTATTGCATAACGGCAGTCAGACCGGAAAAATGAACGGAGGATTTTTACAATGAATATTCCAAATAAAAATGAATTAACACGTATTTACGGAGAAGCAGAGAAATCAGCAGCACGTTTTCAGGCTGTAGCTGATCATTTCGCAGAAATTTACCATCATGATACAGCAGAATTTTTTACAGCACCGGGAAGAACAGAAATCATCGGAAACCATACAGACCATAACGGCGGCCGCGTGATTGCAGGCAGCATTGACATGGATACCATCGGTGCAGCTTACCCGAATAATAGTAATATTATCCGTATTACAAGTGAAGGATATGATAAAGAAGTTGTTGTAGATATTGATAACCTTTCAAGTGTACCGAAGGCTCAGGGAACTTTATCTCTTGTAGCAGGTATGGTGGACGCAATCCAGAAATTCGGATTTAAAGTAGCAGGATTTGACGCTTATGTAACAACAAACGTAATCCGTGCAGCAGGTGTAAGTTCTTCTGCATCTTTCGAAATGCTTGTATGCTCTATCATTAATTATTTCTTCAATGATGGTGCAATGACATATATCAACTATGCAAAAGCAGGACAGTATGCTGAGAATGTTTACTGGCTGAAAGCTTCCGGATTAATGGATCAGCTTGCATGTGCAGTCGGTGGCCCGATCCTTCTTGACTTCTCTGACAGAGAGAACCCGAAATATGAGAAAGTAAACTTCTCTTTCCATGATTATAACCATCACCTTGTGATCGTAAATACAGGAAAAGGACATGCTGATCTGAGTGCAGAGTACTCTGAAATCCCTATGGAAATGAAGGAAGCAGCAAAGGCAGCAGGAGCAGAGCTTCTCTGTGAGACAACTCTTGATAAAGTGCTTGCAAATATGGATAAGATTGACAATGACAGAGCAATCTTAAGAGCAATCCATTTCTTCAAGGAGAATGAAAGAGTAGAAAGGGCTGCAAAAGCAGTGGAAGAGAAAGATGGGGAAACAGTATTAAAGCTTCTCAGCGAATCCGGAAAATCTTCCTGGGAACTGCTTCAGAACTGCTATCCGATTAAGGCATATACAGAGCAGAAGATTTCTGTTGCACTTGCATTGACAGACCTTTTCCTTGAGAAGCTGGGCAAAGGTATCTGCCGTATCCATGGCGGTGGATTTGCCGGTGTTATTATGTGCGTAGTGCCGGAGGAAGAGACAGAGAACTATGTTTCCTATATTTCTGAATTTGCAGGAAAAGAAAACGTATATCCGATGAATATCCGCGCAGTTGGTGCAGTGCATATTGAAAAATAATTACTGTTCACTTCGTTCACAGCAATACGCTTTGCGATGCACAGAATTTATGCTAATCGCATAAATTCGCGCAGTATGTCTCGGATTTTCTGTGACCTTCGCTCACAAAAAATACCTTGCGGGATATTACCAATAAATAGTAATAAAAATAATCTGCTAAGAAAATTCATTGCACATCAGATGTGAACATGGTAAGCTAAATATAAATGAAAAAGGTTTTTATTATCTGGAAAATATGATAGTCAGAGAGGTAATTTTATATGATAGATGTACATGAGATCAGTACACATTGTACGCGCAGTGAATTTGTAGGCACAGCAGTTCTGGATACCATCGGACTGGTGATTTCCGGAATTGATGATACTTTGCTTAAAGAGATGAATGTAGGAACGAAGTATCATTGCCTGGGATTGTTCAGTTCCCGTACAGGGGCAGCAGGGCAGCTGACTGCTATAGATGATGCGGTAAAAGCAACCAACACGGAGGTTCTTTCCATAGAATTACCAAGGGATACAAAGGGCTGGGGCGGCCATGGTAACTACATTGTTCTTGGAGGCTCTGATGTTTCCGATGTGCGTCATGCTATATCTATGGCGTTGGAGCTTACTAATAAATATGCAGGAGAGGTCTATATCAGTGAGAGCGGTCATCTGGAGTTTGCTTATTCAGCCAGTGCAGGACAGGCTCTGAATAAGGCTTTTGGAGTACCTATGGGAGAAGCATTTGGTTTTATGGCAGGTTCTCCGGCTGCAATCGGGCTGGTAATGGCAGATACTGCAATGAAGTCGGCGTCCCTTTCTATTGCAAGATATATGACACCTGACAGAGGAACCAGTCATTCCAATGAGGTGATTCTGGCTGTTTCCGGAGATGCCAGCGCCGCAAAAACAGCAGTACTGAATGCCAGACAGATTGGTCTGGAGCTTCTGATCGCAATGGGCAGCTACCCGGAGATCCCCGGGACACCTTATTTATAAAAAAATCTTGACTTTTGTATCCGGAATCCATATAATAATCAACGGTAAATTTAAGAAAAAGATATTTGGTTTTATATTGGAAACGGTACATCCTCCTGGATGGTTATGAACAACACAAATTTCTGTTTATGTTATTCACACACTATCTAAGGAGGATTTTTTATGCCAAAAAACAAGTTTCAGGAAGTAATTTTTACGATCATCATGGTATTTGTAATGGTTTATGCCATGATCTGCTACAACATTGTATTGAATACAGGGACAATGACAAATGAGACATTTCTGTTAGCTTTTCATGAACTGACATTTATGGGACCGATTGCATTTATTCTTGATTTCTTTATCATCGGTGGTCTTGCAAAGAAGATTGCATTTGGTATTGTGGATATGAGAAGAGATAATCCGTTCCACTTGGTACTTGCAATTTCTGCAGTATCTGTAGCATTTATGTGCCCGTGCATGAGCTTTGCAGCCACTGTGCTGATCAAACATGCACCGGTAAGCCAGATTATCCCTACATGGCTTCAGACAACAGCAATGAATTTCCCGATGGCGTTCTTCTGGCAGATTTTTTATGCCGGTCCGCTGGTTCGCTTTATTTTCAGAAAGCTTTTTCCTGAGAAAGAAATGGAGAAGGCTTCTGTATAAAAATAGGAAACTGTAAAAATAAGAAACAAAGGCGCTGCTGCATTTGCCAACCAGGCAATGCAGTGGCGCTTTTTTATGTTATAGGAAATTACTCCGTAATGTTCCTATAACACAAAAAAGCCCTCCGGGCAGGATCGCACTGCGACGGAGAGGAATTATGTCGCTGAAGCGACCCGTCGCAGGCGGAGAATCCTGCAAGCAGGATTCTTTTTTATATTTATATAGTTTTAAACTATATAAAATTATAAAAAGCAGGTATAAGCTATGACGTTGACATTTCCAGAAACTACAAATATACTATTATTCATATCAAATAACTATGAAAAGAAAACAGGGAAGATAACTCAAAAAGAGGTTGTCTGATATGTTGTTTGAGTGTATAAAGGAGAGTGCCATGAAATTTCAGACCAGATTACTGCATGGAAAATCCGTGCAAAGTTATGAAGCCGGAGCTACAGTGCCGGCGATCAGCCAGTGTAATGCTTATTCTTATGAATCATCGGAGCAGCTGGAGAAGGTTTTTCAGAACCGCGCACCGGGTTTTGCCTACACAAGGATAGGAAACCCTACAGTGGATGCTTTTGAGCGAAGGGTAAATGAACTGGAGGGCGGAATGGGAGCGATTGCCTGTTCCTCCGGAATGTCTGCAGTTACCCTGTCTCTGCTGAATATTCTTCAGTCAGGAGATGAGGTGATTGCCGGAAGCGGCCTGTTTGGAGGCACTTTGGATCTGCTTCATGATCTGGAGGCCTTCGGTATTATAGTGAAGTTTATCCCCAGGGTAGAAAAAGCATTGATAGAACCGTTGATCTCAGAAAAAACCAAAGTGGTATTCGGAGAGATTATCGGTAATCCGGGACTGAATGTAATGGATATAAGGGAAACCGGGGATTTTTTGCATGAGAAAGGAATTCCGCTGATCGTGGACAGTACTACAGCAACCCCATATCTGATCCGGCCGCTGGAATATGGTGCAGATGTGGTAGTACATTCTACCTCTAAATATATCAATGGAAGTGGTGATGCCATCAGCGGAATTATTGTGGACGGAGGAACCTTTCATTGGGATCCGGAAAAATATCCGGGTATGAAAGAATATGCCAAATTTGGTAAATTTGCTTATCTGGTAAAGCTGCGTAATGGAATCTGGCGGAATATGGGAGGCTGTCTGGCTCCTGTGAATGCTTATCTGAATATTATCGGAATGGAGACCCTGGGATTGCGTATGGAGCGGATCTGTAGCAATGCGCTGGCTCTGGCCCAGGCACTGGAGCAGCTGGAAGGGGTGACAGTGAATTATCCGTTGCTGGAATCAAATCCTTACCATAAGATTGCCGGAGACCAGTTTGGAAACAAGGGCGGCGGGATCCTGACGATCCGTGCCGGTTCCAGGGAGAGAGCCTATGCAGTGATCAACAGGCTGAAATATGTAAAGATTGCCACCAATATCGGTGATGTGCGGACTCTGGTAATCCATCCTGCATCTACGATCTATCTTCACAGCAACCGGGAAGCCAGGGAAGCAGCAGGAGTATTTGATGACAGTATTCGTGTCAGCGTAGGAATTGAGGACGCAGAGGATCTGATCCGGGATTTCACAGAGGCTATAAAAGGTCTGTGAAAAAATGTATTTATTTTCAGATAGTTATTGACAAAATATGTCAGGTGGTGTAATATCATACAAAACCTAGTAATAAACTATGAAAATAAAAAATAACCTTATAGATTTATCTTTAGAATAAAAGGTGTTCTACAGGAGGAAGAGGACAATGGCAGATTATGCAGCATTAAAAAAAGGCGGATTCATGCGCCAGAAACAGAAAAATAATTTTTCATTAAGAATCCGCGTAGTTGGCGGACATCTGGATGCGAAACAGCTCGCAAAGGTAGCTGAGGTTTCAGAAAAATACGGCGAGGGCTATGTACATCTTACTTCCCGTCAGGGTGTGGAGATTCCTTTTATCAAGTTAGATCAGATTGATGAAGTGAAAGCTGCACTGGCAGAGGGAGATGTGGTTCCGGGTGTATGCGGACCAAGAGTTCGTACCATCACAGCCTGTCAGGGCTCAGCCATCTGTCCCAGCGGATGTATTGATACCTACGCACTGGCAGAGGAGCTGGACGAGAGATACTTCGGACGTGAGCTTCCCCATAAATTCAAATTCGGTGTTACCGGATGTCAGAATAACTGCTTAAAAGCAGAAGAGAATGACGTAGGAATCAAGGGTGGCATCAAAGTAGCATGGCAGGAAGAGAAATGTATCCAGTGTGGTGTCTGTGTAAAAGCATGCCGCGAAGGGGCCATCACATTAGAAGACGGAAAAATCTCCGTTGATTCTTCTAAATGTAATTTCTGTGGACGATGCACCAAAGCCTGTCCTACAGATGCTTATGACAATACACACGGATATATTGTTTCTTTCGGAGGAATTTTCGGAAATCACATCAATAAAGGAAAAACAGTGATCCCGTTTATCGAAGACCATGAGAAATTACTGAAGGTCTGCGATGCAGCCATAAATTTCTTCGAGAAGAATGCAAATGCCGGTGAACGACTGAAATTTACCATCGACCGGGTAGGTGAGGACAAATTCAATAAAGAAATCCTGGAGGCATATGAAAATGAGTGAGATTAAAATTGATGATACAGTAGATATTACAGATGTTGTGTGTCCGGTAACCTTTGTAAAGGCCAAGGTAGCGTTGGAAGAACTGGATGAGGGACAGATCTTATCCATCCGAATGAATGACGGGGAACCGGTACAGAATGTACCCCGAAGTATTAAGGAAGAAGGACATCAGATCCTGAAGCTTGATGATAACGAAGACGGAACTTACACACTTTATGTGAAGAAAGTTGAAGACTGACAGGAGCGGATCATGGCAGAGAGATTAAGTGGTGAGACTTTTAAGGAAAAAGCTTTCCAGCCCGGAAAACTGACACTGATCGATTTTTATTCTGACAGCTGTGTACCATGTAAGAGAATGGTTCCGGTGCTTGCAAAGCTGGAAGAGAAATACGGTGATCAGATTTTTGTTGGAAAGGTAAATGTAGCTTACGAACAGGGACTTGTAGAGGAATATAAGGTTATGTCAGCGCCGACCCTGATTTTTCTGAAAGAGGGAGAACAGATCCAACGACTGACAGGAGCAAAGAAAGCTGCAGAACTGGAAGAGATTATTGATCAGAATTTATAAGAATAAAGGAGAACAGATGTTATGGTTATCACAGTAGCAGGAGATAAGAAAGAAGTAAAAGACGCAATTACAGTTTCAGAACTGATCGTACAGGAGGATGTAGAAACTCCTCAGTATGTAACTGTATCAGTAAACGATGACTTCATCGACAAAGCAGAATTTGATACCTATGCATTAAAAGAAGGGGACAGTGTTGAATTCCTGTACTTCATGGGAGGTGGAAGATAGTGGCATTTACAAATGAGCAGCTGGAACGTTATTCCAGACACATTATTCTGAAAGAGGTTGGAGCAAAAGGACAGAAAAAACTGCTCAATTCCAGTGTCCTGATCATCGGGGCAGGTGGACTGGGTTCACCGGCAGCTCTTTATCTTGCAGCAGCAGGTGTGGGAACTATAGGAATTGCAGACGCAGATGAAGTAGATCTTTCCAATCTGCAGAGACAGATTATCCATGCAACAAAGGATGTGGGAAAGCCAAAGGTTCTTTCTGCAAAAGAATCTATGGAAGCCATCAACCCGGATGTGACAGTAAAAACTTACCAGACTTTTGTAGATTCTGAAACGATCATGGATCTGATTAAGGATTATGATTTCATTATTGACGGAACCGATAATTTTCCGGCGAAATTTCTGATCAACGATGCCTGCGTTATGGCAAAGAAACCATTCTCTCACGCAGGAATCCTTCGTTTCCAGGGACAGCTTATGACCTATGTTCCGGGAGAAGGACCCTGTTACAGATGTGTATTCAAAGATCCGCCGCCAAAGGATGCCGTACCTACCTGTAAACAGGCTGGTGTCATCGGAGCAATGGGAGGTGTGATCGGAAGCCTTCAGGCAATGGAAGCCATCAAGTATATTCTTGGAGTTGGTGATCTTCTTACAGGATATCTTCTTACCTATGATGCGCTTACCATGGAGTTCCGTAAGATCAAACTTCCGCAGCACGTGAAAAGTTGTCCGGTATGTGGGGAACATCCTACAATTACCGAACTGATCGATTATGAGCAGGCAGAATGTGACGGAGTTCTGTAAGGAATGTTTGGAGAGTGAGTAAATAATGATTACAATATCAAAAAGTGATTACGAAATAATCTTAAAGCATGCCAGAGAAAATCTTCCGGAAGAAGCCTGCGGACTGGTCGCAGGAAAAAAGGAAGGCAAGGACAAATTTATTGAAAAGGTTTACTGCCTGACAAATATTGATCATTCCAATGAACATTTTTCGCTGGATCCCAAAGAGCAGCTGGCAGCAGTAAAAGACATGCGTGCAAATGGTCTGGTACCTCTGGGTAACTGGCATTCCCATCCGGAAAGTCCATCCAGACCATCCGAAGAAGATAAGAGACTGGCTTATGACAGCACAGCAAGTTATATGATCCTTTCCCTTATGGACAATGAGAATCCGGTTCTGAATTCCTTTTATATAGAAGGAACAGAATCTGAGAAGGAAGAACTTGTATTGGTGTAAAATCCCAAAGAAGAGACTGAAAAAATTATGGAAATGCTCGGGAGATGAAACATGATCAGAAAAATATTTGCATTGAGTCTGGCAGCTGTGCTGGCACTGACACCGGTACAGGCTTTTGGAAAAACAGTATCTATCACCAATGTTTCCTACGACCCTACCAGAGAGATGTTTGAACAGTACAATAGAATATTCCAGGAGCACTGGAAGGAGAAAACCGGAGAGGATGTGGAGATCACACAGTCTCACGGTGGTTCAGGGAAGCAGGCACTGGAGGTAGCCAACGGACTGGATGCAGATGTAGTGACGCTGGCACTGGAATATGATATTGAATCCATAGAGAATGCAGGACTGATCAAGGCAGGATGGATAGACAATTTTGACAATGACAGCTCTCCCTATACATCCACTATCGTATTTCTGGTTAAGAAAGGAAATCCCAAGAAAATTCAGGACTGGGATGACCTGACAAGGGATGGAGTAGGAGTGGTAACTCCGAATCCCAAGACCTCAGGAGGAGCCAGATGGAACTACATGGCAGCATGGGCTTATGCAGATAAGAAATACAACGGAGACGAGACACAGATGAAAGATTTCATCAGGAAGCTCTATCAGAATGTAGTAGTCCTGGACTCCGGTGCAAGAGGTGCAACCACTTCCTTTGTGGAGAATGAACAGGGCGATGTGCTGGTAGCGTGGGAAAACGAAGCCTATCTTTCTATGCGCGACTACCCGGATGAGTACGAGATCGTTACTCCAAGCGTCAGCATTCTGGCACAGCCCACGGTAGCAGTGGTGGATGAGGTAGTAGATTACAGAGACACAAGAGAAGTGGCAACTGAATACTTAAACTATCTGTATTCCGACGAAGCACAGGAAATTGAGGCAGAGAACTATTTCCGCCCAACCAATGAGGAAATCCTGAAAAAACACAGTGATGTGTTTGATCTGAGCGTAGATCTGGTAACGATCAGTGAATACGGTGGATGGGATAAGGTACAGAAAAAACACTTCGCAGATGGCGGAATTTTTGATGAAATCTATGAGAGATAAAGAGGCAGACAGGGAAAATGCCCACTGACACAACAACAGGACCGGAACATACGGGACAAGAGAGGTGGTAATTGATTATGAAAAAAAGAAATAAACCAGTGATTCCAGGATTCGGACTCTCCATGGGAATTACCATTTCCATATTAAGTCTGGTGGTTCTGATCCCGCTTGCCAGTCTGGTGATTTACACCGCGAAATTAAGCTTTAAAGATTTCATCGAAACCATTACAAGAGCCAGAGTACTGGCATCCTTTTACACCAGTTTTGTGGCTGCTTTTGCAGCAGCAGTGATAAACGGGATCATGGGAACCATCCTTGCATGGGTGCTTGTGAAATATGAATTTCCGGGCAAACGGCTTATGGATGGAATGATCGAGCTTCCTTTTGCACTTCCCACAGCGGTAGCAGGTATTGCGCTTACATCCCTGACTTCTGACACCGGACTGGTGGGCAGCTTTTTTGCCGGATTCGGTATCAAAATCGCATACACAAGAATCGGAATCACAGTAGCTATGATCTTCGTAGGAATTCCTTTCGTTGTAAGAAGCGTACAGCCAGTCCTGGAGAAAATGGACAACTCCTGCAGTGAAGCAGCCGGAGTATTGGGAGCAAAGAAATCCACCATTTTCTGGAAAGTGATTTTTCCGGAACTGAAACCTGCGATTTTTGCAGGAACCGGACTTGCGTTTGGCAGATGCCTGGGTGAATACGGAAGCATCGTATTTATTGCAGGAAATAAACCATATTATACAGAAATCACACCGCTGATCATTATGTCAGAGCTTCAGGAATTTGATTATTCCAGTGCGACAGCAATAGCATTGGTGATGTTGGCGGTTTCATTTTTCATTCTGTTTCTCAATAATGTGATCCAGCAGAGAAACGCGAGAATCTTAAAAGGAGGAAATGCCTGATGGACAACAATGTAACCACTTCAGAGAAAATCACAAAATGGCTCCTGATCGGGATCAGCGTGTTGTTTCTGGCAGTAATGCTCCTCCTTCCGTTACTTACAGTAATCACAGAAGCCCTTCGAAGCGGATGGAAGGTCTACGCTGCTGCGGTGACAGACGAATACACCATCAAAGCACTTCTCCTTACTGTTAAAGCTACACTTTTCGCAGTTATTTTTAATACTATCTTCGGTATTTTTGCAGCCTGGGCACTGACCAAGTTCCAGTTCAGGGGCAAAAAACTGCTGACTACTCTGATCGATCTTCCGGTTACTATCTCCCCGGTCATTGCAGGTCTGATTTTTCTTCTGGTTTTCGGACGGCAGAGTCCGGTCTACTTTTTCCTTTTGAAATTTGGAATTAAGGTTGTATTCTCTGTACCGGGAATCATTATTGCAACTGTATTTGTAACCTTTCCTTTTATTTCCAGAGAGCTGATTCCGGTTCTGGAAGCAGAAGGAACGGACGAGGAAGAAGCTGCAGCTCTTATGGGAGCCGGCGGATGGACCATCTTCTGGAAGATTACCTTTCCTCATATTAAATGGGCATTGCTTTATGGCATCGTACTCTGTACAGCGAGAGCGATGGGAGAGTTCGGAGCAGTGTCTGTCCTTTCCGGACATTTGAGGGGAAAAACCAACACCCTTCCTCTTCATGTAGAGATTTTATTTAACGAGTTTCAGTATGTTCCGGCGTTTGCCGTATCTTCACTGCTGGTGATCATGGCAATTATTATTCTGGTGATCCGAAGCGTGATCGAATACAAAGGAAAGAAGGAAGCCTGATATGTATGTAGAGTTAAAAAATATAAATAAGACCTATGGTTCCTACCAGGCATCAAGAAATGTGAATTTCGGAATCGAAAAAGGTAAGCTGATCGGCTTGCTGGGACCAAGTGGAAGCGGAAAAACAACTATTCTTCGAATGATCGCAGGTCTGGAAAATCCGGACAGTGGAGAGATCATTATTGACGGAAAGGCAGTCAACGATGTTCCGGCCAGTGAGCGTGGAATCGGATTTGTGTTTCAGAATTATGCATTGTTTCGTTATATGACAGTCTATGACAATGTAGCGTTCGGTCTGAAGGTTCAGAAAGTAGACAAAAAGAAAATTCATGCCAGAGTCATGGAGCTGGTCAAACTGGTAGGACTGGAAGGACTGGAGAAAAGATATCCAAGCCAGCTGTCCGGCGGCCAGAGACAGAGGGTAGCATTTGCCAGAGCCCTTGCCCCGAACCCCCAGGTATTACTTCTGGATGAGCCATTTGCAGCTATTGATGCAAAAATCCGCCAGGAATTACGAAGCTGGTTAAAAGAGATGATCGAGAAACTGGGTATCACCAGTATTTTTGTTACTCATGATCAGGATGAAGCCATTGAAGTGGCAGATGAGATCATCATTACCAATGCAGGACAGATTGAGCAGAAGGGCACACCAGTGGAAGTTTACAGAAACCCGGAAACCGCTTTTACCGCATCCTTCTTCGGACAGCCATCTGTACTGGAAAATGCAGATGATTTCCATACCTTTACTCAGGCGGAGGGAGCAGACAAGATTATTGTCCGTCCGGAATTTGTAAAGATTTCCAAACTGGATGAGGTAGAGAAGTTCAGAACCTCTGTATCTCAGGGAGTGGTGGAACGGGTTTCCTTCAGAGGGGATAACCTGGAGCTTCAGGTGAGAGTGAACAATTCTGTAGTAACTGCCAGAAGAAGTCTGGAGAAAGCAGATGTCCGGGAAGGTGAGACCGTCAATGTATTCCTGTACAGGATTTTTGCACTGAAGGGTGACAGTGTACAGCTGATCGAGAATGAGGCTGTAAGGGATGACTTTGTAATTATCTAAGTAGATATATAAGATTTTTACCTGAATTTTACTTAGTATTCATTCAGACAAAATGATTGGATGATATGATTGAGAACAGCTACATAATTTCGGAGAAAAGAGTAACAGAGTATGAGGACAGAGAGAATCAAAACAGATGTGCTGATCATCGGCGGCGGTACAGCAGGATGCTTTGCAGCCTATGTGATCGGTCAGAAAAGTCATAAAAAAGTTCTGATCGCAGAGAAAGCGAACATTAAACGAAGCGGATGCCTGGCAGCAGGCGTGAACGCGTTAAACGCATATATTACAGAAGGCAGAGTACCGCAGGATTATGTGGACTATGCAAAAAAGGATGCCCACGGAATCGTAAGGGAGGATCTTCTTCTCACCATGTCAGAGAGACTGAATCATGTGACAAAGGTGATGGAAGACCTGGGGCTGGTTATCCTGAAGGATGAAAAGGGTAAATACGTTGCCAGAGGAAACCGAAACATTAAGATCAACGGTGAGAACATGAAGCCAATCCTTGCAAAGGCAGCAGCCGAACAGGAGAATGTTACAGTTCTGAACCATGTAAACATCACAGACTATAAAACAGAAAAGGGAAAGATTACAGGAGCTGTAGGATTCAGTGTCAATGAAGATATTTTCTATGATATTGACGCAGAAGCAGTTCTCTGTGCAACAGGCGGGGCTGCCGGACTTTACAGACCAAATAACCCGGGCTTTTCCAGACATAAAATGTGGTATCCGCCATTTAACACAGGTGCAGGATATGCAATGGGACTTCTTTCCGGTGCAGAAATGACAACCTTTGAGATGCGTTTCATTGCACTGAGATGTAAGGACACCATTGCTCCTACAGGAACCATTGCCCAGGGTGTTGGAGCAAGACAGGTCAATGCACATGGTGACATTTATGAGACAAAATATGGCCTGACAACCTCTCAGAGGGTTTACGGCACAGTGATGGAGAACAGAGAGGGAAAGGGTCCGTGTTACCTCAGAACAGAAGGTATTTCCAAAGAACAGGAGCAGGACCTCTACAAAGCTTACCTGAATATGGCACCATCCCAGACTCTGAAATGGATGGAAGCAGGCAAAGGACCATCTGAAGAGAATGTAGAAATTGAAGGTACAGAACCGTATATTGTAGGCGGACACACAGCCAGTGGATATTGGGTAGATAACAACAGGGCGACCACCATTGAAGGCTTATATGCAGCCGGGGATGTAGCCGGAGGATGCCCGCAGAAATATGTAACCGGCGCATTGGCAGAGGGTGAGATCGCAGCAGAAGCAATCCTGGAATATCTGGACAGGAAAGATGACAGGGCTGTAACAGAAAATAAGAAAGAGCTATCTGAAATTGCAGCAGCAAAGAAATCAGAATATGAAGCTCACTTAAATGCGCCCCGTTCCCTGATGAATGCAGAGCAGCTTGAGGAGGCCATGCAGAAAATCATGGATCAGTATGCAGGCGGAATCGGTACAGACTACAGATATAGCGAGACAAGTCTTGCAAAAGCAGATGAAAAGATCGCCGCACTTCTTCCTGTAGTGGACACTCTGGCAGCGTCAGATACCTACGAATTGATGCAGATTTATGAGCTTCGCGAACGACTGATTCTGTGCCGGGCTGTGATCGCACATCTGGCAGCCAGAAAAGAAACCAGATGGCACAGCTTCGGAGAGAATACAGATTACCCGGAGCAGAGTGAAGAGTGGATGAAATATGTAAATTCCCGTATGGAAAACGGGGAGATCAGGATTCTGTATCGTGATCTGATCACAAAAAAAAGTGTAGATTCCAATACAGCAGCGAAAGGAGCAGGTGAAAGATGAGCATTCGGATTCAGAAAAGTAAATGTGTAGGATGCGGCAGATGTATCGAAGCCTGTCCCGGAAACCTGATCAAAAAGGACAAAGAGGGCAAAGCCTTTATCCGCCAGGTCAGAGACTGCTGGGGATGCACCTCCTGTATTAAAGAATGCAGCCGTGATGCCATCCGCTTCTTCCTTGGAGCTGATGTGGGAGGCAGAGGTGCAAGTATGGTCGTGTCAGAGAAACCTGATATTTCCACCTGGACAGTAGAGAAGCCCGATGGCACCCAGATTACCATTCAGGTTAATAAGAAAGACGCCAATAAATATTAAATATAGCTGTCCCTCAGACTGCTGACAGTAAGGAGACGGACAATCAGGTATAAACAAACAGAGGAGGATAATGCAATGAGTAATTTATCTCATCTTGATGAGCTTGAAGCAGAAGCAATTTATATTATGCGGGAAGTGGCAGCCGAGTGTGAAAAGCCGGTTATGCTTTATTCTATAGGAAAGGACAGCTCCGTTATGCTCCATCTGGCGCTGAAAGCATTTTACCCGGAGAAACCACCTTTCCCATTTCTTCACATTGATACCACATGGAAATTCCGTGAGATGATCGAATTCCGTGACAGAATCGCAAAGGAAAACGGAATCGACATGCTGGTTTATACCAACGAAGAAGGTGTAAAGGCAGGAATCAACCCATTTGACAATGGTTCTGCATACACAGACATTATGAAAACCCAGGCCTTAAAACAGGCGCTGACCAAATATGGATTTACAGCAGCATTTGGCGGCGGCCGTCGTGATGAGGAGAAATCCAGAGCAAAAGAAAGAATCTTCTCTTTCCGTAACTCAGCCCAGGCATGGGATCCGAAGAACCAGAGACCGGAGATGTGGAAGCTTTACAACACAAAGATCCAGAAGGGTGAAAGCATGAGAGTTTTCCCAATCTCCAACTGGACAGAGAAAGATATCTGGCAGTACATTCAGCGTGAAAACATCGAGATCGTGCCATTATACTTTGCAAAGGAAAGACCGGTTATTTACAGAGACGGCAATATTATCATGGTAGACGATGACAGACTGAAGCTTCGTCCGGATGAAAAAATCGAATACAAAAAAGTCAGATTCCGTACCCTTGGATGCTATCCGCTTACAGGCGGCATCGAATCTGATGCAGATACACTGGACGAGATCATTGATGAGACATTAAGTGCTGTTTCCTCTGAACGTACCAGCCGAGTGATCGACCACGAGGCAGCAGGCAGCATGGAGAGAAGAAAGAGAGAGGGGTATTTCTAGGATGAAAGGATTATTGAAATTTATTACATGCGGAAGTGTGGATGATGGAAAATCCACTCTGATCGGACATATTCTTTATGATGCAAAGCTTCTCTACGCAGACCAGGAGAAAGCTCTGGAGCTGGATTCCAAAGTAGGAAGCAGAGGCGGTGCCATTGACTATTCTCTTCTTCTGGATGGCCTGATGGCAGAACGTGAGCAGGGTATTACCATCGACGTTGCATACCGCTATTTTACAACAGACAACCGCAGCTTTATCGTAGCTGACACCCCAGGTCATGAGGAATATACCAGAAACATGGCAGTCGGTGCATCTTTCGCAGATCTGGCAGTTATTCTTGTGGATGCATCCCAGGGAGTGCTGGTACAGACAAGACGTCATGCAAGAATCTGTGCACTGATGGGAATCCGTTACTTCGTATTTGCAGTAAATAAAATGGACCTGATTGGTTACGATGAAAAACGTTTCCGCGAGATCGAGAACCAGATTGCAGGTCTGATCGAAGAGCTGAAGCTTGCCAATGTAACGATCATTCCGGTATCCGCTACAGAGGGGGACAATGTTACAACAAAATCTGACAACATGCCATGGTATGCAGGCGAAGCACTCCTTACACGTCTGGAAACTGTAGACATCAAAGAAGACACAGAAAAAGGATTCTATATGCCTGTACAGAGAGTCTGCAGACCCAACCATGAGTTCCGCGGATTCCAGGGACAGATTGAGAACGGTACCATCAAGGTGGGGGATCTTGTGACAACTCTTCCAAGTAAAGAAGAGGCTCATGTAAAGAGCATTCTGGTTGGCGATAAAGAGGCAGAAGAAGCAGTACAGGGCCAGCCTGTGACCATCCAGCTTGACAGAGAGGTAGACGTTTCCCGTGGATGCGTGCTTACCATTGGTTCTGGTGCAGCGCTCACAGATTCTGTAGAAGCAGACATCCTCTGGATGGATGACAATGCCCTTACAGACGGTAAAAACTTCTTTGTAAAAATCGGCACCAAGATGATCCCTGGTCTGGTTACAAAGATCAACTATTCCGTAGATGTGAATACAGGGGAAAAGAAAAACGCCTACACTTTAAAGAAAAATGAAATTGCTTCCTGTACTCTGGAATTTTCAGAGAAGATCGTAGTAGATGAATTTGACAAACACAGAACTCTGGGCGAGCTGATCTTGATCGATCGTGTTACAAATATGACATCTGCCTGCGGTGTTGTAAGAAAAACACTGGTTTCCCAGGATAAATCCCAGATCGGAAAGGTAGACGAGCAGGTTCGTGCAGGACTGAAAGGTCAGACGCCGGTAGTTGTGGAATTCCCGATCGGTAAGGAGGGAATTACCCTGGATTTTGCAGAACAGGTAGAAAAAGGACTGGCTGTACTTGGAAGACATACCTATTTGTATCATCCGGCAGCAGGCGAGGATTACGCAGAAACTGTCCGCCATCTTAAGGCAGCAGGACTGATCGTGCTTCTGGTACTTGATGAAAATACTGCAAAGGATGGAACACTGAAAAATATGGATGGTTTCTATTCAAACTGGCAGATTGACGGAATCACCGTAAAGGATGCTATTGATTTCGTGAAGAAGAAATCTGCATTTGCAGTACAGAATGCCCAGGACGGAAATTATATCTAAACATAGTCAGGTAGATATTCGCAATCTGCTTTGTTGCCTGATTCGGTTAAATAAGTCTTTCTGCAGAAGCTGCAAAAAACAGTCAGCAGTGGATAAAGACTTACGGTAATGTTATAAAATGCCACAGAGAACGAACTCTGTGGTATTTTGTTTTCTTGACAAGTGTTACAGCAGCGGATTATACTTCGGTTATATGAAAATGCTGTGTGCCGGTAATGCTGTTTACAGTAATTTTCATAAATAATATATTTTGCTCTGACTTATCGGAGTATGAAATCCTGCGACGGGATCTCTATTGTGCTTATAGCAATTCTATAATACGGACAGGAAAGATAATAGAAATATGCAAACGAAGGATGAAAGTAAACTTATTAATAAAAAGAAAGAGGTGATTTTCGGAACTATCCTGACGATTACAGGCGGAATCCTGTGGGGGATTTCCGGCGTATGCGGTCAGTTTTTATTCCAGAATAAAGAGGTTACGGCTTCCTGGCTGGTCCCCATACGTTTGGTGACAGCCGGACTTTTGCTGTTGTTTTATTATGTTATCAGGGATAAGGGGAAAGCGTTCGACATCTGGAGAAGTAAGAGAAACCGTACAGATATTATTGTCTATGGACTGGCAGGAATGATGCTGTGTCAGTACAGTTATTTTCAGACCATTGAATGGTCAAATGCAGGAACAGCCACAGTCATCCAGTATCTGGGACCTGCTCTGATCGTTGTCTGGGTATGTTTGCGGATGAAACGGCTTCCCGAAAAAAAAGAGGTTCTGGGAGTGATCCTGGCAGTGACAGGCATCTTTCTGATCGCAACCCACGGGAATCCTACATCCCTGGCATTGTCTCAGAAAGCGTTGATCATGGGGCTGATTTCAGCAGTTTCCGTTGTAATATACACAGTAAAACCTGCAAGACTGCAGGCACAGTTTGATACACCGCTGGTATTGGCATGGGGAATGCTGATTGGAGGTGTAGTACTTATGGCTGTATTTCGTCCATGGGATTATCAGGTGATTTTTGACAGAGAAACATTTATGGCACTTGCCTTTATTATTCTTTTTGGAACTATGGCAGGATTTTCTATGTATCTGACAGGGGTAAAGATGATAGGCTCTGTAAAAGCCAGCCTTTTTTCCTGTGTGGAACCGGTGGCCTCTATGGTATTAACTGCAGTCTGGATGAAAGTTAGCTTCACTACACCGGATTTGATCGGAACTCTGTTTGTAATTGCTACGATCATTATTCTGGCAGTTCCAACGAAGAAAAGACAGAAATGAAGATGAGCGAACATCAATCAGAGTGAAGAAGGGGTAATTGTGAAGTGGCATTCAGATTACATATGATGCGGCAGAGTATGATATAATTCATTCTGTATAATGGCATCAGGATTAAGAGCATATTTTGTGGATCCTTTATTTGGAAATCATAGTTGCAGACATGTATGTTTTCTGATTCTGATAATGTAATGGGGTGTACATGAGAACAATTTTTGGCAGTGAAAGCTATCTGTATTATATTACAGAAGGTACTGTACAGATAATCAGGAGGTATTTTATGCGTTTGGAAAAAGTGCAGGAAGCGTTAAAAACGAAAAAGATTCAATATGAATATACAGAGGAAAACGGATGTGGAAGTATCGACTTTATGTTTCGAGGTCTGAGGTTCCACATATGGGAATATGAAGACCGCGTCTGGGGCGCGGAGACAAACGTATTTGAAGCAGGCAGAAGCCAGGATATTGAGGGAGATTACGAAGAGACCATTTCTAGAGAAATTCTCTCATGGCCGGATATGCTGCCTGGAATGTAGGGGTGTTACTGTTCATTTTGCGATGTATGTCGCAGAATAGAGAATGTGAAAAGTAACGTAAGTATTACAACAGAAGGGAGTGGTATTTACGAAAAAATATAGAACCGGGCAAATTGCACTAGCCACATGTATTGCAACTGTCTGGATGTTTTCGAATGTTCATGGGGCAGAGGTTGCCGGCCCGCCGGCGCCAAAAAACCTGACAGCCACACCGACATCTGCTCCAACACCGAAAATATCAGTTGATACGGAGAAGCAGAATCCGACAGATCAGGGAACCCTAAGTAAGCCAGACCATCCGGATACTGTTTCCGCAGATAAGCTGGTCTTTATCGGAGATTCCAGAACAGAGGGGTTGAGGGATGCAGTAAATGACGACAGTGTCTGGTCCTGCCTTTCTTCCATGGGGTATGACTGGATGGTTTCCACAGGAGTACCGCAGGTAGAGGATCAGATCGAAGATAATACTGCGGTTATTATCCTGATGGGAGTTAATGACCTTTATCATGTTAATGACTACATCAGCTATATTAATGCCAAAGCTGCTGAATGGGGAGATCGTGGAGCGCAGACTTATTTCGTATCTGTAGGGCCGGTACAGAATGATCCCTATTGCAGCAATGCGGAAATTGAAAGTTTTAATGCAGCAATGCAGGCCAATCTGAGCGGAGTTACCTACATAGATGTATACTCTCATCTGGTATCTGAGGGATTTTCCACTATAGATGGAACCCACTATCCGGACAGTGTATCTGTAGATATTTATAATTATATCCTGGATCATCTGGAAGAACAGAGGAGTGGAATCTGGGGTTAAAAAGTATTTTTTGACTGTATTATTTTATGAAATAGTGGTGTTGTATTGAGCTCAAGTGTTTTTAGTGATATGATTGCAAAGGAAGAAACGGAACAGAGCGGAATTTTCGTTTCTCTGTGAAAAAACTGAATTTCAGCGGAGGAGAATGGGTGGCTGATTGCAGCAATGCTAAAGGAGGAAAGAATGAGAGGACTGTATTCATCCAAAACAGAAATCAGACACAAAATTTTTACAGAAATTGCGAGGATGGCATATGAAGGCCAGTCTCCGGAGACACTGGAGGAGCTTCCCTACAAAATCGTACCCGGCGAGATTGCTTCCTACCGTGACAGTATTTTTCTGGAAAGAGCAGTAGTTGGAGAGAGACTTCGTGTGGCAATGGGAATGTCACTGAGAAAGATCACAGAGCATGCACCGATTTCCAAAGGTGTGGAGGCCAGCATTATAGAGGAAAAATATTATGAACCGCCTCTTATTAATGTGATCAAATTTGCCTGTAACTCCTGTCCTGAGAAAAGGGTAATGGTTACAGAGGGCTGTCAGGGCTGCCTGGAGCATCCCTGTGTGGAAGTCTGTCCAAAGAAAGCAGTGCATATGGAAGATGGCAGATCCCGTATTGATGAAGATGCCTGTATCAAATGCGGAAAGTGCCTGGAAGCCTGTCCGTATAATGCGATTATTAAACAGGAACGTCCCTGTTCAAAGGCCTGTGGCATGAAGGCCATTGGCTCTGATGAATATGGAAGAGCAGAAATCGACCAGGATAAATGTGTATCCTGTGGACAGTGTCTGGTAAGCTGTCCGTTCAGTGCTATTGTTGATAAAGGACAGATATTCCAGACTATTATGGCACTGAAAAGTGAGACACCTGTATATGCCATCCTGGCACCTGCCATTGCAGGACAGTTTCCCGGTATGGAGAATTCCAAGATCAGAGGTGCTTTTCAGGCACTTGGATTTACAGATGTGAGAGAGGTTGCTATCGGTGCGGATCTTTGTACAGTGGAGGAAGCGAAGGACTTCCTGGAAGAGGTTCCTGAGAAACTTCCTTTCATGGCTACTTCCTGCTGTCCATCCTGGTCCATGATGGCCAAGAAATTATTCCCGGAACAGGCTAAGTGTATTTCTATGGCACTGACACCTATGGTTCTCACTGCCAGACTGATCAAGCAGAAGGAACCTGATTGCAAGATCGTTTTCGTAGGTCCCTGTGCAGCCAAGAAGCTGGAGGCAAGTCGCAAGAGCATCCGAAGCTATGTGGATTTTGTACTGACATTTGAAGAAGTGGCCGGTATGTTTGAGGCAAAGGGAGTAGACTGGAAGGATATTCCGGAAGGAGAGCCCCTGCTCTGTGCAAGTGCTGACGGAAGAGGCTTCGCAGTCAGCGGAGGTGTGGCAGAGGCAGTTGTCCATGCAGTGAAGCGTATTGATCCGGACCGTGAAGTGAAGGTAATGAGTGCAGAGGGTCTGCAGAATTGTAAGAAGATGCTCCAGATGGCCAAGATCGGCAAATATGACGGTTATCTGCTGGAAGGAATGGCTTGTCCCGGCGGCTGTGTAGCAGGTGCCGGCACCATCCAGACAGTGAAAAAGGCAGCAGCAGCTCTGGAAAAAATGAAGAAAGAAGCTTCTTTCGCAGAGTCTTATGATTCAGAATATAAAACCAGACTGGAAAGCCTGGAAAAATTTGAAGTGGAGTAAGATTCTGCTAGTCAAGCGGATATTCGCAATCCGCTTCGCTACTTGCTCATAGCCGAATAACTGCTCTGCAGTTTATCAGAAGGAGCTTACACTCCTCCTGATACAAGCAAGTCCCCACTCACTGCTTCAATTGCGAAAAGCAATAAGCAGTGGGTGGGGACTTGCTTGATTCGGCTAATTTTTAAATTCTACAGCATGTTTCCGCTTCCAGATAGGGAACAGATTTCTCTGGCAGACGTAATTCTCTCTCTGCTTAATGCTGACAGCATGGAAAAAGGTTTTCCACATATCAGTGAATTCATCCTCATATGCTTCAGTCTGTTGCAGAGTCTTAAACTCTTCCTCTGTAAGATAACGCAGATAGTTTTCGCCGTCCATTGGGTGCACACAGGCAATTTTACGGTTATCGTCAATGATCATCCAGTGTTCTGAGGGCATTCGGTCTGCGAAATGTCTGCCAACCAGCATGATCACATCATTTTTGGGTTCCAGATGGCTGATATATACTCTGGAATCCAGACTCTGGAAACGGGCAAATTCCCGGAAATGATGTGCTTCATTGGATACCCTGCGCCGGATTTCCAGAAGCTTTACCACATGAGGATTGGTATATAGCCGGGTTACAGTATTTCCCACTGCGAAGCCTACCCTCAGAAAATTATAAATTGTCTGTAGAGCATCTTCATCTGCAGACAGGGAAGCATAATAGATATCCAGATAAGCTTCCTCTGAAATATCTCTGCGGATAGAACGGATCACTTTTTCTGCTTTGGAAGAATTTCCGTCTATGTGGATATACTCATCAAACATTGTCTGTTGAAATACAGGTTCTTTTCTTAATTGTATCTGACTGTGACCCACCTTCAAGGCAGCAGACCAGGCATCATAGATGCAGGTCATGATGTCCTCAAGGCGGTCCTGACATGTAAATATTTTCATGAATTTTCTCTTCTTATTATTCCTATTTTATTCCAAAATCTGCAAGGGTCATCTGGGAATAGGATTCACCGGAATGCCGGATCTTCCACAGATCGTTTTTATCTACAGTGACTAATTGTCTTGTGATGTATTCCTGTTCAATGGGAGTATGATACATCTGTTTTCCCCCACAGGTAATAAAATAGTGCGCCCGTTTTAACACTACGCCCATTTTCTTTAAGCTGTCAAAATCCAGCCTTCCATATCGTCTGGCGTGGGTGATACGGCTGGCTGATTTTGGGCCGATGCCGGGAACGCGAAGTAAAACCGGGTAGCTGGCTCTCTCCACATCCACAGGAAACTGATCCAGGTGACGCAGGGCCCAGTCACATTTGGGGTCTAACAATTCATTGAAGTTTGGCTGCTCTTCCGATAACAGTTCCCCTGCCTGAAATCCATAGAAGCGCAGCAGCCAGTCTGCCTGATACAGACGATGCTCCCGCAGAAGAGGAGGCGGTGTGCCAATCTGTGGAAGAACTCTATCCTCATTCAGTGGAATGTAGGCAGAGTAAAATACACGTTTCAGATCAAAGCCCTGATATAATGCCTGAGTAGTCTGCAGCAGAGTGTAATCATTTTCCCCGGTTGCGCCAATGATCATCTGGGTGCTCTGGCCTGCAGGGGCAAAGCTCCGTTTCAGATCAGACATATCAAGGGGTGCCAGCTGGCAGGCATTCTCCCAGGTGAGAATGCGATTGTACATTTCGTTTTCCCTGCCTGAAAATACATTTCGGTCATCCTTTGTCGGAGCATTGTAACCTTTAAGCTTTGCATCCATGTTCTGGTTTTCAAGCTTTTCTCTGAATATTTTCTTGGAGTTATCTGAAAAAATTCCCTGATTTAAAAATTGATTTCCACGGCTCCGATCCATATATGCAGACTTGCCCACAGCTATTCTGTGGGAGGCAATTGTGTTCTGCACTTTTCCCATAGGATTCAGGATGTTCTGCATGGTCTTATTCGGTGCCAGCAGATGCAGGCTTTCCTGGGTAGGAAGCTCCATATTTACACTGATACGATCAGCCAGATATCCGGCTGCAGCCAGAAGCTCGTCAGAGGCTCCGGGAATAGTTTTCACATGAATGTATCCGTTAAAATGGTATTTGGTGCGGAGAAGCAGCAGTGTTTCGCACATCTTTTCCATAGTATAGGTAGGATTTTTCAGGACTCCGGAGCTGAGAAACAGTCCTTCAATATAGTTTCTTTTATAAAATTCAATGGTTAACTGACAGATCTCTTCAGGGGTAAAGGTTGCTCTGGGTACATCATTGCTGGAACGGTTGATGCAGTATTTGCAATCGTAGGCACAGTGGTTGGTCATCAGGATCTTCAGCAGAGAAATACACCTTCCGTCTGCAGCAAAACTGTGACAGATACCGCATGCCTCCGCATTGCCGAGCTCTCCTTTCTTACCCCGGCGGCTGGAACCGCTGGAAGTACATGCGACATCATATTTCGCTGCATCAGCCAGAATCTGTAATTTCTCCTGGGTGGTATAAGTGCTGTCTGTGATGGAATTCATATCCTTATTATACAAACTAATGTTCGGCAATGCAAGAACTATTTTGAACGTTTGTTCCCTCCCCTGGGGTTTTTCTATTCCGTTTCCGTAACCTTGATTTTTTTCTGGAAGTCTTTGGTATAGTGAATCTCATAATCAGAAGTTACAAAAAATGCCTGTACATCATCCAGAGATTCAGCAAGCTTCATGCCGTTCTCCAGGCCCAGGGCAAAGCAGGTGGTACTTAGTGCATCCCCATCCACAGACTTGCTAGAAATAATCGTAACAGCGATCAGTCCATTGTCATAGGGATATCCGGTTTCAGGATTGAGCAGGTGATGATATAATGTGCCATCCTGTTCAAAACATCGTTCATAAATCCCGGAAGAAACCACGGACTTATCTCTGATATCCATAACAGCAATGGTCTCACTGCGGTCTGCAAATGGTTTCTGGATCCCAATCTTAAAAGCAGAATTGTCCGGCTTTTCGCCAATACAGAGAACATTTCCGCCAAGATTGATGATCGCACTTTTCACATTCCGGGAAACCAGATAATCCTTCAGACGGTCTGCAATATAACCCTTGGCAATGGCACCTAACTCAATTGCAGTGTCGTCAGTTTTTAATGTAATTTCATTATTGTCTTTTCCACCAACGGAAATGTTGTGATAATCACATTTCGACAGTGCATTCTGAATCAGGCTGTCTTCCGGAAGCTGCGGATCTTCTGCGGTAAAATCCCACAAGGAAGTCAATGGCTCAATCGCAATATCGAAAGCACCATCTGACAAATCAGAATAATAAAGTCCCTTCTGAATCAGTTCCGCCAGAGAATCCGACACCTGATAAGTATCCTCTGTCCCATTCATTGGTGTAAGCTGTCTGTGGTTTAGTTTATATAATTCACTGTCGCTTGCAGTACGGCTGAATATTTTCTCATATTTATCACATAAATTCATACATTCGGTAAGCA
Organism: Ruminococcus sp. JC304; assembly: GCA_000285855.2. GTDB lineage: Bacteria > Bacillota > Clostridia > Lachnospirales > Lachnospiraceae > Blautia_A > Blautia_A difficilis. Next base: position 3,258,468 of record HE978651.1, on the reverse strand, counting down.
GATTTCTATCCTGGGAATCATAAATAGTGACAGTAACTGCGGTATTCAATTTAATCGCGGTAGTAGAAATTGGCTCCTGAGATTCAGAATCAGCGGTCTGAGAGGTGTTTACTTTTGATGAACATCCGGACAAAACCGCAGAAGACAGAATAAGAGTTCCTGCGAGTATTGAAAAAGTATAGTGCTTTATTATTTTTTTTATAGATATATGATATAATGTCATAAATGTAACCTCTTTAATAAGCATGTTTAGAGCGTGTTTGAAAAATTATTTCCGCAATCTGGACGTTCCATCTTTTTGTAGAAAGTCTTTTTCAAACACGTTTATAATGAATGGTGTAATGCACGGATATCACAGATTCAGACAATATTGTTGATAACAATTTATCTTCATAGAAACTACATTCTAGTATATCAGAAAAGACATACTCTGCACAGGCAGAAAACAATCTTTTCGGAAAGGAGATTCTAAATGGGAATTTATCTAAATCCGGGTAATAAGGGATTTCGGGAGAGTATACAGTCTGCTGTTTATGTGGACAAGACGGAACTGATAGATAAACTAAACGTTGTTCTGGATACCAGACAGAATGTGGCAGTAAATTATGATAAAAATACGAAAAGGCATAGCTGCGAGATTGAGAAGTTGGAGATATGTAAAAGTTAAATATATGAGTTAAAAATGTACCGTTTACGAAGCTGGTTTGAGCCGGAATCGCAAACGGTATTTTTTTGACCGCCAACTGAGTTTGACAGTCGGGAGAGGTGCATTTATAGTGGTATTATAAGAAAAATGTCATTGTTCAGGAGTGAACAGTAACTTATTATTCGATAAGGTGTGGAACAAAAAATATGACGAAATAAAAATTGGGAGGGTATTCTAATATGGCATCTATCTGTATTCTGGACGAATTTGAAGTACATAAAAATGAGAAATTTCTTGCAATCGCAGAGCAATTAAAACCAGAACTATACAAAAAAGAAATCAAACCAGTAAGTTTGCTCACTCTGGAGACGAAGGGACATCCGGAACCGGTGATCGTGGACAGTGAACCAATCGAGGAATTGAGCAGGAAACAGTTGAAAAGAAACGAATCCGTAATCATGGATTTCGGAAATCATCATGTGGGATATGTAACCTTAGACCTGGTTTCTGCAGGAAGTCATCAGGACGCACCGGCGTATATTTTCCTGAAATTTGCAGAACGTCTGGATGAACTGGCAGCAGACAGTAACCAGTATGATGGCTGGTTAAGCAGAAGCTGGATTCAGGAAGAACATATTCATGTTGATGTGCTTCCTGCGAAACTGGAACTGCCGAGACGATATGCATTCCGTTATCTGGAAATCAAAGTGATTGATGTTTCACCGAAATATTCTCTCGTGATCAATAACGTGACAGGAACATCTGTATCGGCGGTAGAGAGAGAAGAAATACAGTCTGTTTCCGCGAAAGAGCCGATCCTGCAGGAAATCGATAAGGTAAGTATCCGCACCCTGAGAAACTGTATGCAGCTCGTATTTGAGGACGGTCCGAAGCGTGACCGCAGAATGTGGCTTGGGGATCTGAGACTGCAGGCAAGAGCTAACTACAAAACTTTTCACAATACGGATCTGGTGAAACGCTGCCTCTATCTTTTTGGCGGACTGACCTTTAATGAAGGAAAAGTCCCGGCATGTCTTTTCCTGGAACCGGAGCTGGAGCCGGATGATACCTATCTGTTTGACTATGCATTATTATATGGTTCTGTTCTGCTTGACTATTATGAAGAAACAAAAGACAGAGAAACCCTGGAAGACCTTTATCCGGTAGCAATCCGTCAGATTGAGATTGGAATGTCCTATCTGAATGAGGAGAACATCGTACCGGACAGAAGTGGCGAATTCTGGTGCTTCGTAGACTGGGGCGAAGGTCTGAATACACAGGCAGCCTCCCTGGCAATATTGATTTATTCCATGAGATACGGAATCCGTCTTGCCAATTATATGGAGGATGAAAAAACTGCCGCATGGTTAGCTGAGAAAATGGAGATTTTGAATAAATCAGCAGTAGAGCATTTCTGGGATGAAGAACAGCAGCTCTTTGTCAGTGGAAAAGACAGACAGGTATCCTGGGCAACTCAGGTCTGGATGATTCTTGCCAGAGTATTTGACAAAAAACAGAATCAGAAACTGATTCTTCATACGATAGAAGTAAATCCTCGTATCCGCATGGTGACACCTTATATGTATCACCACTATATTGATGCATTAATCCGTTCCGACGAGAAAGAACGTGCGCTGGATGAGATGAAACGCTATTGGGGCGAGATGGTAAGAGACGGCGCGGATACGTTCTGGGAATTATATAATCCGTATAATAAATTTGAGTCACCGTATGGTTCTGTAGCGGTCAACAGTTTCTGCCATGCATGGAGCTGCACGCCGACTTACTTCCTGCGAAAATTTTATGTATAAAAATAGAAGGAAAACGAAATTATGGGAAAAAGTTATTGGATTTGGTATCCGGGAGATTTTGAATTATATCATGGAATGAAGCAGAACTTCAGCCGTGTGGAAAGAGGCTATGGATGGCCGGCTTTCTGGAAGAGTGAAGGTTTCCGCAATCGTGTGGCGTTTCGCCGTATATATGAACTGAAAGAAGAAACTACATTTACGGTATTTTCAAATTCAGTGGGGCATGTCCTTGTGGAAAAAGAAGAAGGAGATAAGAAGTATCCGTTTGGAAGAGAAATCACAGCGGGCCCGGGAAAGGTGAGAATTTCTGTTCATGCTGGGTGCATAGAAGCATTTCCGAGCATTTATGTAAAAGGAGATGTCATCTGCTCTGATAAGGGCTGGCTGGCAGAAGATTATAACACACCAGCAGTTCCGGCTGGGCGGAGCAAATATTTCACAGAGCCGCAGCAGACACCGACGGTCTGGGAATATAAAGAAAAAGAGTATGATCCTGTCAAGGTGACACCATGCCATGGCGGCCTGTTATTTGAATTTGAAACAGAACTGGATGCGGTTCTGGAAGTAAAATTCCAGAGAGGATATATGCCGATCAAAGTCTGCTGCGGAGAATCAATGGAAGAAGCATTGGATGTGGAACACTGCTATTACAGCTGGCAGCCGGACGAAAAAACAGGCAGATGCCCGAGATGTGCGGTAAGATTTGCTTTTGTACCGGATATGGGGCCATGGGGAATTAAGATGAAAGCTATCCACCAGTATGTGGATATCCCTGTAAAAGCAAGCTTCACATGTGGAGAAAAGCGGCTGAATGATATCTGGTCAGTAGCAGAGCATACATTCCGGCTTTGCAGCGGAATCTTTTTTATAGATGGTGTAAAGCGTGACAAGTGGATCTGGTCCGGAGATGCGTATCAGAGTCTGTTTGTGAATAAATACCTTATGGCAGATGCCGAGATCGATCAGAGAACATTGGTGGCACTTCGTGGAAATGATCCGGTAACCTGCCACATCAATACAATCGTGGATTATTCTCTGTTATGGATTCTGGGAGTTATGGAGCATTACCAGGCTTACGGTGATAAGGAATTTCTGACTCAGATCTATTCGAAAATGAAATCGTTGATGGAATTTTGCGCAGACCGCAGAGAGGAACATGGATTCCTTATCGGGAAGGAAAAAGACTGGATATATATTGACTGGGCAGATATGGATAAGGATGGTCCACTCTGCGCAGAACAGATGCTGTTTGCGTCCTGCTGGAGAGTTATGGCACAGGCAGGTGCAATGCTTGGCAGAGAGGTTGATGTGCAGACATACCAGAAAGAGTATAAAAATCTCAAAGCGATAATTCAGAAATATTTCTGGGATGAGGAAAAGGGAGCATATATTGATTCCTTTACATCTGGCAGAAGAAATGTTACCCGACATGCCAATATTTTTGCAATTCTTTTTGATATTGCAGAGGAAGAACAGCAGGAACAGATTCTGGAGCATGTCCTTGACAATGATGAGATTCCTCAGATCACTACGCCGTATTTCAATTTCTTTGAACTGGATGTGCTTTGTAAGAAGGGCAGACTGCAGCAGGTTTTGGATAAAATCCGTGCCTACTGGGGCGGAATGCTGGACCGCGACGCGGTAACATTCTGGGAGCAGTTTGATCCTGAGGCACCTGTGGAAGAGCAGTATGATATGTACGGAGACCGTTTTGGCAAGAGCCTCTGCCATGCCTGGGCTGCAAGCCCGATTTATTTTCTGGCGAAATATTTTATGGGATTAAATATTACAGAGGCCGGTGGTAAAAGCTTTGAGGTGGCACCTCATACGGAGTTTTTTGACAGCTTTGATTGTACATTGCCGGTGGGCGATGGTGAAGTCCGTCTGATCTGGGATGGAAAAGAACTGAGTGTGGAGACGACTGTATCTGGTGGAATTTTGAACTATAACGGAGAGGTTCGCCAGCTTGAAGCCATAAATGAGTAAGAATTTTTGATATTGTCATAAATGTTATAAGCAGGGAATTAGATATTTGATTATCCTGACAGACTATAAAAGAGATAAAGGGGTATTTTACAGTATGAAGAAGGTGGACTTTAACAAGGACTGGATGTGTAAATGTCTGACCAGAGAAGAGGCCGCTTATGAAGTGACGCTTCCCCATGATGCCATGCGCAGTGAACCTCGCACAGAGGAGAGTACCGGTGAGGGAAACATTGGCTGGTATAGTGGCGGTGATTACGAGTATACAAAGAAATTTTCAGTGCCGAAGGAATATGAGAATAAAAAACTGGTTCTGGAATTTGAGAGTGTTTACAGAAATGCGGAAGTTTACATAAATGAAGAGAAAGCGGCATTCCGCCCGTATGGATACACAAATTTCTATGTGGAGATAAATGATTTTCTCAGGTACGGAGAGGAAAATGTGATTCGTGTAGTTGCACATAATGCCGATCAGCCAAACAGCCGCTGGTATTCCGGAACAGGTATTTACCGTCCGGTGTATCTGTATATAGGTGAGGAAAATTACATTCCGGTAAATGGTGTAAAAATCCGCACAACAGATTATAAGACCGGCGAAATTGAAGTAAAGGTTGAAACCTGCGGTGCCGGTGTGCTCCAGGTGGAAATTCTGGACGGAGAAAACAATGTTTATTCAGTGAGTGAAGAAGGGATATTTGGTGAGAGGATATTCAGTGAAAGCACATTCAGAATCAAACTCCCGGAAGTAAAGCTCTGGAGCTGCGAGTCCCCATTCCTTTACAACTGCCGGGTAACTTTCGGAAACGATATAGTCTGCGAGACTTTTGGAATCCGCGGTCTGGACTGGAATCCACAGGAAGGACTGACCATTAACGGACAGCGAGTGATCCTGCGAGGTGCCTGCATACATCACGACCATGGAATCTTAGGTGCCTGCACTTATCCGGAAGCGGAAGACCGCAGGATAAGAATCCTGAAAGAAAATGGTTATAATGCGGTACGTTCTTCTCATTATCCTTGTTCAAAAGCAATGTTGGATGCCTGCGACAGACAGGGAATGCTGGTGATGGATGAATATGTAGACGTATGGTATATCCACAAAACAAAGTATGATTACGCGGATTACCTGGCGGACTGGTGGCAGCAGGATCTCAAAGATATGGTGGAGAAGGATTACAACCATCCATCCGTAATCATGTATTCTACCGGAAATGAGGTAGCAGAAACTGCGCAGAAGAAAGGTATTGCCCTGACTCAGTGCATGACAGACTGGCTTCATAAACTGGATCCGACCAGACCGGTCACCTGTGGAATCAATATTTTCTTTAATTTCCTGAGTTCTATGGGAATGGGTGTCTACAGTGACGACAAAGCAGAAAAAGCAGCAAATACTGCTGAGAAAAAGATTAGAGAAAATAGATCCATATCTGACAGACAAGATTCTGAAAAGCAGGAGAAGAAAAACAAGAAGCTAGTAGGCAGTGAGTTTTATAATACCCTTGCCTGTCTGGTTGGCGATTATTTCATGAAAATCGGGGCAACCCTTCCCCCATGTGACTGGAAAACAAAGGATGCCTATGCCGCTATGGACATCGCGGGATATAACTATGGACTTTTCCGTTATAAACATGACCTGAAAAAATATCCGGACAGACTGATTCTGGGAAGTGAGACTTTCTGTAAAGATGCCTACAGTTTCTGGGAGATTGCGAAGAAGAACAAACGAATCATTGGAGATTTTGTCTGGGCAGGCTGGGATTACATCGGTGAGACCGGAGATGGTGCGGCAGAATATTCTGACTATAAAGGAAAAGAACCACATACCCGCATGACCGGAAATAACGGACGTATCGACCTTCTTGGAAAACCAAGGGCAGAAGCTGCCTATACAAGAGTTGCTTTTGAGCAGGCAACGGGTCCGTTTATCGCTGTAAAACCTGTTTATCAGAAAGAAAATCTGCGTCTCACAGGATGGGCGCTGACGAAAGCGCTAGAGAGCTGGTCCTGGAGAGGATGCTCCGGCGAAAAAACAGAAGTGGAAGTTTTTGCCCGCGCAGCAGAGGTGGAACTTCTGATCAACGGAAAAAGTGCAGGGCGTAAGCCTGTAAAGAAATGCCGCGTGAAGTTCGATGTAGTTTATGAAGATGGTGAGATTACGGCAGTTTCTTATGATACGAATGGAACAAAGATGAATTGTCAGACCCTTAAGACCGCAGCTAAAGAGACAACTCTCAGCATTCGCCCGGAGAAAAATCAGGCAAAAAAAGGCGAGCTGTTGTTTATTCCGTTGCAGTACACAGACAATAAGGGAATCTGGAAGCCAATGGAAAAGCATACCTTAAAGGTGGAAGTGGAGAATGGAACACTGGAGGGTCTGGGAAGCGCCAATTCCTATAAAGAGGGAAATTATACGCAGGATACGACAGAAACTTACTATGGCGAGGCAATGGCAGCGGTTCGCTCAGATGGAAACGGACCGGTAAAAATCCTTGTTTCTGATGAAAATACTGTTTATACATGTGAAATTCCATTATTCTGAAAATGGATTTTAACCGAGTCAAGTAAGTCTCCTGTTTCGATTGCGAATATCCGTTTGATTAAGATGTGCCCTTTGTTATTATCCATATAAAATTCATTTTATTAGTATTGCACAATAAAAATAAGAAAAATGCACAAAAATAGCACTAAAAATTTGTGAAATATTCACTGCAAATAGTAAACACGCACAAAAATACGCCTCCAATCACGTTGGAAAAGATGCAGTTGGCGGTGAAAATGTAAAAAATATGTAAAACAATGCTATACTTCGGTTAACGAAAGCGACAAAAGCTTTATGAACACTCGGGAGGAAGAAAGATGAAGGCAAGAGTAATGCAAAACGTTATGAGGGGCATTTCATCAGTGACTGCTTCTGTACTTGCACTTTCTGTTATTGGAACAGGAATTGCAGATTCCTACAGAAAAAATCTGGATGATACACTTCATACAACTAGTTATGTAACGGCCACAGACACTGGTAATGCGCAGTATGTAAGTGATTATGCAACGATTGAGGATATGGCTGACGCAGCAAAGAATATTGCAATCAAAGAGGGAGAAGAAGGAACTGTTATCATGAAAAATGATAATGATGTATTCCCGCTTTCCGAGACTGGTACAGTGGCACTGTTCGGTCTGGCTGCTTATGCACCTTATCCATATAATGCCGGAGATTTACGCGCGGGAAATGAAGATTCTGTAGATCTTCGTCAGGCATTAAAGGATGCGGGGCTTACTGTAAATGAAACGATAGAGGATTTCTATATGAATAAATTCATGAATCCACATGAAGTTCAGACTGAAAATCAGTGGACTGGTCAGATAGAAACATCTATTGGATATGACAATATTTACAATACCAATGTTGGCGATATGGAAGATTTCACAATCAGCGAGATTCCGGCAGACCGTTATGAAGAATTTGGTGCACCGACAGACTGGAAAGATTCTGTTGACAAAGAAAATACCACAGCAATCTGTGTATTTGCCCGTCCAGGCGGAGAGTCCAATACTTATGGAACAGATACCGCTGTTAATTTCGCAGGAGAAAAGACAGGCAAAGATCCACTGGCACTTTCAGAAGATGAATTATCTATTATTGATGCGGCAAAAGAAACCTGCTCTAAGGTAATCGTTCTGCTTAATACAGGAAATGCAATGGGCATTTCAGAAATTGCAGAAGGTGGAGACCATGAAGTTGATGGTATCGCCTATATCGGATGTATCAATGACTATCAGTGCACGGGTATTGTGAATGTCCTTACCGGAAAAGTGAACGCAACAGGAGCACTTACAGATACTTATGTTGTAGATAATAATTCAAATCCTGCAGTACAGAACTTCGGTGGAGATTATTATTCAGATTATGAGATCGTAGCGGCAAATGCAGAGAATGGTTATGATTCCAGATACCCGAATACCGACATTTCCAATGATATAAGTGCAAGTTCATTTGGAGGTGGAGCTGCAACCTACAATGGCGGACAGTACATTGTGGAAGCAGAAGGTATTTATGTAGGATATAAATATTATGAAACAAGATATTATGATTCTATCGCAAATCCTGATTCGAATGCTTCATCAGCAGCTGGCGCAACTCAGGGAAATACATGGGATTATGATAAAGAAGTGGTTTATCCATTCGGACATTCCCTGTCTTATCTGGATTATGAGCAGACAGTGAAAAGTGTGGATGTAGATCTGTCTGAGGATGGTGATACCACAGCAGTAGTAGAAGTAAAGAATAATAGTGATCAGGATGGATATTTTCTTGCACAGTTATATGTACAGCAGCCATATACAGAATATGACAAAGAAAATAATGTAGAAAAATCAGCAGTCATGTTCCTGAATTCTGCAAAGGTTAATGTGGCAGCAGGAGAGTCTGAAGAAGTTACAATCACCATCCCGACGAAGTATCTTGCAAGCTATGATTATACAACGGTAAAAACTTATATTCTTGATGAAGGTGACTACTATTTCACAGCAGCCAGCGGTTCTCATGAGGCAGTTAATAATATCCTGGGAGCACAGGGCAAGACAACTAAGGATGGAATGGATGAGAATGCCACAGGAGATGTAATGGTATGGAATGAGAATAAAGAACTCGATACTACTACTTTTGCAACCTCTAATGGTACAGAAGTTACCAATGTAGCTGATGATGCAGACCTGAATTATTGGACAGGTGAGGATACTGTGACATACCTTTCCAGACAGGACTGGGATGGAACATATCCGGTTAATTACAATAAAGATGTGGCAGTAACACTTGCGGACAGCCCTAAGAAGGATGAGTGGATTCAGACACTTCAGGGAAAGCAGTACACGATTCAGACAGATGATCCGGCAACAGAGGGCGGGGATCAGGATGTAAGATTTGATACAGACAATATTCAGGATGAGCAGAAGACAAATATCGATGACCCATACTGGGATAAGCTTGTGGATTCTATTACGATTGATGAATCAGTAGGTGCGGTAATCCATGGTGGAAGTCAGTCAGATACATTGACTAATGTAGAGAATCCGATCGTAACTCAGAATGAAGGTGTAAATGGATTTAAGCCTGCATATACAGATGAGAAAACAGGAAAGACTTACCATTTCAATGTAAGCTCACAGACACTTCTGGGATCTTCCTTTAACCCGGATCTGGCTCACGAATGGGGACTTATTGAAGGAAATACCGGACTCTGGCTGGGTGTATACGATGTGTGGGGTACAGGTCTTACACAGAGAAGAACTCCATATAATGGACGAAACTATGAATACATTTCCGAAGATCCGATGCTGACTAACAGAATTGGTTATGGAATTATTTCAGGATGTAATGAGAAAGGTATCTTAAATGGTCCGAAACATATCGGATTCAATGATCAGGAGCATAACAGAAGCGGTGTTTCTGCTTATATGAATGAACAGAAAATGCGAGAAACAGATCTCAGATGTTTCCAGGGTGCACTGGAGGATGCAAAGGGACTTGCAGTTATGGTCGCATTTAACCGTATCGGTGCTACAAATGCCTCTCATCATACCGGACTTCTTAAGACGATTCTTCGTGATGAATGGGGATACACAGGTGTGATCTCTACTGATATGATGAATAATGGATATTACTTCTCACCGGAAGCTATGATTATGGCAACTGTTACACAGGTAGCAGACTTCGGAGGAAATGATAATCATATCAATCTGGGCGATGGAGGAGTAGATGCAACATGGCCTTATATTTCAGAAAAGACAGTAAAAAATGACGCAACACTTGTAAATCAGGCACGTGAGAATCTGAAATATCAGTTATATACATTTGCAAACAGTGCAGTTATGGATGTTTCCACAGAGAAGGTTAATACCTGGTGGGATAATGCATTGAAAGCTATCAGAATCATTAGTGGAGCGCTGACAGTTGTATGCGTTCTTGGATGGCTTGGATTTTATGTAACAGCAAGGAAGAAAGAGGAGGAGTAACTGATGAATTTCATAAAAAAACAGGCGGCAGGAAGCTGGCTTACATTTATCGCTCTGATCGTGGCGGCAGTTTCTCTGATCGTATATCGTGTGAATATAGGAAGTGAAGGATATTTTAAAAATGCGTCTGTACCGTATTCAGTAAACTACTGTATCGCGGGAATTGTGGCTCTGGCAGTAGTCTTGATCATGGGACAGATCAATGTATCGGGAATTGCGAAATGGGTAGGGGATATCTGCTCAGGAATTTTACGAATCGCAGCACCGGCAGTTTTTATCGGTTCATTGATGGTTTTGATTTCAAGCCGTATCGAAGGTTTTGCATTTATCTATATGTCCAATGAAGAAGTATTGCATGAGGTTCAGACAGCGGAGAATTTAGCCTCCGCTCATGGAACCATTGCAAACATGATTCTGCTTGCAGTGGCAGCAGTCATTAGTATGGTAGCAGCATTTTTCAGCTTAAAGAAAAAAGACAAAGCAAATTAAAAAAGACAAAGAGAAATAAGGAGACAGATTTATGAAGAAGCAGGCATTTAATCCTTATCTGCCAAGTTATGAATATGTTCCGGATGCGGAACCTCATGTGGTGGATGGCAGAGTATATATCTACGGATCACACGATCTGTTTAATGGTCTGAACTTCTGCCTGGGTGATTATGTCTGCTGGTCTGCACCTGTAGACGACCTGGGTAACTGGAAGTATGAAGGCTGTATTTATAAAAGAGAGCAGGATCCGGCAGCACCCCGGATCCGCCTTACCAACGGCCTGGCAGCGCCGGATATGGTACAGGGACCGGATGGCCGTTTCTATCTTTACTATTTCATGGGCGGCACGAAGATGATTTCCGTAGCTGTCTGCGATAAACCGGCAGGAAAATATGAATTCTACGGATATGTACAGTATGCGGATAAGACTCCGATTGGAAAGAAAAATGAGCCGTTTCAGTTTGATCCCGGTATTTTTAAGGACGATGATGGCCGCCTGTATCTGTATACAGGATTTGCGCTTCAGGGAAATCCGATCCTTCTGGATGGTTCTAAGCCAACAGAACATGGACCAATGTGTTTTGAAATTGACCCGTCAGATATGTTGACTGTAAAATCCGGCCCGTCTTATATTGGAATTGCGGGAGAAAAAGAGGCAGCAGGAACACTATATGAGGGACATCCGTTCCTGGAAGCAAGTTCCATGAGAAAGTTTGGAGATACCTATTATTTTATCTACAGTTCTTTAAACAGTCACGAGTTATGCTATGCGACAAGTGATAATCCTGTAAGTGGATTTCAGTATGGTGGAATTCTGGTAAGCAATGGCGACATCGGACTTCCGGGCGTCATAGACGTGAAAAATGCCAGAAATTATACGGGAAATACTCATGGAAGCCTGATCGAAATAAACGGAAAATATTATATTTTCTATCACAGACACAGCAACCGCAAGCAGTCTTCCCGCCAGGCCTGTGCAGAGCAGATTCGCTTTGAAAATGGAAGATTTTATCAGGCAGAGATGACTTCCTGTGGCCTGAATGACGGACCTCTCAGAGGAAAAGGAAATTATCCGGCATACATCGCATGCAATCTTTATGGAAAAAAGGGAACCAGATTTTTGAGTATGTTGAAACATCCAAAGAATGGATATCCGTTCTTCACCCAGAAAGGCGGGGACAGAGAAAATGGAGAAGACCAGTATATTGCCAATATGTGTGACGGAGCAGTAGCCGGATTTAAATATTTTGACCTGTCTAAAACAGGTGCAGTAAGAATCAATATTAAAGGAAAAGCAGAGGGAACAGTGCTGGTACGTACCTCTGAAAAAGGTGAGACGGTGGCTGAGATTCCGGTAAAACCATGTCGGGAGGTTCATGGATTTTCCGCAAAGATTGCCGGACTGGGCGAAAAAGAAGCTTTATTTTTCAGCTTTCAGGGAAAAGGAGCTTTTGATTTCTTCTCATTTGATTTAAAGGAGGACAGACAGTGAAGATAACTGATATTGTAGAGAAACCAATATTCAGGACGAAGATCAAATCGGCAGATGTGAAAATTCCGGAAATGATCATCGGATATTTTCTGGCACCTTTTTGTGCCATGCTGGCGAACTCTATTTTCGGTGCATATCTGAACAGATATTATGTAGACGTACTCGGATGGACGAAATTCGGCGCATTTGCCACACTTCTCCCGGTAGTGTCCGTAATTTTTGTGATCCTTGGAAATCTGATGATCGGAAGATGGATCGATAATACCAGAACTTCGCAGGGAAAGGCAAGGCCATATCTGCTTCTGGCAGTCCCGATGGTAGTTGTGGCAGTAATCTTATTGTTTATGACACCGAAGGAGGGAAGCAATGCAGTTCAGATGATCTGGATCGCAGTTTCCTATAACCTTTATTATGCGGTTGCGTATCCTTGCTTTTACACAGCACACAGCTCTATGGTTTCTCTTTCTACCAGAGATTCCGCGCAGAGGGGAATGCTGGCTACTTTGTCGAATGCGGCAATGGTGGCTTCGGCAGGAATCGGTGCAAGTATTGTAGTTCCGGTGCTTTTACAGAGCTATCTTTTTGTTACCGGAGATCAGGGACTGGATATTGATGCAAGCTATGCGCACTGGCGAATTGTTTCTATTGCATTGTGTGTATGTTGTTTTCTTGGAATTCTTCTGGAATATTATTTTACAAGAGAACGTATTACAGAGGAGACACTGAACCTGAATATCAAGGAAGAGAAGATTCCGCTGAAAAAACAGGTACAGGCGTGTATTCACAGCAAATACTGGTGGATCATCATTCTGTATTTCCTGCTGTTTCAGTTTGGACAGCTGATGAAAAACAGTTCCATGAGCTTCTATGCAAGATGGATGTTTGACAGTGTGATCAATTCTGCCAATCCTGAACAGACTTCAGGAACTTTGATGTCTGCATTGGGACTGCTTGGAGGAATTCCGACGGCCATAGGAATGGTAGTGGCATGGCCGATCGCCCATAAACTTGGTAAAAAGCGTGCGGTTGTTATGGGACTTTGTTTCTCTGTAGTTGGTGGTCTGGTATGCTTTATCGATGTACATAATTTCGTGATTGTCTGCGTAGGAATGGTCCTTAAGGGAATCGGAAGTATTCCGGCTATGTATGTGACAATGGCACTTCTTTCTGATGTGCTGGATCATATGGAGGCGAAGAACGGATTCAGAAGTGACGGATTTACCATGTCGGTATATGGCTCTATCATGGTAGGACTTTCAGGAATCTGTACAGGTGTCCTCAATGGACTGCTTACTTTTGCAGGTTATACGAATACTGGTGTTGCCTGTGATCCGTCTACTGTTACGGTGATTAAAGATGTGGCTTCCTATACCGGTCAGATTGTTTACAGACAGATGGGCGGTGTGGAACAGGTGCTGGCATTTGCCTTCCTTGCGATGGAGGTTATTACGTTTGCGGTGATCGTACTTATGATGAGCAGACTGGATGTGGAGAAACATATTGAGGAAGATCATAAGATTATCAAAGAACGTCAGAAGGCAGCGGTACTTGCCGCCGGTGGAACCTGGACAGAAGAAAACGAAGATAAATAAAATGGAATGACAGGAAATAAGATGCAGCTGTTGCTTCGCGAAAATCTCGTGGAGGGGCAGCTGTATTTTTTGCGTATGTATCAGAAACTTAATATTTGATACATGGGGAATCAGTTGTTTTAAACATGGTTTCTTGATATACTAATACTCAAAGTTTGAAAGATATTTTACGGCAAAAAAGATTTTGTTACAGGGGTGAAAAACAATATGATTCGTATTGCAATCGTGGATGATAGCAAACCTGACAGAGAAGCGCTGAGGGAGTGTCTTAAAAGATATGGGGAAGAGCACAGTCAGAAATTTGACATTACAGAATTTGAAGACGGAGAGGATATTGTTACGAATTATTCTGCGGACTATGATCTGATCCTGATGGATATAGAGATGGCATTTCTTAATGGAATGCGTGCGGCTGAGAAAATCCGGGAACTTGATCAGACCGTACTTCTTATTTTTACTACGAATATGCCTCAGTATGCGATTCAGGGATATAAGGTAAATGCCATGGATTATATGCTGAAACCAATTTCCTATTTCTCTTTCTCGGAAACGATGACAAGAGCTCTTATGAATGTAAAAACGGGGGCAAAAGAGTATCTTACGATTTCCATGAAGGGCGGCAAGAAGAAACTGGATGTAGATACGATCTGCTACGTGGAAGTGCAGGATCATGTGCTGATTTACCATACGACATCAGGAGATTTTGAGACAAAGGGAACTATGAATGATGCAGAAGGACAGCTGGCGCCGGAGAAATTTTTCCGGTGTAACAGATGCTATCTGGTAAATCTGGAATATGTAGACCGTTATTTGGGAAGTGACATTATGATAAACGGTGATACGATCCAGGTCAGCAGAGGCCGGAGAAAGCCTTTCCTGGATGCATTGAACGAATATCTGAATGAGGTGGGTAAATGAATGCACAGGAACTGATGAATACACCCGGATATTATTATGCGATCGCCTATACATTATCTTCTATTGTAATCATTTATACTCATGAGCATAAAATCGCAAAATGGAAGATTGTCGTATCCAATGTAGTGCAATTTGTGCTTTTGATGTGGTTTATGCAATGGACTCATGGTGTGAGCAAAACATTATTTATTCCGGCTATAGCAGTGATCGTAGCAATACTTTTGATCCATATTTATTGTTGCTGCAGATTTTCGTGGCGGGAGACAGGATTTTATTGTGTGAAAGCTTTTATTAACGGAGAATTTGCTTCTTCGTTTTGCTGGCAGATTTCCTATTATCTTTGCGAAAAGAATGAGAGATACGTGCCAGTCTGGCAGGCTTTGGAAATGCTTATTGTATATGCGGTAATCTTTGTGGTCTTATTTTTTATAGAGAGAAGTCTGCAAAAGGATCTGGAAGAACTGCATATTACCAGGCGGGAACTTCTGGTAGTGATTGTGATTGCGACGGCTGTTTTTGCAGTCAGCAACTTAAGTTATCTCGATCAGAATGGGCTTTTCAGCGGAAGACTGGTCATGGATATTTTTATTATCCGTACGCTGGTAGACCTCAGCGGAATGGCAGTATTATATGCATACCATATCCAGGTAAAAGAAGTGCAGCTGCGGTTTGAGAAAAATACTCTTCATAATATTATGGATATGCAGTATCAGAATTATCAGTTATCTAAAGAGAGCATGGATATGGTCAATCAGAAATATCATGATCTGAAGCATCAGATCACTCTTTTGAAGGCAGAAGCGGATTCTGGAAAATCTGTGCAGTATCTGGAAAAAATGGAACATGAAATTAAAGTCTATGAAACCCAGAACAAAACAGGAAATCAGGTATTGGATGCGGTGCTGACAAATAAAGCACTTCTCTGTCAGAAAGAGGGAATCGAACTGAAATTTATGATTGATGGTGCGTTGCTCGCCTTTATGGAGGATATGGATATCAGCGCGTTATTTGGCAATATGCTGGACAATGCGATTGAGAGTGTCTGCAGGCAGAAGAACCAGGAGAAGCGCCTGATCGGATTATATGTTACGCGGGAAAAACAATTTCTGAGAATCCGGACTGAGAATTATTGTGAAGAAAAACTGGAGTTTCGAAATGGTCTGCCGGTGACGACAAAAGCGGATAAACATCTGCATGGATATGGAATGAAGAGTATCCGTACCATTGTAGAGAAATATGGGGGATCAGCAGTTGCATCCCAGAAAAATAACTGGTTTGAACTGAAAATTCTGATTCCGGTCATAGAAAGGGGAAATTAACGATGTCCAATGCAGTAAACTGCGAATACTGTGTAAATTACAGTTATGATGACGATTACGAATGTTATACCTGCGAAGTCAATCTTGATGAGGATGAGATGGTAAAATTCATTACAGGGAATTTCCATCAGTGTCCATATTTTAAGATGGGTGATGAATATCGGATCGTGCGCAAACAAATGTAAAATAATAAAAATACCCCTTTTGTAAAACGATGCTATGCATTATAATAGGAGAACAGAAAATAAATAGGATACCACCAAGAGAGGAAATAGAATAATGGAAAACGTTTATATTATGGACCATCCGCTGATCCAGCACAAAATCTCCATGCTGAGAAATAAAAGCACAGGAACAAATGAATTCCGTAAATTAGTAGAGGAGATCGGCATTCTTATGGGATATGAAGCCCTTCGTGATCTTCCGGTAGAAGACGTGGAGATCGAAACACCGATTGAAACCTGTATGACACCGATGATCTCAGGAAAGAAGCTGGCAGTGATCCCTGTACTCCGTGCAGGTCTGGGAATGGTAAACAGCATCCTTACACTTGTACCGTCTGCAAAGGTTGGACACGTAGGACTTTACCGTGATCCTGTAACACATGAACCTCACGAATACTACTGCAAGCTTCCGGAATCCATTGATGAACGAATTGCAGTTATCGTAGACCCAATGCTTGCAACCGGAGGCTCTGCAGAAGCAGCCGTTGATTTTGTGAAAAAACAGGGCGGAAAAAATATCAAATTCATGTGTATCATAGCAGCTCCTGAGGGATTGAAACGCCTTCACGAAGCACATCCGGATGTGCAGATTTACTGCGGACACCTTGACCGTGAGTTAAATGACCACGCCTATATCTGCCCGGGCCTTGGCGATGCCGGTGACCGTATCTTCGGAACAATGTAAGGGAGATACATCTTTCTAATAAGGAAGCTATAAAAAACTATTGAAAAAAGTAAAAAAACTATTGACAACCCCAATTTCGTATGCTATCTTATATCAGAACGCTGCCGAAGACAGTAGGTGCCGCAAGGCATAAGGATGTAACCGCCTACCGAGGACTAAGTATTCTTTTATGGAGATTACACAAGCCTTACTGTCATGCAGTAAGGCTTTTTCTTTACTCATTGCAGCGGTATACAAAATCTATAAGGAGGTGTACCATTTCATGGCAAAAGTAGAACTTAAACAACCAATCGTAGACGAAATTATCAGCAACGTGAAAGAGGCAGAATCTGTAGTACTTGTTAACTACAGTGGTCTTACAGTTGAACAGGATACTGCTTTACGTAAGGAATTAAGAGAAGCTGGTGTACAGTACAAGGTTTACAAAAACACAATGATGCATCGTGCATTCGAAGGTACTCAGTGTGAAGAACTGATCCAGCACTTACATGGAACAAACGCTCTGGCAATCTCTGCTGATGACGCTACTGCTCCTGCAAGAATCCTTGATAAATTCGCTAAGAAGAACCCGGCTTTAGAGCTGGTAGCAGGTATCGTTGAAGGTAACTATAACGATCAGGCAGGTATTCAGGCACTGGCAGGCATTCCTTCCAGAGAAGAACTTCTCGGAAAACTGCTTGGAAGCATCCAGTCTCCTATTACCAACTTTGCTCGTGTGCTTAATCAGATCGCTGAGAAAAACGGTGGTGCTGACGCAGCAGCAGCTGAATAATCCTGAAATAACAGGACAAAAAATAACGAATAATAAAATATATTATATGGAGGGAATTTAAAATGGCAAAATTAACAACAGAAGAATTTATTGCAGCAATCAAAGAATTATCTGTATTAGAATTAAATGATTTAGTAAAAGCTTGTGAAGAAGAGTTCGGTGTATCCGCAGCAGCAGGTGTTGTAGTAGCAGCAGCTGGAGCAGCTGGAGAAGCAGCTGAAGAAAAAGATGAGTTCGATGTAGAACTTGCAGAAGTTGGACCAAACAAAGTTAAAGTTATCAAAGTTGTTCGTGAAGTAACTGGCTTAGGTCTGAAAGAAGCTAAAGAAATGGTTGACGGAGCTCCTAAGGTTGTTAAAGAAGGCGCATCCAAAGCAGAAGCTGAAGATATCAAAACAAAACTTGAAGCAGAAGGTGCTAAGGTTAACCTTAAATAATTATCTTCTTTATAAAAAGAATTTTATGCAGGAATGTTTCGACATTCCTGCATTTTTGCTCTGTGGCTGTCTGTGCGATGCAGGCACACAGACAGCCGGAAAATATAATAAAATATTTGAAAAAAATGATTGACAGGCGTATCTTGTTGTGCTATAGTGAAGAATGCTATATTATGGCAAGATGTGCCTATTGTCTTTTGACAGTAAGGGTCATGTTATAATAAATATAAAGAAAAAACAGGGGTGAAACGTCAATGGAAAAAAACAGAATTCGTTCTGTAAAAACTGGAAAAAGCATGCGTATGAGCTTCCAGAGGCAAGAAGAAGTCCTGGAAATGCCGAACCTGATCGAAGTCCAGAGAGATTCTTATAAATGGTTTCTTGATGAAGGACTGAAAGAAGTCTTTGATGACATTTCTCCGATCGCAGATTACGGCGGAAAGCTCAGTCTGGAATTCATCGACTTTACATTTGACGAGAAGGATGCGAAATATACCATCGAGCAGTGTAAAGAACGTGACGCAACTTATGCCGCACCTTTGAAGGTTCGAGTGAGACTGATTAACAAAGAAACAGGGGAGATCAACGAACACGAGATTTTCATGGGAGATTTACCTATTATGACAGTTACCGGTACCTTTGTCATCAATGGTGCAGAGCGTGTAATTGTCAGCCAGTTAGTACGTTCCCCTGGAATCTATTATGCCATCGCACATGATAAGCTGGGTAAGAGACTGTTCTCCAGTACTGTTATTCCTAACAGAGGAGCATGGCTGGAATATGAAACAGATTCCAATGATGTATTTTATGTTCGTGTAGACAGAACCCGTAAAGTTCCGATTACAGTTCTGATCCGTGCACTGGGTGTTGGAAGCAACGCTGAGATCACAGAGCTTTTCGGTGAAGAGCCAAAGATCCTGGCAAGCTTTACCAAGGATACATCTACTAATTATCAGGAAGGTCTTCTTGAATTATACAAGAAAATCCGTCCGGGTGAACCGCTTGCTGTAGAGAGTGCAGAGAGCCTGATCAATGCTATGTTCTTTGATCCGAGAAGATATGATCTTGCACATGTTGGACGTTATAAATTTAATAAGAAGCTTCATCTTAACAGAAGAATTGTGGGCCATAAGCTGGCAGAGGAAGTTGTAGACCCATCCACAGGAGAAATCTTGGCAGAAGAGGGCGCAGTAGTTACCAAGGAACTGGCAAATGTGATCCAGAACAGTGCTGTTCCTTTTGTATGGATTCTGGGCGAAGAAGACCGCAGAATCAAAGTCCTTTCCAACTTAATGGTTGATATCCGTCATTTCCTTCCGGAGATCGAAGATCCTAAGAAGCTTGGGGTTACAGAATTAGTATACTATCCTGTATTGAAGACTATTCTGGAAGAAAATGATACATTAGAAGACAGAATCGCAGCAGTTTACAGAGATATTCATGATCTGATTCCGAAGCATATTACAAAGGAAGATATTTTTGCTTCTATTAACTATAATATGCATCTGGAATATGGCCTTGGAAATGCAGATGATATCGATCATCTGGGTAACCGTCGTATCCGTGCGGTAGGTGAGCTGCTTCAGAACCAGTACAGAATCGGTCTTTCCAGACTGGAACGTGTGGTTCGTGAGAGAATGACAACTCAGGACACTGAGAGCATTTCTGCTCAGTCCCTGATCAATATTAAACCTGTAACTGCAGCAGTGAAGGAGTTCTTTGGTTCTTCCCAGCTGTCACAGTTCATGGATCAGAATAACCCTCTGGGTGAGCTGACCCACAAGAGACGTCTGTCAGCCCTGGGACCTGGTGGTCTGTCACGAGACAGAGCCGGATTCGAGGTTCGAGATGTCCATTATTCTCATTACGGAAGAATGTGCCCGATCGAGACTCCTGAAGGTCCTAACATCGGTCTGATCAACTCTCTTGCATCTTATGCGAGAATCAATCAGTACGGATTTATCGAAGCACCTTACCGTAAGATCGACAAGACAGATCCTAAGAATCCTCGTGTAACAGACGAGGTTGTATATATGACTGCAGATGAAGAGGATAATTATCATGTAGCACAGGCCAACGAGCCTCTGGATGAAGAAGGACATTTTGTTCACAAGAATGTATCCGGTCGTTTCCGTGAAGAGACTCAGGAGTATGAGCGTCATATGTTTGATTACATGGACGTATCTCCTCGTATGGTATTCTCCGTTGCTACTGCCCTGATTCCGTTCCTGCAGAACGACGATGCTAACCGTGCGCTGATGGGATCAAACATGCAGCGTCAGGCTGTGCCGCTTCTGACAACAGAAGCTCCTGTGGTTGGTACAGGTATGGAAGTAAAGACAGCGGTTGACTCCGGTGTCTGTGTAGTTGCGAAGAAATCAGGTACTGTACTTCGTTCTACCTCTACAGATATCAGCATCAAGAATGATGATGGTACAAAGGATGATTATCATCTGACAAAATTCCTGAGAAGTAACCAGAGTAACTGTTACAACCAGAAGCCAATCGTGTTCCAGGGAGAGCATGTAGAGGCAGGACAGGTTATTGCAGATGGTCCTTCTACCTGCAATGGCGAACTTGCCCTTGGTAAGAACCCTCTGATCGGATTCATGACCTGGGAAGGTTACAACTACGAGGATGCTGTACTTCTGAGCGAAAGACTGGTTATGGATGATGTTTATACATCTATCCATATGGAAGAATATGAATGTGAAGCCCGTGATACCAAGCTGGGACCGGAAGAGATCACACGTGATGTTCCTGGTGTAGGAGATGAAGCACTGAAGGATCTGGATGAGCGTGGTATTATCCGTATCGGTGCGGAAGTACGTGCCGGTGATATCCTTGTTGGTAAAGTTACTCCTAAGGGAGAGACAGAGCTTACAGCAGAAGAGAGACTTCTCCGTGCAATCTTTGGTGAGAAAGCACGTGAAGTACGTGATACTTCTCTGAAAGTACCTCACGGTGAATACGGTATTATCGTAGATGCCAAGGTATTTACAAGAGAGAATGGCGATGAGATGTCACCTGGTGTAAACCAGTCCGTACGTATCTACATCGCACAGAAGAGAAAGATCTCTGTTGGTGATAAAATGGCCGGACGTCACGGTAACAAGGGTGTTGTTTCCCGTGTACTTCCTGTAGAAGATATGCCATTCCTTCCCAATGGACGTCCTCTTGATATCGTGCTGAATCCTCTGGGTGTGCCTTCCCGAATGAATATCGGACAGGTGCTGGAGATCCACTTAAGCCTTGCTGCGAAAGCACTTGGATTTAATGTTGCAACTCCTATTTTCCAGGGTGCAAACGAGAATGATATCCAGGATACACTGGAACTTGCAAATGACTATGTAAACACAGAAGACTTTGAAGAGTTCCGTGAGAAATATAAAGATATTTTAGCACCGGATGTAATGCAGTATCTGGATGAGAACAAAGCCCACAGAGCACTGTGGAAGGGTGTTCCGATCTCCAGAGACGGTAAAGTGCGTCTTCGTGACGGACGTACAGGCGAGTATTTTGACAGCCCTGTAACTATCGGTCACATGCACTATCTGAAACTGCATCACCTGGTTGATGATAAGATCCATGCACGTTCTACCGGTCCATACTCTCTGGTAACACAGCAGCCACTGGGTGGTAAAGCTCAGTTCGGTGGACAGCGTTTCGGTGAGATGGAGGTTTGGGCACTGGAGGCTTATGGTGCATCCTATACACTGCAGGAGATCCTGACAGTGAAATCTGATGATGTTGTTGGTCGTGTTAAGACATACGAAGCAATTATCAAAGGTGACAATATTCCTGAGCCGGGTATTCCGGAATCCTTCAAGGTTCTCTTAAAAGAGCTTCAGTCTCTTGGTCTGGATGTGAAGGTACTCAAGGATGACAATACAGAAGTACATCTTCTGGAATCTGTAGATTATGGCGATACAGATCTTCGCTCTGTTATTGAGGGAGAGTCAAGAAGACATCACGACAGAGAAGAAGACTACGGCAAACATGGCTATACAAAGCAGGAGTTTGACGGTGAAGAGCTGGTTGACATCGACGAAGATGAAGAAGATGTGGATGATGACTTCATAGAGCTGGACGAAGCTTTTGAAGATGATGACGAAGAGTAAGAAAGGGGAAAGTATACATGGCAGAAACAACTAACGCCAATGAAACATATCAGCCAATGACTTTCGATGCCATCAAGATCGGACTGGCGTCCCCTGAGAAAATCAGAGAGTGGTCAAGAGGCGAGGTTTTAAAACCTGAGACCATTAACTACCGTACCTTAAAGCCGGAGAAAGACGGACTTTTCTGCGAAAGGATCTTTGGACCGAGCAAGGACTGGGAGTGCCACTGTGGAAAGTATAAAAAGATTCGTTATAAAGGCGTTGTCTGCGACAGATGTGGTGTAGAGGTTACAAAATCTTCTGTTCGTAGAGAGCGTATGGGTCATATCGAGCTGGCTGCTCCGGTATCCCATATCTGGTATTTCAAAGGAATTCCGTCCCGTATGGGTCTGATCCTTGACATTTCTCCGAGAACTCTGGAGAAAGTCCTTTACTTTGCAAATTATATCGTACTGGATCCGGCTGACTCCGGACTCCAGTACAAACAGGTGCTTACAGAGCGCGAATATCAGGATGCCCGTGAATCCTTCGGAAACAATTTCCGTGTAGGTATGGGCGCTGAATCTATCAAAGAGCTTCTGGAAGCAATTGATCTTGAAAAAGATTCTGCAGAACTGAAAACTGAATTAAAGGATGCTACAGGCCAGAAACGTGCCAGAATCATCAAACGTCTTGAGGTTGTAGAATCCTTCCGTGAATCAGGAAACCGTCCTGAGTGGATGATCATGACAGTGATCCCTGTAATCCCGCCGGATCTGCGTCCTATGGTTCAGCTGGATGGTGGACGTTTTGCTACATCTGACTTAAATGATCTTTACAGAAGAATCATCAACCGTAATAACCGTCTGAAGAGACTTCTGGAATTAGGTGCACCGGATATTATCGTTCGTAACGAGAAACGTATGCTTCAGGAAGCAGTAGATGCCCTGATCGACAACGGCCGCCGTGGACGTCCTGTAACAGGTCCTGGAAACAGAGCCCTGAAATCTCTTTCCGATATGCTGAAAGGTAAATCCGGACGTTTCCGTCAGAACCTTCTGGGTAAACGAGTTGACTATTCCGGACGTTCCGTTATCGTTGTAGGACCGGAACTTAAGATTTACCAGTGTGGTCTTCCAAAAGAAATGGCTATCGAGCTGTTCAAACCTTTCGTTATGAAAGAGCTTGTTGCCAACGGAACTTCACACAATATTAAGAACGCCAAGAAAATGGTTGAGAAGCTGGAGCCTGCTGTATGGGATGTTCTGGAAGATGTTATCAAAGAACATCCGGTTATGCTGAACCGTGCACCTACACTGCATCGTCTTGGTATCCAGGCATTCGAACCAATCCTTGTAGAAGGTAAAGCAATCAAACTGCATCCGCTGGTTTGTACTGCGTTCAACGCTGACTTCGATGGTGACCAGATGGCCGTACATCTTCCGCTTTCACAGGAAGCTCAGGCAGAGTGCCGTTTCCTTCTGTTATCACCGAACAACCTGCTGAAACCTTCTGATGGTGGTCCTGTAGCCGTTCCTTCACAGGATATGGTACTTGGTATTTACTATCTGACTCAGGAAAGACCTGGAAACAAGGGTGAAGGCAAGTTCTTCAAGAGCATAAACGAAGCAATCCTTGCCTATGAGAATAAAGTAATCACACTGCAGTCCAGAATCCATGTGCGCTGCAGCAAGACAATGCCGGACGGAACTGTTCTGACCGGTACAGTAGAATCTACACTTGGACGTTTCCTGTTCAACGAAATCCTTCCTCAGGATCTTGGTTTCGTAGACAGAAGTGTTCCGGGAAATGAACTTCTCCTTGAGGTTGACTTCCTGGTAGCTAAGAAACAGCTGAAACAGATTCTTGAAAAAGTTATTAATACTCACGGTGCTACAAAGACTGCTGAGGTTCTTGATGCGATCAAAGCTACAGGTTACAAGTATTCTACACGTGCAGCCATGACCGTTGCTATTGCCGATATGACCGTTCCGCCTCAGAAACCGGAAATGATCCAGAAGGCACAGGATACTGTTGACCTTATTACAAAGAACTACAAACGTGGTCTTATCACAGAGGAAGAGCGTTACAAAGAAGTTGTTGATACATGGAAAAAGACTGATGATGAGCTTACACATGCTCTGCTGTCCGGTCTGGATAAGTACAACAACATCTTTATGATGGCTGACTCCGGTGCCCGTGGTTCCGATAAACAGATCAAACAGCTTGCAGGTATGCGAGGACTGATGGCCGATACAACCGGTCACACCATCGAGCTGCCTATCAAGTCAAACTTCCGTGAAGGTCTTGATGTACTGGAATACTTTATGTCTGCCCATGGAGCACGTAAAGGTATGTCCGATACAGCTCTTCGTACAGCCGATTCAGGATACCTGACAAGACGTATGGTTGACGTTTCTCAGGATCTGATTGTACGTGAGACAGACTGCTGCGAAAACAGAGATGAAATCTCAGGTATGTATGTAGAAGGTTTCGCAGATGGTAAAGAAGAGATTGAAGGACTTCAGGAACGTATCACAGGTCGTTTCTCCTGTGAGACAATTAAGAATAAAGACGGCGAAGTTATTGTAAAAGCCAACCATATGATCACACCAAAACGTGCTGCCCGCATTATGAAAGAGGGCGTGGACAATCAGACAGGCGGATCTATCGAGAAAGTTAAGATCCGTACAATCCTTACATGTAAATGTAAAGTTGGTATTTGTGCAAAATGTTACGGTGCGAACCTTGCAACAGGTGAAGCTGTTCAGGTTGGTGAATCTGTCGGTATTATCGCTGCTCAGTCTATCGGTGAGCCTGGTACACAGCTTACCATGCGTACCTTCCACAGTGGTGGTGTTGCCGGTGGAGATATCACACAGGGTCTTCCCCGTGTTGAGGAGCTTTTTGAGGCAAGAAAGCCAAAAGGTCTTGCCATTATCACAGAAATTCCTGGTGTTGCTGTTCTTAATGACACCAAGAAGAAACGTGAAGTTATTGTTACAGATCCGGAGTCAGGTGAATCCAAGACTTACCTTATCCCATACGGATCCCGTATCAAGATCACAGACGGACAGATGCTTGAAGCCGGTGACGAGCTTACAGAAGGTAGCGTAAATCCACATGATATCCTGAGAATCAAGGGTGTCCGTGCAGTTCAGGATTACATGATCCGTGAAGTACAGCGTGTATACCGTCTCCAGGGTGTTGAGATCAGCGATAAGCATATCGAGGTTATTGTTCGTCAGATGCTGAAGAAGATCCGCATTGAGGACAACGGAGATACAGAATTCCTTCCTGGAACACTGGTTGACTTCCTTGAATATGAGGATGTTAATGAGCAGATGGAAAAAGAAGGCAAACGTCCTGCAGATGGAAAACAGGTTATGCTTGGTATTACCAAAGCGTCTCTTGCTACTAATTCCTTCCTGTCAGCTGCTTCCTTCCAGGAAACAACGAAGGTACTGACTGAAGCTGCAATCAAGGGTAAGGTTGACCCACTGATCGGTCTGAAAGAGAACGTAATCATTGGTAAACTGATTCCTGCAGGTACAGGTATGAAGCGTTACAGTGAAGTACGACTGAATTCTACAATGCCGGAGCCGGAACCAGAAGTGGAAATCGAAGAGGAAGAGACTTCAGATGAGAATCAGACAGATGATGAGCTGATCACAATGGATGAAGATTTTTCTGAGGATGGAGACCTGGATGAGGAAGCTTCTGAAGAGGAATTTGAAGATACAGATGAATCTGAAGATGCAGATGAATCTGAGGATGATGAATAATCATTGGGTAATACGCAAACTGTGAAGCAATTGAACAGTTGCGCATGATATAAACAGGGATGATTCATGAATGGAGGAGTTATCTCACGGGGTATAATGTCCTGTGAGGTAACTCTTTTTTTGATTTGGTTAAAGATAAAAATACAAAAAAGTCTGATTTATCTGTTATAATAAAAAACAAAACCAATAAATGCAAATGATCAGAGTAAAGGAGGTGCAGTATGGATAAGGAACTTCCGGTTTCTGCATGGCCGGAGTGGAAGATAGTCGAGAAGATTGGAGAAGGGTCTTTTGGACAGGTATATAAGGCTCAACGTACAGAGAGAGGTAAGTCTTTTTACTCTGCCATCAAAATTATTAACATTCCGGGCAGCCAGAGTGAATTGAACAGTGTGCGTTCCGAGACTGGGAATGACCAGGCAGCCAGAGAGTACTTCCAGAATCTGGTTGAGGAATGCATCCAGGAAATCGGTACTATGGAGTATTTCAGAGGGAATTCATACATTGTTTCTGTAGAGGATTTTAAAGTGATGGAATATCTGGACGCCATTGGCTGGGAAATTTCCATCCGTATGGAGTATCTTACAAGTTTTCTGGATTATTGCGCAGAGAAGCAGCTTCAGGAAAAAGAGGTAATCCAGATGGGGCTGGATTTAAGCAAGGCTCTGGGATATTGCAGAAAGCTTCATATCATTCACAGAGATGTAAAGCCTGAGAATATTTTTGTATCCAGATTTGGAGATTTTAAGCTGGGAGATTTTGGAATTGCCCGTGAACTGGAGCGGACTATGAGTGGATTTTCTAAAAAGGGAACCTATTCTTACATGGCTCCGGAAATGTATAAGGGAGAAAAATATGACAGCAGAGTAGATATTTATTCTTTGGGGATCGTGCTCTATAAGCTTATGAATCACAACCGCCTGCCGTTTATGAATCTGGAGAAGCAGTTTATTACTTACCGGGATAAGGAAAATGCTCTGAATAAAAGAATGTCAGGAGAGCAGATGGCGCCCCCGGCAGAAGCCGGAAAGCTTTTTGGACAGATTATTCTGAAGGCCTGTGCATTTGACCCTGATGAACGTTACCAGACACCGGAGGAATTTTACCGGGCTCTGGATGACCTGAAGAATGGACGGATTCGTAACCGCCAGTTTGTTGGCACAGTAAATGTGGCAACCGCTGAAGGCAGGCAGGAAAAAGAGCCTGCCCGGGTGGTGGCACAGAAGATGGATGTACAAAAAAACACAGTACAAAAAACAGCAGTAAAAGAAACTGACAGAGATGCAGAGCTTCAGAACTCTATACAGTCAGCCAGGGCAACAGCAGCAAGACGCCGCCGCCGCAAAAGAGAACAGAGATTTCGCAGGGGACTGGTGGTCACTGCTGTACTTCTGGCAGTTCTTATCCTGGCAGGAGTATATATAAAATTTAACAGAGACAGTACGGGAGACAATTCCGGAAACAGTGGAGTGTCTGTGCTGGATACTGATAAAAACAGTTCTTCTGATAACAATTCAAAGAGTTTTAATACTGCCTTAGCTACGATCAAGGATCAGGCAACAACGATCACGGATAACCTGAATTCCTATGACTGGGTAGGATCGGAGGGAACAGTACTTCGATATCTGCGACGGATATCTACTACTCAGAATGATGATGGAGATGTAGAGATAGAAAGTGAATGTATGAAAGCACTGGTGTACCCGGCTCAGTCAGCTGAGGGAAAATACGAAGAGTATTTTTACTGGGGCGAAAAGCTGTTTTTTGCATATATATGGTATGACGAGACTTCTGAGTACTATTATTATGATGATGGAAAGCTCATTCGCTGGATTGATTCTGATGGAAAGGCTCATGACAACGAGACAGACAACGAGGAATATACAGCAAGAGGAGAGAAGTATTGGAAGAATTCACTGAAAGCGTTGAAGGGAGAGGGAACAAAAACAGACGATGATGTATCAGATTGAGTATGCATATACCTGCCATATGGGCAGGGTTCGTGCAAACAATGAGGATAATCTTTGGTGCTGCGGAGAATCGCTCCCGGCAGATAACCAGGGTATGGAGGGAGTACATTCCCAGATCGTCTCCGGCCTGAAGACACCGGCAATGGCTGTATTTGACGGTATGGGCGGAGAAAGCTGCGGAGAGATGGCGGCATTCCTGGCTTCTGACGAATTCGGAAGATATTATCGTGCCAACAGGCGGACTTTGCGCGATATACCAGAGTTATTTATTGATGGCGTATGTGAGAGTATGAATCAGGCAGTATGCAGATATGCAGCAGAAAATCACATACAGAGTATGGGTACTACCCTGGCAATGACTTTATTTACACCGGAATCTATGTTTGTGTGTAATCTGGGAGACAGCAGGATTTATTTTTCTGATGAGAAAAGCTTTCGCCAGGTATCAACAGATCATATTTTGGGAAAATCGGGGCTTGGAAAAGCACCTCTGACTCAATATCTGGGTGTACCAGAGGAGCAGCAGAAGCTGGAGCCGGCAGTTTTGGAAATAGAGCACAAAGAGGGAAACCGATATCTCATGTGTTCTGACGGAGTGACGGACATGCTTTCTGATGGAGAGATTGCGGATATCCTTTCACGGAAAAACAGCCTTAGGGAGACGGTGGAGCTTCTTTTGGACCGGGCTCTCCAAAAAGGAGGAAGAGATAATGTGACGATTATACTCTGCGAGGTTCAGAAGCAGGAGTTGAAGGGTAAGTTCAAGGCATGGCTGAAAAGCATGAAGCAGAAAAGTGAGGAGTGAGACAGCATGAAGAATCGTATGCAGGATCTGGATTTTGAACAGACAGTAGCATTTGACAAGGTGCAGGATTATGAATTTACCAGAAGAGCAGCCCAGCGTTTTCGACAGGTAGTGAGCCTGGACAGCTTTGAAGATGAGGATGCGGATGTGATTTTCCATTATCTGTACAAGGAGATGGAGCTGGTTTCCTTTGGTGACCATTTGAAACGGTACATCTATGAGAGGGCAGAACTGGAAGAGCCTTTTTCTGAGGTACCTCAGGAGGTATACAGAGATATTATACTGGACTCTTTTAAAGAAACTTTTACTCCCAAGTCCATGAATCCTACTACTACCAAGTTGTCTGCGCTGGTAAATAATTGGCTGAATCAGGCTTCTGTAAAGAGAGAAACGGTATTTCTTCTTGGATTTGGACTTCGAATGACTGCTGAGGATGTGTCGGATTTCCTGACAAGAGTGTTGAAGGAACAGGATTTTGATTTTCATAATCCGGAGGAAGTAATCTACTGGTACTGCTACAGTACGCAGCAGGGTTATTACAAGGCAGAGGAATTGAAGAAAAAATATGAGGCACTTGTTCCTGTAGAAGTGGAAAATACTCAGGTTTTATGCGGAAGCAATCTGTGCCTTGATACAGAGGAAAAATTAATCGATTATCTTGCCCG
The DNA here is from genome assembly GCA_000285855.2 of Ruminococcus sp. JC304. GTDB lineage: Bacteria > Bacillota > Clostridia > Lachnospirales > Lachnospiraceae > Blautia_A > Blautia_A difficilis. The sequence continues at coordinate 3,228,766 of HE978651.1, read as the reverse complement.
CCTGAAATCAAAAAGAGTAGATCCCATATCTGAGAAGAGTCAGGCTTTTCAGGAATTTACGAAGCTTTTATATCATGCGAAGCAGATCATCGCCGGCCTTTATCAGCATGATGAAGAGGAAAAAGGTGGGGATAAGGTGTGGACAGCAGAGCGGATCACGCCTTCTGATGTGGAAAAAGTGATCTGCAGCGGAATTCCCATCAATAAAATGGGTAATCTGAAGAAAATGTCCGCCTCCATTCTGGCAAAACATTTCAGTCAGAAGCGTTTCAGCAGGCAGCGGATTACCAATATTCTGAATCATAAGCTTCCAGTAGAGCGTTTTGACCTGATCACGCTGGAGTTTTTTATTGTATCGCAGGAGATGGAGGATGATGATCCATTTAACAGATATAAACATTTCCTTGATGAGATTCAGAGCATTCTGCTCAGATGCGGAATGGGTGAGATCTATATTGTAAATCCATATGAATGTTTTCTTCTTATGTGTCTCCTCACAGACTGCCCACTGGCAGTATTTGCGGAGATCTGGGAAAAGTCTTATGAGGAGGGAGAGGCCGAGAATTGAGCCGCTCCCTTTTTTTTAGTCCTTTACATTTATTCATTATAATATCCGTAGATAGCGCGTGCATCTGCGGCAATGGTGCTCTGGGCTGCACCGGTATCAGTAAGATCCTGAGACATGAAGCATATTACAAGGTCAATACCCTTGGCTGTGTCATAAATAATCGCTGCATCATTTTCAACAGTGTCCAGTTCTCCTGTTTTGTTGGCAGTCTGCACACCCTCCGGGAGATCAGCAGGAATCTTGTTTTTTCTTTGCTGCATTTTCAGATGATAATACATAGCTTCTGCATTAGGCAGACTGGAGGAATCAATAATTCCCTTGGAAATCTGATAGATTTTCTTCAAAAAGATGCCACAGTCTTTGGCAGAGGTATAGTTGTCACCATTTGAGTTGTCTGCCAGAAGAAGGCGGTTCATCTGCGTATCGTTGAAGCCATATTTCTGACAAAACTCGTTTACCTTCTGCATACCGGCACTGTTATCACCATTTCCTAGCCAGTTAACCAGGGTATTGGCTGCGTCATTATCACTGACAGTGATCATGGAGGAAATGTTGCTGTCTACAGTATCACCTCCGTGAGACTGAGAAATGGCATCGTAATTATCATAAACAGCACCCATGATGTAGAGTTTGATCAGGCTGGCAGCCTGCATGGGAGTGTTATTGATCACACCGTTGGAATCCTTGAGCAGATTACATACATAGACGGACCAGGTTCCGTTATCCTGTGGAAGGAGAGTCTTAACCTGACTGAGAAGGGAGTCCATGCTGCTGTCAGAGTTATCTGTAAAGGATTCATTGACGGCAGAACTTTCATTGCTGCCGGAGCCTTCATTTTCTGTAGTCTGCTGTTGCTTTTCCTGTTCCTTCAGCTGATCCAGCTGGTCTGCCTGGCTGATAAGGGTATTGGCAGAATCGGATATTTCTGTCACAGTATCAGAAAGCGTCTGAACTTTTTTCTGAAGGGAAGCCAGGTGACTGAGAGAGAAGAAAGACAAAGCTCCCAGACCTGCCAGCGCAATCACCAGAACAATGATGACTACATACAAAAATATGGGTTTTTTTGGCTGATTATTATCGTCCATTTGTGTATTCCTTTCTGTTGTGTATACTTCTTTCTATTTTCTTTCTATACTGAAGCAAAATAAGCATCGATTCCATTGGCGATTCCTTCAACCATAGTCTGCTGGAACTGGGAATCGTTCATTTTGGTGTCATCATTCTGATTGGTCATAAACCCCATTTCCAGGATTGTTACAGGAACAGTGCTCCAATTAATTCCGGTCATAGTATCTGTGTACTGTATCCCCAGATTCTGAAAGCCTGTAGCCTGACAATAGGAATCCAGAATACACTGGGAAAGTCTGTTTGACTGATCAAAAAGAGAGGAAACATAAGGATTGCTCTGAGAAGGAGCCATAGCCAGGGCTCCGGATGCAGAAGAAGAATCCGTACCGTTTGCGTGAATACGGACATAGATCTCTGAACCCTGAGAGGCTGCATATTCAGCCCGTTCCTTGTTACTGATGGCAGTATCATTGTCAGTTCTGGTCATAACTACCCGGTAGCCTCTCTGTTCCAGCACATCCTTTAATTGAAGGGAAACATTCAGGTTCAACTGGTATTCGGGAATTCCGGTAAAGGAGCCACGGGTACCGGAAGTACATTTTGCCTTCGTCTCTGAAGAACCAGGTCCAATGGGCTCCGGAGCACTCATGTCCACGTTTTCACCCTGATGTCCCGGATCGATCCCTACCACATGTCCGTTATCGGCAGAAAAGTTATCTGGTTCGGAAGCATCTGCCTGACTGAAAACAGAAGGCTTGGAGGCGGTCTCCTCTTCAGAAATATCTGCCTTTTCTTTTTCCTGCTTCTGTGATGCTGTCTGGGCTTTCTGTTTAAAATAGTTGATATTATTCTGGACTTCATCTACTGCAGCGGTATATTTTTCCTGGGCAGTCTGAAATTCCTTTTGCTTAGCTGTGATCTGTTCTGTCACGGTATCTACATCTTTTTCAGTGGCAATGATCTGCTCCGTGGTACTTTGGGTAAAGAAAAAGAGGGAGACAATGCACAAAAGTCCGGTGAGAAACAGTAATACAGCCATTATACTGGGCTTTTTCATAAAAAATCCTTTCTATAAATAATAAACCTTTTAAATGTTACTGCGTTTAGCAGGCAGTAACTTTTCTTTGTCTGTTATTATAATGAAGTGATTTGTAAAATGCAATCGTGTATCTATACTAAATTCATGCAAAAAGAAAGAAAAAATCTTGCAAAATACCTTGACAGCGCTTTCTGTAAAGGATATAATGAGCAAGCGTGCATAAGAAACGTTTAATTTTTTTGCGCGTAAATGCGAGAATAGCAACCGCAAGGCCCCATAGAAAAATCTATGGAGAAATAAATCGGGAGGTGAAATGGAATGCCAACATTCAACCAGTTAGTAAGAAAAGGACGCCAGACATCTGTAAAGAAATCTACAGCTCCGGCTCTCCAGAAAACATTCAACTCTTTAAGAAAGAAAGCAGTTGAACAGTCTGCACCACAGAAACGTGGCGTTTGTACAGCAGTTAAGACTGCAACTCCTAAGAAGCCTAACTCAGCTCTTAGAAAAATCGCCAGAGTTCGTCTTTCCAACGGAATCGAAGTAACAAGCTACATCCCAGGAGAAGGTCACAACCTTCAGGAGCATAGCGTTGTTCTGATCCGTGGTGGAAGGGTTAAGGACTTACCTGGTACAAGATACCACATCATCAGAGGTACTCTTGATACTGCAGGTGTTGCTAACAGAAAACAGGCCCGTTCTAAATACGGCGCTAAGAAACCTAAAAAGAAATAATTGAGAAGGCTCTCAAAAAGAAACTGATCTCATTGTTTGAGACAGCAAATATGAATTAATGAAATCGAAAATTCACGAATAAACTATGAATCGAATTTGTACGGTATTCCATATACCCTGTCGGTTGCGGGTTAAATATAGGACCTTACCAGTGCGAACATGCAATAGTTATCTGCGTGAGTACCGATGATTTAATCACAATGATTAAGGAGGGAAGTAACGTGCCACGTAAAGGACATACTCAGAAAAGAGACGTTCTGGCAGATCCAATGTACAACAATAAAGTGGTTACCAAACTTATCAATAACATCATGTTAGACGGTAAGAAAGGTGTAGCACAGAAAATTGTTTACGGTGCATTCGCCAGAATCGAAGAAAAAGCTGGAAAACCAGCACTTGAAGTTTTCGAAGAGGCTATGAACAACATCATGCCACTTCTTGAAGTAAAAGCTAGACGTATCGGTGGTGCTACTTATCAGGTTCCGATCGAGGTAAGAGCAGACAGACGTCAGGCACTGGCTCTTCGCTGGTTAACAATGTTCTCTCGTAAAAGAGGCGAGAAAACAATGGAAGAAAGACTTGCAAATGAGCTTTTAGATGCAATGAACAACACCGGCGCATCTGTTAAGAGAAAAGAAGACATGCACAAGATGGCTGAGGCAAATAAAGCATTTGCTCACTATCGCTTCTAATATAGGAGGAAAATCCATTGGCTAAAGAGGGAAGAGAATATCCATTAGAGCGTACCAGAAATATTGGTATTATGGCTCATATCGATGCGGGTAAAACAACTCTTACAGAACGTATCCTGTATTATACAGGTGTCAACTATAAGATTGGTGATACTCATGAAGGTACTGCTACCATGGACTGGATGGAACAGGAGCAGGAGAGAGGTATCACAATCACTTCAGCGGCTACTACATGTCACTGGACTCTGGAAGAGAACTGCAAACCGAAGCCAGGTGCTCTGGAACATCGTATCAACATCATTGATACCCCAGGTCACGTTGACTTCACAGTAGAAGTTGAGCGTTCTCTTCGTGTACTTGACGGTGCTGTCGGCGTTTTCTGTGCTAAGGGTGGTGTTGAACCGCAGTCTGAAAACGTATGGCGTCAGGCCGACACTTACAATGTACCACGTATGGCATTCATCAATAAGATGGATATCCTTGGTGCAAACTTCTACGGTGCAGTAGAGCAGATCAAGACTCGTCTTGGTAAAAACGCAATCTGCTTACAGCTGCCAATCGGAAAAGAAGATGATTTCAAAGGAATCATTGACTTATTCGAAATGAAAGCTTACATCTACAACGATGAAAAGGGTGATGACATCTCCATCGTTGACATTCCTGAAGACATGAAGGAAGATGCTGAGCTTTATCATACAGAGCTCATTGAGAAAATCTGTGAGCTTGATGACGACTTAATGATGGAATATCTTGAAGGTGAAGAACCAACTGTTGAGAAACTGAAAGCAACATTAAGAAAAGCTACATGCGAGTGTACTGCTGTTCCGGTTTGCTGTGGTTCTGCTTACAGAAACAAAGGTGTTCAGAAGCTTCTTGATGCTATCCTTGAGTATATGCCGGCTCCTACAGACATTCCTCCAATTCAGGGAACTGATCTGGACGGTAACGAAGTAGTGAGACATTCTTCTGATGAAGAACCATTCTCAGCTCTGGCATTTAAGATTATGACAGACCCATTCGTTGGTAAACTTGCATATTTCCGTGTATACTCCGGTACAATGAATTCCGGTTCTTATGTACTTAATGCTACTAAGGACAAGAAAGAACGTGTTGGACGTATCCTTCAGATGCATGCTAACAAACGTATGGAACTTGATAAAGTATATTCCGGTGATATCGCTGCAGCGATCGGATTCAAATTCACAACAACTGGTGATACAATCTGTGACGAGCAGCATCCGGTAATCCTGGAGTCCATGGAATTCCCAGAACCAGTTATCGAGCTGGCTATCGAGCCTAAGACTAAAGCTGGACAGGGTAAACTTGGTGAAGCTCTTGCAAAACTTGCAGAAGAAGACCCGACATTCCGTGCACATACAGATCAGGAAACAGGACAGACCATTATCGCTGGTATGGGTGAGCTTCATCTGGATATCATCGTTGACCGTCTCCTTCGTGAATTCAAGGTAGAGGCTAACGTAGGTGCTCCTCAGGTTGCTTACAAAGAAACAATCACTAAACCTGTTGATGTAGACAGCAAGTATGCAAAACAGTCTGGTGGTCGTGGACAGTATGGTCACTGTAAAGTTAAATTCGAGCCTATGGATGCCAACGGAGAAGAACTGTACAAGTTCGAATCCACAGTTGTTGGTGGTGCTATTCCGAAGGAATACATCCCTGCAGTTGGCGAAGGTATCGAAGAAGCTATGAAAGCTGGTATCCTTGGCGGATTCCCGGTAGTCGGTGTACATGCTAATGTATACGATGGTTCTTACCATGAAGTCGACTCTTCTGAAATGGCATTCCACATTGCAGGTTCTCTTGCATTCAAGGATGCTATGCAGAAAGCAGCTCCGGTTCTTCTTGAGCCAATCATGAAGGTCGAAGTTACTACACCAGAAGATTACATGGGTGACGTTATTGGTGATATCAACTCCCGTCGTGGACGTATCGAAGGTATGGAAGATATCGGCGGTGGTAAGATGATCCGCGGATATGTACCGCTTTCCGAAATGTTTGGATATGCTACAGACCTTCGTTCCAGAACACAGGGACGTGGTAACTACTCTATGTTCTTTGAGAAATATGAGCAGGTTCCGAAGTCTGTACAGGAAAAGATCCTTTCTAAGAAAGACTGATAATTATTGATCATCTGCAGTCTGTCGGTGTTTAAAGCCAGCAGACTGTAGGAGATATAAAATTACTGTCCGCTGTATTCTCAGTAATGTGTGGACTGTAATGATACAACAATTGGTAATGCAAGTTATCAAATTGTATAAAACACTTGCAAATATTTTGGTTATGCAATATAATCAAGGATAGCAAGTTTAAAACCGAAAAAGATGCTCTATAATAATATAAGAGCCAAAGTTTTAAGGAGGACGTTTTAAAATGGCAAAAGCTAAGTTTGAGAGAACAAAACCGCATTGTAACATTGGTACCATCGGACACGTTGACCATGGTAAAACAACTTTAACAGCAGCTATCACAAAAGTTCTGTCTGAAAGAGTTGCTGGTAACACAGCTACAGATTTCGCTAACATCGATAAAGCTCCGGAAGAAAGAGAACGTGGTATCACAATTTCTACAGCACACGTTGAGTATGAAACAGAGCATAGACACTATGCACACGTTGACTGCCCAGGCCATGCTGACTACGTTAAGAACATGATCACAGGTGCAGCTCAGATGGATGGTGCTATCCTCGTTGTTGCTGCTACAGATGGTGTTATGGCTCAGACTAAAGAGCACATCCTTCTTTCCCGTCAGGTAGGTGTTCCTTACATCGTTGTATTCATGAACAAATGTGATATGGTTGATGATGAAGAACTTCTTGAACTGGTAGAAATGGAAATTCGTGAACTCTTAAGCGAGTATGACTTCCCAGGAGATGACATCCCGGTTATCCGTGGATCAGCTCTGAAAGCTCTTGAAGATCCGAGCAGCGAGTGGGGAGACAAGATCATGGAACTTATGGATGCTGTTGACAGCTACATTCCAGACCCACAGCGTGACACAGATAAACCATTCGTAATGCCTGTAGAGGACGTATTCTCTATCACAGGTCGTGGTACAGTTGCTACTGGTAGAGTAGAGGCTGGTGTACTTCACGTATCTGACGAAGTTGAAATCGTTGGTATCAAAGAAGAAACACGTAAAGTTGTTGTAACTGGTATCGAAATGTTCCGTAAACTTCTTGATGAAGCTCAGGCTGGTGATAACATCGGTGCACTTCTTCGTGGTGTTCAGAGAAACGAAATCGAGCGTGGACAGGTTCTTGCTAAACCAGGAACACTTACATGCCATACAAAATTCACAGCTCAGGTTTACGTTCTGACAAAAGATGAAGGTGGACGTCATACTCCATTCTTCAACAACTATCGTCCACAGTTCTACTTCAGAACAACAGACGTAACAGGTGTTTGCAACCTTCCAGAAGGAACAGAAATGTGCATGCCTGGAGATAACATCGAAATGACAATCGAACTGATCCACCCAATCGCTATGGCTCAGGGTCTTACTTTCGCTATCCGTGAAGGTGGACGTACTGTTGGATCAGGACGTGTTGCTACAGTTATCGAATAATTTTAGCATAACATCTTAAATTATATATATTGAGTACCGCAAGGTACATGTGTCCAAACGTAAGATACCCCGGAACCGTAAGGTTTCCGGGGTTTTTCTGTTGCCTGGAAACATAAAAATTATGAAAAATAATTCTATATTAAAATATGGATATTTGATGAAATCTTTGCTGTTGAATGAAGAAGAACCGATATATGGAAAATATGGAATGTTGCGAAAACAGTTCCTGAAGGAACACAGATCAGCAAAATATCAATACTTGCTATTGACTGGAAAGCTGACGGAACACCTGAATCAGATTGATCAGGAAGCCAGAAAGTAGGTGGAAATAGGCGGTCGAAAAGGATCGCTTTTTTCTGTTTTGTGTGTATTGAAATAGTATTTTAAAATGAACTATGGTAGAATAAAGTAAAGACAAATCGAGAGCTTTTGGATAAAATTTTGAAAATTATCGAGGAAGTTACTATGAAAAAATGTAGATATTGTGGCAAAGAATTAGATAGTAATTTGGAATTTTGTAGCAGTGAGTGCGAAAACAGCTATAGAAAGATAATTGAAAAAGATAGACATAAAATTAAGTATTTCATTTCGGGCATTATTTTAGGGTTTTTAGCTATGTTTTATGGTGTTGTGTCAAGCCGCAATTGCATGATTGGAAGTGGAATTATAGTAATGGGGGTCACTGTTGTTTTGCTTCCATTTACTACTTCAGAAACAACTGCTTTATTTGGAAATAAAAAGGCGAGATTTATTGGAAGAATACTAGGCATGATACTTATAGCGGTTGGAATATGGGTAGGGTTTATTTGATGACAACTTTAGTCTTTAGAGCAAATTAATCAGAAGTTGAGAGGAGATCTCTGTAATGTTTATATTTTTATCTGCGTGTTCACTTTTAGTACCGTTATCTATGATTATATTGGGATATACGTGGAAAGATAAGCCTCCTAAAGATCGGCAGGGGAGTTCGGGATATCGAACTACTATGTCAAGGATGAATGATGAAACATGGAGATATGCACACAGGTGTTGGGGCTGGATAAACTTTGTTTTAGGAATCATCCTGGTGATACTATCGATTTTTATTTTGATTTTAACGAAAGATGATACAAACTTTGAAATGATTTCTGTTTATTTGGTGTTTTTACAATTAGGAATTATGGTGCTTACAATTATTCCGACAGAATTTTTGTTGCATAAACATTTTACAAAGCAAGGAATGAAAAAATAGCTAATTTCCAATTGGCGGAAATGAAAATCGGAAGTTGGAGGATTGAATTATGTGGAATGAATTAGGTATAAGCGGTGGAACCGCAATTGTTATTTTGATTGCACTGTATTTCGTTATCAAATGGGCAGTGAAGAATGGAATCAAAGAAGCCTACAGTGCTATCACTGGAAAGAAAACTGATGAAGATATCCAAAACGAAAAAGAGTTGAAAGAACTTGGATTGGATTCAGAAGATCAATAACTTCAAGTTTGTGGAATCGACTGAAAGGAAGCATTATATGTTCTATATTATTTTTGACTTTGCAATGGCAGTGATTATGCTTTTATTTGGAATATGGTTTTATAGGTCAAAAGGACAAGCATCTAAATTCTTGTCTGGTTATAATATGAAATCAGCAGAAGAACGAAAAAAATATGATGAAAATGCTATGTGTAAGGCATATGGGAAGAGAATGATGTTTATGTCAATTCCTTTTATTGCTGGAATGATTATAGATATTTGGCATATAGGAATCGGTTGTTTAATTGCATGGGTGATATGGTTTGTTATGTTTATTCTGCTGCTTATGGATAGACATAAAAGAGAAGGTTAATTTATAGAGGAATAGAATGCTTTTGGGGTGAAAATACCGTTTATTTGTTTTAGACATACGATGTCCGGTTGAAAATTAGCGGATTCTCGTTTTATGTCGTGGTAATTTGGGTACATATTGGTAAGCTGTAAGTGGAAGAGAGGTAGAGACATGGACACAAAAAAGATTGGAGCTTTTTTAAAGCAATGTCGTAAAGAAAAGAATCTTACGCAAGAGCAGCTTGCCGAGAAGTTTGAGGTATCTGCAAGAACAGTTTCCAGATGGGAAACAGGAATAAATATGCCAGATCTCAGTATACTTGTTCAACTTGCTGAATATTACGATGTTGAGATGAGAGAGCTCCTGGATGGAGAAAGGAGCCAGACTATGAATAAAGAGATGAAAGAAACACTGGACAAAGTTGCGGTGTATGAAGGATGGGTGAAACAAAAAGCATTAAAGGCTGGAAATCTTGCATTTGCATCAATGTTTGTGATTAGTGTGTTAGCGATTATTATTCAGATGTTATTAACTGTGGATATTCGCTTGGTTTTAGGAGAGACAGCAACTGCTTTGGTAGGAGGAATCCTGTACGCCTCTATTATGGTGTATAATGGAATATGGGATAAATGTTTGCCCAAAAGTGCTACTATATGGCGAGATTTTCTCACCAGTGTGATATGTGCAGGAATTTTTACAGTCATCTATGGCATATGTTTATTTAGAATGGGAGCTACAGAAACACAGGTAACACGATTAGCATTGGGATTTCTGATTGGTATTATTATTGTGGCATTTATTATTCTTAGGCTCTTGGCATTTATTAATCGAAAAAGAAACCAGAATTCGTCAAATGTTCAGGAGAAAAAGGAAACTTCTCTATCTAAGGCAGAATGGACAAAAATTTATAATGCACAGAATATAGTAGAGACAGAACAACTTGTAGAAATGTTAAAGCAAAATGGAATAGTAGCTTTTTCTCAGGAAGCAGGTGCGAATGTTGCAATGCATGGGGCACCAGGATTTGGAATATATGGTATGGATATATTTGTGAAAACCGATGATGCAGAGAAGGCAGTACAGTTGATCAAGGAGATTAATAACCAAGAATGAAGAAAATTTTTGACATTTTCACACATGCGTGCTAATATGATTATAGAAAAAGAGTGCTACCGATAGACGGTTAGTCCACATACTTAATTGATTAAAAATAACCGTTCAGTTTGCGAGGCTGGGGCGGTTATTTTTGTGTCTTGTTATTATCTTTGCCGAATGTGTATCCGGCACAAAAGCAGGTGATGCCGAAGCTCACGACTGCAATAAAGTCCACAATACTCATTGGCTTAGCCCTCCTTTCCAGTGGATTCTCTTTCGAGTTTCTATGTAATCAGAGGGTCACAGGTCTCCGTTTCACTTCGGTCGTTGCAAAACGAGTGCCACTGGCACTCTGCAACCCTCTGCTGAAGGACTAACCGCCTACCGTTATGATAGCACCCATGTTTCGATTATAACAGTCAAGGTGGGAATCTGCAACCGGAAAGTTGACAGCTCATGAAAATCTGCCTGTGATACTGTTATGATACTATTTCTGTTCGTTATTGGAAAATTTCTGTGTTAAAAGTTCATCTCGTTTACGGATTCGTGTCTCAAAATCCAGTTCTTCAATTTCTTTATGGGTGACAGGTTTGGAAGTGTAGTATTCCAACGTCTGCTTTTTCCACATATCAAACATATCTTTGCCTGTGAAATAAGATTCCAGGCTTTCTCTGTTCTCCTGCAGATCAGCAAGAAAATTACACATATCTGCGTTTAAAGAATGTTCCGGATTATTTCCATAAAAGCGAAGTCCGGCATACCATTTTTGTGTTTCTGTTTCTATATCACCGGGAAGTTTATTATTTATATCCAGTTCATACCAGAGTTCATTGGATTCATGATTGATGAGAGACTGGAATTTGCTATCAAACAGACTGGTGCGAGAGTGCTTATTTTAGATCCGATTCAGGCATATCTTGGAGGAACAATGGATATGAACCGGGCAAATGAAGCAAGGGATATGACAAAAAGATTGAGCTTGCTGGCAGAAAAGTATAAATGTGCAATTTTATTAATCGGACACATGAATAAAGCTGGGGGAAATAAGGCTGCATATAGAGGAATGGGTTCGATTGACTTTTTTGCGGTAGCCAGAAGCGTATTACTGGTAGGAAGAATAGAGGGAGAATCGGATTTAAGAGCAGTGGTTCAGATTAAAAATAATCTGGCTGCATTTGGACATTCCAAAGAATTTCGCCTGTCAGAAACAGGATTTGAGTGGATAGGTGACTATGAAATCACCGCAGATGAGGTGCTTGGTGGAATTGCCCCAAAGGTAAATAAAATGGAATAGGCAAAAAAGATGCTGAGGGAACTGGCAGAAATGTCAACTTCTGTGCAAAGCAGTGAAATCTTTGATATGGCAGAAGATTTGAATATTTCTAAAAGAACACTGGAAAATGCAAAAAAGGAACTTGGAATTAAGGCAAGACGAATCGGCAATTCCTGGTATTGGGATTTAGATAAAGTTAAGCCGGAATAAATTAAGGGTGCAACATTGCAGGGTATGAGAAAAACGGAATGAGTTATGCGTTGCATGGAGATTACTATTTGCCGGATCTGGTTTTGAACGAAGCAGAACCGACATATGGAAAATATGGAATGTTACGAAAGCAGTTCTTAAAAGAATACAGATCAGCAAGGTATCAGTATCTGTTATTGACTGGAAAACTGAATGAACATCTGAACCAGACAGATCAGGAAGCCAGAGAACAGGTGGAAATGCTTATGAAACAGATGGCAGAAAAAAAGGGTGTAACTGAAGAATTAAAGGTACAGGATCAGATGAAGTGGGTTGGGTTAATGAATAATATAAAAGCTAGTGCAGAAGAGATTATATTGAAAAACATGGTATATGTGAGAGTGTGAGAGAAGAGATCGCTCTTTTACACTTTTGTATATATTAGAATAGCACTTTAGAAAGCACTATGGTAAAATAAGGTGAAGGTAAATCGGAATTGCAGATTTAGAAAAATTGTGGGTATTTGAAAAAAGATTGTAACCCTTAAGAGGCGAGAGTAAATATGGTTTATAGGAAATCTTGTGCTGTTACACTTTCTTGACATTTTCATGACTGTTCTAAGGATATTTTTACATTTGCCTGAGCTATACTTTAGCCATACCGAACAACCGGTAAATAAAAAATCAGGAGGTACTAAAATGATGAACAGATTATTCAAAAGAGGAATGGTAATAGCACTTGCAGCAGCAATGACTACATCCGCAGGTATTCCTGCCATGGCTGCCCAGAAGGAGACACAGGAGGAGACAGTGACTACATCAGAGGTAACACAAACAAATGTAGATTATGGTTCTCTCACTCAGAAGGAGATTGAAGAGTTTAACTCCATTTATGACCGACTTGACGCTATCGACAAAGAGGTAATGAAAGATGCAGATGGTCTTTCTGATGAAGATATCTATGCCAGATACGATCAGTATCAGGATGAAACCGATACCCTCATGGATCGCCTTGAGGAGCTTGATAAAAAAACCGGGTGGATCGACAACGAGGAATATGAATATTCCGAGGATGGGTATAATGCTCTGTACGATACAGGCAAGCTCACCGCAGAGGAAGCAGAACAGCTTCAGAAAGCATATGAAAGAATCGAAGAAATTGATGCGGAAGTGTGGACGGACGATGATCTTTCAGACGATGAGATCGAAGCCCGCTATGCAAAGTATGATGACGAGATTACATCACTGAACGCACAGATTGAAACGCTTGAAAAGAAAGCGGGTTGGTATGAGGGATGCTATGGAAATTTGAGCGAAGATGAAGTCAATCAGCTTAACAGTATTTACAATAAAATTGATGCAATCTATGACAATATTTATAACGGCTCTGATAACCTCTCTGATGAGGAATTTGCTTCTCGCTATGCGAAGTATTCAGATGAGATTGATGCTTTGGAGGCACAGGCAATCGCTCTTGAAGCGAAAGCAGGTGGAACTAAAATACAGACATACTGATTTTGAAAGATATAATATGGGGAATCTCACGGAATTTCTGAGGGACTCCCCTCATGTGGGATTAAAGATATGGCAAAAAAAATCTATTTGGCAGATGATGAACAGGATATACGAGAAATACTCACAGAATTTTTATCCAATGCCGGATATGAGGTAACAGCATACAAGAATGGTGATACACTCTTTTCTGCTTTTCAGGAGAAGCCCTGTGATCTTGTTATTCTTGATATTATGATGCCGGGTTCAGACGGTCTTTCCATATGTAAAAAGTTAAGGACAATATCATCAGTTCCTATTATTATTTTGACGGCAAAGGATTCAGAGTCTGACCATATGAAGGGATTTATGTATGGAGGGGATGACTATCTGATTAAGCCATTTTCGCCGTCACTTCTTGTTGTCCGGGTAAATGCGTTGTTCCGAAGAGTTGAAATGAATATACCGGTAAAGGCAGATATTTCCTTTGGTGATGTGTGTTTTTCATGGGAGAAGCATAATGCCATTGTGAAAGAGCATGATATTGGTCTGACTATGACAGAATTTTCGCTTCTGGGATGTCTTATGGAACATGGTGGAACGGCAATTCCCCGGAATGAAATTCTCGACAAAGTATGGGGAATAGATTCTACGGAGATAGAAACCAGAGTTGTCGATGAGACAGTAAGAAGAGTCAGGCAGAAAATGAAGACCGCAGGCAGCAAAGTTCGCATTAGTGCTGTCTGGGGCTATGGCTATAAACTGGAGGATTGTAATGAATAAGACACGTTATAAAATTGCCACACTTACAGGTTCCGCCGTTATGGCAGCCATGCTTTTTAGCCTGTTGATTCTGAACATAGTTTTTAATAAAAAAATAGAGCTGAGAGCTGAGAATGCAATTAAAAACGTTTTTACTTTGGATTCAGACGAATATTTGAATTACGAATCTGAAAATGATACGGGCTCTTTATATTATGCCTCACTTGTATATATGGGGGCAGATTCAGAAAACAGGGATGACATATATCAGATTCTGACACCCAAAGAGAAGAAACTTATTGACTGGTATGAAACACACCCGTCTGATGAAATGCAAAGGGCAAAAATTAACGAAGCAACTTATTATATGAAAGCCAGAACAGAGTATTACGAAGACAGCAATGAGAGATTACTTGCTTATGTGGATGTTACCGGCGAACCAGAACTCGTAAAAGAAATCAGTTTTGGTGTTTTGCTGGATGCTTTTGTCATTGCCGCTCTCGGTGCTGCCATTGGATATTTTCTCGGGAAAAAACTTGAACAAAATGACAAAGCTCAGAAGACCTTTTTTGAAAATACATCTCACGAATTAAAAACCCCGCTTATGGCAATTTGCGGATATGCGGAGGAGATTGAAATGGGAGTCATTACCGATTATTCTCAAGCGGGCAGAATGATAGTGTCTCAGACGGAGCGTATGAGTAAACTTATTGAGGATATCCTGTATTTATCAAAAATGGAAAGCGGTACGGAACCATTAAAGTGTGAACCAATAGAAATGGCATCACTGGTTCAAGATATTTTGATGCCGCTTGAAGGAATTGTGAACAGGCGAAACCTTTCAGTATCGTTAGAACTGGACGAAGGATATGTCAACGGAGACCCGGAGAAGCTGGAACACGCTGTTGCTAACCTGATAACTAATTCCGTAAAATATGCGTGTAGTCAAATCGAAATATCGTGGAAAAATCAAGTCCTTTCCATCTGGAACGATGGAGGAGAACTTAGCACAGAGGATTTTTCCCATATGTTTGAACGTTTTTATACAGGACAAAACGGAAACAGCGGAATAGGGCTTGCCCTCTCAAAAGAAATCGTTGAAATGCACGGATGGAAACTTAGTGCGAAAAATGACAGGCATGGCATATGTTTATCAATGGTATGCCACAGTTAATTTAGGAACAATCAGGTTTACAGCTTCCAGTTTGTTGAGATGTTGCAAAATTTGGAATCAGGAGAGAATAAGAATGATTAACAATTTAATGTACATAGAATTAAAAATGGGATATTCTGATGATGATCCGGCATGGATTGGATATGTCAAAACTTCAAAAAGTAGAATAAAAATTTTTTGACATTTCTGCACATGCGTGCTAATATGATTATAGAAAAAGAGTACTACCGATAGACGGTTAGTCCGATATATGTTTTGACAAAAATTGCCGCTTAGTTTACCAGACCAGGGCGGCTATTTTTGTGGTTTAGTATTATCCTTGCCAAAGGTATATCCAAGACCAAAGCAGGTTAAGCCGAAGCTCACTACTGCTATAAAATCAACAATACTCATGGCTTAGCCCTCCTTTCCAGTGGATTCCCTTTCGGGTTTCTATGTAATCAGAGGGGTGCTGAGTGCCGGTGGCACTCGTTAAGCACCGACCGTAACGGAGTGTAGACCACAGTCCCTCTGTTGAAGGACTAACCGCCTACCGTTATGGTAGCACCCATGTTTCGATTATAACAGTCAGGACAGGAATCCGCAACCGGAAAGTTGCCAGTGCATAAAAATGGAGATGTGATACCATTTTGATACTAAAAAGTAAAGAGAATAAAAATATAACTTGGAAAATCTGCAATACAGGACAATATGGACACGAAAATCACAGAAAATAAAGAGATTTTAAGAACCTCACAAACGTGAAGGTGGACGTACTGTGGGATCAGGACGTGTTGCTACAGTTATCGAATAATTTTAGCATAACATCTTAATATAAATATAGAGTACCGCAAGGTACATTGTGTCCAAACGTAAGATACCCCGGAAGCGTAAGGTTTCCGGGGTTTTTCTGTTGTGTGAAAATATATAAAAGAATGGAAAAGAATAAGGAACAGTATAGAAAAACGGTTGTTGGGAGAGTAGCTTGACAATCGTTTGTGATAACAAAATGATAACAAAATTTCCAAATTATATTAAACAGGGGATGACGGAACAACTGAAAATGCAGGATCAGATGAAATGGAGCAATGAACAATATTAAAGCCTGTGCAGAAGAAATTGTGTCGAAAGAAATTATATATTTGTAATGAATAAGAAATCTCTGTTCAAATGTTTAGCGATATTTAATATTTGAATGGAGATTTTTTATAGACAAATAAATATGGCAGAAGTATAATGAGCAAAAAGAAAGGGGAGATTCTTATAAGAGAAGCACCAGAAAAATTCAAATTGGAAGACACGACAATATGGTCCTTTCCAGAAAGAGGAAGTTGGGCTACACATTCGGGAAAATATCGAGGAAATTGGTCCCCATACATTCCCAGAAATCTTATTTTACGTTATTCAAAGAAAAATGATTGGATACTAGATCAATTCTTGGGCAGCGGTACAACATTGATAGAAGCAAAGTTATTAGGAAGAAATGCTATTGGTGTTGATATAAATTCCGAAGCCATCAAACTATCTAACACAAATCTTAATTTTACTTGTCAAGAAAGTTCAAAAATTTTCACAAAACAAGGAAATGCAACTGAATTATCATTTATAAAAGATGAGAGCATAAACCTTATCTGTACACATCCGCCATACGCAGATATTATACGATATAGCAATAAAATTCCGGGAGATATTTCACATTTAAAATATGAGGAATTTTTGAAGGCATTGGAGCAAGTCGCAAGAGAAGCATATAGAGTGCTGAAGAAGCAGGGAATATGTGCATTTATGATCGGAGACATACGGAGAGCAGGTTATGTGTTGCCGCTAGGAATGAATTCTATGCAGAAATTTGTTAATGCAGGATTTAAACTTAAGGAAATTGTTATAAAAGAACAGCATAATTGTCGATCAGCTGACTATTGGGACGGAAAAGAAAGAAACTTCTTAATGTTGGCACATGAGTATATTTTTATATTGAAAAAAACAGACGACTATAAATCATAAATATATCGAAAATAAGAACGAATGTTTGCACAAAAGTATGCGATCGCTGAAATAAATGTTGATACTGCTGAAGTCGCATGATAGAATAACAACATAGCAATATTTTAGAAAAATGAGTTTGAGGTTAAAATATGGCAGTTAGTTATAAAAAATTGTGGAAATTACTTATTGACAGAGATATGAAAAAGAAGGATTTATGTGCGGCTGCAGGTATTAGTCATGCTTCAGTAGCAAAACTTGGAAAAAATGAAAATGTTACTACAGATGTGCTGGTAAAAATTTGCACTGCTTTAAAATGCGATATCAGTGATATAATGGAAATAATAGAGATTGAAGGGGAAAAGGCGTGATGGAACAAGTTTTAAAGAAAGAAAAACAGATACAGGCAAAGCCAATCATGAAATGGGCTGGTGGAAAAACTCAGATGTTAGGTGATATCATGCCTAAGATTCCTCGAAAATATGGAAAGTACATAGAGCCATTTATTGGCGGTGGTGCGTTGTTTTTTGCATTAAACCCGGATAAAGCAATAATTGCAGATAGTAATCCAGAACTGATCAATATGTATCGGCAGGTTGCGGATAATGTAGAAGTTGTTATTTCATACTTGAAAAAATATAAAAATACAAAAGAAGATTTTTATGAAGTACGTTCATTAGATTGGCTTAAATTAAAAAAGGAAGAAGCTGCAGCAAGAACTCTTTATTTGAATAAGACATGTTTTAACGGATTGTATCGTGTTAATAAGAAAGGTCAATTTAATGTTCCTTTTGGTAAATATAAATCTCCTAATTTTTGCGATGAAGAAGCTTTATACGCTGCTTCAGAAGTGTTAAAAAAAGCAACTATAACATGCGGAGATTATCTTTCAGTATTGAAAGAATATGCAGAACCAGGAGATTTTGTCTTTTTAGATCCTCCGTATTTACCCATATCAGAATATTCGGATTTTAAGCGGTATACGAAAGAACAATTTTATGAAGAAGATCATATAGAATTGGCGAAGGAAGTCAAAAGATTACAGGAGTTAGGATGCCATGTAATATTGACAAATTCCAATCATCCATTGGTTCATGAATTGTATGCTGATTATAAGATTGAGGTTATTCAGACAAAAAGGTATATCTCTTGTAATGGTAGTAAACGGAAAGGCGAAGATATTATAGTAGATATTTTGCCAAAACAGAAAACTATGTTAAAAATAGTTCCGAAACCTTTGCCTGAACAGGTAATGAAATATCCGGCAACTAGATATATGGGTTCAAAAAGCAAATTATTACCACAAATTTGGGCGGTGGCTTCACAATTTGATTTTGATACGGTAGTAGATTTGTTTTCTGGATCTGGAATTGTTGGCTATATGTTTAAGACGCAGGGAAAAACTGTGATTAGCAATGATTATATGGCAATGTCAGCAACCTTTACTAAAGCAATGGTGGAAAATAATAATGTTGTATTACCATTGGACGAGGCAAGAAAGTTATTAATTGAAAAAAAAGAGTCTGATCATTTTGTAGAAGAGACCTTTCAAGGTCTGTATTATAAGGATGAAGAGAATAAGCTAATAGATATTTTAAGAACTAATATCGCTGGTATTAGAGATCAATATAAGAAAGCAATTGCAATGACAGCGTTGATTAGAGCCTGTACGAAGAAAAGACCGAGAGGAATTTTTACATATACCGGAGATCGATATAATGATGGAAGAAAGGATTTGCAGAAATCTTTAGAACAGCAATTTCTAGAAGCGGTGGAAAGTATCAATAATGCAATTTTTGATAATGGATGTGAAAATAAATCTAAACATGGAGATGCAATGGAAGTAAAAATTAAACATCCGGATTTAGTATATATTGATCCACCGTATTATTCTCCATTGTCAGACAATGAGTATGTTCGTAGATATCATTTTGTTGAAGGGTTGGCACGAGATTGGAAAGGTGTAGAAATACAGGAAAATACGATAACAAAGAAATTTAAATCATATCCTACACCGTTTTCAACTAGAAAAGGTGCTGCAGATGCATTTGATAAGTTGTTTAAAAAGTTTTCGAATAGTATTTTGATTGTATCTTATTCCTCAAACAGTCAACCAACACAAGATGAAATGGTTGCACTTATGTCGAAATATAAGGAACATGTGGAAGTGGTGCCGATAGATTACACATATTCTTTTGGAAATCAAAAACATGCTAAGACAAATAGAAATAAAGTACAAGAATATTTATTTGTTGGGTTTAATGGAGAAGAAGTATGGAAGAAAAAATAGATATTTGGTTAGTAGGTAATACCGGATTACGGAATCCAAATAGAATACAGGAAGGTTTTAAAGCGTTTGCAAATTCGCCATATGTGGGGAAACTTCGTGGGAAAGAGAATGAAATTGGCTTTATGAACTTTCTTAATGATCAAGGAATTATTCAAAATGAAGCTGGGAAAGATACGTCTGGCAGTCATGCACGAAAATGGCGTTTAATGTTTTCGAAAAATGGTTTCATTTATCCACAAGTGAAGAAAAAGGATGGAGATCAGAATGAACTGGGAAATCTGGATGATATAACACCTTTTGGACGAACATTTTTAAAGGCGGATACATATCCGGCAGTACAAGAATGCTATTTAAGAGCATTAAGTGTTGAACAATTTGCTATGCCAGATGGAAAGTCTTATTTTTCTCCATTGAGATGGATATTGGCAATTATGTTGGAGTTAGAGAAGCGAACAGGAAGCTCAGAGATTGCAAGAATAGAGTTTGCATTATGGGGACATACAACCAATCCGAGTTATTCAATTGGAGAGATCGTGGATAATATTTTGGATTTGCGTGCTCGTAGAAAACAAGCTCCATCAAAACGTAACTTTGACAAGAAAGAAGTTGCAGAACGTGGAAGGTACTATGATAAGAAGGCAGATAATTTCCTTGACTATAGTGACATGAACATGCGTTACCTACGTATTTCTGGAGTATTGCAACGAAAAGGAAGAGGAATGGTTATTGCTCCGGCTAAGCATATTTTGGCTGAGAAATTGGCAAAGTCAACATCAAATGAAGAATCTCTAATGATTCAATATAAGCGACTATGCGAGGGTGCAGAATTACCAACAGATAATGAAGATACAGCTAAAGTATTACTGAATGACTTAATGAAGCAAATGAAATGCAGACAAATTTTGTTTGATATTTCTGATCTTCCACTGAACACTGCGACAGAAATTAATATTGCCAGACGGCGATTAGAAGATTTGCTATCCAAAACAGACGAAATTCAATATGCAAAAGAGCAATGTAATCAATGGCAAGAAATTGCCGATTATATGGAATTGTTGATCAAAGGTGGTGGGAAGCATACATATGATGATGACAATGTTATAGAAGTACCAAAAGATGAAACACCAGCATATTTAGAATGGATTTTATGGAGAGCATCTTTAGCTATAGATCATATGGTCAATAAACCATATGAGGTAAGAGGATTTAAACTTGATTCGGATTTTCTTCCGGTATCTGCAGCTGGCGGTGGAAAAGGTGATCTGTATTGTGAATTTAACGATTTTACAATTTTAACAGAAGTTACGATGTCTACGTCATCACGTCAAGAAGCAATGGAGGGAGAACCTGTAAGAAGACATGTATCCGATGCAGTTCTGAAATACGACAAGCCAGTATATGGAATGTTTATTGCAGTAAAAATAGATACGAATACAGCAGAAACATTCAGGCATGGAATTTGGTATGCACGAGGAGATGTAAAGCAGAGATTGGATATTGTGCCGTTAACTTTAGCTCAATATAGAGAATATTTTATGGCAATGTTTAGAACTGGTCATGCTAATCCGGAAAAATTACGGGAGTTAATTTTACTGTGTGAAACCAGAAGAGATATTTTAAATGCACCGAGATGGAAAGCGTATATAGGTACTGCGATCAATGAAAAAATAAGTAGAATGGAACAACAAAAAGGTTTTACGGAAAAAGAGAAAAATCAGGTTATTTCACCTGGAGCATTGGTGTATAGTCCAATTGCTGGAAAAGGTCAAGTAATAGCTATTGAAGTAAGTTTGCCGAATTGTCAAACAAAATCTGCTAAATTTCCATATTTAAACGATATTCCAGATGAAATAAAGATTGATTCAGATGGAAGAAAAGTGTATCATGATCGTTTTGGTGAAGGAACAATATTTGCATATACAATAGCTTTTAAAAACGTAATTATTTCGTTATCTTATCCGGGGAACTTTGAAAAGAACAGTATAACCATTGTAAGGGAAAAAGAGGATGTAAGATGAGCTACAAAGATGACTTTGAAAGTAGAAGCACGTTATTAAACACATATGGTAATAATGCATTGTTGTTGTATGCTTTAGAATTAAGATTTGAGATAGCTGATATATTTTCGGTTGCTGGTGATGCATTAACTGATGGCGGTGAGGATAAAAAATGTGACTTGATATATATTGATCAGGATACAGGTATAGCAGTGATTGCTCAGGGGTATATGAAACAAAAAGTGCAGGAAGGAGATTTGGCACCGGAAAATAAAGCGAGTGATTTGAACACAGCAGCAGCATGGGTGTTTTCTCAGGAACCTGAGTCAGTACCTGAAAGAATACGTGATCAAGTTAGAGAACTGCAAAATGCCATCAAGGATGATCTGATAAGTACAGTATATTTTTGGTATGTACATAATCTTAATGAAAAGAATAACCCAAAAGTAAGAGAAGAATTAACTGCAATGCAAATAAATTCTAATGCAGCAGTAAAAACACTTTTTCCGGAAAATAAAGTAGATGTTTTTGCAATAGAAGTTGGAAATGAAACTATTGAAAAATGGTATAATGCGTCCAGCAGTCAGATTACGGTTGTAGAAAAAATGACTGTGGACACTGTTAAAAAAGGATTTGAATTAGTTGGTGATAAATGGAAAGCTTATGTAACTGCCGTCACTGCAGATTGGGTAAAAGAACAGTATTGTAGATATAATGATGATATTTTTTCTGGAAATCCAAGAACATATCTTGGGTCAGGAAAAAAGAAAAATAAAATTAATTTGGGAATAATACAAACCATTACAGAGCAACCAAATAATTTTTGGGCGTATAACAATGGAATAACTGCATTGGTAAATGATTATAGTATTGAAAATGATTTGAATACAGGCGAAGAAAAACTTACTATATCAGGAATTACTATCATTAATGGGGCACAAACAACAGGAGCTGTAAGTAGTGTAACAGAAGTAGGAAAGGCCTTAATCCCTATTCGTTTTATTGTATGTGAAGATTCTTCTATTATAGATGAAATTATCAATAACAATAATAAACAGAATGAAATTATTGCGTCGGATTTGCGAAGTAATGATAAAGTGCAAAATCGGTTGCGAAATGAATTTGAAAAATATACAAATTTGTTTTATAGCGGTGGACGTAGAGGAAATGGACGCCCATCTAGAAGTAGAGAAATATTGGATCCGTATGTTGTGGCACAGTCGATTTCGGCTTTTCATGGAGAGTGTGTTACGGCATATAACTCAAGAAATGATTTATGGAGCAATGATAGAATTTATGCAAATATATTTCCGGATCAATTAATTGCAGAACATATTATTTTTACATATTCTTTAGCAAGGGCGATTGACATTTATAAATTAGATTTACAAGTAAAGGGAGAGGAAAGAACAGAGGCAGAAGAACAGCAATATAGATTTCTGGGAAAAAGAGGGGCAAAAATGTTATTTATTTTTGCTATGTCTAAATGTATGGAGAGCTTTTTGGGTGAAAAAGTGAGAGATGTTTGGTCATTAAGATTTCGTGACAATTCTAATTTTGATGTAAATGTAGAGTATTGGAAAAAAATGATAAAAGTAATAATGCCAATTGCATCAACCCATTTGGAAAGTGTAGTGAAAGATGGATTGAAAAGTCAAGAGGCGTCAAATTCTGCTGTGGTAACTGTAGCTGGAATATTAGCAGCTATTCAAGGGGTGGTGCGAACAGAATTTGCAGATATAAAAACGGTTATAAATTTCTCATAAGAAGTGATAATCAGAGGAGACCTGCTATGAAAATTGATTCAATTAAATTAAAAAATTTTCGCGGATATAGAAGCGAAATAGAGATTAACTTTAATGATTTAACAGTTTTTGTTGGAAAAAACGATATAGGTAAGTCAACTATTTTAGAGGCATTGGATATATTTTTTAATGATGGGAAGGGAACAATCAAGTTAGAAAAAGCAGATGCCAACATACATGAAAGCAATGTCGGAAATACAGATATTGAAATAACAGTGTGCTTTTCAGAATTGCCGGAAAAGATAGTTATAGATTCAACTGTTGAGACTTCGTTACAAGATGAATTTATGCTTAATGCTAATGGACAGTTGGAAGTCATAAAGAGATATAAAAACGGCGGAGCGGCAAAGGTTTTTATAAAGGCTATGCATCCAACAAATAGCAAATGTACAGAATTATTATTAAAGAAGAATAGTGATTTAAAAAAGATAATAAAAAGTGAAGACATTGAATGCGAAAATCAAACTGTAAATGCTGATATGAGAAGAGCTATCTGGAATAAATTTTCGGATGATTTGCAGATGGATAATATAGAAATCGATGCCTCTAAAGAAGATGCAAAGAAAATTTGGGAGAAGTTATCCAACTATTTACCAACATATTCACTTTTTCAGTCAGATAGAAAAAATAGTGATGGAGATGATGAGATACAAGATCCATTAAAAACAGCTGTAAAGCAAATTTTGAGTGATGCAGGATTGCAAACAACATTAGCAGATGTAGCTGCAGAGGTTGAAAATAAATTAAAAGAAGTGGCAAACAGAACATTAGCGAAGCTTCGAGAAATGGATCCAGCAATTGCAGCAAGTTTAAATCCGGTAATACCATCAGCAGAAAGCCTTAAGTGGCAAGATGTTTTCAAAAATGTATCAATTTCCGGTGATGAAGATATCCCAATCAATAAGCGAGGGAGTGGCGTGAAAAGGCTTGTTCTGCTGAATTTCTTTAGAGCTGAAGCGGAGAGACGTTGTCAAGAGCAAGGTAATACTGGAGTAATATATGCAGTAGAAGAGCCGGAGACTTCGCAACATTCAGACAATCAAAGAATATTGGTAGAGGCATTTAAGACACTGTCTTCAGTCGCAAACACACAGGTTATATTGACAACGCACAGTTCTTATATTGTTAAACAATTACAGTTTACAGATTTACGTCTTATTAAAGAAGATGAAGAAGGAAATAAGGAAATATTAGGTGTTCTTCCTGGACAGCTTCAATATCCGTCACTGAATGAAGTGAATTATATAGCATTTAATGAAGTTACAGAGGAATATCATGATGAATTGTATTCTTTCATAGAATTTCAGGGATGGAAAAATTTATATATTCAGGGAAAACCAACCAGATTATATAAGCGCATAGGTAAGAATGGTTCTATTATAAATGAGCAGAAAGTTTTGACTGAATATATACGGCATCAGATACATCATCCGGAAAATCAGAATAATCCAAGATATACAAGAGAAGAATTAAAGCAGTCGATAGATTTAATGAGAATATTTATTGAACAACAGAGCACAGGTGGAATTAGTGAACCATAAATATGATAACACCATGATAACAAAATTCTCCAAAACTACATGGATACAGCGGAAAATACGGATTTATTCCTACAAATCATACGAAAAATCGCCATTTGCACACCGTAATACGCCATTCTGATACCGTGAAGGTGGACGTACTGTTGGATCAGGACGTGTTGCTACAGTTATCGAATAATTTTAGCATAACATCTTAAATTATATATATTGAGTACCGCAAGGTACATTGTGTCCAAACGTAAGATGCCCCGGAACCGTAAGGTTTCCGGGGTTTTTCTGTTGGATCAGGAATACATGGATTATAAAAAATAGCAAATAAGAATAAAAATAATTGATTTATAAAAAGCAGTCTGTTAGAATATACATATGAAAAGGGAGTAGCTGGCCGATTTGGTTCACTTCTTCGTCAGGACAGTTATTGAGACATATAACTCGGAAAGTGATGAAACAGCGAGACTTTTACTGTGCATGCAGTAGGAGTCTCTTTTTTTATACCTACTGCAAAATAAAATGAGGAAAGAGAGGAAAAAAGATGTTTATGCAGGTTATTATTTTGCTGGTAGGTTTTCTGTTTCTGGTGAAGGGAGCAGACTGGTTTGTGGAGGGGGCAGCCAGCATTGCAAAGAAGCTGGGAATCCCCCAGCTGATCATTGGATTGACGATTGTAGCAATGGGAACCAGTATGCCGGAGGCAGCTGTAAGTATTACAGCAGGAATGAATAAAAATGCGGGTATTACGATCGGAAATGTGGTTGGAAGTAATATTCTTAATATTCTGATCATCCTGGGAGTTACAGCCCTGATCACAAATGTAGCAATACAGAAATCTACATTTCTGTATGAAATTCCATTTATGATTGTGGTAACAATTGTACTGATGATCTTTGGTATTACAGGATCGGAAGTAACTTTTGCAGAAGGTGTGATTTTCTGGATTCTTTTTCTGGCATATTTGGGATATTTGTTCGTAATGGCAAGAATGGGAAATGACCAGGAGGATGGAGAAACGAAGGATTATCCTATATGGAAATGCATTCTTCTGATGGTTCTTGGTGGGATTCTGGTTGTAAAGGGCAGCGATTTTGCAGTAAGCGGAGCTTCAGAAATAGCCCGTTATTTTGGAATAAGCGAAAGATTTATTGGGCTGACGATCGTTGCACTGGGAACATCACTTCCTGAGCTGGTTACATCTGTTACAGCTGCAAAAAGAGGAAATGCAGGAATTGCCATCGGAAACATTGTGGGCAGCAATATCTTTAATATCCTGTTTGTGATCGGTACCACAGCGCTTATCTGTACAGTTCCTTTTGAAAGTAAATTTATTATAGATACAGGGATTGCAATTTTGTGCGGAGTTATCCTCTGGCTTGGTACCTTCCGGCACAAAGAACTCCGAAAACCATGTGGAATTCTTATGCTGTTATGTTATGCAGCATATTTTGTATATTTGTGTATGGTATAAGAATGCAAATTCTGCTCGAACGGTACGCCTATTCTGAAATCAGCGGTACATTCATTCTGATTTAGCGGTACGCGTTTTCTGCTCAAAACGGTACGTTTTTCCTTTATTATTGTGATGTAACTATTATTCATCACAGTGCAAAGGAGGAACTATTATGCACGACTACAATACTATTCTTGGAGTCATAGAACTTCGGCTCAGTAAAGTCAGTTATGACTCTGTACAAAAACGTTACCGGATCGGACGGAGCGGGATTGCATTGATCATGAACCGCTACAAGGATTCAGGCTTATCATTGGATGATCTTCGGCAAATGCCAGCCTCAAAGGTGGTTGATCTCATCTATCCAAAAGAAAACCTTCGACATAAGGATATTCCACTGCCTGATTTTGAAAAAATACATGAGCAGATGATCCAAATGGGAAAACATGCTGACTTGAGTTTTCTATGGATTGATTATAAAAAAGAGCATCCCAACGGTTACCAGCTCGCTCAGTTTTATAAGCTGTATCGTGATTTTATGGTAGATACTTATGGTACTTCAAAAACATCTATGCCTGTGGAACGGATCCCTGGTGAAAAGATGTATATTGACTGGGTAGGTGACCAGCCGGAACTGCTATTGGACACAACAACTGGCGAACTTCGGAAAGTTCACATTTTTACAACTACACTTGGTTTTAGCAGCCTTGTTTATGCAGAGATCTTTCCGGATGAAAAACTTTCACATTTTATTACCGGTACAGTACATGCACTGTCTTATTATGGGGCAGTTCCTAAATATCTTGTCCCGGACAATCTGAGAACAGCTGTTACCAGGCATAGTAAAGATGAACTTGTGCTGCAGTCAGCTTTTTCAGATCTGGAAACTTTTTATGGTACGATCATTCTGCCGCCACCACCAAGGAAACCGAAAGGCAAACCAACAGTTGAAAATCATGTGCGTTTCTTGGAGACGCATCTGGTAGAAGAATTAAAGAAAGATACTTATACCTCTCTGGAAGCTCTGAATGCTGCGGTCAAAAAGATCGTAGCGGACATCAACCAGCGTCCTTTCCAGAAAAAATCTGACATTCGGAAATCCCGCATGAATGGATTCGAAAAGTACGACAAACCGCGTATGAACCAGCTTCCAGTCGAAAGTTATACACTTTGTGATTATAAATACTTTCTTAAAGTTCCAGATAATTACCACCTTGAGTATGATGCCCACTACTATTCTGTATTGTATACCTATAAAAGGAAACCTGCAATTCTTAAGGCTACAATGACGGAGATACGGATCTGCGATGAGTATAACCGGCTGATCTGCCGCCATCCAAGATCTTACCGTGATTTTCCTCTTTACATTACAGATGACAATCATATGCCTCCGGAACACCTATATTACAAAGAAGTGAATGCACATGACGGAGCTTATTATAGGCGGTGGGCATCTGTTTATGGAGAATCTATGGTAACTCTTATTGACAGGATACTCCGCAGTTCCAAGCATGAGGAACAGGCATACAACAGCTGTGCCGGTGTACTCCATTCCTGTAAGGATGTTCCTCACAGACTGGTTCAGGAGGCTGCTGAGAAATGCGTAGAAGCCAATGCCTGCAAGTATTCTTATTTTAAGAAAGTACTTGGCATGGTCCAGAATAATCATTCCAGCAGCGGTATAAACGGAACCGGAAAACTTCCTTCCCATACAAACATCCGTGGAAAGGAGGCATACAAATGAGTTTATCCCATGACATTACATTAACGCCTCAGGAACAGGCTCTGATCATGCGTCTGAAGAGTTTCCGTGTTCCAGAAATGGCACATATCCTGGAAGAACAGTTGAAAGATCCCAATGCAGATCTGAACACTTTTATGGAACGCATGACAGCAATGGTTGATGCAGAGTGGCAGGCGCGGGCAGATAAACGTTTTAATCGTCTGATGAAAGAAGCGCATCTGCGATACCCGGCGGCAGATCTTGACGAAACTATTTACCGTTCAGAACGTCAGCTTGATACCCAGACAATAGAGCGACTGAGTACCTGCCATTGGATAGAGGAAGGAAAGAATCTCATTGTAACAGGATCTTCCGCCAGTGGAAAAACTTATCTGATCAATGCTTTTTGTGTAACTGCAATGAAGTAGTCTAAGAGTGTAAAGTATATAAAAGCGAACACTCTTATGAGCGAAATGGAACAGGCACGTATCAAATCCACAAATCTGGATTACCTGAATAAGCTGACCAAGCTGGATCTTCTTGTGATCGATGATTTTGGCCTTATGGATCTCGATCTTGATAAATGCCGGGATCTTTTTGAAGTCCTTGACGCCAGGGATGGAAGAAAATCAACTGTAGTGATCTCACAGTTTCCAGTCAGTACATGGTTTGATATGTTTGCTGATAATACCTATGCTGATGCGTGCCTTACACGAATCACAGATAAGCATCATACATATCGTCTGGAAATGAACGGTATAAATATGCGTGAAGCAGAATGATATCATCTAGCGGTACTTCGTACCGTTAGAAATGGAATAGCCGTTCCGCAGTAGCGGAACTGGCATTCCGTTTGAGCGTAATTTGCATATAAGAAAATAGTTTGTTATTAAGAACGTCCTTCTGTGTGTTGCTTCCGGCAATCACAGAGGGACTTTTTTATGTTATAGGAAAATAGGTTACACTTTTTCTGATAGTATGATAAAATAAAACCAATGTATGCCTGTAAATTATTTACAGGTTAAAAGAATAAAGTGTTGGAGAGATAGAAAAAAATGAAATCCAAGAAGTGGACGATGCGGAAGGCTATGCTGGTATTGTGTATCAGCAGTGTGCTGTTTGCTTTATTATTGCAGACATTTCTGTTTCAGAAGTCACTGCGAAGACAGATACGGGCGGAAATTATATCAGATCATGAGATATCATTGAATAAGATGCAGACAGATCTGTCCAGCTTTATTCATACCATTCGCGGAGAAATGCTTACCATATACAGTGAACAGGATCTGATCAATGATATGCGCGACGCAGCGGAACAGGATACTAGTCTGAAGGATTATTACTGGAGAAGCTGGTATTTTGCGAGAAAACGTTTTACAAAAGAAGACCAGCTCCTGGCTATGTATCTGTATGATACAAAGGATCATCTGATCAGCAGTTACAGATATAATTCAGTTGCATACCCAAAGGATATTTACAAATCAGAAGGATATGATGACAATTCAGACAGAGTATATGATTATGTTCACGGAAAACGTACAGATCTGATGATCTCAGGATATCATAATCCAGATGCAAAAAAAGACATTGTCCGTTTGGTTTTAAAATTGCACAACTATGATGCAGATAGAAGCGGGCTGGGATATCTTGTATGTGATATCAATAGTGCGGCGTTTACTTCTATTATGTCTAAATATGTGGATGTAGAGCAGGTTTGCCTGTGGCTTCAGCCGTTGAATGACAGGGTGGTCGCAATGACCGGACAGGCATCAGACAGTCAGCGCAGAATCCAGAAACAGCTTGCAAAGGCTGTGGAAAACTATTATAAATCTACTAAGCTGGAGCAGGAATATGATGGAAATTATCTGATACAGGTTTCTCAGGAAAATTATAATCTGGAAGCTTTTGTACTTGTTTCACAGTCACTTCTTACAGCAACACAGAAGTCTTTGATCAGAACACTGTTGATCATAATGGCAGCCATGTTGCTGGCTATCACAATTATTGTATTGTTTTTATCCCAATGGCTAACAAAGCCGGTAGAGGAAATGAGTAGTACGATCACGCAGATCAAAAACGGAGAAACACAGTTACGTGTGCGTCCGGTAGGATGGTCACAGGAGCTTACGACTCTTGGTACGGAATTTAATGAAATGTTGGATCGTATGCAGGTGATGGCCCAGGAGGAACTGCAGCATAAAATGCTGGTGGAACGTACAGAATACAAAATGCTTCAGGCACAGATCAATCCACATTTTCTCTATAATACTCTGGATACTATGAGTGGAATTGCAAATGCACAGAACTGTCCTATGGTAAGTGGCATGTGCCGTTCCCTGTCTGCGATTTTCCGTTACAGTCTGAATATGACAGACGAATTATCCACTGTGCAGAATGAAATGTCTCATGTGAGAAATTATCTTTATGTAATGGATGTGAGAAATGGTTCGACGGTTGCCTATGATTATCAGATAGATAGTAAGACACTTGCAGATCAGATGCCACGTATCTGCATTCAGCCGGTTGTGGAGAATGCATTGACACATGGACTGAGAAATGTCCGCCGCAAGGATAAGAAGCTTCTGATACGTTCGGAGCATGTAGGTGAGAATCTGGTGATCACAGTTCAGGATAATGGTGCAGGAATGGACGCAGAGGACATGAACCGGCTGTTGAAACAGAACGATATGAAACGGGTGGAATCCGGAATTTCCATTGGAATCCTTAATGTCAATGCGCGGCTGAAGAAGCTTTTTGGTGCGGACTATGGACTACATATTGACAGTATAGTGGGAGAGGGGACAACTGTGACGATTACAGTCCCGGCTGTTTCTCCGGAAATATCTGACAATACATAATATAAAAATGCCATGCTTGACATTGGGGTATCATGTGCCTTTAACAGAAAAATATTGGGACAGGCATATTTGAGGGGGAGAAAAATATTGAAAACTATGAAATATAAGGTACTTGCTGCAGATGATGAATTCTGGAGCCGTGAGAATATCCGAAATCTGATTCCGTGGGAGGAGTATTCCCTGGAATTTCTGGAACCTGCATGTGACGGTGAGGAGGTTATGGAAAGGATAGAAGAGGAAAAGCCGGATATTATTCTTACAGATATTAATATGCCTTTTTTAAGTGGTCTGGAATTGCTGGAGCGGCTGCAGAAGGAATATCCTGAGATCATTACGGTCGCTATCAGCGGTTATGATGATTTTGATAAGGTGAAGGGGGTATTTGTTTCCGGTGGACTGGATTATCTCCTAAAACCGGTGGGAAAAGAAGAGATGGTCAAGGTTCTTACCAAAGCCCTGAATCTTCTGGAAGAGAGGGAGAATACTAAAAAGCAGGATGAAACCAGCAGGATCCGTGAACATAAACTTTCCTCTTTTCTGGAAGACAGCGAATATTCAGCATTGCTTTCCGGAAAATTATATGGACAAGCTGATGCACAGACTTATGTATCCAGTACTAATACTTTCTCTGAAGTTGCTATGCTGATGGTGAAATTTTATAATATTGCAGAAATTGCAGAGAAGTTTGAATATGACAATCTGCAGATGTCCTGGAGCATTAAATCCAGGCTGAGAGAGCTGACTGGTTTGGAAGAAAATGCGATTATTTTTAACAACAGCAATAAGATGAGTGAGTTTCTCCTCGTAAAGACTGCAGATGCAAAGGAATTCAGAACACTGGCAGAAAATATTCTGAGAGAATTTCCACTGGAAGAATACGGACCGATTTCTGTTGTACTTCATGAACAGACCAGTTCATTAGACGATATCGGTACCATTTACAGGGAATTGATTGCTACATTGGTTACCCGGCCATTTAACAGACATCATTGTGTCCTTTCATGCCAGGAGGAAAAAAGAGGAGAGTCTCAGAGAAGCAGTGAGATCCAGATGATGGGAAAATCAGCGCCTGCTCATATGGAAACGGAGTTATATCATCTGCTGGCAACAGGACAGAGATCAAAGACAGAGAAATTGATTTTTAAGACCTGTGATTTTAAAGATTGTGACAATGGTGCCTGGACATATCTGGATGTGAAACAGTATACCGGCAGACTCACAGGGATCCTGTACCGCTATGTGCAGGAGAAATGTCCGGAGCTTACTGCACAGGCGGAAGAGGCTATGGACAATATTGACTATTATATGAAATGTCTTAATGCGCCGTCTTTACTTGCTTCTTTAAAGATTCTTCTGGACAGTCTCTGGGAAAGGGGCGAGGACAAGGATTCGGATTCCGGATCAGGTTCTATTATGCAGCAGGTAGAGCAGATCCATAAATATATGGAACGTTCTTATCATGAGAATATTACACTTACTGCTCTGGCAGAAGAATATCATATGGATGCCAGCTATCTGTCCAGAAGCTTCAGCCAGAAATACGGTGAGACGATCATTGCCTTCCTTACCAGGATCAGGATGGAGAAAGCAGCAGAGTTGATGAAAGATCCGGATAAGAAGCTGGAGACGATCTCATTCCTGGTGGGATATGATGACTATAATTATTTCAGCAGGGTATTCAGGAAAAAGATGGGATGCAGTCCAAGAGAGTATCGGAATAATCTGGCACAATTATAATAATATGGAAGAAACTCAGATAGAATTGAGTGAACAGTAACGGAATTGAAAGTCCTCTGTATGGTGGTTCTTATCGAATCGAACGGATACAGAGGACTTTTTTGGAAGATATACAACTATAGCAATCCTCTTAAATGCATTATTTACGAGGATTGCTATAATCAATAGAGAAAACATACAAGTTACTGGCATTTTGCTTAACTTGTTCATATTTTGTCCAACTTTTATATATAAACTGGTCAAAAATGTGCAACAAAATTTTTCAAATATGTCCTAACTGACCAAAGGCAAAATATGGTTTAATAGAGTCACAGAGGAACGGAGAGCACGAAAACATAACCTCCGTTCACAAAATCAAGAAACCAAATTTTATCAAGGAGGGTTTTACAATATGAAAAAAAGAATGAGAAAAGCCGTTGCTATCGCAGCAACAGCAGCAATGGTTGGTTCCTTACCAATGAGCGCAGTTACAACACAGGCAGCTGACGACGACATCACAATTGGTGTTTCCATCTGGAGCTCCACAGACGTACTTGGAAGCCAGAGTAAAAAGATCATCGACAAAGCAGCTGATGCTCTTGGTGTTAATGTAATGTATGTTGACCAGGGTCACGTATCTGAGCAGGTTACAGCTTCTGTTGAACAGCTCTGTGCAGCAGGATGTAACGGTATCGTAATCTGTAACTCCGCAGACTCTGAAATGACATCTGCAATCCAGACCTGCGATGCAAACCAGGTTTACCTTACACAGTTCTACCGTATTATCTCCGAAGAGAACAGCCCGGAAGTATATCAGACAGCATGCAACTCCCAGTACTACCTTGGTGCAGTTCATGAAGACGAAGTAACAAATGGTTATACACTGGTTAACCTGCTTCTTGAGAACGGTGACAGAAACATCGGTCTTGAAGCATGGACAGTTGGTGATGCTACCTTCCAGCAGAGATGGAAAGGTTACAAACAGGCAGTTGACGAATGGAATGAAGCTAACCCGGATGATCAGGCAACAATGACAGAGCCTGTATATGCTAATACATCTTCTGAAGAAGGTGCAGCAGCAGCTCTTTCCCTTTACAACTCCAACCCTGATATGGACGCTCTGATCGTTGCAGGTGGCGGCGGTGACCCACTTGTTGGTTCTATTGGTGCTCTGGCAAACGAAGGACTTACAGGAAAGATCGACGTTGTTTCCACAGACTTCCTTGATGATCTTGGCGAGCAGCTTGAATCAGGCGGAATGTTTGCTGAATCAGGCGGACACTTCTGTGACCCGTTATATGCATTCCTTATCACATATAACGCAATCAAAGGCAACTATGTAAAAGAGGAAGGATCCTTCGGATACGAAATCCAGTTCCCATACCTGTATGTATCTTCTTCCGAAGACTATGAAAACTACAAGAAATACTTTGTAGATGACGATCCATACACAGATGAAGAACTTGTTGAATTAGCAGGATACAGCTTTGATGATCTGAACAAAGCAGCTACATCACTTTCTATTGAAGATGTTATTTCCCGTCACAGCAACTAATATGATGAACTTATGCTCCACTGCCTTTTCTCCAAAGGGCAGTGGAGAAACTTTTAAGAGGTAATTGTCAGTGCCCGCTCGAAGCAAAAGGCCAAACCCTGAGGAAGTGTCTGACCTCCTGCTTTTGGCGGGCAAAGAAATGAATAAGGAGAATGGTTATGAAAAAACTCAAACAAAGCCAGTATTATGGAATCGGCCTTCTGGTTCTTATGCTTGTAGTTTTCTGGGCAGTATTTAAAGTACTTGCACCGACTACTTTCGGTTCCCCGGCGAAACTGGCCACTTATATGAAATCAGCATTAATTTACGCAGTTGGCGGATGCGGCCTCTACTTTATCTGCGTAATGGGACCTTTCGATATGAGCGTTGGTGCCAATATCGTACTTTCATCCATTATCGCCTGCAATGCAAGTGAGAAATTCGGTTATGCCGGTCTTATCATTGCACCGCTGATCTGTGGTACGATCATTGGTCTCATCAATGGTGTGGTTTATATCAAATTACATATTTCTTCCCTGATCGTTACATGTGCCCTGTCACTGATCTATGAGGCGTTCAGTGTATATGCTACAAACGGAAAAAACGTAATTCTTTCCACAGATTACAGAGCGTTCGGTGATTATCCGGTCAACCTGATCCTGGCACTGATCGCATATCTGCTCTGTGCATTCATCCTGAAATACACAAAAATTGGTACTTATACATACGCCATCGGAAGCAATGAAGTTGTTGCAAAGAACATGGGTGTAAATGTTTCTAAATACAAAATCGTAGCTTTTACTCTTGCTGGTTTCTTCTTCGGACTTCAGGCAATCCTGACAATCAGCTTTGGCACTTCCATGACATCAGCTTCCAACCTTTCCTCTATGAGCCGTAACTTTACTCCTCTGATGGGAACCTTCTTTGGACTGGCATTTAAGAAATACGGCCATCCGGTTATCGCTATCGTGATCGGTGAGATGATCATCCAGCTTATGTTCAATGGTTTCGTTGCACTTGGTGCTCCGACTACGATCCAGAACGTGGTAACAGGTGTTGCACTGCTGGTGATCGTTGCACTGACAACCAAACCGGTTAAAGGTCTTGTAGTAAAATAAGGAGAACGATTATGGGTGAAATATTATTAAGAGCAGAAAATATTGATAAACATTTTGGCATCACACACGCCCTGGACAACGTTTCCTTTACATTTAATAAAGGTGAGATCCACGCACTGATCGGTGAAAATGGTTCCGGTAAATCCACATTGACATCCTGTCTGACAGGTATTTACCAGAAAGATTCCGGTAAGTTTATCCTTGAAGGAAAAGAGATTACCGCAACAAACCAGGTTGAAGCCAACCATCAGGGTGTAGCCATTATCGTACAGGAGATCGGAACACTTTCCGGACTGACTGTGGCAGAGAATATTTTCCTTGGAAACGAGGATCAGTTTACCAAATATGGTATCAAAAATACAGCAGCAATGAACAAGAAGGCCCAGGAATATCTGGACAGCTATGGATTCAATTATATTGATGCAACAAAAGTAATCGACGATTATAATTTCGAGGATCGTAAGTTAGTTGAAATTGTAAAATCTACCTACTTTAATCCGAAGGTTCTGGTTGTAGACGAGACAACAACAGCACTTGGCCAGAAAGGCCGTGAAGAGCTTTTCAAGGTAATGCACAAAGTTCGTGACACAGGAAATTGCGTAATCTTTATTTCCCATGACCTTGAGGAAGTTATTGAGCAGTCTGATAACATCAGTGTACTTCGAGATGGTGTGAAGATCGGTTCCATCACAAAGGAAGAAGCTACACCTGACAGACTGAAAGCCTTAATGGTAGGCCGTGAGATCGGCGACAGCTATTATCGTACAGACTACGGCGAAAAAGTATCTGATGAAGTTGTTCTTTCCGCTAAGAACGTGACAGTAAAAGGACAGATTGAGAACCTGAACCTTGATCTTCACAAAG
Source organism: Ruminococcus sp. JC304 (assembly GCA_000285855.2). Lineage (GTDB taxonomy): Bacteria > Bacillota > Clostridia > Lachnospirales > Lachnospiraceae > Blautia_A > Blautia_A difficilis. Next base: position 3,192,441 of record HE978651.1, on the reverse strand, counting down.
GTGAGATCCTTGGTATCGGAGGACTTTCCGAATGTGGCATGCATGAGGTTGGAAAGGCACTCTTCGGAGCTTCCTATTTCCGTCAGGGAAGTGTAACCCTGGGAGATGGCACACCGATCAATTCCATTCCGGATGCCATCAAACACAGTATTGCATATGCTTCCAAGGACCGTGACAATGAGTCTCTGGTCATCAATGACACAATTGGCGATAACATCTGTCTTCCATCTCTGGAGGATCTGAAGACTCATGGATTCCTTCGCGCAAAGACGATGAATGAATTTGCCAATAAATTTGCAAAACAGATGAGTACAAAAATGACAGGCGTTGACCAGTTTGTATCCGCTCTTTCAGGCGGTAACAAACAGAAAGTCGTTCTTGCACGCTGGGTTGGAAAGGACTCCGACCTGATCATCCTTGACTCCCCTACACGTGGTATTGATGTCAAAGTTAAAGCTGATATCTACGCCATGATGAACGATATGAGAAAAAGAGGAAAATCCATTATTATGATCTCTGAGGAGATTATGGAGCTTCTGGGTATGGCAGACCGTATCCTGATCATGAAAGACGGTAAGATCAATGGTGAATTCCTTCGCTCTCCGGATCTGAAAGACACAGATCTGATTGACAATATGATTTAAGGGGGTAAAAAAATGAGTACAACAAAAAAATCAACTGAGCAAGTACCATTTCTGGAACGTCCCATTGTGCGTACGATCCTTCCTATTGCAGGATTCGTGATCATCTGTGTATTATTTGCATTCCTCACAGACGGCAGACTGTTTCAGCCGAAAAATATATCACTGCTTCTGAGCCAGTCATACATGCTGCTGATCTCATCTATCGGCGTGTTCATGGTAATGACAATGGGTGGCCTGGATTTCTCCCAGGGCTCCATGCTTGGTGTTGCTTCCATCGTAGTCTGCTACCTTTCCCATTACAACATGGTTCTGGCAGCGCTTGGCGGTGTGGTAACAGGCGGACTGATCGGACTGATCAATGGTTACTTCAATGTTAAGAGAAAAATCACAAGCTTCATTGTTACAATCTGTACTATGTATCTGTTCCGTGGAGTTTGTGCTTATGCAACAACTAACTCACCTGTTTACGCAGTAAGTGATATTTCCAAATATAACACACTGCCATTTATGCTTACTTTCACAGTGATCATCTTCGTAGTGGCATATCTTGTATTCACTTACACAGGTCTGGGTGCCAGACTGAAAGCAATTGGTGCCGGCGAAACAGCAGCAAGATTTGCAGGTATCCGTGTAGAGACTACAAAGATCCTTGTATTCGTGGCAGCAGGATGTATTACAGGACTTGCAGCATTTGTAAATGCTATCAAAGTAGGTTCCGTTACATCAACAGCCGGAAACCAGCTGGAAACACAGATCATGATCGCCCTGGTACTTGGCGGAATGCCTGTAAACGGCGGCGCTAAAGTAAGATTCTATAACATCATCCTTGGTGTTATGACATACAAAGTACTTTCCAGTGGTCTGGTAATGCTGATGATGCCTACACAGTTACAGCAGCTGATCCTTGGTATCATCTTCCTGATCGAGGTAGCGATCTTCAGCGACAGAAAGACTGGTATGATTGTTAAGTAAGAGATTGTATAACATCGATTATA
>HE978651.1:3087420-3190360 GCA_000285855.2 Ruminococcus sp. JC304 | reverse complement strand
ATGAGCAAGTAGCGAAGCGGATTGCGAATATCCGCTTGATCTGACATATTCGTGTCTCATGTTCATACCTACATAAAATCCCCGGCTCCCGCAGAATTGGTCTGCGGGAGTTGGGGATTTTTGGGGTTTTATTATACAGTACAATAGATACTTAGTAGAGATTTTGTTGAAAACTTCTCCTTGTAGAATTACCACGTTTTCGATATACTAAGCCCATATCGGGCGATTTATCAAAAATTTGTTATTATTAATGTAGAGTGAAGCAGAAGAACTCTTTTTTTGCTAATTTGGAAAAATAGATTATAATAGAAATGTATTTATTCCTTTACATGATACAGAATGGAGAAGACGTTTATGGATAATTATGAAAAACAGGTATATATAGGAAGAGAGCTGTTTTTACAGCATGATCAGGATAAGCTGATAGAGAAATATGGATTGGAACATGATGAAGAATATCTGTATTTGAAATATATTGGAACAGAATATCGGATCAGCCGCAGAGATGGCGCCATTGCATATTCTGAGGGTGAGGAATGGATGGACTGCAAAGAATATACGATTGTTATGACAATCTATGATTTTCTTTGTTGTTCCGGGCAGGAAATATTACCGCCTTTGACCGGACAGTGGCAGCCGGTGGGCAGATTTGTAACAGCCGGAAGCAGTCCGTCTACAGATTCCTTTGTAGAAAAGTATGCACGAGCATTTTCTGGCAAGGTGGAAGAGGTAAAACAGGCCTGTATCTGTCTGGGAGGAAAGCAGATGGAGCGTCTGGCAGGGGCAGATCTGACCTTTGAAATGCCTGTTTTTCTGGATTTTTCTGTGCTATTTCAGTTTTGGGATGGAGATGAAGAATTCCAGCCCAAGATTTTACTGTTGTGGGATAAAGTATCGTTATCGTACCTTCATTTTGAGACTACCTATTATCTTCAGGGGGATCTGCTGAAGGCTATACTTCAGAAAACAAGCCTATTTGTGTAACAATAGTTATCTTTACGATAAAGTAAATTCATGTTATGATTGCTTTGAAAGTAAATTTATATTAATTTGGAGAGATAAAATGATGAATTGTCTGGCAGTAGGGCTGGGTGGTTTTGCAGGAGCAGTATTGCGGTACCTGATTGGGCTGATTCCCACAGGAGAAACCATGATTTTTCCGGCAAAAACCTTTTGTATCAATATAATTGGATGTATTGTGATCGGAGCAATCACAGTACTGGCGGCGAAATTGTCTGTTCCACCAAGGCTGATTTTGTTTCTGAAGGTGGGAGTCTGCGGTGGATTTACCACATTCTCAACCTTTGCGCTGGAATCTTCGGATTTGATTCGGGATGGACATATGGGAATAGCTCTGTGTTATGTATTACTTAGCGTATTGGTAGGCGTGCTGGCGATTTTTGCAGTGGAATATCTTACTGTAAGATAAGCTGCTTCCATCGTAAAAAGCAATAAGTTAAGCGGGTGAGACGAATATTCACCCACTCTGGAGAAATTAACCAATGAAACGAATATCGCTGGATGATCTTCTTCATACCAGACAGAATCTTGCCTACCAGGAACAGTATGAATACATAATGAAATTACTGGAAAAAGGTCAGATAAAACCTGTGAAGGCTTCTAAGAGCAATGGCAAGAAGCCGGCACTTTATCGCGAATACTGGATGGTAGAAGAACAGAAGGATTACAGCAATTATATAGAAGAAATAAAATATACCTTTTCTACTATGATTTCCGTGGATTATTATCTGGCGCATCCGAATATGTATGAGAAAGACCGAATCTGGGTACTTATGCTGAACGAATATCTGAAAAAGCATACACTTGGTGATGATTTCAAAATTGTAAAGGACAAAGAGACACAAAAAGAGTGTGTTGAAATCAGGATGCAGGGTGCTTAGTTGCTGTTTAGGAACAGAAACATTTGAGTTCATGACAAAAACAATCAAAAAAGCAATCGTAAAAAAATACGATTGTTTTTTTGATTGTTTCTGCATATAATATATTCAATAAGAGCGAAATGGAGGCGATTGATATGCGTGAAACGAGAACATTAGAGTTCAAAGAAACGATTACGAACACATTTTTAAAGACAGTCAGTGCCTTTTCAAATTATGATGGTGGAACCATTCTTTTTGGTGTAGATGATGATGGAAATATAAAAGCTTTGCCGGATGCCAAGCAAGCTTGTTTGGATATTGAAAATAAAATCAACGACAGCATTACACCGCAGCCAGACTATATGCTTGAGATACAGAATAGTGACCAAACGATAAAACTTACTGTAAAAAGCGGACTTCAGAAGCCGTATCTATATAAATCGAAAGCATACAAGCGGAATGATACAGCAACGATAGAGGTAGACACTCTGGAGTTCTCAAGACTTGTGTTGGATGGGAAAAACATTCGATTTGAAGAATTGCCTTGCAAAGACCAGGAGTTGTCTTTTGAAATTTTACGCCGTAAGCTGAAAGAAAATATCCGGATCGAAAATTTTGATAAGGACACACTGAAGACATTGAACCTGTATAACGATGATAATGGATTCAATAATGCGGCGGGGCTTTTGGCAGATAAAAATCATTTTCCTGGAATTGATATTGTCAAATTCGGAGAAAACATCAGCATCATTCAAAAGAGATCAACGTTTAAAAATGTATCGGTTTTAGAGGTATATGAAAAGGCACTTGAGGTATTCAGAGACTATTATCAATATGAAGTAATACAAGGCGCCGATCGAAAGAAAATGGAGAAAATATCGGAAGCTGCTTTCCGAGAAGCAATCGCCAATGCTCTGATTCATAGAGTATGGGATGTGGATTCGCAAATCAGAGTTTCGATGTTCGATGATCGAATCGAAATTGTTTCTCCTGGCGGGTTGCCGTCTGGAATAACGGAAGAAGAATATTTGGCAGGCAAACTTTCTGTTTTAAGAAATAGAAATCTTGCCAATGTATTTTACAGATTAGGATTTGTAGAGATATTCGGAACGGGAATTACAAGAATAAAACAACTGTATGCGGAAGCTTTGATAAAACCGGATTTTGAAGTTTCAGAGAATGCTATAAAAATTATGCTTCCGATATTTGAAAAAAATGTTGATCTGACAAAAGATGAAATCGTGATCTACAAGCTCTTAAGCAAGACGATGCTGAAGCCCATTAGCGAAGTTGCACCATATGTACCTTTTGGCAAATCAAAGACAACAAAGCTGTTGAAAGAAATGTGTCAAAAAGGTGTGATTACTGTTGAAGGAAAAGGGAAAGGTACAAAATATATCATTAGCTAAGATTTGAATTTTCGAAACAACGTTTCGGAAATTCAAAGAAAGTATCAGGTTCATTCGCAACAGATAGGTTACAAGCAAGTCCCCATCCACTGCTTATTGTTTTCTGCAACCTCCGCAGGAAACTTACTTGCTTCGGTTAAAATATCAAAATATAAATTTTTCTGTAACGTTTCTTCTGTCTGTGACTTAGTTATATAGAAAGACATCAGATAAAATAATGATACAGCAGACAGGAGGATTATTATGAAACGATATTTAGGAATATTCAATGCAGATGCAACAAAATCAGAACCGTGTTCAGACATTCAATGGAAGAAGACAGGGTCATTAAAAATCCCGAAAGATGCAGTAGGATAATAAAAATACAAGGAGCAGGAATGGAGAAATCAGAAATCGAAACAATCTACCGGAAGTATTTCCGTGATGTCTTTCTCTATATCCGGGCACTTTCCGAAAATGAAAGTCTGGCAGAGGAAATCACCCAGGAAACATTCCTGAAGGCAATGAATAATATTGAGAAATTTGACGGCCGGAAGGATATCCGCGCATGGCTATTTGTAATTGCGAAGAATACATATTTCCGCTATTGCAGGCGAAATAAAATCTATGTGGGTGAAGAATTTTCAGAAATAATGCAGGATTCCATGCAGGACACATCACCGGCAGTACTGGATCAGATCGTGCAGGATGAGACAGTTCGGAATCTCAAACGCTATGCAGAACTGATACCGGAACCCTACAGGGAAGTATTTCACCTGCGGATATACGGTGAGCTCTCCTTTGAGCAGATTGGAAAATGCTATCAGAAAAGTGCAGGGTGGGCAAGAGTAACCTGCCACCGTGCACGCCAGATGATAAGAGCACAGATGAGTCAGGAGGAAAAGTAACATGGAAAAAATAAACTGCAATGTGATCCAGGATATTCTGCCATTATACATTGATGATGTGGTAAGTGATGACACAAAAGAACTTGTAGAAAAACACCTGCAAAACTGCGAAATCTGCCAGCGGGTATACCATGAGACAAAGACAGACCTTGAAAATGATATGAAAATCTCTGCGCAGACAAAAGAAAGCAGCAATGAAGCAAATGACCTGAAGAGTTTCAGAAAATTTTTAAAGAAAAGAAAGATAAAAACTATTCTGCTTTCCATAGCAGCAACCGTAATTTGCTTTGTGGCAGTGTTTACCTTTATGAATAAACATGTCACATATATCAACTACAAAGATGCCGGGATTACTATTGTTGAGGATAATAAAGATGAAGTAACATATAGAACGAATATAAAAGGAAATTATCGCTGGAAAACATCTTTAGACAGGGAAACAGGTGTAATGACTATTTATTTTGAGCAGAGCTTGTGGGAAAAATATGTAAGCTGTATTTTTTATCCATATGATCATATTCATGATATTCTGAAGAAAGATGAGATAAAAGAAGTATATGTAGATAAGGATGGAACTACAACAACAATCTGGGAAGCTCCGGAGGAAGAACAGAAAGCTTATTTATCTGAAGAACATACAGAGCCGTTAGGATAAAATCTTAGAGTGTTTTTCAAACACGCTCTAAAATATGAAAGCGAATTTTAAAGATTCTTATAGGTGGATTATAAAAATGTACAAAGAGGTTGTCACGTAAGGCAGCCTCTTTTTGTAATTGCTGATGGACATTCTCTTTCCATATGTTACAATAGAACAAGAATATGGAAAGAAAGACAGGAAACCTAACTATGAAAAAACAACTAAATTATGCAGATATCATAAAGGAAGTGCTGATCCTGACAGGTGCGGTAGCGATCATTGCGGCGGCAGTTTATTTCTTTCTGGTGCCGAGCCATACCTCTGTAAGCAGTATCTCCGGTCTTGGTATCGTGTTATCAAACTTTGTACCTTTACCATTGTCTGCAATTACCATGATTTTGAATGTGGTACTTCTGATTATTGGTTTCTTTACCTGCGGACGTGAATTTGGTGTAAAAACGGTTTACACCAGTATCGTTCTGCCCTTATTTCTCGGATTATTTGAGAAATTATTCCCCAATTTTGGATCTATGACCAACAGTCAGGAACTGGATGTGCTGTGCTATATCCTGGTAGTCAGCGTAGGACTGAGCATTCTTTTTAACAGAAATGCATCCTCCGGCGGTCTGGATATTGTGGCAAAGATCATGAACAAATATCTCCACATGGAACTGGGAAAAGCAATGTCTCTTTCCGGTATGTGTGTAGCTCTTTCCGCAGCGCTTGTATATGATAAGAAAACAGTGGTGCTGAGTATTCTGGGAACATACTTTAATGGTATAGTTCTGGATCACTTTATCTTTGACCATAATATTAAGAGGCGTGTCTGTGTCATCACTCAGAAGGAGGAAGAACTGCGTAAATTTATTATCGAAGATCTGCACAGCGGAGCGACGATCTATGAAGCGACAGGTGCCTATAATATGAAGAAACGCAATGAGATCATCACGATCGTAGACAAAACAGAATATCAGAAGCTGATGGCTTACATCAATCATGAAGATCCAAAGGCCTTTGTGACAATCTACAACGTGTCGGATATGCGCTATCAGCCCAAGCTGTGATAAATACTATGGCAGGAAAGCTGTGGGTATGATAGAATAGCAGGGTGATTATATAACCATAAAGAGATTATGGTAGAAAGAGGATGAAAGATGAGAAAAGGAAAAGGAATTGCCCTGCTTCCCATAGGTGTATTTCTTGTATTATACCTTGGACTGGGCATTTTATTTGAGTATGTGATGGAAATCCCCATGGGATTTTATAATGTGCCGATCGTAGTAGCATTTCTGGCTGCGATCCTGGTTGCCTGTCTGCAGAACAGAGCACTGGATTTTGATAAGAAACTGGAGATCATGGCACAGGGAGTGGGGGATAAAAATATCATCACCATGCTTTTAATCTTCCTTGTAGCAGGATCTTTTGTAGGGGTTGTGGGAAGAAGCAGTGCTGAGAGTGTTGCATATTGTATGTTGAGTCTGATACCTGCCAGATTTTCAGTATCTGTGCTGTTTATAGTTGCCTGTTTTGTGTCTGTGGCTATGGGAACCTCTGTGGGAACCATTACCCTTCTGACACCCATCGCAGCAGCAGTTTCCACAGCATCAGGATTTGATCTGGCATTTTGTGTGGCTTCTGTTATGGGAGGAGCCATGTTTGGGGACAATCTTTCTTTTATTTCAGATACGACGATTGCTGCATGTAATGGTCAGGGATGTGAGATGAAAGACAAATTCAGGGAGAACTTCTGGATTGCTCTTCCGGCAGCCGTCGCCACATTGATCTTAATCCTGATCCTGTCATTTCAGACAGAAATCCAGGGGCGTGTGCTCCAGCCCTATCATTTGACACAGGTAATACCGTATGTGCTGGTATTGATCGGAGGAATTGTTGGGATCAATGTATTTGTGGTATTGCTGACAGGAATCGTATCCGGAGCATTTATTATGCTGATCGGAGGACATACCACACCTGTAGAGATCCTGAAAAATATGGGATCCGGTGTATCCGGAATGTTTGAGACCTGTATGGTGGCGATTCTGGTAGCTGCCATGTGTGCGCTGATACGTGAGTATGGTGGATTCGATGCACTTCTTGGCTGGATCCATAAAATTTTCCGCGGAAAGAAAGGCGGACAGCTTGGAATGGGACTTCTGGTAGGAACTATGGATATTGCTACTGCCAATAATACAGTGGCGATCGTCATGGCAAACCCTATCGCAAAGGAAATGGCAGAGGAGTATGGGATTACACCGAGAAAGACAGCTTCCATACTGGACACTTTTTCCTGTGTTTTCCAGGGAGTGATTCCATATGGTGCACAGATGCTGGTTGCGATATCAGCAGTGAACGAACTGGGTGGTGAGATTTCTGCATTTCAGATCATGCCGAAATTGTTTTACCCCATGTTATTGCTGGTCAGCTCTCTGATCACAATTATGAGAGGTTCAGACCGTACAGGAGCTTAAAAGATTCCCCCTGCCGGAAGCTATATTTTTTTCAATTTCTTTCAAAAAATACTTGACCTTCCTCCTTATGGAAGCAGTATAAAGGAAGCACAGACAGGGCAGTAGAGTAGCGGATAGGCTGTATCTGCTGTCAGGAAAGCAAGAGGTAACAGAATGAAGATCAAACAGGTGGAAGAGCTGGTAGGCATCACCAGAAAGAATATCCGTTTTTATGAAGAGCAGGGTCTCCTGAATGTGGAGCGCGCAGAGAACGGATACCGGGAATATCATAGGGCAGACATTGCCAGACTTCAGGAAATCAAATTATTCCGGAAGATGGATATTTCCATAGAAGAGATGAGAGCTCTTTTTGAAAAGAGGAAAAGCCTGCAGTTCTGTCTGGAACAGCACCTGGGAGAACTGGAACGTCGCAGGGAGGGTCTTGTGAAAATGCAGGAAATGTGTGAGCGCCTGATCACAGAGCATCAGTCCCTGGATACCTTGAATGCCGAGAACTGTCTGGAAGAAATCGAGCAGATGGAGAAAGAGGGTGCAAGGTTTATGGATATAAAGAAAACAGATATCCGTAAGAAAAGAAGGACAGGAGCGATCATTGGAGCAGTAGTCATGATCTTGCTTATGGGATTTGTGATAGGGCTTATGCTGTGGGCGAATACACAAGATCCCATACCGACCGGACTGCTGATATTCCTAATCGCCATACCGGTTGTGATCATCGGTGGAATCCTGGCAGCACTTGCAGGACGCATGAAAGAGATTGAAGGAGGAGAAGAGGATGAAGCTTCTAAGTATTGAATATATTCCGGGTGTAGAGTTTGAGGCACTGGGAATTGTAAAGGGAACAGTTGTACAGACAAAAAATGTAGGAAAAGATTTCATGGCAGGGATGAAGACTTTGGTAGGCGGAGAGATCACAGGCTATACGGAAATGCTCAATGAGGCAAGACAGATTGCCACCAAGCGTATGGTGGATGAAGCCAAAGAGATGAATGCGGATGCTGTGATCGGTGTAAAATACGGCTCCTCCCAGGTAATGTCAGGGGCTGCAGAAGTGATCGCATATGGAACTGCTGTGAAATATAAACAGGATTAAAAATTAAGAACAAGAGCAGAGAACGCATTAAGTAAAGCAGAAAATCCGTAATGAAGGTTGGGAAAGGAAATTCAACGTATGAAGATTGAAGGAAATCAGAAGGAATTAGACGCAATGGCTGAGTTTCATAAAGGAAACCGCGCAGAGGGTCTGCGTCTGCAGGAGGAATTCGCGGCAGAATTTCGTGAAGAATACAAGGAGAAGGATCACTGTTCCTGCCAGAAAGCCTGTCGTTATCACGGAAACTGCAAGGAATGTGTGGCAATCCACAGAGCACACCAGGAACATGTTCCTAACTGTATGCGGCCTCTGCTCAATAAGAAGCTGAAACTGTTATCAGAGCTGACAGAACATACGCTGGCAAATGAGATAGAGGCACCGCATGAGATCCTGAGAAAGCCATCAAAAAGCTGAAAAATTTAGAAAATACACTGGAAATAAAACGATGAAAGGCATAAAAGAGATATTAATATGAGCGATAATAAGAATGTAAATCAGGATAAAGGTCTTCAGGGAAATGAAAAAATAGAGCAGGCGATCGCTGCTCTGCAGCAGGAAGCCACTCAGGAAATGCTGGCACATACACTGACTGTAATCCGTAGACGAATGAGAGAAAACGGCCAGTTTATCCTTTCAGTAGAACCGCCCACAGGAGACAACCAGCTCCGGATCGGCACAGTGAAAACCGGAGATGGAAAAGTCTGGTGGGCGGCATTTACAAGCTTTGAGGAAGAACTGAAAGGCGGCGGAAGCGTACAATCCACTTTTCTGACAGACATAGATCAGCTTTTTCATTCAGCATTACAGGTAAATGAGATTGAGGGAATCATCCTCAACCCATGGAACCGGACGATCATGCTCGATAAGAACCTGATTAATATTATATTGGGAAATATATGAAGCTATGTAAAGAACTCTCATGTTCAGTTAAATAAAAGTCCTCATTGTTTATCCTTTTTACAATTTCTGCAAAGTTATGCGATAGTTAAAAATGGATAAATACTGAGGACTTTTCTGCTTATCGGGAGTTTCCCATTTTGTTCAATTCAGGCAATATTGTAATCAGCATGGTAATAAAACACAGAGAACCACCGATCACATTGGATACAGGCTCTGCCATAAACACGCCATCTGTGCCCATGTGTAATCCATAGGGCAGGAAATAAGTCAGCGGAACCACGATAAATACTTTACGAAGCAGGGAGAAAAAAATCGCCTGCTTTTTTTTATTTAATGATTTAAACACTGTTTGACCAATATACTGCAGATCCATAAAAATAAAGGCTGCAAAGTAAAGTTTCAGTGCAGGAACTGCATCCTTTAATAGCAGTTTGTCTGAACTGAAGATCCCGATCAGAAATTCAGGGGCAATGAGAATGACGCTCCACATGATACCTGTATAGATCAGAACCATAATGATCAGAACAACCCCTGCTTTCTTTACCCTGTCAGGACGTCTGGCTCCGTAATTGTAGCTGAGAACAGGAGAGGTTCCCTCATTGATCGCATGGATAGGCGTCTCCACCATCTGGCGAACACTGGATATAATAGTCATGACAGAGATATAAATATCACCGCCTGTCACGGAAAGAACATTATTGCAGCAGATACTTACCAAGCTGTTAGTCAGCTGCATGATAAATCCGGCAGACCCCAGACTGATGATATCCCTGGCATGTCTGGTGCACTCAGAAATCTCATTTATATGAATCCATCTTACCTTCAATTCTGATTTTCCATGAAGAAAATAAAATACAAGCAAGGCAGAGAGAATCTGAGAGATTACAGTAGCAATCGCTGCACCCTTAATCCCCATATCCAGAACAAAAATAAAAACCGGATCAAGAATAATATTTGCCACTGCACCGACTGCCACTGACAGCATACCGATAATGGCATAGCCCTGTGCATTAATAAATGGGTTCATTCCTGTTGCAATCATGGAAGGAAGAGTACCCAGAAGGTAGATCATCAGATAGGGATACGCATAAACCAGAGCATCATCCGAAGCACCAAACAGAGTTAGTAAGGGTCTGGCAAAAAGAAATCCGACCAGCATCAGCACAGCAGCACTTCCGCATAACATTGTGAATGCGGTATTCATGATCATATCAGCAGTTCTGGAATCTCCTTTCCCACGGTTGATGGAGAAAATCGGGGCACCTCCCGAGCCAAAGAGATTGCTGAAAGCTGTGATGATCATAATGATCGGAAAGCATAAGCCCACAGCCCCCAGTGCTGTTGTACCCACATCCTGGATTCTGGCAATATAGATACGGTCTACAATATTATATAAAAGATTCAATATCTGAGCCACCAGCATGGGAATGGCGGCATTCAGAATATTACCGGTTACAGTTCCTTTTTCAAAATCGATACGTTTCATTGCAAATTCCCTCACATAATCTATAGCAGTTTGCTATAAAAATTTCAGATATAAGTATATCACAAAGTAAATAAAAAGCTATCCTGATGTTATAGTATTTCGGTTATGAGCAAGTAGTGAAGCGGATTGCGACTAAGTTGTTGCGTTGCGAATAAAAAAGCATTTTTTATCCATACTATTTTTATGTAACAAAATACAGTATTTCTTAAAAAAGGAGACAACAGACTATGATTTTAAAAGAAAAGGAACGTTCAGTAATCGAAGATCTTCAGACACAAGAGAAAAGCTGTGTGGAAAAGTATGGAAAATACGCAGAACAGGCCAGGGATCCGGAGCTTAAAAATCTTTTCCGGAATATCCAGCAGGAAGAACAGAAGCATTATGAGTCTTTGTCAATGATTCTTTCCGGAAGTGTGCCTGAATGTAATTGTAATGACAGATCAGGCAAAGACTATCAGCCAAAAGCAGTCTATACAGCCATGAGTTCACCGGAAGATAAACAACACGATGCGTTTCTTGCAACAGACTGTATTGGTACAGAGAAGCTGGTGTCAGGAACATACAATGATGATGTATTTGCCTTTGGCGATAGTGGTGTACGCAAGCTGTTGGCTGATATACAGATTGAGGAGCAGAATCATGCGGAGATGCTGTATAAGTATAAAACAGTGAATGGAATGGCATAACAGCGAAAAGCATTCATTTATTAAAGTTCTGCCCGTATTTTTCCCGATACTGCCGCAGAGTCATTCCTGTATATTTTTTAAACACTTTTCCCAGATGACTCTGAGAGGAAAATCCCAGATAAGTGGCGATTTCAATATAAGAATAGGGGGAATAAGCCAGAAGATTCTTGGTAAGCTTTACCTTTTCCTGTAAAATGAAATCCGTAAGAGTAACGTTTTCACATTGCCTGAATAGTTCAGAAAGATAATTCGCATTCAGATGCAGATACTCTGCAATATCCTGGATGCGGATTTTTTCGTGTAAATGTTTGAAAATGTAATCTTTGGACTGCTCCACCCAGATATTTTTGGAGGTAATATCAGAAGTAACTTTTTTTTGCTGACGGATTTCAGCTACTGCTTTGATATATTCCATCTGAAACTGTCGGGCCAGGTTTACGGTTGCTATAGGATCAGTCATTTCTTCTACTTTCTGTATGAAAATATCGCTCATAGAGAAGGATATTTCCGGAAGCAGACCGCCGCGGATCGCAGCGCGGCTGGCAAGAGTCATGAGAACAATTGACAGATTTTTGGCATTTCTCAATGCGTCTTTGGAAAGAGTTCCAAGCTTTCCTGTATAATCTTCGCTGATACTTTTGCGGTACATTTCCATATCTCCGTTTTCAATACTTAAGGATTCGCGGATTTCCTGGTCATAGGGATTATGTGGTTCATCCATTTCCTGTCGCTCAAAAACAAGTGCAGAATAATTACACATAATATCATAGTCTTCCGCCTTTTTTACGCAATTAGAAGAAATAAGATCATCCCGGATAAGAGGAAATTCACTGAACAGATTATGGGCCAGAAGCACATTGGAGCAGAAATAATAAAAATTGCAGCAGAAGATAGGAGTAAGATCTTTCTGTGCCAGGGAAGGCAGGTTTATATGTAAATTCATCTGTATAAAGGACGAAAACATTACAGGTCCAATGAGCAGATATTTCTCTCCGGCAGCAACATATGCGTAAAAAATCTGCTGGTCAGCAGTTCCGACAGAAAAGATAAGAGGGCTGCTGGCAAGATTAAAAGTATCTTCTGCATTTAAAATAGAATTTGTAAAAATAGAAAATGGAAGATATTCATCGCTTATATCTTTACGTGCACAGATAACTTCCGGCTTTGTCTGTGAAGATAAAGTGCCTGTCCAGTTTTTTACAATTGTATGTAATTCATAGGAAATATGCTGCATGAGATAATCTATATTAAAATTCATGGCGGATTCCTCCTGTTATTAACGAAAGCGATATAAAAGGGAACATATGTAAGTATTTATATCATAACATATTTGCCGTGAAAAGTGATAAAAAACTGAGAATTATAATATAAAATTCGCATTTTCACAGATAAAATAATGATTGAAAAATAAAGAGCGCGCGAAAGTAAATTGATATCGGAAAGACGTTTCCGGAAATGTAAAATTTATACCAATATCAGGGAGGAAAACATGAAAGTAAAAGGAGTCAATCTTGGAAACTGGCTGGTACTTGAAAAATGGATGAGTCCGTCTTTGTTTGAGGGCACAACAGCAGAAGATGAATACTATCTGCCCACACAGCTCTCCAAAGAAGTCTATGAAGCAAGAATCAAGATCCATCGTTCTGAGTACATTACAGAAAGAGACTTCACAAGAATTAAATCCATGGGAATGGATGCAGTAAGAATCCCGGTTCCATATTTCATTTTCGGTGACAGAGAACCATTCATCGGATGTATTGAAGAATTGGACAAAGCATTTAACTGGGCTGAGAAATACGGTCTGCAGATTCTGATCGATCTTCATACAGCACCGGACAGCCAGAATGGATTTGACAATGGTGGAATCAGCGGTGTATGCAAGTGGTCACAGGAGCCGGACGAAGTGGAATTCGAACTTACAGTACTGGAAAGACTGGCAGAGAGATACGGAACAAGAAAAGGATTGTGGGGAATTGAAATCCTGAACGAGCCAATACTGGAAGATATGTGGGAATCCATGAAGGTTACAGAGCGCTATCCTGCAGTTGATCCTGAGAAAGCCAAAGGAACAAAGCCAAATACAATGGAATTCATCCGTGGTTTTTATCTGGAAGCATACGACAGAATCCGCAGACATATGCCGGAAGACAAATATGTGGTATTCCATGATGCATTCTGTTTAAAAGCATGGAAAGATTTTATGCGTGAAGATAAGTACAAGAACGTAGTTCTGGATACTCACCAGTATCTGATGGTTGCAGAAATGAAGGGCTGTGAGCAGACTGTAGAAGAGTATGTGAAATATGTAAAAGAGCTGAAAAAAGACATCGCAGAAATGCAGGAATACTTCCCGGTAATCTGCGGTGAATGGTGCCTGTTTAACTCTCTTGCAGTTGGATGCGATACAAAGGGCGGACAGACAGTTCTCAACGGTGTAGAAGGCATGGCACAGGAAACAGTAAGTGCTGAGGAAAAGAAGAAAATCTACAACGCAGTTGCTGAGGCACAGCTTGACGCATGGAACGCAGGAAGCGGATATTTCTACTGGAGTTACAAGCTTCTTACAGATACAGTAAACACACCTGGCTGGGTAGGCTGGGACAGCTGGGATTTCGGCAGATGTGTGGATTTCGGATGGTTTCCGATTGAGAAATAAGAACAGATTTATTGAAAAGTAAAGAGCACCTGTTGTGATGAGAATGAAAAAATTACAACAGCATACAGGGAGAAAAGATTATGAAGAACGTAAACATGAATCCGGATGCTAAGCTGTCTTTCCTTGAGAGATTTGCTTATGGTATCGGCGACTATGCAGGAAACCTGGTGTACTCTGCAATCAGTGCATTCCTGCTGGTATATTACACAAACGTAATTGGTGCAAGTGCAGCGGCAGCAGCATCTATCATTGCAATTTCCAAATTCCTGGATGGAATTTCTGACCTTGCAATGGGTTACATCGTAGACCATACACACAGTAAGTGGGGAAAAGCCCGTCCATGGATCGCAAGATTATGTATTCCGCTGGCAGTATGTACAGTCTTAATGTTCAGCGTACCGTCTGCATTTGCAGGAAAAGCACAGATTGCATATATGTTCCTTACATATAACCTTGTTTCCACAATCTTCTATACAGGTATTAACGTTCCATATGCAACTATGCAGGGACTGATGACAATGAACCAGTATGAAAGAGGACTTCTCGGAAACTTCCGTAACCTTCTGGCTACAGCCGGAACTATGACAATCAACACAGTTGTTCTGAAAATGACAGGCTTCTTCGGTGGCGGAGATGCTTACACTCAGAAGGGCTGGACAATGACTTTTGTAGTACTGATGATTGTATTTATCGTACTGAACATGTTCATGTTCTTTGTATGCCAGGAACGTGTACATGAAGAAAGCGCAGAAGGCGGCCAAAATCAGGTTTCCTTTATAAAAGGTCTGGAAGGTCTTTTCAAAAATAAATACTGGCTGTTAATGGTAGTAAGTCTGTTCGCTATGTACTTTATGATGTCCTGCTTCTTTGGTTCAGCAGTATACTTCACAATGTACAATATGGGAAATGACGGATA
The DNA here is from genome assembly GCA_000285855.2 of Ruminococcus sp. JC304. Lineage (GTDB taxonomy): Bacteria > Bacillota > Clostridia > Lachnospirales > Lachnospiraceae > Blautia_A > Blautia_A difficilis. The sequence goes on along the minus strand of HE978651.1, from coordinate 3,175,342 downwards.
CTATGCAATGGTATCCAACCTTCTGTCAATTGCACAGATCGTAACTCTGTTCATCACACCATTCCTGATGAAGAAGATCAGTAAACGTTACCTGTTTATGGGGGGAATGGCAGTTGCAACTGTAGGTTTCGTACTGTCAGGACTGACAACTTCCTACTCTCTGATCTGCCTTTCTTCCGTTATCAAAGGTATTGGATTCGGATGTGGCGGAGCAACTATGTTTGGATGCCTTCAGGATGCGATCACATATGGTGAATGGTATAATGGATACGGCACAGCAGGCATGGGAAATGCAGCTTCTTCCTTCTGTATGAAAGTTGGTTCCGGTGTGGGAACAGCAGCACTTGGCTGGATCCTTGCAGCAGGTGGATTTGACGCACAGCTTAAGGTTCAGAGCGCGTCTGCACTGTCCTCTATTTCAATCGCATTCGCATGGGTACCGGTGATCACATGTGTAATCTGTGTAATCTGCATGGCATTCTTCAATGTAGATAAATACTATGCAAAAGTAGTGGAAGATCTGTCTCAGGGTAAACACAGAGGCGAATAATAGTAGTTTGTGGTGTATCCGTAAACCTACAAGAATGCTTACAACTGATAATATGAAAAAATAAGAGAATAATTATGGAAGCGAAATAGAAAAAATATTGTCTATGTACTGCCTGGATTTCAAAAATAAAAATCCAGGCAGTTATTTTAATACCAGCGTGTCATTGGCAGATCATTATTGATTCCTTTCGTCATCAGAATCTGGTGCAGATCAATAATTCCGTTATGGAAGGTTGCAGCACATGCTGACAGATAAAGTTCCCACATACGCAGGAAGGATTCATCAAACAAGGTCTTTTCTTTTTCTATATTATCACGGAAATTCTTTTCCCAGTGGAGCAGAGTTTTATTGTAATGCAGACGCAGATTTTCAATGTCCAGAGTGTGGAAATTGTCCTCTGCCATATGGTTAAGAATCTCTCTTAAGCTGGGAACGGTTCCACCTGGAAAGATATATTTCTTGATCCATGGATCTCCCGGATGTTCTTTCAGTGCGCTGATAAAATGAAGCAGGAATAATCCGCCCGGCTTCAGAATTTTCTCTACACAGTCAAGGAAAAGCTGATAATTGTCGCGTCCAACATGTTCCAGCATTCCCACACTGACTACCCGGTCAAACTGATAGTCATGCTTTGGCAGATCGCGGTAATCCATCAGTTCCACTGTAAGATAATCTTCCAGGCCCTGATCTTTGATGCGTTTCTGGAATTCTGTATATTGTTCGTGGCTTAAAGTGATTCCTGTACCATGTACTTTGTATTTCTTGGCAGCCTCAATCAGCAGAAAACCCCATCCGCAGCCGATATCAAGAAGACTCATACCTTCTTCCAGGTGTAATTTTTTCAAAATATAATCTACTTTATTAACCTGTGCCTGATATAAAGAGTCATCGTCATGAATGAAGTAGCCACAGGAATAACTCATGGTTTCGTCCAGCCATAATTTATAAAAATCATTTCCGATATCATAGTGGCTGGTGACTTCCTTTTCCTGATTCTTTTTGGATGTAGAACTGAACATGATCTTTTTCAGAGCAGATTCATTGGTAGAAAATTTGCCCATCTGTCCCAGAAAATGATCCAGTGCCTCGTAAAGATTTCCTTCAATATCCAGATCTCCCCGCATATAAGCCTCACCTAATGCCAGGGAAGTGCTTTTGAGCAGTTCGGCCAGAGGAATTGTTTCCTTAAAATTTACTGTAAATGTGGGTTCTCCCTCTCCGATTGGATATTCGGAATTCTTGAACTTTACCAGAAACGGATAGTCCGTAAAGCGTTCAAGGAACTGCACCATTGCTTTTTCTTCAGCCTTTTCTCCTAATGTCTCAAACATAATAGTTTACCTCCTTTAACACAAAACTATGATACACCTTTGGGGGAGCTTATCGTCAAGGGGAGAATTAAACAAAGATATCTGGAAAATTGGTCAGACTTGTAGCAGAATAATGGAAATAGAAGAAGAAATAAAAAGTTCACAAAAAACATCTTGACCATCAAAGAAACACAAGTTATAATCCCCTATATAAAAATTTTCGTGCAAAGAGCAGACAATGGGGTCTGAGAAAGAATCCCATTGCCTGCTCTTTTTTGCGTACTACGAAGATTTTTTCATATTATAATCCGCACAATTCGAGAGGAGGAATATCATGAGGCTGAATCCCAAAGAACAGGAAAAATTAATGCTTCATATGGCAGGAAATCTTGCAAAAGAGAGAAAGGAAAGAGGTCTGAAACTGAATTACGTGGAGGCACTTGCGTATATCAGTTCTGAACTCCTGGAGCTTGCAAGAGATGGTAAAACAGTAGTAGAGCTGATGCAGCTTGGAACTAAGATTCTTACAAAGGATGACGTAATGGACGGTGTTGCTGATATGATCGGTGAAGTTCAGGTAGAAGCAACATTCCCGGATGGAACCAAGCTTGTGACAGTACACAATCCAATTCAGTAAGGAGGAGAATGAGCATGAAGATCGGTGAAATTATGGCCGCAGATCGTGAGATCACACTTAATGAAGGCAAGAAAACAGTGACAGTAACAGTGGCAAACAAAGGCGACAGACCGGTTCAAGTCGGTTCTCATTTTCACTTCTTTGAAGTAAATAAATGCCTTTCTTTTGACAGGGAAAAAGCCTATGGATATCATCTGGACATTCCGTCAGGAACTTCTGTAAGATTTGAGCCGGGTGAAGAAAAAGAGGTTCAGCTTACAGAAATGGGTGGCAGACAGAGAGTATTCGGACTGAATGACCTTACCCGCGCACAGGCAACTGACGATACAAAAGCAGCATCCATGGAAACTGCGAAATTAAAAGGATTTCTGTAAGGAGGGACAACAATGAGTACAAAAATTTCCGGAAGCAAATATGCGGCAATGTATGGCCCGACTACAGGAGATAAGGTACGTCTGGCAGATACAAGCCTTGTGATAGAAGTAGAGAAAGATTATACAACCTATGGAGACGAAGTAAAGTTCGGCGGCGGCAAGACAATCCGTGACGGTATGGGACAGTCTGTAAAAACCTGCAGTAAAGACGGAGATCTGGATCTGGTAATTACCAATGCATTGATCGTAGACTCCACAGGAATCGTAAAAGCAGATATCGGTATCAAAGACGGCAAAATCGCAGGAATCGGTAAAGCCGGAAACCCGGACATCATGGATGGTGTCACACCTGGAATGACAGTGGGTGCATCTACAGAAGCACTTGCAGGAGAAGGAATGATCGTAACTGCAGGTGGAATTGATACCCATATCCATTTCATCAGCCCACAGCAGATCGACTGTGCATTATACAGTGGTGTAACTACTATGATCGGTGGTGGTACAGGCCCTGCAGACGGTACAAATGCGACTACCTGTACACCTGGACCATGGAACTTAAAAATGATGTTAAAGGCAGCCGAGGAATATCCGATGAACTTAGGTTTCCTTGGAAAGGGTAACTGCTCAGACGAAGCTCCTCTCATTGAGCAGGTCAAGGCCGGAGCTATGGGACTGAAGATTCATGAGGACTGGGGTGCAACACCTGCAGTTATCAATCACTGTCTGAATGTGGCAGATGAATATGATGTACAGGTTGCCATCCATACAGATACATTAAATGAAGGCGGATGCGTGGAAGATACACTTGCAGCCATCGGCGGCAGAACCATCCACACTTATCATACAGAGGGTGCGGGCGGCGGACATGCACCGGATATCATCCGCGCAGCAGCAGCTCCGAACGTACTGCCATCCTCCACAAACCCTACAATGCCATATACAGTAAACACTCTGGATGAGCATCTGGATATGCTGATGGTCTGCCATCACCTTGACAAGAGAATTCCGGAAGATGTTGCATTTGCAGATTCCCGAATCCGTCCTGAGACAATCGCAGCAGAGGATGTTCTTCATGATATGGGTATCTTCAGTATGATGAGCTCTGACTCTCAGGCTATGGGACGTGTAGGTGAGGTTATCACACGTACCTGGCAGACAGCAAGTAAGATGAAAGATGAGAGAGGCGCACTTCCGGAAGATGCAGGACATGACAATGACAACTTCCGTGTAAAACGTTATATCTCCAAATATACCATCAACCCGGCGATCACACACGGTATTTCCCAGTATGTGGGCTCTGTAGAAGAAGGTAAATTCGCAGATCTCGTTCTCTGGAATCCTGTATTCTTTGGTGCAAAACCGGATATTATCATCAAAGGCGGTATGATCATTGCATCTAAGATGGGCGATGCAAATGCATCCATTCCGACTACACAGCCGGTTCTCTATCAGCCAATGTTTGCAGCTCATGGAAAAGCTAAGAACGAAGCTTGCCTGACCTTTGTATCCCAGGCTGCCATGGATGAGAATGTAAAAGAGAAATACGGTCTTGAGAAAACTGTAGTACCTGTAAAGGGATGCAGAAATATCAGCAAAAAAGATATGGTATTTAACGACAGAACACCGGAACTGACCGTAGATCCGGAGACATATAAGGTTACTGTTGACGGCGAAGAGATCACTTCCAAACCGGCAGAGAAGCTTCCACTGACACAGCTTTACAGTCTGTTCTAAACAACTTTAAACCATTACATTCTGGTTATCTGATCATAAAAATGATATTCGCAGGACTGTTATTTATGGAGTTTTATGAGAACTTTTATAAGAACTTACCAAACAATATAATGACAGTCCTGTCAGATTTAACAGAAAAATATACTGAAAAAGCAGGAGAGGAGAGAATATTATGTTAGGAGTTTGTCTTTTATTCGTAGGAATCGTACTGATCAACAACGGTATGTGTTCTTTATACAATGTAGACGGAAAATCAACCGCCATTATGAACATCTTTACAGGTGGTCTTTCTTTATTTATTAACTTTGTCAATCTGGTGCAGGGCAATTATTATGCAGCAGGAACAGGATTACTGTTCTGCTTTACCTATCTTTTCGTAGCCCTGAGTAAATTCCTGAAAGCAAGCCCTATCCCATTTGCATGGTTTTCTACTTTTGTAGCCATCAATGCGGTGATCTTCGGTACAATCGAGGGATTTACAGGAAGCACTGCACTGGGAATCACACCGGATCTGCGCTGGGCAGCAATCTGGTATCTGTGGGCAATTCTCTGGGGAACTGCTTTCGTAGAAGACATCTGCGGAAAAAAACTGGGAAAATTCGTTCCATATCTTCAGGTATTTGAAGGAATCGTAACTGCATGGGTTCCTGGAGTTATGATGTTACTTCAGATTTGGTAAAAAATAAATCTGATAAGAAATTTTTATTGGATTCAGGAGGTCGAAAATAATGCTGTGTGAACAGGTTTTAGGAAAGCTTCATGACTTTGATACTACAGGAAAAACAATAGAATATGTAGATATTGAATGGCACGAAGCATTTAAGAAAATACATAAAAAAATAACAGACAAAGGAACAGAAGTGGGAATCCGCATGGACGATTCCATTCTCGCCAGAGGTTTGTATCAGGATGATGTGATCTACGCAGATGATGAGAAGCTTGTAGTGGTAAATACACCGCCATGCGAAGTTATCCGTGTTTCTCTGACTCCGGGACATGAGAAAATGTCTGCAAAAGTCTGCTATGAAATCGGAAACAGACATGCACCGCTTTTCTGGGGAGAGAATGATACGTTTATCACGATCTATAACGAGCCAATGCTTGTTATGCTTCAGAAAATCCATGGAGTTCAGGCGGAGAAAGAAGTGCTGAAGCTGGACTTTGACAGGAGAATTTCTGCAAGTATTCATAATCATCATCATTAATAACAACGGAGGTTCTTCATGTCAGAAAAACAGTTCTATCTTCTACAGGTAAATGATGCGCTGTTCCCTATCGGAGGATATTCCCACTCCCAGGGACTTGAGACTTATATTCAGCGTGGAATTGTCCACAATGTAGACACAGCCAGAGAGTATATTACTCACAAAATCAAATGGAATCTTGCGTATACAGAACTTCTGGCAGCCAGACTTGCATACGAAGCTGCAGAGAAAAAAGACCTGCAGGAACTTCTGTACCTGGAAGAACTTCTGGAAGCATCCAGAATTCCTATGGAACAGAGAGAAGCCGCCAGAAAAATGGGTTCCCGTTTCGCAAAAACCATTGAAAAGCTAGGGCTTTCCATCAGTGAAACAGGGATTTTCAGAGAATATCTGGATGCAAGAAAGGGAAAAGCAGTAAATCATTGCTGTATTTACGGAGTTTTTTGTGCGGAAATGCAGATTCCTCTGGAAGAGGCGCTGACACATTATCTATACGCCCAGACATCTGCAATCGTCACCAACTGCGTAAAAACAATCCCCCTTAGCCAGACATCCGGGCAGCAGCTTCTGAGCGGATGCTATGGGGAATTTGATGAGATATTAAAGGATGTCATGAACAGAAGCGAGGAGGACTTATGTCTCTCTGCACCTGGATTTGATATCAGAGGAATCCAGCATGAGAAGTTGTATTCCAGATTATATATGTCGTAAGAAAGAAAAGAGGAAATCGGTATGTCATACGTAAAAATCGGAGTTGCCGGACCTGTAGGTTCCGGAAAAACAGCACTTATTGAAGCATTGTCAAGAAAGATGGCAAAAGATTACAGCATCGGCGTCATCACAAACGATATTTATACAAAGGAAGACGCACAGTTTCTGGCAAAGAACAGTGTTCTTCCGGTAGAGCGTATCATTGGTGTGGAAACAGGCGGCTGTCCTCATACAGCGATCCGCGAAGACGCTTCCATGAATCTGGAAGCAGTAGACGAGATGATGGAACGCTTCCCTGATATTGAACTTCTTTTCATCGAAAGCGGCGGAGATAACCTGTCTGCAACATTCAGTCCGGAACTGGTAGATGCAACCATCTTCGTTATTGATGTAGCAGAAGGAGATAAGATTCCGCGTAAAGGCGGTCCTGGAATCACACGCTCTGATCTTCTTGTCATCAACAAGATCGACCTGGCTCCATACGTAGGTGCAAGTCTCGAAGTAATGGAACGGGATTCTAAGAAAATGCGTGGTGACAGACCATTCCAGTTTACAAATATCCGCGGAGATGAGAATGTAGATAAAGTAGTAGAGTGGATCAAGAAAAACGTACTCCTGGAAGGAATGTAAAGGAAAATGCCTATGGATAACAAATTCGGAAAGATATCCCGTATCAGCGCCTGCGCAGCCTTAAAAGACGGCAAGACCATTCTCGAAGATCTGTCTTTCACAGCACCATACAAGATTATGATGCCCTTCGAAAAGGAAAACGGTGGGATCCAAATCATGCCTCTCTGTGCTTCCGCCGGAATTATGGCAGGTGATTCCCAGGAATTTTCCTACCATGTAAAGGAAGGTGCAGATCTGGAAGTCCTGTCCCAGTCTTTTGAGAAAATCCACAAAATGGACGAAGGCTCAGCCGCCCGAACTATTGAAGTGCAGGTAGACAAAAACGCCACATTATATTACTATCCCCAGCCGGTGATTCCTTTCGCACAGTCAGCCTTTGACAGCAAAATGACTATCCATTTGGAAGACGAAACCTCTCGTTTATTCCTGCTGGAGATTATCTCCTGCGGTCGAAATGCACACGATGAACGCTTTCAGTACCGCAGATTCTCCTCAAAAGTCCTACTGTACAGAGGGGACAAACTCATCTATCGCGACAACACCCGCTACGAACCGGACAAAATGCCCATGGAAGGAATCGGAATGTACGAGGGCTACACACATATGGCAAACCTGTTTCTCTCTAAAATCTGCAGCAGAGATGGTGAAAACTGCAGTCAGGAATCCGGAACTGTCAAAACGGCAGATTCAGCAATCAATCTGGAACTTCAGGAAAAAATCTGGCAGATCCTTGACGAAGATTCAGAAATAGATGGCGGAGTTACCCGTCTCACAACCGGAGATCTGGCATTGAGAATCTTCGGTCATCGTGCTCAGAAACTGCAACAGGTAGCGGAAAAAATCAAGAAGTTATACGAAACAGAACAGAGATAAAAAATGGCGGGATTTCCCGCCATCAGATTGTAGATAAACTTGGTGTTGGGCTATACACATTATACGTGCATAGCCTCGATCCATTCTTTTTCTTTAAATCCGGTAAGTACAAAGTTATCCCCGATTACCAGCGGTCGTTTCACCAGCATTCCGTCTGTGGCAAGAAGCTTCAGCTGTTCATCTTCAGACATATCTTTTAACTTATCTTTCAATCCCATTTCCTTATAGAGCATCCCGCTTGTATTAAAGAATTTTTTCAGTGGAAGACCACTTTTGGAGTACCATTCTTTTAATTCTTCATAAGTAGGATTTTCTTCTTTAATAGCCCGTTCTTCATAACTGATATTGTGTTCATCCAGCCATTTCAGGGCTTTCATGCAGGTACTGCATTTGCGGTAAACTAAAACTTTCATAGACATTCTCCTCGTATAGATTTATCGTAACTATTTACAGGTAATTACTTCCTCCATTATTGTTCCAGATAGATATATCATAAATTGGAAAGGGCGATTTTGCAAGAGAATGTTATGGAAGAATTGTAAGGTCCAGGTTTTCATGTTAATATATCCATATACAAAAGAAAAAACAGTCCCAGTTCCCCGGAGGAGAAATCATGCGTGATGAGACGAAGATGAATGTATATACGTCCGGAGTATATGGATTTGTGCGGAGGATGTGCTAAAGAAACTGCAGAATACATTGACGGAATACTCTTTTTCGAAAAAGGATATCATAGGGATGGCAGAGGAATCTGAGGAGGATTATGATCTCTTAACGGTAATTATGATCCGACAGGGAAAAGAACCAGAAGAAAACGGAATATTTGAGTATTTGAACGGAATATTTGACGGTGATATAAACAGGATACAAAAATATTCACATATAAAATGGTCAGAACCATTTCAGAAGGAGGCGAGCAAAATGACAGGATTTGGAGATAGGATTTATGAAAAAGGAATGCGTACAGGAGAACAAAATGGAATGCAAAAAGGAATACAACAAGGACGTCATGAGGGAATGATTCTTGGAGCTCTTATGAGTGGAAAAACTCCGGAAGAGGTTGCTGAGATGCTGAATTTGCCTCTGGAGGAAATAAAAAAAGTTCAGGAACAACAGATGACTGCGAACAGATAGTAAAAGAAAATTACTGCTATAAAGTCAATAGGGAACTGAGAAAATTTGAAATTGAGAGAGGCTATGCACGTTATGAGTGTATAGCCTCTTCTGCGTTGGTATTTATGTGTTTTTCTTCCATTGTGATTTCTACTGATGCATTGGCATACATCATTTTAGAACACGAAGAGAAAAATACAATGACTTTTCTATCCGACTAAAAATGGTTAATTCTAAGCGGCTTTAGGTGGTCAATTTTCCCCGCCCTAACAAAAGTATTATTTTGTGTATATTCTATCTTGTTTTGTTTATGGTGCATACACATACTAAATGGTAAAATTAAAGTAAATTTAGATATCATTTGTGACAAAGCGCACTTCAAGTTTATCAGGGCGTGAATAACTTTCTGTATATTCAACTAAATTACCATTTTCATCGTATCCTATGAATTCAATATAGTTGACGATAGAGGTGGCGCTTGGAAGATGAAGGTGCTTCTGAAGTTTTTCGCCAGCTTCTACCATCACCATTGTCTCATTAAATTTTACAGGCAAATGATTTTTGGATTTCATATAATCATAAAGCGATATGTGCTCAAAATTGTAATTATCGATATCTGAAAAAAAATGAAGAGGAACATAGGTAAACTCAATTGCAAGAGGTTCCTTGTTTCCAAGACGAATTCGATGAATACCGTATATTTCATCTTCTTCAGAAAGTCCAAGTTTATCTGCAAAGTATTTTCTGTTTTTGATTATACCTGTGCCTAAGCATTTATTGGAAATTTCAATACCAAAGTTACGAACTAAAGAGGTAAAGCTGGCATTTTTTGATTCATTTAGTACTCCTAAAGCAACTCGATTTTGTTCGGGTTTGCGGACAAAAGTTCCCTTTCCGTGAACGCGAATTAAGTAATGTTGGCTAATTAATTCGTCAAAGATGTCATGAATCAAATACCGACTTACACTATACATTGTTGCAAAATCCCGTTCGCTAGGAAGCAACTCCCCAGGAAGATATTCCTGTGTTTTAATTTTTGTAATGATACTAGATTTTATTTGTGCGGCTAATACATCATCATTGCTCATAAAACTACCTCCTTGATAAAACCAAAACGATCAATTAGCATATTATTTTCAAAAAAGACTGCAAGATGTCCTTGTTTATCATACATGAGCCCTTTGTATTTCATTAAAGGGCTATCAACAGGAATATTTAAAATTTGAGCAGTCTTTGTGTCTGCGTAAAGTAAGGTGACTTTTTGATTCGATTTTGCCAAGGTTATTTGACAATTGTTTGTAATCAAATCAATTGCAGGAGCAGAAGCAGCAATTTGTTGGGTGAGATTTGGATAGATATATTCAGGAATATAAGTTGTATTGATACAAATTCGTTGAGTACCATCTGAATAAAGCCAAACAATTTTGTATATTTTCGATTTTTCAGGAAGTAACATTTCGCTTGCAAGATAGTTATCTGCTTCTATTTTTTTGAAATCATATAATTCGTAAGTTAATTGTCCGCTATCTTCCTCTGAATGTAAGGAAAAATTACGAATGGATTGTAAAATGCGTTTAGGCGCTACGTAATAACCACTTCGTGGTTTTGAGATAATTGTTTTATCTTGAAGTAACAGATTCAAGGCTCCACGAACAGTTAAGCGTTGTACATGAAACAGCTCTGCCAGCTTTCGTTCCGAAGGCAGTTTGTCACCTGGAAGATAGTGTTCTTCCTTTAGCATGTATTTGATTTCTTTTGATAATGCAACATCTAAAGTTAATAAATTTTTTTTCATAAGAACTCCTAATATTATAATTTACTTGTAAATGATAATCAAATTATACGTTGTCAGTTCTTAAAAAGCAAATGGAAAGGAAAAAAGAAATGAATAAATAAATATAAAAACTGGTATAGTAAATTCAAAATATGCTTCATACCAGGATAAAAGAAATATATGCATTGTGTATAAATAAATGCATTTATATTTATAAAAATACAACAATATTCAATATTTTTTACATGAAGTATTGAAAAAAATAAAAAAAGTGGTATACTAAATTTAAAAATAGTCATCAATACAAAGGAAGCGAAAGGGGAAAACAATATGTTGAAATTTAATGAACAGAAACAGATTGAAAGTGTGAATGGAGCGCTTGCTCTGAGAAATCAAATTAATGAATTGATTGATGGAATTTGTAAAGAAGGATACAAGAATATTTGTTGGCTCGGTATCGGTGGAACATATGCATCTTGCCTCCAGGCAGAGGTTCATATGAAAGAAAAATCAAAACTTTCATTTTTTGTTGAAAACGCAGCAGAGTATTTGACAACTGGAAATAAAAAAGTTGGAGAAGGAACTATTGTAATTATTTCGTCTGTTACAGGAACAACTTCTGAAATCGTAGATGGAGTAAAAAAAGCACAGAAGAGTGGAGCAAGGGTGATTGGTTTTATTGATGTTGCTACTGCAGAACTTGCAAAACTTGTAGACTATGTGATTACATATCCTGCCAATGAACAATTGAAATTTTATATGGTAGCAGATAGATTTATGTACAATGCAGGAGAATTTCCAGAATATGAGGATTTATACAAGGAGTTGGATCAGTATTTGGCAACTGCACTTGTGGAAGTTGAAAAGGAAGCAGATGCTTTCGGAGAAGAATTTGCAAATCGTCATAAGGACGACAAAATTCATTATTTTGTTGGGGCTGGGAACCAGTATGGTGCCACATATTCTTATGCAATGTGTTATTGGGAAGAACAGCATTGGATTCGTACAAAATCTATCCACAGTGCAGAATTTTTCCATGGAATGTTAGAAATAATTGACAAAGATACACCAGTTACAGTATTTATTGGGGAAGATTCTCAGAGATCATTGAGCGAGCGCGTTGCAAACTTCTTGCCACGCATTTGTGGAAAATACAATATTATTGATACCAAGAAATTTGAATTAAAAGGAATTAGTCCAGAGTACAGAGGATATATATCACATTTAGTGATGCATGCGGTAACACAGAGAATTGATGCACATATGGAAAAAGTCAATTGTCATCCTATGGAAATCAGAAGATATTACAGACGTCTGGACTATTAAGGTGGCAAAATGGACAGAAAGATAAGAGTAGCAGCAATAGGAGATAATTGTATTGATTATTATGATTCATTGAATGAATCTTATCCAGGGGGAAACCCAGTGAATGTTGCTGTATACATAAAACGATTAGGTGGAGAAAGTTCTTATACAGGTGCTGTTGGAACTGATTCATTCGGAAAAATCATGATAAGTGCAATTCAAAATAAAGGAGTCGATACTTCTCATATTCAAGTGCTGGATGGAAAAACCGCAGTTACACATGTTGACATTGTAGATGGAGATAGAGTGTTTGGAAAATATGAAGAAGGTGTTTTGGCAGACTTTAAGCTAAGAGAACAAGACATTTCCTTTATAAAGAAACATGATTTAGCGGTTACAGGAATTTGGGGAATGATTGAAGATGAGCTTCCACTTATTTCGAAAGAAATTCCAGTTGCATTTGATTTTGCAAATAAATTTGCAAATCCAATTGTTGAGAAAGCGATTCCATATGTGACATATGCATTCTTCTCTTTTGACGAGGAATCACGCAATGAGTTTAGACAGAAATATCATAGCATGGGCTTAAAAGAAAAAGAAAATTGTATGGAACAATTAAAGGAATTCATGAAAGCAATGCAACAAAAAGGACCTAAAGTCATTATTGCAACATTGGGGAAAAATGGAAGCATTGGGTATGATGGAAATTCTTGGTATCGATTTGGAATCATAGAGTGTAAAGTTGTTGATACAATGGGTGCAGGCGACAGTTTTATTGCTGGATTTTTATATGGGATTTTGAATGGATTGAATGTTCAAGATTCGATGGAAGCAGGAGCTCAGAATAGTGCGGTAACAATAGGCTATCAAGGGGCATGGTAGAAGGAGAATATAACAAATGGGAAAAAAAATAGTGGCAATTTTATTGACAGCTGCGATGGCAATGGGTATTGCAGCATGCGGAGGTTCAGGGGACAAAAAAGACGATAATACAATTACAGTATGGTGTTGGGACAAAACATTTAATATTTTTGCAATGGAAGAAGCTGCAAAAATTTATCAAGAAGATCATCAAGATGTGAAAATTGATATTGTCGAAGTTGGAGATGTAGATGTACAGTCTAGACTTACTACGGCTGGTACATCAGGAGATCTAAGCACATTGCCAGATATTTTTTTGATGCAAGACCATGCATTCCAAAAAAATGTAATATCTTATCCAGATGTATTTACAGAAATTTCTGAAAAGAAAATTGATTTTTCAGAATTTGCTTCTGGTAAAACAGATTTTTCTGTTGTAGATGGAAAACACTATGGAGTGCCTTTTGACAACGGAGCAGCAATTGCTTGTTATCGTACAGATATTTTGCAAGAAGCTGGAATGACTTTAGAAGATTTTACAGATATTACTTGGGATGAGTGGGTTGAAAAAGGCAAAGTAGTACTGGAAAAAACAGGAAAACCATTATTGACAACGTTAGCAGGCGAATGTGATTTGCTTACGATGATGTTACAGTCTGCAGGAGCATCTTTGTTTAATGAAGATGGAACAACGAATATTGCAAAAAATGACACTTTGAAGAAGGTAATTGATACATATTGTAAAATGAAAGATTCAGGTGTGTTACAGGAAGTAAATAACTGGGATGAATACACTGGCACAATGTTGAACAGTGAAGTTGCAGGTGTGATTAATGGGTGTTGGATTATGGGAACAATTCAGACAGCTGAGGATCAGTCAGGAAAATGGGCTATTACAAATATTCCAAAACTTACAAATGTAAAGGGTGCCACAAACTATTCAAATATTGGAGGTTCTTCCTGGGCAATCTCAGGAAATTGTGGAAACGTAGAGTTAGCAGAAGATTTTCTTGCGTCTACATTTGCTGGAAGTACAGAGTTATATGATAATATTCTCTCTTGTGGAGCAATTGCTACATGGACACCAGCAGGAGATTCTGATGCATATGCAGTACCGAATGAATTTTTCTCTGGTGATGTAGTGTTTGAAAAAATAGTTGACTATTCAACAAAAGTTCCTTCTATTATTACGGGACCATATTTCCATGAAGCAAGAGACGCAATCTCTGTTGCGACAACAAATATTACAAATGGTGCAGATGTAGAGAAAGAGCTTAAAAAAGCGGAAGATACTGTTAATTTTAATATGGGACAGTAAGAAAGGTTCCTATCATACAAGGGGATGGAATGTAGAACCATTCCCCTTATGGATAGAGAGGAGGAGTTTTTGTGTCTAACAAACCAAGAAAAATGACGTTGGAAAAAAAGCATAATTTAACAGGATGGGCTTTTTTGGCACCAGCAACATTTTTGATTGCGGTGTTTAGTTTTTGGCCAATGATCAAAGCGTTAGTTTTATCTTTTCAGACAGGGAAAGGTAGAAATATGCAGATGGCTGGATTTACAAATTACATCAGAATGTTTCAAGATGATGTATTTCTTCAGTCAATAAAAAACACATTTTTTTATTTCATTCTTCAAGTACCCATTATGCTTGCAGTAGCGATGGTGTTAGCTTGTATTCTAAATAAAAAAGACTTACGGTTTAAAGGATTTTTCCGAACAATGATTTTTTTGCCGTGTACAACTTCATTGGTTGCGTATGCAATTATTTTTCGGTCTTTGTTTGCAAATGATGGATTAGTAAATTATGTTCTAGTGAATTTGGGAATTTTGGATAAACCATATAATTTTTTGACACAACCATTTGCGGCAAAAATGGTTATCATATTGGCTCTTTTGTGGAGATGGACAGGATATAATATGGTATTTTTCCTTTCTGGATTGCAAAACATTGAATATTCAGTATACGAAGCTGCAAAAATTGATGGAGCATCAGCAATACAGACATTTTTTAAGATTACTGTTCCATTATTAAAACCAACTATCTTGTTGACAGCAATAATGTCAACAAATGGAACATTACAGTTATTTGATGAATCAATTAACTTGACCGATGGAGGTCCTGCGAATGCTTCAATCTCTATGTCACATTACATATATAATTTATGTTTTAAGTATGTGCCGAATTTTGGATATGCAGCAGCGATGTCCTTCTTTATATTACTGTTGGTTGCAGTATTAGCATTTATACAAATGAGGGTGGGTGATAAACGTGATTAAAAAGGTGAAAAATATAGGAATGTATGCATTCTTGATTTTGGTTACTTTTATTTCAGTATTTCCTTTGTACTGGATGGTAAGTGCATCCACAAACAAAAGTGTGGATGTATCAAAAGGCGTATTATCGCTTGGCTCTCATTTGGGAGAAAACTTGAAAAATCTGCTGGCAAATCAAGATGTAGGGGCTGCATTGGTCAATTCATTTAAATATGCAATATTACTTACAATAGTTTCGATGGTGATATGTTCCTTGGCAGGATATGGATTTGAAATTTATCATGATAAAGCAAAAGATGCCGTGATGGGTGTGATTCTTCTTGCAATGATGGTTCCATTTATTACGATATTGGTCCCATTGTTTCAGATGGTTGCAAAAATGAAAATGTTAAATAGTACGTTGGGATTCATTTTACCAACGGTATCAACCCCATTTTTAATCATGATGTTTCGACAGAGTGCAAGATCATTTCCTCGTGATATTATTGAAGCTGCCAGATTAGATGGACTTTCGGAAATTAGAATCTTCTTTCAGATGTTTATTCCTACAATGAAATCAACATATGCAGCGGCTATGACTATTACATTTATGAATGCTTGGAATAGTTATATGTGGCCGAAAGTAATCATGACACAATCCAAGAGCATGACAATGCCAATGGTTGTAGCAAATCTGACAGAGGGATATGTAACAGACTATGGAATGCTTATGTTGGCAGTCTTAATATGTACATTGCCTACCGCCTTAGTATTCTTTATTTTACAGAAGAATTTTGCAGAAGGTATTACTGGAGCTGTAAAATAATAAATGATATCTATAAAGAAAGGGATTAGAAATGGAATATAAAAAAATAAATATGCCAGGTCTTCTGCATGGTGGAGATTATAATCCTGAACAATGGTTAGATAGACCGGATATTCTTGAAGAGGATATCCGGTTAATGAAATTAGCGCATGTAAATAATGTTTCACTAGGAATATTTTCGTGGGCATTTTTAGAGCCAGAAGAAGGAAAATATCAGTTTGACTATTTAGAAGAAATTATTAACCGTTTATATGACAATGGCATCTATACAAATCTAGCTACACCAACAGGTGCAATGCCAAATTGGATGACTCAAAAATATCCTGAAGTAATGCAGACAGATGAAAACGGGATACAGAATTTACCAGGAAAAAGGCATAATTTTTGTTACACGTCTGCTGTTATGAGAGAAAAAACTAGAAAGTTGGATTTGAAATTATCAGAACGCTTTGGAAAACATCCAGGAGTAATTCTTTGGCATATATCAAACGAATACGGAGGAAATTTTAGGGATGCTTCTTGTCATTGCGAAGAATGTCAAAAAGCATTTCGGAAATGGTTGAAAAAAAATACAAAACATTGGATGCATTGAATCATGCATGGTGGAGTGCGTTTTGGAGTCATACTTATACCGATTGGGAACAGATTCATTCACCTTCTCCGAGGGGAGAGGATGAATTACACGGTTTGAAATTGGACTGGAAAAGATTTGTGAGCGAACAGTTACAGGACTTTTGTAGAGAAGAGATTCGAGCTGTTAAAACATATTCGGATCTTCCAGTTACAACAAACATGATGATGTATTTTTCACCATTGGATTATGATAAATGGGCAGAGGAGTTGGATGTGATTTCTTGGGACTCTTATCCGAGTTGGCATACAAAAGAAGATGAAGTACCGATTGCTGTGTGGGCAGCCTTTATGCATAACCAGATGAGAGGATTTCAGAAGAAGCCATTTTTGATGATGGAATCAACACCATCACTTGTGAATTGGGATGAGGAAAATAATGTAAAAAGACCGGGGATGAATTACTTATCTTCAATGCAGGCAATTGCGTTAGGTTCGAATAGTGTTCTTTATTTTCAATGGAGAAAAAGCAGAGGATCGAGTGAAAAGTTTCATGGAGCGGTTGTTGATCATGATGCGTCAGAAAAGAATAGAGTTTTTCAAGAAGTTGCTTGGATTGGCAAAGATCTAGAAAAGCTAAGCAGTCAAATACTAAGTACATGTAATAGGGCGAAGGTAGCTATTATTATGGATTGGGAAAATTGGTGGGCTCTTTCTGACGCACAAGCAATATCGAGAAAATTTGATTATACGGAAGAACTTTTAAAATATTATCGGGTTTTTTGGGAAAAAGGAATTGAAGTTGATATAATTTCCATGGATCGAGAGTTGTTAGATTATCAGCTTGTGGTTGCTCCGACCTTGTACTTGTATAAAAAAGAGTATATTCATAAAGTAGAAGCATACGTGGAAGCAGGTGGAATATATGTAACAACTTATTGGAGTGGAGTAGTAAATGAAACAGATTTATGTTTTATTGGAGAGAGACCACATGAGAGATTGCTAGGATTATCAGTTGATGAGATTGATGTGGGGAATGAATATTTTCCAAATACTTTCTCCTATAAAGACGGTGTATATAAAGCCGGTGTGTTAAGAGAAGTTGTGACACTTCAAACTGCAAAGCCGTTGGGAACATACTTGCAAGATTACAATGTAAATACTCCAGCAATTACAGAAAATGCGTATGGCAAAGGAAAAGCTTACTATGTTGTTGTTCAACCAGATCTGGAATTTTTGAAAGAATTTTTGGGCGATGTAATTGAGGAAGCAAATGTGGAAGCAAATTTGACGGAAACATTACCTTATGGAGTTACTGTTTCAAAAAGAAGTGGAAAAGAACAGAAAGATGATGTATATTTTCTTCAGAATTTTAACAGACATCCTGTGAAGATGGTTTTGAATGAATGTTATACAAATTTGATTACTGATGAAATCCTTACAGGTTCAATAAAACTGCAAACATATCAATGTATTGTGATGCAAAAGAAATAAGATTCCGTAATAGGGAGGAACTTACATTGAAATCAAAGGCAAAGACATTTTTAATTGATATTTTACTTGATATTGTAGGTGGTTGTTTCATTGCGATTGGAGTCTATAATTTTGCAGTGGCATCTGGATTTCCGGTAGCAGGTATATCAGGTATTGCAATCGTGTTTTATTATTTTTGGAAAATTCCAATTGGTACAATGACGACAATTTTGAATATTCCAATTATTTTAATTTGTTACAAGTTGTTGGGAAAACAATTTTTTTTAAGATCAATAAAGACAATGTTAATTTCTAATATACTGATGGACTGGGTTGTTCCATTGTTTCCAGTTTACCATGGTAATATGATGTTATCTTGTATTTGTATGAGTGTATTCTCAGGAATCGGATATGCATTAATTTACATGAGAGATACCTCTACAGGTGGAGCAGATTTTGTTTTGATGGCAATACACAAGGCAAAGCCACATATTTCTGTAGGAAAAATTATCATTGTTATGGATTTTATTATTGTAATTATTGGTGGAATTCTGATGCGTGGAAACATTGATAAGATTATTTATGGATTAATTGGAACGTATATTCTATCATTTGTCGTAGATAAGCTAATGTATGGCGTTGATGCTGGAAAACTTGCTTTGATTGTAACAGAAAAGGGACCACAAATTGCGGCAAAAATTGATGAGCTATCACAACGAGGGGCAACTTTGATTAAGGCAGAAGGAAGTTATACAGGACGTGAAAAAGAAGTATTAATGTGTGCATGTAACAATAAAGAAATGTATACGATTCAAGAAGCTGTAAAGAAAGTAGATTCATCAGCGTTTCTTGTTATAATGGAATCGAATGAAGTGCGTGGAAAAGGATTCAAGCCAATATAATATAAAAATTAAGAAGTTCTAGCATGGATCGGTATAAGATTGGATCCGGAACATTATCTTTGATTATGGAACGTTATCACGCGGGAGAAATTCCGATTGAAGAACTCCAGATGATGCCACCAAAAGAGGTGGAATTACTTTTTTATCCTCAGAAAAATATTAAAAAGAAGGATATTCCACTTCCAGATTTCTAGTACTATTTATACAGGTCATAAGATGATATCTAAAAACAAGAAAACAAAGAAAGAACCAATATCATTAGGAAATGAAGAATAATACAATCAACCTTGTGCCCACTGGGCACGAAGTTGGCACAGTCACTACGGTGTCAGGAGAAATCCTGGCATCTTTTTTATGTCTTTTTACACTTCAAAAAATAATTTCAAAAAATTTCTAAAATCATGTCCGATTTTGTCGCTTCCAACACAGAGTATTATGGAAGATCTGCGACCTCTATAGAGAACAAAAGCACGATAGAGTACGGAACAGAGCAAGGATTGGCAGCACTGATCTATGGCGAACAAGGAGTGAGTTCGTTGCCGATACAGGACATTACAGGAGAATACATAGATACAGATAATGAGTATATGTATTATTATTCGGCTGAGTTTGTAAAATAAGAATAGCAAAAGTGAGAAGAGGATATTACAAATCATTGTTTTGATGATTCGGTGGTATCCTCTTTGTGGATTTCAGAATTTGTTTCTCAGCTTTCGGTATTCTCTCGGCGAATATCCTTTCAACTTGTGAAAAAGCCGACTGAAATAAAGCTGGTTATCATATCCGACAATCTTAGAAATCTCATTGATGGAATAAGTTGTTGTTTCAAGTAACATCTGAGCATTGTTGATGCGGATTCCCACAATGAATTGCATTGGTGTAGAACCGGTATATTTTTTGAAATTTCGGATAAACCAGCTGACACTCATGCCTCGTGAGGCAGCATAATCATCAATATTGATATTTTGATTGTAGTTTTCACTGAAAAAGGTAACAGCATTATCCATCTCATGATCAAGATATTCATTTTTTAATATGTGCTCTCTTGTCAGTTCCCGGTGGAAACTGATCAGAAGATGACGTAGCAAAAGGACAAGCATTTCCTCATAATTGTCTTGACAGCGTTGGAGCTCGATAATGATACGTTTGAAAATTTGTTCATATTCATTAGATGTACCCACTTGAAAGACACGTTCTTTATCCGGAAACCCATATTGACGTAAGATATTTTTCACATTGCTTCCTGTGAAGTGAATCCAGTATACTTCTGTCTTATCTTCACCGTAATATTCATATTTCTGAAGTTCTTTCGGTCTGTACAGTACAATGTTGCCGGCTGGAACAATCGTTTCATTATTTACATTATCAAAATGAAAATGCCCACAACCAGCAGTGATATATATAATCTGATAATCCAGACGACCCTTTGGACGGTAGGTCGGAAGTTTGGGATGTCTGGAAAGACGGTAAGTACCACAGCTACCTACAATCAGCGGACGACTTTTGTCTTTGAAATCCATATGTGAGTGGTTCAAATAACCGGTGTTCAAATACATAGGACAGCACCTCTTTTCGTACTTTTTATCATTGTATCATTTAGTGCATGTTTTGTCTAATCCAATTCATAGACATATTTTGCGAATTAGGATAATCTATATATAACATAACTAAGGAACGTAAACAAAAAGTAAAGTATAAGGTTTGCTTTAGGAAAACAAAGAACAAAAAAGTATATGTATTGGAGGAGAGCTATTTATGATCGTACCACGTTATTATGAAAATCTAAGCGTACTGCACGAAAACACAATGCCAGCCAGAGCCTATTATATTCCGGCATCCAGAAGAATGGATAACTTGGTGGAACACAGAGAAGAGTCAGATCGTATGCAGTTATTGAATGGAACTTGGAAATTCCAGTATTTTAACAGCATCTATGACATTCAGGATTCTTTCTTTGAGAAGAATTATGATACAGAAAATTTTGATGAGATTCAGGTTCCAAGTGTATGGCAGATGGCAGGATATGATACACACCAGTATACAAACATCCGGTATCCGTTTCCGTTTGATCCACCATATGTGCCACAGGATATTCCGTGTGGAGCTTATGTACATAATTTTGAGTACAGCAGAGATGAGAAAGCATCAAAAGCTTTTTTGAACTTTGAAGGAGTAGACAGCTGCTTTTATGTATGGATCAATGGCTCTTACATAGGATACAGCCAGGTTTCACATATGACCAGTGAGTTTGATGTTACCGATGTACTTCAGGATGGAACGAATACGGTGGCAGTGTTGGTAATGAAATGGTGTGATGGTTCCTATTTGGAAGATCAGGACAAATTCCGTATGAGTGGTATTTTCCGGGATGTGTACATTTTGAAACGCCCAAAACAGGCAATCAGTGATTATCATATTAAAACAAGAATTGAGGATATGCTTGCGAAAGTAGAAATTGAAATGAAATTCTACTCTCCCTTAAATGTAAAAATTTCGATTGAAGATAGAAACGGAGCAGTTGTAGCACTAGGAAGTATTGCTGAAGAAGGAACAGCTGTATTAGAAATTGCAAGTCCGGAACTTTGGAATACAGAAAATCCATATCTATATAAACTGATTCTTGAAACAGAGAATGAAGTAATTGTAGATCACATTGCATTAAGAAAGATAGAGATTAAAGACCAGGTTATTTATTTAAATGGACAGAAGATTAAATTCCGTGGTGTCAATCGACATGATTCTGATCCGGTTACTGGATTTACAATCAATCTGGAACAGATTACAACCGATCTTACGTTAATGAAGCAGCATAATTTTAATGCGATCCGTTCCAGCCACTATCCGAACGCACCATTTTTCTATGAAATGTGTGACAAGTATGGATTCATGGTAATAGATGAAGCAGATATTGAAGCTCATGGTCCATTTATGATCTACAGAAAAGAAGACACTGATTACAATCGGTTCAAACGATGGAATGAGAAGATTGCAGATGATCCGGTATGGGAAGAGGCAATCGTTGATCGCGTAAAACTCATGGTGGAACGTGACAAAAATCGTTTCTGTATTGTTATGTGGTCAATGGGAAATGAGAGTGCTTATGGCTGCAACTTTGAAAAAGCACTGGAATGGACAAAGAATTTTGATCCAGACCGTATCACACAATATGAGAGTGCAAGATACCGTAATTATGATGAAACATATGATTACAGCAATCTGGATGTGTACAGCCGGATGTATCCAGCGCTTTCCGAAATTCAGGAATATCTGGATAAAGATGGAAGCAAACCTTTCCTTTTGGTAGAGTACTGTCACAGCATGGGAAACGGACCTGGAGATTTTGAAGATTACTTCCAGATGATTCAGGATAATGATAAAATGTGCGGCGGCTTTGTCTGGGAATGGTGTGACCATGCGATTGCTCATGGAACTGCTGAGAATGGAAAGACTATATATGCTTATGGGGGCGACCATGGCGAAGAAATTCATGATGGCAACTTCTGTATGGATGGATTAGTATATCCGGACAGAACGGTGCATACAGGACTTTTGGAATACAAGAATGTTTATCGCCCGGCAAGAGTTATTTCCTATAACAAAGAAAGCGGAGAACTGGTGCTTCATAACTACATGGATTTTGATGACTTGAAAGATTATGTGAAGATTAGTTATGAGCTGACACAGGATGGTCTTGTGATCAGCAAAGGCATACTTCCGGAGTTTTCTGTGGCACCACACGGGAAAGGAAAAACAAACCTGAAGATCAATGTTCCAGAGAATGGGAAATGTTATTTAAAACTTATTTACCATCTGAAAAAAGAATTGCCACTGTTGGATGAAGACCATATTCTTGGATTTGATGAAATTGAGGTAAGTAAAGAGGATACAAAATGTAAACTTGCAGAGAAATGGATACCAAAAACAGTAGTGGACTCTGAATTACAGGTAAATGAAAATGATACACAGATTCATATCAAGGGGCGTGAATTTGCTTATACCATAGACAAACGTACTGCACTCTTTACAGAGATGAAATTCGCAGGGCGGGAATACTTGAACCATCCGATGGAATTAAATATTTGGAGAGCTCCAACAGATAACGATATGTACATCAAGTCTGAATGGAAGAAAGCCCACTATGATAAGGCTTACACAAGAGCCTATACGACAGAGGTTGTGCAGGGAAAACATGGCGTGAAGATTACAAGCCATGCTTCCGTTGTGGCAGAGACAGTACAGAAGATTCTTGATGTGACGATTACATGGAAAATAGAAGCTGCTGGAAAGATTGATGCAGATATTGCAGTAACAAAAGACGATGAATTCCCGGATCTTCCGAGATTTGGTGTGAGGATGTTCCTGGATAAAAAACTTTCAGCTGTAAGATACTTTGGAATGGGACCACAGGAAAGTTATTGTGATAAACATCAGGCTGCGAGCCACGGTTTGTACCGGGCAGATGTAGGGGATTTACATGAGGACTATATCCGTCCACAGGAAAATGGAAGCCATTATGATTGTGAATATGTAGAGCTTAACAACAGCCGATATGGAATTGTGGCATCCGCAGAAAAGGCATTTTCATTCAATGCTTCTTATTATACACAGGAAGAACTTGAGAAGAAAACGCATAATTATGAATTAATAGAATCAGATAGTGTAGTATTCTGTGTTGACTACGCATTAAATGGCATTGGCTCTAATAGTTGTGGTCCAGTTGTATTGGAGCAGTACCGATTTGATGATGTATTATTCCGGTTCCAGTTTACACTGATACCGTATGTAAAGGGATAATAAAGTTTCATGTAACCCGTAAACAAGGAAAGAGAGTCTGATTGTTATGTAAAGTCCGGATATACAGAGCAATCAGACAAAAACAGAGAAAAAACTAGAATTAGACATCATACTCTGTTAGACATCTTGAAATTCTAAGTGCGATGAAGATGAGGAGCAAAGAAATTCGATGGAAGAAAAAAGTATTTGAAATGGTATAACAAAATTGGATATGGATCAGGCGATATTGCAGGTAATGTAGTCTATGCGTTCCTGACATCTTTTATGATGGTCTATTTGACGGACTCAGTAGGACTTGCTGCAGGTGTCGTAGGTACCCTGATTGCCGTATCAAAACTATTTGATGGTTTTACGGATATATTTTTTGGATCAATGATTGACAAAACACACAGTAAAATGGGAAAAGCGAAACCCTGGATGCTATACGGATATATTGGTTGTGCCATTACGCTGGTTGGCTGCTTTGCAGTACCGGTGAGTTTGGGAACAACGGCTAAATATGCATGGTTCTTTATTTCTTATACACTGTTAAACGGTGTGTTTTATACAGCAAACAATATTGCTTATTCAGCACTTACGTCACTGATTACAAAGAACAGCAAAGAGCGTGTGCAGATGGGATCTTACCGTTTTATTTTTGCATTTTCAACAAGTCTTCTGATTCAGGCGATTACAGTTGGATTTGTAGATAAATGTGGTGGAGATGCTGCGGCATGGAGAACGGTTGCTATTATCTATGCAATCATTGGTCTTGTCATAAATACGATTTCAGCACTTTCTGTTAAGGAACTTCCTGAGGAAGAACTTAACGAAGGAGAAGTAAAGGATGATAATGAAAAGTACGGAATGGTACAGGCATTCAAGCTTCTTGTTAAAAACAAATATTACATGATGATTTGTGGAACATATATTTTACAGCAGTTATATGGTGCCATGATTGGAGCTGGCATTTATTACATGACATGGGTACTGAAAAATAAGAATTTGTTTGGACAATTTGCATGGGCAGTAAATATTCCACTGATCATTGCCCTGATTTTCACACCGACATTAGTTGGTAAGTGGAAAGGTATGTATAAACTGAACTTAAGAGGTTATGTCTTAGCAGTCATCGGTAGAGCACTTGTTGTTGTTGCAGGATATATGGGCAGTGTTCCGCTGATGATGGCATTTACAGCTCTTGCAGCCTTAGGTCAGGGACCATGGCAGGGAGATATGAATGCAGTTATCGCATCCTGCTCTGAGTACACTTATCTTACACAGGGAAAGAGAATTGACGGAACGATGTACTCTTGTACTTCTCTTGGCGTAAAAATCGGTGGAGGTATTGGAACCGCTGTTGTTGGATGGCTGCTTGAGTTCAGTGGATATATCGGAACAAATGCAACTCAGCCGCAGTCTGCACTTGATATGATGCAGTTTATGTATCTTTGGCTTCCGTTAATCTTTGATGTATTGATTATGTTTGTACTTTCAAGAATGAATGTAGAAGATGCAAATAAAAAACTGAAAGCAGAAAAAGAAATTGCTGCAGATGAAGTAACAGATGCATCAGACATAAATTAGAATTGACAGGAGAAAGCGTTGTCTGGTCATTGCTCGATGAGACAGTGCTTTTTTCTATATATAAAGTGATTGAACTGTATTTTGAAAATAAAAAAGGACCACTTCATTTTTGTGAAATGGCCTTAAGAAAATATTCAGTTTTCACAAAATAGTCCTTTTAGTATTTATACATGGTAAGGATGCACAAAATATTCAGTGTAGAATACTAAAAGGCCATTCAGATATTTTTTTAGGTTGCTCATTTGCAATTCCTCCTTTCCTTATTTACAAGTTGATTATAAGATAGGTGTAAAAGGATTGCTTGCCAAATCGAAAGAAGATATAGACAAATGTTGCAAAGGGGAGTATTTCATGCAGTTAAAATATGTTGACACAAAAGAGGAGATCATAGCAATAAATAGGAAGTCAAAACATATTGAACCACATCTTCATAATGCACTGGAGATCGTTTGTGTAACAAGTGGAGCATTAGAACTTGGTGTCGGACAGGAACTATACCATATGGAAAAAGGAGATATAGGCTTTGTATTTCCAGATGTTATTCATCACTATCAGGTACTGACACCCGGTGTAAATAAAGCGACTTATCTGATTGCATCGCCATTTACGATAGCCAAATTTGCAGATATCATGCAATCCATGGCTCCTGAATACCCAATCATCAAAGCGGAAAAGGTTGAACCGGAGGTATATAGGGTTATAAATGCAATTTTAGAGACAGAACAGTCGGATATTACTGTTGCACAGGCATATCTTCAAATTGTGTTGGCACGCTGCATAGGAAAATTAAATTTGGTAGAAAAGAGCAGTGTGGGGAGCAACGATCTTATTTACCAGACAGTTTCCTATATATCAGCAAATTTCAAGAAGAAGTTTTCGTTGGAAGAGATGGCAAAAGACCTGGGCGTGAGCAAATATGTTTTATCCAGACTCTTTTCCAAGACATTCCATAGAAACTTTAATCAATATCTTAACGATGCAAGGCTGAACTATGCATGCCATCGTTTGGAAAATACGAGTGATTCTATTACAAATATTTGTCTGGATAGTGGATTTGAAAGTCAGAGAACGTTTAACCGAGTATTTAAAGAAAGATATAAAATATCACCAAGTGATTATCGAAGTACTTGTGTGAAAGAGATGTTGTCATAAAAGGTTCTGTTGATCGAAATATTTACTTTGATTTAGAAGAACATTTTTATACCAGTGCATTGGCAACAGCCGCATTTTTAAAAGAACAGGCGGCAGGCTGTTCGGCATTTGTAATAGGAGAAGCCGGCCTGTTAAATGCACTTTATGATGTAGGTATCACAATGAATGATGTAAATCCGGATTATGTTGTTGTGGGAGAGGGACGCTCCTATTCATTGGATATATTAACAAAAGCAACGAATTTAGTTCTGAAAGGTGCAAAGCTGATCGGAGCAAACTCAGATGTTTCCGGACCGATTGAGAACGGCATTGCTCCTGCTTGTCGTGCATTGATTGCACCTATAGAAATGGCAACAGGAACACAGGCATATTTCTGCGGAAAACCGAATCCACTGATGATGAGAACCGGATTAAATATGCTTGGCTGTCATTCTGCAGAAGCAGTGATGGTTGGAGATCGGATGGATACGGATGTAATTTCTGGTATGGAAAGTGGTATGTCTACCGTATTGGTTCTTTCTGGATGTTCAACGAAGGATACGCTCAAAACTTATGCGTATCGTCCAACTATGGTTTTAAATGGTGTGGGGGATATTGCTATGTTAGCAAAGTCAAAGGCAGAGTAATAATGAATAAGCTGAAGTACTAAGAGATAAACAGAGCTTGATAGACAATCGAAAATGTGGTTGTCTCTCAAGCTCTGTTTGATTATGAAATTGCTTGCATTTGTATGAATATTTATTTGACAGATTTTATAATATATCTATAAGTCAATTGGAAAATAGAGAATAATACAGTAATAATCAGAAGCAAATTTAATTTCACATAAACGGTGAATATCTGCTGAAATCAATTTCCTGATTTTAATGCATCTTCCAAGAATCTCACCGCATCTCTGACACAGTCATCACAGGAGCGGATTACCTTTCCGGTCTCCACGCCCTTTAAGTCTTTACATATTACAGTTCCATTCTGCTGTTTAAACTGATTCATGACAGAGCGAACTGTCTGAGAGGTTCCGGCTTTGTCCTGGTTAATAAGTCCTGCTACGACTGCAGCACCGGAGATTGCTCCGCATGTACCGGCCATAGTGCCAAGACCTGCACCGAATCCCTGTGTGATCTTTTTGAGTGTATCCTCATCCATAGATGCCTCTTTACAGAAAGAACAGGCCACAGCCTGTGCGCAGTTATAGCCGTTATGTTTCTTTTCTACTGCTTTTTCACATCTTGAGTTTTCCATATATAAAATCCTCCTGCGTATAATTTTAATCGAAGATATAACTTATGATAGCATCTGGAGCCCGTTTTTACAACCTTCACAAAAAATTTCAATTTACAAAGATTTTACTTTAGTGAGATTTTACATTTAACTTTGAATTTCTATAATAGCACTTGTAAATGAGGCAACACGATTAAAAAAAATAAAAATATTAAAAGGGATGAGTCATCAGGATTACATGAAAAATAAAAAGCATGGCTCATCAGAAGAGGAGAAAATTATCATGAAGAAAAAAATCGCAACAATTCTTACAGCAGCAGTTATCGGAGCAACAGCAGTTACAACAATCGTAAGTGCAGCAAGCGGAGACATTACAGTAGTATCCCGTGAGGATGGTTCCGGTACACGTGGAGCATTTGTAGAACTGTTCGGAATTGAGGAAGAGCAGGATGGCCAGAAGGTTGATATGACAACAGAAGAGGCAAGTGTTACAAACAGCACATCTGTTATGATGACAACAGTAGCTGGCGATGAGAATGCAATCGGATATATTTCCTTAGGTTCTCTGGATGACACAGTAAAGGCTGTAAAGATTGATGGCGTAGAAGCAACAGCTGAGAATGTTTCCAATGATACATACAAGATCGCACGTCCTTTCAATATCCTGACAGGAGAGAAGGAAAGCGATGCTGCAAAGGACTTTGTAAACTATATCATGAGCTCTGACGGACAGAAGATCGTAGAAGACAACGGATACATCAAAGAAGCAGCAGATGCTAAGGCTTATGAGGCTGCTGACGGAGTTTCCGGTAAAGTAGTTGTTGCAGGTTCTTCTTCTGTAACACCGGTTATGGAGAAACTTGCAGAAGGCTATGAAGCAGTAAATAAAGACGTAACTGTAGAAGTTCAGCAGAGTGATTCCACAACAGGTGTAAACATGGCAGCAGAAGGAACTGCAGACATCGGAATGGCTTCCCGTGAACTGAAGGATGAAGAAAAAGATCTGGGACTGACAGCAACTGTGATTGCAAGAGATGGTATTGCAATTATCGTAAACAAAGATAATGATATTGATGAGCTGACAAGTGATCAGGTGAAATCCGTTTACACAGGCGAGACAACAACCTGGGAAGATCTTGCAAAATAATTCAGTGAAGTATGATCACTAAATCAGAAGTCTGAACAGAATTGAAACATAAGAAAAGCGGTCCGCTTGCCGTGGAAAATAGCCAGGCGGACTGCTTTATGTGTGTATTTCTTTGATTTGAAAGGAAGAAATACATTTATAGAAGAAAGGTGTTATTTATGAACCATTTTAAAGAAAAAGGTATGAAAATTATCTTCATGGCTGCAGCCTGTACTTCAGTACTGGCAGTATTCCTGATCTGCGCATTCCTTTTTGCAAACGGAATTCCGGCCATGGGAAAAATTGGTCCGCTGAAATTCCTTCTTGGTACTACATGGAAGCCTTCCAATGAAATTTTTGGAATTTTCCCCATGATCGTAGCCAGTATTTATGTTACAGCAGGAGCTATTCTTCTGGGTGTACCGATCGCATTATTTACTTCTGTGTTTATGGCACGCTATTGTCCGAAAAAAATCTACAGACCTTTGAAATCAGGAATTGAGCTGATGGCTGGTGTACCTTCTATAGTATATGGCTTCTTTGGACTGGTTCTCATCGTTCCCCTGATCCGACAGATTTTTGGTGGTACAGGAACAAGTATGCTGGCAGCCTGTATTCTTCTGGGAATGATGATCCTGCCAACTATCATAGGTGTGACAGAGTCAGCAATCAGAAGTGTACCGGAAAGCTATTATGAAGGCTCTCTGGCATTGGGAGCAACGAAAGAGAGAAGTATTTTCTGCGTTATGCTTCCGGCAGCAAAATCTGGTATTCTGGCAGCAGTAGTACTGGGAATCGGCCGTGCAATTGGTGAGACAATGGCGGTAGTCATGGTAGCTGGTAATCAGCCGAGAATGCCACAAGGAATCCTGAAGGGGGTTCGTACAATGACTGCAAATATCGTTACAGAGATGGGATATGCAACAGGTCTTCACAGAGAGGCTCTGATTGCAACAGCAGTAGTGTTGTTTGTATTTATCCTGATCATTAATTTAAGTCTTTCTTTATTGAACAGGAGGGCAGAACATGCAAATTGAGACAGCGGCAGCTATTGAGGCGCCAAAGGGTAAAAAACAGAATGAATCTTCTTTTGCAGATCAGATGAGATCTTATCTGAGACATCCGGGATCCGGTGTATTGGCATTGATCACACTTCTTGCATCTGTGCTGACCTTTGCACTGCTGGTATTTTTGGTTGGATATATCCTGGTAAAAGGTATTCCTTATCTTTCAGCAGATTTATTCAGCCTGAATTATACTTCAGAGAATCTGTCTTTACTGCCTTCTCTGATCAATACTTTTATACTTACAGTACTTTCCCTGGTAATCGCTGCACCTTTGGGAATCTTTGCAGCAATCTATCTGGTAGAATATGCCAGAAAGGGAAGCAAACTGGTGAAAGTGATCCGTATTACAGCGGAAACACTTTCAGGAATTCCCTCTATTGTATATGGTCTGTTTGGTATGCTGTTCTTTGTAACTGCACTTCACTGGGGACTGTCCCTTTTGTCCGGCGCTCTTACACTGGTAATTATGATCCTTCCGCTGATCATGCGTACAGCAGAGGAAGCTTTGAAATCGGTTCCGGATTCTTATCGTGAAGCAAGCTTTGGACTGGGTGCAGGTAAGCTTCGTACTATTTTTACCATTGTTCTGCCATCAGCAGTTCCTGGTATTCTGGCAGGTGTGATCCTGGCCATTGGCCGTGTCATCGGCGAAACAGCAGCCTTAATCTATACGGCAGGTACTGTGGCTGAGGTACCTCAGAATATTATGGGTTCCGGACGTACCCTGGCTCTGCACATGTATGTACTTTCAGGTGAGGGACTTCACATGAATCAGGCATCTGCAACAGCAGTAGTTATTCTGGCCTTTGTTCTGGTGATCAATTTCCTCTCCGGAGCTATTGCCAAAAGAATCGCGAAAGGATAAAAGAACATGAGTAATGGCACAAAAATAACAGTTGAAAATATGAATTTACATTACGGAAAATTCCATGCATTGAAAGATATCAATATGGCAATTCCGGAGAAAGAAATCACAGCTTTTATCGGACCGAGTGGCTGCGGTAAATCTACACTTCTGAAATCTTTAAACCGTATGAATGATCTGGTTGAGGGATGTGTGATCACAGGTAAGGTGGAATTGGATGGAGAGGATATTTACGGAGATATGGATGTGAATCTCCTGAGAAAAAGAGTGGGAATGGTATTCCAGAAGCCTAATCCTTTCCCTATGAGCATTTATGATAACATTGCATATGGACCAAGAACTCACGGTATCCGTTCCAAAGCCAGACTGGATGATATTGTGGAGAAATCTCTCCGTGACGCGGCAATCTGGGATGAAGTAAAGGATAGATTGAAAAAAAGCGCACTGGGTATGTCCGGCGGACAGCAGCAGAGACTTTGCATTGCCAGAGCACTGGCAGTTCAGCCTGAGGTACTTCTGATGGATGAGCCTACATCTGCACTTGACCCTATCTCAACTTCCAAGATCGAGGAGCTGGCGATGGAGTTAAAGAAGGATTATACCATTGTTATGGTAACTCATAATATGCAGCAGGCCACCCGTATTTCTGATAAAACAGCTTTCTTCCTTCTGGGAGAGGTAGTTGAATTTGATGATACTGATAAATTGTTCTCTATGCCTTCTGACAAGCGTACAGAGGATTATATTACAGGAAGGTTTGGTTGATTATGTCAAAGTATTTTGAGAGACAGCTGGAGGAGCTGCATGTCCAGCTCATTACTCTGGGAAGCTATTGTGAAAAGGCAATTTCTCTTTCTGCAAAAGCGATTTCCGCAGCTCAGAATGAAGAGATGGCCCGACAGGTATTTGATACCGACAGAGATATTGATGCTAAGGAAAGAGAAATTGAGAATCTCTGCATGAGTCTGCTTCTGCATCAGCATCCGGTTGCAAGAGATCTGAGAGAAATCTCCGCAGCTTTGAAAATGGTTTCTGATATGGAACGTATCGGAGATCAGGCTGCTGATATTGCAGACCTTTCTTTATACATTGCAAAAAATGCGACTTCCATTCCTGAAACCATTACAAAAATGGCAGAGGATACGGTTACCATGGTAACTGAAAGCGTAGATTCTTTTGTGAAAAGTGATCTGGAGCTTTGCAGGAATGTAATCCGTAATGATGATTTGGTGGATGATGCATTTAATGAAATAAAATCAAAGCTTGCAGATATGATCTACGGAGGAAATCTGGATGCAAAAACAGGTCTGGATCTTCTTATGACAGCCAAATACTTTGAGCGTATCGGAGATCATGCTGTGAATATTGCAGAATGGGTTGAGTATTCTATCACCGGAGTACACAGAAATAACGAGCATCAGAATAATTAAAAACAGAGTTCCTTATCAGAAATCCTATCAATGATAACAGGGACAGGCTATATCCGCAGGCGGGAATCGCTTGCGGATATTTGAGTATATCAGATATAATGATCAGAGAACAGTGGACTCAGATGATTTTATCTGTTTGACGATTAACAGGAAAGGGAAGTGAAAAAATTGACAAAAAAAATATTTAAGTCTACCATGCTGGTCTGTGCATTGGTTCTGGCAGTAGGGCTGGCTGCTGTCATGGGAATACTGTACAATGATTTTGACGGGCAGATGCGCAAAGAACTGTCAAAGGAAGCGCTTTATCTGGCATATGGAGTAGAGCAGCAGGGAGTAGATTATCTCAAAAATATAAAGGATAAAAATTCAAGAATTACCTACATTGATCAGGATGGAACAGTCATTTATGATAATAAGGCAGATGCTGCTGAGATGGAAAACCACAGCAACAGGAAAGAGTTCCAAAAGGCAGAGAAATATGGTGTAGGAGAATCTTCCAGATATTCGGATACACTTTCTGAGAAAACCATTTATTATGCGCAGAGGCTGAAAGACGGTACAGTTTTGAGAGTCTCAGGTACTCAGGATTCTGTGCTTGCCTTAGTTGGAAATCTTGTACTTCCTTTAGTCCTGGTTTTATTTCTGATGCTGATCTTATCCGGAATTATGGCATCAGTGATATCGAAAAGAATTGTAAAACCGGTGAATGAACTGGATCTGGAGCATCCGGAAGAGAATCAGATCTATGAGGAGCTTTCTCCGCTTTTAAGTAAGATACACAGACAGAACCGGGAAATTCAGAATCAGCTGGAGCTGGCAAAACAGCAGCAGGCAGAATTTTCACTTATTACAGAAAATATGCAGGAAGGCCTGATTGTGATCGATAAGTATACTATGATTCTTTCTGCCAATTCCAGTGCCTGGAGTTTGTTCCGTGTGGATAAGGTGAGTCAGGGAGAAAGCGTTTACTGTCTGGATCGCGCAGAAGATTTCAGACATGCAATCGAGCAGGTACTTGGCGGGGAACATGCGGAACTGATACTGAAATTAAACGGAAGCGATATTCAGCTGATCGCCAATCCTGTGGTACGTGGACAGAAAACAGAAGGTGCTGTGATTCTCCTTGTAAATGTGACAGAAAAGCTGGAGAGGGAGAATCTGCGGAGAGAATTTTCTGCCAATGTTTCTCATGAGCTGAAAACTCCTTTGACTTCTATCTCGGGATTTGCAGAGATCATGCAGGATGGTCTGGTGAGGGAGGAGGATATTCCAAAATTTGCAGAACGTATTTATAAGGAATCCCAGAGATTATTGCAGCTGGTTGAGGATGTGATCCAGATTTCCCAGCTTGACGAGGAAAAAACATCCTACACCTGGGAGCCGGTGGATGTTTATCAGGTTTGTAAGAATGCCTTTGAAAGCCTGAAGGAGAAAGCACAGAGTATGAATGTGCATCTTTATATTTGCGGGGATAGTATGAAGATGGAAGCAGTCCGGACACTTCTGGAAGAAGCGGTTTATAATGTCTGCGATAATGCCATTAAGTATAATCGAAATGACGGAAGTGTAAGCGTTTTTCTGACTCAGACTGCACATGAGATACAGATTGTGGTTAAGGATACAGGCGTGGGAATTCCAAGGGAAGATCAGGATAGAGTTTTTGAGAGATTTTACAGAGTGGATAAAAGTCATTCCAAAGAGATTGGTGGTACCGGACTGGGACTTTCTATTGTGAAGCATGCGGTGGGCACGTTGAAAGGCAGTGTTATATTGCGAAGTGAAGAAGGGTGCGGAACAGAAATCTGTATGAAGTTTCCGAAGACCCATGTAGAATGAACGAAAATAATTTCGAAAAATAATTTCGAAACTGTTTTGGGTATGCAGAGAGGGTGGTTTGTGGTAATATCGGATAAGGATAATATGAAGTAAAGGGGTGGAAGATTGCTTATGAAGAATTATAAATTGGATCTTGAGAGATATGCGGTATTGGCCAGACAGGCAACAGCGGAAGGCTGCGTTTTGCTGGAAAATGAAGGACAGGCTCTGCCTCTTAGGGAAGGAGAACGGGTTGCTGTTTTTGGACGTATGGCATTTCATTATTATAAGAGTGGACTGGGATCCGGCGGTCTGGTGAATACCAGGTATGTTGTGGGGATTCTGGACGCATTGAAGGCTTGTAAGGAAATCTGCCTGGATGAGAAGCTGATGGGAATTTATGAGGATTGGATCAGAGAAAATCCTTTTGATGAGGGACAGGGCTGGGGTCGTGTGCCCTGGTGCCAGAAGGAGATGGAGGTTACGGATGAGATGCTTGGATGCGCCCGTGACAATGATGTTTCTCTGGTTATTATCGGAAGAACCGCCGGTGAGGATCAGGATAATAATGCTGGACCGGGAAGCTATTGTCTGACTGAGACAGAGGAGGATATGATCCGCCGGGTCTGCCAGGCAAGCAAGCGCACAGTTGTAGTGCTGAACGTTGGCAATATTATTGACATGAGCTGGGTGAAGAAATATCACCCACAGGCTGTCCTGTATGCATGGCAAGGTGGACAGGAAGGCGGAAATGGCGTGGTAGATGTGCTGACCGGTAAGGTCTGCGCCTGTGGTAAGCTGACTGATACCATTGCAGAGCGAATCGAGGATTATCCCTCTACAGAGAACTTTGGCGATCAGTTTAAGAATTATTATAAAGAAGACATTTATGTAGGCTATCGTTATTTTGAGACCTTTGCAAAGGACAAGGTGCTTTATCCCTTTGGATATGGATTATCCTATACAGGTTTCGGAATAAAAGCAGAGATTCTGAAGGATACAGAAGAGGAACTTACAGTGGCAGCAGAGGTTGTCAATACCGGAGCTGTGAAGGGAAAAGAGGTAGTGCAGGTCTATGCAAAAGTGCCCCAGGGTAAACTGGGAAATCCGGCCAGAAGGCTGATCGGATTTGCGAAGACAGGGGAGCTGAAGCCTGGAGAAAAGGAAGAGGTTGTTATTGTGATTCCCAAATACGATCTCACTTCTTACGATGACAGTGGTGTGACCGGTCACAAATCCTGTTATGTGTTGGAAGAAGGCACTTATGAGATTTTTGTGGGCAGCGATGTGAGAAGTGCAGAGTCTGCAGGCTGTTACGAGGAAAAATTCCGTGTAGTTGAAAAACTGCAGGAGGCCTATGCCCCGGTTGAGAAGTTCAGCAGAATGAAAGCTGTGCTGATGCCGGACGGAAGTTATCAGGCGGTGACAGAGGAAGTGCCTGTCCGTACTGTAGATCTTCAGGAGCGGAGAAAACAGAATCTTCCGGAAACTCTGGCTTATACGGGAGACAAAGGATATAAGCTGGTGGATGTGCTGGATGGCAAGGTATCTATGGAGAACTTTGTGGCACAGATCAGAGAGGAAGATCTGATCGCTATGTTCCGTGGAGAGGGCATGTGCAGTCCCAAGGTAACGCCGGGAACAGCGGCTGCATTTGGTGGTGTGACAGAGTCCATGAAAGCACTGGGAATCCCGGTGGGCTGCTGTGCAGATGGCCCCTCCGGTATTCGCATGGATTGTGGCACAAAGGCGTTTTCCCTTCCAAACGGAACTGCACTGGGATGTACTTTTAATACAGAGCTTGTAGGTGATTTATATGAGATGACGGGTAAGGAACTGCGTCTGAATAAGATCGATTCTCTCCTGGGACCTGGTATGAACATTCACAGAAATCCGCTGAACGGACGAAATTTTGAGTATATTTCCGAGGATCCTCTTCTGACAGGAAGAATCTGCGCAGCTCAGGTGAAGGCAATGGCCAAGTCCGGAATTGGCAGTACTATCAAGCATTTCTGCGGCAATAATCAGGAAGTAGGAAGAAGTACTTCAGATTCTGTAATGTCTGAGAGATGCCTCAGGGAAATTTACCTGAAGGGTTTTGAGATGGCAGTAAGGGAAGGTGGTGCCCGTTCTGTAATGACTACCTATGGAAGTGTAAATGGACTTTGGACTGCGGGAAGCTATGATCTGTGTACAACGATCCTTCGTAAAGAGTGGGGATTTGAGGGAATTGTCATGACTGACTGGTGGGCAAAATCCAACTACGAAGGTCATCAGGCAGAGGTTTCGGTAAAGGCTCCCATGGTAGCAGCCCAGAATGATATTTATATGGTAGTAAGTGATGCCAAAGCAAATCCGGAGAAAGATGATGTGGAGGAAATGCTTCATGCAGGAAAACTGACACTGGGAGAACTGCAGAGAAATGCGGCTAATATTCTGGGATTCCTGTTAAAAAGCCCATCTATTCTCCTTTTGACAGACAGAATCTGTGCAGAAGAGCTGGAAGCTATGAATACAAAGGAAGCAGATGATGTGGATGCCGGTGATCTGATCGCCATTACCAGTGATCCTGAAACACAGGAGATGGTGGTGGATGGCAGCCTTCTTCATCCTGCAAAGGGAAATACGGATATTTTGGCAGTGACCAATGATTATATGGGAGAATTCACTGTGAAATTTGTATTGAGATCAGAGCTTGGTGAACTGGCGCAGCTTCCAATTTCTGTATTTATGGATAATATTCATAAGATGACAGTTTCTGTACAGGGAACAAATGGAAAATGGGTAGAGGAAAGCCGGCCTTTTGACATGTCTTTTGGGCATAATCACTATATTAAATTGTACTATGGAGCAGATAATCTGGAAATAAAAGAAATTTTATTTACTCCAAATAGGTAAGACCAATTACTGGAAAGCTTGCAATCCGCTTTAATTTGTGGCATAATTATACCAATGCTCAGGACCCGTTGGGAGATCATGGGATGCATGATGTTTTCAGAGTGCGGAACGGCTGTTCAGAGAAGGATGACAATTGACGGAATTAGAACAGTATGATGAGGAAAGGGTATATGTCTGGTTTTACAAAAGAGATAATTGCAAAGACTTTTACGGAAATATTGGACGAGAAACCAATGTCCAAGGTTACAGTCAGGGATATTGTGGAGCGGTGTGGAGTGAACCGGAATACGTTTTATTATCATTTCCGTGATATTCCGGATGTAGTAGAGTTTATTCTGAAAAGGAAATGGGACGAAATCCAGGAAGCACCTCAGGAAAAAAACTCTATTCTGGAATGTATGGAGGAAATGGCATCTTTAGCCCGGGATAACCGTAAGCTGATGCTGAATGCATACAAATCAGTGAAGCGGGACACTTTTCTGATCTATATGAATGATGTTATCCTATATATTATCACGGAGTATTTTAAAAAGAACAGAAATAAATTCCAGTTGGAGGAAAATGAAATCCAGACACTGATCAGGTACTATAAATGCCTTTTTGTAGGGATATTGATAGAATGGCTGGATCATGGACTGGAAGAGAATCTGGGGACAGAAATGCGCCAGGCCGCTGAAGTGATGGAGAAGCACCGGGAACTGCATACAGTTATGAATGGATTTTAACTTATACAAAATAAAGCTCATGTCTGATTTTTGGACATGAGCTTTTTTTTGTCTATTTATTGTTAATTTTATCACAGCTATAATAACAGACATAAAAGGAATGGCTGTAAAATAATATGGAAGGAGGAGAGAAAGATGGATGCATTGAAACAGTTAAAGCTGGCAAAAAACGGATATATTGTTATGTCAGTTTTATTTATGATCCTGGGAATTTGCCTGATCATCTGGCCTGATTGTTCTATGGCAGTATTCTGTACAGCAGTGGGGATCATGCTCATAGCATATGGATGTATCAAAATCATAGGATACTTTTCCAGGGATTTTTACTGTCTGGCATTTCAGTTTGATCTGGCATTCGGAGTGTTGATGGCAGCTGTGGGCGTGATCATTATTGTACGGAGAAATCTGGTGGTGAACCTGATCTTTGGAATCTTTGGTGTTCTCATACTTGCGGATGCACTTTTCAAAATCCAGATGTCCATAGATGCCAAGAAATTCGGATTAAGTCTCTGGTGGAGAATCTTGCTGATGGCGATTCTTACAGGGGTTCTGGGAGTGCTGCTTCTGATCAGGCCTTTTGAGGCGGCAGAGGTTATGATGATCCTGGTGGGAGTTTCCGTTCTGTTTGAGGGAATCCTGAATCTGTGTGTTGTTATTTATACAGTGAAAATCATCAAAAATCAGAGACAGGATATCATAGATATGGACGAGTATTAAATTAAATACTATAAATACTACATTACAACAAGGAGGAGTAAGATTATGAATATCATGGATAAAGCAAAACAGGCGGCCCTGATCGCTGCCGTTAAAACAGGATTAGGCTATCTTGAGAAGGATCCTGAAGTAAATATACCAAAATTAATGGAGCTGATTGATAAGGTAGTTCCGGATGGCTGGTATGAAAACCAGAGAAATGCAATCAGAAATGCAATCCAGGATAAAAATAGTAACTGGTATAAACTGATCCTGAGAATTTATGAACTGGATCCAGGTGTACGTGAGGCATTCTTCACCAATTTTATCATCAATGCCAGCCTGAAGGGCAGTGCCATTCAGGAAGAGGTATCTGAGAAAAATAACTGTAATGTACCATGGGCAATCCTGCTGGATCCTACCAGTGCCTGTAATCTGCACTGCACAGGATGCTGGGCGGCAGAATACGGACATAAGCTGAATCTTGATTTTGATACTATCTGTTCTATTGTAGAGCAGGGCAGAAAGCTTGGTACATACATGTATATTTATACTGGCGGTGAACCTCTGGTCCGCAAAAAAGACCTGATCCGTATCTGTGAGAAATATCCAGACTGTGAGTTCCTTTCATTTACAAACGGAACTCTGATCGATGAGGAATTCTGCCAGGAAATGCTCCGTGTAAAGAATTTTGTTCCGGCTATTAGTCTGGAAGGTTCTGAGGAAGCAAATGACGGACGCCGTGGAGAGGGAGTATATGCCAAGGTTATGCATGCTATGGAGCTGCTGAAGGCTCATAAGCTTCCTTTTGGTATTTCTACATGCTATACCTCTGCCAATGTGGACAGTGTAAGCAGTGAAGAATATTTTGACAAAATTATTGACTGTGGGGCTCTATTTGTATGGTTCTTCCATTATATGCCAACCGGAAACGATGCAGTAGTAGAACTGATGCCAAATCCACAGCAGCGTGAGAAAATGTATCATCAGATACGTAAATTCCGTCAGACCAAGTCTATTTTCAGTATGGATTTCCAGAATGATGCAGAATATGTAGGTGGATGTATTGCTGGTGGAAGACGTTATCTCCATATCAATGCAAATGGTGACGTGGATCCTTGCGTATTTATCCATTATTCCAATTCCAACATTTATGATAACACACTGCTGGAAGCACTGAAGAGCCCGATTTTCATGGCATATCATGACGGTCAGCCTTTCAATGAAAATATGCTCCGTCCGTGTCCGATGCTGGAGAATCCGAAGCTGCTCCGCCAGATGGTAGAGAAGTCCGGTGCCAAATCAACAGATCTTCAGTCTCCGGAAACAGCAGAACATCTCTGCGCGAAGTGTGATGCCTATGCAGAGCATTGGGCTCCGAAGGCAGAGGAGTTATTTCATACCAAATAAGATTGTAAGGTAGTTTCCATATATAAAATTGTTAACTCAAATTTAGCTAAAATAGTCAGAAAGAGTCTTCTGTCCGGTTATTGTCCGGATAGAAGACTCTTTCTGTTTTGGGGAGTAAGCGTAAAAATAACTTGTATGGGAGGGCAACAAGTATTAAAGTATATAAGGAAGAGTTTATCGTGGGAAAGTGCCAAACTATATAGTATTGCGGGATTGATCTGACATAGAGTGTACTGTCAGAGAATGAGTGACTTATCATATTGGCAGGAGGAGTGACATGCTAAAGACATTTTTGGTAGAGGACGAAGTGGTGATCAGAGAGATGATCAAAAAGATGATTCCCTGGGAGCAGTATGGGTTTGAATTAGCTGGGGAGGCGGCAGATGGGGAGATGGCTTTGCCGTTGATTTTGAAGTGTAAGCCGGATCTTTTGATCACAGATATTAAGATGCCGTTTATGGATGGTCTGACTCTTTGTAGATTAGTGAAGAAAGAGATTCCGGATATCCGGATCGTTATACTTAGCGGATATGATGATTTTAATTATGCAAAACAGGCTATCAGCATAGGGGTAGAAGATTATCTTCTGAAACCTATCACGAAAAATGCTTTTATAGAACGGCTGGAAGAAATACATAACCGTTATGAACATGAGAAGACACAGAGGGAATACTATGAGAAATTTCGCCTGGAAATGCAGGAATATGAGAAAAATGCCAGCAGGGACTTTTTTGAGACTCTTGTCCGGGCAGATTCTGATCTGGCAGAGCTTTACAGGAGGGCAGATAAGTTAAATCTGGATATTGTAGCAGAAGCATATAATATTCTGATTTTTACCCCGGATACTTCAGAGGGAAACTATAATTCCTATGATGGATGTTCTGACTGGGAAGCAGAGGTGCAGGATAAAATTAATAATTATTTCCTGAATCATCCGGTGGCAATTCTTTTCAGGCATCAGGTATTCAGCTATGCGATCCTGGTTAAAGGACAGAAAGATACAATAGAGAAAAATACAGAAGAATGTGTGAAAGCAATACAGGATATTATGGATCGGACGGAGGGAAGGACAGACTGGTTTATTGCAGTGGGAAAATCGGCAGATCGTCTGAGCATGCTTGGACATAGCTATCGTACAGCTGTCAGAGCCAATTCCTTCCGTTATCTGTATGATGGACACATTCTTGACTATCAGTCTCTGGAAACACGAAAGGAAAATCCATCCGATTCATACAGAGAGGATTCTGTACAATTAAGGAATGTGAATATCAATGCCTTGAATCCG
This sequence comes from Ruminococcus sp. JC304, assembly GCA_000285855.2. Taxonomy (GTDB): domain Bacteria; phylum Bacillota; class Clostridia; order Lachnospirales; family Lachnospiraceae; genus Blautia_A; species Blautia_A difficilis. The sequence continues at coordinate 3,134,185 of HE978651.1, read as the reverse complement.
GCAATTCTTCAGAAGTTTCTGAGTAGTGGACTGGCAGAAGAAGTGGAGGATTTTACCAGGGATTATTTTAATGCAATTGGCCAGGAGCCGATGGGTTCTTTGGTTTTCCGCAATTATGTGGTGCTGAATGTCCGATTTTCTGTATTGTCCTTTCTGAAAAAGCTGGGCTGTGATGACAGTGAAATATCCGGGCAGGAGACAGACAATATAGTAGAGGAGACCGGAAAATCTATAGAGACAGCAGTAGCTTACTGTGGGAAGATGCTGAAAAAGGCTATAGTACTCAGAGATGAAAATGCCGGAAATCAGAATCGCAGTGTATTGAAACTGGCGGTTGATTTTATTGATCATAATTATATGGATGAGGAAATTTCACTGAATAAAGCTGCACATGTGGCAAATGTCAGTGCGAATCATTTCAGTGCCCTGTTCAGTCAGAATATGGGGCAGACCTTTACGGAATATCTTACAGGACTTCGGATGAGTAAAGCAAAAGAGCTTCTGCGCTGTACCGCCATGCGTTCCAATGAGATTGCAGGAGAGGTGGGATATAAGGATGCCCATTATTTCAGCTATCTGTTCAAGAAAACCCAGGGAATGACTCCCAGTGAATACCGCAAAACGAGAGGAGAGGCCTGATCTATGTCTGAGCATAAAAAAGGGCCGGAGAAAAAGAAAGCAGAATCCGGAAAACTGGAGTTAAAAATGAGGTGGATGCTTCTCAGCACGATGATCCCTATGGTAGTTCTGATCATAGTGCTGCTTGTTGTTTTCTGGCAGTATACCAATGAATATAATAAATTATCCAATAATCTGGCTGTAAGCAGTGAGTACAATGCCAACTATAAAAACTCCAGTAATGATATGAGTTTTAAGGCGGAAGTAGATATGGATATCTACTATGTGACTATCGGACGTAAAGGGAAAGATGATCTTCCGGTGAAGCAGGTGAATAAAGCGATTGAAACGGTGGAACAACTGAAAACCACAACTACAAAGGAGGAAAGTCTTCGTTCACTGAAATATCTCACCAGTTATCTGGAAAATCTAAAAAACCGCATGAATCAGTTGCTGGAGATCCGTAATTACCAGAAACGTCAGGAATTTATGGAAAATAATACGGTGATTTTGACTACTTTATTTGAAAAGGAAATGCAGAACTATATTTATCAGGAGGCCACTCAGTTGGTGCAGGTGGAGTCTCAGCTGGCAGGAAATGTACGTCTGACCTTGATGGCAATGTGCGGGGTACTTCTGGTTACTATGTTATTGCTTTTTAGTCGCTCTTTCCGGTTGACTTATAATATTACGAAGCCAATTTCTGAGATCCTTCATAACATTAAAAAGGTTGGAAAAGGGGAGTACAAGAATATTGCCCCGGTAATTGCGGACTGCATTGAGATCCAGGAGCTGGATGAAGGAACGCGAAAGATGGCAGGAAGGATCGAAGGCCTGCTGGAAAATGTGCGAAAAGAACAGGATGCCCAGCATCTTACAGAGCTTCAGCTGCTTCAGGCACAGGTCAATCCCCATTTTCTCTACAATACGCTGGATACCATTGTCTGGCTGGTAGAAGGAGGCATGGAACAGGATGCGGTGGATATGATCACCAGCCTTTCGGTTTTTTTTCGTACTTCCTTGTCAAAGGGAAAAGATATCATTCCACTGGCCGAAGAGGAGCGCCATACTTTAAGTTATCTGGAAATCCAGCAGTCCAGATACAGGGACATTATGGAATTTGAAATCAGAATTCCCAAAGAACTGGAAGGAGTTATGGTGCCTAAACTGACCCTTCAGCCTCTGGCAGAAAATGCACTTTATCATGGAATCAAAAATAAGCGAGGTAAGGGTAAAATCCTCATTGAAGGATTTGATCTGGGAGAAGATATGATGCTCAGAGTTACTGATAATGGGCAGGGAATGACACCTGAGCGGCTGAAAGAGGTTCAGGATGCTATCTGTACAGGAGAACGGGCAGGATTTGGACTGGCAGCAGTATCTGAACGAATTGCATTATATTATGGAGCCGGATATGGACTTCGGATTTCATCTACAGAGGGAGATGGAACTGTGATAGAAGTGTATCTGGCAAAACAGATAAAAGAAAAATAAATTCTATTTATATTTTATACACTATGCATAGTAAAATAATTAACCTCTATCATAAAAAAACAAACTTTGTATAAACTGTGAACAAAATATGATAGAAGAACAAACCTTTTGCAGAAGATAATCTATGGAATATTTTATGAATTTTACTATAATAAAGACATCTTAAATGAATCGGGAGGATTTACAAAATGAAGAAAAAAATCGTGTCAGCTTTATTAACAGCAACTATGGTATGCGGTATGTGTGTAGTTCCTACAGTGGGTGTAGCAGCAGCGGACGACACAATCACAGTTGGTTTTTCACAGGTAGGTGCAGAATCTGACTGGCGTACAGCAAATACAGAATCCATGAAATCCACATTCAGCGAAGAGAACGGATACAACTTAATCTTCGACGATGCACAGCAGAAACAGGAAAACCAGTTAACAGCAATCCGTAACTTCATCCAGCAGGAAGTTGATTATATCGTACTTGCTCCTGTAACAGAAACAGGATGGGATACAGTACTTCAGGAAGCTAAAGATGCAGGAATCCCTGTAATCATCGTAGACCGTATGGTTGATGTATCTGATGACAGCCTTTACACAGCATGGGTTGGATCAAACTTCAAACTTGAAGGACAGAAAGCTATGGCATGGCTGGATGCATATCTGGAAGCAAAAGGACGTGGAGATGAAGAAATCAATCTTGTTGATATTCAGGGAACAATCGGTGCATCTGCTCAGATCGGACGTACAGAAGGATTTGATGAAGCTGTAGAAGCTCATGACAACTGGAACACAATTGCACAGCAGTCTGGTGAATTTACACAGGCTAAAGGCCAGGAAGTTATGGAATCTATCCTGAAACAGAGCGGTGATGATATCGACGTTGTTTACTGCGAGAACGATAACGAAGCATTCGGTGCAATTGATGCAATCGAGGCTGCTGGTTATGAAGTTGGTGGAGAAGAAGGTCAGATCCTTGTAATGTCCTTCGATACAACAAACGCAGGTCTTACAGATACATTAAGCGGAAAGATCACACTGGATACAGAGTGTAACCCATTACACGGACCACGTGTAGAAGAGATTATCAAGAAACTGGAAGCTGGCGAAGATGTTGACAAACAGGCATATGTAGAAGAAGAAATGTTTGCAGCTGATGATACAGTTACATCTATTAAAGTTGAAGACGCTGATTATGAAGTAACAACTATTACTCAGGACATCATTGATGGACGTGCATATTAATTATCAGTAAAATCCGGAGCGTGGTTCATAATTCGGAGAAACCCGGGTTGCGGACCACGCTACCTTTATGCCATGAATTAACCCGCTTTGCTGAAAATATTCAGTGATGAGGGGTAAAAACCAGTATAGAAAGCAGGTGGAAAGATTATGGAACAAAATGTAGTATTGGAGATGCGCGATATTTCCAAAAATTTCACTGGCGTTCGTGCCCTTTCCCATGTGGACTTTACCCTTCGTAAAGGTGAGATCCACGCACTGATGGGTGAGAACGGTGCAGGTAAATCAACACTGATCAAGGTGCTGACCGGTGTTCACGAATTTGAAAGCGGTTCTATTCATATGGCCGGAAACAGCAATGCAATTGTAAATCATTCTCCGCAGGAGGCACAGGCAAACGGTATCAGTACAGTGTACCAGGAAGTAAACCTTTGCCCGAACCTGACTGTAGCCGAGAATTTATTTATCGGTAGAGAGCCGAGAAAGATGGGAATGATTGATTGGAAGCAGATGAATGAGCGCTCAGGAAAGCTTCTTGAGAGCCTGGACATTCATGTGCCGCCAACACAGATGCTGGAAGAATGTTCCATCGCTATCCAGCAGATGATCGCAATTGCACGTGCAGTTGATATGAAATGCCGTGTGCTGATCCTGGATGAGCCAACCTCATCACTGGATGACGATGAAGTTGAGAAGCTGTTTGTACTTATGAGAAGACTTCGTGACGAAGGAGTAGGTATTATCTTTGTTACCCATTTCCTTGAACAGGTATATGCAGTCTGCGACAGAATTACAGTTCTTCGTAACGGCGAATTGGTAGGAGAATATGAGACAAAGGATCTTCCGAGAGTTATGCTGGTTGCCAAGATGATGGGTAAAGATTTTGATGATCTTGCTGATATTAAAGGCGAGCACAAAGATAAGAAACAGGGAAAACCTGAACCTGTTATTGAAGCAAAAGGAATTTCCCATAAAGGAACCATTAAACCCTTCGACATTACTATTAACAAGGGAGAAGTTATTGGTCTTACAGGACTTCTTGGTTCCGGACGTTCTGAACTGGTTCGTGCAATCTATGGTGCAGATAAGGCTGAGACAGGAACCCTTAAGGTAAAGGGAAAAGAAGCAAAGATCAACAGTCCTCTGGATGCCATGAAGCTTGGTATGGCATATCTTCCGGAAGACAGAAAAGCAGAAGGTATCATTGCAGATCTTTCTGTAAGAGAAAATATTATTATAGCGCTCCAGGCTAAACGGGGTATGTTCCATCCATTAAGCAGAAAAGAAATGGATGAAGCAGCCGATAAGTATATTAAATTACTGCAGATCAAGACTGCAAGCCGTGAAACACCGATCAAGAGTCTGTCAGGTGGTAACCAGCAGAAGGTTATCCTTGGAAGATGGCTTCTGACAAATCCGGATTATCTGATTCTGGATGAGCCCACCAGAGGTATTGATATCGGTACAAAGACTGAAATCCAGAAACTGGTTCTTGATCTTGCAGATCAGGGAATGGCAGTTACATTTATCTCCTCAGAGGTTGAGGAAATGCTCCGTACTTGTTCCCGTATGGCAGTTCTTCGTGACGGTCAGAAGGTAGGCGAGCTGGAAGAGAATGAACTTTCCCAGAGCGGAGTTATGAAAGCTATTGCCGGAGGTGACGATAAATAATGAATAAGAGTAAATTAAAGAAAATAACAAGTGCGCGTCTGTTTCTTCCTATCGTGTGTCTCATCGCCGTACTTTTGCTCAATGTGATCAAGACACCGGACTTCTTTAATGTATCTATTCGAAACGGTGTACTTTACGGTTATATCATTGATGTTATCAATCGTGCTTCAGAGCTGGTTATCCTTGCAATCGGTATGACACTGGTAACAGCGGCATCCGGTGGACAGGATATCAGTGTGGGTGCGATTATGGCTGTAGCAGCTGCTGTTTGCTGCCAGATTCTTTCCGGCGGACAGGTTTCTGTAAATGAGTATCAGAATTCTATTATCATTGCAGTGATTGCAGCGCTTCTTGCATCTGCATTATGTGGTGCATTTAATGGTTTCCTGGTTGCAAAGCTGAATATTCAGCCGATGGTTGCAACTCTGATTCTTTATACAGCCGGACGTGGTATTGCTCAGCTTGTAACAAATGGACAGATTACTTATATTCGTGTGGATTCTTTCAAGATGGCAGGTGGTTACATTGGAAAGTGTCCAATCCCAACTCCTATTTTCTTTGCAATCATCACAGTTTTAATTGTTTACCTGATTCTGAAGAAAACCGCACTTGGTCTTTACATTGAAAGCGTTGGTATCAATGGAAAGGCAGCCCGCCTTGTTGGATTAAATTCCACAATGATCAAATTTCTTACTTATGTCATTTGCGGTGTGTTAGCTGGTATTGCCGGAATCGTAGCATCCAGCCGTATCTATTCCGCAGATGCAAACAACATTGGTCTTAACCTGGAAATGGATGCCATCCTTGCAGTAGCACTTGGCGGAAACTTCCTTGGCGGTGGTAAATTCAGTCTGATTGGTTCCGTAATCGGTGCTTATACTATTCAGGCTCTGACCACAACACTTTATGCAATGAACGTAAAGGCTGACCAGCTTCCTGTTTATAAGGCGATCGTGGTAGTTATCATCGTTACTCTGCAGAGTGATGTATTTAAAAAATATATTGCCGGCTTAAAAGCTAAAAAGAGTGTGGCAGTAGAAGGAGGTCAGAAGTAATGAAAGCAAATGGAATGCAGAAAAAGAAAATGACAGGAAACAGCTTCCTGCTTCTGATAACAATCGCTTTATTTGCAGTTATGTATATTGCAGGTATGATCATTTTTGCTGATAAAGGTTTTGCAAAACCGCAGATGTTTTTGAATCTGTTTGTATCTAATGCAGGACTTCTGGTTATCGCGTGTGGACTTACCATTGTAATGATCACCGGCGGTATTGATATTTCCGTTGGTTCTGTAACCGCTCTTGTTTGCATGGTTCTTGCAGATCTGATGGAGAATAAGGGTGTAAATACATATGTGGCAGTTTTAGTTGCACTGCTTATTGGTGTTGCTTTTGGTATTGTCCAGGGTTTTCTGGTAGCATACTTGGATATCCAGCCATTTATTGTAACTCTGGCTGGTATGTTCTTTGGCCGTGGTATGACAGCTATTATCAGCACAGATATGATTTCCATTAAGAATGAGTTATTCCTGAAATGGGCAAATTTCCGTTTCTATATGCCTTTTGGTTCTACCAATAAGAAGGGAAAATTCATTCCGGCTTATATTCCTCCTACAGTAGTGATCGCAGTGATCGTTGTTATTATCATTGCAGTCCTTCTGAAATATCGTAAATTCGGACGTAAGCTGTATGCGATCGGCGGCAACCGCCAGAGTGCGTTAATGATGGGTCTGAATGTTAAGAGGACAATGTTCCAGGCCTATGTGCTGGATGGTTTCCTTGCAGGTCTTGGCGGATTTCTGTTTTGCTTAAACAGCTGCGCAGGTTTCGTTGAGCAGGCGAAAGGCCTTGAGATGGATGCGATCTCTTCAGCGGTTATCGGTGGTACGCTTCTTTCAGGTGGTGTTGGTACACCAATTGGTACTTTGTTTGGTGTATTGATCAAAGGTACAATTTCCAGTCTGATTACTACTCAGGGTACTTTGTCAAGCTGGTGGGTAAGAATTATTCTTTCTGTACTGCTTTGCTTCTTTATTGTGATTCAGTCTGTGATTGCTTCTATGAAGAAGAAAGCGAAATAAGTGATTGTATTATGAAACAAGCTGGGACTTTTGGGAGTCTTGGCTTGTTTTTTGTAAAAATACTTTATTTATTTATAACTGTGAATTATGATGGTTTGCTTGCCACAGGGAGAGTTTTATTTTATACTTTACACAATGGAAGTTATGTGAGAAATATGGCTTTACTAATGGTTGGATATATAGTACAATCGTAACTTATTATGCGTTTATTTTAGGAGGATTATTATACAATGTGGATTGCAGATGGATGGAAAGATTATGAGGTGATTGATACTTCCTGTGGAGAGAAGCTGGAGCGTTGGGGGGATTATCTTCTGGTGAGGCCGGATCCGCAGGTTATATGGGATACGCCCAAGGTGAATAAGGGCTGGAAGCATATGAACGGGCATTATCACAGAAGTAAGAAAGGCGGCGGTGAATGGGAGTTTTTTGATCTACCGGAGCAGTGGGAGATTCATTATAAGGATCTGACCTTTCATTTGAAACCTTTTAGTTTTAAGCATACCGGGCTTTTTCCGGAGCAGGCTGTAAACTGGGATTGGTTTGGCAATAAGATCCGTCATGCGGGACGTCCGGTGAAGGTGCTGAATCTTTTTGCCTATACAGGTGGTGCGACTCTGGCAGCAGCTGCTGCTGGGGCTTCTGTTACTCATGTGGATGCTTCTAAGGGTATGGTTACCTGGGCGAAAGAGAATGCAGCTGCATCCGGGCTTGGAAATGCACCGATCCGATGGCTGGTAGATGACTGTGTGAAGTTTGTGGAGCGTGAGATCCGCAGAGGGAATCAATATGATGCGATCATTATGGACCCCCCTTCTTATGGACGTGGACCGAAGGGGGAAATCTGGAAGATTGAGGATTGTATCCATGATCTGATCAAGCTGTGCACAAAGATCCTCAGTGATGAGCCTCTGTTTTTCCTGATCAATTCCTATACAACAGGTCTGGCACCGGCAGTTCTTACCTATATGCTTTCTACTGAGCTCAAGAAGTTTGGCGGACATGTGGACTCTCAGGAGATCGGCCTTCCGGTAAGCTCTAATGGATTGGTTCTTCCATGTGGTGCTTCTGGAAGATGGGAAGCTTAGAACTTGTTTTTACCTGCCTGGCGGGATGGGAGGGAGCTTAAATTATGAAGGAACTTAATTTAAAACATGAAGCCAAGCGTTACGGCTGTGCGGTTCTGGCTGCAACGATCATGGCGTTGAATATTAAGACATTTGTTCGTGCAGGCGGTCTTTTTCCGGGAGGATTTACAGGACTTACTCTGCTGATCCAGAACATTTTTCAGACATTTATGGGGATTGCAGTTCCATATACGCTGATTAATGTACTGCTGAACTCTATTCCTGTATTTATTGGTCTGAAGTTTATTGGAAAGAAATTTACCATAAGTTCTGTCTGCGTGATCGTGCTTTCCGGTCTGCTTACGGATATAATTCCCAGTCAGCCGATTACTTATGACACATTGTTGATCAGCATCTTTGGTGGTCTGATCAATGGCTTCTGCATCAGTCTCTGTCTGATCGGTAATACAAGTACAGGTGGAACTGACTTTATTGCAATTTATTTTTCTGAGAAGAGCGGCAGGGATATCTGGAATTATATCCTGTGTGGAAATGCAGTGATCCTGACTGTGGCAGGTTTACTTTTTGGATGGGACAGAGCACTTTACTCTATTATCTTCCAGTTTACCTCTACGCAGGTGATCCAGATGCTGCATCAGAGATATAAGAAACATACGCTGTTCATCATCACGAAGGAGCCGTATCAGATTTATGAAGAGATTTTTAAGCTTACCAATCATACGGCAACACGTTTCGAAGGTATTGGATGTTATACAGATGAGAAGACCAGTATGATTTACTCCGTAGTATCAACAGAAGAGGCAAAATATCTGGTAAAGAAGGTACATGAGATCGATCCGAAAGCTTTTGTGAATATTATCAAAACCGATTACATAAACGGAAGATTTTACCAGAAAACCGATTATTAATTACTTGTATTCCCCTCCTATGAGCGTATAATATAAGGTACAAGGAGGGTGATATTATGGGTAATGTAGCAGAAAGCACACTTCCTCACAGCAATACCTCAGGCTATGACCGCAAAGCCTGCAGGACATGCGCCTGTTCCACCTGTTATGAGCAGGAGTTCTGTGACAGATGCAGCTCCTGCCAGAATCAGTCACGGAAATTAGACAGGTGTAATGCCTATGAGGGAGCATATAACTATTAACCTCAACACACTTAAGAAGCTGCCGTACATCCTGAGATGGACGGCAAACTGGACGAAGCCGCTGTGGGATACAGCGGCTTTTGTGTTGCTGTTCACTGGTAATATTCCGCGAGGTGTTTTTTGTGAGCGAAGGTCACAGAAAACCCGAGACATACCGCGCGAATTTATGCGATTAGCATAAATTCTGTGCATCGCGAAGCGTGTTGCTGTGAACAGAGTGAACAGTAACGCTTTTGTGATTTATAACGTTTCCCTGAATTTACAGATTTGTAAAATATTTCTGTTATAATAAATGTGTTCTATTATTATAAACTTTTCGGCATATGTTTTTGCTTATTGCCATTTTATAAAGAAACACACATTCACAGAAGGAGAAAGATATGATCGTATATCACTATTGCAGTTTGGATTCATTTAATTCTATTTTGAAAAATCGCTCTCTTCGTCTGACAAATATTTTGAAATCCAATGATTCCATGGAGATCAGCTGGATCTGTCGATATTATGAAGCAGAATTTAAAAAAGCTTATAAAAATACTTCGGATTTATTCAAAGCCTGTATTTCACCGGAGAGGTTCAGAGGCTATGTGAAGTTGTTTGCAGATGAATTTTTCGATGAAAATTATGCGGATTTCAGATATTATGTAACCTGTTTTTCCTATCAGAATGATCTGCTCAGCCAGTGGCGCGGGTATGCAGACGATGGACGGGGAGCTGCCATCGGATTTGACCTGGATGTGCTGAAGGAGATTACCACAGTCTCACCGGAGGTTTCGAAACCATCTATTGTGTCATTACATAAGATCAGTTATTCTGAGGCAGAGCAGCGGGAGGTTGTGCATCAGATCGTGAAGGGACTGATCGCTGAAATTGAGGAAATGCTGCAGAAAGAAAGGGAATATCCGGAAAATGTTAAGAACTCCCAGGACTGTAAAATAGAATTGATTGATAATGTTATGAGCTGTTTTGAGAGAAAGTTTATGGAATTATTTCAGGAATCCGTTTATATGAAGAATCCTTTTTTTAGAGAGGAAAGTGAAATCCGCTTATGTGAGTTTTCTCCAAAGCAATTTCTCATGGGAAGAGAGGTTAAGCTTTCCCAGGGAGCCCGCCTGTACAATTATTCTTATTATGTCAGGGAAAATCAGCTCATATCCTATGTGGACTTTGATTTTTCAGATTGCTTTGAAAAGCTGGTCAGAGAGGTTGTCATAGGGCCGAAATGTCTGATGTCACAGCGGGATATGGAGTTTTATCTGGCTACACTGGGCCTTCCGGGTTGTCAGGTAAATAAATCACAGGGAACTTATCGTTAAAGTATCATACATCGGGGAAAGGCAGATGACAAAAATGAAAGGAAAATTATTTTTCAGGAAACTGGCAGTATTTCTTATGCTGGCATTATTTCTGACAGCGGGAATTTTTATGAGTACAGCCTCCGTACAGGCAGCAGCTTACGTCAAACAGAATGAAACCTCTGTCAGCATTACATCTAAGAAAACCGGATGGCAGAAAATAGGCGGAGACTACTATTTCTACAACTCCAAAGGCCGTCTCATCTGCGGTTCTTTTAAATACAAGGGATACTATTACTACAGCAATTCCAATGGGAAACGGTTCACCGGATGGATGAAGCGTTCCGGCAACAAATATTATTATAACCGTAAAAATGGAGCTATGTTCCGCAATCGCTGGGCAACAGGAGATAAATATACCTATTATTTCAATAAATCCGGTGTGGCTATCGCCAGCCAGTGGCTCACTGAGGATGGGAAAAAATATTATTTTCTCAGCAATTCCACCATGGCAAAGGGATGGCAAAAAATAGGAAAATATTATTACTATTTCAGCAAGAAAACAGGAGCTATGGCAAAGAATACCTGGGTAGGAAAATATTATGTCAATGCCAAAGGACAGCGTGTAAAATCTTCAGATGCAAAGCCGACAGTCAGTCAGAGCGGAAATACCTATACATATAAAAGCAGCACCCTGAATATCAAGCTGGAGCGTAAATCTGTCCACGGTATTTCTTACTGGGCTGCACATATAAAAACTGCCAGTCCCAAACAACTGAGATCTGCACTTTCCAACGGAACCTACGGCGGGGAACGTCAGACTACTTCCTCAGCAGTATCCTCCAATGGCGGAATCATCGGGGTAAACGGCAGTGCTTTTGACTATGGGACAGGAAAACCTTCTCCACTTGGAATGTGCATCAAAAATGGAATCATTTACGGCAACTATATGACCAGTTATTCTGTTATGGCAGTTAAAAATAACGGAACGATCTATACCCCTGCTCAGGGCCTTATGGGAAAAGATCTGTTGGCAGCCGGTGTAAAAGATACCTATAACTTCGGACCGATCCTGATCAAGGATGGCGCAGCACAGCTGCCGTGGGCAGAAACAGAGAAATATTATCCCCGTACAGCAGTGGGGATGGTAAAGCCCAATGACTATGTACTCCTTGTAACAGACACTGGAAATTACTCAGGACTGAATCACTGGGATATGGTTAATGTTTTTAAATCCTATGGCTGTACCTATGCTTACAACCTGGATGGCGGTGGCTCCGCAACATTATACTTCAATGGAAAAGTAATGAACAAACTCATCGGAAATACTCAGCGCCCCTGCGCCGATTTCCTCTACTTTACCCGATAATCCCGAGACATACATATTTTGATTTATATTAACAATTCGCCAAAAACACTTGACAATCCCCGATTTACCATACTAAAATGTAAAAAGCGTAAAAAATGTTGCCGCAGGAAAAACAAATGCTTGCCCTTTGCGGAATAGCCGTTTGTATCTATGGCAGAACAAGGAGGAATATTATGAAAAAATACAGCGACATGAGTAAAGAGGAACTGCTTACACTCAAGGCACAGCTGGATAAAGAATTCGCAGACATCAAAGCACAGGGACTTGCCCTTGATATGTCACGTGGAAAACCGGCAGCAGATCAGCTTAATCTTTCCATGGAATTAATGGATGTATTAGGAAGTGACTCAGATCTTAAATGCGAAACAGGTGTAGACTGCCGTAATTATGGAGTCATCGACGGAATTCCGGAAGCAAAACGTCTTCTCGGTGAAATGTCCGAAGTAGACCCGGAACACATTATCATCTATGGAAACTCCAGCCTGAATGTAATGTTTGACAGCATTGCACGTTCCATGACTCACGGCGTAATGGGAAATACACCATGGTGTAAACTTGACAAAGTAAAATTCCTCTGTCCTGTACCTGGATATGACCGTCATTTCAAGATCACAGAATTCTTTGGAATCGAAATGATCAACGTACCAATGACTCCACAGGGTCCGGATATGGATATGGTAGAGAAACTTGTCAGCGAAGATGCAGCAATCAAAGGAATCTGGTGTGTACCGAAATATTCTAATCCCCAGGGTTACACATATTCCAAAGAAACAGTAGAACGCTTTGCAAGACTGAAACCGGCAGCACCTGATTTCCGTATTTACTGGGATAACGCATACAGCATTCACCATCTCTATGACGATAATCAGGATTTTCTTGTGGAAATTCTTGAGGCATGTGCAAAAGCAGGAAACCCTGATCTTGTATATAAATTCACATCAACATCCAAAGTAAGCTTTCCAGGTTCCGGTATTGCAGCAGTTGCAGCTTCCAAAGCAAACCTGGCAGATTTCCGCAGCTATATGCAGATCCAGACAATTGGACATGACAAATTAAACCAGCTTCGTCACGTAAGATTTTTCAAGGATCTGGAGGGACTTCATGCACACATGAGAAAGCATGCAGATATTCTCCGCCCGAAATTTGAAATGGTTCTGGATACACTGGACAGAGAACTCAGTGGTCTTGGAATCGGTGAGTGGACAAAACCTCATGGTGGATACTTCATTTCCTTTGATTCAATGGAAGGATGTGCAAAAGCAATCGTAGCCAAAGCAAAAGAGGCAGGCGTTGTACTGACAGGAGCAGGTGCTACCTATCCATACGGAAAGGATCCTAAAGACTCCAATATCCGTATCGCACCAAGCTTCCCGACTCCGGAAGAGCTTGGAAAAGCAGCGGAAGTATTTGTACTTTGTGTAAAACTTGCAAGTGTGGAAAAGCTTCTGGAGAATGCCTGAACTGAATAAAAATTTACGATAACGATAAACTGCCCGGCATATTTTTGTGTGCCGGGCGGTTGTAGTTGGAAAGGGGAGAAAAATGAGTACCCGAAAAAAAATTCTGATCAGCCTGATCATCATCCTGCTTTTGCTCGCAGCAGGCGCTTATGGATATGGGGTTTATTATTTTACCAGTCATTTCCTGCCCGGTTCTATGGTAAATGGATTTAACTGTTCCTATATGACGGTAGAGGAATCAGAGAAGCTTCTGGATGAACGGATCGGCGCTTATGTGCTGGCTGTGGAAACCAGAAATAACGGACAGGAGAGCATCAGTGCCCAGGATGCAGGGCTTTCCTACAAGTCTGACGGCAGTGTAAACCAGCTGGTAAAGGAACAGCAGCGTTTCCGCTGGTTCCTGGCTTTTAATCAGCATCAGGACTATGAGATCCCATCTTCGATCCAGTATGATGAACAGAAGGAAGAAACGGCAGTTGCCGCTCTGAAATGCATGCAGCCTGAGAACAGTACGGAGCCTTCGGATGCATATATTGCAGAAAAAGATGATAAATTTATCATTATTCCTGAGGTAGAGGGAGCAGCCCTGAATCCGGAAAAGACCCGCCAGGTAATCCTGGATGCTATGCTTACCGGAAAAGTGGCTGTAAATCTGGAAGAAAGCGGCTGCTATAAGAAACCGTCTGTTTATCAGAATGATGAAATGCTGGTGAAAAACTGTGAGCAGATCAATAAGCTGACAGATGTGGTGATCACCTATGATTTTGATGACCGCACAGAGACTGTAGACAGAGAGACGATTAAAAACTGGCTGAAGAAAGACAAAAAAGGTAATTATACTCTGGACAAAAAGCAGGTGACTGCTTATGTGAAGGGTCTGAGTGAAAAGTATGATACTGTTGGAAATAGCAGAATCTTTCATACCTATGACGGACAGGAAATCACAATAGAGGGCGGCAATTATGGATGGCAGATCGATCAGGAAGCAGAGGTAAAGGCATTGACAGGGCTGATCAAAGAAGGCAAAACCCAGGTAAGGGAGCCGGAGTACGCCCATGAGGGCCTGAGCCGTAAAACCAATGATATCGGATATACCTATATAGAAATCAGTCTTACTGCCCAGAGGATGGTATATTATAAAGACGGAGTTCCTACAGCAGATGCGCAGATCCTTACCGGAAATCCCAATGTTCCCAACTGTTCTACCCCTGTGGGCTGCTATTCCACAGGAGAGAAGATATCTGGATATACAGTACCCGGAGAGGATTATCCGGGATCTGTAAATTACTGGATTCCTTTTGGTGGTGGTCTGGGAATCAATGATGCTCCCTGGAGAACAGAATTCGGCGGACAGATTTATGATTTTGAGGGAACTCATGGCTGTATCTGTGCACCGGCCGATCAGGTTCAGATCATTTACAGTGCAGTGGAGAAAAATACTCCGGTTATCATTTATGGATAGTTGTTATTTTGGCGCAATCGTATTATAATAACGGCATGTGTTATAAGGAGGAATAAAATGAAGATTGTTGTATTGGCTGGAGGAACAAGTACAGAGCGTGCCATTTCCATTATATCCGGAACTGGTATTTGTAAGGCTTTGCGCCAGAAAGGACATCAGGCAATTCTTGCAGATGTTTTCTGTGGAGTGGAGAATGTAGACTGGGAGAATCCTTTCCCTGAGGAATATGATGTGGACGCTGCCTCTGCATATATGTCCGGGTTTGATGATAAAATAGAAACTATGAAAAAAGAACGCAGAAGCTTTTTCGGGGAAAATATCCTGAAGCTCTGTGAAATGGCAGACATTGTTTTTCTGGGACTGCATGGCTCCAATGGAGAAGATGGCAGACTTCAGGCCACTTTTGATCTGATGGGAATCCGTTATACAGGAACAGGATATCTTAGCAGTGCAATGGCTATGGACAAGGGAATCACCAAGCAGATGTTTATGATGAACCATGTACCTACACCAAGGGGAGTTTCTATGGTAAAGTCTCAGATGACCACAGATCTGAAGGCGCTGGGAATGGAATTCCCTGTAGTGGTCAAGACCTGCTGCGGCGGTTCCAGTGTGGGAGTTTATATTGTAAATGACCAGAAGGAATATGAGCAGGCGTTGAAGGATGCCTATTCCTATGAGGACGAGGTAGTTATTGAGGAATATATTAAGGGACGTGAGTTCTCAGTGGCTGTAGTAGACGGGAAAGCATATCCTGTCATAGAAATTGCTCCCATACAGGGATTCTATGATTATAAAAATAAATATCAGGCCGGATCTACCATCGAGACCTGTCCTGCAGAGCTTTCACCGGAGCTTACTGAAAAAATGCAGCATTATGCAGAGGCAGGAGCGAAGGCTCTGTTTATGGAGGGATACTGCCGTCTGGATTTCATGATGAAGGAAAACGGGGATATGTACTGTCTGGAGGCCAATACCCTGCCGGGAATGACACCTACCAGTCTGATCCCTCAGGAAGCCGGAGTACTTGGAATTGATTACCCTACCCTCTGTGAGAAACTGATCGAAGTGTCTCTGAGAAAGTATCAGTAGTCTGGAGCCAGAGCTGTCAGGACAGAAGCCAACAGAATCCAAAAGAAGAGAAAACAGAAAGAAGATATTATGAAGAATTTAACTCTGGAACATATTACACAGGTCTGCGGAGGCACTTATTATGGACTGGCAGACAAAATGCAGGAAGAGGTGCAGTCTGTTGTTACTGACAGCAGAAAGGCAGATAAGGGGTGTCTGTTTGTGCCTATCGTAGGAGAAAGGGTAGATGCCCACAGATTTATCCCTCAGGTGATGGAAGCAGGAGCGCTGGCAACATTGTCTGAGCATGTACTGGAAAGTGCGGATTTTCCATATATTGTGGTGGAATCCTCCCTTCAGGCAGTAAAGGACATTGCGGAATTCTATCTGAAGCAGCTTCAGATTCCGGTAGTTGGGATTACCGGAAGCGTAGGCAAGACCAGCACCAAGGAAGTGATCGCTTCTGTACTCAGCCAGAAATACCGCACTTTGAAAACACAGGGAAACTTTAATAATGAACTGGGATTGCCCCTGACTGTGTTCCGTCTGCGGGAAGAGGATGAACTGGCAGTGCTGGAAATGGGAATCAGTGATTTTGGAGAGATGACCAGGCTGGCAAGGATTGCCAGACCGGATACCTGTGTGATCACTAATATCGGTACCTGCCATCTGGAGAATCTGGGAGACAGAGATGGTGTACTGCGTGCTAAGACGGAAATATTCAAGTTTCTGAAGAAAGACGGCCATATTGTATTAAACGGAGACGATGATAAGCTATCTACAGTAAAAGACTATGAGGGAATTTCACCGGTATTTTTTGGGATGAATGGAGAATGCCAGGTATATGGAGATCAGATCATCAGCCGTGGACTAAAGGGAATGACCTGTACCATACATATGGGAGATGTTGTTTTTACAGTGGATATTCCTATGCCAGGGCGTCATATGGTATATAATGCCCTGGCAGCGGCAGCTGTGGGCAGGATTTATGGACTGACACCGGAGCAGATCAAGGCCGGAATTGGGAGCCTGGAGCCGGTAAGCGGACGTTTTAAAATGATTGAGACAGAGAAATTCCTGATCGTGGATGACTGTTATAATGCCAATCCAATGTCCATGAAGGCTTCCCTGGATGTGCTTCAGGACGGAGCCGGACGTAGAGTAGCTATCCTTGGTGACATGGGAGAGCTGGGAACCAATGAGGCGGAGCTTCACAGGGAAGTGGGAGAGCATGCCGGTAAATGCAGAATAGATGTACTGATCTGTACAGGTGCACTCTGCAAGAATATGGCAGAAGCAGCAGCTGAGGCGAATCCCTCCCTGGAGGTGATTTATGAGCCAGACAGAGAAAGCCTTCTGGCTCATCTGAAAAAATATGTACAGAAAGAGGATACGATTCTGGTAAAAGCATCTCATTTTATGAAGTTTGAGGAAGTTGTTGAAGCATTACAGAAAATGTAAAAGAGGAAAAGCAAATACCGGTTGGTGTGTGCTGAAGAAAATGAAATAGACAGGAATAGATGCAGAATCTGCTTTATATGCAGGTTCTGTATTTTTGTGGCTGAATTTGACGAACGAATTTAGTTTCCCGGGGGCTGTGACAGAGGTATAATACATTTATGGAGATTTCGAAAAATACCTTGAGACTGTGAAACGGGAAGAGGAATTTTACGGAATGACTGCAGTTCAGAATCAGAAGGAGGATGTTATGGCGGAGAAGGTCATGAATCTGCATCTTCTGCTCTATGCAATGGCTGCCCTGGGTGGCCTGGGAGCAGCAGGGATGCTGACAACACATCTTACTTATCGAAGACTGATCAGAAAAAACACAGGGATAAAATCAAATCTCAAAGAGAAATGGATGAATTTATGGAGAACCAGGGACAGGCTTCTGAACAGGATGAATCGTATGGTATGGTACCCTTCCCTTTTCTGTACCGCTCTCCTGGTGACTGCGATTTCCCTTACTGCTACCGGTGCCGGGCAGAAGGGGGTGCCTCTTGCTTATCTCTATGTAGGGGCAATTGTACCGGCAGCTCTTTTGCTGCTTCGCCAGGCTTTGGATTTTACCTATAAGGAGGAGCTTATTATGAATACACTTTCTGATTATGTGGAGCAGGTCAGGATCTGGACAGAGGAAACTCCGGCAGCAGGAAAGCCGGATGAGGCTTCCAGAGAAGAAATTGTAGAACATATTGCAGAGAGTATCCGGCAGACTGCGGCTGCAGGAAGCCATTTCAGCAGAATGCTTACTCCTGAGGAAGAGGAGATCATGAGAGAAATCATCCGGGAGTTTATGGATTGACAAAGAGGACGGCCTATTGACCGTCCTCTTCTATAACCTGGATCTCCAGATAGTCAAAATCAATCTGTTCAATGAAGTTATCCTGATAAAATCTGGCTTTGTCATGTTTTTGGAAATCCTTGACAGTGGAATCCAGCCAGATAGGATTTCCCAGATCCATTTCATAACAGACGGATTCCAGCCCCCGGAATATTTTGTGGGTTCTGGTATCCTGAGAATCGTCACATATTACAGTATCTCTTAATAAACGGTTATCTTTCCATATTTTGCCCCATAAACGAAACATAATTTGCCTCCCTGATCCTGCTGTCTGCAGATAGTGATGAAAACAGTATAGAGGATTACAGGCAAAATGTAAAGAAACAGGAGACAGTAAAGGGAAGAAAAGCTGTGGGAAATAGTATCGAAAACGATTAAGCTAAAGTTCGGATAAATAGTTGGAAAAAGCGAAAATAGTCAAAAAATATAAACGGATAAAATTCTTGCGAAAATGAAGAAAAGTAAAAGTGCATAATAAAACAGATTAAAAATATAGCAAATTATACGAAATACATAATTTAAGCAAAATAAGCATTGACAAATTAGCAGATATGAGGTTTAATAAAGGAAAGAAAACGATTAAGTAAAACAAATCAAGGAAAACTTAATCGAAAGGTGTTTCGAGAATTGGATTTGAGAAGCACACACACCAAAAGGAACGAAATTATTTTAATTTTAAAAGGAGGACACACAATGAAGAAAAAAGTCATGGCAGTTGCACTTGCAGCAGCAACAGTTGTATCAATGGTAGGCGTTACAGGCGTAAGCGCAGCTACAGAAGTTGCAAAGAATGATCTGGCTTACAAGGGTGAACTTGAGATCATGCATTACTCCACATCAGAGGAGTCTGAAGGAAACGGTGGATCTGATGGATTCCGTACAACTCTTGCAGCATGGCAGGAAGCTCATCCGGACATTACATTGAACGAAAATGTTCTTGCAAATGCAGAATACAAAACACAGATCGCTACATTGGCAGCAGCAGACAACCTTCCGGATGTATTCTTACTTCAGGGTATGAATACCAGGGCATGGGCTGAGCAGGGACTGGTTATGGACCTGACAGACACAATCAAAGCTTCTCCGTATTATGATAAATATGATCAGGATTACTTTACACCATTTAAGGTTGGCGATAAGCTTTATGGATACCCGGTACTGACAGGTGGTACCTGTACAGTGGTTATCTATGATAAGGCTATGTGGAAAGAAGCAGGATACGATGCATTCCCGTCCACATGGGAAGATGTTGAGAAAGCTTCCGAATATTTCCAGGAGCAGGGTATTGATACTGTTGCATTTGGTAATGGCGGAAAATGGCAGGCAAACAGCGACTTCCTTTCTACTTTAGGTAACAGATATACAGGTAAAGATTGGTTCCAGGGTCTGATCGACAACAGCGGTTCCAAATTTACTGACGAAGCATTTGTAAAAGCTCTGACAGAAACACAGCACCTGTTCACAGAAACCAAGATCTTTAATGAGGACTTCAACTCTGTAACAAACGAAGATGCACGTGAGTACTATATTTCCGGTGATGCAGCAGCATTTATCGGTGGTAACTGGGATGAATCTTATATCGCAGCAACTCTGAAAGACAGCGATGAAGAAAAATATAACAACATCGGCTTTGCAGTTCTTCCACAGCCTGCAGATGCAACAGAGGATCCTGATTCTCAGAACATCGGTCTTGGATATGCAGTAGCAATCAATCCTAAGGTTGCTGACGATGCTGACAAATTAGCAGCAGCTATTGACCTTGCACAGGAACTTACAGGACCTGCATTCTCCTCTTATGTAGCAGAGAACTATGCACTTAGCGGATTAACAAAGACAGACGATGTTGACCTGAGCAAATTCGACCAGGTTACACAGGACTTCTACAACTACTCTTATGTTGATACAACAAAATGCGAGATTTATGACTCCTACATCAACAGCGCTGTATGGGATGTTCTTAATACAGATCTTCAGACTATGATGAATGGTGATATGACTCCGGAAGATGTAGCAGCAAATGCTCAGAAAGCATACGAAGAGAACTATAAATAGATTATATAAATAAGAATATAAATCTATAAGCAATGACCGTTCTGCCCACTGCGGTGGGCGGAGCGGTTTTTGAGTGTAGAAAGGAGAGATGCAGCATATGTTGACTACAATTAAACCTAAAACTAAAACTCTTATTTTATATCTGTGCCTGCCAGTTGCAATGTTTATTTTTACGGTATTTGTTCCGTTGGTAACAGCTCTTGTATACAGTTTCTTTGAGTGGAAGGGCGGCCCTGTAAAAACCTTTAACGGACTTGCAAACTATGTTCAGCTGATCCATGATTCTACTTTCTGGCAGTCTTTTGGGCATAATATTTATCTGGTAATCGCATGTATCATCGGACAGGTTGGCATTGCTTTCCTCCTGGTTCTGCTGGTTAATGCAAAAGCAACAAAATTAAAAGGTATGCACCGTACTTTCGGATTTTTCCCAAGTACGATCGCAGCTGTATGTATTGGTTTGATCTGGAACATGATCTATCATAACAAATATGGTCTGATCAACTGGTTCCTGAAAGCTATCGGACGTGCAGATTTGTGTCAGGTATGGCTGAATAATCCGAAAATCGTTATGCTTTGTGTAACAATTCCTCTGATCTGGCAGTACATAGGTTATTATATGGTAATTATTCTTTCAGCCATTGCTTCTATTGATACGGAAATTTTTGAAAGTGCTCAGATTGACGGAGCGAACGGACTTCAGACAGCATGGTATATTACCCTGCCATTGATCAAGAACACAATGCTTGTATGTATTACCCTTTGTGTAGCTGGTAATATGAAAGCTTTCGACAATATTTATGTTATGACAAAGGGTGGCCCGGGTACGGCATCCATGGTTATGGCAATGTACGGATACCAGGTTTCCTTTAATCAGAGTAACATGGGCTATGGTAGCTGTATTTCAGTAGCGATCTTTGTACTGTCGTTGTTGGTAATCGGCGGTTCTCAGGCGCTGATCAAATATCTCACCAGGGAAAAGGAGGCGTAGGTTTATGAATTCAAGTGCAAATGTACCGGCAACTCACAAAGTGAGAAAAGGAATTGCAGCTGTGATCATAAATGCGGTCCTGCTTATTTTCTCTCTTTCCTGTATTTTCCCTATTGTGTGGATGCTGTATTCCTCACTGAAGGAAAAACGAGTATTTAATGCAGATATTATGGGGCTTCCAAAGAACCCTACTTTGATTAATTATATTAAAATCCTTTCTAATAAGGATTACCATCTGGGACAGTCTATGTTAAACAGTGTGAGAACTACAGGTGTGTCTATTGTTCTTATTATTATATTCAGTTTTATTGTAGGTTATATTCTGGCACGTGTTCATTTTAAACTGAACCGTGTACTGTATATCATGTTCCTGATGGGTATGCTGATCCCCATCCATTCTCTGTTGGTTCCTATCTATGTAGTATTCCAGAAATGCGGAATCAACAACAGATGGTTCACTTTGCTTCTTCCGTATGTATCCTTTGGTCTCCCTATCGGTATTTTCCTGGTAGAGGGCTATGTGAAATCCATTCCGGTATCACTGGAAGAGGCTGCGGCAATTGACGGAAGTAACTTTACCCATACTTTATGGACGATTATTCTTCCGATCTGCCGTCCGATCCTTACAACTATTGCAATCATTCAGGTATTCAGCTGCTGGAACGAGTTCTCTTTCGCATTGGTTCTGATCAAGGATGTAGGTCTTCAGACTGTGCCGCTTGCCTTGACACAGTTCAAGGGACAGTTTGCATCGGATTATCCGAAGCAGATGGCTGCCATGTTGATCACTATGGCGCCGGTAGTAATCCTGTATTTTGCATTTAGCAAGGAGATTATCAAAGGTATGGTGTCAGGAGCTGTCAAAGGTTGATCTGCCACAGATCCTGCTATTCATAAACTAATGCCAAGAGTCCCCTGGAAGGTGTGTGTAACTCCTTTCCGGGGGATTTCTTTATTGTTTGTTCCGTTCGAGGTAACAGGATTTCTTTTGTTTCGGATTGGCACTTGATTATTTGCTTCAGATAACCTATAATTAAATTTAAATTTCTGCAAATTAGCGTATAAAAGTGTACTTTCGGAGAAAGTCAGGAAAAGGAGGATATATTATGAAATTATATGATACCGGTGTTTACCTGCTGAATGGTAAGGAGATTGTACCGGAGACTGAGGCAAAGCTGTCTGTTTCCAGAGAAAAGGCGGCAGAGAATACGATTGCTTATTCAATCCTGAAATCCCACAATACTTCCGGAAATATGGAGAAGCTTCAGATTAAATTTGATAAACTGACATCCCATGATATTACCTTTGTGGGAATTATTCAGACAGCCAGAGCATCCGGACTGGAGAAATTTCCTGTACCCTATGTGCTGACTAACTGTCATAATTCTCTTTGTGCAGTAGGCGGAACGATCAATG
Organism: Ruminococcus sp. JC304; assembly: GCA_000285855.2. Taxonomy (GTDB): domain Bacteria; phylum Bacillota; class Clostridia; order Lachnospirales; family Lachnospiraceae; genus Blautia_A; species Blautia_A difficilis. Next base: position 3,111,395 of record HE978651.1, on the reverse strand, counting down.
AGGATGATCATATGTTTGGACTTACCTGTGCCAAGAAATATGGCGGCGTATATGTACCACCTCATCAGGCGGTTATTCACCAGTTTGCAAGAGAGATGCTTGCAGCAGGGGGGAAAATGATCCTCGGTTCAGACAGCCATACACGCTATGGTGCTCTTGGAACTATGGCAATGGGAGAAGGCGGACCGGAGCTTGTGAAGCAGCTTCTTTCCCAGACCTATGATATTAATATGCCGGGTGTAGTTGCTATTTATCTGAAGGGAGCACCCAGACCTGGTGTGGGACCTCAGGACGTTGCTCTGGCTATTATCGGTAAGGTTTTTGCCAATGGTTATGTGAAGAATAAGGTTATGGAGTTTGTAGGACCTGGTGTGGCAAATTTAAGTGCTGATTTCCGTATTGGTGTGGATGTTATGACTACAGAGACAACCTGTCTTTCTTCTATCTGGCAGACAGATGAGAAAATTCAGGAATTCTATGAGATTCACGGCAGAAGTCAGGACTATAAAGAACTGAAACCAGGCGAAACTGCATACTATGATGGATGTGTGGAGATTGATCTGGGAGAGATCAAACCTATGATCGCAATGCCGTTCCATCCAAGTAATACCTATACCATTGACGAGTTAAAAGCCAATCTGGATGATATTCTTGCAGATGTGGAGAAAAAAGCTCAGATAAGTCTGGATGGTAAGGTACCATATACACTCAGAGACAAAGTGGTTGATGGAAAACTGTATGTAGATCAGGGAATTATTGCCGGCTGTGCAGGCGGTGGATTTGAAAATATCTGTGCTGCAGCAGATATTCTGAAGGGCAAGAGCATTGGTGCAGACGCTTTTACATTAAGTGTTTATCCGGCAAGTACTCCAATTTATATGGAACTGGCAAAAAATGGTGTTCTGGCTAATCTGTTGGAGACAGGTGCTGTAGTTAAGACTGCTTTCTGCGGACCGTGCTTTGGGGCTGGTGACACACCTGCAAACAATGCGTTCAGCATTCGTCATACCACCAGAAATTTCCCGAACCGTGAAGGCTCTAAGATCCAGAATGGCCAGATTTCTTCTGTGGCACTTATGGATGCCCGCTCTATAGCTGCTACAGCTGCTAATAAGGGATTCCTTACTTCTGCTGAGGAATATGCCGGAGGATATACAGGTCAGAAATATTTCTTTGATAAGACTATTTATGAAAATCGTGTTTTTGACAGCAAGGGTGTAGCTGATCCGTCTGTAGAGATCCAGTTTGGTCCCAATATTAAGGACTGGCCAAAGATGTCTGCACTTCCGGAGAATCTTATTGTGAAGGTTGTTTCTGAGATCCATGATCCGGTTACTACCACAGATGAACTGATTCCTTCCGGTGAGACTTCTTCCTACCGCTCCAATCCTCTGGGACTGGCAGAATTTACCCTTTCCAGAAAGGATCCGGCTTATGTAGGCCGCGCCAAGGAAGTCCAGATTGCTCAGAAAGCAATTGAAGAGGGTAAATGTCCGGCTGAAGCACTTCCGGAGCTGAAACCGGTGATGGAAGTAATCAAGAAATCCTATCCGAAGGTCAGCAAAGAAAATCTGGGAGTTGGAAGTACCATTTTTGCTGTGAAACCTGGTGACGGCTCAGCCCGTGAACAGGCTGCCTCCTGCCAGAAAGTACTTGGAGGATGGGCAAATGTGGCAAATGAATATGCAACAAAGAGATATCGTTCGAATCTGATCAACTGGGGCATGCTTCCATTTTTGATCCAGGAAGGAAAGCTTCCGTTTGTGAATGGGGATTACCTGTTTTTCCCGGAAATCCGTCAGGCTGTGGAGAATAAGGCAGATGTGATCAAAGGATATGTAGTCGGACAGGAAGGTCTGAAAGAATTTGAGGTGACTCTGGGCGAGCTTACAGATGATGAGAGAGAGATTATCCTTAAAGGATGTCTGATCAATTATAATCGTAAATAAATAATAAAGAAATGCAGTCGTTTGGGAAGCGGCTGCATTTCTGATTTTGTCGTTATTGTTCATAGGCAATATTCCGCAAAGAGTGTTGCTGAGAACGGAATGAACGGTAATATTTTGACAGAATCAAATCTTGGAAAATTAAAAAGTCAGAAAATTATGAGATAAATATAAAAATTATGAAATTAATGAAAATAAAACAATAATAAGATGAAAAATATGAAAATAAATAGAAAAATGTATTGACAAATACGGATTATGATGGTATTATAAGTTCATCAAAAAGAAACAGGAAACAAAATCTTAAAAAAGAAATTCATTCAATTCATAGTATAGATAAATGTTACAATGAAGAAGGATGAAATTATTTTAGAAGGGTTAGGTGATTCCGTTGGAAATGAATTTACAGACTTAATCAATATAAGAGTGGCAGATATCGCATTTCCTGCCAGAAAGACCGGATACATAAGATGATGAAACGGTTTTCCAACAAATGAAATTATTTTTCAGAATGGAATAGAATTTGTATCCAGAGTATTATAGAAGCGATAACTTATATTGAATAACTGTCACAGACCTGGTACAGAGATTTTGATAAATATGTAAAGAAATATTTATTAAAAGAGTATAACCCTTATCTCAATAGTTAGCCTGAAAGCTGAGTTTCAGGGAACAGATAGATTGAAGGTAAGAACGATACTTTGAGATGTATATCAGTAACTTTAGGATATAGATTGAAGCTTTGCATCAGAAGAATATCTTCCATATAATAATGGATTCAGATATTGAGTGTGAATTACGAAGGTACTTTTTCAAAATACTTTACATAGGATGACAGATTTCTTGAATTAAAATAGAAATATTGTATTTGAAAAACCTGGTTCGGATGAGATGATAAAGTATAAACACATAAACGGTTATGAGTTTAAGAAGTTAAATTTATAATTGCTTATATAAAAGATGAAAAAGTGTATCCAGTATTTCCAATTTGTAATTATAATCCGTGAAATTATAATTAAAATCTATATAACTTTCTAAGTAAGACCAATGATTACATATCATTTGGATTATGAGCAGGAAATCAGAGAAGAATTTTAAGATTTGAAATTTAAAAATTGAATAGCGAATCTTGTAGAACAGTCTATAAATAATATAGAAAGAATACTAAGAGGAAAATAAATTGAATAACGAAGAACATTGAGGCGGTCATCATTTTTGAAATCTGGTAGAGTAAAAAGTGATGACCGTCTTTGAGTTTGCCTGAAAAAATCACGCCTGGCGTGGTTTTTTATTTTGCATGTTTTGCGGCAGACCATCTTGGAGTGAAACTGGCGTTGCGTGAAAATGAAGATTGAGGTATAATTTTTGGGATATTTACTGCTTTTATAAAGGAGATTATATATAGATGAAAGATGTGAGAGAATGTATTTTATATGAAGATAAGGATATCCTGGTCTGCCATAAGCCGGCAGGGATTGCAGTACAGAGTGGGCGTGTGGGGAGTATGGATCTGGAAAACCTGCTAAAGAATTATATTGCGCAAAAAAAACCGGGAAAGATACCTTATCTGGCTGTGATCCATCGATTGGATCAGCCGGTGGAAGGAGTGCTCGTGTTTGCTCTGAATCCGAAAGCGGCAGCGGCTTTAAACAGACAGATGACGATGGGGGAGATTTCCAAAACTTATCTGGCGGTGACAGATGTGAAAAGGGAAAGTGTACTGCAAAAGGAAAGCACAGACACAAAGGAAGAGGAAAAAGTGCAGATGATATGCCTCACAGACTGGCTCTGCAAGGATAATAAAACGAATTCTTCTTCAGTGGTGCCTGCCGGTACAGCAGGTGGGAAGAAAGCAGTTTTATATTATAAGATTCTGGAAAGCAGGGAAGTACAGGGACAGAAACGCTGCATGGTACAGGTCCGGCTGGAAACAGGACGCCATCATCAGATCAGAGTACAGCTGTCACATGCAGGGATGCCCTTGGTGGGAGACCGTAAATATAATCCTGTGAAAAACAGCAGAGAAGCACTGGCATTATGCTCGATACAGCTGGAGTTTACACATCCGGAATCAGGGAAAAAGATGAAATTTCAGGTTGCACCCACAGGAACGGCATTTCGTGAATTCTCCGTGAAAAAAATATAAAATCTCTGGACGAAAGATTTAAAATGTGTATAATATAAGGGATATAATGTTAGCTTTATGTAAATGAACAAAGCCTGATTTTTCGGCTGTGTATAAGCAGTGAAACGGATGATTTACCCGCTCGGTTGTAGCGCGATAGAAAGAGGAGATTGATCATGAAGAAACCGATAGTAGCAGTGATCGGTATGACAGTGGCTTTGACAATGCTGTCAGGTTGCAGTAAGGATGAGGTTGAGGAGACTATCCAGCCATTGGTAGCAGATGCTATTGAGGAAGAGGATTCTGAGGCAGAGGCAGTGGAGGATGGAGATGAGAGTCCTCTGATTCCTGAAATTGACACCAGTGTGAAGATTCAGGCAGGTTCCAGAATTGCTGTTGTGAGCAAGTCCACAAAGGGAGAGTACTGGAAAATGGTAAAGAAAGGCATGGAGGACGCTGTGGCGGCCATAAATGATGCCTATGGTTATAAGAAGGATGATGCTATTACCATGACCTTTGAGGGACCGGAAGATGAAGAGGATGTGGAAAGCGAAATCAACATTATTGACGCGGTAATTGCAGAGAATCCTGAAGTATTGTGCATTTCAGCAGGAGATATGGATTCCTGTCAGGCACAGCTTGAAGCAGCTCATGAGAATGGGATTCCGGTTATTGTTTTTGACTCTAATGTTTCTGAGAAGAAGCTGGTGCGGGCATATCGTGGTACAGATAATGTACAGGTAGGTAAGATGGCTGCATACAGGCTGGGAAGTGCGATTGGAAAGATGGGAAAGATAGCAATATTTTCTGCTCAGGAGAAAACAAAGAGTGTACAGGACAGAGTCCAGGGCTTCATGGATAATATCCAGAAATATGGAGATATTGAGGTAGTGGAGACCATTTATTCCGATCAGGTTGATGATATGGAAGCTGCAATGCAGGAGGTTCTGGAGAAATATCCAACACTGGATGGAGTGTTCTGTACCAATGCGGATGTTACAGAACTATATCTGGAAATGGATAAAAGTACAGAAAGTGACAGTATTGCCCTGGTTGGTGTAGATGCTACTTCCAAACAACAGGAGGCGATCAGAAAGGGAACAGAGATTGGCTGTGTTTCCCAGCAGCCTTATGCTATGGGATATCAGACAATCTGGGCGGCAGCAGAGACCACAGCACCCAGAAAGTCGGTGAAAATAGAGAAAAACGTGCTGATCAATCCGGCATGGATCGATGCATCCACTCTTGATGATCCGGAGAGCAGTGCATATCTTTATACAGATTAGAACTGGCAGTTTCCGGAGAGATTATGAATAAAAAATGATTATTGAGAATATCGGGTATTTACGGTAAGAGAAAAATACAAAAGAGAAAGCATGAGAACAGAAGTGTACTGTTCTTGTGCTTTTTTTGCTTTTATTTGGTCACAAAAAATAAATATTATATGTTGAAATAATCACGTGCATGATATAAATATAACAAAAAAATAGTAAAATTATAATTAAATTTTGATAAAATTATACAGCTTTCTTGTAATTTTACATGCGATATGATAAAATTATGAACATAATCAGTGATCAGAGGAAAACAGGATTATATAAGTTTATAACTGAAAGGATATGGATGATTTGTAGTCATAAATAGGAGGAAAATTGGATAAAAAAGAGAATGGCATGAAGCAATGGTCAGAGATTATTAAAAATGTTACTATGTTGTCTCAGTTTAGCTTGTCTCTTATCACACCGCTTTTGCTGTGTCTGGCGTTCTGCTGGTTTCTTATTTCCCATACAGGCGTTGGTGGATGGATTTTTATTCCTGGCTTCTTTTTTGGCCTGGGAGGTTCAGGGACAGTAGCATATAAATTTTATCTTTCTATTAACAGACAGCAGAGAAAAGAGAGCAGAAAGAAGAGAAATAAAGTATCGTTCAACAGACATTTATAGTGGATGGAAGGGAGATTTGTATGAGTATTATGAATGATGTTCAGCCAGTCGTAAAGAAAGAAACCGGAAGGGTGTCTGCCATTACCGGAATCGGACTGGTGATTATGTGGATCGTATTTGGAGTGCTGCATGTTTTTATGCCGCAGAAGGTACCGCTTGATTATACGGTATTTCTTGGAGGTGCGGCTGGAGGATGTGTGGCAGTCCTTAATTTCTTTTTTATGGGACTTGCAGTGCAGAAAGCAGCTGCAGCAACAGATGAGGATACAGCAAGAATGAGGATTAAAGCCAGTTATTCCCAGAGAATGCTGATCCAGATGCTGTGGGTGATCATAGCTATCGTGGCTCCGTGCTTTCATTTTGTGGCAGGAATCGTTCCTCTTTTATTTCCCGGAACAGGAATTAAAATTGCAGGAATTTTTCATACTAACAAGTAGGTATTTCTATATCAAACCGGAACAGTACCGGGAGAGACGGGAGGTGAATAAAGAGTATGGAATTGGATATCAGCGGGGCAAGGATATTCTTTACATTACCCATTGATGTGCCTGTTCTCGGACAATTAAGGATCAGTGAGACAATGGTGGTAAGCTGGATTGTTATGATACTCATAACAGGTTTGTGTATCTGGCTGACACATGATCTGAAAGAAGAGAACATTTCCAAACGTCAGGCTGTGGCAGAACTCATTGTAGAGAAGGCCAACAGCTTTGTAATCGGAAATATGGGTGAGAGATTCAGATACCTGATACCATTTGTTGCAGCACTTTTTGCAACCAGCGTGGTTTCCAACCTGATCAGTCTGATCGGACTTAGAAGCCCTACAGCAGACCTTTCTACTGAGGCTGCCTGGGCAGTTGTGGTTTTCATTATGATCACAGCACAGAAGATAAAGACCAGCGGATTTGGCGGTTATCTAAAAGGATTTACAACCCCGATCGCAGTTATGACACCGTTTAATATTCTTTCCGAGCTAGCTACACCTGTCAGTATGGCGTGTCGTCATTTCGGAAATATCCTTTCCGGTGTGGTAATCAATGGCCTGATCTATGGGGCACTGGCAGTCGCAAGTTCCGCACTTCTGGGGCTGATCCCGGGTGCACTGGGAAATGTACTGTCAAAGATACCGATTCTTGATGTCGGTGTACCTGCGATAACGTCGGTCTATTTTGACTGGTTCTCGGGAGTTATGCAGGCGTTTATTTTCTGTATGCTGACTGTAATGTATATTGCAAATGCAGCAGAAGAGTAGCAGAAACATGATTTGCCGGAGCAAAACGGCAACGGTGGTAACCGAAAAAAAGCTGGAATACAGCAGAAAAAATTAATACCGCAGCAAAGGGGAAAAAGCTACAGATTATTATTTAACAGGAGGGTTTTAATATGGATTTTCAGTTATTGGCAAAAGGTATCGCATTAGCAGGATGTGCAATTGGAGCAGGATGTGCGCTGATCGCAGGTATCGGACCTGGTATTGGTGAAGGTAACGCAGTAGCAAAGGCACTGGAAGCAATCGGACGTCAGCCTGAGTGCAAGGGTGATGTTACTTCTACCATGCTTCTTGGATGTGCCATTGCAGAGACAACAGGTATCTACGGTTTCGTAACCGGTCTGTTACTTATCTTCGTTGCACCTGGTATGTTCATGAACTTCCTGAGCTGATAGGCATTTTAGACTAGTATAGACAGGAGGTTACAAACATGCAGGTACAGGAATTAGTTGGAATTGTGCCGTGGAATTTTATAGCGACGATTTGCAACCTTTTTATTCAGGTATATCTGATCAAACGTTTCCTCTTCAAGCCCATCAATGAGATGTTGGAAAAGCGCAAAGCGAAAGCTGATGCCCAGATCCAGGATGCAGTGAAGGCAAAGGAAGAAGCCCAGGCAATGAAAGCAGAATATGAAAAGAATATGCAGGAAGCCAAAAATAAGGCAAATGACATTGTGATGACAGCTCAGAAAACAGCTGCTATCCAGAGTGAAGAGATGCTTAAAGAGGCTTCCAGTCAGGTAACTGCCATGAAAGAGAAGGCAGAGAAAGATATTGCCCAGGAGAAACGTAAGGCAGTCAACGAGATCAAGGGAGAAATCGGCGGTATGGCTGTTGAGATTGCCGGAAAAGTGATCGAGCGCGAAATTAGTGAAGAAGATCATGCAAAACTGATTGATGAGTTTATTGAGAATGTAGGTGAGGCATCATGACAAAAACTGCCAGAGTTTACGGCGGAAGTCTGTATGACCTTGCCGCTGAAGAAAAGCTCGATGGACAGATCATGGAGCAGATGATCGCAGTCAGACAGATTTTCAGGGAGAATCCGGGATATCTGAAATTGCTGGGAGAACCGGCAATTCCTGAAGACGAGAGACTTAAGATGATTGAAGAGGCTTTCGGAGGGCAGGCAGAGAGGTATCTGGTGAATTTCCTGAAATTATTGTGTGAACGCAAGATTCTGAGAGAATTTGCCGGATGCTGCGAAGAGTTCATCAGACGCTATAACAGTGCACATGGAATTGCTGAAGCAGTAGTAACAAGTGCAGTGAAGCTCAATGAAACTCAGATGGAGGCTCTGAAAGCGAAGCTTGAGAAAATAAGCGGAAAGCAGGTGTATCTGGTACAGAAGACCGATACATCCGTAATCGCCGGACTTCGTGTGGAACTGGAAGGCGTGCAGCTTGACGGTACCGTACAGAGCCGTATTTCCGGTATTTCGAAGAAACTGAATGAAATGGTAATGTGAGAAGATATCAGGATTACAGATTAAGGAGTCATTTCGTGCGGACACGAATGATTTTAGTATGCTGGTTCTGGAATCGAAAATAAAAGAATATAAAAGGATGGAATGGAAACATGCAATTAAAACCTGAGGAAATCTCCAAGGTCATCCGAAGCCAGATAAAATATTACGAAAATGCCATTCAACAGAACGAGACAGGTACGATCCTTATGGTTGGTGACGGTATTGCCAGAGCTAGCGGACTGGTAAACTGTATGTCAGGAGAGCTTCTGGAATTTGAGGACGGAAGCTTCGGTATGGCACAGAACCTGGAGGAGAACAGTGTCTCCATCGTAATCTTTGGTTCAGATGAGAACATTGGTGAGGGTCAGACCGTAAAGCGTACAGGCAAGGTCGTGTCTGTACCGGTAGGCGACGCCATGGTTGGACGTGTTGTAAATGCACTGGGACAGCCAATTGACGGAGCAGGCCCGATTGATACAAAAGAATTCCGGCCAATTGAGAGCAAGGCACCTGGAATCTGTGAGAGAAGATCTGTATATCAGCCTCTCCAGACCGGTATCAAAGCCATCGACTCCATGATCCCTATCGGACGTGGACAGCGTGAACTTATCATTGGTGACCGTCAGACCGGTAAAACAACGATTGCTACAGATACCATCATTAACCAGAAGGGAAAAGATGTGATCTGTATCTATGTAGCCATCGGACAGAAACGTTCCACAGTAGCTACATTAGTAGAGAACCTGACAAGAAATGGCGCGATGGATTACACCATCGTCGTAGCTGCTACAGCATCTGAGTCAAGCCCGCTGCAGTATATCGCACCGTATTCCGGCTGTGCAATGGGCGAGTACTTTATGAATAAGGGAAAAGACGTGCTGATCATTTATGATGATCTGAGTAAGCATGCGGTTGCATACCGTGCACTTTCCCTGCTGATCCGTCGTCCACCTGGACGTGAAGCTTACCCGGGTGATGTTTTCTATCTGCATTCCAGACTTCTGGAACGTGCAGCGAAGCTGGATGATGAACATGGCGGCGGCTCCATGACAGCACTGCCGATCATCGAGACACAGGCAGGTGATGTATCTGCCTATATTCCTACTAACGTTATTTCTATTACAGACGGACAGATCTTCCTGGAGACAGAGTTATTCCATTCAGGAATCATGCCTGCTGTAAACCCGGGTATCTCCGTATCACGAGTTGGTGGTGATGCGCAGATCAAGGCAATGAAGAAGGTAGCAGGAACACTGAAACTGATTTATTCCCAGTACCGTGAGCTGCAGAGCTTCGCACAGTTTGGTTCTGATCTGGACGCTGATACAAAGGCACGTCTGGAACAGGGAGCACGTATTGTGGAAGTTCTGAAACAGAACCAGAATGCACCGGTTCCTGTAGAGAAACAGGTTGCGATCCTTTATGCGGTTACAAAGGGTGTTCTTGAATCAGTAAAAGTTGAAGATGTGAATGTATATGAATCAGGATTATATACCTATCTGGATACAGATGCAGCAGGCGTAGAGGTTATGCAGGAGATCCGCTCAACAGGTAAGCTGGAGCAGGAAACAGAGCAGAAGCTTCGCAGCGTACTGGATGCGTATACAGAGAACTTCCTGAATACAAGACCTGAGAAATAAAGTGATTAGGAGGGTATCGTATGGCTTCGAATATGAAAGCGGTAAAGCTGCGTATCAAGAGTGTACAGAGTACCATGCAGATTACCAAGGCCATGGAGCTTGTAGCATCCTCCAAACTGCGTAAGGCAAAGGAACGTGCAGAGGTATGTCGTCCGTACTTTACAGAGCTTCACGAGACATTGAAGGATATTGCGAGAGAGAATACAGATTTCTCATCCGTTTATGCAAAAGAGTCCCCGAATAATAAAACCTGCTATGTAGTGATCGCAGGTGACAGAGGACTTGCAGGTGGTTATAACACCAATCTTTTCAAATGTCTGGAGGCTTCTGCTGAGGGTAAGGACTACATGGTTCTGCCGGTTGGAAAGAAAGCAGTGGAATATTTCCGTCAGAGAGGGATAGAAGCTCTGACAGAACAGTTTGCAGAGGCAGGAAGTATTTCTGTAGCAGACTGTTTTGAAATGGCAAATATGCTCTGCACGGAATTTCGCAAAGGAACCTTTGGCCATATTGAATTATGTTATACTGTCTTTAATTCCATGCTTTCCCAGCAGCCGGAGGTATTTTCCATGCTTCCTATGACTGATATCAGAGAGGAAAGCGGCGGTAAGATAGAGACGAAGAATCTGATTCTCTATGAACCGGACGGAGAGACAGTATTTGATGCCATTGTTCCGGAATATCTGGCAGGACTGGTTTATGGTGGTATCTGCGAAAGTACCGCAAGTGAACTGGCAGCCAGACGTATGGCTATGGATGCAGCCACAAGTAATGCGGAAGAGATGATCGATCAGCTCAATCTGTATTACAACAGGGCACGTCAGGCCAGCATCACGCAGGAGATCACGGAGATTGTTGCAGGTGCGGAAGGTCTTTAGAAATAGGAGATTATAAACATGAGTGAAAAACACATTGGCGAGGTAGTGCAGGTTATTGGTCCGGTTCTGGACATCCGCTTTGCGCACGATGAGCTGCCACCTCTTCTCAATGCCATAGAGATTGATAATGATGGCGCAAAGCTGGTTGCCGAGGTTGCACAGCAGGTTGGTGATGATGTGGTAAGATGTATTGCCATGAATTCTACTGACGGTCTGGTGCGTGGTGCCAAAGCTCTGGATACAGGCGGTCCAATTTCCGTTCCTGTAGGTGAGGAATGCCTGGGACGAGTATTTAACCTTCTTGGTGACCCGGTAGATAATCTTCCGGCACCAGAGGCAAAGGAACGCTGGTCTATCCATCGTCAGGCTCCTTCTTATGAAGAACAGATGCCTGCAACAGAGATCCTGGAGACAGGAATTAAGGTCGTTGACCTGATCTGCCCTTATGCAAAGGGTGGTAAGATTGGTCTTTTCGGTGGTGCTGGTGTAGGAAAAACAGTTCTGATTATGGAGCTGATCCACAACGTAGCAACTGCTCACGGCGGACTTTCCGTATTTACAGGTGTAGGAGAGCGTACGCGTGAAGGAAATGACCTTTATAATGAAATGAAAGAAAGTGGAGTTATTGATAAAACTGCTCTGGTTTACGGTCAGATGAATGAGCCGCCCGGAGCACGTATGAGAGTTGGCCTTTCCGGACTTACCATGGCGGAATACTTCCGTGATGAGAAGAACCAGGATGTGCTCCTCTTTATTGACAATATTTTCCGTTTTACACAGGCAGGTTCCGAGGTGTCTGCGCTTCTGGGACGTATGCCTTCAGCTGTAGGTTATCAGCCTACACTGGCAACTGAAATGGGTAACCTGCAGGAACGAATTACTTCTACAAGAAAGGGTTCCATCACATCTGTACAGGCTGTATATGTGCCTGCCGATGACCTGACTGACCCGGCTCCTGCAACTACATTCTCACATCTGGATGCAACAACTGTACTTTCCCGTGAGATCTCCAGCCAGGGTATTTATCCGGCCGTTGATCCTCTGGATTCCACAAGTCGTATCCTTTCTCCTGAAATCGTAGGAACAGAGCATTATGAGATTGCCAGATCAGTACAGAGAGTTCTTCAGCGTTACAAAGAGCTTCAGGACATTATTGCCATCATGGGTATGGATGAGTTGTCAGAGGAAGACAAACGTACTGTAAGCCGTGCCCGTAAGGTTCAGAGATTCCTGTCACAGAGTTTCTCTGTAGCAGAACAGTTTACAGGTATGCCTGGCAAATATGTTCCGCTGAAGGAGACACTGAGAGGATTCAGGATGATCCTGAACGGTGAGTGTGATGACATTCCTGAGAGTTATTTCCTGTTTGTGGGAACCATCGATGAAGTGTTTGAAAAAGCCAAGAATCAGTAAAGGGGGAAATGTCCTATGAGTACTTTCCCGTTGAGAATCGGAACACCGGACGGACTGCTCTTTGAAGGCAATGTGGAGCGTGTGGTCTGCAGAACTGTCAGTGGTGATCTGGCTATTCTTGCCAGACACTGTAATTACTGTACTGCCCTGGGAATGGGCGAAGCAAGTGTGGTAATGGAAGATGGCAGCAGGCGGACCGCAGCTTGTATTGGCGGAATGCTTTCTGTTATGAATGGAAAGTGCCGTGTCCTTGCAACTACCTGGGAGTGGAAAGAGGATATTGATGAGCAGCGCGCACAGGAAGCTAAGAAAAGAGCTGAGGAGATGATCGCCAAAGGTGGTTTGACTGATCATGATTATAAGGTTGCGGAGGCTAAGCTGCAGAGGGCGTTGGTGCGTTTGAGTGTGAAGAGCTGAGAAAATAAGAGTTATTAAGATATTGTGTTAAAGATAAAGACTGACAGGAGATCCGGGAGAGGAGACTGTCGGTCTTTTTTTGCTTGTGATATGGGTTTTTGGAGGATATAGTGGGAAGAATCTGAGGAAGGGATTTGAAGGAGGGACGCATAGAAAAATAATTTATTTCATGTGCGGTTTCGGACATTAAGATATTCTAAGCTGCTAAAAATCTGCTAAAGGCATGAGAAAAATGCCACAAACTCGCTTCGCTCAGACAGTGTGTCATTTTTCTCATAACGCATATTTTGACCAGCTAAGAATATCTAAATATCCTGTAAATGCACATGAAATAAATTATTTTTCTATGCTGGTGGTTGGCTCTTTTAAATACACTTTAAGCGAATCAGGTAAGTCCCCTGCGGGGAAACCAAAAGGAAAGGAAAAAATGATGAATACAAAAACAGAGGGAAACACATTTACAAAGAAAATCGGGCAGACGGTCTATGTTGTCTGTTATCATTTCAATGAAGATGCAAAAGAAACATGCAAAAGAAACATGCAGGAGAAAATCAACCGAATGCTGGTTACGGAAGCAAGCCGAATGGCAGTGTATTAAAATTAGGTGGATGTAATTGAAGAAAAAATATGATATCATGTGAGTAACAAATCGTTGTTTGATGAGGAAGATTATTTATATAATCTACCGTCTATGGTCTGAAAACGACCACCTATCGAGAATCGGTGGAAATCAATTCTCGATTTTCTTATACTGTAACCGTAACAAAGAGGAGGTGAGCAAATGCAAATTGAAATCAAGTTAGATGAGAACTGCAAGGAACCCAAAATCATCGTTGTGACAAACAAAATGACCGACGAGATCAATGAAATCATGAAAAGGCTTTCAGACGAGCAGCCGAAAATGATTGCCGGATTCAAAGATGATATTGTCGAAGTGTTGGCGCCGTTTGATATTTACCGCATTTTTGCTACATCAGGCAAAGTGTTTGCCGAAACAAATCACGGTGAGTACACGCTCCGTCTGCGGCTTTACGAAATGGAGCAGCGGCTGGACAGCAACTTTTTTGTCCGAATATCAAACTCGGATATTATCAATCTGAGAAAAGTCAAGGGTTTTGATTTAAGCTTTGCAGGAACAATTTGTGTCACGCTTTCAAATGGGACGGTTACTTATGTTTCAAGGCGTTTTGTCGCCAAGATCAAACAATTATTAGGAATATGAGGTGGTAAAAATGAAAAAAAAGATGATTCAGCGTGGGCTTCTCGGATTCCCTCTCGGCATTGCTATCGGTTTTGTAATAACTGTGATTATATCAATGTGCATAGGAGATGGTTCGTTCTATCCTGTCAACCCTGAGCTGATTGATACAATGAAAAATGAATTAAACGCAGTTATTCTTCAAACAATTCTCTGCGGAATTTTGGGTACAGGCTTTGCAATGGCTTCCGTTATTTGGGAAATTGATTCGTGGAGCCTTGCAAAGCAAAGCGGAATTTACTTTTCCATTGCCTGTGTTACGATGTTTCCGATTGCCTATATTACGAATTGGATGAAGCATAATGCCATTGGTATTCTTTCATATGTAGGAATATTCGTTGCAATTTTCGTCATCACTTGGCTCGTTCAATATTTTGTATGGAAACGCAAAGTGAAAAGAATGAATGACGGAGTTCGGAAGAGTAATAACGCAAAATGAGCATAACCTTCACAACGGCAACTTCAAGTTTGTATAACAGGAAAATTTAAATTTAACGCTTGAAAAAAGGAGAAATAAACATGGCAAAGAAAGAAGAAAGATTTGAAGTTACATTTAGAGACGGAAGTCAGCTTAAGGATGAAGGAGTTCGCCAAATCCTTGTAGATAAGGAGACTGGGGTTAACTATCTTTGTTGGAAATCTGGATATGGAGCGGCTATTACACCTCTTCTGGATTCAGAAGGAAAAGTCATAGTTACAAAGTAAAATCGGAATTTGTGGAGAGATTTCCTGAACTTTCCTTATTTTACAGGCTTTCCAGCCCCTTAGATAGTGAAATGATATGTATTTTCCCTTATTTTTGCCCTTGTGAGGAATCCGCAAGGGAAATAAGGGAAATTTTTGTTTAAGCATTACTCGCTACTTTATCAAGAAGTCTTGCGGAATCCCGCTTTGCTTTTCTTGTTGAGTGAGCGTAAATGTTCATTGTGGTACTGACATCGGAATGTCCTAACAGTTCCTGTACATCTTTCGGAGCCGCCCCATTCGAGAGCAGGTTGCTGGTGTAGGTGTGCCGTAACTGGTGGAAGTGAAAATCTTCAAATCCTTCCAGCTTCTTTGACACTGACCTGCATACAATGCCGAGTGTACTCGGCAGTTCCAGACTACCATCCGGTCTGAGGCAGACAAAGGATATTTCTTTATAATTTGCCGGGACTTCCTGCGTTCCGTCAAGGTGATAGTATTCATAATACACCCTGTTTTTTTCATGCACCTCTTTGTAGTAGTTGCGGTGGTAAAGTTCCCCGTACTGCATCCGGCTTTTCAGTTGTTCCCGTCTTGCTGCTTTCAATATTTCAGTCAGCGTATCTCCAAAATCAACAATCCTTACTTTCTTTCGCTTGGTTGTTCCAATCACATTTTTATGCTTCGTTCCGTCATAACGGATACTGCGTTTTATGGTCAGGCATTGTTCTTCAAGGTTGATGTCCTGCCATGTAAGACCACAGGTTTCCCCGATACGAAGTCCTGCATAATATGCGATCTGAATCGGCAGAATCGCAGGTGGATTTTTCTTTTCCAGATACTTGATGAGCCGTTCATAATCCTCATGTGAAATCGGCTGTGTGCCTTCCTCGACTTCATCATCGGAAAAGAGGTCAACTTCCTCAGCCTGCCTTTTCAGCTTAATATACTGCATTGGATTGAAACTGATTAACTGTTTTGGAAATACTGCAAAACGGAATGACTGCTGTAACACTGCGGAAAAAGAATGGATATAATCTTTGCTGTATCCTTTTCTCACTTTCCCGTCTGGAAACTCGCCACCGAATGTAAGCAGGTCGAGAAATGCCTGTAAATGTTCAGCGGTAACTGTTTTCAGCTTGCGGTCTGCAATCGGGTGCTTTTTGATACAGCGGATTGCACCAAGGTAATTTTCTACTGTGCCATTGCTGAGTGTTCCGGTTTTTAATTCTTCTTCTGCCCACATATCCAGAAGTTCACCTACGGTAAGATTGTCTGCCTTTGCAACAAACTTCTTATTTTCGTAATCTTCCAGTGCCTTGCGGAGAAGTTTTTCCGTCTCACTTTTACTTTCGGTTCCGGCATATTCTTTCTGAATCATTTTGCCGCTTGCGTCCTCTACATAGAAGCGGTAGTACCATTTCTTTCCTTTCTTTCTAACAGATCCTTTTGCCATAATCGTATGTCTCCTTTCGATATCAGACAATCGGAACTGCTGAAATGCTTCTTGCGTGTAAGTATATCACAACTCCGGTTGCCTTACTATACCGTTTCAGAATCCTCATACATAACTTCGGATAAAAGATTTGCAAGCCTTTGTTCTGCTGTTTCCGGTTTTTTGGAATAGAGCCTTACAATATCTGCCATGTCATTCAATGCATTGACAGTATGGGTAATCTCTCTGAGAAACATGATCTCGTTATATTCATCACTCGATTCAAATCCCATTACTTTTGCAATATCCGCTTCTTTGGTATTGCCCTTGTAATTCTTGCAGGCGTACTGGAACGAATCCAAAAACAGTTCATATTGTTTCAACATTAACAGTAGTAGGTCTTTTGAAAAAGCATCTTCTGTTTTCGTAAGGTTAAGAGGTAACTGTTTGAGAATATCCGTCATGGCATCACGAATCTGTAATTCCCTTTTATCCGTAATGTCGGTTTCATATTCGTCCGTTTCCCCTCTGAGCCATTCCACAGATACATGGAGAGCTTCTGAAAGACCTTCCAGCACCATTTTCTTCGTATTGTCAATCGTCCCGGCTTCATACCTCTGAATGGTAGATGCAGTCACACCCATCTTCTCAGCGATATAAGGCTGTGTCAGATTCAATTCTGTACGGCGCTGTTTTGCCCTGCTACCGATCAGCTTGCGTAATTCTTTATCTTTCATGCTGATGTGCCTCCTTTTTCGGTATGTCATTACTATACCACATAACAAGTGATGTTGCAATATGCAATTAAATAGCAAATAATATAATTTCGTAATGCTTGACAAGGCGATATAAACACGCTATACTGACAGCACAAAAGAAATTGCATAATGCAATTTATAAGGAGGTGGTCACATGACGCAAAGAAAGATTGCCTTATCTATTGAGGAAGCTGCTGATTATACGGGAATCGGCAGGAACACCCTGAGAAAGCTGGTAGAGTGGAAGAAACTTCCGGTATTAAAGGTTGGGAGGAAAGTCCTGATCAAAACGGATATGCTGGAACTCTTCATGGAAGCCAATGAGGGCAGGGACTTGAGGGATAAGGGAAATGTGAAAGCCGTCACAAGAAACGGTTCCACTTAAAAAGGCGGTTCCCGAAGAAACCGCCAAAGGTTCTATCAGACCGAAGCCATGATATACCTACACGCAAGCAGATTATACCATGTACTTCGTCTGACAGACAACAGGAAACTTATGTTTGGAAGAAAAAAGAAAGGACGATGATATTTATGGCAAGATCAACAAAGAGTTATGAGGAGCGTATGCTCCAGTTGGAAAAGAGAGAACAGGAAAGCCTTGAGAAAGCGAAACAGTACGCAGCACAGAAACGGGAACTGGAAAAGCGAAAGAAAGCTGAGGAAAGTAAAAAACGAACTCACAGGCTCTGTCAGGTCGGCGGTGCAGTGGAATCAGTGCTTGGCTGTGCGATTGAGGAAGAAGATATTCCCAAATTGGTCGGCTTCTTAAAAAGGCAGGAAGCAAATGGGAAATTTTTCTCAAAGGCAATGCAGAAAGAGCCAGTTACAAATACGGAGGAAGTGTAATGCCGGAGGGAGTGGAGCTTCCATTCCCTTCATAGCTTTTTCATGAAGGGCGCACTTATGGACAACCAGAGGTCGTCCGTATAAGTTTGCCACAGGTGGCAACCGGTCTGCGCTTATGCTTGCCGGGCTCGTTCCGTCGGCGGGGCTTTCAGCCAGACCTGCTTATGCCGCAGGAGGCACTCTTACGCAGAGGGCGTTCCGGCAAATACCATTTTCTCTTATGGGAGATGTTACCTGCCGGAAATCAATGCCGGATACGGCAGAAAGGGGGAAACGGATCATGGCGATCTTTCATTATACGGTAAAGATTGTTGGACGCAGCAAAGGAAAATCCATCATATCAGCGTCTGCCTATCTCAATGGTGATGTGATGAAAAATGAAGAAAATGGCAGAATCAGCTACTACACTTCAAAGAAAGAAGTTGTTTATACCAGTTTGATGATGTGTGAAAATGCACCGCAGGAATGGCAGAATGTGCCTATCGAAAATATCAAACGCTTCCAGAAATCTGTCCGGTATAAAAGGGCAGACAACAAAGAAACTGCACTGGAAAAATTCAAACTCACTTTTCAGAAACAGCGTTTGTGGAATGAAGTTTTAAAGATTGAAAAAAGTTCAGATGCACAACTTGGCAGATCATTTGAGTTTTCACTTCCGAAAGAATGGAGCCGACAGGAACAGATTGAATATACGACAGATTATATTCAGAAAACCTTTGTAGACAAGGGTATGTGTGCGGATTGGAGCATTCACGATAAAGGAGACGGAAACCCACATGTGCATTTACTTGTAACTATGCGACCTTTTAATCCAGATCACTCATGGGGAAACAAAGAAGTCAAAGACTGGGAGTTTGTCAGGGATACTGACGGAAATATTGTAGTTGATGAATCCCACCCGGACTGGTGGCAGGATAAAAAGAACCCTGACCGTCATGGAATCCGAATCCCGGTACTGGACGAAAATGGAAAACAGAAAGTTGGTGCAAGGAACCGCAAACAATGGAAACGTGTGCTGACCGATGCTACCGGGTGGAACAATCCAAAGAACTGCGAATTGTGGCGGAACGAGTGGGCGAAAGTCTGTAATGCACATTTAACTGTGGAACAACAGGTTGACCACCGTTCCTATGCAAGACAGGGAAAATTAAAAATTCCTACAATCCATGAGGGTGCAGATGCAAGAAAGATTGACGAGAAATTCCAGAGTGGACAGGTACAGTCCGCTTCATGGAAAGTAGAGGAAAACCAGATCATAAAAAGACAAAATGCACTGCTGAAAAAGATACAGACCAGTTTCGGAAAAGTGTCTGGTGCATTATCACAATGGAAGGAGCGATTGAATGACCTTAGAAGAAAGCCGGGAAGTCATTCCCATGATGGAGTCAATGATAAACCAGATAGAGGAACAGCAGAAACTTATGGCAGAGATGGTACAGGAATTGCAGGAACGGGACAGACAGCTTTTGTTCTTTCAGGAGCAGAACCAGAGTTTGCAGACCTTAAACAGCGAATTATCCGGGCTGCTGAATCTTTTGCCAGATACAGAAGAACTGCTCTCCCAGATCGAACAACAAAAAACCAGAATCGAACAGTTGGAAACCGAGAATCAGCAATGGCAGGAATTAACGCAGAAGCTGAACAGCGAGAACTGCTTATTGTTGAAACAGAACAGCGAATTGCTGACCTTAAACGGCAGATAGAGAAAGCGAGGGATATTGATGAGAGAATGCGTAAACTCAGAAAACGTCGGGCAGGTGGAAGAACTTCTGCTGATGACGGAACAGATGCAGGACGAACTGGATCAGAAAGACCAGACAATCCTGGAACTGAACAGACAGCTAAGCAGATCGCTGATCTTGAACGAGAAATTGAACAGCGAAAACAGAGCCGAGAATATCGAAGCATTACGGACAAGATTAAGGCAAACAGAGGAACAATTAACCAGCGAGACAGACAGCAGGAAAAGAGCCGACGCAGAAATCGTGGCATGGAAATTTAAGTACGAAAAAGCGGAACAGGCAAAACGCTATGCCCAGACACACCAAAAGACCGTAGAGGTAGCTGTTGAGAAAAAAGTGCCTTATGAGAAATGCGATAACTGTGACCGTACCGCTTACCAAAAAGCAAAAGAAAAATGTGATAACCGCAAAATCCAGTTGGAGAAAAAATATAAAAATATGACGGCAGGTTATGAAAGTCTTATGTTCCTGCTGGCATGGTACAGCATAGCCACCACACTGTTTACTGCTATCCTCTCTCCGGTTTTCCTTAACGACTGTATCACTTTTTTCGATACGATAGGAAAAGGAATTGTAAGCCTGCTTCAAGAGTTTGTGACAGGTGCAGATTCTTTCGGACAATTAAGCAATGGAATCTCAAATAGTATCATTTCCGGGATTGTGTACTGGCTGATCGTAGCTATTGTTATGGGAATTTTGTTCATCATAACGGGATTCCTAATAATCGGGATTGGTTATCAGGTGGGGAAAATCTACCGGAAATATTGCTGGGATATCATCAGTATTATGATGGCGATAATGAGTACAGCTATCGTGATCTATTTCGGTGAATGGATAAAATCTGTTATTCCGATAAACCTTATTGTGCTATTACTTCTTGTGCATGTGGTCTATATCGGAATCCGATGTTATGTGAAAGACTGGCAGGAAGAACGAGGATATTAGTAAAGTTGCTATTAAAATCAAATGTCAAATTGACTTTATTTAACCAGTATAGTACAATAAACATATACCCCTTATAGTATGGAGGAATTTAATATGAAGCAATGTATGGATGCAGATAATTTACATCGTCGTTTAAAAAAGATAATGGGTCAGGTACAGGCAATTGATCGCATGGTTGACGAGGATATTCCATGTGAAGATATTCTTTCTCAGATTAATGCTGCTAAATCAGCTCTTCATGGGTGTGGAAAGGTTGTTTTAGAGGGACATATCAAACATTGTGTCAGAGATGGTATCGAGCATGGTGATGCGGATAAAACAATTGAACAATTTACAAAGGCGGTAGAACGATTTTCAAATATGAAGTAATTGTCAGATATAAGTAAAAAAGTGGATGAGCCAGAAATGGTCCATCCATTTTTTTGTAAAAACCGTTGACAACCCATACCCCTATATGTATAATATACCTATACCCACATTGGTATAGAAAGGAGCATTAATGAAAAAGGCGATTAAAAAACTGGAGGATTTGATGGAAATTGGTGGTATAAGGAAAGATATCCTCTTACTTGTAATCTCTGGTGTATCCATTATCTGTAGTTTACTTCATGTGCAGCCATTTCCGTTTGACCTGGCATGGTTTGCTGTTATTTTATGTGGATTTCCTATTATTTTGGAAGCCATAATAGGATTAGTTACAGCTTTTGATATAAAAGCAGACGTGTTGGTTTCACTTGCACTTATTGCTTCGATTTGTATTGGAGAAACGTTTGCAGCGGGCGAAGTGGCTTTTATCATGCAATTAGGAGCATTGTTAGAGGAACTGACAGTTGCAAAAGCCAGAGCCGGTATTGAAAAACTGGTACATCTGACTCCACAGACAGCCAGAGTATTACAAATGGATAAAGAAGTAATCGTACCGGCGGAACAAGTCAGGATTGGTGACAGAATTCGTGTGCTTCCTGGTGAGACAATCCCTGTAGACGGAATCATTGTATACGGACAGACCTCTATTAATCAGGCAGTAATGACGGGGGAATCACTACCCGTCGATAAAGCGGTTGGTGATGAGGTATCCAGCGGTACGGTAAATCAGTTTGGAACTTTTGAAATGGAAGCAATCAGAGTTGGAGAAGACAGTTCTATTCAACGTATGATAAAACTGGTTCAGTCCGCGGATGCCGGAAAAGCAAAGATTGTTGGAATTGCAGACCGGTGGGCAACCTGGATTGTGGTGATCGCCTTAAGTGCGGCTGTGATAACCTGGCTTGTTACCGGACAAATTATCAGAGCAGTGACAATCCTTGTTGTATTTTGTCCCTGTGCCTTAGTGCTTGCTACACCGACTGCAATTATGGCTGCGATAGGTAATGCAACAAAGCATGGTTTTTTGGTTCGACAGGGGGATGCATTGGAACGGCTGGCAAACACAAAGATCATAGCATTTGATAAAACTGGTACGCTTACTTACGGTACACCCAGAGTTATTGCGGTACAAAGTGTGGCGGATGTATTAACCACAAAAGAACTGTATCAAATGGTGGCTTCTGCGGAACGTTTTTCGGAGCATCCATTGGGGAAAGCAGTTGTTCAGTGTTTTAAAAAAGAAAAAACGGATTTTACAGAAGTTGATAATTTTCAGATAATTCCGGGAAGAGGCGTGTATGCAGAGATAGAGGGAAAAAGGGTGCTTGCAGGTAATCCGGAGTTATTAACAGCGCATCATGTGGAAATACCCGTTCTGGAAGATACGAAAGATTATATCAGACAGGGATGTACCATCATTTATGTATCTGTAAATAATACTTTTGCCGGTTTCCTTGCGTTATCAGACACTGTACGCAAGGAAAGTGAACACATGATAGATGAGCTTTTAAAACTTGGTATATGCCCCGTTCTTTTGACTGGAGATCACGAAAATGCTGCAAATACGATAGCGTCTTTGCTTCATATTGAAGATGTAAAAGCAAACTGTATGCCGGAGAATAAGCTTGCATACATTGAGAAATATCAAAAAAACGGAATGCCAGTATGCATGATTGGCGATGGCATCAATGATGCTCCGGCATTAAAAAAAGCTGATGTAGGAATTGCTATGGGTGGTGTTGGAAGCGATATAGCAGTAGACGCTGCTGACATAGCATTAGTGGATGATGAGGTGAAAGAACTGCCACATCTGGTAGCACTGTCCAAGCATATGATGGTTACGATCAAACTGAATATGACTTTTTCAATGACTCTGAATTTCGTAGCAATTACATTGGCGATTTTAGGAAGCTTAAATCCTGTTGTTGGCGCACTCGTGCATAATGCGGGTTCAATATTTGTGATTATAAATTCAGCATTCTTATTAAAATGGAGGAGTAAAAAATAATGACAGTTAAGGTTATTGGTTTGATTATTGGAATTCTTATTTCATGTTTTGGTATTTATTATTTAGTAAAAGAAAAAAATGATTCAGAATCAAAAAAGATATATTCAATTGCTAGTGCGCTTGGAATAATAATTTTCACTATATGTTTGGTTCTTTTGATTTTGTAAAAAAGATAATTTTTAGGAATAGTAACAGCGTGGGAATTCATAAAACTGAATATCCACGCTGTTATTCTGCTTACAA
The DNA here is from genome assembly GCA_000285855.2 of Ruminococcus sp. JC304. Taxonomy (GTDB): domain Bacteria; phylum Bacillota; class Clostridia; order Lachnospirales; family Lachnospiraceae; genus Blautia_A; species Blautia_A difficilis. Next base: position 3,088,008 of record HE978651.1, on the reverse strand, counting down.
TTCAAGTGAATCTTCTGCATCTACCCACATCTGCAAATTTCCAGCAAGATATAATCTCGCATATTCAAGTGGCTCATCGACTGCAAGTGAGGTCAATGCATAATCTGATCCGGGTGTGGTTTTTAAATTCTTTTCAGCTTCCCAGCAGTCAATGCGAAGCATGTAACCTGCGCTGGTATAAACATCAATACTATTGAGTTGTGAATTGTATTCTGCAAATATTGTTCTTATCATATTCTATCTCCTTATCATTTAATCAATCATCAGTTACAAAAATCAGAAGCATTTCAATCAGTTCACCATGTCATTTTCATTTTGTGTTATAATGTGTTATCAGATTTTTTTGGTCTCCGCTGCCGATTCGGTCGGCACAGAGCAGAGGTCCACCGGACCTCTTGTGCCCTTGTATTTGCCCTTATCAGAGTTCGTAAACACTGGTGGGACGATATAACACAAGGGAAACAATAAGGGAAAGTTCACCTGCGATAAATCCAGTGTTTTCAAGGGTTCGCGGAGAATTTAATAATAAAATATAACAGTTATTAAATTTCTTAAAACAGGTGAAATCTCAATCGGAATTTAACGAGG
>HE978651.1:3063886-3085827 GCA_000285855.2 Ruminococcus sp. JC304 | reverse complement strand
AATGATTATGAGTAGAAATATAAAAGGTGGTTTTTTAACATTAAGTAGTGTTGTTGGTATTGTAGGAATGATAATAGCGGCAATGCAAAATCCAGCAACTGCATGGGTAACGCCACCTGGAAGAATGATTATAAGTATTTTAGAAAATGGATTATTGATTCCTACGGTTTTATTCCTTGTTCTTTTTATTTATGGATTGTATATTCTCCTAACGGGGAAAAACGATTGAGCAATACCGGTTTGTCGAATTAAGAAAACCGGTATTTGTGGAGGAGGAATTCTGTAATGAGATTTTTTGAAAATACCCGTAAGCCACAAGGCTTCGGCGGAAAATTGATGACGAAGATGATGAACAGCGGTCACGCCAAATTATCGCAATGGGGATTCTCAAATATCTCCGCGAAGTCTGATGCTGAAGTTCTGGACGTCGGCTGTGGCGGCGGAGCAAATATTGCGGTTTGGCTTGATAGATGTAGAAATGGCCACGTGACAGGAATGGATTATTCTGAGGTTAGTGTGGCAGAATCTCAAAAATTGAACGCCCTCGCCATTAAACAAGGGAAATGTAATGTAGTTCAAGGAGATGTATCTGCTATACCCTTTTCTGACGCGACTTTTGATTATGTTTCTGCCTTCGAAACAGTTTACTTTTGGCCAGGATTAGTAAAATGCTTTTCCGAGGTCAACCGTGTGCTGAAAAGCGAAGGCATATTCCTGATTTGTAACGAGAGTGACGGAACGAATGCCGCAGATGAAAAATGGACAAAGATGATCAATGGTATGAAGATTTACACATCTAAACAACTTGTTGCCGCTTTGAAAGAAGCGGGTTTTACAGAGATCAAAACGTATTCAAATGCAAAAAATCATTGGATAAGTATTGTTGCAACGAAATAGCCAAATTCTTTAGGTTACAATCGATGATGGGGTAAACGAAAAAGCAGTTTTGACATTGCAGGGAACTGCCCCTTCGTTTACACCATTTTCGATTTGACCTAATTGAACAAAGTAAGCGTCCGGATTGCCGTAACCTATGGGCTTTCAATTCTTTGTTCCTGCTCATGATTATATAAGATTTTCAGTATGAAAGTTACAGAAATTTGCGAAAAATACTGAAAATGGGTATGGCAAACAAACCTCAGGGACTGAGGCTTTTGAAAGTATGAGATGTTGCTCTTTAACACCGCAGTGGCATTCTCATCTGTGGTTTTCCGAGATGTCCGCCACATGCTTTACATACACAGACTTTGATGCCATAAAGATGTTCCGGTATTTCAGGCATTTCCGGGTCACGAAGCTCGGAAAGATACTTCTTACATCCAAGGAGATTTCTGCAAAGAGTAAGCAGTGCCTGGATATTCCTCTGTTCCACTCCCTGCTCCATAAGGTGAGTGGCAAAGCTGTGGCGGAGGCAGTGGGGAGTGACACCTGATAACCCGGCAGCCGCTGCAGAACGGCGGATAACCTGTTCCAGTGTACTTACGGTAAGATACTGCCCTGTAAACTGATCCGGAAACAAAATGCCTTTTGGTCTGCCTTTTTTGAACCAGTATTCTGTAAGAACCGCAAGGTTTCTTTCAGACAGAATGGTATAACGGTCCATCCGGTTCTTTGTATCCCGGATATGGATCTGCATGTTAGTACGTGAAATATCCTCATAATGAAGGTGGATTACTTCGGAGACACGCATTCCGGAAGAATACATGGTGGCAAACATGGCTTTATATTTCAGGTCATCCGTAGCATCAAGAAGCTTATCGATTTCATTAACAGAAAGTACGACAGGGAGCTTGTGCTCTATCATCATGCGTGGAACGGTGATATCATCCCATAGAATGTGAAGTACATTTCGATAGAAAAAGCGGATGGATGAATTATAAAGGTTGAGGGTGGTCGCTTTCAGACCATCGTCTTTCTTGGCAAGAAGAAAGTCCCTGACATCCTGACAGGTAAGCTCTTCCGGAACTTTTCCCATGTAATTCAGGAAATAGGAAACATAGTTTTTGTAGCAGTTAATGGAACGCTCTTTGAGGTTACGGATTTTTCCGGCTTCCTCAAGCTGTAATAAATATTTTTCGTACACAATAAATCCTCCATGTAAAGTCAGTAATTTTGGGTATCACTGCTCACATGGAGGTGCATTAGAATAATAAAACCGCTTGCTAAAAGAACGGTTAGGTGTTAATCTTTTCATAGGCAGTGGTAATGTCAATCCTGTTTGATTGTTGGTTGTGGTGACTTAACAATACTACTTGTAGGACTTGATTTCCACTGCTTTTTGATTTAGAAAGAGAAAAACTGCGCCACAGCCTTGACAGGCCATCGTGCAGCGATTTTGTTCAATCGAAATTTGTGGAGGTAAGTATGATAGTACCTGTAGATGAAACAAATCTTCTTCAAGCCGCAACCATCCATTCAATATCCTGGAAGGAATCGCATCGTGCATTTTGTACTCCTGATTTCATAGAAACACACACGCCAGATCGGCAACGGGAGTATTTGAGAAACAAGATGAACAACGGAACAAAGCTCTATATGCTTATAGAAGAAAAACCAATAGGGGTTGTTTCTGTAACAAAGGGTTTAATAGAGGATCTTTATATTCTTCCAGATATGCAAAACATGGGTTATGGAACGAAATTGTTACTATACGCAGTAGGCCAATGTACGGATACCCCTACGCTGTGGATTCTTGAGAATAATATAAATGCTGAGAGACTCTATCGTCGAATAGGCTTTAAGGAGACAGGGAGAAAGAACGCAATAACAAATAGACTTGATGAGATTGAGTTCGCATTGACATAAATTCCAGTTTTTGAAACTGAGAAATCGGAAGTTGTGGTGGTAATATGCCTATGAAAAAATTTCTTTCTTTGTTTTGTGTCTTACTTGTGTGCTGACTTTAGTTGCGTGTGGAAGAACTTCTGCTGATGACAGAACAGATGCAGGACGAACTGGATCAGAAAGACCAGACAATTCAGGAACTGAACAGGCAGCTAAGCGAATCGCTGACCTTGAACGAGAAATTGAACAGCGAAAACAGAGCCGAGAATATCGAAGCATTGCGGACAAGATTAAAGCAAACAGAGAAACGATTGACCAGCGAGACAGACAGCAGGAAAAGAGCCGACGCAGAAGTCGTGGCATGGAAATTTAAGTATGAAAAAGCAGAACAGGAGAAACTTTATGCACAGACACACCAAAAGACGGTAGAGGTAGCTGTTGAGAAAAAAGTGCCTTATGAGAAATGTGAAAAATGTGACCGCACTGCTTACCAGAAAGCAAAAGAAAAATGCGATAACCGCAAAAGTCAGCTGGAAAAGAAATTTAAAAATATGACAACTGGTTATGAAAGTATCCTGTTCCTACTGGCATGGTACAGCATAACAATAACCCTGTTTACGGCTATTCTTTCGCCAGTTTTCCTTAACGACTGTATCACCTTTTTCGGTGTGTTAGGAAAAGGAATGGGAAGCTTGTTTCGGGAGTTTGTCATAGGTGCAGATTCTTTCGGACAGTTAAGCAGCGGAATACCTAACCGTATCCTTTCCGGGCTTATGTACTGGCTGATCGTAGCTATTGTTATGGGAATTTTATTTATAATAACCAGATTACTGATAGTTGGGATTGGCTATCAGGTTGGAAAAATCTACCGGAAATATTGCTGGGATATCCTCAGTATCATAGTGGCGATAACGAGTACAGCTATTGTAATTTACTTTGGAGAATGGATAAAATCTGTTATTCCTGTAAATCTCATCACGCTGTTGCTACTGGTGTATATTTCAGAAGAAATAAGTAGAGCAATTAAAGATAATCACTTAAAATCGCATTTATTGCCATCAGTATATATTGAGAATTTACGGACAGCTATTGTTGAACAATATTGTAATAGAAATACTTTGTTTATGTGGGAGAGCTTTAAAGATTACATATATTATCAAAATTCAAATGCGTGGTCATTGATACATGATTATGTGAAAGATAATGAGTGTATTATGTTTTTTAATAAGTCTGGTGATGAAAATGGTTTTTTGATTTTTAATGGAAGAGAATTACAACAAATACTGGAGGATTCTTTCGGATTTGAATTTTATATTACAGATAAAAATTGTTCATATCTACTTTGTTTTAATCATCACGATATACTTTATGGTTCTGGAAAAGCAAAGGCATGGGTAAATGAGATGTTAAATGGACATTTGTAGCAAAAAAAGTAATAGAATCATTACAAGTATTTTGTACAAATGATATAGTTAAATTCAAGAAAAAGGAATTCCGGTGGATCCAGTTGGATGGCGGAAAGTATCGCATCTCTAAGAAGAGTTTCGATGACTGGCTCGATAACTTGGAACAGTAAAAAACAGGGTGTTGATCAGGCAGGTATTGTCTGCATCGACATCCTAAATTTTTTCCTGGATTTGAGATATGATATAGAAAAAAATAAAAACTTAATAGTGCCTGACACCAAGAGGTATGTAGTTTCCACTTTTTCTATTGGAAAAGTGTTTACAAAAAAGCTGATTTTAAGTGTGGGAAATGTGTAGGGGATCAAAATTAAAAACTAATACCAAAAAATGAATAATTTAAAAAAAGTGGGAATAGAATAATGACAGAAGGCATAGAGTGTGATAATATCAGTTTATTAAATATATTACCGAAAAATAAAAATTATTTAAAAAGTGGGAGTAGGAGATGGTTGCATGCAGCTTATTGTAAGAAAAGAGTATTTAAATGAATTGATTGAATTGTATGGGACACCGGATATAAAAGTAATTACGGGTATCAGACGAAGCGGTAAATCGGTATTGCTGCAAGAGTTTGTCTCTTACCTGAAGTCATTAGAGGAAGCGGTAAATATTGTTATGATAAACCTTCAGGAATTAGAGTTTGATCATTTATTGGAATATCATGCATTGCATAAGTATATCCTGGATCAGTACAAAGAGGGAATGACTAATGTTTTACTGATTGATGAGGTTCAGTTGTGCCCGCAGTTTGAACTTGCAATTAATAGTATTTATACAAAAGGAATTTATGATATTTATATTACCGGTTCAAACGCATTTTTGTTAAGTTCAGATTTGGCAACACTTTTTACCGGAAGAACGATGGAAATAAAAGTATATCCATTTTCTTTTGCGGAATATCTAACTTATTATGGTATTACAGACAGGTATGATGAAGCATTTGATCAGTATGTACGCACCGGTGGTATGCCGGGATCTTATGTATATAAGACTGAGGACAGACAGTATGATTACGTTCGAGATGTGTATTCAACCATTCTTATCAGAGATTTGGTTGAAAAGTATAAGATAAGAAATAAATCAGAGTTCACCAACATATCGGAATTCATGATGGATAACATCGGTAATTTACTCTCGCCTAATAATATCAGCAAAACTTTAAAAAATGACCAGAGCGAGATAACCAGAAAGACGGTGTCAAAATACATTGGTTATTTAGAAAATGCATTTCTGTTCTATGAGGCAAAACGGTATGATTTAAAAGGAAAAAAATATCTGGCAAATAATAGTAAATATTATCTTTGTGATACATCATTTCGTTATGCAGTCAATGGTACACGAAACATAGACTTTGGAAGAGTTTACGAAAATATTGTTTATCTGGAGTTGCGTAGGAGAGGATATGAGGTATATGTGGGAAAACTCTATAAAAAGGAAGTGGATTTTGTAGCTAAAAAACGTGAGGCTCAAATATATATTCAGGTAAGCGATAATATTTCAGATGAAAAAACATTTGAAAGAGAATATTCGCCTTTGCTTGCAATAAGAGATGCATATCCTAAGATGATAATTGCAAGAACACACCATGAAACTTATGATTACAAAGGAGTGCAAGTGGTTGACATCTGTAGATGGTTACGAGGATAGTACAAATTATTGCTCAAGGTATGTTTTTTGATATAACTTGTGAAAGAAAATGTTGATTATAGAATAAAGAGAGGTGCATATGCTATGCCAGGTATACTCGTGGTTGAAGATGATGAAAATTTAAATCGTGGAATTACATTCTCACTGAAAAAATCCGGATATGAGGTTTTTTCAGCAGAATCAATGAAAAAAGCGAAAAGAATTGCAAGTGATAATAATGTGGATGTTACCATTTGTGATGTGAATCTTCCGGATGGGAATGGACTGGAATTTGTAAGGTGGATGAGATGCAATTATAATACATACATTATTTGTCTTACAGCACTAGATCAGGAGATGGATCAGGTCATGGGATATGAAGCAGGGGCAGATGATTATATTACAAAGCCGTTTAGTCTTTCGGTACTTCTTTTGAAAATAGAAGCACATTTCCGCCGCAGACAGGAGAAAACGGAAGCCGGAAAGATGATTTCGGGAGATATCGTATTTATCGCAGGAGAAATGAAAGTCCTGATAAAGAGTCGTGAAATCAGTCTGACAAAAACGGAGTTGAAAATGCTGACTTTTTTTCTTCAGAATCCGAAACAGATTCTTTCAAAAACACAAATATTGGAAAATGTGTTTGATCTGGAAGGGGATTTTGTGGATGAAAATACAATCGCTGTCAATATCAGAAGACTCCGTGAGAAAATCGAAGACAATCCGGCTGCACCGGTCTATATAAAGAATATCAGAGGTCTTGGGTATATATGGAATCAGGAGGTAAGGCAGTGACAAAGAGATATCGCAAGAAGATTACAGTAGTGCTCTCCTTGGTATTACCTGTCATATTATTGTTTGCAATATTAAATTGCTTTACCACGTATGTGTTTTATGAAGATTATAAATATAAAATGAATCTTATGACAGAAATTGCAGCAAAGGAAAAATTTTCCGGGCTGGATGCTGTTTCGGAATTGCTTAAGGATAAGGATATTGAAACCAACGAACAGGGAAGGCGATTATTGGAGCAATATGGATACTGGGGAAATAAAGGGAATGTGTTTTATTCGCAATTCCGGCATCAGGTTATGGTGACCGGTGCTGTAAGCACTGTGATATGCGTGCTTCTTTTGATTATTTTATTTTATTGGAAGAAGACAGAAGATGCGTGTCATCAGAAAATTTTAGACCAGTTAGAAGAAATTCTGATCAGATTCCGTGAAAATAAATTTGATGATTTACTGAAAACGGAAAATCACGCTGAACTGGAAAAATTGAATGACCAGCTTGAAGCAATCGGACATCATATTCAGTTGCTAAAGGAAGAAGCACGGGAAGAAAAAGAGAGCACGAAAGAAATGGTTTCTGATATCTCTCACCAGTTAAAGACACCGGTTGCAGCTTTGGATACATGTTTTAGTGTGCTGATGCAGAATGACTTAAGTGCCACAGAACAGGAGGAGTTTCGTATTCGTTGTCGGAGTGCTCTGGATGGACTGGAGACATTATTACAGTCGCTTCTTGAAATATCCAAGATGGAAACCGGACTGATTCAGATTAATAAGAAAAAACTTCCGCTTATGGATACTGTCATATCTGCTGTGAACCGTACTTATCCAAAAGCGGATGAGAAAGAAATTGAATTCGTTTTTGACTATGCAAAAGAGCTGGAAACATGCATGGTTGTGCAGGATAAAAGGTGGCTTGGTGAAGCTTTTATCAACGTTCTGGATAATGCGGTCAAGTACAGTCCGGGTGGTTCAAAAATAGTTATCCGGTTACAAAAAAGAAACGATCTTGTAAGAATGGAAATTGAGGATCAGGGAATCGGTATTCCGCAGAATGAGTATCACAAAATTTTTCAACGATTTTACAGAGGAGGTTCCAGGGAGGTCAGGGAAGAGAGTGGCACGGGAATCGGACTTTTTTTATCGAGAGAAATTATCGAAAAACACGGAGGTATGATCACGGTAATCTCCGGCAAAAAGAAAAAAGGAAGCACGTTTGTGATTCAATTACCATATGTTGGTTAAATTTTAATTGGGCAGAAATCTTACAATTCTGTAAGATTTCTGCCCAATTTTTGAAAGTGAAATGAAAGATTATATTGCTACAATCAGCATGTAGGTTGAAAAATGATATATAAACAGGCAAAGAAAGTGTGCTGAAAAGGTACGCTTTACAGAATTGAAAAGGAGGCAACACATGAGTGTGATATTAGAAACCAAGCAGCTTTGTAAGTTTTATGGTGCAGGTGAGAATCAGGTCAAAGCGGTAAATCAGGTGGACATTCAGATTGAGCAGGGAGAATTTGTCGCAATTGTTGGAAAGTCAGGTTCCGGTAAAAGTACATTACTTCATATGCTTGGAGGGCTTGATACCCCGACAAAAGGCAGAGTTACTTTAGCGGGGAAAGATTTATACAGGATGAAGGAAGATGCCCTTGCTGTTTTCCGCAGAAGAAAAATCGGATTTGTTTTTCAGGCATTTAATCTGGTTTCATCTGTTAATGTCTGGGAAAATATTGTACTGCCACTGGGGCTGGATGGAAGAAAAGTGGATGAAGCGTATGTAAATGATATTATTGCAACTCTGGGGATTGAAAACCGGATTTATAATCTGCCAAATCAGTTATCCGGAGGACAGCAGCAGAGAGTAGCAATTGCAAGAGCACTGGTGAATCGTCCGGAAATTATATTTGCAGATGAGCCGACAGGCAATCTTGATTCTAAGACCAGTGATGAGGTAATCGCTCTGCTTAAGATGACAGCAAAAAAATATGGACAGACAATTGTAATGATTACCCATGATGACGAAATTGCACAGGTCGCTGACCGTATTCTGGTGATTGAGGACGGACAGGTGGTGGATTTCAGATGAAGACAATAAGCAGGATTGCATATAGCAATGACAAAAGGAACAGGACAAGAAGTATACTGATCATGATGGCAATCTGTCTGGCCACGATGCTGCTTGTTATCATCAGTACTGTGGGAAATGGGGTAATTCATTTACAGAAAAGTCAGGCGGCAGGATCATATGGAAGCAATTATGGTCTGTTTGTTTCCGCAGACGGATCGCAGTTAAAAGAAGTAAACCGCCGTGCGGAAATAGATGCTACAGGCACTATGTGCACCGAAGGTATCATAAAAGGCAATGAAAAAGGCGGGTTTGTCTGCATGGATGAGACTGCAAGAAAAATGCTTCCTTATAATAAAGAATATGAGTTGAAGGAAGGAAAGTATCCGGAAAAAATGCAGGAAATTGCCGCAGGAAGAGCATTTTTTCGTGCAATGGGGTATGGTGATGTAAAGATCGGAGATACGGTTACACTGGATTACCGCGCAGGGATGCAGTCAGAATATAAGCCGGAAGAATTTGTTGTCAGCGGAATCCTATATGATCGGGATGAGTATACCATCGAGGCATCTTATGTTGCTTTCGGGTCACAGGAGTTTTATGATGAGCACGTCGCAGAGAATGACAGACAGTATAATATTTATTTTACTTTAAATGATTCTGCAAATGTATCTATGAATAATATTGATTCGGTTATAAAGCAGATTGCAGCAGCTTGTGGGATCGAAGAAAAAAACGTTATAGTCAATGATCTCTATTTGCAATGGGTCTTGCAGCCGAGTTATGAAACGATTGCGGTATGCGGGGTTTTGATTCTTGCAATTGTACTTTTCTCTGTTGTGGTCATTTATAATATTTTTCAGGTCGGTATTGCCAACAAGATACAGGAGTATGGAAAAATCAAGGCTCTGGGAGCAACAAAAAAGCAGATGAAACAACTGATCTTCAGAGAGGGCATTTTTTTGACAATTTTTTCAATACCGGTTGGATTGCTTTTTGGCTTTCTGATTGCAAAATGCGGTTTTAACTGGCTGGTAGAACAGGGGAACCTTGTATCAACCCAAACTGGCTCTATGGAAGTTCAAAATCAGCAGGTGCCTCTGTTTTCCCTGCCTGTTATGCTTCTCTGTATTTTCGTATCATTTCTTACCGTTGCTTTGGCACTGCGTAAACCAATGAAAATTGTTTCACGGATTTCACCTATCGAGGCAACACGGTATTTAGAAAATGCAGAAACACAAAAAAAAGGAAAACGAAATGGCAGAAAAAATGTTACCGTGTTTTCTATGGCAATGGCAAATATAACGGGTAATCCAAAAAGAACCATTGGTACCATCCTCACACTGGGGCTTTCCTGCGCATTGTTTGTGATTATCTCTAATTATGTGGGAAATATTGACACGGAGCATGAAGCACGTCGTTACATAAATCATGGACAATTTGAACTGCAGCTTGACTATTCTGATGAGTATGATGAAAAATATCCGGAGAATAATCTGGATACGATTCTGACGGATAATCCATTGAATGATTCGCTGATTGAAGAAATCAAAAGCATTCCAGGAGTGACAGATGTCATGACGAGAGAGATTGTCTCTGTAAATCTGAACGGAACAAGATTTCCGGCTGATATTGTGAGTAAAAATGATTTTGATTTTATGCGCCAGGACGGGGATATTGACTCTATGGACTATGATCAGGCGGTAAAGAATGGTGATATTTTCTTTGGCTGGTCAACGTGGATGGAACAAGATGGATATGCTCCGGGTGAATCCATTGCATTTGACTTTGAGAATGGAAGTGGAACCTATACCTATCAGGGAAAGATTGCAGGATCCTTTGCAAGTGCGGACACTTATCTTGTCATTCCGGAAGGTGTATACCGTTCCATGAATCCGAGAGGAACAGCCTATGGCTATCTGTGGGTGGACTGTGATAAAAAAGATGTGGCATCTGTAGAACAAAGTCTGAATACTTTGATTTCTAATACTTCGCATATAAAAATGGATACCTATCATGCGCAGTTACAATATGCAGAAGTCGCAGCCCGCATGATGAAGCTTGGCTGTTATCTGTTTATGGCGGTTGTAGGACTCATCGGTTTTATGAATATGGCAAACACCATGATTATGAATATTACGACAAAAAAGCAGGAATATGGTGTATTGCAGGCTGTGGGTATGACAAATAAACAATTAAATTTATGCCTGCAGTTACAGGGACTGATTTTTACGGTTGGCACCATATGCGTAGCTTTGATCATTGGTCTGCCGCTCGGCTATGCACTTTTTTCCTATGCAAAACATAATGGAATATTTGGAATGAATATCTATCATGTTCCAATTACACCAATTCTTGCTATGATTTTGCTGGTCAGCCTTTTGCAGATTGTGCTTTCCCTCGTTTTAAGCAGTAATCTGAAAAAGGAAACGCTGGTAGAAAGAATAAGGTATCAGGGATAGCAAGTATTGCTGGGATATCCTCAGTATCATAACAGGAATTAAAAGCACTTGGTTTCAAAAAGTTTTGTACTTTTGACAAAATGCAACCGATTTTTCATCAATTATAATAAATTTGATTAAGCAGCCTGTGTGTAATGAAGCATACAGGCTGCTTGCATTTTATAACTCTAATGAATCTTCTGCATCTACCCACATCTGCAAATTTCCATCAAGATATAATCTCGCATATTCAAGTGGTTCATCGACTGCAAGTGAAGTCAATGCTGTTTCGTTGTGGATTGTATTCTGCAAATATTGTTCTCATCGTATCTCATCTCCTTATCATTTAATCAATCATTAGTAGCAAAAATTAAGAAGCATTTCAATCAGTCCACCATGTCACTTTTATTTTATGTTATACTGTTTTATATAATTTTTTTGGTCTCCGCTGCCGCTTCGGTCGGCACAGAGCAGAGGTCCACCGGACCTCTTGTGCCCTTGTATTTGCCATTATCAGAGTTCATAAACACTGATGGGACGATATAACACAAGGGAAAAAATAAGGGAAAGCTCACCTGCGACAAATCCAGTGTTTTCAAGGGTTTGCGGAGAATTTAATAACAAAATATAACAGTTATTAAATCTCTTAAAACAGGTGAAATCTCAATCGGGATTTGGAGGAGATTCTTATTTATGAAAAAAGGAATAAACAAATCAATCTTATTTTATATTGCATCAGTTCTGTTTTTCATAGCGTCAGCTATTGGCTTTACGAGTGGAAATGAAAATTCTATGGCTATAGTATGGTTATGTCTTGGTTCCTCATTTCTTTGTTTAGGTTCGACTCATAAGAAAAAGGAAAACAATACAGATGATAAATAATTTCCTGCTTGTATTGCTGGAAAATAGGGATTTATCGAGTCCTTTTGTGATTTGCAACTGCTGGTTGACAGATTTATAGCCTGAAATGGTGGAATGCAAACAGTAAAATTGTTATATTTAGCTCATAAAATCTGCAAAAGGAGGAAAAAATGATTTTAGCTGATAAGATTACAGAGGAAAGAAAAAAGAATGGATGGTCACAGGAAGAACTAGCCAATCAGTTGGGCGTATCCAGACAGGCAGTATCTAAGTGGGAAAGTGCAGGGGCTGTTCCAGATTTGCAAAGAATTTTACAGATGTCGGAGCTATTTGGTGTTAGTACAGATTATCTATTAAAAGATGAAATGAAAGCAGAAAATATCACCTATCGCGAAAGTACTGAAAGCTATGCAGAACCGTTGAAAAAAGTAACTATGGAGAATGCAAATGAATTTCTTGACATGAAAAGAAATGGATCCAAAGTAGTGGCAAACGCAACAAGTATGTGTATCTCAAGTCCAATATTATTGATTATTCTTGTGACAATGGCAGAAGATGGCGTATTTCATGTTTCGGAATCTCTGGCAACAGTATTTGGATGTGTTTTTTTGCTTGGAATGGTTGCGGCAGCTGTCTTTTTGTTTATTACATATGGAATGCGTGAATCGCATATGGAACATTTTGAAAAAGAATGCTTTGAAACAGAGTATGGTGTATCTGGAATGGTACGAGAAAAAAAAGATTCCTATGAACCGATTTTTATCAGAGGAACAGCTGTTGGGGTAGTGCTTTGTATACTGGCAGTGATTCCGACAATTATTGCCGGAGCCATGGAAGCGTCTGACTATTACTGTGGTGTTTCCGTTGGATTGCTGCTATTCATACTTGCAATAGGAGTGAATCTGTTGGTTCGTGTTGGGGTGGTAAAAAGCAGTTACGATACCCTTCTTCAGGAAGGCGAATATACAAAAGAAGAAAAACTGTTTAAGAAAAAGACGGACACGTTTTCTGGTGTATATTGGTGCTTGACTACAGCGATTTACCTTGCATGGAGCTTCTGGACGATGAGCTGGGATATTACATGGATTGTATGGCCGGTTGCAGGTGTTTTATTTGCAGCATTGCTTGGTGTGGTGAAAATGGTGTTAAAGAATAGCAGTGAAACTCAGCACTATATTTAAGATGGAGTTAAGTTTATTTTCCGCATATTATACTCATCCAGAAATTCTAATTTGGAGGGGGGACTGCTATGCTGAGAAAGTTGAATTGTTTTTTAAACATCGTTATTGGTTCATTCATAGGAGTTTTCATTGGGTTCGGAATTTATAAGTTCTGGCACTTTAAAACCTATCCAAATTTATATGCTATGCAGTCTGCACCGTGGTACACAGAGTTGCTGTTGGATGGTGCCTTGGTGGCAGTTTTGGTGGTCGTATGTATTATCCTAAAGCTGATTATTTGGAGGAAGTTAAAGCCATAACTTCTTATATAAAAAATTGAGAAATCGTAAAATTTAAGAAAAAGAAATGCACAGTTCTTAGCTTATCGGGAGCTGTGCATTTTTGTAAATAAATACTTTTAACTAGTACAGCGAATATTAAGTAACCGCTATATTGACTTGTCTGATTTTTCATCTGCGGCGTTGTCGTCAATCGCCGTAGCCACCGCTACGCCTCATTCCTCCGCCTTGCAGCTGAAGAAATCATCCTGCGTCAATATAGCAGAAACTTAATTTTCGCTGTACTAGCCGATTACGGCATCCTCTGCTGTAAAATGTTCCAGAGAATTTTCTTTTACCTGAATGCAGATATAAGTAATTCCGGAAATATCGGATGCAAAAAACTGACGCTTTGCAGCAGGTGCGATTTTTAGCCAGTCTCCAGTTGAAAGGCTGATTTCTTCTCCATCAATTATGGCTTTGCCGTTACCTGAAAGAATTCCATAGATTTCTTCATTTTCTTTATGAGAATGAACAAATGGGACATTTGCTCCTGCAGGTAGTTCGTTTAAACTGATTTCTGCACCTGTTAAAGACAACTTTTCATGCAGCTCAATTCGGTTTTCCCTTCCAATAGTTGTTTTTGTGTAATTTGCCATGATAAAACCTCCATAGTTAATTTGTAGTTTCTGGTTGCTTGATATTAGTATAGTGTGAGACACATACAAAAACAAGTACGCACCTTTTTGTAACTGTACACTCAAAATTGAATGTGTTACAATAGACTCGGAGGTGAGAATTATGCGAGCAAAAGAAGAATTACCGGAATGCCCAGTTGCAACAGCAGTATCGCTCATCGGAGGAAAATGGAAACTGCTGATTTTGCGTAACTTGAAAGAGCGTCCATGGAGATTCAATGAGCTACAACGAAGTATAGATGGTATTTCACAAAAGGTTTTGACAGAGAGTTTAAGACAAATGATGAGTGATGGACTGGCATATCGCCACGATTACCATGAGCAGCCACCGAGAGTTGAATACGGCTTAACGGAACTCGGAACAAAAATGCTTCCAATTGTTAATTCACTTGCTGACTTTGGTAACTACTATAAATCAATTATTGAACAGAATTACGAGGGATGCTTCTTGTCCGAAGGGCAAGAAGATGGCGATTAGAAAGAGTTTAACAACTCGGTATTTGCGAGGATGAACACTTATGAAAGAAAAAAGCAAAAGTGAAGTTTCAATAATAGGTGGTGCAGATGGCCCAACAAGTATTTTTATAGCTGGTAGAACACGGAAAAAGCCTCTAAAAGTAAGGATACAAAATAGTATCTACAGATATAGACGTAAGATAGTAGAGAAGAAAGTGGTTGCAGATGTACATACTCTTGATGAATTGGTACAATATGCAATGAATACCTACAATCTAATTGAAACTAATTCAACTGAGAGAAAATATATTGAACAACAAAAAAGCCTAAAGGAGAGTTTAATTTTACAGCATAAACCAGAAGTTTTAGGAGAAATGGAGGATATTCCAAAGCCGGATATTTCTAATGAAAAATCTGTCAGAGAATATTTTTGTAAAATAAATACTCGAAGCGAAATGATCGCCGAAATGCCAGATGATGTAATTCCTATGAACTTTCATCTATATGAAATAAGAATCGGTGATGATTCTCTTGAGATGGAGATAGATTATATTTGGAATGTATTCGGTATATCTTATTATGGAAACAAGAAAGTAATGAAACAGTTTGAGAAAATTTCAAAAGATTTGTATATCTATTATGGTGTTAGTGAAGATGATATTAAGAAAAAGACAGAAAGATATTTATCACTGGTAAGGGCATTGAGTTCATAAATTCAAGTTGATATTCCACTTATTTTAGGAAATTTAATAACTATTATATTTGATTATCAAATTCTTCGCAAACCCTTGAAAACACTAAGTTTGTAGCAAGTGTACTTTCCCTTACTCTTTCCCTTGTGTTACATTCTCCCATTAGCTTTCATGAACCTTAATATGGGAAAAATTAAGGGAAAGAAAATTTCATAACACAGTATAACATATAACAATAACAACATGGTGAACTGATTGAAATGTTTTCGATATTTAACTCTATAACTGATTATTAAAAAAATGGAGATAAGATACGATGAGAACAATATTTGCAGAATACAATCCACACAGAAACAGCATTGATGTTTATACCAATGCCGGTTATATGCTCCGCATTGACTGTTGGGAAGCTGAGAAGAACTTAAAAACCACTCCTGGATCAGACTGCGCATTAAATACACTTGCTATTGATGAGCCACTTGAATATGCACGATTATATCTTGATGGTAATATGCAAATGTGGGTAGATGCAGAAGATTCTTTGGAATTGTAAACCACAAGTAGCCTGTATGCTTTATTTTACATACAGGCTACTTAATCAAAATCACCATAATTGATCAAGCAAGTTTTTTTAATATACCTCGGAGTCATTTTCGTTCGATCTTTCATCGCTAATAAAATTTCTCTGAAGTGATAGCAGATAACAGATTGGCAGGTTTTTCTAAAAAATAATCTGCTTTTATGTGCTTATTATGACTGCCCCATACTGCTAAAGCAAAATCAATTCCCGCATTTTCCGCACATTTACTGTCATATTTGCTATCTCCGATATAAAGTACTTTCCTATGGTCTGTTTTTGATAATTCCACATATTTCAAAATCGGTGCGGCATTGGGTTTATGTTCCTGTGTATCGTCTGCACATATGATTGTTTTGAAATAATGACTGATACCAAACGGACAAAAATCATGTGTAAATTCTTCCCTTGTCTTTGATGTGACAATCCCCATTTCATAATCCAGACTTAGAAGATTTTTCAATAATTCAACGATTCCGTCAAATACTTTAATGTTATTTGTATAGTTACGCATATTTTTATCCCATAATTCTATCGCATAGGAAGTGTCTTTTATCGCAAGTTTTTTCAAAGCGTCTGTTCCTGTAATCCCTAACGCAAATCTTAGTTCAGAACATGGTATCTCTCTCCCGGACAATCCCTTTATAGTTTCCTGTAAAGAATGTAATACAGCATATTCCGTATCAATCAGAGTGCCGTCAATGTCAAAAACGATATGCTTATACTTCATGCTGCCACCTTTCCCTGTCTGTATCAAAATAACGTATCACCCTGCATGGATTTCCTACTGCAACACAATTAGGCGGGATAGGGCGGGTAACTACACTTCCAGCCCCTATCACGCTGTTTTTTCCTATAGTGACTCCGGGCAGAAGAATACAGCCGCCGCCAATCCAGACATTACTTTCTATTTCTATCGGACGTGCATAGGTTCTAAAAAATGTTGTCTGACGTCCCCTCCAATCCGGCACAAACCTTTCCTGTGGTAAGACAGGGTGTGAAGATGTATAAATCTGCACATTTGACGCAATCAATACCCTGTCGCCAATTCGGATAGTTTTGTTATCCACAAAGGTACAATTCATATTGACGATCACATCATTTCCCAAAAAAATATTTTTTCCATAGTCGCAATGAAAAGGCGTGTCGATTGCCACATTTTCCCCTATTCCGCCCAACAGCTCCCGAAGAATGGAAGTGCGTTTTTCTGTATCTCTATAATCAGAAAAATAATATTTCCGTGTTAATTCCCTTGTGCGGGCAATCTGCTTTAACGTATCGCTGTCCGCTGTTTCCAAAAAATCACTGGATTCGTAATACACAATATCCCCCCTTAACGAAAACTGTTTTCCATAACGCCCGGAAGCAGGGCATAGATAGAACAGCCAATCTGATCCTCAAACCGTTCTTTAATCTCTAAAATCTTTTTCCATCTGTCTATTGTCGCTGGGTGAACGCCGTATCGCATTGTCACGTCTACAAATCTCTTTTCCAAAAGACAGAACCCCGAAGGCATAGCCAATGCGTCACATAACTGTACAAGACGGTCATAATCATCATATACCGCATTTGCAACAAATTCTTTCATAAACAGGTAATCCTCATCACTGACATCAAACTCTCCGATAGATGTGGCAATATCCTGTATCATAAATGCGTGGGATATACATATTTGTGCGGCTTTTCCCCACCCACGCTCCATACAGTAACGATAGCCGTCTATCAGATGCCTTTCCGAACTCACTCCGGCATAACGTCCAATATCGTGTAACAGCCCGAAAATATACGCCTGTTCAGAAGATAAATCTTTACAGTGTGACGCAATGTTTTTACAGGCTTCGGCTACATACCGGGAATGTTCTGCCCATGCTCCCGGATTGGATTCTGCCGCTTCCCTTAATGCCAGTTCTGCGGTCTGAATGTTCAACTCCATTTTTAACTCCTTTCAAAAGGGCGGGGCTGGAAGATAAACTGTCCAGCCCCTTTATGATGAAATATTTACAGATAAATCAGCAATCCCCGGCATAGTACGAAACAATGTTCATATAGTCCGTTGGATTCGGAACTTCTAAAACAAGCCGCAAACAGTTTTTGTTTTGGGAGTATTGCCGCCACAAACTGCCCTGTATCTTTTCTTCCCCATTGATGTTTTGGTTTTTACCATCCGGGCAGAGCATATTTACTTTGCCGGAACAGCTATTGACCGTATCTAAAAAATTTTTCATGTTCAGAATGTTCAGTTTTACCACTTTGCACTCACCTCCTGTAAATGACGGATTTACTTTACAGGTATCATTATAATGCAAAAGGAATAGAAAAAATATTTCTTTTCTGCCCTTATCTATCACTATTCTGCCATTTTCTCCGATATTCTGTGGGTGAACAATGTGTGTATTCTCGAAAAACCTTTCCAAAATAACTGCTACTCCCCAAACCGCACTCATGGCTGATAACGGTAACTGCTTCCTGCCCCTTTGCTAGCATCTGACAGGCAGCTTGCAGACGGTAAGCCTTTATATACTCTACGGGTGTCATGTGCAGACAGTCATGGAACACTCTATAACACTCCCTTTCGCTTAGGTATGCTGCTGCCGCAAGTTCCGGGATAGAGATTTTCTCTCTGTAATGTTCGTGAATATATATCATCATCAGCTTTATTTTATCGTTGCTTTTATTATGTTCCCCCTTTTTTTCACGCATAGGACGGGATAGTTCAAAAAGCATGAGCCATATTTCTGTTAGGGTTTCCCGCAGTTTTATTTCATATCCAAATTCATCACTGGATAAACGAAATGAAGCGGCAAGCAGTTTCAAAATCCTTTCTTCTTCTGCATTGCCTGGAAAAAGCGGAATTACCTCAATCTGTGGGGCTGTTATGATAGGCGCAATATATTTTTGTTCAATCCTGCTTCCCTGTTCCCCGGCAAGTAGGGAAACATCGAAAATATGAAGTAGCTGTATATTCTTTTCTTTCTGCGATATTGCTTTTGTCATATGGAGTACATTGGAATTTACTATGCCGCCGCTTCCAGCCGGAAACAACAGTTTTCCTCCCGGCGTATCATATTCAATGCTACCACTTTCCATATAAAAAAGTTCCACTGTCTTGTGCCAGTGCCACGGTACATAATGTCCGATATACTTGTCAAGTTCTGCCCTTGAAGCGATATAGGGAAAATCTTTTTCAAAACCGGGAAGCAGTTCTTCCTTGCTTCCAGTATAAAATTCAATGCTATGGATATTTTTCATGTCTGTTCACCTGCACATCTGCGATTTTGTATCTGCTTTATGGATTAAATATACTAGAATAGCTCGGTAATTGTCAATCAATCAAAACAGATTCATTTGGAAGATTATAAAAAATAGTGTTAAAAATCAAAGAACAGTTTTCACAGACTCTAAAAATCTGGATAACTAAAAATAAGTATATTTGTTTTGTGAAAAACAGGCAGTTTTACCTGCCCATTTTACTTTAAAAATATCCTCGTTTTTCTCGCCAGTTTTTCACATAACATCGGATTCCGATATAAACCGCATGTACCAGAAGTAGCAACATAATGAGGTTTATCGGAATAATTGATTTTATCCATTTTCCGAAATGGATTATGATAGCTGTACTCATTATCACCACCATGATGCTGATAATATCCCAGCAATATTTCCGGTAGATTTTCCCCACCTGATAGCCAGTCCCGATTATCAGCAATCCCGTTATGATAAATAAAATTCCCATAACAATACTTACAATCAGCCAGTACACAATCCCTGAAATGATACTATTTGAGATTCCACTGCTTAACTGTCCGAAAGAATCTGCACCTGCAACAAATTTTTGAAACAGGCTTAAGATTCCTTTAGCAAACATACTGAAAAAGCTAATACAGTCACTAAAGAAAACTGGAGAAAGGATAGCAGTGAATAGTGTAATGGCTATACTGTACCATGCCAGCAGAAACAGGATACTTTCATAACCAGCCGTCATATTTTTATATTTTTTCTCTAACTGAATTTTACGGTTATCGCATTTTTCTTTTGCTTTTTGGTAAGCAGTGCGGTCACAGTTATCGCATTTCTCATAGGGCACTTTTTTCTCAACAGCTACCTCTGTTGTCTTTTGGTGTGTCTGTGCATAGCGTTTTGCCTGTTCCGCTTTTTCATACCTAAATTTCCATGCCACGACTTCTGCGTCGGCTCTTTTCCTGCTGTCTGTCTCGTTGGCTAATTGTTCTTGTATTTTCCTTAATCTTGTCCGCAATGCTTCGATATTCTCGACTCTGTTTTCGCTGTTCAATTTCTCGTTCAAGGTCAGCGATCTGTTTAGCTGCCTGTTCAGTTCCATAATCATCTGGTCTTTCTGATCCAGTTCGTCCTGCATCTGTTCTGTCATCTGTAGAAGTTCTTCCACTTGACCGACGTTCTCTAAGTTTACGCATTCTCGCATCTATATCCCTCACTTTCTCTATCTGCTGTTTAAGGTCAGTAATTCTCTGCTCTGTTTCAGCAATAAGCTGTTCTCGTTGTTCAGCTTCTGCGTTAATTCCTGCCATTGCTGATTCTCGGTTTCCAACTGTTCGATTCTGTTTTTCTGCTGTTCGATCTGGGAAAGCAGTTCTTCTGTATCTGGCAAAAGATTCAGCAGTCCGGATAACTCGCTGTTTAATATCTGCAAACTCTGGTTCTGCTCCTGAAAGGACAGAAGCTGTCTGTCTTTTTCCTGTAATTCCTGTACCATCTCTGCCATAAGGTTCTGCTGTTCCTCGATCTGGTTTATCATTGATTCCATCATGGGAATGACTTCCCGGCTTTCTTCTAATGTCATTTAATCGCTCCTTCCATAATGATAATGCACCTGATACTTTTCCAAAGGTGTCCAGTATCTTTTGCAATAACGTGTTTTGCTGTTTTATGATTTGATTTTCCGCTACTTTCCACGAACCTTTTATTTCCTGCCCGGCAAGAAATTTTTGTTCAATCTTTCTTGCGTCAGCACCTTCATGGATGGTAGGAATCTGGAGTTTTCCCTGTTTTTCATAAGAACGGTGATCAACCTGATTATGCAAAGGAAGATGTTCATTACACACCTTTGCCCACTCACTCCGCCACAGCTCACAATTTTTGGGATTGTTCCATCCAGTAGCATCGGTCAGCACCCGTTTCCATTGCAGGCGGTTTCTTGCACCAATCTTCTGGATTCCGTTTTCGTCTAATACAGGGATACGGATTCCATGACGGTCAGGGTTTTTCTTATCCTGCCACCAGTCCGGGTGGGATTCGTCAATCACGATATTTCCGCTTTTATCTCTGACAAAATCCCAATCCTTGACTTCTTTCTTTCCCCAAGAATGGTCCGGGTTAAAAGGTCGCATCGTCAGAAGCAGGTGGACATGGGGGTTGCCATCCCCTTTGTCGTGGATACTCCAATCAGCACACATTCCCTTATCCACAAATGTTTTTTGGATATAGTCGGATGTATATTGAATCTGTTCCTGTCTGCTCCATTCTTTTGGGAGGGCAAATTCAAATGACCTGCCAAGTTGGGCATCCGTACTTTTTTCAATCTTCAATACCTCATTCCATAATCTTTGTTTCTGAAATGTGATTTTGAATTTTTCTAAAGCAGCTTCTTTATCTTCTGACCTTTTGTAGCGGACAGATTTTTGAAAGCGTTTTATATTTTCTTCTGGTACTATCTGCCATTCAGGAGGTGCGTTTTCACACATCATCAGACTGGTGTAGACCACTTCTTTTTTAGAAGTGTAATAACTGATTCTCCCGGTTTCCTCGTTTTTCATCACATCCCCATTGAGATATGCGGAAGCGGAGATAACAGATTTCCCTTTACTTCGTCCGACTATTTTGATTGTGTAATGAAAAATCGCCATATCTGGATTCCTCCTTTCTGCACATCCGGTATAGATTTCCGGCAACATTGCTTTCGATTTTAGAAAAAGCAGCATTGCCAGAACGCCCTCTGCGTAAGAGTGCCCTGCGCATAGCAGCCTGCATGGAATGCGCCTCTCTGGCGAAGAGTGCCTCCTGT
>HE978651.1:3056698-3062832 GCA_000285855.2 Ruminococcus sp. JC304 | reverse complement strand
GAAACTGAAAAACTGCTCCGTCAGGCAATGGATGATTATGAGAAAAAGAAATTTGTTGCCAAAGCGGAAAATCTCACAGTCGGACAACTTTTGGATGTGTGGGCAGAGGAGGAATTAAAAACAGGTACGCTCAGCAATGGTACTGTGGAGAATTACCTCGGAACAATCCGAAATATTAAGAAACATCCGCTGGCAGAACGGAAATTAAAAAATGTAACCTCTGAGCATTTGCAATCCTTTTTTGATTTGCTTTCCTTCGGGGGAGTTCATCCCGACGGAAAAGAGAGAAAGGGTTACAGCAAAGATTACATCCATTCTTTTTCCGCAGTCATGCAGCAGTCCTTCCGCTTTGCAGTATTTCCAAAACAGTATATTACGTTTAATCCCATGCAGTATATTAAACTGCGGTATCAGACGGATGAAGTTGATTTGTTTTCAGACGAGGACATGGACGGAAATATCCAACCAATTTCACGAGAAGATTATGAAAGATTGCTTGCTTATCTGAAAAAAAAGAACCCAGCCGCAATACTTCCAATCCAGATAGCCTATTATGCCGGGCTTCGTATTGGAGAAGCCTGCGGTTTGGCGTGGCAGGACGTAAATCTGGAAGAACAATGCCTTACCATAAGACGTAGCATCCGATACGATGGCTCAAAGCGCAAATATATCATCGGACCAACCAAGCGGAAAAAAGTGAGGATTGTTGATTTTGGAGATACGCTGGTAGAGATTTTCCGTAATGCCCGGAAAGAGCAGTTAAAAAATCGAATGCAGTACGGAGAACTTTATCACACGAACTACTACAAAGCGGTCAAAGAGAAAAACAGAGTGTACTACGAATATTATTGCTTAGACAGAACAGAGGAAGTCCCGGCAGATTATAAAGAAATTTCTTTCGTCTGTTTAAGACCGGATGGTTGTCTGGAACTTCCAACTACTTTGGGGACTGTTTGCAGAAAGGTGGCAAAAACATTAGAGGGATTTGAAGGCTTTCATTTCCACCAGTTACGTCACACCTATACAAGCAACCTTTTAGCAAATGGAGCTGCCCCAAAAGATGTGCAGGAACTGTTAGGACACTCAGATGTAAGTACCACAATGAATGTCTATGCTCACTCCACAAGAGATGCTAAACGAAAATCAGTTAGGCTTCTTGATAAAGTGGTAGGCAATGATTAAAAAAATTCCCTTATTTCCCTTGTGATTATCTCATAAGGGTAAAAATAAGGGAAACTACATATCATTTCACTAATGGACAGGCGGGAAAGCCTATAAAATGGGGAAAGTTAGAGAGATAATTATATAAATTCAAGTTTGTGGAATTCAAAAATTTAACATAATATATAGCAAGAATTCTCTTTCCTATACAGGTGGGAGATGAATTGCAAAAAACAGGAAAGAACATTTGTTCTTAGACGCGATTCATGGTATAATAGAAACAGTCGACAAGATAAAAGATCAAAAAAAGAACTGTTTTTATGAAAAAAGAGATTGAGATGTAAAAGGCAGAATTTTTCAAAAAATGAAAAAAGGCTGGCAAGGGAACAGCGTAAACTGTCCGTATCCGGACAATAAGTAAGAAAATATGCCCGTGTCCGGGCAAAAAAAATCGCGGGACACGCGAGGATAGCTTGTAGATACTTGGCTCAGTAGAGTCATTGAGCAAGAAGCCCCCACTTCGAAATCTGGGATTTAAGTGATGGGAGCATGTCACTATGAAATGTGAGATAGAGCGTATGGAAATTAACTATACGTTCTATTTTTTTGCCTTTTTTGAAAAAAGTGATTAAAAAACTATTAACATTTTGTTACTGGAGGAGCGCAAAGATTCCTTCTGAATAACTATGTACGAAGTGGATGATCTTATCCACTTGACTTCGGTTAAAAAGATGGAATATAGTATATTGTCGCACATTGACACTTTACCATGATAAGGTTAAAATGGAAATAGATTATGCGACTGTAAGAGAAAGTGGGCAGTTGCGATATTATTTTGAATTTCGGTGGTTTGCCGCCGGGATTATTTGAACAGGAGCGAATGTGTTATGATAGCAGAAAAAATGAAACCTTATGTAAAAAATAATTCAGCCATCCGTATGATGTTTGAGGAGGGAAATCGTCTCAGAGCCATCTATGGGGCAGACAAAGTTTATGATTTCAGTTTAGGGAATCCCAGTGTTCCGGCGCCGGAGTGTGTGAAGGAGACCATTATTGATCTGGTGAATGAAGTGGAGCCGACAGTGCTTCATGGTTATATGAGTAATGCAGGATTTGAGGATGTGCGCCAGACGATCGCAGAATCTTTGAACCGCCGCTTTGGAACTAAATTTGCGGCAAAGAATCTGATTATGACAGTTGGGGCAGCCAGCGGTCTGAATGTGATTTTCAAGACAATCCTGAATCCTGAGGAAGAAGTGATTGTTTTTGCACCATACTTTCTGGAATATGGTGCATATGTGCGTAATTTTGATGGCAAGCTTGTGGAAATCTCTCCGGATACTACCACATTCCAGCCGAATCTTGAGGAGTTTGAGCAGAAGATTACGGCAAAGACAAGGGCAGTGATCGTAAATACACCTCACAACCCCACTGGTGTTGTATATTCCGAAGAAACCATTAAGAAGCTGGCAGCAATTCTTGAGAAAAAACAGAAGGAATTTGGCAGTGTAATTTATCTGATCTCTGACGAGCCATACAGAGAGCTGGCTTATGATGGTGTAGAAGTTCCGTATCTGACAAAATATTACGACAATACTATTGTTGGTTATTCTTACAGCAAATCCCTGTCCCTTCCGGGAGAGCGTATCGGTTATCTGGTAATTCCGGATGAAGCAGATGGCAGTGAAGAACTTATCACTGCTGCGGCTATTGCCAACCGTACTATCGGATGTGTCAACGCCCCATCCCTGATGCAGAAGGTGATTGCCAAATGTGTAGATGCAGAAGTGGATGTAGCTGCATATGATAAGAACCGTCTGGCGTTATACAATGGACTGAAAGAATGCGGATTCGAGTGTATCAAACCTCAGGGTGCATTCTACCTCTTTGTGAAATCACCGGTAGTAGATGAAAAAGCGTTCTGCGAAGCTGGAAAGAAATATAATATTCTCATGGTTCCGGGAAGTTCTTTCGCCTGCCCGGGTTATGTGAGACTGGCTTATTGTGTATCTTATGATACTATCATTAATTCCCTGCCGGAGTTTAAGAAACTGGCAGAAGAGTTTGGACTGTGAAAACGGCGGGGATTGACATTGGGACAACAACGATAAGCGGTGTTGTTCTGGAAAAAGAGGAAAACGGACAGGCAAAGATTCTGGAGGCAAAAACTGTAGAGAACGGTTGCTTTATCGAAACCGGAAATGAATGGGAAAGAATACAGTATGCAAAAGAAATTGTAGAAAGAGCAGTGAATCTGCTGGATTATTTCCTGGAGAAGTATCCGCATGTTGAGCGGATTGGGCTCACAGGGCAGATGCATGGAATTGTCTATGTTGACAAAGAAGGAAATTGTGTCAGTCCGTTATATACATGGCAGGATGCCAGAGGAAGTATCTGCGATGGGGATCAGATTCCTTTAACAGAAGAAATCCGGGAAAGATGTAAAATCCATGCTGCTTCAGGGTATGGGCTTGTCACACATATTTATAATATCAGACATAATTTGGTTCCGGATTCGGCTTTGAGTTTCTGTACGATCATGGATTATTTTGGAATGCATTTGACAGGGCGTAAAAAACCATTGGTACATGTGAGCAATGCGGCAGGTTTGGGATTCTTTGACAGCCGTAAGATGTGCTTTGAAAAAGAAAAATTGGCTGAAATGGGAGTGGACGTAAACTGGCTGCCGGATGTCTGTACGGAAATAGAAAAACTGGGTACATACAGAGGACGGATAGTTACAACTGCAATCGGAGATAACCAGGCAAGCTTCCTCGGAGCAGCAGGTGATGAGGAGAATACATTACTGGTCAATATGGGAACCGGCGGACAGATTTCTGTTCTTTCCAGTCAGTATTTTGCAGGAGATGGAATTGAGGCGAGACCTTTCCTGAATGGGAAGTATCTGCTTGCGGGAGCATCTCTGTGTGGTGGCAAGGCGTATGCGCTCCTGGAACAGTTTTTCCGAAAAATTGTAAAAGAAGCGACCGGACAGGATCAGCCATTATACAAAGTAATGGAAAAGATGGCAAGAACAGGAAAAGACCTGAATAGCGAAAGACCTGAAAGTCGAAAGATTAAAGTGGAAACAACATTTGATGGTACGCGGGTAAACCCGGAAAAAAGCGGCAGTATTACTCAGATGTGTTCTGAAAATTTTACACCAGAAGATTTCTGTTATGGTGTTCTGAAGGGAATGAGTACAGAACTGTATCAGATGTATATGACTATTCAGAAAGGAACCGGCATAAAGATCAGGCGTATGATTGGTTCCGGGAATGGTCTGAGAAAAAATCCGGTACTGTGTGAAATTATTGAGGATATGTTTAAGGCAGAACTTGTTCTGGCAGAATGCGAAGAGGAAGCTGCGACAGGAGCAGCAATGAGCAGTTTGCCAAGGTCGGCTCAATGATTAATTGAATGAGAGTCATGTTCTTTTACCGTCCGATTTATTGAGTGTTATTTTCCGGCATGTCCTGATATGTTTTGGAGCATGCCGGAAAATTTTATGAAAACCGCAAAAAATTCCGGAAGAATAGGTAGCATCCCTTGATTTTATTATTCAGTTCTTTTGGCAGATACTATTTTTTATCAAGATTAAGCTCGGTTATATTGGTTGTAACAATCGGGATTTGTAGAATTAGTAAATCTCGATTTTGGGAAATACAAGAATGTGTCTCATTATGGTTTTAATGCGGTTTGTAAGGAGAAACAATATGATTGGGTTTGTTATATTAGGAATTCCGCTGTTAGATGGTCAAAATACACCATACGTTCTGTTGTCGGTTATTGGTGTGATGGTGGAAACAATTGTAATTATGGCTGCTTATAGTTTAGTTATCGTTAAAAAGTATGAAGAGAAGTAAATAACTTTGAAGTTGCAAGGAGGAAATTATGAAATTTATGCAAACAGAGAAAAAACAGCTATTGATCTATGTGATTATAGCATACGGAATCACATATGTAATGGGACTTCTGATGTGGTATGGCTATGGAAAAGGTCTTGATCTCAGCGCTTTTCCAAATGCGCAGATGCTGTATCCGGCAGCAGGTGTGATGATGGCTTATTTAATTACCAAAAAAGGAGATAAAAATCTTCCAACGGCTTTTTACATATTCTTTGTAGCTCTCACGGCGGTGCTGGTTGTCTGCACGGCGGCTTCTGTTCTGGCTCCCCAAAATAGAGATCTGATGAGCATGCCATATTCTCAGTGGACACCGATCATGGAGTACGTTATAATAGGTGGCAGCGTTATTTTCTGGATTCTTCTTCTGCAATCCGGTAAAGAAAAGCGCAGATCCTATGGACTGAACAGCGAACATTGGAATATATCTATTCGTATGATCCTGTTGTTTATTGGATTATATCTTCTCAGATTTGTGATTGTCTGTGCTCTGAGCGGCCAGCTTTCTGAATTTGGCAAAATAATGGCAAATCCTACTACCTGGATCATATTTTTTACTGTTTTGGTAAACTTTTTCCTGTCAGTAGTGGTATTCTTTGGAGAAGAATACGGATGGAGATATTATCTTCAGCCTCTTCTTCAGAAAAAATTTGGACTAAAAGGCGGCGTAATCCTTTTGGGCTGTGTGTGGGCTGTATGGCATCTGCCAATAGACTTCTTCTATTACACTACGCCGGATATGGGGCTGGCGGCTCTGGCAAGCCAGTTTGTTACCTGTATTTCACTGGGGATTTTTATGGCATATACTTATATGAAAACCCAGAATATCTGGGTTCCGATAATTATTCATTTTCTGAATAATAATATGGTGGTAGTTTTTTCAGGAACGTACTCTGCGGATGTACTTCAGAATCAGCAAATCCACTGGGGAGATATTCCTGTGGCACTGGTAATGAATCTGCTGATCTTTGGATGGGTGATCTTTCTGAAGCCATTTAAGGAGAAAAAAGCATAATATTGAATTCATTCAAATTATTTAGAACAATTTGCAGGAGTACCTGCATTTTT
>HE978651.1:3045474-3055378 GCA_000285855.2 Ruminococcus sp. JC304 | reverse complement strand
CCGAGTAATTCACGAAGAAGTGATTCCCTGTCTGTTCCAATCATAGCTACAACAGCATGTGTAACCGAGGACGCCAAAAAAGAAAGCGAATCAGCCGGTTTCACTGCATTTATGACAAAACCTCTGGATATGAGTAAACTTCTCCAGACGATCCAGCAATTATTGAGACATGACTGAGAAAGAAGAACAGTTCGAGTATATGTATCGGCTGTTCTTTTTTTGTTTTCAGGCGTTAAAACGGTAATGTTTTTGATGACAAGTAAAATCGGTTTTACTATAATTTCTATAAGAAAAGTCATACAAACAGATGAGGGAAAACTGGCGATTATCACTGGGGTACAGATGCCACAACATTGGTGAAATCTGGTGATTAGAGATTTTTCCAGGGAAATATTACAGATGTTGAATAAGTGTCACATTTTTTTACTGTCCGATTTATTGTATGTTATGTTCCTGCATGCTCCAATAGGTTTTGGAGCATGCAGGAAAATTTTATGAAAATTGCAAGAAAATGGAAGAAAAAAGTGAGAGTATTTTTAACGCTATGGAAAAAATGTGATTTTTGAAAAAACAAAGATTGTAATAATGCCTCGAACGTGACATAATAAGAATGGAAAAGTAAAGGGCAGGTTAAATTCTGATTAGAGACAGGTAAAGTAACCTGCTTACATTATGCGCCGATTTCCTGGGATGAGGATGGAAATCAGGCAGACGACAAAGGAGAAAATAATGGGAATTTTTTCAATGATATTGTCATTGCTGAGTGGAGTGGCATTATTTCTGTTTGGTATGTCATTGATGGGCGATGGCCTGAAAATGGTTGCCGGAAATAAGCTGGAAGCTTTCCTGTATCGAATGACAAACACACCGCTGAAGGGAGTTGCTCTGGGTACTGGTGTTACCAGCGTGATCCAGTCTTCTTCTGCCACAACTGTTATGGTCATTGGTTTCGTTAACTCAGGTATGATGAAGCTGAAACAGGCCATCGGTATTATCATGGGAGCTAACATTGGAACCAGTATTACCGGATGGATCCTCTGTCTTTCTTATATTGATGGAAAGAATGGAATTGCTAAGATTTTATCCACTGCAACAATTTCAGCAGTAGTAGCGATTATTGGTATTATCCTTCGCATGGCATGTAAGCGCTCCGTGCATAAAAATATCGGTAATATCATGCTTGGTTTTGCAATCCTGATGACAGGTATGCAGACAATGAGTGGTGCTGTTTCACCGCTGAAAGACAGCCCGACCTTTACAAATATGCTGACCATGTTTTCCAATCCTCTGATTGGTATTTTGGTAGGTATCGCATTTACTGCAGTGCTGCAGAGCGCATCTGCCACAGTCGGTGTACTGCAGGCGTTATCTGTAACAGGTATCCTGACATTCTCCAGTGCATTCCCGATTGTTCTTGGTATCGGTGTAGGTGCTGCCTGTCCGGTTCTGATCTCTGCCATCGGTGCGAATAAAAATGGTAAACGTACAGCGCTTGTTTACCTGATCAATGACTTGTTTGGTCTGATCCTCTGGTCTGTGATCTTCTATACTGTAAATGCTATCGTACATTTCGGATTTATGGATATGATCATGTCACCTGTTGCAATCGCTTTACTGAACACTGTATTCCGTGTGGCAACTGTATGTGTGCTGTTCCCATTCATACCGAAGGTTGAACAGCTGGTGTGCTGGCTTGTGAAAGACAGTGCAGAGGAACTGGAGGACGAGGCAGATTTCGACCTTCTGGAAGAACGTCTCCTGAACTATCCTGCACTTGCGATCGGACAGTGCCACCGTGCCATGAGTGGTATGGCAAAGAAGCTTCGTAAGAATGTTAACCGTGCCATGAACCTTCTGAACGAATATCAGCAGGATAAATTTGACAAGGTACAGAGAAAAGAGAACCTGATCGATAAATATGAAAGCCGTCTTGGGGAATATCTGATGAAGCTGACAAAGCATGAGATGAACAGTGCCCAGACAAGGCAGGCATCCCTTTATCTTCATACCATTAACGACTTCGAGAGAATCGGTGACCATGCATCCTACATTGCATATATGTCCAGTGAAATGCATGATAATCACACTAATTTCTCGCAGGAAGCCTGGGATGAGCTGAATGTAGTAATGGAAGCAGTTCGTGAGGAGATCAATCTTACCTGTCGTGCATTCCTCAATGATGACAAAGAGATGGCACAGAGAGTTGCACCTCTTGGAATGATTATCACATCCTTATGCAATGAGCTGAAGATGCATCATGTAGAGCGTCTGAGTAACGGCAATTGCGGACTGGAAGAGGGAACTGTATATACAGATATTCTCAATAGCTTTAACCGTATTGCAGCACATTGTGCAAGTGCAATGGTAGCTCTCCTTAAGAGTGGAGACGAGAATCCGGATATGCATATCCATGATTCCAAGATTTACCCATCTGACAGCGTGGAATATTATACATACTTCAAGGAATATCGCCAGAAGTATGAAATCGTAAAGAACGAGGAACACATGCGAAGCATGGAACCGGAAGAGGTAGAATAATACTTTTATACTACAAAGCAATAAATATATATGATATAATGACAGCAGATGATCTGAAAACAGATGTCTGCTGTTTTTTCGTTATAGTTGTCAGCAGGCTGGATTGTTTTTGCAAACACAACAACCCCAAAGGAGGAAGTAATTATGTTATTCGACAGCAGAACAGTTTATCTCGGTGCATCCAGGGACAAATATGAGCAGTATTGTAAGGCCTTAGATTCAGAGAAAATCAAATACAAAACAAAGAGAGTTAACCACGAAGAAAAAATGATAGCCCCGGGCAGGGGAACTGCCCGCAGCATGGGTGGGAACTTCGGAACAGATAAAACATTGTATGAAATCCTGGTCGGGGAGAAAGATTACGACAATGCAATGGGGATTCTGACAGCACTGAAGTAGACGGAACCTATCCTGAAGAAGAAAGTATGCAAAAAAGTGTGCAAGATAATGTGCAAGATAACGGAAATCCTGGAGGGGTTTTGTGGAAGAATGTGGGGAGTTTCGCCATGGAGAAGACTTTCCCGCTCTGCTGAACTGTCTTAAATGCATTATTTACGAGGACTGCAAGCTCCTTCTGATAAACTGCGAAGCAGTTATTCGGTTATGAGCAAGTAGCGAAGCGGATTGCGAATATCCGCTTGACCTAACATTGCCTCACCTATCAAGGTGAGGCAATTGCATATCCGGGCATATCGCTCAAATATCCATAATTGTATATGTAAAATCGGATAACGAATCATACTTGACAGAAGCTTACGTGGGAGATATAATTAACTCAAACAGAAACGTTTCGGTTTTGGAGATGTTTCCTACATTTATAGTAATCAGAACAAAAAATATACATCATTAATTATGAGGAGGAAATCATTATGCCACTTGTAACATCAAAAGAAATGCTGGCCAAGGCTCAGAAAGGCGGTTATGCAGTAGGTGCATTTAATGCGGAGAATATGGAGATGGTGAAAGCAATCATCCAGGCTGCGGAGGAACTGAAAGCGCCGGTTATGATTCAGACAACACCATCTACAGTGAAATATGGAACAGTAGAAACCTATGCGGCAATCGTTGCAGCAGAGGCTGAGAAAGCATCTGTTCCGGTATGTATGCATCTGGATCACGGAAGTAGCTTTGAACTTGCTATGCAGGCAATGCATGCAGGTTATACTTCTGTTATGATCGATGGTTCCAAGCTGGATTTTGAGGCTAATATTGCAGAGACAAAACGTGTGGCAGATGTTGCGAAAGCACTGGATATCCCATGTGAAGCCGAGCTTGGTAAGGTTGGCGGCAAAGAGGATGATCTGGAGGCTGAGGCAGACACAAATACAGATCCTCAGGAGGCAAAGGAGTTCGTTGAACGTACAGGAGTTACTTCTCTTGCTGTTGCTATCGGAACTGCACATGGCTTCTATGTAGGAACTCCGGTTCTTGATAAGGAACGTCTCAGTGAGATCCGCCAGGTTGTAGATATTCCGCTTGTACTTCACGGTGCATCTGGTTTAAGTGATGAGGATGTCAGGGACTGTGTAAAACGTGGTATCTGTAAAGTGAATTTTGCTACAGAGCTTCGCGCAGCATATTCCAAGGCAGTCAAAGAGCTTCTTGCAGAAAAACCAGACACCATTGACCCGAAAGCATATGGAAAAACTGCTATTGTAGCAGTGAAGGAACTGGTAATGGCAAGAATGAAGGTCTGCGGATGCGACGGCAAGGCAGAGAAATAAAATGGCGGCAACAATGAAAGATATAGCCAGACTGACAGGACTTGGTCTGGCTACAATCTCTTCCTATTTTAATGGAGGAAACGTCAGAGAAAAAAACAGAGTAAAGATTGAAAAAGCTATTGAGGAACTCCATTATGAGGTCAATGAAGTTGCCAGAGGGCTTAAGACAAATGCGACAAAGACTATAGGAGTTGTAATTCCGGAGCTGAATAATATATTCTGTGCCGAGATTATAACGGGGATGGAAGATATTCTCAGAAGTCACGGTTATGCAACCATTGTCTGTGATTGTCGTACAGATAAGAAGCTGGAGCAGGAGGCAGTGGAGTTCCTGATCCGCCGTCGGGTGGATGGAATCATTAATATGCCGGTGGATGAAACAGGGGCACATCTGAAGAAATTCCAGAAAACAGGTAAGCCAATCGTGCTGATAGACCGTAAGATTCAGGGAATTCTCTGTGACAGTGTTCTGGTGGATAACAAAAAAGCTGCAGAGGATGCGATGCAGCTTTTTATAGAAAAAGGACATAGAAAGATTGGAATCATAGGCGGTCCGGAGGGGATTTTTACAGCAGAGGAACGCCTGGATGGATATTACACAGCTCTAAAAAAAGCCGGAATTCCCATAAAAAATTCTCTGGTATATCGCGGTGACTATACAATCCAGGGAGGTGTCAGAGGACTGGAAGAGCTTGTCCGGGAGAATCCGGATATGACCGCAGTTTTTGTGACCAACTATGAAATGACAATGGGTGCAATGATCGGAGTCAATGAGCTAGGAATACAGATTCCGGAGCAGCTTTCTATAATAGGGTTTGATAATCTTCAGTTTGCAAGGGCGTGCCGTCCCAAGCTGACGATTGTATCACAGCCCACCGACAGGATCGCCAGAGAGATTGCAAGGATCATTCTGGAGCATCTTGAAAAGAAAGAAACAGGATCTGAGGAACCTTTTATGGAGAAACTTCAGACAGAGATTATGGAAGGAAAATCTGTGAGTATTTTGAACAGATAAAATAGAATCATGGGAGCGGCAAAATGATGAAATCATATTTATTGGGGATTGATATCGGAACAAGTGCCTGCAAGGTTGCGGTATTTGACAGGAATGGAAAAGTTCTTGCAGCAGCCAGTGGTGACTATTCGGTATATTATCCACATGAGGGATGGGCAGAGCAGAATCCTGAGGAATGGTGGGATGCAGTCTGCCGGGCAACAAAGGAAACCATACAGAAGGCAGATATCACTGCAGATGAGATTGCAGGAATCGGGATCGATGGTCAGAGCTGGTCTGCAATCCCAATTGACAGAGAGGGGAACGTGCTGACCAATATACCAATCTGGATGGATACGAGAGCACAGTCTATTTGTGACAGACTGAATCAGGAGATTGGACAGGAGGAGATTTTTGAGGTGGCGGGAAATTCTCTTCAGCCTTCTTATTCTACTGCAAAGATCCTCTGGTACAAAGAAAATCTTCCGGAGGTATACGCAAAAATCTACAAAATCCTTCAGTCCAACAGCTACATTGCGTTTAAACTGACAGGTGCGGTTACCCAGGATGTGTCACAGGGATATGGATTGCATTGCTTTAATATGAAGAAGGGATGCTGGGATGAAAAGATGTGTAAACGTCTTGGAATCCCCATGGAATTTCTTCCGGAAATCTGTGATTGTGACCATGTGGTTGGAACAGTTACCGGGAAGGCAGCTGCAGAGTGTGGACTTGTGGAAGGGACTCCGGTAGTTGCCGGTGGACTTGATGCGGCCTGCGGAACTCTTGGTGCAGGTGTGATCCATTCCGGTGAAACACAGGAGCAGGGCGGACAGGCCGGAGGAATGAGCATTTGTACAGAGGAATATAAGGCTGATCCGAGACTGATCCTGAGCTATCACGTTGTCCCGGGTAAATGGCTTCTTCAGGGAGGAACCACCGGAGGTGGCGGTGTAATGCGCTGGTTTGAACGTGAATTTGCAGATTATGAACGGATGATGAAAGAACAGACAGGTGTCTCATCTCTGGACCAGCTCAATAAGATTGCAGAAAAAGTTGCACCGGGCTGCGAGGGAATGGTATTTCTTCCATATATGTCAGGAGAGCGTTCTCCTATCTGGAATCCATATGCAAAGGGTGTTTTCTATGGATTGGATTTTGCAAAAACAAAAGGACATATGGTCCGTGCCTGCATGGAAGGGGTGGCGCTTTCCCTGCGGCACAACCTTGAAGTGGCAAGGGAAGCCGGGGCAGAGTCAGATGTATTGAGAGCTATGGGCGGTTCTGCCAACTCCCTGCTCTGGACACAGATCAAATCCGATATTACAGGAAAACCGATCATAGTGCCGGCATCTGATACGGCAACTACCCTTGGTGCGGCACTTCTGGCAGGGGTGGGAGTAGGCTTTTACAAAGATTATGAGGAAGCAGTTTCACTTACGGTCAAAGAGACCCGCCGCCATGAACCGGATCCGAAGAACAAAGCAGTTTATGACAAAACTTTTGAGACTTATATGGAACTTTATAAATCTCTGGCACACATAATGACTGCAAAATAAAAAGCAGAATTCATGAAAGGAGAAATATATTATGAAAGCAGCAGTAGTAGTTGCAAATGAAGATGTACAGTATCAGGAAATGGAAGAACCTAAGGTGACCAAAGGAACTGTTAAGATACGTGTCAGATATTCTGGTATCTGCGGCTCAGACATTCCGCGTGTCCTGAATCACGGGGTCCATTTTTATCCAATCGTACTTGGACATGAGTTTTCCGGAGATGTAGTGGAAGTTGGGGAAGGTGTGACGAAGGTAAAAGTGGGAGACCGTGTTTCCGGCGCACCGCTTCTTCCATGTATGAAATGTGATGACTGTCAGCAGGGAAATTTCTCTCTCTGTAAGCACTACAGCTTCATAGGCTCCAGACAGCAGGGAAGTAACGCAGACTATGTGGTTGTTCCGGAGCAGAACGCAGTTCCTTTTGACAGTAGTGTTCCGTATGAACAGGGTGCAATGTTTGAGCCTGCAACAGTTGCAATCCACGGTGTATTCCAGAATGATTACCACGGTGGTGAGTATGTGGCAATTCTTGGCGGTGGTACAGTTGGAATGTTTACCATGCAGTGGACCAAGATTTTTGGCTCCAAGAAAGTGGTAGTTTTTGATATCAGTGAGGAACGTCTTGAACTTGCAAAACGTCTTGGCGCAGATGAAGTCATCAATACCAGAGACGAAGGATATATGGAAAAGGCTATGGCGATCACAGGTGGCAAGGGTTACGGTTTTGTCTTTGAGACAGCAGGACAGGTTCCGACAATGCATATGGCATTTGAACTGGCAGCAAACAAAGCTCATGTCTGCTTTATCGGAACTCCTCATGAGAATCTGACATTTACACCGGCACAGTGGGAAAATATGAACCGTAAAGAATTCAAACTGACCGGTTCCTGGATGTCCTACAGTGCACCATATCCGGGACGCGAGTGGGATCTGACTGCACATTATTTTGCAACAGGTCAGCTGAAATTTGATCCGGGCTTTATCTATAAAAAGATCCCGATGAGCCAGGCACAGGAAGCATTTCAGTTATTTAAGACACCGGGACTTGTAAAAGGTAAGATTCTTTTATCAAACGAGGAAGAATAAGATGATACTTACAGTGACATTAAACGCCGCAATCGATAAGAGATATGTGGTAGATGCTTTTAAAGCAGGCGAAGTAAACCGGGTAAAGGAATGTTCTTATGTTCCTGGCGGGAAAGGTCTTAATGTGTCAAAACCGGCTTCTATATACGGTGCAGAAGTTGTTGCTACTGGATTTGTAGGTGGGCATGCTGGAAATTATATCGAAGATGCCCTGAAGCCTTTTGGAATCAAAGGAGATTTTTACCATGTGGATGCAGAGAGCAGATCCTGTATAAATATCTGGGACGAAGTCAACCATGTGCAAACCGAATTTCTGGAGCCAGGCTTCACTCTTACAGAAGAAGATTTTCTGGGATTTGAAAAGAAATTCAGAGAATTAGTGAAGAACGCAGATGTTGTTTCTATGTCAGGAAGCGTTCCAAAAGGCCTGAATGGAACCGCATACCAGAGACTGGTCAGAATTGTGAAGGAAGCTGGAAAGCCAGTGATCCTTGATACCAGTGGAAAGCTCCTGGAAATGGGGATTGAAGCCTGTCCGACACTGATCAAACCAAACATTGATGAGATCCGGATGCTGACAGGCAAGCAGTGCGATGATATTCAGGATATTATTGAGGCTGCAAAGATAATCCATGCCAATGGTGTTGAGATCGTAGTAGTTTCACTTGGAGCAGACGGTTCTATCGCAGTAGGTGAAGAGGGAATCTTCCGTGCTGTCGTGCCGAAGATCGATGCAGTAAATACGGTTGGCTGCGGAGACTCCATGATCGCAGGCTTTGCACTTGGTTTGAGCGATGGCCTTTCATTGGAAGAAACCTTAAGAAGAGCCAGTGCGATCTCAGCTGCATCTGCAATGCGCAAGGAAACAGGATTTTTTGTGATGGAAGATATGGAAAAACTGCTTCCGAAAATCAAAATTGAAAAACTGTAATAATAAAACGAAAACTATATAAGGTGAAAAAGTCAGGAGGAAACAAAAATGGCAGAATTTATTGATCCGGCAATCGTGCCGAAAGTAACCCTTCCGTCAGGAGAAAAAGTACCATGTATGGGTATGGGAACCTTTGGTTCTGACCGTGTGAGCGCAGAGGAAGTTTCTCAAGCAGTAGCAGGTGCGATCCGCTGCGGATATCGTATGTTTGACTGTGCAGCATGTTATGGAAATGAGCATCAGATTGGTGAAGTTTTCAAGACAGCCTTTGATGAAGGGGTAGTAGAAAGAAAAGATCTTTTCATTATGACAAAGGTCTGGAATGATATGCACCGAAAAGTAGAAGAAGCCTGCACAAAGAGCATTCATGATCTTAAGTGCGATTACGTGGATCTGTACTTCATCCACTGGCCATTCCCGAACTACCATGCACCATTCTGCGATGTAGATTCCAGAAATCCGGAATCCAGACCTTTCAGTGTGGAGGAATTTATGGATACCTATCGTCAGTGTGAGGAACTGGTAGAAAAAGGTAAGATCCGCTATATCGGTATTTCCAATATGACTATTCCGAAACTGGAAGCAGTTCTTCCGTTAATGAAGATCAAACCGGCGGCATGTGAACTGGAGTTGCATCCATGTTTCCAGCAGCAGGAACAGTATGATTATCTGATTGCTCATAACATCCAGCCGGTAGGATATATGCCCCTTGGTTCTCCAAGAAGACCGGAAAGAGACATCTGCCCGGAGGATGTGGCTGATATGCAGACCCCGGAAATGCAGGAGATTGCCAAAGCGCATGGAGTACATCCGGCATTGATTGCCCTGAAATGGGCCCATCAGAGAGGGGAAATCTCCATTCCATTTTCTATACATAACTATGTAAGTAACCTGAAATGTGTAACAGAAGATCCCCTGACTGATGAAGAAATGGCCAAGATCGCTACCCTGGAAAAAGGAAACCGACTTGTCAAAGGCCAGGTATTCCTGTGGGAAGGTGCAAAGGACTGGCATGACCTGTGGGATGAAGATGGGGTTATTGTAAAATAAAGCGAGAAAAAGCATCTGTTAAAG
>HE978651.1:2973186-3043986 GCA_000285855.2 Ruminococcus sp. JC304 | reverse complement strand
AAGCAGGTGCTTTTTGTTTTCAATATTTTATTGAGAAAAGCCTGAGAAAAGTTTAAAATAGGAAATAATAAAAAATAAACGAAAGGAGTTTTTATCATGAATAAACGAACAGAGAGAATGAGCCGGAGTGCAGCTGAGAGAATTAACCGCAAAGATACAATGATCAGACAGAATAATGCAGAACTTGAGGAGCTGAGGAGTCAGTATGAGAATCTGGATATCTGTGAGGAGGATAAGCAGGTGATTGATGATTATATTGCCTGCAAAGATGCCAGAGCTGACAGGATGGCAGAGAAGCTCTATGAAAAGGGAAGAAAAGATGTAAAGAGATGTATCCGTATTCGAAAACTGATCCGCAGATGCATAATTCTGTCTGCCATTGTTACGGTGGTGCTGGTCCAGTATAATAAGAATGAAAAGCTGAGAGAAAGTATGGAGGAGTTGCTGAAAAGGTTACGGGATGGAGTGTCTGGTGAAGATTTATAACTGATATAAATAATGCAGATAAAAATGTACTCTCGGAATCTTTTTACAAAAGCAAATACAAGGAAGACTCCGAGAGTGCATAAACGAAAAGGAGCAAGACAGCATGGAAACACAAAGATATTCAATTTTGTACAGTAGTAAAACAGGGAACACAAAGAAGCTTGCAGAGAAGATCAGGGAGGTACTGTCTGAGGAAAACTGCGATTATTTTGGGACAGAAGGAGCGAAGGCTCTCACATCCGACATATTATACATTGGATTCTGGACAGATATAGGGAATGCAGATCCTGCAACACTTGAACTGTTAAAGAGTCTGAAAAACAAGAAGATCTTTCTGTTTGGAACAGCAGGTTTCGGAGGCAGTGAAGCCTATTTCCAGCAGGTTCTCGGGAAAGTTAAAGAATCTGTGGATGAGAGTAATACAGTGATGGGAGAATTTATGTGTCAGGGGAAAATGCCCCAGTCAGTCAGGGACAGATACGTAATGATGAAGGAGAAGCCGAATCATGCGCCGAACCTGGATGAACTGATCCAGAATTTTGACAGGGCGTTATCTCACCCTGACAATGAGGATCTGGACAGACTGGAAGAAATAATCAGAAGAGACCTGAAAAAATAATTAAGTCTTGACTAACAGAGGGAACTGCGGTATAGTGCTCGTTACTAAAAAAGGTAATTCATAAATTTTTATAGATTTTCGCGAAAGAGAGGTAACGAGATATGACATTTTATCAGGAATTACAATTGAGTTCGACCGGCTCCAAACAGCTGATCAGAAGCACCACAGACCCAAAAGAGAAAAGACGACACATTTTAATCTATAATTTTAAAGTGTATCTGGTCATGGCTTTTTGCGTGGCAGTGGTGAGCATGTACAGCAAGCTTACAGGAAGCAGCAACAGTGTAGTTGGTGTTACTGTTCTACTGTCAGTGCTTGTGCTGCGGCAGGCAGATTTTGGGATCAGGACGACACATGGACTGTTTTCCATTGCAGGAATCTTCGGCATTCTTATGGCAGGCCCCCGTCTGGCAAATATGGCACCTCCGTTAGCTGCGTTTGCAGTGAATGCTGTGTGTATTTTACTACTGATGATACTGGGCTGTCACAATGTGATCATGTACAATCATTCCACCTTTGTGCTGGGCTACTTGCTGCTTCTGGGCTATGACGTGACAGGAAAGGAATACACCTTCCGTGTGATCGGGCTGCTGGTGGGAATGGTGATCTGTATGATCGTATTCTATAAGAATCAGAGAAACAGAGCTTATCGAAGAACCTTCCTGGATCTGTTCCGGGAATTTGATCTTAAGTCAGCGAGAAGCAGATGGTATGTGAAACTGACACTGATCGTATCCAGCGCAATGCTGTTTATGAATCTTCTGGGACTTCCCAGAGCAATGTGGGCAGGAATCGCCTGTATGTCTGTATGCCTGCCTTTTACAGAGGACTGTGTCCCAAGATCTGTGAGCAGAGGAATGTTTAATGTTGTGGGATGTCTGCTGTTTATTGTGCTGTATTTGATACTTCCTAAATCTATGTATCCGTACATCGGAATGATTGGAGGAATCGGAGTTGGATATTCAGCCGGATATCCGTGGCAGACTGCATTTAATACTTTTGGAGCTTTATCTATTGCAGCAGGGATCTTCGGAATGCCGGCAGCAGTAGCACTTCGTATAGGTGCCAATGTACTGGGAGCAGCTTATACGGTAATCTGCAATAAAGTAACAGATAAAGTAGCAGAGTATATAGGCACAAATAAATGTGCAGAAAATCTTTCTTGACTGAAACTGCGGAGCGGCTATAAGCAAGTAAAAAAGCGGATGATTTTATCCGTCTGATATGTGTTCTGGGAATAGAGTGAATATTAACGTACAATGACAGAGGGAGAGAGAAAGAATATGAAACAGGATACCCTGGAAGGCAGGGCGAAAACGAAAAATGGTGTAAAACGATTATGCTTTTCTGTAGTATGTATTTTATTGGAAGCAGCTTTTATCATTGCTATGCTTACAAAGCTGAATCAATATGCGGAGATTGTTAATCTGATGACAAGACTTCTGGCAGGTGTGCTGGTTCTTAAGCTGTATGCATCAGACCAGACCTCATCTATGAAAATGCCCTGGGTTATTTTGATCCTTGTATTCCCCATTATGGGAGTAGGATTGTACTTACTGATCGGTCTCAACGGCGGTACTCATAAAATGCGGGAGCGCTATAACCAGATTGACAGGGAACTTCTGCCACTGCTTCCCAATGACAGTGAGTGCAGGGAAACGCTTGGCAGGAAAATCCCGAAGGCAGGCAATATTTCTGATTATATACAGAAAAATGCCTCCTATCCGGTCTATCAGAATACAGATGTTATTTATTATGATGAGGCAGTCAAAGGGCTGGAGGTTCAGCTGGCAGATCTGGCAAAGGCAGAGAAATTCATTTTTATGGAATATCATGCCATTGAGGATGCACAGGCCTGGCATAAAATCCAGAGAGTTCTGGAAGACCGCGTAAAGGCAGGCGTAGAAGTCAGAGTATTTTATGACGACATGGGTTCCATTGGGTTTATCAATACAGACTTCATTAAGAAAATGGAAAATGTGGGAATCCACTGCAGAGTGTTCAATCCTTTTACTCCGGGTCTGAATGTGTTTCTGAATAACCGGGATCACCGCAAGATCACAGTGATCGATGGAAAAGTAGGATTTACCGGCGGTTATAACCTTGCTAATGAATATTTTAATTTCACACATCCTTATGGACAGTGGAAGGACACAGGTATCCGCCTGGAGGGGGAGGCTGTCCGTTCTCTGACAGTAACATTCCTGGAGATGTGGAATGCTGTCAGTGATAAGGATAAAAATGACAGTGATTTTACCGAATTTCTGGTTCAGACAGATTATCAGGCAAAGCAGACAGGATTTATCCAACCCTATGCGGACAGTCCTATGGATCATGAACAGGTAGGTGAAGAAGTGTATATCAGTATGGTGAATAAAGCGGAAAAATATTGCTGGTTTATGACACCATACCTGATCATCACAGATGAAATGACACATGCTCTGTGTCTGGCTGCCAAGCGTGGGGTAGATGTAAGGATCATCACACCTGGTATTCCGGATAAAAAGATGATCTACAATATCACACGATCCTTTTACCATGGACTGGTAAAGCATGGAGTGCGTATTTACGAATGGACACCTGGTTTCTGTCACGCAAAGATGAGTGTGGCAGATGATTGTATGGCAACCTGCGGAACCATAAATCTGGATTACCGAAGTCTGTATCATCATTTTGAAAACGGCTGCTTTATGGCAGACTGTCAGGCAGTTCTGGATATCCGAAATGATCTTGCAGCAACCATGGATGAATGCCGTGAAGTGACAGAACAGTACAGTACCGGACGCAGCGCGTATCTGCGCCTGGGACAGCTGTTTATGAGATTATTTGCGGGATTGTTATAACGTTACTGCTTACTCCGTTCACAGTAACATTATAACACTTGGAAAAAAGCAGAATATCGTGTACAATGGAATGAGTAATAGCAAAACTATTAAAATATGGGAGGAATTTTAACTATGGATCTTTCAATCTTAGTAAAAATGTCAAATACTTATGGAAGCAACCCTGCCTATGTTCTTGCAGGCGGTGGTAATACTTCTGTAAAAGACGACACCACATTGTATGTAAAAGGCTCTGGTACACAGCTTGCCACAATCAAGGCAGAGGAATTTGTGGAAATGAGCAGAACACGTTTGAATGAGATCATGAAGACTGATTATCCTGAAGATGATGTCAAACGTGAATCACTGTATCTTGCAGATGTTATGGCTGCAGTAACAGATGCTGACAAAACAAAACGTCCAAGTGTGGAAGCGCTGCTTCATAACTTATTTGCTTATACTTATGTACTGCATGTTCATCCTACACTTGTCAATGGACTGACCTGCGGAAAAGGCGCAAAGGAACTCAGCGAACAGCTTCTTGGAAAAGATGTACTCTGGATCGATATCTGCAAACCAGGTTATACACTTGCGCGTATCTGTTATGAGAAAATGAATGCTTATAAAGAAGAATTCGGAAAAGATGTTCAGGTTCTTCTGCTCCAGAATCATGGAATTTTCGTTGCAGCAAATACTGTAGAGGAAATTGGAGTTTTATTTGACGATGTAATTGGAAAGTTGGAGAAACAGGTGAAGAGAACTGCTGATGTCAGTGATGCGGTTACACCTGAAAAAGAGCAGGCAGCAGAGAAACTTTCCCAGTTACTGGGACATGCGGTAGAAGTGGTACCTGTAGCGGAAGCTGATAACTTCGTAAAAGATAAAGCTGCGGCTGCACCGCTTTTGAAACCATTTACACCGGATCACATTGTATACTGTGGACCATATCCGTTATTTGTAGAAAATATTGATCAGGCAAAAGCTGCGCTGGACGCATTTATGAAAGAGAATGACAAAGAGCCAAGACTGATCCTGGTACAGGGAGTTGGCGCCTTTATTATGGAAGATGATAAGGGAAAAGCTGCAAAAGCACAGCTTCTTGTAAAAGATGCGATTAAGCTTGCAGTATACGCAGAAAGCTTTGGCGGACCGCTTCACATGACAGATGATATTACATACTTTATCACACATTGGGAAGCAGAAGCATACCGCAGCAAGAAGTGATATAATAAAATATCCGCTTGTCTCAAACTAGGCAAGCAGCAAAGCGGATGATTTTATCCAATTGACTAAGGGAGTGTGAAAAAACATAAGTTTTTTCACACTCCCTTTAAGTTCAGGTAACTGTCCGGCATGCTGTGCAACACGGAACAGTTACGGATATTATTTTATTTTCAGGCTTTTCTGAAAGCTGCTCTCTTACGTTCTCTGGAATCCAGCAGTCTCTTACGGATACGGAGAGACTCCGGTGTAACCTCCAGAAGTTCATCCTGGTCGATGAAGTCGATTGCCTGCTCCAGGCTGAGGATTCTTGGCGGTGTCAGTTTCAGTGCATCATCTGCAGAGGAAGAACGGGTGTTGGTCAGATGCTTTGTCTTGCATACGTTCAGCTCAATATCTTCAGCTTTACCGTTCTGTCCGATGACCATACCACTG
Organism: Ruminococcus sp. JC304; assembly: GCA_000285855.2. GTDB lineage: Bacteria > Bacillota > Clostridia > Lachnospirales > Lachnospiraceae > Blautia_A > Blautia_A difficilis. The sequence goes on along the minus strand of HE978651.1, from coordinate 3,038,403 downwards.
TAAACCTTTGCTCCAGGTCCTACGAATAAAGTACCACGCTCCTGAGCTGCGAACAGACCATAGGTAACTGCTTCACCTGCTTCGAAAGCGATCAGAGATCCCTGTTTTCTGTACTGGAAATCTCCCTTATAAGGAGCATATCCGTCAAACATAGTATTGATAATACCGGTACCCTTGGTGGAAGTAAGGAATTCACCGCGGAATCCGATCAGTCCACGGGAAGGGATGTGGAATTCCAGACGGACAGTACCGTCACTGGCGGTACTCATACCCTGCAGTTCACCCTTACGTTCGCTGAGCTTCTGGATTACAGTACCGGAAAATTCTTCCGGAACATCTACATAAGCAATTTCCATTGGCTCAAGCTTTTTGCCACGCTCGTCTGTTTTGTACAGAACCTCCGGTTTACTTACTGCGAATTCATAACCTTCACGTCTCATGTTCTCGATCAGGACAGACAGATGAAGTTCACCACGTCCGGAAACCTTGAATGCTTCTGTTGTCTCAGTATCTTCTACTCTCAGGCTGACATCAGTGTTCAGCTCGCGGTAGAGACGGTCACGGAGATGACGGGATGTGATGTATTTACCTTCCTGGCCTGCCAGAGGACTGTCATTTACGATGAAGTTCATGGCAATGGTAGGCTCGGAAATCTTCTGGAAAGGAATTGCTTCAGGGTTCTCTCCACCGCAGAGAGTATCACCGATGTGGATATCCGCAATACCGGAAATAGCAACGATAGAACCAATTGTAGCTTCCTTTACTTCAACCTTATTCAGACCGTCAAACTCATAAAGCTTGCTGATCTTAACTTTCTTACGTTTGTCCAGATCATGATGGTTTAACAGAGTCAGCTCCTGATTTACTGCAATTGTACCATTTTCAACTTTACCTACACCGATACGTCCAACATATTCGTTGTAGTCAATGGTACTGATCAGAACCTGAGTATCTGCATCAGGATCTCCCTCCGGAGCCGGGATATATTTCAGGATAGCGTCAAACAGCGGAGCCATATCCTTAGGAGTATCATTTAAGTCGATCACAGCATGACCTGCTTTTGCAGAAGCATACAGGAACGGACAGTCAAGCTGCTCATCAGAAGCACCAAGATCCATAAGAAGTTCCAGAACTTCATCTACAACCTCGTCAGGACGAGCCTCCGGACGATCGATCTTGTTGATACAAACGATTACATGGAGATCAAGTTCAAGGGCTTTCTTAAGAACGAATTTAGTCTGAGGCATAGCACCTTCGAAAGCATCAACGAGAAGAATAACACCGTCTACCATCTTAAGTACACGTTCTACCTCGCCACCGAAATCAGCATGTCCTGGTGTGTCGATGATGTTGATCTTTGTATCTTTGTAATGAATAGCTGTATTCTTGGATAAAATAGTGATGCCACGTTCACGTTCGATGTCATTGGAGTCCATGACACGTTCCTGAACTTCCTGGTTCTCACGGAATACACCGCTCTGTTTCAGAAGCTGGTCAACCAGAGTTGTTTTACCGTGGTCAACGTGTGCGATAATGGCTACGTTACGGACGTCTTCACGTTTTGTTCTCATAAAATGATTTCCTTTCCTCTTTACTAAATGATTGGTAATGTATTTATTCCTATTATATGTGTTTTTTTCTTCAATAAGTTACCCGATTTTCCAGTTTACCACATTTTCCACAGATTACAAGGTGTTAAAATAATTTTTTTTATTTTTACAGATTCTGGTTCTAAACAGGAAAGCCTGTACATAACCTTATAAAGAACAATATAAGGTACGCCAGGGCAGGAGAACTGAAACTGCAGTCTGTCCTGAGAGGAAGGAGAACAAATTATGGCAGATAAAATTATTGAAAACAATCAGGTATCAATGATGGGCAAGATTGCAGCAGGATTCACCTTCAGTCATCAGGTGTTTGGTGAAGGCTTTTATATGACAGAGCTTATGGTAAAAAGGCTCAGTGATTCAGAGGACAGGATTCCGGTAATGGTTTCTGAACGGCTGATCGATGTGACACAGGATTATATTGGAGAGTATGTGGAGATCCACGGACAGTTTCGTTCCTATAACAGACATGAGGAGAAACATAACCGTCTGGTGCTTTCTGTATTTACCAGAGAATTGAAATTTGTAGAGGAAGAAGAGGATACAGTTCCGGTAAACCAGATTTTTCTGGATGGCTATATCTGTAAACCTCCGGTATACCGGAAAACTCCTCTGGGACGGGAGATTGCGGATCTGCTTCTGGCTGTGAACAGACCTTATGGAAAATCTGATTACATACCTTGCATCTGCTGGGGCAGAAATGCCCGATATGCTTCTGCCTTTGAGGTGGGTGGCCATGTACTGATCTGGGGCAGAATCCAGAGCAGGGAATATATGAAACGGACAGGAGAAAATGAGACAGAGAAAAGAGTGGCTTATGAGGTATCTGTGAGCAAATTGGAATATATAGAATAAAAAAGAGGTTTGGCTCCGTTACTGTGAACAAGCGCCGGGAAATAACATTTACTTGCAATTATTCAGAAACTGAGGTAATATAAGCGTATTCAAAAAACAAAAACAATTCAGGTCAGAGGCAGGTACCTTTTGACTCTGACATTATTTTATTAGATTAAGAGGAATTGTCTGTCATGGAAAAGGAATTTACAGAAGTTTACTGTGGAAGTGGAAAAGGCAAGACTACGCTGGCAGTTGGCCAGTGCCTGAGGGCCTCTGCCAACGGTAAGAGTGTGATCATTATTCAGTTTCTGAAAGGTAAGGAGCGACGCGAACTGGATTTCCTGGAGGAGCTGGAGAATCAGGATATCAAGATTTTCCGGTTCGAAAAGATGGAGAAATGCTATGAGCAGCTTAATGACCAGGAAAAAGAGGAAGAAAATAATAATATCCTGAATGCATTGAATTTTGCGAGAAAGGTAATCGCTACTCAGGAGTGTGATTTTCTGCTGTTGGATGAGATTCTCGGACTGTTGGATTATGGAATTGCCACAGAGGAGGCACTGGAGGAGATCCTGAAGCTGAAGGATGACAGTATGCATATTATTCTTACAGGAAGAGTTTTACCGGAGGGATTGCGTAAATATGCAGACAGTGTAACCACATTGACAACAGAACTTCTGCACTGTGATAAGCAGTAAAGTGCTAACTGTTCACATGCTGTTATTCCGCCAGGTGTTGAGGCGGAAAGTTGATAATAAAAAAGATAGCTACAGAAGAATAAGGAGGAAAGCAAATGGCAATTTTTAGAGGTGCGGGCGTTGCGATTGTAACCCCTATGTATGAGGATGGTAAGGTTAATTATGACAAGCTGGAGGAGCTTCTGGAGTTCCAGATTGCCAACAGTACAGATGCCATTATCATCTGTGGAACTACAGGTGAATCATCTACTATGACACATGGAGAACATCTTAAAACAATCAAATTTGCAATTGACAAAGTAAATAAAAGAGTGCCTGTTATTGCAGGTACAGGTTCCAACTGTACAGAAACTGCGATCATGATGTCAAAAGAGGCAGCTTCCTATGGTGCAGATGCACTGCTGGTGGTAACTCCTTATTATAATAAGGCAACACAGAAGGGACTGATCGCTCATTATACAGCCATTGCTGAAGCTGTACCGGAAACTCCGATCATTATGTATAATGTACCAAGCCGTACCGGATGTAACATTCAGCCTGCAACAGCAGTAGCTCTTGCAAAGAACGTAAAGAACATCGTTGGTATTAAGGCTGCAAGCGGAGATCTGTCACAGATCGCAACTATGATGTCCATGGCTGACGGATGCATTGAACTGTATTCCGGAAATGATGACCAGGTACTGCCGATCCTTTCACTTGGCGGACTTGGAGTGATTTCTGTACTTTCTAACGTGGCTCCAAAGGAAACTCATGATATGGTCATGAAATTCCTGGAAGGAGATATCAAGGGCGCAGCTGAGATCCAATTAAAGGCAATCCCACTGATCCATGCATTATTCAGCGAAGTAAATCCTATTCCTGTAAAAGCAGCCCTGAACCTGATGGGTAAGGAAGCAGGCCCGCTTCGTATGCCGCTGACAGAAATGGATGATGCAAATAAAGCAGTTCTGGCACAGGCTATGAAGGACTTCGGTATCAAACTGGCATAAGGAACAGGACAACGGAATTTGAAAGGAAATTACAAATGGTAAAGATTATTATGCATGGCTGCAACGGCCACATGGGGCAGGTGATTTCCGGACTTGTAGCACAGGATCCGGATGCGGAGATCGTAGCTGGTATTGATGTAGCAGACCAGGGTAAGAACAGCTATCCTGTTTACACAAATATGAAAGAATGTCAGGTAGAAGCAGATGCTCTGATCGATTTTTCTTCTGCCAAAGCGACAGATGCACTTTTGGATTATTGTGCAGAACGTAAGCTTCCGGTAGTTTTATGTACTACGGGATTAAGCGAGGAGCAGCTTGCGAAGGTGGAAGAGACAGCGAAGAAAGTAGCTGTTCTGAAATCTGCCAATATGTCTCTGGGTATTAATACATTAATGAAACTGCTCCAGGATGCGGCAAAAGTTCTGGCTACAGCAGGTTTCGATATGGAGATCGTGGAGAAACATCATCGTCTGAAACTGGATGCACCCAGCGGAACAGCACTGGCTCTGGCAGACAGCCTGAATGAGGCTATGGATAACCAGTATCATTATACTTATGACCGCAGCCAGAGACGTCAGATGCGTGATGATAAAGAAATCGGTATTTCTGCTGTACGAGGTGGTACGATCGTGGGAGAGCATGAAGTGATCTTTGCAGGTCCCGATGAAGTGATCGAGTTTAAGCATACTGCATATTCCAAGGCCGTATTTGGCAAGGGAGCAGTTGAAGCAGCCAAGTTCCTGGCAGGTAAACCGGCAGGACGTTATGAAATGAGCGATGTGATCAGCGCTAAATAATACAAAAGAGGAAATACATTTATGTTATCTGTAAATGTACTTCCTCTTTTTTTATTAATTTTTATAAGTCAGGAGCAGAACCTCTTTTCTGACATAGGGAAAACTATGGTCAATGAAATCAATGCAGATATGCATAATTTAGCAGGGTGCGTGAATCCTGCCACCTGGCTGCAGAAGTAGGACCGCCAAGAACTACCGAAATATAGGTATGGCCTTTACTGGATTGGGATAAGCCTATGAAACAGTATTTGGCTTTGTTTGTAAATCCGGTTTTCATTCCCTGTACACCCGGAACATTTCCAAGAAGGGCATTTGTGGTGTTTACATAGAATCTGCGTCCTGTGTTCAGACTGCTGAAGGAATAAGAGCCTGTCCGGATCAGGCTGCGGAAGGTCTGGTTGCGAAGTGCATATCGGGCAATTTTGGCAAGATCAGAAGCTGTGGTGTAGTGGTTATATCCTGCGTCCAGTCCATTTGGGGTAGCAAAATGTGTATTTGTGCATCCTATTTCAGCAGCCTTTTTGTTCATAAGCTTTACAAACTTGTCGGCAGAACCGCTGACATGTTCTGCAATGGCCACTGCAGTGTCATTATGGGAAGGAAGCATCAGTGAATATAGAAGATCCCGCAGGTAAAAAACTTCTCCTGCATTGGCATAGAGCTTGGAAGCTTCAATAGATGCTGCGTAGGGAGAGAATTTCACCTTTTCATTTAATTTACAGTTTTCCAGAGCAAGAATACAGGTCATGATTTTTGTGGTACTTGCATTTGCATGAGGGACATTTGCGTTTTTGGAGTATATGACTTTTCCGGTGTCTGCATTGATCAAAAGTGCACAGTCAGATGACAGATTGTAATTTAATCCGGAATGATGCAGAACTCCACTGTTGTCAAAGTAATAATTTACTTTCTTGATTTTTTGCTGCCCTGTGACAGCTTTGTAGTCAGAACCAAAATAGAATTTTCTGCCGGAAGCATCGGTGTACCATCCGGTAATTGCTGCTCCGTCTTTTCCTGCATAGTAATAATCTCCCTTATAGTGAATCAGAGAGTTGCGGAACAGGTATCCCTGGGAGCGGGTGCCGAAGTAGTATTTTTTACCGTTGACAGTGTGCCAGCCGTACCAGCGGTATCCGTATTTATTGAAGTAATAAGTTTTTTTTCCTATTTTCAGAAATTCATTTTTGGCAATTGTCTTGTCATCATACTGATAGGTCCAGTATTTCCCGGAGGCAACGAATTTTCCTGAAGCAGCAGGTTGGGGCCGGGAAAGAGAAATGGTGGCAGCCTGAGTTACATTACTGCTGAAAATAAGAAAAAATACAGTAAGGAACAGTAAAAAAATATTGCTTTTTCTCTTCATAAGACATCTCCTGTAAAATTAATAAAGAATGTATGTGTTACTGATAATCAGAATAGCACGAAAAAGTAAGTTTTTCCAGTATAGTACAAATTTTTTTGCACATATTAAACATACAAAGGTTACGGTTCACTCTGTGATCGGTAACGTACAATATTAATTCCGGAAGAATCTGTCCTGTCAGGGTGGAAGAGACCCGGAGAAAGGGAGAAAAATATGAGAAAAAATGCAAAAAAAATTTTGGTGGGCGCTGTGCTGATTCTGACTCTGGCCATTTTTACAGCCTGTGGGAGCAGGAATAATAATGTGGATGAGGTGGAAAAAGAGAATAACAAGACAACAGAGGAAAATATGGCAGAAGATGAGAGTGTAGATAAGAAGGATACAGATGAGAAGCCTTTAGATGAGAAGCCTTCAGATGACAGGGAAACAGGTGAGAATGGGGAAGAACAAAAGAAAGAAGACAGCAACAATGATGGCACCGTATCCGGTGAGCTTGGAAACAGTGTAAAGGATCTGGGCGAAGGCGTGGGAAATGCTGTTGAGGATGTGGGAGATGCAGTGGGAAATGCCACGGAAGGAAGGTAAGCCCTAAGCTTTTTGGAACGGTAGTGCGGATTTATGGGATGGGATCGTTGCTGGGAACGAAGTGAACAGTAACACAATAAATCCGCACTGTAAGTCCCAGGTTGCGGTATTGAGATAATTTATGGTATTATCATGATAAAGTGTAAGGCGGCAGCCACTGCAGATAAAAAATATACGGAGGTAGAAAAGAATATGAGATTTCGCCCATGTATTGATATACATAATGGAAAAGTAAAGCAAATAGTAGGAGGAAGCCTGACAGATGTGCAGGACCAGGCAGAGGAGAATTTTGTGTCAGAGCAGGATGGGGCGTTTTATGCCAGGTTATACAGGGAAGCCGGCTTAAGCGGTGGGCATGTGATCCTTCTTAACAGCCAGGATTCCCCATATTATGAGGCAACCAGGGCACAGGCATTTCTGGCGCTGAAGGCTTATCCCGGAGGTCTGCAGCTTGGAGGTGGGGTGAATCCTCAAAATGCCGGTGTTTATCTGGATGCAGGAGCCAGCCATGTGATCGTTACCTCCTATGTGTTCAGGGATGGCAGGATTTCCTGGGAAAAACTGGAGGAAATGGAGCAGGCTGCAGGACGGGAACATCTGGTCCTGGATCTGAGCTGCAGAAAAAAGGAAAGCAGCTATTATATAGTTACAGACCGATGGCAGAAATTTACAGATGTACCGGTAACACTGGAAACGATGGAAGAATTAGGAGAACATTGTGATGAGTTTCTGGTACATGCAGTGGATGTAGAGGGAAAAGCCCATGGAGTAGAGACAGAGCTGGCGGAACTCCTAAGCAGATATACAAAGCGGCCGGTTACCTATGCCGGAGGTGTTGGTTCTATGGCTGATATTGAACTGCTGAGAAAATATGGAAAAAACAATCTGGATGTTACGGTAGGCAGTGCACTGGATCTTTTTGGAGGGAAAATCCCATTCAGAGAGCTTGCAGAACTGCGCTAGAAGGTGCACTGAATCTGCAAGATCTTTATAATTGCGGAAGGAATTAGAGAATACATAGAAAAATAACAGAAAAAATATGAAATTTTTATAAAATGATGTTAAAATTCTGAAAGGTGTGTTATAATAGGTTCATCAAACAGCAAAGGGGATGGAAGCATGAAATTTATCATCAGCGGAAAAAATATAGCAGTTACCGAGGGACTGAGAACGGCGGTAGAGGATAAGCTCGGCAAACTGGAAAGGTATTTCACTCCTGACACCGAGATTGTAGTAACTTTAAGTGTTGAAAAAGAAAGACAGAAAATTGAAGTGACAATTCCTGTAAAAGGCAACATCATCCGTTCTGAGCAGATCAGCAATGATATGTATGTATCTATTGATCTTGTGGAAGAGGTCATTGAACGTCAGCTTCGTAAATACAAAAATAAACTGGTAGACAAACAGCAGGCATCAGCTAATTTCCAGAAAGCATATCTGGACAAGGATTACGAGGAAGACGAAGAAGTTAAGATCATCCGTACCAAGAAATTCGGCATCAAGCCAATGTATCCGGAGGATGCATGTGTACAGATGGAGCTTCTGGGACATAATTTCTTTGTATTCTATAATGCAGAGACAGATCAGGTAAATGTAGTGTACAAACGTAAAGGTAATACTTACGGATTGATCGAGCCGGAATTCTAGAAATTTTACAAGATCATAGAAATTCAGCCAGGTTTGGAAAAGGGAAATTTCCCAGGTTCCGGCCTGGCTGTTTTTATTTATCTGTGAGTTTTGACGTAGTATGGAAAATATGATAAAATGTAAGGAAATTGCAGCTGTGAAAATGGGCAGCTGCAAAAAATCCTGAAAAGAAAAGAGGAACATAATATTATGAGAGAAGCCGGAGTTTTAATGCCAGTTTCTGCACTTCCATCCCGTGTAGGTGCAGGAGAGCTTGGTGAATCAGCATTTCATTTTATAGAATTGTTAAAGAAAAATCATGTCAGGATCTGGCAGATTCTTCCTTTGAACCCTGTAGGATATGGAAATTCTCCCTATCAGCCATATTCTTCCTGTGCAGGAGATGACATTTATATCAGTCTGGATACTCTGGCAGAAGAGGGACTGCTCAAAAAATCACCAATGCTTTTTCTGGAAAAGTGTAAAAAGGTGGATTATGAAAGAGTCCGTCAGTACAGAGAACCCTATCTGAGAGCGGCATTTATGGCTTTTGTGGAGCAAAAGGGCTATGAGAAACCAGAGTATAAAGAGTTTGTTGCTCAATCCTGGGTCTATGAATATGGTGTTTTCCGTGCATTAAAGAAAGTAAACAACGGAGCCTGCTGGAATGAATGGCCAGAGGAAGACCGTACCTGGCCTGAGAACAGACACGTACTGGATACAGAGGCAGAAGCAGAAGCAAGATACCAGATGTTCCTTCAGTATATTTTCTATACCCAGTGGATGAAAGTAAAGAAAGCTGCCAATGAAGCAGGAATCCAGATTATGGGAGATGTTCCTTTCTATGTGGGACAGGACTCTGTGGATGTGTGGGGCGGAAAGGATAATTTCCTTCTGGACACAGATGGACGTCCGATTTTTATTGCAGGGGTACCACCGGATTATTTCAGCGCAGTAGGACAGAGATGGGGAAATCCAATCTATGATTGGGAGCATATGAAAGAGCAAGGCTATCAGTTCTGGATAGACAGGATCGGATATAGTAATAAACTTTTTGATATTATCCGTATTGACCATTTCCGTGCATTTGACACATACTGGAAGATTCCTGCTTCCTGCCCTACTGCCATTGAAGGGGAGTGGATCGAGGCACCGGGTTATGAGGTTATTGATATTCTGCAGGAGAAGATTCCGGGACTGAACCTGGTGGCTGAGGATCTGGGAGATCTTCGCCCGGAAGTACTTACCCTGAAGGATCATTACCATCTGAAGGGAATGAAGGTCTTCCTTTTCTCTGTTGAAACAGGTGGAAAATATGCCCGAGATATTTTCCATGATGTGGAAAATATGATCTTCTATACAGGAACTCATGATAATGATACAGTGATGGAATGGTATGGCAGACTTAGCACGGCAGCCAAGAGAAAATTCCGCAAATTCCTGAAGCGCAACGGAGCAAAACAGGGATCTGTAAAGGACAGAGTGCTGGCTTATACTCTGGGTAATCAGGCAGAATATGCTATTATTCCGCTGGCGGATATTCTTGGACTTGGAAAAGAGGGCCATATTAATACACCTGGAACTATCGGTTCCCCTAACTGGGAATGGCACCTGCCGGATTTTGTACAGGCAGAGAAGGAACTGGCTTCTTATGGCCGTCTGATTGTAAAGACAGGCAGAAGTTAAGTTCCTGGCTTGTGGTTTTGTTCTTGGTTTGTTCATGAAATATTTATTGTGTTCCACCATGGAAAGTGTTAAAATGGTCATTGTTGTGTATTAAATGAGATAGTGTATGCTCTAAAAAAGATAAACAGGAGTTAAATTTATGAATATGTTTTCAAAAGTATTCGGGAGCCGCAGCCAGCGAGAGGTAAAGCGTATTATGCCGCTGGTGGACAAGATTGAAAGTCTGCGCCCGGAGATGCAGAAGTTAAGTGATGAGGAACTGAAAGGAAAGACCAGAGAGTTTAAGAAACGTCTGGAAGAGGGAGAGACATTGGATGATCTTCTTCCGGAGGCATTCGCAGTTGTCCGTGAGGCCGGCAAGCGTGTTCTGGGCATGGAGCATTTCCGTGTACAGCTTATCGGTGGTATTATTCTCCACCAGGGTCGTATCGCAGAGATGAGAACCGGTGAAGGTAAAACTCTGGTAGCTACTCTTCCCTCTTACCTGAATGCCCTGGAGGGCAAAGGTGTGCATGTCGTAACTGTCAATGATTACCTGGCAAAGCGTGATGCAGATGAGATGGGACAGATCCACAGATTCCTGGGACTGACAGTAGGCGTTGTACTGAATGATATGAAGCAGGACGAGCGTCGTGCTGCATATAACTGTGATATTACTTATGTCACCAATAATGAGCTTGGTTTCGATTATCTGCGTGACAATATGGTTATCTATAAAGAACAGCTGGTTCAGAGAGATCTGCACTACTGTATCATCGATGAGGTGGACTCTATTCTCATCGACGAGGCACGTACCCCGCTGATCATTTCCGGACAGAGCGGTAAGTCAACCAAGTTATACGAGGCTTGCGATATTCTTGCGCAGCAGTTAGAGCGTGGTGAAGCCAGCCATGAGATGACCAAGATGGCAGCCATTATGGGCGAGGAGGTTATCGAGACCGGTGACTTCGTTGTAAATGAGAAGGATAAGATCGTCAATCTGACAGAGCAGGGTGTTCATAAGGTTGAGAATTTCTTCCATATTGAGAACCTGGCTGATCCGGAAAATCTGGAGATCCAGCATAACATCACTCTTGCACTTCGTGCACATAACCTGATGCACAAAGATCAGGATTATGTAGTAAAGGATGATGAGATTCTGATCGTTGATGAATTTACCGGACGTATCATGCCGGGCCGTCGTTATTCCGATGGACTTCATCAGGCGATTGAAGCAAAAGAGCATGTTAAGATCAAACGTGAGAGTAAGACTCTGGCAACTATTACCTTCCAGAACTTCTTTAATAAATATGACAAGAAGGGCGGTATGACAGGTACAGCTATCACAGAGGAGAAAGAGTTCCGTGATATCTATGCAATGGACGTTGTAGAGATCCCGACGAACAGACCGGTTATTCGTGTTGATCATGAAGATGCTGTTTATATGACAAAGAAAGAGAAATTCAATGCAGTTGTCAATGCTGTAGTGGAGGCTCATGCAAAACAGCAGCCTGTACTGGTTGGTACAATTACAATTGAAACTTCTGAATTACTCAGCCGCATGCTGAAGAGACAGGGAATCAAGCATAATGTATTGAATGCCAAGTTCCATGAACTGGAGGCAGAGATCGTAGCACAGGCAGGTCAGGCAGGGGCAGTTACCATCGCCACTAACATGGCTGGTCGTGGTACGGATATTAAGCTGGATGATGTGGCAAGAAATGCCGGTGGCCTGATGATCATCGGTACAGAGCGTCATGAATCCAGACGTATTGACAATCAGCTCCGTGGACGTTCCGGTCGACAGGGAGACCCGGGTGAATCCCGTTTCTATATCTCTCTGGAGGATGACCTGATGCGTCTGTTTGGTTCTGAGAGATTGATGAAGATCTTTACTTCTCTGGGCGTTGCCGAGAATGAGCAGATCGAGCATAAGATGCTTTCCAATGCTATTGAGAAAGCACAGGAGAAGATTGAGTTTAATAACTTTGGTATTCGTAAAAATCTTCTGGATTATGACCAGGTTAATAATGAACAGCGTGAGATCATTTACAAAGAGCGTCGTCAGGTGCTGGATGGTGAGAACATGCGGGATGCTATTTACAATATGATCCAGGATACAGTAGACAGCTATGTGGATATGTGCTTCTCTGATGATGTAGATTCTGAAGAGTGGGATTTGAATGAATTCAACGGAGCTATCAGCCCGATCATTCCTCTCAAACCTCTGACACCGGAGAGTGTAAAAGGCAAGAGAAGAAATGAGATCAAGCATGAACTGAAGGAAGAGGCTGTGAAGCTTTATGAAGCAAAAGAAGCTGAGTTCCCGGAACCGGAGCAGCTTCGTGAGCTGGAGCGTGTAGTTCTGCTGAAGAGCATTGACAGCAAATGGATGGATCATATTGATGATATGGAAATCCTTCGTCAGGGTATTGGACTGGCAGCTTATGGACAGAGAGATCCGGTTGTTGAGTACAAGATGAATGCCTTTGATATGTTTAATGAAATGATCAATTCTATCCAGGAGGATACTCTCCGTATGCTGTATCATGTACATGTAGAGCAGAAGATAGAGAGAGAGCAGGTTGCCAAGGTTACCGGAACCAATAAGGATGACAGTGGTGTGAAGAAGCCGGTTCAGAGAAAGGAAATCAAGGTATACCCAAATGATCCGTGTCCATGTGGAAGCGGAAAGAAATATAAACAGTGCTGTGGACGCAAGAAACCAGCCTGATGCTGATGTGTTAAATCATATCAACAGGGGGAAATTATTATGAAAAGAGAGTCTTTTGGCTCCCGCCTTGGCTTTATCCTGGTGTCTGCAGGATGTGCCATTGGTATAGGAAACGTGTGGAAGTTTCCATATATATGCGGAGCATATGGCGGAGCGGCCTTTATTCTGATCTACTTGTGTTTTCTGGTGATCCTGGGAATTCCGGTGTTGGTGTCAGAGTTCGCTGTAGGCCGTGGAAGCCATGTCAGTGTTGCAAAATGCTTTGACAGGCTGGCACCGGAGGGAACCTGCTGGAAACCTCTGAAATACATAGGCATTATCGGCTGCTATATGCTGATGATGTTTTACACTACTGTAGGCGGATGGATGTTGTATTACTGCTTTAAAAGCCTGCGGGGAGATTTTGTGGGAGCGGATACCGAGGCTGTTACAGGGGCTTTTTCCAATATGATGGGAGATGCACCTACCATGGTTCTGTGGATGGTGATCGTCTGTGTAATAGGTTTTATCGTCTGCTTCATGGGATTGCAGAATGGTATTGAGAAAATCACCAAGGTAATGATGAGCGCTCTGCTGATCATTATGCTGGTCCTGGCAGTTCATTCTGTGATGATGGACGGAGCCGGTGAGGGAATTAAATTCTACCTGATTCCTGATTTTCAGAAAATCAGAGATGCAGGACTGGGAAACGTGATCTTTGCGGCATTGAGCCAGTCGTTCTTTACGCTGTCCATAGGCATCGGTGCTATGCTGATCTTCGGAAGCTATCTGGATAAATCCAGAAGTCTGACAGGGGAGGCTGTAAGCATTACAGTGCTGGATACCTTTGTGGCACTGACAGCAGGATTTATTATTATCCCGGCATGTTTTTCTTATGGAATCCAGCCGGATGCAGGCCCAAGCCTGATCTTTATCACTTTGCCCAATATTTTTGCGAAAATGAGCGGAGGGGCGCTGTGGGGAAGCCTGTTTTTCCTTTTCCTCAGTTTTGCAGCGATTTCAACGATCATTGCTGTATTTGAGAATCTGATCGCATTTAATATGGAGCTGTTTGGATGGAATCGTAAGAAAAGTGTATTGGTGTGTGCGGTTCTGGTAATATTGTTAAGTCTTCCATGTGTGCTGGGATTCAATGTATGGTCTGGCATTCAGCCTTTGGGAGAGGGAAGCACCATTATGGATCTGGAGGATTTTATTGTCTCCAATAACCTTCTGCCACTGGGCAGTCTGGGATATCTTTTGTTCTGTACCAGAAAAAATGGCTGGGGATGGGATGATTTTATTGCAGAAGTCAATGCAGGTGAAGGAATGAAATTTCCTAAGAGCCTGAGAGGTTATGTAGCTTATGGCATTCCCGCTATTGTAATCGTCATTTATCTGAAGGGATATTATGATAAATTTGCAGGTATGGGAACAGGAGTGCTGGCTGGCTGGATGATCGTAGCACTGGCACTGCTTGGTTTTGTGCTTTACTGTGCATTTGGTACAGGTAAAAGGAAAAGATAAGATAAATAAGTGTAAGAAAAAAAGCAGCAGATCACTCTGGGATTACTCAGAGAGTCTGCTGCTTTTTAGATGCTCCGGGAGACTGCTGAAATTGTTTGCGATAGGCTCTGGAAAAAGTACTGTATTCTGCAAACCCACTTTCCTGGGCAGCCTTGATCACAGGCATTCCCTGGTCAATAAGGGACCTGGCCATGAGAAGTCGTTTGTTTACGATGTAGTTGTGAAGGGTATATCCGGTTTCTTCTTTAAATTTGCGCATAAGATGATATTTACTCACATAATATCTGGCGGCAAGCTTTTCCACAGACAGGTCTGCCTGCAGATTGTGATTGATATACTGAAGAAGGCTGGCAATCTGTGAGTCGTAGGAATAGGACTTCTTGTCATAAATATATTGTTTTTCCAGAAAAATCCGGTTGAGATATACCATGAATTCCTGAAATAGCGCCTGGGTCAGGATCTCCTGTCCGAAGGCCTGGGTTCTGGCAGAATCCTCAAGCTGGAAGAGAGTTTCCTTTAATTTTTCCTGGAGATCGGAGCTCAGGCGGATAAGGTTGTAGCTGCGGTCTCTGGCCTTCTGGAAGCAGCTGAGCAGTTCCTGATGGGGAAGATCATTCTGGATCCAGAGGATAAAGCGTTCATAAGGAACAGAAGAATCTATCTCCGGTCTGTGAATGGCATGTCTGTCTACAAGAAGAATATCCCAGGGCTTCAGAGGGTAAGACCTGCCTTCAATATGGTAGGTGGCTTTGCCAGAGAGAAAGATCACTACTTTATGAAAATCATGATAATGCCAGGAAAACTCCCGGCTGGCCTGATCCCTGAGATGAAAAAGGCGGAAGGCTTCGTTGAGATATCCTGTTTTTTCGGATGGTTCATTTTGATCTGTGAAAAACATTTATCTATCCTCCTTTCCATATCATATCATTTGCCCTTGTAATACTGCAAGAGTAAGATGAAAAAATATGCTATAAAAATATTGACATTAGATAAAGATAATAGTATCATAAAAACACAAAGTTAATAGAAAAGCTTTGTAACTATTTCGAATGGGTAAAGAAATAGAAAACTGAATAGGCAGGTGATGCGTATGGGAAAGACTGTGATATCAGGAAGTTGGTATGGCAGTCTTTTTTTGTTATTATCGCACTATTTGCAATATAAAGCGCAGTTTAATCTATATACATAGTAAAAAATTAAATATATAATAATAGAAAATAAAACTGGATGCAAAATGTTTTTTGATTTTTTTTCATTGTTAAGGCAAAGGGGAATAAAATTATGAATCATACAATTATTATGAGTAAATATCAGGGACTTGGAAATGATTATCTGATCCTGGATCCAAAGAAAAATAAAGTAGAGCTTCAGGGGAAAAAAGTGGCACTTCTCTGCCAGAGAGGTTTCGGACTTGGCGCAGATGGTGTGCTGTATGGGCCGGTGGAGATGGAAGGAAAGCTGGGTGTCCGCATTTATAATGCAGATGGAAGTGAATCTGCGATCAGTGGTAACGGAGTCCGCATTTTTGCCAAATATCTGATGGATCAGGGATATGTGACGGAGAAAAAATTTGATATCGAAACTCTGTCAGGAACCATTCATGTTGAATGTCTGAATGGCCGTGCCACGGAATTCAGGGTGAATATGGGAAAGGCTTCCTTTGTTTCCAGGGAAATTCCTGTAACAGGGGAAATGCGGGAAGTGATTAATGAATCCTTTATTTTTAATAAGAAGGAATATAAGGCTACCTGCCTGACGGTAGGAAATCCCCATTGTATTATTTTTACAGATCAGGTCAGTAAAGAGCAGGTAAAGAACCTGGGACCTTATGTAGAAAATGCAGATGAATTTCCGGAGAGAATGAATCTGCAGATCTGCCATCAGATTGATAAAGGAAATCTGGATATTGAGATCTGGGAGAGGGGCTCCGGATATACCAAGGCATCCGGTACCGGAAGCTGCGCGGCGGCAATGGCAGCCTATAAGCTGGGACTGGTAGAATCCAGGATTAATGTAAACCAGCCTGGCGGTATGATACAGATCGACATTGCAGAGGATGAGACCATCTATATGACAGGAACTGTAGGGTACATTGCAGATGTCAGTGTGGCAGAAAGCTTTTTCTCATAAGGATTGATATTTTCCATACAGATTTCATTTGTATTTTTTTCAATGGTATGCTATTATCTTTGGAGAGTTACCACCAGAGAGTGAGTAAATTGAAATAAAATAAGAAAGTGGGTGAAGCTGTGGTTGAATTAGATCAGTTCAAGAGTATTCTTGCAACATACACAGAACCATTAGTGGAAGTGAGGGATTCACTTTGACCTGGCTAATAAGGAGCAGAAGGTCGAAGAATTAGAGCGCGAGATGGAAGCGCCGGATTTCTGGGATGATGCAGAAGTTTCCCAGAAGAAGATGAAAGAATTAAAAGACATGAAGGATGACATGGAGACCTATCAGAGTCTGGTGACACAGATGGAGGATATGGAAACCATGATTGAAATGGGTTATGAGGAGAACGATCCGGAATTGATTCCTGAGATCCAGGAAATGCTGGATGAATTTCAGAGGAACTTTGACAGTATCAGGATCAAGACGCTTCTTTCCGGAGAGTATGACAGTGAGAATGCCATTATCAAGCTGAATGCCGGAGCCGGTGGTACAGAAGCCTGTGACTGGTGCAGTATGCTTTACCGCATGTATTGCCGCTGGGCAGATAAGAAGGGATTTTCCATGGAGATACTGGATTATCTGGACGGAGATGAGGCTGGTATCAAGTCAGTAACCTTCCAGGTGAACGGAGCCAATGCCTATGGATATCTGAAATCTGAGAAGGGTGTACATCGTCTGGTACGTATTTCTCCTTTTAATGCTGCAGGTAAGCGTCAGACTTCTTTTGTATCCTGTGATGTTATGCCGGATATTGAGAAGGATCTGGATGTGGAGATCAATGATGAGGATATTCGTATTGATACCTACCGAAGCAGTGGTGCCGGCGGTCAGCATATCAACAAAACGTCTTCTGCTATCCGTATTACACATTTCCCTACAGGGATTGTGGTACAGTGTCAGAATGAACGTTCCCAGCATATGAATAAAGACAAAGCCATGCAGATGCTGAAAGCCAAACTGTATCTTCTCAAACAGCAGGAAGCGGAAGCAAAGCTTTCCGGTATCCGTGGAGAAGTGACAGATATCGGTTGGGGCAACCAGATCCGTTCTTACGTTATGCAGCCATATACTATGGTCAAGGATCATCGTACCAACGAGGAGACCGGAAATGTGGATGCAGTGCTGGATGGGGGCATTGATCTTTTCATCAATGCATACCTGAAATGGATCGCACTGAAGAAATAAGCGCATTTAGAGATTGAGTGTCTGAAGCTGCTGTCAATGTGTCTGTTGCGGCAGCTTCTTTTATTTATAAAATGATTGCAGATTTAAGTTGTGTATGGTAACATATCCAGTGTATAAAAACAAATGTCTTTAAGAAACAGACAGGAGAGAGATATGTCAAAAACTCCAGCAGAAAAAAAGAAATATTATGTAGTGAGGGAGCGGGCAGTGCCTGAAGTCCTTCTGAAAGTAGTAGAGGCTAAAAAGCTTCTGGATTCCGGTAAAGTCAGCACAGTTCAGGACGCAGCAGAGCAGACCGATATCAGCAGGAGCTCCTTTTACAAATATAAGGATGATATATTCCCTTTCCACGAGGAAACCAAGGGAAAAACCATCACATTTATCATCCAGATGGATGATGAGCCCGGACTTTTGTCCGTTGTCCTGCAGACAATTGCCCGGTTTCATGGAAATATCCTTACCATTCATCAGAGTATTCCCATTAATGGAGTGGCAACACTTACGTTGAGTGTGGATATTCTTCCAGGCGAGGGAGATGCAGAGGGAATGGTGGATACCATTGAGCATAGTGAGGGAATTCACTATCTGAAAATATTAGGCAGGGAGTAAAAAAATGATCAATGTAGCAGTTTTGGGATACGGCACAGTAGGCAGCGGTGTGGTAGAGGTTATCAATACAAACCACGAGAGTATTAACAAACGTGCCGGACAGGAAATCAATGTTAAATATGTTCTTGATCTGAGGGAATTTCCGGGAGACCCGGTGGAGAAAATCCTGGTTCACGATTACGAACAAATTGTTAATGATCCGGAAGTGGATATTGTTGTGGAAGTAATGGGAGGCGTGGAGCCTGCGTATACTTTTGTCAAAAAAGCACTTCTGGCAGGGAAAAATGTCTGCACCTCCAATAAGGCACTGGTTGCAGACAAGGGACGGGAGCTGATGGAGATTGCCAGAGAGAAGAGCATTAACTTCTTATTTGAGGCAAGCTGCGGCGGCGGTATTCCGATTATCCGTGTGATCAATTCTTCTCTTACAGGAGATGAGATCGATGAGGTAACAGGTATCCTTAATGGTACTACAAATTATATGCTTTATAAAATGAGTACAGAGGGATGCGAGTTTGATACTGTTTTAAAGGAAGCACAGCAGAAGGGCTACGCGGAGGCAGATCCTACAGCAGATGTGGAGGGCTATGATGCATGCCGCAAAATAGCAATCCTGTCTTCTCTGGCATACAGTGAATATTTTGATTATAAGGATATTTACACAGAGGGCATCACCAAAATTACACCTGAGGATATGGAGTATGCTGCAAAGCTGGGCAGAACCATTAAGCTTCTGGGTACAAGCCGCAGAAATGAGGATGATACCTGCTATGCAATGGTAGCTCCTTTCCTGATTGGCAGGGACAGTCCTCTTTACAGTGTGAATGATGTATTTAATGCAGTCTTTGTACATGGAAATATGCTGGGAGATGCAATGTTCTATGGAAGTGGTGCAGGCAAGCTTCCTACTGCAAGTGCAGTAGTGGGAGATATTGTGGATGCAGCCAAGCATCTCCATACGAATATTTTTACCAATTGGAACAGTACTCCTGCAAAGCTGAGACCACTGGATCAGGTATCCGGAAGATTTTTTGTAAGAGTCAAAAGAGAGGCTGCAGAGGAAGCAAAGGAATTATTTGAAAATGCAGAGATGATCTGTCTGGATCAGCTGCCGGAGGAATGTGCTTTTATTACAACGGACATGACACAGGGAGAGTTCTGCGCGAAGGCTGAAAAGCTGGGGGATAAAGTCCTTGCAAAAATCAGAGTGAAAGACTGATATAGGGATAATGGAGGAAGTAAGAAACAATGTTGATTGTCAAGAAATTTGGCGGAACTTCTGTTGCAAATAAAGAACGTATTTTCAATGTGGCTGACCGCTGCGTGGAAGAGTACAGGAAGGGAAACGATGTAGTTGTAGTTCTGTCTGCTATGGGAAAATATACAGATGAACTGATCACTATGGCAAAGGATGTAAATGACAAACCTCCTAAAAGAGAAATGGATATGCTCCTTACCATCGGAGAGCAGATGTCTGTGGCATTGATGGCTATGGCACTGGAAAAACTGGGAATTCCCGCTGTATCCCTGAATGCTTTTCAGGTTTCTATGCATACTACCAGTACCCATGGGAATGCAAGACTGAAAAGAATTGATACAGAACGTATTAAAAGAGAACTGGAAAACAGAAAAATTGTAGTTGTCACCGGTTTTCAGGGAGTTAATAAATATGATGATTATACTACTCTGGGAAGAGGTGGTTCCGATACAACAGCAGTAGCCCTGGCAGCAGCACTCCATGCAGATGCCTGCGAGATCTATACGGATGTGGATGGTGTATACACTGCAGACCCGCGTAAGGTTCCCAAGGCGAGAAAGCTTAAGGAGATCACCTATGATGAGATGCTGGATCTGGCAACTCTGGGTGCAGGGGTACTTCATAACCGTTCTGTGGAAATGGCCAAAAAATACGGAGTGCCGCTGGTTGTGCGCTCCAGCCTGAATAACAGCGAGGGAACTGTAGTAAAGGAGGAAGTTACAGTGGAAAGAATGTTGATCAGCGGTGTGGCGCTGGATACAGATGCAGTGCGGATCGCAGTAATCGGATTGAAAGACACCCCCGGTGTTGCTTTTAAATTATTTGACACACTTGCAAAAAAGAATATCAATGTAGATGTGATTCTGCAGTCTATCGGACGTGCGGGCACCAAGGACATCTCCTTTACAGTCAATGAGAATGACCTGGATGATGCAATGGCAGTGCTGGAAGCAAATCAGGCACGTTTGGGATATGCGGAGCTCCATGCGGAGAGAAATATCGCCAAGCTTTCTATCGTAGGAGCGGGGATGATGAGTAATCCCGGTGTTGCCGCAAAAATGTTTGAAAGCCTTTATAATGAGGGCGTGAATATTAATATGATCTCCACCTCTGAGATCCGTGTAACTGTGCTGATCAGTGAGAAGGATGGAGTACGTGCCATGAATGCTGTACATGATGCATTTAATCTGGCAGACTGACAGAACTGAATCAGGCAAATAGCGAAGCGGATGATTTTATCCGCTGATGATAAGAATCCTGCAAAACCTGCGGCGTTATAAAGATTATGACATCGCAGGTTAGTTATTGAAGAGGAGTTTTTCATGACACCAACAAAAGAATTAAAGAAACGTGCCCGGGAGGCATTGGCGGAAAAGATGGGAACCGTGATCCTGGCATTTGTTGTATTGATCATTTTAAGTTTTGGAAGCGGATGGATTTCCAGCGCATTATTTCCGGAAAATTCTAAGCTGAATGTAGCTTTGGGATATGTATTCAGTTTTATTATCAGTATTCTGATCAATGTGATTTCGGCAGGAATGATCTATATGTACTTGAACATTGCCAGAAACAAAGAGTATTCACTGAATGATCTGTTTTATTTCTTTAAGAAATATCCGGACAGAGTGATCACAGCAACCTTTGTGCTGGCATTTATCAATGTGCTGACCATGCTTCCGTATACGATTTATGAATATTCACTTCCTACAGATATCCCAGATATGAATCTGCTGATGGAGATGGCTGCGAAAAGTGGGATGCTGATGATTATCGGAACTGTTGTTTATGAGATCATTACGATTCCGCTGGAAATGACCTATTATATTCTGGCCGATAATCCTCAGACAAAGGGGATGGATGCACTGAAGGAAAGCATAGAGATGATGAGAGGGAATTTCTGGAGATACCTTCTGCTGAAGCTTAGCTTTGTTCCACTTATGCTTCTTTCTGTTTTTACATTTTATATTGCACTTTTATGGATCCTGCCTTATATGACTATGACAGAGACCATGTTCTACCGTGATCTGAAAGGGGAACTGAAGAGATCGGGAGAAACTGAGTCTTCGACTTATGGTTATCAGCCGGAACCATACTTTAAATCCGTGGATACAGAGGCAGATGCAGTTGTAAATTCAGAGGCAGACCAGGACAACAGAGCTGAGAAGGCAGACTTATGGAATATACAGCCGGATCCTGAATCTCAGGAAAGTGCGGATAACGAAAGCACAGAACAGCCACAGGCAGCAGAGAAAATTCAGGAGGAAAAGAAACCTCAGGAAGAACAACCGGAGGAAGAAGACAACGAGCCAAAACCCTGGGATGAATACTTTAACCAAATCAAGTAAGCATTATACAGTAAACCGATAAGAGGAGAATAGAAGAAACTATATGGATATTATTCAGGTAATTACACAGGAATTAAAAGTAGAAAAATGGCAGGTGGAAGCTGCAGTTAAGCTGATTGACGAGGGCAATACGATCCCCTTTATTTCACGATACAGAAAAGAGGCCACAGGTTCTCTGAATGATGAGCAGCTCCGTACTCTTTATGAGAGGCTGTCTTATCTGAGAAATCTGGAGGATAAGAAGAATCAGGTATTAAAGAGCATTGAGGATCAGGGCAAACTGACTGCTGAGCTGAAGAAACAGATTTTGGATGCCCAGACTCTGGTAGTGGTAGAGGATCTTTACCGTCCATACCGTCCGAAACGCCGCACCCGTGCTACCATTGCAAAAGAGAAGGGACTGGAGCCTCTGGCTGATATTATCCTGCAGCAGATGACAGACAAGACAGTGGAAGAGGAAGCAGAAGCCTATGTTTCTGAAGAAAAGGGCGTTAAGAATGTAAAAGAGGCTTTAAACGGCGCAAAAGATATTATTGCAGAGCGTATTTCCGATGAGGCAGATTACCGTATTTATATCCGTAATCTCACAGCGAAAAACGGAAGCATTTCCTCCACAGCCAAGGATCCGGAAGCGCAATCTGTATATGAAATGTATTATGATTTCGAAGAGCCGGTGAAAAAGCTTGCAGGTCACAGAATTCTGGCATTAAACAGAGGGGAAAAAGAAAAATTTATCACTGTAAAAGTGAATGCACCGGAGGAGGATATTCTCCGCTATCTGAACAAAAGAGTGATCACCGGTGACAATCCTAATACTACCCCAATTCTGAAGGAAGTGACAGAGGACAGTTATAAACGTCTTATTGGTCCGGCAATTGAGAGAGAAATCCGCAGTGATCTTACAGATAAGGCAGAGGATGGTGCTATCCATGTATTTGGCAAAAATCTGGAGCAGCTTCTCATGCAGCCTCCAATTGCAGGGAAAGTTGTGCTGGGCTGGGATCCTGCATTCCGTACAGGCTGCAAGCTGGCTGTTGTAGATGCAACCGGAAAGGTTCTGGATACTACAGTGGTATATCCTACAGCGCCTACCACAGAGAAGAAAATCCGCGCTGCCAAAGATACGGTAGAGAAAATGATCGATAAATATGGGGTTTCCCTGATTTCTGTAGGTAATGGAACTGCCTGCCGTGAATCTGAGCAGGTGATCGTAGATATGCTCAAGGAGATTCCGGAGAAGAAGGTACAGTATGTGATCACCAACGAGGCAGGTGCTTCTGTATATTCTGCAAGTAAGCTTGCCACAGAGGAATTCCCTAACTTTGATGTGGGACAGAGAAGTGCAGCTTCCATTGCCAGACGAGTACAGGATCCGCTGGCTGAGCTGGTAAAGATCGACCCAAAATCCATTGGTGTAGGACAGTATCAGCATGATATGAACCAGAAAAAGCTGGATGAGGCTTTGAGCGGTGTGGTAGAAGACAGCGTAAATAAGGTTGGAGTTGATTTGAATACAGCGTCTGCTTCCCTGCTGGAGTATATTTCCGGTATCAGTAAGGTGATCGCGAAGAATATTGTAGCTTACAGAGAGGAAAATGGACAGTTTACAGACCGAAAAGAGCTTCTCAAGGTTGCTAAATTAGGACCAAAGGCATATGAACAGTGTGCCGGTTTCATGCGTATTTCAGGAGGAAAGAATCCGCTGGATGCTACCAGCGTACATCCTGAGAGCTATGCGGCTGCAGGTGCACTTCTGGATAAGCTGGGCTACAAGACAAAGGATGTTGCAGCAGGAAATCTGCTGGGGCTTTCACTTCTGGTAAGGGATTATAAGAAGATGGCCAAAGAACTTGGAATCGGTGAGATCACCCTCAGGGATATTGTGAAGGAGCTGGAGAAGCCGGCCCGTGACCCTCGTGAGGATATGCCTAAGCCAATTCTCCGCTCTGATGTGCTGGAAATGAAAGACCTGAAGGAAGGAATGATTCTGAAGGGAACCGTCCGTAATGTTATTGATTTCGGTGCTTTCGTAGATATCGGCGTACATCAGGACGGTCTGGTACATATCTCCCAGATGACAGAGAGATTCATCAAGCACCCACTGGAAGCAGTGAGCGTGGGAGATGTTGTGGATGTAAAGGTAATTGGCGTGGACCTGAAGAAGAAACGTATCAGCCTGTCTATGAAGGGGCTGAATAAATAAAAGCTTTGCTGTCTGTGTATCTGTTATTCTGCCTTTTCACGGTGTGAGGTAAGGTGTTCTTCCAGGCAGCGGGCAGCAATACTCTGGGGACGTTTTACATTGCGGATCAGACAGATCTTTCGTTCGGGCAGAGCTTCCAGAAGTGGAATCTGCACAACTTTTCCCATGGCAATATGTTCGGCAGCCAGAGCCTCCGGAAAAAAGCCAATGCCCAGGTTGTGCTGGATCAGGGGGAATACCTGATCCGTGGTGGCAACCTCCATATCCGGTGAAAAAGGCAGATTGTGACGCATAAAAAACTGAGTATAGAGCTCATGAGTGCTGGTACCGGGACCGATTCCCACCAGAGGGATATCCTGGAGATCTGCCAGGTGATGAGGAGTGGAGGCTATATCTGCAAATTCCGGTCCTCCCAGCAGAACCTCGCGGAAAGAAAAAAGGGGGATTCTCTGCAGTGGCTTTTTCAATGCGATAGGTGTGGTGATCACTGCAAAATCCACCAGACCATTTTCCAAAGCCTGTATTGCCTGTGGTGTGGAGTGGTTGGAGATGCGTAGCTTTACATGGGGATACTGGTGATGAAAGGATTCCAGTTCTGTCAGCAGGATCAGGCGGAGGGCAGTTTCGCTGGCTCCGATATTTACCAGACCGCTTTCCAGGCCTTTTTCTTTCAGAAGTTCATTTTCGCCGGCCACAAGCTGCTCCATGGCGATGGACACATGGTTATGAAGGCGTTCTCCTTCTACTGTAAGCTGGACACCTCTGTTGGAGCGGATGAACAGTTTGCAGCCCAGTTCATTTTCCAGAATGTTCATACAGCGGGTAATATTGGGCTGATTATTTCCCATTACCTCCGCAGCCTTGGAAAAGCTTTTATACTGGGCAACATAGTAAAAAATTCGATAGTAATCAAGAATCATGCTTTATAAACTCCTTCTTAAATATATAAATTTGTGATAACTGATATAGAAATTTTATGTTGGTATTCAGATGTGGTAACAAGTATAATACCACGTGGACGAAAAAGCAACAAAAAAGTATAAGATCAGGAGATTACGAAATATGAAAGAGACAAACAAAACAATCAGGATCAATGACGTGGAAGAAGCAAAGAAGCTGGTAAGCGCAGCAATGAAATGTCCCTTTGATATTGATATTATAGCAAAAGGAAAGTTTTCTATTGATGCCAAGTCTATCCTGGGCGTGTTAAGCCTGGGAGTGGAAGAGCCTCTGGAGCTGAAATACGACGGTTTTGATGAGAATTTTGAGGCAGTTATCCTGAGCCTGCAGAGCTGACAGAAACTGTCCGGACAGGAGGGATTATGACAGGAATAACAGTAGCACAGCCGGTCTGGGTATATCTGATCGCTGTTAATATCTGTACGTTTTTAGTCTATGGTATAGATAAGCAGAAGGCGCGATTGGGCAGATGGCGCATTCCTGAATCCCGGTTGCTGCTTCTGGCAGCAGTGGGAGGGTCCCTGGGAGCCTGGATGGGAATGTATGTTTTTCACCACAAAACAAGAAAAGCAAAATTTTATCTGGGTATTCCCCTGATACTGGTTATTCAGTGTGCATTAGCATTTATATTGGAGAGATAGAGAGTGAATCCCCGCCGGGCTGGCGGGGATTTTTCTCTCTTCAGGCTATTTCAGAACAGAAATAAATTCTTGTTACATAGTATAGTCCGTGTTATGCTATCATATTGAAATCAAAAGTTTACTGATTTTGAAGAACAGGAAAGGGGAGTAGATTATTTGGAACAGGAAGTGCAGCAGGCAGTTAATACATTAGATAATTACAGACAATATTTTACGGATTATATGCCTGAGCTTACGAAATTTGGACTGAAAGTTGTAGCTGCGATCCTAATCTTTATCGGAGGCAGGAAGGTGATCCAGTGGATCATTTATCTGATCAAGGCCTCTATGGAGAAGGCTTCTGTAGATAAAGGAGTTGTGCAGTTTATCGGCTCTCTGCTGAGAGTCTGTCTCTATATCCTGCTGGTATTTACCATCGCCACTCACTTCGGAGTGAAAGAGTCTTCAGTGGCGGCTCTTCTGGGTACTGCCGGTGTGACTGTAGGTCTGGCTTTACAGGGGGGCCTGGCAAATATTGCAGGCGGGATCCTTCTTCTTACTTTTAAGCCATTTCAGGTAGGAGATTATATTATCATTGCCCAGCAGAATGGATGTGAGGGTACAGTATATAAAATTGAAATCTGCTATACCACTCTGATTTCTATTGATAATAAGCATATTGTGATCCCAAACGGAACCCTGTCAAGCAGTATTATTACCAATGTGACTGCCAGGGATCTGCGAAAGCTGGAGATCAAGGTGGGAATTTCCTATGATGCAGATATCCATAAAGCAAAAGAGCTTCTGGAGGATATCCTCCACAATGATGAAGATACTAAGGATGATAAGGGAATGGTGGTATTTGTGGATGAGCTGGGAGAAAGTGCTGTAATCATGGGATTACGGGTGTGGGTGGCCACAGATAAATACTGGCCGGCAAAATGGCGCCTGAATGAGCTGATCAAGGAATCCTTTGACGCAAATGGTATTGAGATTCCCTATAATCAGCTGCAGATTCATGTTAAAAAACAGAAAACAGAAGCATAAGATGATGGATAATCATTAACAACGATTTTTTTTATTTACAAAGTAGTTTAGGATGCCTCCGCCTATTATGATCACCAATGCCACTGCAACAACTCTCTTGGCTGCTTCCTGGGGCATCTGGCTTTTGGAGCCGATGGAGGCAGAATAGAAGGTAAGGGTATACTGGATTTCTCTGGGAGCCCCCATAGCTGTAGTGTCTGCGATCACCGGCATTTCCTCGTCTACAGCCAGGATCGGGATTTCAAAAACAGAATTTCCGCCGTCCTCATTGACAGGCAGATATTTCTCGCCGTCTACGATCATATAATCATAATTAGAGCTGCTCCACTGGATCCTGGCGGTGGCAGCTTTATTTTTTACGGTAATAAGAGTAGGAGAGGTGACGCTGGCCTTGCCGCTGCCGCCCTCCAGTTCCACTTCTATAGAATATTCACCGTCATCCTTGTCGAATTCTATTCCCTTTGCTTCGGAAGCGCCAAAGCACAGACTCGATGAGATCAGAATATAAAAAAATATGGAAGCCATACACAGTATGGAGCAGAATTTATGTGATTTCTTGATCATTTTTTAACTCCTCTTTTCTTTGTATTTCAGATTTTCGGATTCCGGACTGTAAGAAAATTGCCGGAAGCCGTGGTGCTTTCTACTATAACATACCTGAATGGTTATGTAAATGTTACTGTGAACGGAGTGAGCAGTATGAGCAGTAATATATTTGAAAATATATATAGAAAAACGGATGTTTTATTGAAAAAAAACTGCTGCTTTAGTATAATGGAAAATACGTGCGAATATTAAAGTTGAAAATACAGGAGGAAAAGATAGATGAGAGGAATTTTATATGGTGTAGGAGTTGGCCCTGGAGATCCGGAGCTTATGACATTGAAGGCAGTCCGTATGATCAGGGAAAATGAGGTGATCGCAGTTCCGGGTGCAGATGTGAGGGAAACAGTAGCATACAAGATCGCAGTCCAGGCAGTACCGGAGCTTGCAGACAAAGAACTTCTGCCTATTTATATGCCAATGACTCATGACAGACAGGAGCTGGAAATCAATCATGAGAAGGGAGCCAAAGCTCTGGAGGCTGTTCTGGATACAGGAAAGAATGTGGTATTCCTGACCCTTGGGGATCCTACCATTTATTCCACATTTACTTATGTACAGAAGAGAGTGGAAGCAGATGGCTATGAGACCGGACTTGTGAGCGGTATTACTTCTTTCTGTGCCACAGCAGCCAGATTGAATATTCCTCTCACAGAGTGGAATCAGCCTTTACATGTACAGCCGGCAGTACACCGTCTGGACAGTGAGCTGGATCAGCCTGGTACCTATGTGCTGATGAAATCCGGCAAAAAGATGAACCAGGTAAAGGAAATCCTGGCAAAAAGCGGACGGAATATCCGTATGGTGGAGAACTGTGGAATGCCGGATGAGCATATTTACAACAGTGTAGAAGAAATTCCGGATGATGCAGGCTATTATTCTCTGATCATTGCAAAGGAACAGGATGGAGGATTATGATCGAGACCAGAGATCTGACAAAAACCTTTGACAATTTTACAGCCGTGGATTCCCTGAACCTGAAAATTGAAAAAGGGGAGTTTTTTGGTCTTCTCGGGCCGAACGGAGCAGGCAAGACAACGACCATCAGCCTGCTGTCAACCCTTCTTCTTCCCACAAAGGGAGAAATCCTTATAGACGGTCAGCAGCTTACAAGAAAACGTCCTGATCTGAAGAGAAAGATCAGTGTGATCACCCAGGAATATTCCATGCGTCAGGATATGAATATGGATGAGATCATGGAATACCAGGGACGGCTTTATTTTATGCCGCGAAAGCAGATAAAAGAAAGAACA
The DNA here is from genome assembly GCA_000285855.2 of Ruminococcus sp. JC304. GTDB lineage: Bacteria > Bacillota > Clostridia > Lachnospirales > Lachnospiraceae > Blautia_A > Blautia_A difficilis. The sequence continues at coordinate 3,009,738 of HE978651.1, read as the reverse complement.
GAGGAGCTTTTGGAGTTCTGTGACCTGCTGAAATTCCGCAAACGTACAGTCCGTAAGCTTTCCGGTGGAATGAAGCGTAAGCTGATGGTCTGCCGGGCATTACTGACAGATCCGGAGATCCTGCTTCTGGATGAACCCACAGCAGGTATGGATGCTCTTTCCAGAAGACAGATGTGGAATCTTCTGCGTAAGCTTAATGAGAAAAACCTGACAATCCTGCTGACTACGCATTATATGGAAGAAGCACAGAGTCTCTGCAATCGTGTGGCACTGATGGATCATGGTAAGCTGGAGGAGGTAAGTACTCCGTCTGCACTGATCGAGAGTCTTGGTGCTTATGCAGTGGACGAGATGACAGCGGATGGAACACAGAATCACTATTTCCATACACGGCAGGATGCAATCCGGTATCTGGAAGGACTTACAGGACAGGCCTCTCTTCGTGAGACCACATTGGAAGACGTCTTTGTAGAGAGAGCCGGGAAGCATTTGAATACAAAATAACCGGAGAGAAAGAACATGGGAATTATAACAATATTATGGGAGAAGTGGGTAGAATTCCGCCGGGACTTCTATAAGATCACGCTGGCGGCAATGATCGCACCGCTAATGTATCTGATCGTATTCGGAATGGGAATCCAGACCACTTCTCATGGACAGCCATACCTGAACTTTCTGATTCCGGGTGTGGTATCTCTGACAACTATGAATGGAAGCTTTAATGCCATTGCGCAGAACCTGAATGTGCAGAGGCTGTATGAGAAAGCTTTTGATCAGGTGATGATCTCCCCCACACCATTATGGCAGTTTATTGCCGGACAGATTATCGGGGGAAGCCTGCGCGGTCTGTATGCAGGAGGGATCATACTGCTTCTTACAGCACCTATTGAGACCGGACTGATCTTCAACGGATGGTCCTTTCTGGTGATGTTCCTGAACGGAGCAGTATTCTCAGCCGTCGGCGTGGTGGTATCCTTTCTGGCAAAAAACCACGCAGATGTGCCGAGGTTTTCCAACTATATCATTATGCCTATGGCATATTTGTGTAACACCTTTTTCTCAACAGAGAAACTTCCGGGATTTGTAGGAAAGTTTGTAGCAGCACTTCCCTTATCCCAGACCAGCCATCTGATGAGAAGTATTTCATCAGGTGAGGCAGTGAATTACACTGGTATTGGGATTCTGCTCCTTTATCTGCTGGTGTTTACGGTAGCAGCATCATGGTTTATTTATAAGAAGAAAAATCTGTAACTGAAATCTTCTTTAATAATGCAGATAATGCATCTAAAGCAATATCCAGTTCCTGCTTTGTATTCTCAGGTCCGAAAGAAAACCGGAGAGTACCTTCCGGGTATGTTCCAAGGGTTTTATGTGCATTTGGTGCACAGTGAAGGCCAACTCTTGTCATAATTCCGTAAGTACTGTCCAGTTCAAAGGCGGCCTGAGCCATATCCATATGTAAGGTCTGGACGGATACAACTGCACAACGTTTTTCAGTATTTTTTTTACCGATCATACGCAGGAATTTTTCTTCAGGATCCAGATTCAGGATACCATCCATAAAGTATTGTGTCAGCATTAATTCATGTCTGCGGATTTCTTCCATGGATTGTTTCTCCAGATCACAGAGTGCAGCATGCAGTCCCAGAATCCCAGGTATATTTGGAGTTCCGGGCTCGAAACAATCCGGAAGAAAGGACGGTACTTCTTCAGAATGTGAGGCACTGCCAGTTCCTCCGCTGATAAGAGGATTAACCTGTGCTGCCAGTTCATTGCGGATCAGAAAGCCTCCGGTTCCCTGTGGGCCTCTGAGTCCCTTGTGACCTGTAAAAGCCAGTGCGTCTATGTGATATTTCTCCATATTAATGTCAAGTGTTCCTGCTGTCTGCGCAGTGTCCAGAATAAAAAGAAGATTATGTTTTTTGCAAAAATTTCCGATTTCCTGTGCCGGCATGACAGTTCCGCATACATTGGAAGCATGAAGACAGACCACAAGCCTGGTTTCAGGACGAAGAAGTGACTCTGCCTGTTCCAGCAGAAGACTGCCATCAGAAGCACAGGGGATTCTGTCAAAAGAAATTCCCTGTTTTTTTAGTTGAACCAGTGGGCGCATTACTGAATTATGCTCCATGGCAGTTACAAGTACATGGTCGCCGGGTTTCAGAAGTCCTTTCAGAAGAACATTCAGACTGGCGGTGATATTTTCTGTAAAAATAACATTCTTACCTTTTCCGGAAGTAAAGTGAAAGAGTTTCAGAAGCTGTTCTCTTGTTTCGAAAATCTGCTCCTCCACAGAATAGGCTGCCCGGTATCCTCCACGGTTCACATTCACAGCAGAGCCTGACAGGTAATCATAAACTGCCTGTGCTACAGATGGCGCCTTTGGAAAAGATGTACTTGCCTGATCCAGATAGATTTTGTTCATAAATAAATCCTTTCGTTTGTCATAGGCTCCTCCCACTGCCTTTAGGCGGTGGGAGGAGCCTTGTAAATTCTTACAAAATACGCTACAATAACCGTAGCAGTTATTCGGTTATGGCCACGTAGCGAAGCGGATTGCGAATATCCGCTTGACTAGGATATCACAATTTATAAAAGGAATCTATAAAATATCGTAAAACAGGAGGCGATTAAATGATCAGACTTCAGGATATTGCGGATATGGCAGGGGTGAGCCGGACTACGGTTTCCAATGTGATCAACGGAAATACCAAACGAGTTTCCCAGGAAACCATAGATAAGATCACCCGTATTCTGAAAGAGCAGAACTATGTACCCCATATGGGCTCTGTTATGCTTTCGGGACATGGTTCGAGGATTATCGGTGTGGTATTGGGATTTGCTGTGACTCATGGTATGCAGGCTCTGCAGGATTCCTTTGTAGGGGAGCTTGTGGGCGCCATACAGACAGAGGCGGAAAGAAACGGCTATTTTGTCATGCTCATTGGTGGTGAGAAGATTGATAATGTAGTAGATATGGCATCCAGATGGAATGTGGAGGGATTAATCATTCTGGGATATGATGAGAAAAGATACCATCAATTATCACGGAAGCTGAACAAAAAAATGGTATTGATAGATGCTTATCCGGAGGGAGAGTACACTTTTCAGAATGTGGGCGTAGATGATTATTCCGGTGGTTATCAGGTTGGCGAATATCTATATTCCTGTGGCTATCGCAAGGCTTTATTTGTTGCAGAGACAGACAGAGACAGTGATGCCAGGAGATGGATGGGATTTAAGCAGGCTATGGAGAAAAATGGTGAGTTCTGCAGTCGTTCCCGCCTGATGATTGTGCCTGGTGAGAAAACAGGACGTCTGAAAAAATATGATGAGCTTCTGCCCCGGTTTCTGAGAGCAAGGGCACTGGCTTTTTCCTCTGATTATGATGCGATTGAAGCTATGAACTATTTCTTTGACCAGGGAATCCGGATTCCTGATCAGATATCAATTGTAGGTTATGACGACAGCATTTATGCAGAGTTTGTCAGGCCCAAGCTTACCACTGTACACCAGGATATACATCAGAAGGGGGTTCTGGCATACTGGCGTCTGATAAAAATGATTGCCGGAGAACCTATGAAGGAACTGAATATCAAAAGCCCTGTGCGGCTGGTTAAGAGAGATTCTGTGAAAGAGTAGCAGAGTCTCTTTTTATAGTTTGTTATTGGAAGTTTTGCACAAAACTTAAAAGAGAAATTTAGAGATATTTTAAGTTTCGCGTGAAACCTATTGACTTCAGACTGTTCTTTGGTATATGATAAGTGCATCAAAGGAATCCGAAAGAGGGACAGACGTGTCCAGACAGTCTTTCAAAACTTCTGATGCTGCGCAGCCTCTGATCTCACGGCAACAGTTCCGTATTCCACTAATGGTGAGGAGAATGGAAAGTTGAAATTAAAACATGGAGGAAATAAGATGAATAAAAAAGTTATTAGCACATTGGTAATTGGTACTTTAATTGCAGGTACTCTGGCTGGATGCGGTGGTTCATCCGATGCAGGTTCTTCCGCAAAAAGCAGCTCAGGTAAAACAGAGCTGGAACTTTTTTCTACAAAACCTGAGAACAAGGATACGATTCAGAAACTGGTAGACAAATATAATGAAAGCCATGACGATGTGACAGTAAAGGTTACTGCTCCGCCGGATGCAGGAACTGTATTAAAGACCAGAATGGCAAAGAATGATATGCCTGATATTGTAGCAATGGGTGGCGATAACAACTACACTGAGGTTGAAGGTGCAGGTATGCTTCTTGATCTGGGTGATCAGGATTATATCAAGGATGTACAGGAAGCCTATATTGACATGATTTACGATGTAAATAAGGATAAAGAAGAGACAATATATGGTGTTCCTTTTGCCACAAATGCTTCCGGTGTCATTTACAACACAGAGAAATTCGAAGAGCTTGGGCTGGAAGTTCCGAAGACCTGGGATGAGTTTATAGATACTCTTCAGAAAATCCAGGATGCAGGCGAGCAGCCATTACTGATGACTTACAAAGATGCATGGACAGCAAATGCACCATGGAACTCCATAGCAGCAGACCTTGCACCAGAGAGCTTCGCAGATGACCGCAAAGCAGGCAAGACAACATTTGTGGGAACTCATGAGGAGATTACAGAGAAATATCTGACACTTCTTGATTATGCACAGGATGATTTCATGGGACTTAGCTATGATGACGGAAACAAGAAATTTGCCAACGGTGACGCTGTAATGATCATCAACGGAAACTGGGCAATCAGCCAGTACCGTAATGCTAACCCGGATGTAAAAATAAACATGTTTGCATTTCCGTCTTCCAATGATGAATCCCAGAATAAGGTTACCTCAGGTGTGGATGTGCTTCTGGGCGTAAGCAAGAGCAGTTCCAATGTAGATGCAGCCAAAGATTTCGTTTCCTTTATGATGGAAAAAGAAAATGTACAGACTTATATTGATGAGCAGTTCTCATTCTCCGCATTAAAGGGTGTAGAGCAGAGTGATGAAGCAGTATCAGGTGTACAGGAAGACATCAGCAATGGTAAAGTTGCCAACTTTGAAGACCACTACTACCCATCAGGATTTAATATGTCTGTACTGCTTACTGAACTTAGTTTAAATCGTGCAAATGGAATGGATGATAAGGAAAACATCGAACAGTTCCTGAAACAGTGTGACGAAAAATATGATGTTGCGAATGTAGATTAAGTGAGGGGATGAGCCTATGAAGAAAGCAGCGAATCGTAAAAGACCTGCTGTCAATAAAGTTTACTATATTTATGTTGGTATTCTTGCAGTATTATTTTTCATCTTCCATACAATTCCTTTCCTGAAAGGTGTATTCTACAGCTTTACTGACTGGAGAGGATATGGAGACTGGAATTTCGTAGGGCTGCGTAATTACCTGCATATGTTTGTAGATGCAGATACAGGAAATGCCTACATTTTCACCTTTAAATTTGCTGTGATCACTACGATCCTGGTTAATGTGGTCAGTCTTGTGCTCGCATGCGCATTAAATGCAAAGATTAAATTCAAAAATACCATTAAAGCATTTTATTTCCTGCCGTATATGCTGGGAAGTCTGATCGTGGGATTTATCTTCAACTATATTTTTGCGAACCTGGTTCCGGAGCTTGGAAAAGCTCTGGGAATCAAGGCTCTCAGTGTTAATATTCTGGGTACTAACAATGCGATGTGGGGAATCATTGCAGTATCTCTGTGGATCGGATGTGCATTCAATACACTGATCTATATTGCAGGACTCCAGTCTATTGATACAGATGTATATGAAGCTGCTAATCTGGACGGAGCTACAGGATTTAAGAGGTTCAGTAAGATCACATTCCCTCTTCTGGCACCTTCCTTTACCATTAATATGGTGCTCTCGGCCAAAGGTTACCTGATGGTTTACGATCAGATCATGGCCATGACAGATGGTGGACCCGGAACAGCAACTACTTCCATTGCAGTCCTGATTTATAAGAAGGGATTCGGCGGAGGACAGTTTGCCTACCAGTCAGCCAATGCAGTTGTGCTTTTCATCGTAGTTGTGCTGATTTCTGTATTCCAGCTACGTATACTTGAGAAGAGAGAGGAGAAGTTAGGATGAAACAGGGTGTAGCGAAGGTAAAAGAACGTTACAACTGGCCTGTAACGATTCTTCTTATCATAGGAATTGTGCTGATCATTCTTCTGCCTCTGTATATGGCACTGATGATCGCAATTAAGGATCCATCTGACATGAATAACGTACTGGCACTGCCCAGAAAGCTGCGTCTGCAGAACTTCGTAGATGCCTGGGTAATGACTGATTTTCCCCGGAAATTTTTTAACACTGCATTTATTACAGTGATCAACCTGTTCTTTACATTGATCACAAACTCCTTTGCAGCGTATGCCATAACCAGAAACAGGAAAAAGAGTAAATTCTTTTCCATTATGTATTACTACTTTATCAGTGCCATGTTTATTCCGTTCCAGGTAATCATGCTTCCATTGGTTGTACAGGCGAATGCATTCCATCTGGATAATATTTACGGTATTACTTTTCTGTATGTTATCTTCGGTCTGCCCATGAACACTTTCCTTTATACAGGTGCGATCAAGGCGGTACCGGAAGCACTGGATGAAGCAGCAATGATCGATGGTGCCAACCCCATCCAGATTTTCAGCCGGGTCATTTTCCCGGTATTAAAACCAACTACTGCAACAGTAGCGATTCTTTCCTTTATGTGGACATGGAACGACTTCAGCATGCCACTGGTACTCTTAAGTGATGAGAGCCAGCAGACCTTACAGCTTGCACAGTATGTATTCAAGAGCCAGTTCTCTGTAGATTATAACCTGGCATTTGCCTCTTATCTGCTTGTACTGGCACCTGTACTGATCGTATATATCTTCTGTCAGAAATGGATCATGAACGGTGTTGTTGCCGGTGCAGTAAAATAACACAACAATAAACTTGAAATGCAAACAGGAGGCTTAAGTTATGAAAAAAACCTGGTGGAAAGAAAGTGTTGTATATCAGATCTACCCCAAAAGTTTTAAAGACAGTAACGGAGACGGCATCGGGGATATCAGAGGAATTATAGAAAAGCTTGATTATCTGAAAGAGCTGGGTGTAAATGTACTTTGGATCTCGCCTATGCTTGAGTCTCCGCAGGATGATAACGGCTATGATATTTCTGATTACAGAAAAATCTATAAAGATTACGGAACTATGGAGGATTATGAAACCCTCCTTGCAGAGGCACACAAAAGAGGAATCAAGATCCTTATGGATCTGGTTGTAAATCATACTTCCGATGAGCATTCCTGGTTTATTGAGAGTCGTAAATCCAAAGATAATCCTTACCGCGACTATTATATCTGGAGAAATCCGGTGAACGGTAAGGAGCCAAATAACTGGGGCGGAGTATTCGGCGGTTCAGCCTGGGAATATGACGCACAGACAGATATGTATTATCTTCACCTGTTCTCCAAGAAGCAGCCGGATCTGAACTGGGAGAACGACAAGGTTCGTCGGGAAGTTTATGATATGATGAACTTCTGGTGTGAAAAAGGAATCGATGGTTTCCGTATGGATGTGATCAGTATGATCTCCAAGGATCAGGCATTTCCGGACGGAGAGACTCACGGAGGACTTTATGGGGATTTTGGACCTTACAGTGTCCATGGACCAAGAGTGCATGAATATCTTCAGGAGATGAACCGGGAGGTGCTTTCCAAATATGATGTAATGACTGTGGGAGAAACGTCAGGAGTTACCATTGAGGAAGCACAGAAATATGCAGGTGATGACCGAGAAGAACTGAATATGGTATTCCAGTTTGAGCATGTAGAAATCGGTGGTGGTGATTATGGCAAATGGACCACAGAACGGTATGATTTCAAAGAGTTCAAGAAGATCATGATCAAATGGCAGGAAGAACTGGCAGGAAAAGCATGGAACAGTCTTTTCCTTGGGAACCATGACCAGCCAAGAAGTGTATCCAGATTTGGAAATGATAATCCTGCTTACCGGGATATTTCAGCCAAGATGCTGGCGACCTGCATTCATATGATGCAGGGAACCCCCTATGTATATCAGGGTGAAGAGCTTGGAATGACTAACATCTATTTTGACAAGCTGGAGGATTACCGCGATATCGAAAGTCTTCATTATTTCACTGAGCTGACAGAATCAGGCAGACTGACACCGGAGTATATGATGAAATGCCTGATGCTCAGAAGCCGTGACAATGCCAGAACACCTATGCAGTGGGATACTTCCGCAGGTGCAGGTTTCACCACAGGGGAACCGTGGATTAAGGTAAATCCAAACTATCAGCAGATCAATGCCGCAGATCAGTTAAAAGATCCGGACTCTGTTTTCCATTATTATCAGAAGCTGATCCGTCTGCGTAAAGAAATGGATATCATCGTATATGGAGAATTTGAGGCTCTGTACCGTGACCATGACCAGATCTTCGCTTATACAAGAAAGCTTGGATCAGAGAAGCTGCTCACAGTATGTAATTTCAGTGCACAGGAAGCGGAAATGGAACTTCCGGAAACATTTGCAGAAGGAGCTCAGTGCCTGATCACAAATATGGGCAGAAAAATGTTTGACAGGAAAATTGTCCTGAATCCATATGAAGCATTTGTGCTTTATAAAAAAGACTGAAAATTAATAAAATCTCTTGAAATGAGTATGCGTATATAGTATAATCGGTTTCAGTTAAAAGAAAATTCTTCGGGGTTGGGTGATTGCAGTTGCGAAATTCCCTACCGGCGGTATAGTCCGCGACCCGCTTCGGCGGCTGATTTGGTGAAATTCCAAAACCGACAGTAAAGTCTGGATGAGAGAAGAACACGCAGTATACAAAAGTACGTGCTCAGTGCCCCGGATGGATATCCGGGGCTTTTTATGTTGTTGTAACAGCATTCTTGTGGAATTTTCTTTTGCAGAAAGATGTGGGGCTTTTGTCTGACATCTGCAAAAAAATATTTCAAAGGAGAGAAACAGTATGAGTGAACAGGTATTGAGAAACGGCAATGTAGTGGCCAGGAGCAAGACGAGGACAATTACACAGATTGCTATGTTAGGAGCGATTGCAGGTGTATTGATGAATCTGGAGTTTCCACTTCCATTTCTGGCACCGTCCTTCTATCAGTTGGATTTTTCTGAGATTCCGGTGCTGGTAGGATCTTTTGCCATGGGGCCTATTGCAGGTGTACTGATCGAACTGGTGAAGATTCTGGTTCATCTGGTAACCAAGGGTTCTATGACAGCAGGTGTAGGAGATTTGGCTAACTTTATTTTTGGATGTACCTTTGTGGTTCCGGCTGGTCTGATCTATCGCTTTCATTCTGTCAAGAACAGAAAGCATGCAGTAATAGGTATGGCTGCAGGTACAGTGCTGACAGCTGTTGTAGCTTGCTTTATGAATGCATTTGTGCTGCTGCCGGCTTACGGTAAGGCATTTGGGATGCCGGTAGAAGCATTTATCGAAATGGGAAGTGCAGTACATAGTTCTGTAAACAACCTTCTTACATTTGCGGCAATGATCATCTTCCCATTCAACATATTTAAATATACACTGACATCTCTGGTCGTATTCTTTATTTATAAGAGAATTCGTGTTGTGCTCAAAGGAGATTGATAGTAATAGGGACGCAGATAAAAAATAAGTTTTCTATGCATTTGCATGGAAAGCTTATTTTTTTATCTGCTGTGCTGTTGCATATGTGGAAGGTGGTGTGGCGCAGAGAGACTGCGCCATTGTAGTATCAGAGAGAGATAATGGCAGACATGTCTGGGGGAAGGGGCGCTGTGAAAGTCATTTTCTGACCGGTTATGGGATGGGGGAATTCCATGTGGTAGGAATGTAGGGCCTGGCGGGTGATGTGTTCCATGTCAGGGTTGTAGAGATAGTCTCCGACAAGGGGATAGCCCAGGTATTTCATATGGATACGGATCTGATGGGTGCGGCCGGTTTCCAGCTGAAGGGAGACCAGGCTGTGCCCATTTTCTTTTTTTACCAGTTTATAATGGGTGATGGCTTCTTCACCATGTTCAAAATCTACGGTGCGTTCAATAATGGAGCCTTCTTTGCGGGAAAGAGGGGCTGTGATGGTTCCTGCGGGTGGGGTGAGGTCACCTTTTACGATGGCCAGGTATTCCCTGTGTACCAGGCGTTTTTTTGTCATATCGGCCATGATGCTGGCGCTGACCAGGTGTTTGGAAATTACAGTGAGCCCGGAGGTATCCCGGTCCAGGCGGTTGCTGCAGCGGAAGATAAAAGGCTTTCCCTGATCCTGATAGTACCATGCCAGGGCATTGGCCAGAGAATTATAGTAGTTTTTCATGGAGGGATGGATGGGCATTCCTGCAGGCTTGTTGATCACCAGGATGTCTTCATCTTCATAAACAATGTTCAGGGGAAGCTTTACCGGCGGGATTTTCTCCGAGGATTCTGTCTCGCAGATACAAACCTGTAGATGGTCACCTGCAGCCAGGGTTTGACGCATATAGTAGTGGATTCCGTTTACCAGGATGCTCTGGGGCATCCGTTTGATTTCTGTGAGATTCTGCCGGGAGTATCCCTTTCTTCTGAGAAATTGTTCTACCCGGAGTCCGTTCTGGGATTCCGGGATTGTATATTCTATGGTTCGGTTCATTCAGGTTCTCCTATTAGGTGTGAAATATCAGATGTGAGATGACGCCCATCTCTGTAGGTGGCGGTAACAAATTAGTATCAGGATTCAAGAGTTATACAAACAGCAGATCATGATTAATGGTTTTATAAAATAACCTTCTGCATTCCCGAAGATCCTGTGTCTGACCCAGTACCCACATCATTTTGGTAACAGAAGCTTCCAGAGTCATGTCATAGGATTCCAGTATGGGAAATTTCTCCTTGATCACTTTTCCAACCTGGTAGACCTCCATATCGCTGCCCTCATGGGTTACCTGAGTAGCCATGCATACCAGTTTACCGGCAGAGATCCAGTCTGAAAGTGCATTCAGAAAACTGTCATTGCCATAGTTTGGAAGACCGCCTACGCCAAAGGACTCGATGATAAGTCCGTCATAGGAGTCTGCCAGAGTGTCCAGGATCCGTCCGTCAGTTCCGGGAATCAGTTTCATGAGAAAGATGTTGGTATTCATCTGATGATAGAAAACCAGCGGACGGGTATTCTGATCTTTATCATCAATATAAAAGATAATTCTGTTATCGTGAACAGAAGCAATATCAGGGTAATTAATACTGGAGAAGGCATTGTAGCTTTTGGAAAATTCTTTCTTGGCTCTGGTACCGGCAATTACTTTGCCTCCAAATACAATGGAGATACCGTGAGCCCGGTCGTGGGAAGCAAAACGCAGGCTGTCTAACAGATTGGAGCGGGCGTCTGTGATGGCCAGATCAATTGGTTTCTGAGCGCCTGTGATCACGATAGGACGGCGATTATTCTGGATCAGATAGGACAGGGCTGCTGCAGTGTAAGCCATGGTATCAGTGCCGTGGCAGATCACAAATCCATCGTAGAATTCATATTTTTTCTCAATGAGCTGTGCCAGCTGCAGCCAGTGGTCAGCACATACATTGGTACTGTCCAGAGAAAAAGGCTGCAGGGTATCGATGGTGCAGAACTCTCTGGCAGTGGGGATATATTCCAACAGTTCTTCTGCGGAAATCTGAGGGGAAAGTCCTTCTTTGGTATATTTGGAAGCGATTGTACCGCCGGTGGCGATCAGTAGGATTTTTTTCATAATAGTATACTCCTGAGTTTTGATTATTATAAAAAATTTCAGAATCGTAATATTTCCTATTATACACAGAGGACGTAGAAAGGGCAAGATAAGGAATTTCTCTGTTTTGGGAGTTTCTTTTTGTGATTATAAAAGATATTGACTTTTGGAAATTTTAAGTGTAAATTATCTGTTATGTCAAGTGTCTTGTCAGGTGAAATGACAGATACAAATATAAAATGACCATATGCGTGCAAAGCTTCGCATAAGAGGAGAAAAAATGGGAAAAATTTTTAAAACAAAATTCACAACGGCTACGATTGTATTAATTCCAGCCTGTATTGGAATTAATTACCTGGGAAAATTATTTGCATCCCTGTTAAAGCTGCCACTTTGGCTGGACTGCATCGGAACCTGTATTGGTGCATGTCTGGGAGGACCTGTGATCGGAGCTGTCTGTGGAGCGGCCAATAACCTGATCTATGGGCTGACAACCGGTGATAATATTACTCTGGTTTATGCATTTACCAGTCTGTGTATTGGACTGGCGGTAGGTATTCTGGCCAGAATGGGATTTATGTCCACATTCCCTAAGTCCTTTGTCTGCGCACTTGGCGGCGGACTGGCTGCAGTACTTGTATCTACTCCACTGAATATTATATTCTGGGGCGGTACAACCGGTAATGTATGGGGAGATGCTGTATTTGCTGCTACACAGGCTGGTGGAATGTCAGTGGGAATTGGTTCTTTATTAGATGAGATTGTAGTAGATGTACCGGATAAGATCATTACAATTATTATTGTTTATTTTATCTTACGGGGACTTCCCAGAAAGCTTACTGCATTGTATGATGTAAATGCAAAAACAGAGAGACTTGACTAATGAACAGTATAAGTTTATATATAAATAAGGGATCATGGCTGAACCGGCTTCACCCTTATACAAAACTGCTGTACATTCTGACAGCAATCCTGGTTCCGCTGATCGGGGGAAAGCTCTGGCTTTTCCCTGTTATGATCACAGCCAGCTTATGCATCCTTGCCAGTGGCAGGATTCTTGGGAAAGCAATGCCGCTGGTGTTGTTTTCCTTTACTTTGATTCTTGTGATTTTTCTGATCCAGGGTCTGTTTAATCATGATAACAGAACGGTTATGTTTTCCATAGGGGTAATTACTTTTTACAGAGAAGGAGTTCTGTTTGCAGTCAGAATCGGATGTAATATTCTGAACATGCTCCTTTCTTTTGGAATTTTTGTGCTTACCACCTCTCCACAGGAACTGGTGGATGAGCTGGAAAAAAGTGGATTTTCTCCAAGGTTTGGTTATATTATCAATTCCGTATTTCAGATATTGCCACAGATGCTGGCTGCCAGGGATGTAATTGCCGATGCACAGCGAAGCCGCGGTATGGAAACAGAAGGAAATATGTTGGTGAGGATAAAAGCATTCCTGCCATTGATTTCTCCGGTGGTGATGAGTTCGCTGATCAATACCAGGGAACGTGCGATTGCACTGGAGGTACGCGGATTTGGCAGAAAGCAGAAAAAAACCTGGCTCTATGACCGGACAAAATGCAAATGGGATCCGGTAGTCAGAGGAATTCTGGTATTTTTACTGGTACTGGTTATAGTCTGGAGGATATGGTAATGCCCATGATAAATATTGAAAACCTGAAATATAAATACCCGGATACGGACAGATTGGCACTGGATGGGATTTCCCTTTCTGTTGCTCCCGGAGAGTTTATCGGAATTGTGGGACCTAACGGAGCAGGGAAAAGTACTCTGTGTCAGGCAATGGTAGGGTTAGTCCCTCAGTTCTATCATGGAGCCTACGGTGGAACTGTAAGGGTGGCAGATTGTCTGGCAGATCAGGTGCCTGTCCAGAACCTGTGTGAAAAGGTTGGGCTGATTTTCCAGAATCCTTTTAATCAGCTGTCAGGTGCCAGAGATACTGTCTATGGCGAGGTGGCATATGGATTGCAGAACCTGGGTATAGAGCGGGAAGAAATGAAGACCCGGATTGAGAAAGTGCTGCGACAGCTTGATATCTGGCAATACCGGGATCGTAACCCCTTTGATCTGTCAGGCGGCCAGATGCAGAGAGTGGCTATTGCCAGTATTTTGGTAATGGAGCCGGAGGTGGTTATTCTGGATGAACCTACTTCTCAGCTGGACCCTGAGGGAACCGAGGAAGTATTCAAGGTAGTGGATGACCTGGCACGTACAGGCAGGACTATTATTATGGTAGAGCAGAAGCTGGAAAAAATGGCAAAATACTGTGACAAGCTGGTGCTGATGCAGAAGGGAAAGGTGGTTGCCTTTGATATTCCGGAGAAAATTTTTGCCAGAGAGGATTTGGAGGAGATAGGGATGGAACCTCCGGTGTTTGTAAAGATCTGTAAAATGTGTGGACTGACAAATCCGGACGGTACCTATCCTGTGACTCTGGAGGCAACCGTCAGATTATTTGAACAGCAGGAAAGACAGATGAAACCGGACATAAGCTTCAAAGGCAACAGGAATCCGCACATATCTGCAGAGAAGAGCGGAAAAGTATTTCAGATGAGAGAGGTTTCCTTTGCTTATGGGAAGAAGGTACCTGTGTTTGAAAACCTGAATCTGTTGCTGGATCACAGGACAACCGCGATCATTGGTCAGAATGGTGCCGGAAAAACTACTTTGGTACGTTTGCTGAAGGGACTTCTGAAGCCTATTTCCGGAAGTATTTATTTTAGAGAAGAGGATATTTCCCAAAAAACGGTTGCTATGCTTGCCGGAAAAGTGGGATATGTATTTCAGAATCCGGATGATCAGATTTTTAAATACAATGTTCTGGATGAGGTTATGTTTGGACCGCTTAATATTGGGATGAACCCGGAGACTGCAAAAGAGAAGGCTCTTAAGGCTTTGGAGCTTATGGGACTTTCCGGAAAGGAAAAAGAAAATCCCTATGATCTGGACCTGCATGAGCGAAAAATGGTAGCCATTGCCTCTGTGCTTGCAATGGATACAGAGGTGATCATCCTGGATGAGCCTACCATTGCACAGGATGATACCGGCAAAAAGAGGATTGCCAGCATGATCAAGCAGCTTTCAGATCGTGGAAAGCTGGTGATCGCGATTCTTCATGATATGGATTTTGTAGCTGAAAATTTTGAACGTGTGATTGTTATGGCGCATGGAACAGTTCTGGCAGATGGAGTGCCTGAGGAGATTTTTGCCCAGGATGAAGTCCTGAAGAAAGCCAGACTGCAAAAACCATCTATGACACAGCTGCTTGAAAGGTTGGGTATGGAATGAATGGAAAAGAGAGAAGAAATAAAATAGTCCGGATGTTGTCAGACAGTGAAGTACCTATTTCAGGGAAAGAACTGGCAGGAATCCTGGATGTGAGCAGGCAGGTAATTGTGCAGGATATGGCCCTGCTGCGTGCCCAGGATTATAAGATCATTTCGACTAATCAGGGCTACCTTCTTTCAGGGGAAAAGAAAGCCAGCCGTGTGTTTAAGGTCTTTCACAGTGACAGCGAGGTAGAGGAAGAGCTGAAGCTGATCACTGATTGTGGAGGATATGTGGAGGATGTATTTGTATATCATAAGGTATATGGAATTGTCCGGGCAGAACTGAACATCGGCAGCAGGAAGGATATCAGCGAATTTCTGGATGAACTGAAAAAAGGGCATTCTACATTGCTGAAGAATATAACATCGGAATACCATTATCATACCGTAAGTGCCCCTTCTGCGGAACGTCTGGATTTCATACAGACAGAACTGCAGAAGAGGGGCTTTTTGGCTAAGTTGAAGGAATATGAGCCTATTGATTTTGGTGAGGGGGAGAAAAATTAGGGGAATTCAGGATCTGCCCAGTAGGTAGTGATCAATACCATTAGCGATTCCGTATACCATTTTTTTCTGGTAGGAGTCCTGCTGCATTTTTTTATCTTCTGTGGGGTTGCTCATATATCCCATTTCAATGAGGGTGGTAGGAACCTGACTCCAGTTATTGCCGGTCATGGTGTCTGTCTCCCAGATGTATTCCCTGCGGCAGCCTGTGGATTTTACATAAGCGTTCAGCACAGCGGAGGACAGAGACTTATTCTTGCGATACATAGAGGATACATAGGGATTTCGGCTGGTCGTGCAGATGGTCATGGCACCGCTGGTATAGGAGTTGTCAATGCCATTGGCATGGATGCGGATAAAAGCATCTGCCCTGGCTTTGTTGGCAACCTGAGCACGTTGGATGCAGCTGAGTGGATTTTTACTGTTGGTGCGGGTCATTATGACCTTGCAGCCTCTTTTTTGAAGCAGGGTGCGAAGCTGCAGGCCGATATCCAGAGTGAGTTTGTATTCTGGAACTCCGGTGGCAACGCCCTCTGTTCCGGAGGTGTCTTTGGATTTCATCTGGCCTGAGCCAGGACCAAGAGGCTCATATCCTCCGGCAACCACACCGGAATGTCCTGGGTCCAGAACAATAACAGGAGTCCAGACACCTTTGCTGTTGATTCTGCGGCCTCCTATGGTTTTGTTTACGCACATGGTTCCGTTGCGTTTGCCAAAGTAGCGGTACTGGTTGCTGATTCTCTGCCAGCCTGTGCGCATAATGCCGTCTCTGCCAAAAAAATAATAGTATTTTCCTACTTTTTTCAGGCCTTTCAGTGCTTTGCCATTACGGTAGTAATATTTTTGACCGGAGATCGTTTTCCAGCCGGTGTAGTTTTCTGCTTTTCCGGCAGTCTGCGTGGGAGCTGCCTGTGCCTGATCGAGAAATATCAGTGGTGATGTGGCAAACACCAGCAGAAAACATAACAGCCATGGGATGAGTCGTTTCTTTTTCATCGGAGTCCTCGTTTCTTTTATATGATGTCTGTAACTGTATCTGATTTTATCTTAGCATATCCTTTTGTAAATAACCATATAGAAAAGGGGAAAGACGTAAATATTCAGGTTTTCTGTGACCTCGCTCACAAAATAGTAATGATGATAATTGCCATCGTAGTGCTGGGTGGAGCATATCTTCTGTATGGCCGTTATCTCCAGAACAAATGGGGCATTGACCCAAAAGTAAAAACACCGGCATATGAGATGGAGGATAACGGTTGATATTTTTACATAAAAATAAAAATCTGAAAAAGACACTTTGGGAGTTTCCCGAAGTGTCTTTTTTATAAAAAATAATCTCTATATTGTTATTTTATAAAAGTCATTTTGTGTGAATTTCCGAAAAAAATAGTTTGATTATAAAAAAGAGACTGTTGTTGATGAGGAAAAGTAACTTATGGTTATGGTACATTAAATTAAAAGGAGAAAGAGAATTATTATGGAGCTGTATGAAAAATATTTTATAATAAAAGAAATATTAACTCCTGTCTGTCATGCTTCAACAATATACAAAAAGAAAAATGGCGAGATATTAACAGCTTGGTTTGGCGGAAGCAGGGAAGGGGCAGATGATGTAGGAATTTTCCTTTCCAGAAAAAGCGAAGGAGCTGATTTCCAAATAGCAGAAAAAATGGCAGGAGGGCAGGAACCGCACTGGAATCCGGTGTTGTTTTCAACGAATGATCAGAAAGTTTTTTGTTTTATAAAAAGGGAAGAAAAATAGTTCATTGGAGGACCTATATTCGAATTTCTCAGGATGGAGGCAGAACGTTTGGAAAGGAACAGGAACTGGTTACAGGAGATATTGGAGGAAGAGGGCCTGTACGAAACAAACCAATTCAGCTTCAAAATGGGCGCATTCTATGTCCGGCATCTGTTGAGGGAAAAGAATGGAAAGCATTTGTAGATATATCAGAGAATAATGGAGAATCATTTGTTCGAAGTAATTGGATTGAAAGTGCAGGTATGCGGAATTTACTGAGTCAGACAAAAAATATGGAATCAGGTAAAAACAAAAATAGTGATATACCGGTAAGTGACCAGTCATTTTACGGAAGAGGGGTGATACAACCCACGTTATGGGCAGATGACAATAGTGAGATTCACATGTTATTAAGAAGTACAGAAGGCAGAATATATCGAAGCGATTCAAAAGATGGAGGATACAACTGGTCAGAAGCTGTGCCAACAGAAATTCCTAATAACAACAGTGGAATTGATATGACGAAACTTGCAGATGGAAGATTAGTACTTGTGCATAATCCGGTTGGAGAGAACTGGGGTATGAGAAGTCCATTATCACTTTCGGTATCAGAGGATAACGGAAAAACATTTAGCAGATTGTATGATCTTGAGTCAGGACCTGGAGA
Organism: Ruminococcus sp. JC304; assembly: GCA_000285855.2. Lineage (GTDB taxonomy): Bacteria > Bacillota > Clostridia > Lachnospirales > Lachnospiraceae > Blautia_A > Blautia_A difficilis. The sequence continues at coordinate 2,991,758 of HE978651.1, read as the reverse complement.
ATATTCTTATCCTGCAATTGTTTCAGAGAAAGATGAAGTATATATTACCTACACATATAATAGAAAAAATATAGTGTTTTGTCATATGAAAATATAAATGAGGAGAGGTGCAAAATGGGAAAGCGAAAAGTGCTGGTGACAGCTACAAATTACAGTGCAATCTGTAAAAAAGGAAAGAGAATCCTTGAAGAAAATGGATTTGAAATAGTTGAAAATACTCACGGACGACCGTTTACATTTGAGGAGTTAAAGGGATTGGTAGGGGATATTTCAGCGGTTGTTGCAGGGGTTGATACCTGGGATGAGGCTGTGTTTAAGCTGGCACCGGAATTGAAGGTGATTTCCAGATTTGGGGTTGGTGTAGACAACATTGATATTTCGAAAGCAAAAGAATTTGGAATCAAGGTTACTAATTGTAAGGGGATTAACAGTAATGCTGTTTCTGAGCACGCAATGGCACTGATGCTGAGCAGTGTCAGAATGATTCCCAGATTATCACAGACAATGAAAGAAGGAACCTGGGAAAGAGCAGTGTATCATGAATTTAATCAGCTCACCGTTGGACTTCTGGGTTTTGGAGATATTGCCAGAAAGGTAGCGGCAAAATTACAGTCATTTGGAGCGAAACTGATTGCCTATGATGTTTTTCCAAATGAAGAAGCTGCAAAGGATTTAAATGTAACCATGGTAAGCCTGGAAGATGTTTTGAAAAAAAGTGACATTATTTCTATACATGTACCGGCACTTCCATCCACACATCATATGATTAATAAAGATACCATTGAGTTAATGAAGGACAGCGTATATCTCATAAATACTGCCAGAGGGTCTATTGTAGATGAGAGTGCTTTATATGAGGCACTGAAAACGAGAAGAATTGCCGGAGCAGCTCTTGATGTATATGAGCATGAGCCGGTAGACATGAATCATCCATTGTTTGAATTAGATAATTTTATTGGAACTCCTCATACTTCTGCAGAGACCTACGAAAATTATGAAAACTGTGGAATTAAGACAGCACAGGCAATTGTTGATGTATTGATAAAGGAGAAGACTCCGGAGAACCTGCTGTAAAGAATACAATAAAAATAAAATAAATTATAAAAGGAGACTAAGACAATGACAAAAGAATTTCCAAATGGCGTATACCCTGTAATGCTTACACCTTTCACAGAAAATAATGAAGTGGATTATGAAGCTCTTGGTAAGCTGGTAGACTGGTATATTGAAAAAGGAGTGAATGGTTTATTTGCAGACTGTCAGTCCAGTGAAATGTTTTTTTATCACTGGAGGAACGTGTGAAGATCGGTGAATTTGTAAAAAACATGCAGATGGACGTGTACCGGTTGTTACTTCAGGGCATATTTCTGATTCTCTGGAAGATCAGGCAAAAGAACTGACAGCAATAGCTGGAACAGGGGCTGATGCAGTGATTCTTCTTACAAATCGTCTGGCAAAGGAAAATGAAAGTGATGAAGTCTGGTTAGAAAATCTAAAGAAACTCCTGGAAATGATCCCCAAAGATGTACCTCTTGGATTTTATGAATGCCCATATCCTTATAAAAGGATTATCAGCCCTGAACTTTTAAAGTGGTGTGCGGACACCGGAAGATTTTATTTTATAAAAGATACAAGCTGTGATATAGAAAATATGAAAGCAAAGCTGGAGGTGATCAAAGGAACAAATCTGAAGCTTTTTAATGCAAATACCAGTACGCTTTTTGAAACTTTGGAACTTGGAGCAAGTGGTTATAGTGGAGTAATGGCTAATTTCCATCCTGAGCTTTATGTGAAGCTTTGCAATATTTATAAAGAGGATCCTTCAAAAGCAAGAAAGATTGCAGACTTTTTAACAGTTGCTTCTTTGATAGAGCGACAGGTTTATCCTGTAAATGCAAAATTCTACCAAAAATCTATTGGGAATTTTAATTCCATTATGACCAGAACCAGGGATATAAAAGAATTAAATGCAACCGGAATTTTGGAGATCCAGCAGTTTGTAAGATTTAATGAGGAATTTGAGAAAACTCTGGGTTGAGAAACTGAGATATGAATGCTTAAGTAGAGGTGACAGATAATGATTGTAGACAAACAGAAAAATATTCATATTTATGAAAAAATAATCCCACAGATAAAAGACATCATTCCTGTTTTGGAGCAGGCAAAGAATATGGAGGTAGGAACTTATACATATCCATGGGGAAAGGCAATGATTCAGGAAGGGAAGACAAGGCATCTGGGAGAAGGGGAATTTGAATCGCACAAAAAGTATATTGATATCCAGTGCATGTTGGAGGGTGAAGAACTTATGGAATATGCAAATATTAATGACTTGACCGAAGCTGTTCCCTATAATGAGAATTCGGATGCAATGTTCTGGAAAGGTATGGGAAGTGTGTTGAATATTCCGGCAGGAACTTTGTACATTGCTTTCCCAGAGGATGGACATAAGCCATGCTGTCACCAAATTAGACAGAATCATTATAAGAAAATGGTCATTAAAATAAAAATAGAAAAGGACTGATAGAATGGAACGATTTTTGGGCCAGGAGGGATGGTTATTTCGCTTTTTGGATCGGTTGTGGGATTTGATTGTACTTAATGTTCTTTTTATTATTACATGTATTCCATTGTTCACTGTTGGTGCTGCAATATCTGCACTGTATACGGTAACAATGAAGGGAGTAAGAAAAGAAGATTCTTACATTGTAAGGAGCTATCTGAGTGCTTTTAAAGAAAACTTTAAAAAAAGTACCATATTATGGCTGCTGATGATTGCCGTATGGGGTGTTTTATTAATCGATATATTTGTAATAGGAAAAAACAACAGTGCTCTCATAGCAATGGGAGGATGTTTTGGAGTTTTCTGGCTGTTAATTACATTGTTTGCGTTTCAGCTTCAAGCAAGATTTGAGAATTCAATACAGAATACACTTCTTAATTGTTTTATACTTGCTGTGAAACGCTGGCTCAGTACAATACAGCTTGCAGGTATTACGGCTATGGTTCCGCTTTTAGTGATTTTTTTGGCAGTTCTGTCACCTACAGCGCTTGGCTGGTTCTGTTCTTTATTTGTATTTATTGGATTTTCTGGCATTGCCTGGGTTAAGTCTTTTATTTACAGAAATGTTTTTGATTCTATAGAAGATGTTTGAAAAAGTAACTGATAATAATATGGAAAAGTAACTTTTACTGATGCTACAATATGATCATCAAAGGGAAACCGAAAGAAAAAAGGGATAGCAAAAACAAAAAACAAAGGAGGATTTATTTAATGAAGAAGAAATTACTCAGTCTCTTAGTAGCAGCTACAATGATTGGTTCTATGGCAGGTACAACAACTGTATTTGCGGGGGAAGATCTGGAGGATGTTTCCGAGCCGGTTACCTTATCTCTTATGGTAACAACAAGACCAAGTACGGACAATAAAGATTTTTACTTGGATCTTCTTCCAGAGCTGGTTCATGAAAAATTTCCAAATATTACCATTGAAGTAGAACAGCTTCCCACAGATCAGTACAAACAGACGGTACGTCTTAAATTTGCCAGTGGTGAAGGCCCGGATCTCTTTACTTGGTGGGCGAAGAAACAGTCAGAGGATTTAGTAAATGCCGGTTATGTAAGAGATCTTTCAGATTTCAGCGAGCTTAATAAATTTAATTCAGATATTACATCTGCATATACATTTGATGACAAGGTATATGGACTTCCACTGGGAACAAGTTTCCTGACAACCTGGTATAACAAGGATATGTTCAAAGAAGTAGGATATGACAATCCTCCAACTAACTGGGATGAATTTGTTGATGTATGCAAGAAGCTGAAAGAGGCGGGACATACACCAATCACCTGTGGTGATAACTCAAGCTATGTTATCCAGTTTGCTATGTACCAGATCGGAGCATCAGAGATTTATGCTGAGAATCCTGATTTTGATAAACAGCTTTATACTGGCGAAACACATTTTACAGATGACTGCTGGGTTGATACTGTTTCTAAACTTCAGTACCTGTATGATAATGGATATGTAGTAGATGATTCGCTGGGATTATCCCAGGATCAGAGCCGACAGCTCTTCATTGATGGCGAAGCAGCAATGATTTTTGATGGAAGTTTTGGATATACACAGCTTACAACAGAGGGAAAGACAGATTTTGAAAGAGGAATGTTCTGTGTACCATCTAATGATCCTGATGGAAAATTTGTTTATAACTGGACATCTGCAAATGCATTGTTTACAAGCAATAACTCTGATGAACTTCATCAGCAGGCATGTGATCTTGTAATGCAGTATTGGTTCGATGAGCAGTCACCTCTCTTTGAGGCATGGGTAAATAATACAACAGACATTATTGCGTTTGATGGAGTATCTGATAGCCGTGATATGATTAACGAATATCTTGACCGTTACAAAGATGATCAGAGTATTGATAACCTGAACAATGCATGGCCAGAAGGCGTATCTGATGAAATGTGCACTGTATTCCAGGAAGTAATTACAGGTGATGCTACTGCCGAAGATGTTTGTCAGGCAATGCAGGATAAGTTTGACGAGCTTGCAGAATAAAAACGACTTACAGAGCTGTTCTTAAAAAGACTCTAAGCATAGAGATTATAAAATGGATTAGTAATAAGCGTTAAGGCATCTGTAAATATTACAGATGCCTTACTTAATCAAAGACATAATTACGTGAGACGAAATCCATAGTTACATCAAAAAAATAAAATCAGAAATAGAAAAAACGAAAGGAGCTAATTATGAGTAAAAAAAGAAGAAATATTCTTTTGGCATTTATAATTCCGGCATTATTATTTTATGTTGTATTCTGGATCTCCCCTGTGTTAATGTCATTTTATTATGGATTGACAAACTGGAGAGGTATGGGTGATTTTGATATTGTAGGTATGAAAAACTATGCAAACCTGATCAAACAGGGGACATTGTTTAATTCCATGGGAAATACAATAAAATACACATTGTTTGTGGTTATCTGGGGAAACATTCAGGCACTTGCTTTGGCAATGATCCTGAATATGAAGCTGAAGGCAAGAGGTGTTTTCAGGACAATCTTCTATATTCCTGCACTTTTCAGTACCATTGTTGTAGCTTTTTTGTGGAGCTATGTATACGCCCCTCATTATGGAATGATCTCTGAAATTTTCAATCTGTTTGGATCATCTAATGCGCCCAATCTTCTGGGATCTAAGGCAACTTCACTTTTTGCAGCTGCATTTGTAGAGACCTGGAAAACTTCCGGAACTATGACAATCATTTATCTTGCAGGTCTGCAGAATATTTCAGAGGAAGTTATTGAATCAGCTAAAATTGACGGATGTAATGGTTGGCAGGCAATCCGTTATGTGAAGATTCCTATGCTGGCAAATACGATTACTGTAAATGTCATGCTTGGTCTCATCGGTGGCTTTAAATCTTTCGATTATATATTCGCATTAACAAAGGGTGGTCCGGGAAAATCTTCCGCAACATTGATGTATACAATTTACAAAATGGCATTTGTGGAAATGCAGTATGGTAAGGCAGAAGCACTGGCTGCTATGGCATTTGTATTTATTCTGATTATTTCGGTGATAACACTTACATTTATGAAGAGAAAGGAGCTTGAGGCATAATGAAAAAGAAATCCAGTACAGAAGTTTGGGTGACAATTGGATTGGCAGTTTTTTTCCTGATCTTCCTGTCCCCTATCATCATTGCACTTTTTGGCTCCTTCCGTGAAATGGGAGATACTTCCAATTATCTGCACTTATTCCATGCACCAAGCCTGGAGAGTTACAAAACTGCATTTGGTAAGATGAGTTATTTCCGCTCTCTGAAAAACAGTATCCTTATTACTGTGATCAGTGTGATTCTTTTACTTACATTCTGTTCCATGGCCGGATATGCGATCGCAAGATTAAGAGGAAAACTGGGGAGCTTTTTACAGATTTTCTTCCTTGCAGGTATGATTGTATCGGCACAGATGTCCATCATTCCAATGTATAAGGTAGTAAATCAGGTTGGAATTGGAAATACGATTGCAGCACCAATCGCACTTTATGTAACAGCAGCATTGCCTTTTTCCATTTTTCTTTACACCAATTTTATTAAATCAGGTGTACCTTACAGTCTGGAGGAGGCAGCGCGTATTGACGGAGCGAGCATTCCTTTTACATTTGTAAGAATTGTCATCCCATTGACAAAACCGGCTCTTTCATCATTGGTGATTACACAGGGAGTTCCAATCTGGAATGATTTCTTCTTTGGTATGCTGTTCTTGTCAACACCAACCAAAAAGACGCTTCCTCTCATGATGCTGAACTTTATTGGAGATATGGAAAATGCTACACAGTGGAATATGTTATTTGCAGCTTGCTTCTTAAGTGCGATTCCGATTCTGATCGTATATTCATGTCTTCAGAGATATTTTGTAGGTGGTTTGACAGTAGGTGCTGTGAAAGGTTAATTTTATAAAAATTAAAAAAATAAAACAATTTTGTCATTAAAAATAAAATACGGTATAATGGTAAGATAATGCAAGCACAGGAGGTTTTTTATGAAATTAGTAAAGAGTATCCGGTTAAAATATATTATGTGTTTATTGTCTGTATCCATTTTACCGGTTTTATTTTTTGGAGTTTATACAGAGTTTAATAATAATACTTTTTATAACAAACAAGTGGAAAGTGCCAGTCGAAATGAAATTCACAGAATTTCTGCTGATATTAACCGAAATTATGAAGATGTAAGAGACTTGATCAGTTCTTTGATTTTCAGTACGTATGACAATATTAATTGTATTACTAATATTGCACAGCAGGAAGGGGGAGAAAAAGAACCTACATATAGTAGCAGACTAAAAAATTATAGAATGTTCAAATATGTTTGTTCGAATCTTCTGGAGAATGCCAGTCATGCAGATGGTGTTTATCTATTTTGCAGCAATGGGCATGTCTATTCCTACATGAAAAATCTTGATTATGGAATTGAGAGAACCTATAAGACAGATCAATGGTATCAGGAATTGACAGAGAGTAAAAACAGTGTGGAAATTGCAAAATTTGTTGAATTGAAGAAGAATCTGTATGGACAAGGAAAGGAGTGTTTTCTGGCTGCCAGAAAGTTTAAAAATATTAAGGATAATGGTTATACCGTGTTGGCAGTTGTATGCAAAAATACATTTTTTGATAATATTAAAGAAGAAAATTCACTTCCGTGGGGAACCAGCGTAATAGTAGACGAAAAAGGAAATGTAATCTATGGATCTGATACAAAAGGATATGATTTTTCTGCCTTAAAGCTTTCGGATGAAAAAAAGCAGGGAATTATCCATAATCTGAATGATAAAACACAGGCAGCAGCATATAGTGAACTGGATTTTAATAATTGGAGGGTTGTCAGTGTATTATCCCTGAAATCTTTTTATGATAATTATGTTCACAACAGGCGAATCATGTTCTTACTGTTGGGGATGGATCTGATATTTGTACTTTTTATTTCCTTGTGGATGGAAAGACAGGCAATCAGTCCCATTGTGCATCTGGCAAAAATAATGGACAATGTATCTGACCAGAATTTTCAATTTAATAATGAGTACAAAGGCAGACAGGATGAAATAGGAATTCTCTATGCTGATTACGAAAAGATGTTGAACCAGATTGATATGTTGATCAAAGAAAAATACGAAAGTCAGATAAACATATTGAAATCCAGACTTCGAAATCTTACATCGCAGATTAATTCTCATTTTCTTTTTAATACGTTGGAAAATATTTCCTGCCTTGCACAACTGGAAGGCAATAAGCAGATTGTTATTATGACCAAATCATTAGGGGATATGCTTCGCTATACTATGGATATAGATGGAGATTATATTACTTTGGAAAAAGAGATCGGCCAGATGCAGAGATATCTGAATATTCAGGAAGTGCGTTTTGGAAATGAAATCAAACTGGAATTGGATCTGGAAGAGGGAGTTTCCAAGAGAAAGGTTATGAAATATATGCTTCAGCCTATTGTAGAGAATGCAATTGAGCACGGAATGTCAGGCAAAGAATTTCCCTGGAAACTTCTTATTGCAGCAAAACATGAGGGCAACGATATGTATATTGTTGTGAAGGATAATGGGACTGGAATGGATGAGAAAACACTGGAATGTGTGCGGAAAAGAATATATAACAAAACAGCGCAGGAGGAAGAAGAAAAATATTTTAACATCGGACTTAAAAACATTCATGAACGAATCCAGCTTCTGTTTACAGAGAAATATGGAATGTGGATAGACAGTATTCCTGAAGAAGGGACCACAGTAACCTTACATGTTCCATGGATCTGATTAGAGAAATGGATAAAATAGGGACTTGTATGATTTTACATTAACTATTTGTGATGGGTAAGGAGCCATATAAATGTATACATATATAATTATCGACGATGAAAGACTGATTCGACTTGGACTGATTAGTAAAATTGAAGAGATTTCAAGTGAGAAATTTGAATGCATAGGAGAGGCAGAAAACGGAAAAAAGGGAATGGAGCTTCTTGAAGAAATCACACCGGATATTATTATTACAGACATGAAAATGGCAAAAATGGATGGTGTGGAATTTCTGAAAAATCTTCATGAAATCCATCCGGATATTCCGGTAATCGTAATCAGTGGTTATAAAGCGTTTGATTATATGAGTCAGGCCATTGAACATGGGGTAGTGGGGTATGTTTTAAAACCATTTTCAACTGAGGAAATAGAAAAACAGCTATTAAAAGCAGTATCTCGCATTGAGCAAAATAAAAACCTTACCAGAATGCGCGAAAAAATATCAGATCTGGAACAAAGTCAGGAAAATATGGAATTTATAAAAGTAATTACAGAGCCTTGGAATGAAGAAGAAAATGGCAAACAGGGCTTTTGCATGGACAACTGGCATGTTCTTATTACTATTTATACGAATGTTCAGGATGAGATGAATATTCTCAGGGAATGCACAAAACGGTTATGGGAAAATTGCGACTATATATGTTATGAAAATAAAAATATATATGGGCAGTATTTTGTTCTCTTCACAGTAAAAGAAGAATGGCAGGCTGCAAAGATCATAGATATGATTCCGGAATTCTTTTCTGTAATGAAAATACGAAACCATACAGGGAAATTCTATGGGGCAGTAAGTGAAAAGATTCATGAAATTTCACAGATTTACCGGGCTTACCAGGCAAATGAGAAAATGCTTCGTAATATCAGGCTTGCAGATCGCATGAAAATTTTTTATGCCACAGAATATTCCGGTCAGAAGAGAAAAATTTATACAGACGATGAAATCCAGGATTTAATGGTGACGTTCAAATATGAAACAGAAGGAAGCCATAAGGCTATGCAACAATTTTTTGAACGATTTTCTATAGAGACAGATACCTTAAGGGAAATAGGAGATTCCTGCAAAAAGATTCTGTCCAGAATTGATGAGTGGGCAGTTGAAAATCAGGTTGAAACAGATGATATTATGAATGTATTTTATACAAGATATCGTTTTTGCAATGATCTGACAAAAATGGAAAAAGAGATTTCCGGATATGCGAACCTGATTTCGCTTTCCATTCAGCGTAAAAATCATAGTGATGATTATATTTATGAGCAGATATGCAAATATATACAGGAAAATTATTATAAAAAAATAACGTTGCAGATTTTGGCAGAGAAGTTCTATCTGTCAGCAGCCCAGTGCAGCAATATCTTAAAGCAACATATGGAAAAAGGTTTGAATGTGTATCTGATGGAAATACGAATCAGAAAGGCAAAGGAGCTTCTGGATAAGACGGAAATGAGTGTGGAGCAGATTTCAAAAGAAGTGGGGTATCCAAATCCAAAATATTTTTTCCGTATGTTTAAACAGGCAACTACATTTACTCCTATTGAATATCGCAGAAGAGAGGGCAGAAATGATGTTTTATAAGGAAAAAGAGGAACCAGAATTAAGAGAAGAATTGTTTGAAAATCCGGGTGCAGCATATAGGGGAGCACCTTTTTGGGCATGGAATAAAAAATTAAATAAAAAAGAACTTATTGAGCAGGTAGAACAGTTCAAAAAAATGGGAATGGGTGGATTTCACATCCATTGCAGAGTAGGATTGGATACGGAATATCTTGGAACAGAATTTTTTTCCTGTGTGGAAGCCTGTGAAAAAAAAGCAAAGGAAGAAGGGCTTCTTTGTTATCTTTATGATGAGGATCGGTGGCCGTCCGGCAGTGCAGGGGGGCTTGTAACAAAGAATTCGGAAAACAGAACCCGTTTTTTAGTATTATCACCTCTGGGATATAAAGAAACGGAGGAAGATGAGTATATGGCTGCGGCAAAAGCGGTCCGCAGTAAAAAGCGTACTCATTTGGGATATTATGAAATTATGTTGAACGAGGAAGGTTTTCTAAAGTCCTATCAATATTTCAAGAAAAAACCGGGAAATGATAAAAATATATGGGAGGTATATTTAGAGGTTTCAGGAGATACCCCATGGTTTAATAATCAGGCATATGTAAATACATTGGATAAAAGAGCAATCCGCAAATTTCTTGATATTACACATGAGCAGTATTATGAACATTTGGGTGATGATTTTGGGAGTGAAATAAAGAGTATTTTTACAGATGAGCCACAGACGACTCATAAAGGAATGCTAATAACACCTTTTGACAGGGAGCCGGTTATTACACCTTTTACAGATGATTTTGATATAACTTTTCAGCAGAAATATGGTTATTCTTTGATTGAAAGATTACCGGAGATTTTCTGGGAAACGAAAGATCAGACAGGATTGCAGGTGAGATATCATTATCATGATCATGTATTAGAACGTTTTTCAGAAGCATTTGGTGATCAGATAGGAGATTGGTGCCAGAAACATAATATTTATCTTACAGGGCACATGCTTAATGAATGGACACTGTATTCTCAGACATTGGCAATTGGCGAATGTATGCGTCCTATGAAAAATTTTGGAATTCCAGGTGTGGATATGCTTTGTGACAGAAGAGAACTTTCTACATTGAAGCAGGCACAGAGCGTGGCAAGGCAGCAGGGCCGGGAAGGGGTAATGTGTGAGTTATATGGTGTGACCGGATGGACATTTGATTTCAGAAACCATAAACTGGCAGGGGATTGGCAGGCAGCTCTTGGAGTAACCTTCCGTGTTCCCCATCTTACGTGGATGTCCATGGAAGGAGAAGGGAAACGAGATTATCCGGCATGTATTGGACGACATTCTCCCTGGTATGAAAAATACAGTATCATTGAGGATCATTTTGCAAGGTTAAATACTGCACTGACACGTGGAAAGCCCTGTGTGCGGGTTGGCATGATCCATCCTGTGGAATCATACTGGATGTATTGGGGGAATAAAGAGCAAACTTCGTTGAAACGGCAGGTATTAGAAGAAAATTTTGAAAATCTGATTAAATGGATGCTATATGGATTGATTGATTTTGATTTCATATCGGAAGCTTTATTGGCAGAAGAAGGTTACGAAAATAATGATCAAGAACCAGGAAAGTTCTCTGTTGGCAGGATGAATTATGAGGTGGTGGTAGTTCCTGAATGTGCTACCCTGCGTAACAGCACAGTGAAAAAACTGGAAAAATTCATCCAATATGGTGGCAAGGTTGTGTTTATGGGAAAAATTTCCGGGTTTGTAGACGCTGAGCCAAGTGACAGGGTGAAAGAGTTGGAAAAAAAATCAATACATATTCCATTTAACCGGGTAAGCCTTATGAATGTACTGGAGCCTCAACGAGACCTCAGTATTGATGTATTTCCTCTGGATGGGGTAGATCCTGCCAGAATGAAACATAAAGAAAACGGAAATCAGGCAGATAACCTGTTTTATCAAATGCGTCAGGATGGAGATAATAAATGGCTGTTTATTTGCCATGTGGACAAGCCACGAAATGAAGCAATTGCATGGAATGAAAGATGGGATATTAAAATAAAAGGGGAGTATCAGGCTGTTTGTTATGATACCATGGATGGAAAGATTTATCCGGTGAAGGTTGCAATCAAGGATGGGAATACTATCATACATCATATTGCATCCCTTCATGACAGCTTATTGCTGAAATTGCTTGCTATAGAAAACAGTAAGAAGGCAGACTCTGTAAATGCACTGGACAATGTGGCAAAAGAGGAAGTATTTAAGATTCCGCAGAATCAAAAAAACTTACCGGAACCTGTTCAGTACAGGCTTGAAGAACATAATTCCTTGCTTTTGGATATGGCTCAATATGCATTTGACGAAGAAGAGTGGCAGGAGCGAGAAGAACTTTTGCGTATTGATAATCTATTTAGGGAGAAACTTCATTATCCCCTTCGTATGGAAGCACTTGCCCAGCCTTGGACTGAAAAAGATGAACAAAAGTCAGAGCATGTACTGAAATTGCGTTTTCATATATATTCGGAAATTGAAATGAATGAAGTGGAGCTTGCGATGGAGCATCCTGAAACAGCAGAAATATGCTGGAATGGGAAGGCAGTAGAGTATGCAGATTCTGGATTTTATGTAGATGAAAGTATCCGTACCTGTAAATTGAAAAAGCTTCAAAAAGGCGAAAATATTCTCTTTGTGAAAATTCCCTTTGGAAGAAAAACAAATGTGGAATGGATGTATCTTCTTGGTGAGTTTGGAGTAAAAACTATGGGAAAGTATGGAATTATAACCAGTCTTCCCGCAAGACTATATTATGGAGATATTACCAGACAGAATCTGGCATTCTATGGAGGAAGTTTAGAATATAAAAGTAAAGTCAGAACAGAGGCGGGCATTATGAATCTTGAAGTGAGTCATTATAAAGGTGCGCTTCTTGAAATATTTCTTGATGGTGAAAACAAAGGTCCTTTGTTCATGGCACCTTATAGAAAAAATCTAGGAAAAGTCGAAAAGGGAGAACATGAAATTACTATAAAAGTTTATGGAAACAGAAGTAATACTTTTGGTGTTGTTCATAATGCAGATCGGACAGAATCATGGTATGGTCCCAATTTGTGGAGAACTACAGGTAATAAGTGGAGCTATGAATACCAGTTGGAACAGATGGGAGTGTTGGCAACTCCTGTTTACTGGGTAGAAGAGGAGACTGATTAATGGGAAATGACTGGAAAAAAGTATTTGAAAATCCTGGAAAAGAATACAGAAGTGCGCCTTTTTGGGCATGGAATGAAAAAATAAATGATCAGGAATCAAAATTTCAGATACAAGAAATGTCTGATAAGGGAATGGGGGGATTTTTTATTCATTCCAGGGAAGGATTAGAGACCCCTTATCTTTCAGAAGACTGGATGAAACAGGTCGATGTGGCTGTCCGGGAAGCAAAAGAAAAAGACATGGAAGTCTGGATATATGATGAAGACAAATGGCCATCAGGATGCGCTGGAGGATTAGTTAGTCATGCAAATCCAAGGGAATATTCGGCGAAAGGCTTGACCATGGAGGTAATGTCATCAGAAGAAATGGGAGAAGCAGTTGAAAAAGGCAGAGCTTTTGACACTGAAAAAGAATATGAAGATGGAAAAATTCTGAGAATTTATACGATTTGGACAAGCGGATATAAGATTTTAAGGCTAAAAAATGGAATTTGTGAGGAATCATTGCAGGATAGCGATAGCCATATTCTGATCCTGCGAAGAGAAATTTCCGGGACTAGCGAATGGTATAATGGTTATGCGCCAACGGATAATTTAAATCCCAAAGCGGTACAGGAATTTCTTAAATTGACACATGAGTCTTACAAAAAACATTTTAAAGATGAATTTGGAAAAACCATAAAGGGCTTTTTTACAGATGAACCGAACTGCTGCGATTTCTATTCTGTTTTTACAAAAGGACGCCCCTGGATTACCTGGACCGATGATCTTCCACGGTATTTTCGGGAAAAGAGAGGATACGATTTTTGGGAATTGTTACCTTATCTGTTTTACGATGGGGAAGGATGTGAACAGATCCGCCATGATTATTGGAGGACAATTGCTGAACTTTTCCAGGAATCCTATATGAAACAACTTTATGAATGGTGTGAAAAAGAAGGGCTTGAACTTACCGGACACATGTTGTACGAAAACGATCTGGGATATCAGACAAGGGTATGTGGTGCGGCAATGCCTCAGTATAAATATATTCATAGACCAGGGATTGATTTGCTGGGAGAACAGACAAAAGAGTATCTTACAGTGAAGCAGTGCACAAGTGTGGCGCATCAGTATGGGAAAAAGCATACAATTTCCGAAACTTATGGATGTACAGGATGGGATTTTGGGTTTGATGGTCAAAAATGGCTTGGAGACTGGCAATATGTAATGGGAATTGACAGGCGCTGTCAGCATCTTGCGCAGTATTCTATTTCGGGTTGCAGAAAAAGAGATTATCCACCGGTGTTCAGCTATCAAACTACCTGGTGGGATTACAATAAAAAGATGGAAGATTATTTTTCACGTTTATCTATGTGTGAAAGTATGGGAGAAGTTGTGCGAAAAATTCTTGTAATTCATCCGATGTCTTCCATCTGGACAAAAAGCAGGAGCAGTTTTGATGAGGATTTCAACCATATTGAGATGAATATGGGATGGATGGATAAACATATTACAGATCTCAATAAATGGGGGGAAGAATATAATCGACTGGCCAAATTACTTATGGCATTTCATATGGATTTTGATTTTGGAGATGAAATGCTGATAGAAGAAGATGGCAGAGTGGAACAAGGAAGGTTTTGGATCAATCAGGCAGCTTATGAGGTGGTAGTTGTTCCTAAGGTAGTATCTTTGTTTGAAAGTACAGTAAGATTACTTTACGAATATTCCAGACAGGGAGGAAAAGTTTTGTGGATAGGTGACTTTCCTGAAATGGTAGAGGGATCCAGAGAAAAAGCAGAGCAGATAGAGTGGGAAAAATTCACAGATATCAAACAGCTTGAGAGTTATGAAGAACTTCCGCAGGAACTTGAAAACAGCTTGGACTGGAACATAAAAATAAAAACGAAAGAGGGAGTAGAAGATAAAGATATTCTTCTTATGACGAAAAAAACTTCTGAGGGATATTTACAGATTGTGGTAAATAATGATAGAAAAAATGAGCATGCAATCATGGTAGATTTTCCGGAAGTTGGAACAGTTTGGTGTTACCAGCCGTGGACAGATAATATGGAAGAGCTTGATATAGAAATCAGTAAAAAAGAAAGAATGCGTTTCTTTCTGGAGTTGGAACCGGCTCAGACAGTTATTTTGTTGATAAAGACGTGGAACTCAGACAAAGTGAAAGTTGACCTGATACAAGATAATGCAATAAGTTCTGGTGTATCCCCGGAAATTGGTGAACATGTGACGTTTCCATATAAGCATCCTCATTCTGCTGATCCGGTTTTTGCCATATTAGGTCCAAAAGCAGAGATAAAAAGAACTATGGAGAATGTTCTTATTCTGGATTCTTGCTCTTATTATGTGGAAGATAAGATTTACGGTGAGGAAACGGATGTCTGGAAAGCACAGAAGGATATCAGAGAGAGACTGAATATGCGTCAGATTTATTATAACGGAGTCCCACAAAGATATTTCTGGCTGGGAGAAAAGAATCAACAGGATCATACGCCTTTTGGTTTAAGATTTCGGTTTCAAGTGAAAGAAGATATAGAAACAACTTGTTTTGCTGTTATTGAAAAATCAGAGAAGTTTATCGTATGCTTGGATGGTGAAAGGGCAAAACTTACAAATGATTTTTTTATGGATCATTCTATGAAAAAGTGGGAACTTCCAAAACTTTCCGCAGGAGAACATGTTCTGACTATTGAGGGCTTGTATTCACATGAAATGGAACTGGAGGATATTTTTATTATCGGTAATTTTGCTGTAGATATAGACCGTGCCCTGACAAAGGAACGCGGTACCTTACACTTTGGAGACTGGACCTCGCAAGGTTACTATCATTATCCTGGTTCTATTGTCTATAAATTCACAGTTCCGCCAAAGGAAAAAGAAGAGCATAGATATATTTTGGATATGGGAGAATTTGAAGCTACTCTTATAGAATTAAAAGTGAATAAAAAGTCTGTTACATATCTTTTAAAAGATTCTGCAAGAAAAGTTGATATTACGGATTATCTTCTGGACAGGGAAAATACAATTGAATTGTGTGTGGTTGGAAGTCCAAGAAATATGTTTGGACCATTTCACCAGACTTACACTGGATGCAGTCGTATAAGCTGGGAAGATTTTAGGACTACGGGAAGATTTTACACGCCAGGTTATGTGTTAAAACCGTATGGGCTCATGGGGCAGATTACTATTTTTATGAAGTAGAACTTTGCTTGAGCCATGATATATAAACATGTGATATACTAGGCAGATGCCTTTTGCCCGGTGGTGTACGGAATTGTATCCACCGGGTGGAAGCACTGCGGAGGTATCGTTTAATGTTCAGCCAATCAATTTCTCATTTACATACTCAAATCCGAGACGTTTCACAGTATCAGCAAATCGTTCTCCAGCGATTCCTTCATCTTTGAAGAGAAGGATTGCTTTCTCTATGACTGCCATTACCTCTTCTTCCTCTGTGAAAATTCTTGTAAGAGCCTGACCATGTGAGATTCTCTTACCCCAGCGGCCTCCGATATAGATTTTATAACCATTCTGATATTCCGGTACTGCGCCGAAAGGACATTTTCCCTTGCAGCGTCCGCAATGGATACATTCTTCAGGATCAATGTAAAGTTTACCGTCAACTAATTTCGGGACATGGACAGGACAACTTTTTTCAATCTGACATTTCTTACATCCCCGGCATTTCTCAACATCCGGTTTTGGGATCCTCTGACCTATAATTCCCATATCATTCAGATTAGGCTTTACACAGTTATTAGGACATCCGCCAACTGCAATCTTGAATTTGTGCGGGAGCACTACATCGTGATAACCCACATAAAAACGCTCATGGATCTTCTTGCTGAGTGCAAAGGTATCAATCAGACCATACTGGCAGGTTGTTCCCTTACATGAGACAACAGGACGCACTTTGGCTCCGGTTCCGCCTGTCATCAGGCCGTGTTCTCCAAGGAAAGCAATAGTTTTTTCAATATTATCATAAGGAACTCCCTGGATTTCCATACTCAGGCGGGTTGTCATAGTGATCTGACCATTTCCGAATTTATCTGCAGCGTCTGCAATGGCACGATGTTCATCTGTGGTAATATGTCCATTTCCTGTGATGACCCGAATATTAAAGATGTCATCATATCGTTTGTCCTGAAGACATCCCAGACCCTTTACCCGCTTGATTTCCTCGGGACTCAGTTTTTTGTTGTCAGATGTTACTGGCTTTTCCTCATTCATGATTCAGTATCTCCTTTATGCTGCCGTTATTGTTCTCTGATGTATACGGCGTTTCTTTTGTTGATTATAGGCTTTATGAATGATAAAATCAATTTATGAGTTTTTATTATAAGATAAGTAATACTTATGAAATTCTGATATCAATAGAATGGGAGAGTTCAAAAAGATTATGTTAGATCACAGAACGGAAACCTTTATGGCAGTATGCAATGTTATGAATTACAGGGAGGCGGCAGAGCTGTTACATATTACCCAGCCGGCAGTTACCCAGCATATCCAGTTTTTGGAAAAGGAATATGGCTGCCGTCTTTTTCTTTATGAAAACAGAAAATTGATCAAGACCCCTGCAGCGCAGATGCTGGAGGATTACCTACGATCGGTTCAGCAGCGTGAAAATTTTCTCAGGGAAAAGATAAAAAACAATGGTCTCCGGGAACTGCGTATCGGTGCAACCAAGACCATTGGCGACTATGTGATCACAGACAGGATTCACGATTTTTTAAATCAGCCGGATACGGCACTGACGCTGATTGTGGATAATACAAAGCATCTTTTGCATCTATTGGAACAAAATACTCTGGACTATGCTATCATAGAAGGATTTTTTGACAAAAACAGATTCGGAAGCCAGTTATATCGCCGGGAACCTTTTGTGGGGATTTGCCCTAAGGATCATCCCTTTGCAGACCGTGAAGTATCTGTAGAGGAGATCCGGAAAGAAACTCTGATCCATCGCGAAAAAGGCTCCGGAACGTTGGCTATCCTAGAGGAAAAGCTTCTGGAGCATAATGAATCTTTGGAGCGTTTTCACCGGCATATATGTATTTCCAGCTTTAAGATGATCATCGACCTGATCAAGTCCGGGTATGGAATTTCATTTGTATATGAAGTACTTGCCAAAAGCGACCCGGAGCTTGGAATCTTTACACTGAAGGGTGAGCCCATAGTCAGAGAATTTAATGTTATTTATCTGAAGCATGCAGATGTGAGGGAGAAGATGGAATGGTTTTTATGACCGCGTCTTTCGCACTCTGCTGAACTGTCTTAAATGCATTATTTACGAGGATTGCTATGGATTTTGGAATGCTGATAGAAGTGAAGACGGAGCTGATACAGGGTAGTATAGACCTGAACATTATTGGAACTGATAGCCATAGGGCACCTCCGGTTTCATTTTTAACAACCGTAGCAAGAATTCCCTCACCTCTATAGGGACA
>HE978651.1:2958763-2971042 GCA_000285855.2 Ruminococcus sp. JC304 | reverse complement strand
TCGAGCAGGAAGCTCCCACTTCAAAATCTGTAAGATTTAAGTGGCGAGAGCATGTCACTAACGATTCAATAGAAGTAGGCAATAGGCTAAGGGAGACGTTAAGACCTGAAACATTTCGGATACGGAATGAAATATGGAAATTGTTAGAGAATCTATATTCATACAAACAGCTATAAAATTATAGTAGAAAAGTAATTGACATATTCGTGGTGGCAAGTTAATATAATATTAACAACAGGCAACATGAGTGTCTGTCAAGCGTTGAAGTAAGGTGTTGTGCCAGGGGGCAGTGCCTTATCAGCTTTATAAGGGTTTAGCATTTACCACAATCTGGCTAGGGAGCAAAAGCTCTCAAAAGAAAATGCTGGGAGGCTCTGCCAAGTGCAGGGTCTTTCTTAATTTTATTATGAAATAAAGGGAGTTGCGGAAAATATAGATGAGAGCAGTTGGTGATTGCGTATCATCATTTATTCCTCTCTTATCAACAGAGTATGAAATTGTTCTGGGGAGAAAAAATGTTGCAGTTAAACTTATAATAACGTTTGATAAGAAGGACTGTTTTCATTTGATGGGATTACAATATCTTACGGATAGACCAGAGTTAAGACGTGATAGGGAAAAAATATTTGATGAAATTCAGAAAGGTATTATAAAAAAAGAAAATATAGAGTCTTCGGATTTTTATCACAAAATACAAGACAGAGTACATTTTCTTCCGCTACTTGAAAATATGCTTGATAGTAATGATACGGTTTTTAAGTATAATAAAAAGTCGAATGTCTATTCTATGATAGAAGCGGATTATCTGATGAAAAATCATATGGAAAGGAAAAATTTATTTTTGTTTTTATCTAATGTAAGAGATGATAGTTATTTTTGTCGTTCTTTTTTCTCAGAGGAGAAAATGGATTATATAAAGAATCAAGCTTCATGGACTCTTTTATATAAGAAAAAAAGAAATCTTATTGATGGGTCAGAACATATATTATACGACAGATTAAAAAAAGATGTTAAATAGCAGATTGCCTGATGGAAAATATTTATTCCATCAGGCAATCCTATGTAAACATTTCTTTAGTTTTGATTATTCTGCAGATTCTTTAGAAACAGAATCTTTCTTTTTTCTGGATTTACCAGAAATCATTTTATGACCGGAGTAGATAGCCATAATCATGCATAGAAGAGAGCTGCAAGCAAAATATTTGTGAGTCATTTTCATGTTTTTATAGCCGGTATAAAAGGTTCCAATCATGGCGGCCAATGCACCAAGTGACCAATATTTATGTGCTTTCATTTGAATATACCTCCTGCGTTTTTTTATATAATACCTCTTTTTAGAAAGAATGAAAACAGGTAATTTATAAATTCTGTTCTTTCTCAATCTGCTGTTCCTGTTCGTAGCTTTTCCCAAGGATCATATCAATATTGGCAGACACGGTACGAAACTCCCGTTCATAATTCCGGCGGTTAGAAAAATCTTCCCGTTGCATATTTCGCAATTCAATAAGTCGGTCTTTTTCAGCATAGAGGGCTTTCATGGAAGGCAGCTTATTTCCGACAGATTTTTCTTTCAGTATTCGGAGAGCTGTGTCATAAAGAGAAAGCTCTGCCCGGTGTTCTTCGTAGAATTTATCCTTATTGCGGCTCTTGCGGTGGTCGGCATATACGTTTTTGTATGCAAGGTACTGTCCAGTAAAATGTATTTGCTTGTTCACATCTTTAAGTTGCTGTTCTGTATCCTTTAAAGATTTTCTGGCGGTACTGGTCTGATCGAATGCCTGGTCAAGTGCAATATGGAAATCTTCAAGAGAGTCATATCCATGTTCTTGGATATAGGCAACAGTCTGAGCCATCTGTTTCAAATTGGAGAGTTTGACTTTTTGAGCATAGGCTTCACTCTGCTGTGCTTTGATACAGGTCTGTAAATCTTTTGTAGTATTTGGAATTTGCGGTTCTTTAATTTTCATTTTTCTATCAGAGAGCGATTTTGAATTTTACTTAAATGCCTGTAATAGAAAATCTTCTTCATATCGTGTTCCGAGATTTCGTCCAGTGATATATTTTTTCTGCTTGGATGAAGATAGCTGTACCGGTTTCGACTGATCTTGAAGATGATGTGATATTTTTTATCAAGGATTTTTGAAAATTCTTCGGGTGATCGAGCAGTACTTGCAGCATCATCAATAGCGTCACGAAGAAATTGTTTCTCTGTCTGGTAACGTGTTTCCTTTGGTGTGATTCCATCTTCTTTCATTTTCTGATTCAACTTATCGAGCTTTTCCTGTCCCCGGCGTTGTGCCCAATATTCTTTTTCTGTGATTTTTCTTTCAGCAGGAGAGAGCAGATCAACTTGATGCAGACTTTCTTTCTGGCACATATCCATGACATCTTGCTTTAAGTGAGCAAGGTAGGCGGTGCTTAGGTGATGTTTATATCCGGCTTTTGATTCGCAGTCAAATTCCATATAGGGTTCTTGGGGGCACGTCATATTTACGAAGGCTGTTGATTACGATGTGTACATGGATATTGCCGCTTTCATTATGACTGTCTGTATGTGTGCAGACTAAAGCCTGATGACCGGGAAAGTTCTTCTTTGCAAAAGTTAGTCCCAGCTGCTGTGCCCGTTCACCAGTTAGTCCACATTCCTCTCTGTCTTTTGGGTCAAAGCTGATAATGTAATGATGAGACTTGATCTCATTGAACTTTTTATTTTTATGGTAATAGCTGTTTAGTTCCTGACATTCAGATGCAAAGGCAAATGAATCACAGTTCAGACTATCGAGGTAATATTCATCTCGTAATATCATATGTCCCTCATCGTCGAGGATTGGTTTTTGGGTGTATTCAATGTGCGTTATTCGGAGTAACAGAGACATTTATTGTACATAATGGCAAATTATTACTGGGTGGTTCACAGGGAATTTATTTTCTTGAATTTGATGGCCCAAGAAACAGTGAATTTTATGTAAAAGTAGTAGAAGACTAATCAGAAAAGGAGAATATTTATATGAAAAAAATAATTCTTGACTGCGATCTAGGTATGGATGATTCTATGGCAATCATTATGGCCGCAAAATCTCCGACGATCGATCTGCTGGCCGTAACAGCTGTAAATGGAAACTATCCGGTTGATGTAACAAGTACGAATGCAAGAAAAATCATGGAACTTCTTGATATAACAGATATTCCAGTTGCAAGAGGAATGGAAAAACCAATTGTAAGAGAATCTCCAAAGGATCCATTTACACACGGTGTTGACGGACAGGCAGAAAACTTTCTCCCGGATCCGAAGCTTCCGTTAAGCGAGAAACATGCAGTAGATATGATCATTGATCTGGTAAAAGAAAATCCAGGAGAAATTACTCTGGTGGAAACAGGTCCTATGAGTAATATCGCTATGGCGCTCACAAAAGCTCCGGAGATTAAACCGATGATTAAAGAAATTGTGGCAATTTCTGGTGCATTTGGTTTGAATAAATATGCATTTTTCAATGCGACAGGTGACACTCCGCAGAGTGAATGGAATGTTTATGTAGACCCTGAAGCTTCAAAAATCGTTTATGAATCAGGAATTCCGCTTGTTGCTCTGGGACTGGATGTAGCAACATACTTTGATGTAAACTTTACAGAAGATGACATCAAACTTCTGGAAGAGAGTGACAAAAAAGAAGCGAAATTCCTCCGTCAGGCAATCCGATATAATGGAAACAGAGGATTTGACGCATACTGTACAGTAATTGACTGTATGGCAGTTGCTTATGCAATTGATCCGACACTGGTTGAGACAATGCAGGTGAGAGTGGGTGTAGAGACAAAAGACTGTCTGACTCTCGGAATGACTGCTGTTGACAGAAGACATCATTTTGTATGGGAACACCTTCCAATGATCAAAATTGGCTGCAACGCAGATTATGGACGTTTTCTGAAGTTACTTTTGGGATTAGTTCTGGAATAGGAAAAAAGCACAGATGTATAGATATCAGCATGATTTATTTAAAAAAGAGGAAATTTATATAGCAGGTCCGGAATGCGCTATACTTATGGATACGATGCTCTTGGAGCAATGAAAGCCCGTGCCCATGCTCTTGGATTTGGCATTACTCTGCCGAATGATCATCCACTGGATATGGAAAATCCTGATAAACAAAAAAGAGCAGACAGTATTTTTGCAGATTTTGATAAAGTAATGAAAGATACAACTGTTATCATCGCAGATCTGGAAGCATATCGTGGAGCAGAGCCTGACAGTGGAACAGTATATGAACTTGGAATGGCTTATGCAAAAGGAGCAAGATGCTATGGTTATACGAGAGACAAAAGAAGTCTTGCTATCAAAAATCAGCAGTCTTATCTGAAGGACAGAAAAACATATGATGAACGTGGAAATGTGATGCCGTATGCAGAATTACCGTTCTCCTCAACAATCATTGGATCTACCAAGATTGTCGAATGCGATTATGATGACTGTCTGCATATGCTGATGACTGATATTGAAGAAGAATACAAGTTCAAAGCAGGACGCAAAGTAATTGTAGATTATTCTCAGCATGTGACAGAGAATGAAAAGAAAAGACCACTGATCTACCTGGCGGGTTTTGAAAGATATGATACAAATGGAGATGAAATTTTCAAAAATGAAAGAAATTTGTGCAAGACATGGCTATGAGGCCGTATCTCCGCTGGCTCCTGCACCGGGAGTCAAAGATACAGAATCAGACAATCCATATATGAAAACTATGAATTTATTTGACGGATTTCAGCAGCATGTAAGGAATTGTGATATTATTATAGCAAACCTGAATAATTATCGAGGATATGAAACCAACAATGATGTCGCCTTTGAATGTGGAATGGGATTTGAGCTTGGTAAGAAGCTGTATGGATACATGGACAACGCCGATAAACTGGTTAACCGCATTCCACATCTGGGCGAAGACAAAGAGTATCGTGATCAGACAGGAAGCAACGTAGAAGATTTTGATTATCCTGCAAATCTTATGTTTGGAAGTTCTATGATGATTCTGGAAAGAAAATTTGAAAATATCATCGAGAAAGTCATCAGTGATTTTGAAAGCAATAAATAAAAAACAGGAGGGAAATTTTATGAGTACACCGCATAATAATGCCAGTATAGGAGATATTGCCGAAAAAGTATTGCTTCCAGGAGATCCGATGAGAGCAAAGTTTATTGCAGAAAACTTCCTTGAAAATGCAGTCTGCTACAACGAAGTAAGAGGAATGTATGGATTTACAGGTATCTATCGTGGAGAAAAGGTTTCTGTACAGGGAACCGGTATGGGAATGCCGTCCATGCATATTTATGCCAGTGAACTGATGCAGGTATACGGAGCAAAGAAACTGATCCGTATTGGAACTTGTGGAAGCTTTAAAGAAGGAATCGATTTGAAAGATGTAATTATTGCAATGTCATCTACGACCGACTCCGGAATGAATAAAGACCGTTTTGGAAATATTTCTTTTGCACCGACAGCAAGCTTTGAATTATTGAAGGCTGCATATGATAAAGCAAAAGAACTGAATGTTCATGCTGTCGTGAGCAGTATTTTTACCAGTGATAAATTCTATGATGACCGTGGAAAGGAGAAAAACAGCTTTCTGGCATCTTATGGTATGGCAACTGTTGATATGGAAACCTGCGAACTCTATACTCTGGCAGCAAAACATGGTGTAGATGCACTTACAATGCTTACAGTAAGTGATAACCTTCTGACCGGTGAGAAGTGTACAGCGGAAGAAAGACAGACTACATTTAACGATATGATTCGTGTGGCATTGGAGATTTAAGGCAGTTGGAGGAGAAGGTTATGAAACGACGTGTTTTTTTAGTTGTTCTGGACAGTTATGGTATTGGTTACGAACCAGATGCCGCTGATTTTGGCGATGTAGGAAGCAATACGCTTGCGTCAATCAATCAGATCTGAATTCTATGATACACCGAATATGAAGAGGCTTGGACTTTTTAATATAGATGGTGTTGAAGTCGGAGAAAAAGAAAATCATGTAGCAGGCGCTTATGGCAGAATGCGTGAAAGATCCAGAGGAAAAGATACAACGGTAGGTCATTGGGAAATTGCGGGACTTGTATCAGAAAAACCGTTGCCGACATATCCAGATGGATTTCCTCAGGAGATATTAGATGCGTTTTCCGCACAGACAGGACGAAAAGTTTTATGTAATAAACCATATTCTGGAACAGAAGTAATCAAAGATTATGGAAAAAAACAGGTAGAGACAGGAGCACTGATCGTCTATACTTCAGCGGACAGTGTATTTCAGATTGCTGCTCATGAAGATGTTGTTCCGTTGGAAGATCTCTATCACTACTGTAAGATCGCAAGAAAAATTCTTACAGGGGAATATGGGGTAGGAAGAGTTATCGCAAGACCATTCACCGGAGAATATCCAAATTATGTACGAACTGCCAATCGTCATGATTTCTCACTTGTTTCTCCGGCAGACACCATGTTGGATGTGTTGGAAAAAAATGGATTCGACACAATCAGTATAGGCAAAATCTATGATATCTTTGCCGGAAAAGGCATCCAGAAAAGTGTGCCGACAAAAGAAAACAAAGATGGAGTCGGACGCTGGTTTGAATTACAGAAAGAAGATTTTAATGGAATCTGATTCCTGAATCTTGTTGATTTTGATATGCTGTACGGGCATAGAAATGATCTGGACGGATATGCCAAAGCTGCGACAGTATTTGATAAAGCCCTACATGAATTTATGACACAGATGCGAGATGAAGATATCTTGATCATCACTGCAGATCATGGATGTGATCCGGGATTCAAAGGAACCGATCATTCCCGTGAATATACGCCGATGCTGATGTATGGAAAAGATGTAAAAGCAGGTGTGAATCTTGGAACAAGAGCGTGCTTTGGAGACATTGCCCAGACAATTCTAGATATATTTGAAATTGACAAAAAACTTCAGAGTGAAAGTTTCTGGAATGATGTCAAAGAAAAATAAAATGAAGCAAAATTGTCACCAGTAATAGAAAAGGAACCGGGAAATGTATTTGAGAGATTATTTCACAGTACATGGACCAGTTCCTTTTTATGTTATGAAAAAATCTATTTTGGTTAAAACTATTTAAGAATGTAAAAAAGAGAATGGCTTAATTTGTCGAAGATGTATTTTTGAAATTTCGAATGTGCAGGTAGACCGTATTTTTGGAAATATTTAACTGATCTGCAACCTTGATTACAGCATCTTTAAGCTGAAAGATACCCTGCTGGTACAGGCGAAAAACAATCTCTTTGTTTCTGTTGGAAGAAGAGATATCAGGATCATTATATACAACTTCTTTGGTCTCTGTAAGTGAAGAAAGTATCAGATCATCAATATTGTCCGAAAATGTCTCTGAGGAAGTATGTGCCACAGAAGATGCATCATCGTGTGATGGTAGTATTCCCTGAAGAAATTCGGAAAGAGGCATTTCCATATGAAAATTCATACAAAGTAAACCAATGATTCGACCATGTTCACCAGTGATTGGAATTGTACAGGAACGGAGCAAGGAATCAGAATTGTTTTTGTTGAAGTAAGGGGAAACTGTGCGGGAAGGATCCTGCTCAATCTGTCTTAGCATTTTTAATGCCAGGTCTGTAATAGGGGCACCTTCTTTTCTTCCTGTGTAATGACCATTGATAATTTTTATGACAGAATGATCAAGATTTTCCAGGCTGTGCAGGACCAGCTCATATCCATCGCCAAGGTAAGCTCCAAGTCCGTTGAGCATAAGTGCAAAAGAATCCAGAATCTTTCGATCTGTTGCAGTAAGTTTTAAAAAAGAATTATCCATAATTAGTACCTCATTTCGTTTGTTGTTTATACAATTTCATTTATCAGTTCATAAATAATTATATTGACTGAAATATATTTCATTATAAATTGTACATCTCTACTAATTATTATACGTAAAATGGTGACAATATGCAAGAAGTTGATGAACGAAAGTTTATTAAATAAGATGAATTAATGAAGAAAAATACATTGACTAAAATAAATTTTATTGTTATAATAAAATTACCAAAAAACAAAGGAGAAAGATAATATGCTACGTAAAATCTTTACAAAAAAAGCACCGGAAGCAATAGGATGTTATTCTCAGGCTATACAATACGATAAAATATTGTTTAGTTCCGGACAGATTCCGATAAACCCTGAGAATGGGGAAATTGTTTCCAAAGACATTGTTTCTCAGGCAGAACAGGTTATGAAAAATATTGGGGCTATTTTAAACGAAGCTGGAACAGACTATTGTTCAGTAGTGAAAACAACCTGTTTTCTGAGTGATATGAATGATTTTGCAGCTTTTAATGAAGTATATGCAAAATACTTTACAGAAAAGCCGGCAAGATCCTGTGTAGCGGTGAAAACACTTCCGAAAAATGTATTATGTGAAGTAGAAGTAATTGCGATAGTAGAATAAAAAAATGAAAGACAGCTGGAAAGAAGCTCCGGTTGTGAGGAGGATTTATCTATGGGTGAGAAAAAAATAAGAGAAAAGAAAAAACCAACGTTCTTTCTGGCAGTACTGCCTATTCTGGCAATGATCCTGTTGCTGGGAGTTGGTTATGCAGTTATGGGACTGAGTCCTGAGGTACTGATGCTTGTTTCGGCAGCAGTTGCAGCAGTTGTAGCAGTTGGGTTAGGTTATACATGGGATGATATTATGGATTCTATTGTCGGAAAGCTTTCAAAAACAATGCCGGCAATCTTTATCCTGATTATTGTTGGTTTCCTGATCGGTTCATGGATGATTGGTGGAACTATCCCCATGATGGTATATTATGGTCTTAAAATTATCAGCCCACGTTATATTGCAGTTACATCATTTCTTGTTACTGCAGTTGTATCTGTTTGTACAGGTACATCATGGGGATCTGCCGGAACAATCGGCGTTGCACTGATGGGTGTTGCATCTGGTATGGGCGCATCCCTTCCGATGGTAGCTGGTGCAGTCGTATCAGGTGCCTATTTCGGAGATAAAATGTCGCCGCTGTCAGATACAACAAACCTTGCACCTATCGCAGCAGGTTCAAAACTGTATGATCATATCGGACACATGTTTTATACAACAATTCCGGGATGCATTATTTGTATTGTCGTATACACAATTGCTGGATTTTCATTAGCTGGTGGGGGAGCAGTTGCTACTCCGGAAAAAGTAGAAACAATTCTGGCAACATTAGAGAATCTGTTCCGTTTCAATCCACTTATAATTTTACCGCCACTCGTTGTTTTATATGGATCAATCCGTAAAAAACCTACAATTCCGGTAATGCTCATTTCAAGTATTATTGCATTTTTAAATGCAACTGTATTCCAGGGATTTACTCTGCAGCAGTGTTTTACAGCAGCAATCAGTGGATTCAGTCTTGATATGGTAACAAAAACAGGTTTTGATGCAACAGCATTGATCCCTGATATCCCGAGACTTCTGGAGCGTGGAGGAATGCTTTCCATGTTGAATACAGTTCTGATCGCATTCTGTGCATATGGTTTTGCAGGAACACTGGCAGTGACAGGATCTCTTGATATAGTTTTAAATAAACTGATGAAAGCAGTAAAATCAACAGGTGGACTGATTCTTGCAACAATCGTTTCCTGTATTACAGCTGTTTTTGTAACAAGTAATGGACAGTTATCCATTTTGATTCCTGGAGAAATGTTCTCAAAAACATACATTAAAAAAGGTTTGCAGCCTAAGAACTTATCAAGAACTCTGGAAGATTCTGCAACAGTTGTTGAGCCGATCGTACCGTGGACAGCAGCCGGTGTTTATATGGCAACAACACTTGGAGTACCTACATTATCTTATCTTCCATGGGCAGTCATCTGCTATACAGGTGTTATTTTTGCAATCATCTGGGGATTTACAGGTTTTGGTATCGCGAAGATCAAACCTGGCGATGAGTATTATGATGAGTACCTGGCACTTCAGAAAGAAGATGAAACAGTATAACCAATATGACAACAAGGAGGTTACATATGGAAACACAGTATGGTTTTGATGTTGTAGTCAATCGTAGAAATACCAATTGCGGCAGATGGGATACGATGGACAAAAAATACGGCAAGAGTGATATGATCCATCTTGGTGTTGCTGATATGGATTTCAAAGCACCGGAAGAAATCAGAAATGCGCTGCATGATGTTCTGGATATGGGGGTTCTGGGATATACAGATCTGAGTGATAAATTTTTTATAAGTATCCAGCGCTGGTATAAAAAACAGTATAATATGGACATTCCAAGAGAATGGATTGTTTTTTGCCCGAGAATTAATATTGCATCCAGTATATCTGTAGAAACCTATACAGAAAAAGGCGATGGTGTTATCATGCATACACCGGCGTACGGACCATTACAGAATGCAATTTTGAAAAATGGCAGACGAATGCTGGCAAGTCCTCTTAAAAAGAATGGTGAACGTTTTGAAATGGATTTTGAATACATGGAATCTCTGGTAGATGAACATACCAAAATGATGATCATGTGCAATCCTCATAATCCGACCGGTCGTGCATGGACAAAAGAAGAACTGGTTCAGGCAGCAGACTTCTGTAAGAAACATGATCTTATCTTATTTACAGATGAGATCCATGGCGATCTTATGAAAGCGGGAGTAAAACATCAGACAGCACTGTCTGTGTCAGAAGATATAAATGACAGACTGATTCTAGCAAGCTCACCGACAAAGACTTTCAATATTCCGGGAGTTATTGTTTCTTACATGATTATTCCAAATGAAAAATTAAGAAACATAATCGAGGCAGATATTGACCGTATTGGAATGCACAATCCGACAATTTTTGCAGTAACTGCAGTGGAGAAGGCATACACAGAATGTGATGACTGGTATGAAGCGGTAAAGAAATACATCGACGATAACGAAACATTTACAAGAGAATTCTTTGCGGAGCATTTTCCAGAATTCCATATTTATCCAAGAGAGGGTACTTATCTGCTCTGGTTTGATTATAAGAAGACAGGGTTGAACGAGCAGCAGATGGAAGAATGGTTCCTCGAAAAAGCAAATGTTTCGGTTTATATGGGAAGTGTATTTGGAGAAGCAGGAAACGGATATATCCGACTTAATATTGCATCTCCAAGATCAATGCTGGAAGAAGCATATAATCGAATGTTAAAAGTCTGGAAAGACTGGTAAGTATAAAAGGACGTCAAAGTGGCGTCCTTTTTCGTTACTGTTCAGGGGTCAATGGTATTTAGATAAATAAGGCATATTCCGGAGATTACTTAACATTTAAAAAGAAATGCCTTGAAAAATTTATGAAATATGAAAATGGTTAAATTCTTGTTCGTTTTGACAACGACAAATAAGCAGATTTTCATCTGCTAAAAAAAGTGATATACTATTAGTTGATGATACTGTTTAGGAAACACGGTATATCAGATATTTGGGTTTTCTGAAATGAGCCGTTTTAAGTCTTGGGAATTGTCGATCGCAGCGGATCGGGACTAATTCCTTTTGTAACAGTGCCATCACATTCATGGAATCTGTCTCCGTGTGGAGACGGAGATAGATTCTGCATATATGTGCAGCAAGTGTAAAGTTTACTTTATAGGAATATTTACGTTTCCCATGAGCGACTACAGTATGAGCGACAAGAAGTTCGGTGGCATTATAAGCGATAAATTTCGCCCATATTTCCTGTTTTATAAAATCAGGCTTATAGCTGTGATAATGACTTAATCCAATTGTATATTTCAGTTTGCGAAAAGAGGATTCAATCCCCCATCTGGAATTATAGATCTCCTTAAGCTTTTCAACAGAAAAGTTTTCTTTCGGAAGATTTGTTACAAGACATTCATAAGTATCTTCTGATATTGGAAATCGTACAATTCGAAAAGTCAGATCATAAGTATCTTCTGAGCCATATTTTATGTAGTCAAAAGAAGCTGACTGGTCAACATATCTTCGGTAAAAACCATCTTTAACATAATATGTAGCAAGAATTCTCCTTCCTCTATAGGTGGGAGGTGAATTGCAAAAAAACGAAAAGAACGCTTGTTCTGCAATGCGATTCATGGTATAATAGAATCAGTCGACAAGGTAAAAAATCAAAAAAGGACTGTTTTTATGGGAAAAATAGACCATAATGCACATTCAGTATATTTGATGTATTATCACCTGATCATGGTGGTAAAATATCGAAGAAAAGTTATCAATGATCCAATCTCAGAAAGAGCAAAGGAAATATGGGAATATATTGCCCCACGG
>HE978651.1:2866057-2958336 GCA_000285855.2 Ruminococcus sp. JC304 | reverse complement strand
GCCAGAGTTTCTGCCTTCTGACGGCAGGAGGGGCGCCGGTTGAAGTAATCCGTCAATACATCGAATCCCAGGGAGAGAAAAAGAATTGAACATAGCATATCGTTTCCGGATTTATCCAACAGAAGAACAGAAGATACTCCTTGGAAAAACATTTGGCTGCTGCCGTTTTCTGTATAACCAGATGCTTAATGACAAGATCCGGGAGTATAAAAAGACGAAAAAGCTGTTAAAAAATACACCAGCCATGTATAAGAAGGAGTATCCATTTCTGAAAGAAGTAGATTCGCTGGCACTGGCAAATGTCCAGCTTCATCTGGAGAAAGCATATAAGAACTTTTTCCGTGATCCTAAGGCTGGATTCCCACGTTTCAAGTCAAAACATCACTCCCAAAACAGCTATACAACAAATGTGGTCAACGGAAATATTCTGGTAGAAGATATTGATATGAAAGCAATGAGCCAGTGCCTGCATTTTGGAAAAAGTGTACAGGATAATGGATACGGGATGTTCCGGAATATGCTGGATTATAAGCTTGCCTGGAAGGGAAAGAAATTAGTAAAGATAGACCGCTTTTTCCCTTCAAGCAAAAAATGCAGTAAATGCGGAAAGATAAAAAAAGAGCTGAAATTATCCGAAAGAGTTTATCGCTGTACGTGTGGAAATGAGATGGACAGAGATCGAAATGCAGCGATCAACATCCGTGAAGAGGCAAGAAGGATGCTGACAGCATAAACTGTCTGTATCTGGACAATAAGTAAGAAAATACGCCCGTGTCCGGGCAAAAGAATCGCGGGGCACGCGAGGATAGCTTGTAGATACTTGGCTCAGTAGAGTCATTGAGCAAGAAGCCCCCACTTCAAAATCTGGGATTTAAGTGGTGGGAGCATGTCACGATGAAAGCAAGGTCGCAGGAGGATCTGATCCGATTATATGGGAATCCGCATGTGGATTATATTATGCAGCTGGAAACCTCAGTGGCAGGTATGGAGAAGATCAACTATTGCGAGGTTGTTATCAGTACCGGTCAGGAAAAAGAAGATATTCTGAATATCCTGAATGAACTGGAAGAGGAATTCCCGGGGCTTGTTTCCGATGATGTGAAAGCAAATGCCGGAGAGCTTGTTGCAAAATATCAATGAGAAAACGGCGGTCGATAAGACCGCCGTTTTCTGCTGTTTGGAAAAATTAAAACCATTTTGCAGCGTATTGCTGTAATTGTTCCTGGACATCCCGGTAGCTGTATTTGCTGACCGGGATTATTTCATGATTATTCAGTGTGATTTCAAAGCGTCTGATTGAACGGACAGCATGCAGAGAAACAATGTAGCATCTGTGACATTGCACGAAGATATCTTTCGGCAGAGTTTCACGGACTGCAGAAAGGGATTTATATATCTTCGTGACAGTACCGTCCTGAAGGTGAATCTGCAGTTCTTTATTGATTATTTCAATATAGGTAATATCCCTGATATGAAAGGATACAGTTCTGGACGGAGTGTCGATTATAATGGATTTCGGGATCAGATGTCGGATTGCACGGGTTAGTGCTTCTGCAAGTTTTTGACGGTTGACCGGCTTGAGGATATAACCTACAGGTTCAGCAGAATATGCATCGAATACAAATTTCTCACTGCTGGAAATGAAGATAACGGGAATTTGGTTTTCAGTGTCACGGAGACATTCTGCAAAGCTGATCCCATTGTTTTCACCCAGCATAATATCAAGAATCAGAATGTCACAGCTTTTGGGAGTATTCTGCAATGTATTTTTTAATTCTGAAATAGAAGTATATTTTCGAATCTCACAGGATTCTCCCATGGATGCTAAAATATCGATGATCATTTCTGATATCTGTGTTAAAAAAATCGGTTCATCATCACAGATGGCAATATGGTACATAGTGAAAGCCCCCCTATTATTCGTTATTTTCGTCAAGACAAAGTGTTGTTGTTACAGCAAAAAAGCCACCACGTACCTGTACGTTCAGTATACCATTGTATTTTTCGGCGATACCATTGATGATCTTAAGACCGTAACCATGTCTGTCACTGTTCTTTTTACTGGATTTATATTTTCCATTCGTGATTCTCAGGTTATTCTCATTGCAGGAGTTCTCACATTTAATAAATAGAAAGTTTCCCTTGGAATGGAGATTCAGTCGGATAATCCGCTTCCCCTCAGAGACTTTCTGACACCCTTCTACTGCATTTTCCAATATATTTGTCAACATCCGGCACAGATCAATGTCTTCCATGTTGAGTCTTCTGCCAATGATAATATTGTATTCTACTGTGGTCTTACAACGGCTGGCACGTTCTGCGAATTCTGAAAGGATGGAATTGACCAGAGCATTGGCTGTATAGGTGACGAAAGGAAGCTGCTGGGCTTCTTCAGTAAACTTCTGGATATATTGTCTGGCGCCTGCATAGTCCTCCTGATTAAGATAAGAGGACAGGGCATTCATATGATGCCGGATTTCATGGTGTATTTCCAGGATATGTTCATTGTTTTCTGCCTGATTACGATAGCTTTCCAGCATGCGCTCGGAAATCCGCTGTTCTTCCTGTTTGCTGCGGATGTATCCCATGACACTGAAGAATACGGCATACACCATGAAAGCAAATACTGCAAACAGTACAAACATAACATGGACAACTATATTATTGGAAAGATTTATTATGCTTGAGAACTGGGCAATGCTGGCAATCAGAATAAACAAAGCAGGGAGGGAGCAGAGAATCTTCCAGATCCGTGATTCCAGATCTGCATTGATCATAGTACGGATTCGCTCCATCAGCATGAGAAATGGTTTCGCAAGAACCAGATTTATGATAAGTGTGAGAGCCAGTGCAAAGGGCGGATACATAAAATAATCGGATGGAAACCGGAAAGTACGGTGCAAAAAGGTAACGGTGCTTGTAACAAAGAATCCGTAGCTCATTACAACAAAAAATACAAATAGTTTTTCTGCTATTTTTGCCTGGATGATAAAACAATACAACACTCCGAACAGTAGCAGGGCAATATAAAAAATAACATTCCAGATCAGCTCTTTGTAATCACCGCCGATGTTGAACTGTGCGATAAGAGAAAACGGAATGACCATTACAATAAAAATGGACAGTGCCATGAGCATTGTCTTTTTTGTGCTTAGGCGGAAACGATCCCGGAATGGATACAAACAGAAAAATGCATAAGGAAAAATCTGAAGAGAAAATCCGCAGAAATAACGCAATGCTATCATAAAACCCTCCTGTCATAAAGATAGATAATGGCCAGGTTACTTATTAAAAATAAGTATACCATTGGCAGAGGGCAAAATCAAATCATTATGAAGGGCTTTTCACACCATATTTTGACTATTCACGCAAAAATATAGACAGGGAAGTCAAATTCAAATAACATAAATAATATAGATGCAGAAAACTGTCAAAATGAGGAGAGCTTTTGATACGGTATATATGCCCGAAAGTTCGCTTTTACTGGCATCGTAAAGGAAAAAATATAAGAAAAGGAGACTAAAAAATGAAGAAAAGAATGATTATTGTGACGGCACTGATTATGGGAACTCTGGGAGCAGGATGTGTGAGTGTCCAGGCATCGGATACGTTACCTGAACTGACAAAAGACAATGCACTGGAACAGATGATGAAAGCAGGAGAAACAGACAGTCTTGTAAGCAATCATAAAAGCTATGAAGCTACCTGTGAATATATACTGCAGAATACAAAGGTATATGATTATGAAGATTCTGAAGTGATGTATGTAGATATGTATGGTACTACCCAGATGCTCTATAAGGATGGCGAATTAAAATACGGAAAAGAAGGAGATGAGTATCTCTCCTGTCTGTATATTGATGAAGCAGATGGAAATGCAGATGATCTTATAAGCTTTTATACAGATGAAACCATGGAGGAAGAAGTGACGGATCTGAAGGACGATGGTGATACGATCATTATACAGACAAAAGTACCTGAAGAACTTACGCAGAGCACACTGAATTCTCAGGGCGATGGAGAATCTTACACAGAGGGAGACTGGATTTCTATGGAATATGTGGTTGCTTCGGATGATTACAGACCACTGAAACATACTCAGATTCTGAATCATAAGGACGGCACTTCAGAAGAAGCTTCGAAGATGGAATTCTCCTACGGCGTGGACAGACCTGAGGATGTAGCAGATCTCTGTGAAAAGTACGAAGAAGCAGAAAAAGCAGAAGGTGATGTACGTAATGTGACAGTTACTGCAGCTCCTGGTACAGAGCAGGAAAAGGATTATGCAATCACGGTTCCAGCAGATAATCATGTATGGATCATGCTTCATGACGATAATTCTTATTACATTATGTATACAGATAAGGAGTGTAAAGAACTGTACGAGCCAGAGGAAGATGTGAAAGAAGATAAACATCTCTATGCAGAGATTGAGTCTTATGAAGAGGCGGAGGATGAAGTATGAGGAGTTTGAGCGTATTTATCAGGAATATTATCTGAAAATTTTGACATTTATACATAAAAGAGTTCCTGATCTGTATGAAGCGGAAGAACTGACTGGAGATGTATTTCTGTCTTTTTACAGAAATATGGACAGTTATGATGAAGAAAAAGGTAGTATAGCTACCTGGTTGTATGCAATCACAGCAAACCGCCTGAAAAACTATTATAGGGATAAAAAGACTCATTATTCTCTGGAAATCCTGAAGCAGCAGACAATTCCCCGGGAAAAAATGCCGGAAGAGATTGTGGCAAAGATTATGAGAGAAGAGACATTAAGAAAAAGTCTGGAGCAGCTTTCTGACAGAGAACGGGAAATTCTTCTGGGAAGATTTTATTATCAGAAAAGTTCCACAGAGCTTGGCAGGCAGATGAATTTATCACCGGGAAATGTAAGGATGATACAGAAACGTGCTCTGGAGAAGTTGCGAATGATTATGGAAAAACAGAGGGAATAGGCGTTCAGGCTACAGAGACTCTTCCTGAACTGACTGGGGATAATGCATTGTAATAGATTATGAAAGCCGGATGACATATTTCAGATATGAGATATTTGCATATGGGTAGTTTGAAGAGGAGGGAATTGTATATGTGGACAAGGAGAGAATTGAAAGAGTGTGCCAAACAGCTTTTAAAGATAAATTATTGGAAAGCAGTTCTGGCAGGAGTTATATTATCCCTGATTGGAGGTTCAGGAGTGGTCTCGGTAGTAGAAAGGTCTTCTTCCGGAAGTTTTGATGAAGTGATAGGCGCAGTAGAAACTGATGATTTTGGCCTTGTTTTAGGAATTGCACTTGGAATTGTGGCAGTTGCGTTGCTTGTTAACTTTATTATGACGATTTTGATTTGGAATCCTCTGGAGGTGGGATGTAAAAAGCTGTTTATTCAATGTGAATACGGAACAGCGGAGACGAGATGTATCTGGTCGGTGATCAACAGGAGAGATGGAAAGAATGTTGGCTGGATTATGTTTTTGCGGACATTGTTTGTAAGCTTATGGAGTCTTTTGTTTATCATTCCGGGAATTATAAAACAGTATGAGTATATGATGCTTCCGTTTTTGTTGGCAGAGAATCCACAGATGAATCGAAAAGAAGCTTTTGAAAAGAGCCGTCAGATGATGAAGGGAAATAAGTGGGCTGCATTTGTATTAGATCTGTCTTTTATAGGATGGAGCCTTCTGGGAATTATAACATTCGGGTTGGTTAATATATTCTTTGCCGGACCATATCAGTATTTAACACAGTCACAGCTTTATTTTCGCCTGAAAGAACAGCAGAAAGAGGAAAGCTATGGATATTGAGTATTTATTGTACCTGCAACAATTTCGCGAAACGGTTGGAAGTATTCTGACACCGCTTATGAATGCAGTAACAAAGCTGTCCGCAGGATTTTTACCTATTGCAATGATGTGTATGATTTACTGGGCATTTGACCGGAAGGCGGGACGAAAAATCCTGGCAGGACTTGGGGGCGGTCTGTTTATCAACGGATTTTTAAAGCTTACTTTCTGTGTCTATCGCCCATGGATACGGGATACACGGATTTTACCCTATGGTGATTCTAAAACAGCAGCTACCGGATATTCATTTCCAAGTGGGCATACAACGCGGGCAACGGCTATGTTCGGTGGAAGTGGACTTTGGTTCATGGAAAAAAAGCACAGTGTCGTTGCAGGTCTGTTGTTTGTGCTGGTATTCCTGACTATGTTTTCACGAAATTATCTGGGAGTACATACTCCGCAGGATGTTCTGGTGGGATTTATATCAACAGCAGTTATGATGTATCTGACCGGGTGGTTGGAATTGTGGAGTGAAAAAGAAAAAAAAGAGACCTCATGATTCTTGTGGCAGGGCTTTTGATCTGTATTGCTGCTGTGCTGTACTATGAATACAAACCATATCCACTTGATTATCTGCCGGATGGATCACTTCTGGTTGATCCTGCTAAAATGCGGGGAGATGCATATGAAGGAGTCGGATTTATTGCATCCTTTGTCATCTGCAGGATACTGGAAAAAAGACAATTAGATTTTGACAGAATTTCGCAAAAGCTAAGGTTGTTTATCAGTATTTTTGCATTAATTCCTTTGTACTGGTGGATAAATACAGGGTGCCCATATATAATAGAAGAAATAAGCCGAAGCCTTGGCAAGTTCCTCAGATTTGGGCTTGGAATCATATATATCATGGTGCTGGTGCCAGGAACGGTGGTACTGGCAGGAACTCTGACTAATCGTGGAAGTGATAAGGTGACCAGAGAAAAACAGGGGCAGCCCTAAGGCTGCCCGGAAGGATTGATATAGTTATTTACGAATAGAACTTCAACGCTTCAACGCTTTTTGAATTTCCTCCATATTCATGCCTCGTTTTAACATATTGTTTATCCTCATCTGCTCCCTATATCTGGGATCATCCATAGTAGGACGGCCAAAACCACCGGCAACATTTTCTAATTCTTCTTCAGATAATTCGTTTGTAATGTTCTGTTTGATTTCGCTCATAATAGTTCTCCTTTCCTGTAAGAATTCGAATGCTTCCTATCTGTTTATAAACATCAGAAGAGAATTTGTCACACTATATGAAGAAAAAATTATTTTTATCTGGAGATCTTTGATGCAAAGCGTCAGAGACCAGATACAATAAACAAATGATAAAAATACAGCAGCAGTCAGATGATATGATAAACAAATTGCATACTGGAGGATGAAAAAGTGGATAAACAGAGTATATTTAGAAGGGAAAGTCTTGATCGTGTTGAATCTCCGGAACAATTAGATGCATATATTAAGGTGTCTCATCCGAAGGTTTGGTTAATTATGGCGGCACTTCTGGTGGCAGTAATATCTGTGATTGTATGGAGCGTTGTAGGAAGTCTTCCACAGACGATGACAGTGAAAGGAGTTACTGTTGGAGGTAATGTGATTAACTGCTATGAATGTGTAGAAAATGCCAACACAAACCTGATAGGATGTAAGGCAAATATTACACTGCCTGATGGAAGAAACATCAGTGGCAAAGTGGAAGCAGTGAGTCAGAATCCTTATTCACAGGAAGAAATTCGTGCTGAAATATCAGAAGACTGGCTTGCGGATAATGTGCTTGATGGAAACTATTCTTATGAAGTTCGGGTTATAGCTGAAGAAGACATTCCCTCAAATATGCTGGCAACAGTTATTATTACAACAGCCGAAATGAAACCAATTCAATTTATTTTGGATTAGGAGCATGCTATGAAAAAGAGAAAAAAAAGAATCACAGTTCC
The DNA here is from genome assembly GCA_000285855.2 of Ruminococcus sp. JC304. Taxonomy (GTDB): domain Bacteria; phylum Bacillota; class Clostridia; order Lachnospirales; family Lachnospiraceae; genus Blautia_A; species Blautia_A difficilis. The sequence goes on along the minus strand of HE978651.1, from coordinate 2,950,572 downwards.
GGTTATTATGCAGATGGAAGCCCTGGAATGTGGTGCAGCGAGCCTTGCTATGATTCTTGCGTATTATGGCAAGTGGTTACCGCTTGAACAAGTTCGTAGTGATTGTGGAGTATCAAGAGATGGAACCAAAGCTTCCAGTATTGCAAAAGCCGGAAGGAGTTATGGGCTGGAGGTAAAAGCGCATCGATATGGAGTAGACGAAGTAAAAGAGAATGTTACTTATCCTGCAATTATCCATTGGAACTTTAATCATTTTGTTGTGTTATGCGGTTTTACCAAAAATGCAGCTGTAATTAATGATCCTGCACGTGGAACGGTCAAGGTAACAATGGAAGAATTTGATCATTCTTTTACAGGAGTATGTATTGAGTTCACACCAGGAGAAAACTTTGAGAAGGGCGGAAAGCCGGAAAGTGTATTTAAGTTTTTGAAGGATAGACTGGCCAATACAACGGATTCTGTGGCTTTTGTAATGATTACGGCAGCCCTTGTTGCTTTTGTAGGCTTGGTTACTCCTGTGTTTGCCAGAATATTTACGGATCAGATTTTGCCCGGACATAATATGCATTGGCTTGAAATGCTTCTGGTGGCAATGCTTTTCACTGCTATATTCCGAATGATTGTTGGTTTTCTTAATGAGATATATCTTTACAGAATTAAAGGAAAGCTTGCTATTGTATCAAATGCCTCATTTATGTGGCATATGCTTCATCTGCCTATGGATTTTTATGCACAACGAATGGTGGGAGACCTTGCTGGCAGACAAAAACTGAATGATCAGATTGCAGAGACTTTGATCGCAAAAATAGCTCCGGTATTTATCCAGATTATACTGTTGTTTTTCTATTTTATAATCATGATACGTTACAGTGTGGTTTTGACTTTTGTAGGTTGTATTGCGATTGCGTTAAATCTGCTTGCGTCTCAGATCGCATCACATATGCGGGTGGAAACTACCAGAGTTCGTATGAGGGATGAAAGTAAAGTGGATTCTGCAACTATGTCAGGAATTGATATGATAGAGAGTATTAAAAGCTCAGGTGCAGAAAATGGTTTTTTTGAAAGATGGGCTGGATTTCAGGCTGCAGCAAATATCCAGACAGTAAAGCAGTTAAGAAATGACAGCTTCTTTCTGAGTATTCCGGTTTTGCTTCAGGAACTGTCGAATGCGGTAATTCTTACCATTGGTGTGTGGCTGATCATGAAAGGAAAATTCAGTGTTGGTATGCTTGTGGCATTTCAGAGTTTGCTTCAGCAATTTATGATGCCTGTGGAAAGCCTGCTTGATATTGGACAAAGTATTCAGGAAACACGTACTTCTATGGAACGTGTACAGGATGTTATGAAATATGCTTCTGACAACAGTTATGTAAAGACGTTTTCAGAGGATGATATTACTGAATTTGAGAAGCTGAAAGGAACAATAGAACTTCGGCATGTGACTTTTGGATACTCGAAATTGGAGGAGCCGCTTCTGAAAGACTTTAATCTGATCATTCATCCCGGAGATAAAGTTGCTTTTGTAGGACCATCTGGCTGCGGAAAGTCTACGATTGCAAAGCTGATTTCGGGGCTCTATGAACCGTGGGAGGGAGAAATCCTTTACGATGGAAAAAAGATAACTGAGATACCAAGAGAGTCGTTTTCAGGTTCGCTATCTGTTGTTGATCAGGAGATCACATTATTTGAGGATAGTATTTCGGAAAATATCAAAATGTGGGATAAGAGCATTACGGATTACGAAGTGATCCTTGCGTCTCGGGATGCCCAGATCTATCAGGATATTATGGCGCGTCCGGGAGGGTATGAACACAAGATTGATGCAGGAGGCCGCAATTTTAGTGGTGGCCAGCGCCAGCGTTTTGAGATTGCAAGAGTTTTGGCAGGAGACCCTACAATCGTGATCTTAGATGAGGCAACGTCAGCCCTGGATGCTAAAACAGAATATGAAGTCACCAAGGCGATCAAAAACCGTGGAATTACTACGATAGTAGTTGCACATCGTCTTTCTACGATCAGGGACTGTAATGAAATTATTGTGTTAGAGCATGGTCAGATAAAAGAGAGAGGCACTCACGAGGAATTATATAAGCTGGGCGGAATGTATTCCCAATTGGTTACAATAGAATAAGAGGTTTAATATGGGGTGGTTTGACAGTCAAATTAGAGAAAGAATTTCAAATAATAAACAACAGCTTCAAAAGGCATACTGGAATCTGGCATCAGTTGTTATGAAGGAGACCAATGAGACCTTTGCAGACACCCGGAGCACTGGAAATCAGAATGCATTGACGCAGATTTGTCGTTATTTCCATCTTGAAGTTAATACTGTGCCGGACAATATTGTGGATTTGGAAGAACAAATGGAATATCTGTTTCGTCCAAGCGGGATCATGAGAAGACGTATTAAATTGGCAGGCGAATGGTGGAAAGATTGTTATGGACCAATCCTGGCAGAAAGAAAAGATGGACAGATGATAGCCCTCCTTCAGGGAAAAGGAGATCATTATTATTATCAGGATATAAAAGGAAAATCAAAGAATCGTGTTGATTCGCAGACAGCAAAAGAGCTCTGCGAAGAAGCGGTTTGTTTTTACCGTCCGCTTCCGCAAAGGGAATTGACACAAAAAGACCTGTTTAAATTTATACTGAAATCGTTCACAAGTCAGGATAAAGTTTATATGATAGTTACGGGATTAGCAATTATGCTGTTAGGTCTGATCGTTCCAATGGCGACTACTTTTCTGCTGGAGAATATACTGCCATCAGGTCAGGCGATTATGGTTGGTTCTATTGCCGTCCTTTTAGCGGGAACTGCTGTTTCAAAATTTCTTTTTTCTGTTGTAAAAGAGATGATGAGGGGACGTGTAGAGCAGAAAATGAAAGTTGAGCTCCAAAGTGCTGTGTTTGCAAGAATCCTGAATTTACCAGTTCAGTTTTTTAAAAAGTATTCAGCAGGTGAATTGTCTGAGAGGGTGATGGCTCTCACAGAATTGTGTACCATTTTTGGCGAAATATTATTGGGATTTGGTATGACGGCATTGTTTTCCTCGGTATATCTTATACAGATTTTAAGTATTGCTCCTGTTATGTTTTTGCCGGCTCTGGCAGTTCTTTTCGTTCAGCTTCTTATTGCGGGAGTCAGTGTTTATGGGCGGTTGACTGTAATGACAATGGAACTTGAAGCATCCACAAAAGTACAGGGGATTGTATATGAGATCTTTTCGGGAATTCAGAAAATCAAACTTGCAGGATGTGAGGAGCGTGCATTTGCAAAATGGGCAGAAAAATATCAGATGGAGGCTAAGGCCAGGTATAATCCGCCGTTTGCGTTCAAAGTTCAAAATGCATTGTCACCGGTTATCACGATATTAGGAAGCATGTTGTTATTCGCTGTTGCGGCGAACAAATCATTAAGTGTTCCTCAGTACGCGGCATTTAATACATCTTTTGGAATGGTGAGCGGAGCAATTTTGGAATTGACTTCAGTAGCAGCTATGATATCAGCTCTTCGTCCGATCATGGATCTTGCAGAACCGATACTGAAAGCAAAGCCGGAAGTATGTGAAGAGCGTCAAATTGTAAAAAAGGTTAAAGGAAGCATTGAGTTAAATAATATATCTTTCCGCTATACTGATGATGGACCGTGGATCATTGACCATTTGAATCTTAAAATTCCCAGAGGTCAGTATCTTGCGATAGTCGGGACAACCGGCTGTGGAAAAACAACGTTGATGCGATTAATGATGGGATTTGAAACACCGAAATCCGGAGCTGTATATTATGATGGGAAGGATATTCAGAAGTTAGATCAAAAATCTTTGCGTCAACAGATCGGTGTTGTGATGCAAAACGGAAAACTCTTTAGTGGTGATATTTTTTCTAATATTACGATTTCAGCACCGCAGCTTGGATTAAAGGAGGCCTGGGAGGCAGCAGAGATGGCTGGTGTAGCAGATGATATACGCAATATGCCGATGGGGATGCATACGATATTAAGTGAAGGTTCCGGTGGAATATCGGGAGGGCAGAGACAACGTTTGATGATTGCGCGTGCAATTGTTACAAAACCGAAAGTGCTTTTGTTTGACGAGGCAACCTCTGCACTTGATAACATTACACAGAAACATGTTTCTGATTCTTTGAAAAACTTAAAAAGTACAAGAATTGTGATTGCACATCGATTGTCCACAATCAAAGAATGTGATCGGATTATCGTTTTGGATAAAGGGCACATTATTGAAGATGGTACCTACCAGTCTTTGAGTAAAGCAGGAGGTTTCTTTTCTGAATTGGTTGAAAGGCAAAAAAACTAAGGTTTTTATACCTGTACAATCGTGCAGAAAAAACAGTATTGTAAGGAGATATTAATCATGCGGCCTAAGGGGGGATTTTCTCCCCTACCCAGTAACGGGAAAGATACATAAATAGTCAAAAAGTACGTATACTATCTTCCATGTAGAAAGTAAATTTTTATACAGGAGGACAGACATGGACAACAGCACAAAGAAACTATTAGAAGAATGCAGTGTCGGATGCAAGATGGGAATTGAGAGCATGGAACAGGTACAGCATCATGTGACAGATGCCAAAATCGCAGCAACGATTGAAAAATCCTGTTCAAAACACAAGGAACTGGAAGAGGAAATTTCCAAAATACTTCTTCGCGCAGGCCAGCCAGAGAAAGAACCGGGTGTTATGGTATCCACATTTTCGTGGATGACGACAGGTGTAAAAATGATGACCGGAGAAGATGAGAATAAACAGGCGGTTAAGATCATCATGAATGGCTGCAACATGGGAACCCAGTCTATCACAGAAGCCATGCACCAATGCAAAGATGCATCGTCCGAAAGTATTTCCATTGCAAAGAAGCTTATTGGAATGGAAGAGAATCTGCGGGATGATATGCAGAAATATTTGTAAGCTGAAATGCTGTCAGTTGCGGAACAAGTTTGTAACTGATGGCATTTTTATTTATAGGTTGTAAAAAGCTGTATTCCGTTTGATGCACTCAGAGCATTTATCTGCATTAGCAATTCTCATAGAATACATATAATATAAGTAAGTGTATAATGAAAAGGAATCATTTATGCCGGACCAGAAAATAGATAACCTTTTAAATCTTGCGATGGATGCAACACCACAGGAGCGCAGAAAGTCGGGAAATCTTAATGTAGGATATGATCCTGCAACCAGGCTATGGGATGTGATTATAAAGTACAGCGGACCGGAAAGTGGTCTGGCTGGAAATGGAATTAAGGTAGTGCCACTGTTAGGCGGCTATGCAGTGGTAACTTTGCCGGAAAGTGAGATTGATAAGTATTCCCACAGAGTGCAGGTGGAATTTATGGAGAAGCCAAAACGGTTATATTTTGAATTGTTTCAGGCAAAGGGAGCGAGCTGCATCCGCACAGTGCAGACCGGCAGGAATGGACTGACAGGAAAAGGAATCCTGACAGGAGTTGTAGATTCAGGAGTGGATTATTTTCACCCTGATTTCCGAAATGCAGACGGAAGCAGCAGAATTTTACGTTTATGGGATCAGAGCATACAGGGAAATCCACCCCAGGGATATGTGACAGGAACTGAATATACGAAAGAGCAGATCGATGAGGCGCTTGCACTTGGAGAAAACCAGGGCAGGCGCCTTGTTCCATCTGTGGATTACAGTGGACATGGAACCTCAGTGCTGGGAATCGCGGCAGGAAACGGGAGAGCTTCCGATGGAGTCAATCAGGGAGTAGCTTATGAGAGTGACCTGATAGTGGTAAAAATGGGGATTCCCAGAGAAAATTCTTTCCCAAGAACAACCGAACTGATACAGGGAATTGATTATTTGGTGCGTCAGTCATTGTCTTTGGGGCGGCCGATGGTTATCAATATCAGTTTTGGAAATAACTATGGTTCACATAAGGGAGATTCCCTTCTTGAAACATATATAGATATGGTTTCTTCCGCAGGACGTCTGGTTATCTGTACAGGTACAGGAAACAATGGCAATCAGCCTCTGCATGAGGGCGGAATCCTGAAACAGGGACAGACCAGACAGATAGAATTATCTGTGAGCAGCAGGGAACCAACATTAAATGTGCAGTTATGGAAATCCTATGAGGACGAGATGAGCATTTATATTGAAAATCCATCCGGAAACCGGATCGGCCCCTTAGATGAAAAGCTTGGCCCTCAGAGGTACAGACTGGGAAATACAGAACTTTTAATCTATTATGGCAAACCTGGCCCCTATCATCTGACACAGGAAATCTACATAGATTTCCTTCCTGTGGAAACTTATGTGGACAGTGGAGACTGGAAAATCATCTTAAGTGGAAAAAAGGTCAGGGGAGGAGAATATTACCTGTGGCTGCCAGGTGGAAATACCCTGAACAGAGGAACTGGGTTTTATGAACCAAGGGCATATGGGACTTTGACCATACCCGCTACAGCCCGGCGGATTATTGCAGTTGGAGCATATGATTCGCTGGTTGACTCCTATGCGGACTTTTCCGGAAGGGGCAGCAGGATGCTGCCATATCTGAAACCGGATCTGGTGGCACCTGGAGTGAACATAGTTGCTCCTGTACCTGGTGGCGGTTACAGAATAGTAACAGGGACTTCCTTTGCAGCACCCTTTGTCAGTGGAGCCGCAGCATTGTTAATGCAATGGGGGATTGTAAATGGAAACGATCCCTACCTCTATGGGGAAAAAGTAAAAGCCTATCTCCGAAAAGGCGCCAGACCATTGCCGGGGTATGAGGAGTATCCTAACGAAGAGGTGGGATGGGGAGCATTTTGCCTGGAGAATAGTTTCCCAAAGTGAGAATGTTGTAGATATAAGGAAAACATGCTATGGTATATATAGTGTGTAAAAAGGAACAAAGAAAAAATAGAAAGCGTGGTCAATCAGAAAATATGAAATACGAACACATTACAGAGGGCCGTTTCATAGACCGCCCCAATCGTTTTATTGCACATGTGGAGATCAATGGGCAGGTGGAAACGGTTCATGTAAAGAATACAGGCAGGTGCAGGGAACTTTTGGTTCCGGGTACACAGGTTTTTCTGGAAAAGAGCAGTAATCCGGCGAGAAAGACAGCCTATGACCTGATCTGCGTAAATAAAAAAGGCAGGGGTCTGATCAATATGGATTCTCAGATTCCCAATAAAGCAGCACTGGAGTGGGTAAAGGCAGGATATCTTTTTCCGGAAAAGGTTCAGGTAACGCCTGAGAAGACCTACGGAAATTCCAGATTTGATCTTTATGTCTGCTCAGAGAAACGTAAGGCTTTTATAGAAGTAAAAGGTGTCACTCTGGAATCTGACAATATAGCACGCTTCCCGGATGCACCGACAGAAAGAGGTGTGAAGCATCTGAAGGAGCTGATCCATTGTATGCAGGAAGGATACGAAGCTTATCTGCTTCTGGTGATCCAGATGAAGGGAGTTGACAGGTTTGAGCCAAACTGGGAGACTCATCGGGAATTCGGAGAAACCCTGCAGGAAGCGGAAAAGGCAGGAGTGCATATTCTGGCCTATGACTGCCTGGTAGAACCTGACAGAATGGAAATCCGAGATCCGGTACCTGTATGTCTTACCTCTAACCGGAAATAAAAAATCATTCCTGCCCCATTCAGCACAAATATCCATACTTTATAGAAAATTAGGATGAAACCATAGAAGAAATTTATAAAATTTGCCAATAAAACTGGATAAAATGAGCATTTTGTGATACATTTATTAAGGAATATGTATTGAACTTATTTATCTGGTTTTATTGGCCCTTTTTAGAGTGCAGAGATGGAGGGAACGTATAAGAACAGATACCATAAGGATATAATTTTTACTATTTTATCATAAGGAAGGTGAGCAATTGGAAAACTATACTAAGTACAAACTGAAAAGCAGTGATGAACTTGCATCAGTGCTTGACGGTAAGGACAACCTGTTTGTGATTGCCTGCAACAAATGTTTCAAAGAATTTGAAACTGTTGACGAACCGGATTGTGACGAATTCCTGAAATTCGCTGCAGATCAGGGAAAGAACGTTACAGGCAGTGCAAAATTTGATTTCTTATGCAACAAGATGCACACAGAAAGAAAATTACAGGATCTGATTCCGGAAGGTACAGAGAATGTAGTAGTAATTTCCTGTGGCCTTGGTATTCAGACCGTTGCGGATCTGGCAGGTAAGCCGGTAGTTGCTGCAAGCAACACCCTTAACTACAGAGGTCATCATGGCATGGCACTTACCAAGAAGAGCTGTGACGCATGTGCGCAGTGTTATCTGAACATTACCGGAGGTGTCTGTCCGATCGTTGACTGTTCAAAGAGTCTTGTCAATGGACAGTGCGGTGGAGCAAAGAATGGAAAATGCGAAGTAGATCCGAATAAAGACTGTGCATGGGAGAAGATTTACCAGAGACTTGCAAAACAGGGACGTCTGGAAGAATTCTTAAACCAGCCTGTACAGGTTCGTGATTTCTCCAAAGTTAATTTCAAAGTGATCAACGACTATGTGAAGTCCATCAGAGAAGACAGACTGGACGGATATTATGGCGGTGTTCATCCGTCAGAACGCAAGGAATTCAGTGAGCATATCGCTCTGAAGAAATTCCCGGATCCGAAGACAGTTGTAATCTCCATGTCACAGCATCTGGGCGCACCGGCTAATCCGATCGTTCAGGTTGGTGACACTGTAAAAGTTGGTCAGAAGATCGGTGAAGCTGCCGGATTTATCAGTGCTCCGGTACATTCCAGCGTAAGCGGAACCGTAGTTGCTGTTGAACCGCGTATGCATGGCACACGTGGAAGCGAAGTGATGGCTGTTGTCATTGAATCGGATGGAAAAAATACTCTGCACGAATCCGTACAGCCACATGGTGATCTTGACAATCTTACTCCGGATGAGATCATTGATATCATCCGTGAAGCCGGAATCGTTGGTATGGGCGGTGCAGGTTTCCCGACCTGTGTCAAACTTAAACCTGCTAAACCGGTAGATACCATCCTTCTCAACGGATGTGAATGTGAGCCTCTGTTAACAGCAGACCACAGAGTACTCCTTGAGTATGCAGATGACATTATTTTTGGTCTGAAAGCAGTCCTTAAGACAACAGGTGCCGAGAAGGGTATCATCGTTATCGAGGATAATAAGCCGGATGCCATTGAATTAATGCAGAAAAAAGTTGCTGATATCGGAAACATGGAAGTATTTGTTGCAAGAACAAAATACCCGCAGGGTGCTGAGAAAACTCTCATTAAGCGCGTTATGGGAAGAATTGTTCCAAGTGGCGGTCTTCCGGCAGATGTCGGCGTTGTAGTTGATAATATCAGTACAGTAAAAGCAATCTCCGATGCGATCCAGACAGGAATGCCTCTGGTTGAGCGTGTTGCTACAGTAACAGGCGAGAAGATCAAGAATCCTGGAAACTTCGTTATCAAGATCGGTACAAGCGTAAGAGAGCTGATCGATTACTGTGGCGGATTTACAGATGATGATGTTCTGGTTAAGATGGGCGGACCAATGATGGGATTCCCTCTGAACACACTGGATGTACCGATGATGAAAGGCTCCAATGGTATTATTGCCGTTGAACCGGATGAGACAAAAGAACAGCCGTGTATCAAGTGCGGACGCTGTGTAGATGTATGTCCGATGGAACTTTCACCTCTGTATTTTGTAAAATATGCGAAAGATGAGAACTGGCAGGGCATGAAAGACATGAACGTTATGGATTGTGTTGAGTGCAGATGCTGTCAGTATATCTGTTCTTCCAAGATTCCGATCATTAACAGTATCAAAGCCGGAAAAAATGCAGTAAGGGGGATGAAGTAATATGTTGATTACCCAGTTAAAAGCAAAAGAAGCGATTACATCACTGACAGCCGGAAAGAAAGTTTTCATTATCAACTGTCATGGATGTAAGGAAGTTCGTTTTCCGGAAAAAGAAGCTGCCCGACTTCAGAAGGAACTTGCTGCTGAAGAAAATGTGACAGGAATCATGACAACTGATTACATCTGTAATCCGGAAAATATGGAATTACGTCTTAAGAAACATATGAGCAAGATCCAGGAAGCAGATCTGGTTCTGGTATTCTCCTGCGGTGTTGGTGTACAGACCGTTTCAGAATATCTGGAAGACAAGATGGTCTGTGCAGCCTGCGATACATACCCGGTACCAGGTTTCCAGGGCGTGACACCGTTAGAGTACAAATGTGACCAGTGCGGTGAATGCTATCTGAACCTGACAGGCGGAATCTGCCCGATCACAGCATGCTCAAAGAGCCTTGTGAACGGCCAGTGCGGCGGTTCCAAGAACGGTAAATGTGAAGTGGACAGCGAGATGGAATGTGGATGGGAACGCATCTACAGACGTCTGAAAGAGATCGGACGCCTTGACGCGCTGAAATGTCCCACACAGATTCATAACTTTGCAACAGACGATGAATTAAAATAGATTATAATGATTGGAGCAATGTACAATGAAAATGAAAGAATTATTCGACCGTGGTGAATTTGTAGTTTCTGCAGAAGTAGGACCGCCAAAAGGAATCCATGTAGATGAGCTGGTAGAAGAAGCAAAAACATACCTTAAGGATGTTCATGCAGTTAACGTAACTGATAACCAGTCTTCTGTTATGCGTCTTGGATCTCTTGCAATGTGCAAGGTTCTCAAGGATGCAGGCATGAATCCGATCTTCCAGCTGGCATGCCGAGACAGAAACCGTATCGCTCTGGAGTCTGACCTTCTCAGCGCTGCAATGCTGGGCATTGACAACATCCTTTGCCTCACTGGTGACCATACAAAGATGGGTGACCACCCACAGGCAAAACCTGTATTCGACCTTGACTCCGTATCCCTTCTTCACACAGTGAAGCTTCTGGAATCCGGTGTAGATCTTGGTGGAAATGAACTGGTTGGCGAGCCGCCGAAATTTTCCAAGGGTGCTGTTGTATCTCCATGCAGCGATTCCGTTGACGCACAGCTTGCAAAAATGGAAAGAAAAGTAGCTGCAGGTGCAGAATACTTCCAGACACAGGCAGTATTTGAACCGGAGAAATTCATCAAATTCATGGAAAAAGCAAAACAGTTCGGAAAACCTGTACAGGTTGGTATCATTATTCCTAAGTCCGCTGGAATGGCTAAATTCATGAACAATAATGTTGCCGGTATTCATGTTCCGGACGAAATGCTCGAGGAACTGAAAGCAGACAAAGAAAAGACAAAAGCAGGTATCACAGGTGTTGAGATCGCTGCACGTATTATCAAAGAGTGCAAGCCATACTGTCAGGGTGTACATATCATGGCACTTGGCTGGGAATCCAAGATCCCGGATCTGCTGAAACTGGCTGAGATCTAAAAGGTAAATCTCTGAACTGAGAAGCTGAAAATTATTATCAGGAGCTGTCTGAATCTCGGATGCAAAGCCTGCATCCGGGGCGGGCAGCTCTTTTATTTGAAAAAGAACATTGACGGCACAGGATTTTGGCGCTATCATTAATGAAAACTTGTAACTGTGAAACTGTGAACAGTTACAAAACTAAATATACTGGAGGTAATGACATCATGAAGACAATTGAGACAAAGAATGCACCGGCAGCGATCGGACCATATTCTCAGGCGAAAGTAGCCAATGGATTTGTATATGCATCCGGACAGGTTCCGCTGGACCCGGCTACAGGAGAAGTGGTAGGAACTACCATTGAAGAACAGACAGAACAGATTATGAAGAATATCGGTGCTATTCTTGAAGCAGCAGGAGTTACCTATGAAAATGTGATCAAAACCACCTGTTTCCTGGCGGAAATGGCAGATTTCGCAGCTTTTAATGCAGTTTATGATAAATATTTTACCGGAAAACCGGCCCGCTCCTGTGTGGCTGTAAAGCAGCTTCCTAAAAATGTGCTGGCAGAGGTTGAAGTGATTGCAGTAGTAGAATAAGAAAACCGGCCAAGAAAGGAAATACAAAATGAGTACCTGGGAAGATAATGTGCGTAAAGTAATTCCATATACACCTGGCGAGCAACCGAACCAGCCAGATATGATCAAGCTGAATACCAATGAAAATCCTTATCCCCCTGCACCGGGGGTGGAGAGGGCTCTTAGAGAGCTGGAGACAGATACCCTGAGACTATATCCGGATCCTACAGCAGGAGATCTGGTCCATGCCATTGCAGAGAGATATCACCTGAAGGATGAACAGGTTTTTGTGGGTGTGGGATCTGATGATGTGTTGGCTATGAGCTTTCTGACTTTTTTTAATTCAGAAAAGTCGGTTCTTTTTCCGGATATTACTTATTCCTTTTACGATGTGTGGGCAGATCTGTTCCGGATTCCCTATGAGCGTCCGGCTCTGGATGAAGATTTCCACATTCGGAAAGAAGATTATTTCAGAGAAAACGGAGGAGTGATCTTTCCAAATCCCAATGCACCAACAGGTGTAGAACTTCCCTTGGAGGATGTGGAGGATATTATCTGTCATAACCGGGATGTAATCGTGATCGTGGATGAGGCATATGTGGATTTTGGTGGTACATCTGCAGTTTCACTGATTGAAAAATATGACAATCTTCTGGTAGTGCAGACCTTCTCCAAGTCCCGTTCTCTGGCAGGAATGCGTATTGGCTTTGCCTGTGGCAATGCAAAACTGATCAAATATCTGAATGATGTGAAGTATTCCTTTAATTCCTATACTATGGATCGTACAGCTCTGGCTGCCGGTGTAGCAGCAGTAAAAGATCAGGAATATTTTGAGGAAACCTGTAATAAGATCATAGAGACCAGGGAATGGACAAAAAAAGAGTTAAAGGCCCTTGGCTTTTCTTTTCAGGATTCCAAATCTAATTTTATTTTTGCATCTCATGAGACCTGTCCTGCAGCTGAGCTTTTTGCAGCGTTAAGGGAAAAGCATATTTATGTGAGATATTTTCCTAAGGGACGTACAGAAAACTTCCTTCGTATTACCATTGGAACCAGGGAAGAAATGCAGAAATTTATTGACTTTTTGAAAGAATATTTGAAATAGGAGGCTTTATGGAAGCACTGGTACAATGGTTTTCCCATAACCTTTCACAGTATATTTCTCCAGAGGGAGCGGTATTTTTTATTTCTATGATTCCCCTTCTGGAGTTACGAGGAGGGCTTTTGGCGGCATCTCTTCTGAAAATACCCGCAGTGACGGCAATTCCCCTATGTATAGCAGGGAATATTATCCCCATTCCCTTTATTTTGCTTTTCATCAGAAAGATTTTCAAGGTGATGAAAAAGACAAAGATTTTCCGGGGATTGATCCAGAAACTGGAAGACCGGGCAATGGGAAAAAGTGATCAGGTAAAAAAATATGAGTTCTGGGGGCTGACGCTGTTTGTGGGAATTCCACTTCCCGGAACAGGGGCATGGACAGGCTCTCTGATCGCTTCTTTGCTGGAGATTGATATTAAGAAATCTTCACTGGCAATCCTTACCGGAATTATTATGGCAACCGTGATCATGTATGTAGTTTCCTATGGAGTTGTAGGAAATCTGGTTCACTGATTAAGCATTGACTATATCATGCAGAATGTTCAGATCAGAGCAGTTTACGTTTCAACATATCTGCATTGGCGGCATATTTCAAGGCTGTTTCTTTTGTGATACGGTTCTGCCGGAATAATTCCAGCAGACTCTGATCCATGGAACGCATGCCCTCATGAGCAGAGGAAGAAATTACACCGTCTATCTGATGTACCTTATTGTCCCGGATCATATTTCGGATGGCAGGATTCAGGCGCATCACTTCAAATACAGGAATGTTGTGACCTTCCACATCCGGCACCAGCTGCTGGGAGATGACTGCCTGAAGAACCATGGAAAGCTGGATGGAAATCTGGCGTTGCTGTGAGGGCTCGAAGACATCTACGATACGCCCGATGGTGTTGGCGGCTCCGATGGTGTGCAGACTGGACAGAATCAGATGACCGGTCTCAGCAGCAGTCATAGCAGTCTGGATCGTTTCATAGTCTCTCATCTCTCCAAGAAGGATTACGTCAGGGCTCTGGCGGAGAGTGGCTCGCAGAGATACCAGATAGCTTTCTGTGTCTGTGCAGATCTCCCTCTGGCTGACAATACAGCGATCATGTCTGTGCAGATATTCCAGAGGATCCTCCAGAGTAATAATATGGCCTTCTCTGGAATGGTTGATCTTGTCCACAAGGCAGGCCATAGTAGTAGATTTACCGCTTCCTGCAGGACCTGTAACCAGTACCATACCCTTGGTAAAATCAGCAGTGGACATGACATCTTCCGGAATATGGAGGATGTCGGGATTGGGCAGTTCAAAAGCAATCACGCGGATCACAGCTGCCAGGGAACCTCTTTGTCTGTAGGCGTTCACACGGAATCTGGACAGTCCGGGGACAGAAAAAGAGAAATCATCATCTCCTGTATTCAGGAAAGTATCAATATTTCTGTTATTAGCCAGCTGATAGATATGCCGGATCAGTGCATCTGTATCTGCTGGCATAAGTCTTTCCCCGTAAGTAGAAAGCTTGCCGTCAATTTTTACAGATAAAGGTCTGCCGGCTATGATAAAAATATCAGAGGCATGTCTGGTGGCTGAATAGGATAAAAAATCCGGGATATTGGATGATGTCATTTAGATTCTCCTTTGTTGTAAACAGGCTGTCGGGTATCTGGGGTCCAGGTTCCGGTACTGATGGTTTTCCATGTAATGATTTTGAGATCAGGCAAAGTGGAGGCACCGGCATATTCTGCTTTTGCTTCCACGTAGAGAGCCAGAGTGTCTGAATAATCCAGAGTGAGGGAAAAGGTTTCTGACTGTCTGGACCAGACAGTATTTTTAAAGTTTTTTTCCAGATTTTTCATCTGGGAAAGATAGTGTTCCCTGTCAGAAGCGGATTCGGCAGTTTTCTGGATATATTCTGTGATTTCTGTATACTGTGCAGTGGCAGCAGAACAGGCTTTATAATAGGCTGTGGTCTGATCCAGGGAGAGCTGGCTGGTCTGCAGGTCCTGACGGGAAGTACCCAGAGCCAGGAGTGACAGGATCACCATACACAGGATAGAAAAGATGACAAACATGGAGGGCAGCCCACTGGAAAGAAATACAGTTCTGCGTTTATTCATGTCCCGGCCTCCTTTTGGGAAAAGGGAAAGGTGATAACAGTTTCATATAGGATTGTATGAGAAGCGTCGAAAAAGGTCAGGTCAGCTTCTTTTTTTGTGGTTGAGAGGGAAAGCTGTACAGACAGGCTGTATCGTGCCTCCTCTTCGGGACAGATCGTCCATTCTTTGTCATAATAATAGTAAATTTTACCAGATTCTGCAATACCTCCGGGAAGGAGTGATAAAAAGTCATCCGGATCTCCGGTCCAGCCCTCCAGAATTTCTCCTGCAGAGACAGTCAGTGTCTGGATATGATTCAGTTCCCGGGCTTTTCTGCGGTCTGTGCCGGCTGCAGCGAAAATCCGGATGCATGCAGTACAGGCCAGAGCCAGGATCAGGATAGAAAGGATCATTTCCATCAGAAAGAGACTGGATCCGGAACGTTTGTTAAGCTTTTGCATAGTAATCATCCTTTCTGTCATGGAGTTCCGGAGTGCAGAACCAGGCTGCTTTGTTCTCCCTGACAATCCTGAAATGTAATCTGGTAAAAGTGACCGGAGGTTTCCTGTATCCTGAAATCATTGAGACTGGCAATGATAGTTCCCATTTCAGGTGAAGGGGAGGTATCTGCAGCTGTGAAAAGCTCCTTCAGATTGTTGTCCTGCAGATAAATATAGGTAATATATTTTGTTCCCTCTATGATATCGGTCATGCACAGGGCCTGGGATTTTCCCAGAGTATCACAGTAGATTTCCTGATCTGTGCCGGTGTCATGCTGCCGGAACTTGGCTGTTACATAGGCAATGGCAGTGTACAGGTTATTATTTTTCTGACTGCCGGCAACAGAAACGCTGTAGGCTCTGGCTCCGAATAAAAGCATAAGTAAAAGGAAAAGGAGAAATAGGCCAAAGATCATGACAACAAAGATCCTGTGGACAGAGTGTCTGGGAGAGAGTTTGTTATTCATGAGAGGCCTCCCTTTTGCTGAGAAAGAATCAGGACACTGATGGAGGGCAGCAGGTTAGAACCGTTGGGCACATATTCTACTACAAATTTATCAGGGTCATAGGAGATTTTATAATCTGTAAGCAATTCCTCCAGATTCTGGGGATAGTTTCCGGTCAGCGCATAGGTATGGATGGCTCCTTGCTCCAGCGCTCTTTTTAAAGTGGTCTGCTCTTTTGTGACAGCCTCCCTGCCTGCACCTGTGATGCCCAGATAGAAGATCAGACAGACAGCTGCCAGAAGCAGTATGGGGAGGAATGCCTGCAGTCTTCTTTTTATCCGTGCTCTGTCTGTTTCAAATATATCCATAGTGGTCACCTCAAATTGCAATATCGGAAAGAATTCCAAGGAGCGGCATCATGACAGAAAGGAGGACCAGACCGATCAGGACAGAAAATATGATCACGATGGTTGGTTCTACAATGGAGATAAGATTTCCGGTAACTGTCAGCGATGAGTCGCGGTAGCGTTGGGCAAGGCGGTTCATGACTTCATCTGCAGAGCCGGCCCGCAGACCCACAGTGATCAGTCTTGCTTCCATTCCCTGAAAAAGTTCTGAGTCAGACAGTGCATTTTCCAGCAGAGAACCTTCTTCCAGCAAAGCACAGGCTTTTGCATTTTTTTTCTTAATATCCGGCTGGGAAATAAGCTGTCCGGCCATTTCCAGAGTGGTAATATGGTCCATGCCGCTGTGAAGTCCCATGGCAATGGCCTGGGTCAGTCTTGCATAATCGGCAGAAATGGAGATTTCTCTTATATGGGGAAGATGACCGGCTAGGTTCTGCAGATAAATGCGGCCTCTGGAAGTAAAGAAAAGAACAGCAAAAGTAGCAATCATTACCAGGATCACGGCGAATACTACAGCGGAGTACTGGCTGATCATACTGCCGGCATGGAAAAGTCCGTTGGAGAACTGATTCATTTCCAGTCCCATCTGCTGAAATACCTGGCGGAATACAGGCAGGACCTTTGCCAGGAGGATAAGGATCACAGCAGTCATCATCACCAGCATGAGAAGGGGATAGGTGATTGCACTTCTAATATTTTCTGATATTTCCATCTCTTGCTGGTAGTGCAGGGAGAGACTGTTCAGTACCTCGTCCAGGCATCCGGTTTCCTCTCCGATTTTTACATAAGAGATCATAGAGTCCGGAAAAAGTCCGGTGTTGTGGAGAGAAATATAAAAGGAACCGTTTTTTTCATAATCTGTCTGGAGGGACTGGAAAAAATCTCGTCCCCTTTGGGTATGACTATCCTCCAGCATCAGCTGGATTCCTTCTGCACAGGAGATTCCTGAGTGCAGAAGGATGGAAAACTGTTCGCAGAAATAAAAAAGCTCCTGATTGGTTAGTTTTGCTTTCATGAAAATTTTATTCCTTTCTGAGACTTGCGGCAGACTTATCTTGTAAATTGTACAGTGTAATTTTCATCATCTCCTATGTATTGCCGGATGGATGCATCTTCCTTGCTGTTGGAGTCAAAGGTGGGATCCATGCGGGACCAGGAATCGCCACTGAATTCCACAGCCTTATCCACCCATCCTCTGGAGCGTATATATATGCTGATCCAGGCGTGTTTGACAGTACCGGCATATCCGATCTGAAGCTTACAGGGGATGTCGCGGCTTCTGAGCATGGCTGCTGTAAGGGCGGCGTAGTCAAAGCAGATTCCCTTTCCTGTTTCAAGGGTCTGGTCTACATCCGGAAGATAATCAGAATC
Source organism: Ruminococcus sp. JC304 (assembly GCA_000285855.2). Classification (GTDB taxonomy): domain Bacteria; phylum Bacillota; class Clostridia; order Lachnospirales; family Lachnospiraceae; genus Blautia_A; species Blautia_A difficilis. The sequence goes on along the minus strand of HE978651.1, from coordinate 2,932,744 downwards.
CACACTTTCTGCCAGTTCATAATCATAGGTGACATGGCTGATAACATAATTATAAATTGCCTGAAGGGCATCAATGTCGGAGGTATCCTCTGATACAATGGAGAGGGCTAGTTTGCTGGCCTTTGATTCCGGCGAAAAATTCACATACTGATTGGGATAGAGAAAGGGGAGGAATTCATTATCTAACTGAACATCCAGATTCTCTGCGAAAAGAGCTGCATATTGTGTACCGTCTATTTGCTGGTAACAACAGATCTGATAAGTACCGCTGCCATCTGTAAAGGGAATTACAGCGGTTTCGCCGGGCTGTATAAAATAGGAATAAGTAGTTCCACCGTCTGCTGTCAGCTGAACGTTCACCTTTTGTCTTGTGGAATCAGACACAGCAGTGAGATAACCCTGTGTGATATTGGAGATATCCAGAGTTAGTGGGGAATTTCCTACAATTTTTTTTCCGGGAGCTTTGGGAACCAGTACCTGAAGAGGGGAATAATCGGGAGGCTCTTTGGAGTCTCCGGCAGAAGTCCCACAGCCTGCCAGAACCAGACAGGAAATCAATACCAGGACGACAAAGACATGGACAAAATGAGGTTTTGACATTGGTTCATTCCTTTGCGTATATTAAAATAAAAAATGTGTATGTAAAGATGATAGTATTTTGGGTTAAAAAGTATTTCTATCAACAGTATAGCAGATTAGCGGAAAAAGAAAATGTAATTTACAAAAAAATAATATTTGTAATAATTTGTCCGTAAAACTGTATTGACATTCTCAAAAACGCGGAATATACTATAGATAAATAAAGGCAAACCTGTTGAAAAGCAGGGACGCAAAGCCAAGGGTCTAAGATCAGCATTGCTGATTATGACAGCCGGTTGCCACATTAAATTCCAATTATGTAATGTGATTTCAGGAAAGAGCTGATTTGGATCAGCTTATATTTGTGGTAGCCGTTTATATTGATAAACGGTTTTTTTTTATTTCCGCAGATAAAAAAGTCAATTTTTAATCCATATTGCTTCTGATATCTGGATCCATTCACGTAGGATTGCAACATTCAGAAAGGATGTGTAAGGTTTATGAAAAAGAGAATCACTGAATTATTGAAAAAGAGAAGGGTAGCAGCAGGACTCACTGCAATTGTGCTTGCTGTAGCTGTGGGCAGTGTGGCTGTTGTACAGCAGAAAAGCCAGATACCGGAGCTTCCGGTGTATACAGACCCTGAGATGGAAACCAACATTGAGGAAGAGGAGACACCTCTTGCAGATAAGCCAGTGGTTAAAACTACTACAAGTAAGAAAACAACAACTAAGAAAGTAAAAATGAAAAAGGCAGCAGCAAAAACATACACAAAAGAACTTCCTGCCACATCAACTACTTCCAAAAAAACAGCTCAGACTTCCAGTGCTTCAGTTGTAACCAAGACAACAGTTGTAAAAAAGATTGAAGAGAAATATACAAAGAAGTCAAAAGTGAAAGTGGTTACTACAGTAGCTACTACCACAGTTACCACAACTACAACAGCGAAGGCAGGAGCTTCCACAGGAGTTAATTCTGCAACCACAGCGAACAACAATAGTGGTGTTACAGGTACTGTTGAGGTTGGACAGCTTGCTCCGAAAGAAGACAGCCGTGTACTGACCGCATACAGAACCCTTGGATTTAAAGTAAATGTAGATCCATCTGTTTCTTATTCAGGATATTTCAATGCCCGTAACAGACAGATCACATTGAAAAAAGTAAATGAAACCATTTATCATGAATTGGGACATTTCATTGCATTTATTGCCGGTAATGTAGACACTACATCAGAATTCAAGACCATCTATAATCAGGAGAAGAGCCTGTACACAGCTTATAATAAAGCTTATGTAACACAGAACAGTTCAGAATATTTTGCAGAATCAGCGAAAGAATATGTTCTGAATCCAGGTGCATTAAAAGCTGCAAGACCGAAGACTTATGAGGCTGTCAGATCAGCGGTTGAGTCTATTACAGATGAACGTATTGCAAAGATTCAGAAATATTACGGAGCAATCTGGAAATAATTTATAAAGTGATGAGCAAAGCCGGAAGCATAGATATGTTTCCGGCTTTTTGCAGGCTCTTTCTGATAAACTGCAATTCCATTGCCGCAGGCAATCTGGAACGAATTTTGACGGAAAAGGTAATAGAAAACCACTTGCATGCAGGAGCAGGAAGAGAATATAATATGAGACAATAGAGCAACAGTAGACAGATAACAGAAAGTATGTTAATATATACAAAATATCTGATATTCCTGCCATTTCCGGCAGTTTATCCCATTAACAGAAACAGATAATAAATGAAGATTGATAAATGTTATATTTAATATAGCTACAGAAAGCTGTGAGGTATTTATATGAGAGAAAAGTATGAATCATTATCTCTGGCAACATTAAAAGATCTGGCAAAAGCCAGAGGTTTAAAGGGAGTGTCAACGTTGCGAAAACCGGAACTGATCGAACGGATGCTTCAGGAGGATCAGCTGGAGAACGAAGAGAATAATAAAAAAGCTGAGAAGAAAGAGCCTGATAAAAAGGCGGAGGAAGAGGAGCATAAGAAAGCAGAAAATGAGTCTTCCCAGAGTCATGTATCTGCGGAAAATGTACAACTGGACAGCGGAGAGAAGGCCAATGGGATTCTGGAGGTGCTTCCGGATGGATATGGATTTATCCGATGCGAAAATTATATGCCCGGTGAAAACGATATTTATGTATCGCCTTCTCAGATCCGCAGATTTAATTTAAAAACAGGAGACATCATCCGTGGTAATATCAGGATTAAGACCCAGGGCGAGAAATTCAGTGCCCTTTTGTATGTGACTTCCATCAATGGATTCCATCCCAGCGAGGGCCAGAGACGATATAATTTTGAGGATATGACCCCTATTTTTCCCAATGAACGTCTGCGGATGGAGAGACCAGGCGGAACTGTAGCCATGAGGATCGTGGATCTTATCAGTCCCATTGGAAAGGGACAGCGTGGAATGATTGTGTCCCCGCCAAAGGCTGGTAAAACCACGCTTTTGAAGGATGTGGCCAAATCGATTCTTAAAAATAATCCGGATATGCATTTGATCATTCTTTTGATCGATGAGCGTCCTGAAGAGGTTACAGATATTAAAGAAGCAATCCGTGGAAGCAATGTGGAGGTGATCTATTCTACCTTTGATGAGCTTCCGGAGCATCATAAGCGTGTATCTGAGATGGTAGTGGAGCGTGCGCGCAGATTGGTAGAGCATAAAAAGGATGTTACCATTCTGCTGGATTCCATTACCAGACTTGCAAGGGCATACAACCTGATCATTCCGCCAAGCGGACGAACTTTGTCTGGTGGTCTTGATCCGGCGGCTCTGCATATGCCGAAGCGGTTTTTCGGAGCTGCCAGAAATATGCGGGAGGGAGGCAGCCTGACTATTCTTGCCACAGCGCTGGTAGATACCGGAAGTAAGATGGATGATGTAATCTATGAGGAATTTAAGGGAACCGGTAACATGGAGCTGGTACTGGACAGAAAACTGCAGGAGAAGAGGGTATTCCCTGCTATTGATATCCAGAAATCCGGCACCAGACGAGAGGATCTTCTTCTGACAAAAGAGGAACAGGAAGCTGTGTATATTATGCGTAAGGCATTGAATGGTATGAAGTCTGAGGATGCGGTAGAGCAGATCCTGAATATGTTTGCACGGACCAGAAATAACGAGGAATTTGTGCAGACAGTGAAGAAGCAGAAATTCATTTAAAAAAATGTAAAATACCTTGCATTCCTCCGGGGGCTGTGATATAATCAAAAAGCTGTTTAATTAATAGTAAATTTGCTGGTGCCGCATAAGTGGCAATCAGTGATAATTCGTCAATGAATACGAATAGTAAATAGAATCTTTACAGAGAGGTGAAAATCATGAGAGAAGGAATCCATCCGAACTACTATCAGGCAACTGTAACCTGTAACTGCGGTAATACATTCGTAACAGGTTCTACAAAGCAGGACATCCACGTAGAAATCTGCTCCAAATGTCATCCATTCTACACAGGTCAGCAGAAAGCTGCACAGGCTCGTGGACGTATTGATAAGTTCAATAAGAAATATGGTCTGAGCAAATAATCAGAATATAGTATGAATTGAGAAGGTTGAGGTTGGGAAATCTCAACCTTTCTTGGTCTTTAGGAGAAAAAGATGAAATCATCAAATATTGGCGGCCAGGCAGTTATGGAAGGCATCATGATGCGCCATAAAGATAAATACTCCATTGCAGTGCGCAGGCCGGATAAAGAAATTGAGTTAAAGGTAGAGGACTATAAGTGTATATTTGGAAATGCAAAATTTCTGAAATATCCGCTGATCCGTGGAGTTGTAAGCTTTGTGGATTCTCTGGTGATAGGAACGAAGTGTCTGATGTACTCTGCCGAGATCGCAGGTGATGAGGAGGATGAGGAAGAAGCAGAAAAGAATGCATCCCTCACTGAGGAAGAGCTTGCAGCAAAAAAGAAAAAAGAAGACAGGCAGTTTAAATGGCTGTTATATATTACAGTGGCAATTTCTATTGTAGTATCCATTGCGGCGTTCATGCTTTTGCCTTATGCATTGGCCAGTCTTTGTCGTAAGGTAGGAGCTTCTGAGTTTGTGGTGACCATTGTGGAGGCTTTTGTAAAGCTGGCATTGTTCATGGGATATATGATTCTCATTTCCAGAATGAAGGATATCCAGAGAACGTTTATGTATCATGGGGCAGAGCACAAGTGTATCAATTGTGTGGAGCATGGTCTTCCGCTTACCGTGGAGAATGTACTGGCAAGCTCCAGACAGCATAAAAGATGTGGAACCAGTTTTCTGTTTCTGGTAATGATCGTCAGTATTTTTCTGCATTTTATATTTGTATTGGTACCGGTTTACTGGGTAAGATTATTCGGAAGACTTCTGATGGTACCGATCGTGGCAGGTATTTCCTTTGAGATCATTCAGTGGGCAGGCAGATCAGACAGCAAGATCGCAGATTTTTTCAGCAAGCCAGGTCTGGCAATGCAGAAGCTTACTACAAAGGAACCTACAGCGGATATGGCAGAGGTTGCCATTAAGGCTGTTGAAGCGGTGTTTGACTGGAGAGCATATCTGAAGGAGGAATTTGAACTGGATATTCCTTATCCTTCTGATGAAAAGACAGCTGCTGCAAAGTAGGAGAAAAGACCTGGGAGGAAAGAAGCTATGGAAACCCTTACAGGATTATTAAAAAAAGGACAGGAAATTCTTGCACAGGCAGGAATTGAGGAGGCTGGGCTGGATGCCCGCCTCCTTCTGGAATATATCACAGGAAAAAGCCGGGCGTATTACCTTGCACACGGAGAAGAATGTGTTACAAAAGAGACAGCGGACCGGTATCTGGAGTTGGTCACAGGTCGCTCGCAGCATATCCCTCTTCAGCATCTGACGCATCAGGCTTTTTTTATGGGATATGAATTTTACGTTAATGAAGATGTGCTGATTCCCAGACAGGATACGGAGACACTGGTGGAGGAAGCGCTCAGACTTCTGAAGGGCAGGCAAAAGCCCAGGGTTCTGGATATGTGCACAGGTTCAGGCTGTATCCTGACCAGTCTTCTGCTGGAAGTTCCGGATGCATCCGGCGCAGGGGCAGATCTTTCGGAAAAAGCATTGAAGGTGGCTGCCTGCAATGCCCGGAGGCTTCAGACAGCAGACAGGGCAGAGTTTGTAAAAAGTGATCTGTTTTCTTCAGAATATTTCAGCGGGCCGGTTTATGATATGCTGATATCAAACCCACCCTATATTCCCACAGGGGAGATTGAGGGACTGATGGAAGAGGTAAGGCTGCATGATCCCCGGATGGCTTTGGATGGAAAGGCGGACGGACTGTACTTCTACCGTGCCATTACGAAGCAGGCCATGGATTATATACTTCCCGGAGGCTGGCTTCTCTATGAGATTGGCTGGGATCAGGGAAAAGCTGTGAAAGAATTGCTGGACAAAGAAGGATTTATAAATACAGAAATAAAGAGGGACCTGTGTGGATTAGACCGCGTGGTCCTGGGACAGAAATCATTACAGGAGGAACAGAATGTTTGATAAATTAGACGATCTGCTCATTCGCTTTGAGGAGGTACTGAATGAACTGGGAGAGCCCGGAGTTACAGATAACCAGGAGCATTTCCAGAAGCTTATGAAGGAACAGAGTGATCTGCAGCCTATCGTAGACACTTATCGTGAATATAAGAAAAATAAAGAAACCATCCAGGACAGCATTGCCATGCTGGAAGAGGAAAAGGATGAAGAAATGAGGGAAATGCTCAAAGAGGAGCTATCCGATGCAAAGAAAAAGGTAGAGGAGCTGGAGCATGAACTGAAGATTCTTCTTCTTCCAAAGGATCCAAACGACAGTAAGAATGTTATCGTAGAGATCCGGGCAGGTGCCGGCGGAGATGAGGCAGCTCTTTTTGCAGCAGAAATTTACCGTATGTATGTGAAATATGCGGAATCACGGCGCTGGAAAACAGAGATGATGAGCCTTAATGAAAACGGAATCGGCGGATTTAAGGAAGTTACTTTCATGATCACAGGTGCAGGAGCTTATTCCAGACTGAAATATGAAAGTGGTGTACATCGTGTGCAGCGAGTACCTGAGACAGAATCCGGCGGACGTATCCATACCTCTACCTGTACAGTGGCAATTATGCCTGAGGCAGAGGAGATTGATTTCCATCTGGATATGAATGACTGTAAATTTGATGTGTTCCGTGCTTCCGGTAACGGTGGACAGTGCGTTAATACTACAGATTCAGCAGTACGACTGACTCATATTCCTACAGGTATTGTAATTTCCTGTCAGGATGAAAAATCACAGCTGAAAAATAAGGATAAGGCTCTGAAGGTACTTCGTTCCCGTCTGTATGAGATGGAGCTTGCCAAGCAGCATGACGCAGAGGCAGAGGCGCGCAGGAGTCAGATTGGAACCGGCGACCGTTCAGAGAAGATCCGTACTTATAATTTCCCTCAGGGACGTGTGACAGACCACAGGATCAAGTTGACCCTCCACCGTCTGGATAATATTTTAAATGGTGACCTGGATGAGATCATTGATAGTCTGATCGCAGCAGATCAGGCAGCGAAGCTGAGTAACTTACAGGATGAGGTATAAATATAGTTATTAATTAAGGAGGAGCATTATGGGAAAATATTTTGGAACAGATGGTTTTCGAGGAGAAGCTAATGTCAAACTGACAGTAAATCATGCATTTAAGGTTGGACGTTATGTAGGCTGGTATTATGGCAGGAACCACAAAGCAAAGATTGTTATCGGTAAAGACACCAGAAGAAGCAGCTATATGTTTGAATATGCTCTGGTAGCAGGACTGACTGCTTCCGGTGCAGATGCATATCTTCTTCATGTTACTACTACACCAAGTGTTTCCTATGCAGTCCGCACAGAGGATTTTGATTGTGGTATTATGATTTCTGCAAGCCACAATCCCTTTTATGATAATGGAATCAAACTGCTGAATGGAAATGGACAGAAAATTGAGGCTGAGATTGAGGCCAGGATCGAGTCTTACCTGGACGGTGTGCTGGAAGAACTTCCTCTGGCAACCCGGGAGGACGTAGGACGTACTATAGATTTTGCTTCCGGACGTAACCGCTATATCGGACATCTGATTTCTATTCCATGCCGTGATTTTAAAAATATTAAAGTTGGTCTGGATTGTGCAAACGGAAGCTCCTCAGCTATTGCCAAGAGTGTATTTGATGCACTCCGTGCAAAAACATACGTGATCAATAATGAGCCGGATGGAACTAACATTAATACAAACTGTGGGTCTACACATATTGAAGTGCTTCAGAAATATGTGGTGGATAATGGTCTTGATATTGGTTTTGCCTATGATGGAGATGCAGACCGCTGTATTGCAGTGGATCATCTGGGAAATGTGATCGATGGAGATAAGATCATGTATGTCTGTGGAAAATATCTCAAGGAGCAGGGAAGATTAAATGGCAATACAGTGGTAACTACTGTAATGTCTAATCTGGGTCTGTACAAATCCCTGGAAAGAGAAGGAATTGATTACGAGCAGACAGCAGTAGGTGATAAATATGTTGCTGAGAATATGATGGAAAATAATTACAGCATTGGCGGTGAGCAGTCAGGACATATTATTTTTAGCAGATATGCAGCAACAGGAGATGGAATCCTGACTTCTCTTATGATCATGGAGGCTTGCGTAGAGAAAAAAGCAACTTTATGTGATCTGGCAAAGGAAATGAAAGTTTATCCTCAGCTTCTGCGCAATGTGCGTGTGTCTGACAAGAAAACTGCCAGAGAAAATCCGGCGGTTGTAAAGGCTGTTGAGGAGGTTGCCATATCTCTGGGCAATGAAGGTCGTATTCTGGTCCGTGAAAGTGGTACAGAACCTCTGATCCGTGTTATGGTAGAGGCAGGAACAGATGAACTCTGTCATGAAAATGTAGACCGGGTAGTGAGAGTAATGGAAGCAGAAGGTCTGGTTATTGATTAAATTTGTGATATAAAGGATACTCATGAAGAATAGAAAGATAGCAGTGTTTTTGGCTGTATGCCTGGGAATTGTCTCTTTTTCCGGCTGCAGCAGTGATATGAAAAATTACAGACAGGCATCCAGTGATCTGGAAGCAGAAAAATATGACGAAGCGCTGCAGGAATTTGAAACTGCTATTGCTGCCGGCGTAAATCTGGCGGGCTCTTACAGAGGGGCAGGAGTGGCGAATGTGCATCTTGGAAATTATAAAGAGGCCATTGAAAATTTTACGGATGCCCTGAATTGTAAGAAGGTTGGAAAATCTCTGAAAAAGGATATTTTATCCTACAGAGCAGCTGCATACCTAAAAATAAAAGCATATGATGAGGCAATGGCAGATTGTCAGTCTATTGCAGCAGATTATGATATGGATGCAGATGTGTATTTCCTTACAGGTGAGGTGGCATTGGCCATGGATTCCTATGAGGAGGCTTCCACTGATTTTGAACAGGCATATGGAGAAGAAGCTACTTACGATATGGCAATCCGCATTTACAGTGCTTATCTGGAAAAGGATATGGAAGCAGATGGAACCCGCTATCTGGAAGCTGCTCTGTCAAAGACTGCAGACAATGCCCAGGATCATTGTGACAGGGGACGGGTATATTATTATATGGGTGATTATGATAATGCCCAGAAAGAACTGCAGGAGGCTGCAGATGATGGCAATACAGAGGCCGTGCTTCTCCAGGGAATGGTTTACATGGAACAGAAGGATACAGCCAGTGCCAGAAAAAAATTTGAGGAATATGTATCTCAGGCAGAGGACAGTGCCAGAGGCTTTAATGGTCTGGCTCTCTGTGATATAGAGGATGGAGATTATGACAGTGCTCTTTCTAATATTTCCAGTGCCCTCACCTTTGCAGAAGGAGAGGAACTGAAAAGTCTTTTGTTTAATGAGATGACAATATATGAGAAGAAGCTTGATTTTGTAACTGCAAAACAGAAAGCAGAAGAGTATCTGGAACTGTATCCGGATGATAAGACTATGAAAAAAGAACTGGCATTTCTGAAAACCCGTGTAACCGGGCAGAATGAAAATTCCGGAGCAGAGACAACAGCAGAGGCTGCTGCTGTGGATAGTAATGCCGCAGATAGTGCAAATACAGACAGTTCTGAGGAACAGTAGGAGAGTATATGGAAGAGCTTGGCAGATTAGAAGAACGGGTGATCCTTATAGGTGTGCAGACGGCTGCAGAGGACAATGTACTGGATTCCCTGGACGAGCTGGAGGAGCTTGCAGAAACTGCAGGAGCAGTGACTGTGGGAAGGATGATCCAGAATCGTGAGGCAGTACATCCCGGTACTTATATCGGTAAAGGTAAAATAGAGGAAGTGCGTTCTCTGGTATATGCCATGGATGCCACAGGAGTGATCTGTGATGATGAGCTGTCTCCGGCGCAGCTGAATAATCTGGAGAGGGAGCTTGACTGTAAGGTTATGGACAGGACGTTGCTGATCCTGGATATTTTTGCTGCAAGGGCAGTTACCAGTGAAGGAAAGATTCAGGTGGAGCTGGCACAGCTTCGCTATCGTTCGGCAAGACTGGTAGGTCTGCGGGAATCTCTGTCCCGTCTGGGCGGTGGAATCGGAACCAGAGGGCCCGGTGAGAAGAAGCTGGAGACAGACAGACGTCTTATCCGCACCAGAATTTCAGCTCTGAAGCAGGATCTGGCACAGGTGGAAAAGCACAGAGAGCTGCTCCGTACCGGACGGGCAAGAGGTAAGGTAAAAACAGCGGCTATTGTGGGATATACCAATGCCGGAAAATCTACTTTGCTGAATAAGCTTACAGGTGCATCGGTTCTGTCTGAAGATAAATTATTTGCAACCCTGGATCCTACCACAAGAATTCTGAATCTGAAGGATGGACAACAGATCCTGTTGACGGATACTGTTGGTTTTATCAATAAATTGCCCCATCATCTGGTGGAAGCCTTTAAAAGTACACTGGAAGAGGCTAAGTATGCAGATTATATTATCCATGTGGTAGATGCTTCTAATCCTCAGGCAGAAATGCAGATCCATGTGGTATATGAGACCTTGAAGGAACTGGGGGTACTGGGGAAAAAGATCATTACCCTTTTTAATAAGCAGGATGCACCGGGGGCAGCAGTACTCAGAGATTTTAAATCAGATTATTCGCTGAAAATTTCAGCCAGGACCGGGGAAGGGCTGGATGCATTAAATGATCTTCTGGAGAAGCTTCTGACAGAGGAGCTGATCTATGTAGAGAGAGTTTTTCCTTATCAGGAGGCTGGGAAAATTCAGCTGATCCGTGAATTCGGACAATTGATCTCAGAAGAATATACAGAGTCCGGGATTGCTGTAAAGGCAAGGGTTCCCCGGGAAATCTACCCTCAGGTAGTATAAAAAACAGAAAGAGAAACACCATATAATGTTTTTATGATTAAAATAAAACACAATATATGGTGTTTTTTAATGTTGACGGAATTACAGGACGATGATACAATGAAACGGAATCATTATTTTACTTGAGAAGGTTGGGAGGCTTTGATATGTTTCAGGTAGTGAAACGGGATGGACAGATGGATGAGTTCAAGATAGGTAAGATCACATCTGCCATTGATAAAGCGTTTGATGCGCAGGAAAAGAATTACAGCAAAGAGATGATTGATCTGCTGGGACTGCGGGTGACAGCAGATTTTCAGAATAAGATCAGGGATAATAAGATTTCTGTAGAAGAGATTCAGGACAGTGTGGAGAATGTACTGATCCAGGCTGGATATGCAGACGTGGCAAAGGCATATATCCTTTACCGCAAGCAGAGGGAAAAAGTACGTAATATGAAATCTACGATTCTGGATTATAAAGAAATCGTAAACAGTTATGTAAAAGTAGAAGACTGGCGTGTAAAGGAGAATTCTACAGTTACTTATTCTGTAGGAGGACTGATCCTGAGCAACTCCGGTGCAGTAACTGCAAATTACTGGCTGTCTGAGATTTATGATGATGAGATTGCTGAGGCTCACAGAAATGCGGATATCCATATCCATGATCTGTCCATGCTTACAGGATATTGTGCAGGCTGGTCATTGAAGCAGCTGATCCAGGAAGGTCTGGGAGGTATTGAAGGCAAGATCACTTCTTCACCGGCCAGACATTTAAGTGTACTTTGCAATCAGATGGTGAATTTCCTGGGAATTATGCAGAATGAGTGGGCCGGTGCCCAGGCATTTTCATCCTTTGATACATATCTTGCTCCTTTTGTAAAGGCTGACAACCTGAGCTATCCGGAAGTGAAGAAATGTATTGAATCCTTTATCTACGGGGTAAATACTCCCAGCAGATGGGGAACCCAGGCTCCGTTTTCCAATATTACCCTGGACTGGACAGTTCCGGATGATCTTGCAGAGCTGCCGGCTATTGTAGGCGGCAAAAATATGGATTTCAAATACAAAGACTGCAAAAAAGAAATGGATATGATCAATAAGGCCTTTATTGAGACCATGATCGAGGGAGATGCCAACGGCAGAGGCTTCCAGTATCCCATCCCCACATATTCTATCACAAAGGAATTTGACTGGTCAGATACAGAAAACAACCGATTGCTTTTTGAAATGACTTCCAAATATGGAACTCCATATTTCTCCAATTATATTAACAGTGATATGAAACCCAGCGATATCAGAAGCATGTGCTGCAGACTTCGTCTGGATCTGAGGGAGCTCCGCAAAAAGAGCGGCGGTTTCTTTGGCTCCGGTGAGAGTACAGGTTCCGTTGGTGTTGTTACTATTAATATGCCGAGAATTGCTTATCAGTCCAAGACCCCGGAAGAATTTTACAGACGTTTGGATCATATGATGGACCTGGCTGCGCGTTCCCTGCACATTAAGAGAGAAGTGATCACCAAGCTTCTTAATGAGGGCCTGTATCCTTATACTAAGAGATATCTGGGCAGCTTTTCCAATCATTTCTCTACCATTGGTCTGGTGGGAATGAATGAGGTTGGGTTAAATGCCTGCTGGCTTGGAGGAGATATGTCTGATGAGCGTACCCAACAGTTTACCAAAGAGGTTCTTCTCCATATGAGAGAGAGACTGTCTGATTATCAGGTGGAATATGAAGGTGAACTGTTCAACCTGGAAGCTACTCCGGCAGAATCTACAGCCTATCGTCTGGCAAAGCATGACAGAAAGCGCTGGCCGGATATCCGTACAGCCGGAAGCAGAGGTGATACTCCATATTATACAAACAGTTCCCACCTTCCGGTGGAATATACAACAGATATTTTTGATGCACTGGATATTCAGGATGAATTACAGACACTGTATACTTCAGGTACTGTATTCCATGCATTTATCGGTGAGAAGCTTCCTGACTGGAAGGCAGCAGCTGCGCTGGTTCGTAAGATTGCTGAGAATTATAAGCTTCCGTATTACACGATTTCTCCTACATATTCAGTATGTAAGGAGCATGGTTATATCAGCGGAGAACATTTTACCTGTCCGAAGTGTGGTAAGAAGGCGGAGGTTTACAGCCGTATTACCGGTTATTACCGTCCGGTACAGAACTGGAATGACGGTAAGGCACAGGAGTATAAGAACCGTACCCTGTATGATGTGATGCATTCACATCTGAAAAAAATGAAGCCTGTACACACCAGTGTGGTAACTATGACAGAGGATGATGTGAAAATCCAGCCTGTGACAGAACATAAATATCTTTTTACCACCAGTACCTGTCCAAATTGTAAGATGGCCAAGAAGATGCTGGAGGGTGAAGAACTTGAGATCATTGATGCTGAGAAAAATCCGGAGATGGCCAAGGAGTTTGGAATTATGCAGGCACCTACGCTGGTGGTTATGAGCGGAAAGAATGTGACAAAGTATGTAAATGCATCAAATATCCAGAAGTATGTGGATGATCTGGAGGAATAAACTGCGGAGCAGTTATTCGGTGTAGAGCCACGTAGCGAAGCGGATTGCAAATATCCGCTTGTCAATTAAGAGGGCAGTTTCCTGCATAAGAGCGGAAACTGCCCTTTTAATACTGTTGAGAACAGAGAAGAGACAGTAACTGTCATTGTTTATTTACTGTTTACTGGCAATATATTTTGAATATATGAAATATATCTTGACTAATCAACTAGGAAAACTTATAATTATAAAAGACATATGGAATAAATCTGTTTAATAGTGAAGCGGATGATGTTATCCGTTTGATAAGAGATAAAGGGAGGTTTTTGTATGCAGATTTCGACAAAGGGAAGATATGCACTGAGACTGATGCTGGATCTGGCTGTGCATAATACAGGAGAATTGGTAAAAATTAAAGATATTGCGGCCAGAGAAGCTATTTCAGAGAAATATCTGGAGCAGATTATTTCGTCTTTAAAGAAGGCAGGATATGTAAAGAGTCTGAGAGGAGCACAGGGGGGATATATGCTGGCCAGGGATCCGAAGACTTATACGGTAGGGATGATCCTCAGGCTGACGGAGGGCAGTATGAAGCCTGTAGCCTGTCTGGAGGATGAACCGAATCAGTGTGACAGGGCCGGAGAGTGTGTGACTCTGCGATTGTGGAAAATGCTGGATGAAGCCATTGAAGGAGTACTGGACAAGGTAACTCTTCAGGATCTGAAGGATTGGTATGAACAGATGGGAAATGATTATGTGATATAAAAAATTTCCTTGACAAACCGTGAAAACAGGAATATCATATCAATAACATATAATTCATATTTAGATACTATGAAAAAAGGAGGGTGAACTCATGGCAAAGATTTATAAGAATGCAGCGGAACTTGTTGGTAATACTCCTCTTCTGGAGGTTGGAAATATTGAGAAAAATCTTGGACTGGAAGCAAATGTTCTGGTAAAACTGGAATATTTTAATCCGGCAGGAAGCGCGAAGGACCGTATTGCACTGAGCATGATCGAAGATGCAGAGGAAAAGGGTGTATTGAAACCTGGTGCAGTGATCATTGAACCTACATCCGGAAATACTGGAATTGGTCTGGCTTCTCTGGCTGCGATCAAGGGATATAAGGTAATCCTGACTATGCCTGAGACAATGAGTGTTGAGCGTAGAAATATTCTGAAGGCTTACGGTGCAGAGATCGTTCTTACAGAGGGAAGTAAGGGGATGAATGGTGCAATTGCAAAAGCAAAAGAACTGGCAGAGGAATACGAGAACAGCTTTATTCCGGGACAGTTTGAGAACCCTGCAAATCCTGCAATCCACAGAAAAACTACAGGGCCGGAGATCTGGAGAGATACAGACGGCCAGGTAGATATCTTTGTAGCTGGTGTTGGTACAGGCGGAACGATCACAGGTGTTGGAGAATATTTGAAATCTCAGAATCCGGATGTGAAGGTAGTGGCAGTAGAGCCTGCAACTTCACCTGTACTTTCTCAGGGAAAGAGTGGCCCTCATAAGATTCAGGGCATTGGTGCAGGATTTGTGCCGAAGGCATTAAATACAGAAGTTTATGACGAGGTTATCCCTGTAGAGAATGAAGATGCGTTTACAACAGGAAAGCTTATTGCAAAGCAGGAAGGAATCCTGGTGGGTATTTCTTCTGGTGCAGCCCTGTATGCAGCAATCGAACTGGCTAAGAGACCGGAAAACAAAGGTAAAACTATCGTAGCACTTCTTCCGGACTCAGGAGACCGTTACTATTCTACAGCATTATTTGTATAAAACAGCAGTGTAATCTGAAAAAAGCCCTGAAAGGGGCTTTTTTTAGGTTGCCCAGATGTGATAGAATAGCTATGTTAGTTTTTGGGATACCCCCTGACAATCATTTTAGAGAATAACTTTTAATCAGACAGGCTGTGCCTGGTTGTTTGATTATGAACCAATAACAGGACAGATTTATTAAGATAGGATGGAATGAAACTATGAGAAAAGCAATTATTGCCATGAGCGGTGGAGTGGATAGCTCCGTAGCAGCTTTGTTGACCAAAGAATCCGGTGACCAGTGTATTGGAGCAACTATGAAACTGTTTCACAATGAAGATGTAGGAATTAAACGGGAGAAAACCTGCTGTTCTCTGGATGATGTGGAGGACGCCAGAAGTGTATGCTACAGAATGGGGATTAAATATTATGTTTTTAATTTCTCTGAGAGATTCAAAGAAGATGTTATGGATCGTTTTGTAGATGCCTATGAACATGGATGTACGCCCAATCCCTGTATTGATTGCAACCGTTATCTGAAATTTGACAAAATGTTCCAGAGAATGCGTGAGCTGGAGTATGACTATATTGTAACCGGCCATTATGCCCGTGTGGAGTATGATGAGAAAAGGGACCGATATCTGTTAAAGAAAGCAGTGGATGATACCAAGGATCAGAGTTATGTGCTTTATATGCTTACACAGGAGCAGCTGGCACATATTTCGCTGCCATTAGGCGGACTGCGAAAAACAGAAGTACGTGAGATCGCAGAAAAACATGGTTTTATCAATGCCAGAAAGCATGACAGCCAGGATATCTGCTTTGTGCCGGACGGAGATTATGCGAAGTTTATTGAACAGTATACGGGACGTAAGTCCAAACCAGGAGATTTTGTAGATATGGAAGGGAATATCCTTGGCAGACACAAGGGAATTATTCACTATACACTTGGCCAGAGACGTGGTCTGGGAATTCCGGCGGCAGCCAGACTGTATGTGTGTGATATTTCACCGAAAACCAATCAGGTTGTGTTGGGAAGCAATGAGGATCTGTTCCATACAGAGCTGACTGCAGAAAAAGTAAATCTGATTTCCTGCGAATCTCTGAAAGAACCAATGAGGCTGAAGGCAAAAATCCGCTATCGCCATCCGGAACAGGATGCAGTGGCCTGGCAGACAGAGGATGGAGTTCTTCATGTGCGCTTTGACAAACCGCAGAGAGCCATTACAAGAGGACAGGCAGTTGTTCTCTATGATGGAGATATTGTTGTAGGCGGCGGTGTAATTGAGAGCTGTATTAAATAGAACTGTATGAAATAAATAGGATATTAATGGGAGGGGCAAAAATAGTTTGCCTCTCCCATTTTATGTCCAAGAAGTGTTGTTCTGTTTTACCTGGATTTGGTAATTCTTGTAAACATATAGTTATAAACTATAAGAAACAATAGAAAAAGACTACTCTTTTCCTATTGACATACTAGGATTAAAGTGATAATATACAGCTATGTTAAATCATATCAAACAGATATGAAATATGTAGAAAGAGAAGAGGCTTAGAGATGAGAGTATTAAAGAGCCAGAATCGAATTTATATAGAAGAAAAACGAATGTGCCGATGAAAGCTAACATCATGATATCAGGGTCAAAAGGTCAAAAAGTCGTTCGTGCTTGCACGATAAGACTTTTGAACTTGGGACCCGCCAAACATGAGAAAGTAGCGATTTACGTAGTAAATCAGCGGATTTCGAATGTTTGAGAATTGCGGGAGCTACTTTGTAGCGGAGCAATTCGTGGATATTAAGTTAGGGGCAAAATGCCTTTTGACCCTAACATCATTATTATAAATCAGAGAAAGATGAGGAAAAAAACATGAGCAAAAAAATCGAGAGAAAAGACAGAAAATTTAAATTTGAAACATTACAGCTTCACGTAGGACAGGAAAGTCCGGATCCGGTTACAGATGCCAGAGCAGTACCAATTTACCAGACATCTTCCTATGTATTCAGAAACTGCGATCACGCAGCAGCTCGTTTCGGACTTGCAGATGCAGGTAATATTTACGGACGTCTGACAAACCCTACAGAAGATGTATTCGAGAAGAGAATCGCAGCACTTGAAGGCGGTTCTGCAGCACTTGCAGTAGCATCCGGTGCAGCAGCGATCACATACACCATCGAGAATCTTGCACAGCAGGGGGATCACATCGTAGCAGCCAAGAATATCTACGGTGGAACAACAAACCTGCTTGAGCATACACTTCCGTCTTATGGAATTACAACAACATTTGTTGATGTATTTGATCTTGAAGAAGTAGAGAATGCAATCCAGGACAACACAAAAGCAGTGTATATTGAAACACTTGGAAACCCCAACTCTGATGTGGTTGATATTGAAGCGATTGCAAAAATTGCTCATGCACATAAGATTCCACTTGTTGTAGATAACACATTTGCAACACCTTACCTTGTAAGACCATTTGAATATGGTGCAGACATCGTGGTACATTCAGCAACTAAATTCATCGGCGGCCATGGAACAACCATCGGTGGAGTTATCGTTGAAAGTGGTAAGTTTGACTGGGAAGCATCCGGTAAATTTGCATCCCTGACAGAGCCTAATCCAAGCTACCACGGAGTAAGCTTCACAAAAGCCTGCGGATCGGCTGCATTTGTTACAAAGATCCGTGCAATCCTTCTTCGTGACACAGGTGCAACAATTTCTCCGGTAAGCTCATTTATCTTCCTTCAGGGACTTGAAACACTGTCTCTTCGTGTAGAACGTCATGTGGAGAATGCGCTGAAGGTTGTTCAGTACTTAAATAATCACCCACAGGTAGAGAAGGTTCACCATCCATCTGTATCTACAGATCCGGCCCAGCAGGAGCTTTACAAAAAATACTTCCCTAATGGCGGCGGTTCTATCTTTACTTTTGAGATTAAAGGGGATGCACAGACAGCAAAAGATTTTATTGACAACCTGGAGCTGTTTTCACTTCTTGCAAATGTGGCAGATGTAAAATCTTTGGTCATCCATCCTGCAACTACCACACACAGCCAGTGCACAGAGGAGGAACTTCTGGATCAGGGAATTAAACCGAACACCATTCGTCTTTCCATTGGTACAGAGAATGTAGATGATATTATCCAGGATCTGGATGAGGCATTTAAAGCTATAAAATAAAACCATAAAATAAATCAGAGAGCTGCTTTTGAAACTAAGATACAGTTTCAGAGGCAGCTCTTTTACTGAAGCTGAGGTTGACAAATACGAAGAAACTGATATAATCATAAAATGCAATTTAATTGCAAATATAAAAATATGGCCTGACCGGCCGGGTGATACAGAATTATCAGAAAGGAAAAACAGTATGATTGATATTATCATGGATTCCGTAATAGACAGTTTGAAATTGATCCCATTTCTTTTTCTGACCTATCTTTTTATGGAAGCTTTAGAACATAAGACGGGGAGCCTTGCAAGGAACCGCATCCGCACAGCCGGGAAATTTGGTCCTGTATGGGGCGGGCTTTTGGGCGTGATCCCTCAGTGTGGATTTTCGGCAGCAGCCTCCAGCCTTTATGCAGGCAAAGTGATTACAGTGGGTACCTTGCTGGCTGTTTATATGTCTACTTCTGACGAAATGCTGCCGATTATGATCTCTAATGCAGTTCCTGTATCTGTCATGCTGCGTATCCTGGCATGTAAGGCGGGAATAGCCATTTTTTCAGGCCTTATGATTGAATATGTATATGTGCATGTAATGAAAAAAAGAGAAAAGGATATGGATGTCCATGTACTTTGTGAGGAGGAACACTGTCATTGTGAGCATGGAATTGTAAAATCAGCAGTTGTCCATACTCTTAAGATTTTTATTTATATATTCTTGATTTCTCTGGCATTAAATATTATCATTGGTCTGGTGGGAGAAAATACTTTGGCAGAGCTGTTTACCGGGATTCCGGTTATGGGCGAAGTGATTGCGGCACTGGTGGGACTGATTCCAAACTGTGCATCTTCTGTGGTGATCACCCAGCTGTATTTGGACCAGATTATTGGTGCGGGAGCTATGATGGCCGGCCTGTTGGTAAATGCAGGAGTAGGTCTTTTGATTCTTTTCCGGTTAAATAAGAACAGAAAAGAGAATCTGAAAATTGTAGGAGCCCTGTATGTACTTGGGGTTTTCTGGGGAGTTGTGATAGAGCTTCTGGGAATTGTTTTTTGACCAGGTTACAGGCGGAGTATTTGGAAAATCTGCCGGCAGTATGAAATTCCATCCTAAATGCGATATATAAGGAGTGTAAAATGAAAAATGCTTGATTCTAATGAAGCTTTGAAAAAGGCTGGAAATATGAAGGGAGAAAGCTTCAGAAAAGGTCTGAGAGACGGTATTCCCATAGCGCTGGGATATTTTGCCGTGTCTTTTACGTTTGGTATGATGGCAGTGGCAGACGGACTGAGTATCTGGCAGGCAGTACTGATTTCTTTGACTAACGTGACTTCCGCCGGACAGTTTGCAGGTCTGGAAATTATGGTGATGAATGGTTCTTACTGGGAAATGGCACTGACGCAGCTGGTGATTAATCTGCGCTATTGCCTGATGTCATTTTCTCTGGCTCAGAAATTCAGAAGGGATGAGGCCAGGGGCCACAGATATGTTGCGGCTTTTGGTGTGACAGATGAGATTTTCGGTATCAGTGCCAGCCAGCCGGGAAAAGTAAGTGCCTTTTATAATTATGGAGCCATGTGTGTGGCTATCCCGGGCTGGGTGCTTGGAACTCTGGCAGGTGCTATTTCCGGAAATTTGCTGCCTGATTTTATGATGAGTGCCCTGAGTGTGGCAATTTACGGAATGTTTCTGGCGATTATTATTCCTCCGGCAAAGAAAAACCGGGCAGTGCTGGCTGTGGTGGCAGCAGCAATGGCGATCAGTCTGCTGTTTAAGGTCATTCCGCTGCTAAAAAATGTATCCTCCGGATTTGTGATCATTATTACCACTCTGATAGTGGCAGGTGCAGCTGCATATTTCTGTCCTGTTCAGGAAGAAAAACAAAGCACGAAAGCCGGAGAGGAAGAGATTATGGAACAGGAGATAAATCATGCATAATATTTATATCTATATATTGGTAATGGCAGGTGTGACTTATCTGATCCGTATGCTTCCCCTGGCTCTTTCCAGAAAAGAAATCACCAGTCAGTTTATTAAATCATTTCTGTATTATGTGCCATATGCATGTCTGGCATCCATGACCTTTCCGGCAATCCTTTTTGCCACCGATAGTATGATATCGGCGGCTGTTGGATTTATTGTGGCATTGATTGCCGCATATAAGGAGAAGAGTCTTCTAAACGTTGCGTTATTTGCATGTGCGGCAGTCTTTATTGTGGAGAGAATACTGGAATTTGCAATGTAACAGAGTGTGTCTGAATTATGATCTCAGCATCTATTCCAGAAAGCTGAGGTCAATTTCTCCGTCAAAAACAGTGGTAGCAGGGCCGGTCATGTAGACCAGGTTCTCCTGTCTGTCCCAGAAAATTTCCAAATCACCGCCCAGAAGTTTCACTGTGACAGGCTTTTCTCCGTCAACATGGCCGTTGAGAATAGAGGCAACTGCCACTGCGCAGGCACCTGTACCGCAGGCAAGAGTTTCGCCGGAGCCACGTTCCCAGACACGCATTTTTAAGGTATGATCGTCCAGCACTTCTACAAATTCTGTATTGACTCTGTCTGGAAATGCCATGTGATTTTCAAAATAGGGACCGATTTCTCCAATATCCAGATGATCCACATCTGTCATATATACAATGGCGTGGGGATTTCCCATGGAGACAGCAGTAATATAGTAGGTTTCCCCGTTTACCTTCAAAGGTGCATTGATCATCTCCTCTGTGGAAGATACCACCGGGATCTGGCTGGCAGTCAGAACCGGAGACCCCATGTTTACTCTGACCAGAGCAACCTTACCGTTCCTGACAGTGAGATCCAGATACTTGATCCCGCTTTTGGTGGATACGGAAATATTTTCTTTTTTTACAATACCATAGTCATATACATATTTGGCAACACAACGGATACCGTTGCCGCACATGGCACCCTGGGATCCGTCCAGATTATACATATCCATTTCGCAGTCTGCTATATCTGAAGGCTTGATCAGGATCAGTCCGTCAGATCCGATACCAAAGTGACGGTCACTGACATATCTGGCAACAGCCGCCGGATCCTTCACGGTTTCCTCAAAACAGTTTACATATACATAATCATTTCCAATGCCCTGCATTTTTGTGAATTTCATCAGCAAATCCTCCTTGTATTTAAATAGTTTTCAATACCTGTAACTATAAAGTAAAAATGTTATGAAAAAGTGAAAAATATAAATTTCCGGGTCTATTATATCTCATATGAAAAAAATATTTGTTATGCAGAATTTACCCGAATTAAGTAAGTCCCCTGCGGGGGGTGCGAAAAGTAATAAGCAGTGGGTGGGGACTTGCTCCGGCTGTTGGTATTATATATAAATATTTATGGTGTATATAGGGCATGATAGCATAAATATGCTGAAATGAAAATATCACTTAAGTTTTATCTTGCATTTTATAGAAAGTATGTTAAAATTAAAAATAAAAATATACAGCCGAAATGCATAATTATACGCTGCTGTGTGAAAAATATAAAAAACAGCAGCAATAGGTATACTTTCGGATGCGAGGAGGAAAAAAGATGAAAGATCAGAAGAGATTTGCAGCCCTTGCACTGAGTGCGATTATGGTAGTTTCCATGGCTGGCAATGTATATGCAGCCAAAGAAATAAAATCAAAGGATGACCTTGCAGGAGCAACCATTGGTGTTCAGCTTGGTACAACAGGTGACCTTGATGCATCTGATTATGAGAAGGATGGTTCTACAGTTGAACGTTACAGCAAAGGCAGCGAAGCGGTTCAGGCATTAAAAGCAGGTCAGATCGACTGTGTGATCATTGATTCACAGCCGGCTCAGAAATTCGTGGAGAACAATGATGACATTAAGATCCTGGAGGAGCCTTTTGAAGAAGAAGAATATGCCATCTGCTTAAAGAAGGGCAATGATGAACTTCTTGAAAAGATCAACGGAGCTCTGGAAGAACTGAAAAAAGACGGAACCATTGACAGTATTATGAGCAACTACATCGGTGAAGATGCAGGTAAGACACCATATGAATCTCCGGAAGATGTTGACCGTTCCAACGGAACACTGGTAATGGCAACCAATGCTGAGTTTGAGCCATATGAATATCACGAAGGTGATGATATTGTTGGTATTGATGCAGACATTGCACAGGCCATCTGTGATAAACTTGGATATGAACTGAAGATTGAAGATATGGAATTCGATGCCATTCTTCCAGCAGTACAGTCCGGTAAGGCAGACTTCGGTGCAGCAGGTATGACTGTAACAGAAGACCGTAAATCCAGTGTTGATTTTACAGATACCTATGCAGATGCAAGCCAGGTTATCATTGTAAAAAAATAATAGAAACGATACAACAGAGCTGTTGACAATCTGCCAACAGCTCTCTTTTCGGGGACAGAGGTTGTTATGAATAATCCTATGATATTAGCAAGTATAAAAGAAGATTTTTATCTGAACTTTATTAAAGATGACCGTTATCTCTGGCTTTTGGATGGTTTGAAAACAACTCTTATCATCACAGTATGTGCGTTGATCATTGGTCTGATCATTGGTTTTTTAGTAGCCATTATCCGTTCAGCACATGATAAGTCAGGTTCTTTTAAGGTCCTTAATGCAATCTGCAGAGTGTATCTGACTGTAATCCGTGGAACACCGACCATGATCCAGCTGCTGATCATGAATTTTGTAATTTTCGGTGCTGTAAGTATTAACAAGATCATCGTAGGCGGACTTGCTTTCGGTATTAACTCCGGTGCATATGTAGCCGAGATCGTTCGTTCCGGTATTATGTCTATTGATCAGGGACAGACAGAAGCAGGACGAAGCCTGGGACTGAATTTTGCTCAGACCATGCGTCTGATCATCATCCCTCAGGCATTTAAGAATGTACTTCCTGCACTGGTAAATGAATTTATCGTACTGATTAAAGAGACATCCATCATTGGTTATATTGGTATGATGGATCTTACAAAGGGCGCAATGCTGATCCAGAGCCGTACCTATAATGCGTTCTGGCCACTGATGGCAGCAGCAGTGATCTATCTTGTGATCATTGGAATCCTTACATGGGGAATGAATAAACTGGAAAGGAGATTAAGAACCAGTGAGCGATAAGAATGTATTGATCCAGGTAAAGGATCTGAAAAAGAACTTTGGCGGAAATCAGGTTCTTGACGGGATTACAACTGATATCTGTCAGGGAGAAGTAGTGGCCATCATCGGTCCTTCCGGTTCCGGTAAATCTACTTTCCTCAGATCTTTAAATCTTCTTGAGGTTCCGACAGGAGGACAGATCCTCTTTGAGGGAACAGATATCACAGATCCGAAGGTTGATATTAACAGACATCGCCAGAAGATCGGAATGGTGTTCCAGCAGTTTAATCTTTTTCCGCATAAGACTGTAAAAGAGAATATTATGCTGGCACCTGTGGAACTGAAGCTGATGACAAAAGAGGAAGCTTCAAAGAGAGCAGATGAGCTTCTGGAGCGTGTAGGGCTGCCGGATAAGGCAGATGCATATCCGGACAGGCTTTCCGGTGGACAGAAACAGCGTATTGCTATTGCCCGTGCCCTGGCTATGAATCCTGATGTGATGCTTTTTGATGAGCCCACTTCTGCACTTGACCCTGAGATGGTAGGTGAGGTTCTGGAACTGATGAAGGAACTTGCACAGTCAGGTATGACTATGGCTGTAGTTACTCATGAGATGGGATTTGCAAGAGAAGTGGCAACCAGAGTTCTTTTTATTGATGATGGCAAGATACAGGAGGAGAATACTCCGGAGCAGTTTTTTGCAAATCCGAAGAATCCAAGACTGAAAGAGTTTTTATCCAAAGTTTTATAATTTTATAATAGAAATAAAAAAGATTGCGGGTTGATGGATCCGCAATCTTTTTTTGAGTCTGGAATTATTCTGTTTCCGGTTTATTGGATGACTCATACTTTTTTAGTTCTTTGTAGCAATATTTGATAATTTCTTTTCGGGTGATGATTCCGATAAAATAGCCCTGGTCATCTGTCACCGGAACATAATTCTGATTGATGGCTTTGTCTAACAGGTCCTCCATATTGGAATCTGCGTGTACCGCCTTGTAAGTGGCTCTCCGTGGGATTGCCATAATAGAAATTCCCTCAGCTGCTTTGATATCGGGAACATTCAGGGTCTTCATTCCCCAGAGAAGATCCCCCTCGGAAATGGTTCCTCTGTATTTGCCGTCCAGACTGAGGAGAGGAATGCAGGAAAACTTCCGGTGTTCCATTTTCTCCAGTGTCTGTCTCAGGGTTTCATTTTCAAATATGTATGCTACATCGCTTTTTGGTGTTAAAAAAAATAAAATATTCACTTTTGTATTTACCCCATTACATTAAAATTTTTCGAAAAATCTGTGAACACACCGATGATTTTTGGTCAAAATTACAGAAGCTGAACACCTTTTTCCATTGCCTCATTCATTATATCCTGGGACCACAGGGAAGCGTGTACTTCGCCGATATGTGCCTTGCGAAGGAAGAACATACAGATACGGGACTGTCCGATACCACCGCCGATGGTATATGGAAGCTCTTTGTTCAGGATCGCTTTCTGGAAAGGAAGCTCTCTTCTGTCATCACAGCCTGCAATGGTAAGCTGTTTGTCCAGAGAGTCTTCGTCTACTCGGATACCCATGGAGGAAAGCTCCAGAGCAATATCAAGAACCGGATAATATACAAGGATATCACCGTTTAATTCCCAGTCATCATAGTCCGGGGCACGTCCGTCATGGCGTTCACCGTTAGTCAGGGTTTTGCCTACCTGCATAAGGAATACAGCCCCCTTTTCTTTGACAATCTGATATTCACGTTCCTTGGGAGTCAGTTCAGGATACATATCCACCAATTCCTGAGTGCTGACAAAGGCAATTTCTCTTGGCAGGATTTCTTCGATGTAATCATACTGTACTGCCATATATTTCTCAGTTTTTCTGAGAACACTATAAATCGTGCGGACAGTGGAAACAAGGGTATCCATGTTGCGCTGGTCTTTGCCGATGATTTTTTCCCAGTCCCACTGGTCTACATATACAGAATGAATATTGTCCAGGTCTTCATCTCGACGGATCGCGATCATGTCGGTATAGAGACCCTCGCCCTGGGCAAAGCCGTATTTTTTCAAGGCATATCTTTTCCATTTGGCCAGGGAATGTACGATCTCGGCATTTTCCGGCTGTCCTTTAATATCAAAACTTACAGGGCGCTCTACGCCATTTAAGTTGTCGTTCAGACCAGATGAAGGATTGACGAAAACCGGAGCTGAAACACGAAGCAGATTCAGCTTCTGAGCCAGAGTCTGCTGAAAGAAATCCTTCACAGTCTTAATTGCAATCTGGGTATCATGGAGGTTTAAGGCTGAATGATAACCATCAGGAATTTTAATCTGTTCCATTATTGTAGTCCTCCTATAGTTTGGTTGTCATATTCTGATTGAATATTCATTTATTTTACACCACGCTATTATAACAGGAAAAAGTGCGATTGGCAATTTTCATCTTGCAAGATTAGCGTAAAATGTTACAATTATTTATGAAACTACAGAGATTAACCGAATCAAGTAAGTCCCCTGCGGGGGTTGCGAATATCCGCTTGATTTGGAACATTATACAATGATTTGTGAAGTGGGGGATAGAATATGGGAAAAAGATGCCAGGTATGTGACGGACCAATCGTAAACGGACGCTGTAAATACTGTGGAATGCCTTATAGAAACGATGCGGTTATGTACCATCTTAATGAGGATCGTTCTGAGCATTACCGCCATTCTTCGGCAAAGGTGAGAAGAGAAATGGATCAGAGCGAGATCCCTCTCCCTGACCGGAAGGGCGGCGCGGATTATACAAAGAAAAAGACTGCTGGGAGAACTGTTTCAAAAACATACACCTCCGGAAAACAGAGTGGAACTGAGGAAAAGAAAAAAGGAAAAAAGATGGTCATATTCTGGATGGTGATTGCCCTTCTTGCAGCTCTTATAGAATATGTTCCTGATGTGTTGGAAACATGGAAGCCTCATCAAATTGAAGAATTTATATATAAGACAAAAATCATTGACAAAGATGACAAAGAGAAAAAAGAAGTGCCTGACCAGAAGGTGATGTCTTCTTCTGAGCTGGATAAGTATGATTACTATATGCTGAATACAGAAGATAAATATTATGAGGTTGTGGAAAGCAACACAGAAGACTTCATGGGACCAGGAGAATATGTTGTGGAGGCTGTCTGGGAGGGAATAGAGCTGGAGTTCGTTCCGGCAGACGGTACTGGAGGAGTCTGGGATTTTGATCAGGAGGGACAGCAGCTGAAGCTGGAGTTACACAAGGGCGATCATCTCACAGTTACTTCTCTGGATGGACAGTATAATTATTTCAGGTTATATGAAATTCAGCAATATGACGAATAAAATTTTCCCCCTTTCTTTTTTACAGACGATGTGCTATACTTGTAAAGCACACCACATATAGACGTAAATATGGGGCGAATCAATATTTTATACTATATCTTGTATATTGGAGTGAAAAAGTATGATTTATGTAATAAAGAAAGACGGAACAAAGGAAGAATTTAATTCCAAAAAGATCGTAGCAGCTGTGAATAAATCAGCAGCCAGGATTTTATATACTTTTTCTGAGGAAGAACAGGATTTTATCTGCAAGTTTGCCGAGGAACATGCAGCTTCCCTGGGAAAAAATGAGATCCAGATCCAGGAGATGCACAACATTGTAGAGGGCGCCCTGGAGAGAGTAAATCCGGCTGTAGCTAAAAGTTACCGGGATTATAGAAATTATAAACTGGATTTCATCCACATGATGGATGACGTATATACCAAGAGTCAGGCAATTCGTTATATTGGTGATAAGAGCAATGCCAACACAGACAGTGCTCTGGTTGCTACCAAGCGAAGCCTGATCTTTAATGAACTGAACAAAGAGCTTTACCGTAAATTTTTTATGAACCGTAATGAGCTTCAGGCATGTAAGGATGGTTATATCTATATTCATGATCAGTCCGCCCGTCTGGATACTATGAATTGTTGTCTTTTTGATGTTGCAGCTGTGCTGAAGGACGGCTTTGAGATGGGAAATGTATGGTACAATGAACCCAAAACTCTGGATACAGCATTTGATGTTATGGGGGATATTATTCTGAGTACAGCCGCACAGCAGTATGGCGGATTTACAGTCCCGGAAGTGGATAAGATCCTGGCACCTTATGCAAAGAAAAGCTATGACAGATATATTGAGGAGTTTATGCAGTATTCTGATCCAAGCTGGGTAGGAAGAGAAGAAAAGGCTATTGAGCGCGCACTGGATAAAGTCCGTAGAGATTATGACCAGGGATGGCAGGGAATTGAGTATAAGCTGAATACAGTAGGGTCCTCCAGAGGAGATTATCCCTTTGTTACTGTCACACTGGGACTGGGAACCGGACAGTTTGAGAAAATGTGCAGTATGTCACTTTTGGCAGTACACAAAGGCGGACAGGGTAAGGAAGGACACAAGAAGCCTGTACTTTTCCCTAAAATCGTATTTCTTTATGATGAAAAGATCCATGGAAAAGGAAAAAGCTGCGAGGATGTTTTTGAGGCGGGGGTAGACTGCTCTTCAAAAACAATGTATCCGGATTGGCTTTCCATGTCAGGCAAGGGATATATTGCCAGTATGTACAAACGGTACGGAAAGGTGATCAGCCCTATGGGGTGTCGTGCTTTCCTGAGCCCATGGTACGAAAGAGGCGGTATGTATCCTGCTGATGATAAGGATGTGCCTGTATTTGTAGGAAGATTTAATGTTGGAGCAGTAAGCCTTCATCTGCCTATGATCCTGGCCAAAGCCAGAGCAGAGAGCAGAGATTTCTATGAAGTGCTGGATTTCTATCTGGAAATGATCCGAAGCCTTCATATCCGTACCTACGAATATCTGGGACAGATGCGTGCCTCTACCAATCCTCTTGCTTACTGTGAGGGCGGTTTCTACGGCGGTCGTTTGAAACCAAATGAAAAGATCGGCAAAATCCTCAAACCCATGACTGCATCCTTTGGAATCACAGCTCTTAATGAGCTGCAGGAACTTTATAATGGAAAATCCATTGCAGAGGACGGCCAGTTTGCACTGGAAGTTCTGAAATATATCAATGAAAAAGTAAATAAATTTAAGGAAGAGGATGGATATCTCTATGCAATCTATGGAACTCCCGCAGAGAGCCTCTGCGGACTTCAGGTAGAACAGTTCCGCAAAATGTATGGAATTATCGAAGGCGTTTCTGATCGTCCTTATGTCAGCAACAGCTTCCACTGTCATGTAACCGAAGAAGTCACCCCAATCGAAAAACAGGATCTGGAAGGCCGCTTCTGGGAACTGTGCAACGGAGGTAAGATCCAGTACGTCCGTTATCCCATTGATTACAATAAAGAAGCTGTCCGAACCCTCATCCGCCGCGCCATGGCTCTGGGTTATTACGAAGGAGTCAATCTCTCCCTGGCCTATTGCGATGACTGCGGACATGAAGAACTTGAAATGGATGTCTGCCCCGTATGCGGTTCCAAAAACCTGACCAAAATCGACCGCATGAACGGCTATCTCTCCTACAGCCGCGTCCACGGTGACACCCGCCTCAACGAAGCTAAAATGGCCGAAATCGCCGAACGAAAATCCATGTAATCCAAAAAAGAAGGATGTAATTCAAAACGAATTACATCCTTCTTTTTGCAAGACTGTCTATTTCCAGACACCTTCTTTTTATAATACATCTCAAAACGTTGCTATTACCATCCCAACAGTCAAGCGGATATTCGCTTGATTCGGCTAATCTAATATCAGGGGCAGGCCCCGCCGCCTCCCCGTCCGTCTCACCAACAAAGTAAAGTTAACAAAAGCTCCCTCATATCTCAACCCGGAGCTCCTTCCATACCTAAAAACAACAACACCCCTCCCGTCAGACACTAGAGCGTGTTTGAAAAATCATTCCCGCAATCTGCACGCCCCACTTTGCGGTATATTTTGCCCGAATTCAGTTGCCGTAGCCCGCTACGGCGCCTTCATCCGGACAAAATATACCACAAATTGTGACGCACATCTTGCAGAAAGCCTTTTTCAAACACGCTCTAGCGCGAGGGGTGTGCAGAGGGGACGCCGCTATGCGTCCCCTTTGCAAAACATCATTTAATTATAGTCCCCGTCTTCTCATAAACCCCATCCTTCGCATGGGCAATATCCGTAATAATAGTCCGGCGTCCGTCTCCTTTTTCAACAAAGCTGACTCCCGCTTCAAATTTCGGCAACATAGATCCCGGTGCAAACTGGTTCTCATCCATATATTTTTTAGCATCTGCTACAGAGATTTCACCCAGGAATTCTTCATTATCCATGTCAAGATTCAGGCTTACCTTCTCTACACTGGTCAGGATCAGAAGAGTATCTGCATTTAACTCCTGAGCCAGAAGTCCGCTTGTCAGGTCTTTTTCGATAATAGCACTGGCACCGTTTAAGGCAACTCCCTGCTCCATAACAGGGATACCGCCGCCTCCGGCTGCAATGACGATCTCGCCCGCATCTACAAGTGTGCGGATCGTTTCAAGCTCTACAATTTTCTGCGGCTTTGGTGCAGCAAGGATTCTTTTGTAGGTACCGTCTGCAAGCTCTGTAACAAAATTACCCTTATGTTCCTCTGCTTCTGCTTCTTCCTTGGTCAGGACACGGCCGATGATCTTCTCTGGTTCTGCGAAAGCGTCATCATAAGGATCGATCACAACCTGAGTCAATACAGTGGCAACCGGTTTGTAAATACCTCTGGAAAGCAGCTCTGCACGGATGGCAGTCTGAAGGTCATAACCGATGTAGCCCTGGCTCATGGCAGAACATACGGACATAGGTGCAAATGTATAATCCGGATGTGCCTTACCAAATTCGTTCATAGCAGTATGGATCATTCCGACCTGTGGTCCGTTACTGTGTGAAATTACTACACGGTTTCCTGCTTCTACAAGGTCTGCAATAGCTTTGGCAGCTTTTTTTGTGGCAATTTTCTGCTCTGGCAGAGTTGTACCTAATGCTCTGTGGCCCAATGCAACTACTGTAATTTTTTCGCTCATGGGAAATACCTCGTTTCTTTATTTTTGTTGTACACAGGTGGCTGTGATTCAAGCCTCCCGAGATAATCATAATGATACACTACATTATAAAAGACTGTCCGGGGAAATGCAATAGATTCTTCTCCGAACAGCAATTAAAAACGAATAAAAACAATAATAAAATAAACAGCTCCCGCATTGCTGCAGGAGCTGTCCATTTTTGAGGGGGGAGATAGAGAGTGGTTTTCATCTATCCAAAACCTATTATAGGGGGAAAATATGTGCAAAGTATGTCAATAATCTGAAAGAAACGGAAAAAATATAAAAGAATTATAAACAAAAATTAAAGTAAATATATATTTACTCCAATTGCTTGCTTTCCGAAAAGGGACATGCTAAAGTAAAGACAGAGTTACCGGGTCTGAGGTAACCCTCATCTGTTTCTGCATTCTGCAGAGATGATTTTCAGGCACTGTTTCGGTGCATTATTTCACAGAACATCATTAAATGGAAGACGGAGAGTGATGAGCCGTCTGGCAAAGAGGGGGAATGCTTATGTCTGTATGACTGTTACGTACTCCTGGATAAGAGGCAAAGCTGCAGACTGGACGGGAAAAGGCCGTCAGTGGAAATGCGGCATGAGAAACAACAGCAAAAGGTCGCAGATGGCGAAATTTTCATGAAATTATTAGGAGACGATAATATGAAAAACAGAATATGGAATCAGACGAAAGCAGCAGTACTTGCCATGGCAGCTATTCTTTCAGGCATCTGTGTACCGCTTCAGGGAATGCAGGTATCAGGGGCAGAACTGGTAGCGCCGGTTCTGAATATAGAACAAAGCGCAAAATGGACGGATGAGGAAAATTATAAAGCAGATCTGACCCTGCGGCTTAGCGGGCTGAATACTTTGAAGGATACCAGTGAAGCGGAACAGGAGAAACCCCAGGCAGGAATGGAGACAGAAAGCTTTACAGCAGATGAGGGGGAGAATATGGAAGAAAATTCTGAGGAAGGTGGAGCAGCGGAGAAAGCAGAAACTGTAGAGGAGACAGAAGTCAGAGAAAATGTGGAGACTGGTGAAGACACAGAGACAGAAGAGGTTTCTGGAAAAGTTGAAAATCCTGTGAGCGAAACTGAAAATCCTGCCATGCCGGAAGAAAAGAAGGAATATATTCTGACCACATACATATCTGAATATTTTCTTCCGGATACAGCTTTTCTTCCGGAAGAAATTACAGCAGAAACTGTTTCCATAAAAAACCAGAAGGGAGAAGACACGGAGATCTTTTGTCTTACAGATCATCTGCAGATAGAAAAGATCACAGAGGATTATTATACACTGACTGTTCCGGTGACACTGCGTCCGGAATATCAGCTTTCCTGGGAGAAAAGAAATTATCCGGTGGTACAGGATGAACCTTTACAAAAGGATCAGCCGGGATTGGGTACATTTTTACAGGAAAAAAGAGGAGAAGAACTTCAGACTCTGGTTTCCAATCCTTCCCCTGAATTGTTGGTAAATGCGGCAAAAACAGGAATCGAGGCAGTTCTTAGGGCAGATGTGGAGAAAACAAAAGCCGGACAGCCGGTAAATTATATTCTGGATGTGACCAATACAGGCCAGCTTTCTTTGACAGATCTTCGGTTTTCAAGCAGTTTTTCTATGGAGGATATCCGGGCAGTGTGGGAGTCTGAACCGGATTTTTACGTAGATGGCAAAGAAGCAGTTTTGGCTGCATTAAACCCAGGAGAGAGCAGGAGACTTCGGATGACGCTTCTGCCGGATGAGAATAAGGAGGGAGATCTGTTTCACACAGTAACTGTAAAGACAAAACATCCTGGCAGAGAAGAAATGATTGGCTGTCAGGCTGCATGCCAGATTAAAGTAGAAGGACTGAAGGCCTCTTTTGAAGTGGAAAAAACAGCGGACAGAACGGAAGCTTTTCCGGGCGATACGATTACCTATCAGATATGTATCCGTAATACAGGAGAAAAAACACTTCATTCTGTTCTGAGCACAGAGAGATTTCTAAATGCAAATATTCAGGCTCAGTTTATGCCAAAGGAAGGAGTAACCTTAAATAGTACAAGAACGCAGGCGCTGATTCCAAGCATTGCACCGGGAGAGGCTTTGGGGCTTTATGCGGTTGTAACGATTCCTCAATATTTTGAGAGTCAGGAGCTGGTAAATGAGGTAACTGTTATTTCTGATGAGACCGGGACAACGAATATGAAATCTCGGTCAGAGGTGACTGTGAAGTCTGCGGAGGTGACGGTAACACCACAGATCACACAGACCTATTCTTCTTATCAGTCCTATGGGGCAGGTTCGAAATCAGGGAGCGCCTATGAGACAGCCTCCAAGCCCAGCACAGGAGATGATACAAAAGGAACATTTTTTCTTGCATTATGTGTGTGCGCAGTTA
The DNA here is from genome assembly GCA_000285855.2 of Ruminococcus sp. JC304. Taxonomy (GTDB): domain Bacteria; phylum Bacillota; class Clostridia; order Lachnospirales; family Lachnospiraceae; genus Blautia_A; species Blautia_A difficilis. Next base: position 2,899,823 of record HE978651.1, on the reverse strand, counting down.
TTGTAGGAGCGGCAGCTGCCAAAAAACAACGTTGAAACGGGAATGGAGGTGTGCTATTCTAATATAGAGTATATAAAAATATGGAGGACATCAATGAAGTTAATATCCTTATTAGAGCGTCTGGAGTATACCTGTATTCAGGGAAGCACAGACCAGGAAGTTAAAAACGTTGTATATGATTCCCGAAAGGTAGAAGAGGGTTCTCTTTTTATCTGCATCCGCGGGGCGGTTGTGGACGGACATAAATTTGTGCCGGATGTGATCGCAAAAGGTGCGAAAGTTCTGGTAGTGGAGGAGAAAGTTGAGGCTCCTGCAGATGTGACTGTTATCCTTGTGGAGGACAGCCGCTATGCCATGGCATTTATTTCTGCCGCATATTTCGGATATCCGGCAGAAAAATTGAAAACGATCGGTATTACAGGAACAAAGGGAAAAACCACAACTACCTATATGGTAAAATCCATTCTTGAAAATGCCGGATATAAGGTGGGGCTCATCGGAACTATTGAGGCCATCATCGGTGATAAGGTGATTCCTGCAAGCAATACCACACCGGAATCTTATATGGTTCAGAAATATTTCCATGATATGGTTGAAGCAGGCTGTGACTGTGTGGTAATGGAGGTTTCTTCCCAGGGACTTATGCTTCACAGAACACAGGGCTTTGTCTTTGATTTTGGTATTTTTACCAATATTGAGCCGGATCATATCGGGCCAAATGAGCATAAGGATTTCGATGATTATCTCAGATGTAAATCGCTGCTGCTGAAACAGTGCAGAACAGGGATTGTAAACAGGGATGATGAGCATTTTGAGAAAATCATACAGGGACATACCTGTGAGCTGGAGACTTATGGATTTTCACCGGAGGCAGATCTTCGGGCTGAGGATGCAAAGCTGGTGGGAGGTAAGGGATATCTGGGAATTTCCTATCATTTGAGAGGACTGCTTGACTTTCCGGTAGAAATCGATATTCCGGGTAAATTCAGCATCTATAATTCTTTAACTGCCATTGCCATCTGCCGTCATTTCAAAGTATCAGAGGAGAATATCCTGAAAGCTCTGAAAGTGGCAAAGGTAAAGGGACGTATTGAAATGGTGAAGGTGTCTGAGGACTTTACACTGATGATCGATTACGCACATAATGCAATGGCACTGGAAAGCCTTCTGACCACATTACGGGAATATCATCCACACAGACTGGTATGCCTGTTCGGATGTGGAGGAAACCGCTCCAGACTTCGCCGCTATGAAATGGGAGAGGTGGCAGGAAAGCTGGCAGATCTGACGATCATTACCTCAGATAACCCAAGGGATGAGGAGCCCCAGGCTATTATTGATGATATAAAAACAGGAATGGCCAGGACCAGCGGTAAATATGTGGAGATCATAGACCGTAAGGAAGCTATCGCTTATGCGATCCACCACGGAGAACCGGGAGATATTATTGTTCTGGCCGGTAAGGGACATGAGGATTATCAGGAGATCAAAGGCAAGAAATATCCAATGGATGAGAGAGTACTGATTGCTGACATCCTTGCAGGCAAATAATGATTAATTATGATTTATGCTGATATAATAATAGATATTTCCAGTGAAAAGCTGGATAAAACTTTTCAATACAGGGTGCCGGAAGAACTGGAGCAGGAAATAAAGGTGGGGATGGTGGTATCCATCCCTTTTGGAAACGGAAATAAAATCCGTAAGGGATATGTGATAGGTCTGACGGATAAGCCAAAGGTAGAGCCTGACAGGATAAAGGCGATTTCTCAGTGCAGCAGCGGACAGGAGACAACAGAATCCAGGCTGATCATTCTGGCAGCCTGGATGAGGGAAAATTATGGCTCTACCATGATCCAGGCATTGAAGACGGTTCTTCCCATACAAGAGAAGATACGGGCAAAGGAGAAGAGATATCTTTGTCTGAACGTTTCAGAGGAAGAGGGAAGAAAAATTCTGGAAGGACTGGAAAAAACCAGGTTTAAAGCGAGAACAAGGCTCCTGAGAGCGCTTCTGGACAAAAAAAGGTTGGAGTATACTCTGGCAGTCAAAGAGCTTGGAGCCACTTCTGCTGTTGTGGGAAAAATGAAAGAGCAGGGAATCCTGCGTATAGAGTATGATGAAATTTTTCGTAATTCTATAGATGGAAAGGACATTCCCAGAGAACCGGCTCTGACTCTGAACCGGGAGCAGGAGCAGGCGGCAGAGAAAATACTGCAGGAATGGGAAAAGCCTGAGCCACGGCCGGTACTGCTTCAGGGAGTGACCGGAAGCGGTAAGACCCAGGTATATATGCGGCTGATCGAGGAAATACTTGCAAAGGGCCAGCAGGCTGTTGTGCTGATTCCTGAGATTGCATTGACTTATCAGACTGTGAGGCGGTTCTATGCCAGGTTTGGAGAGAAGGTTTCTGTCATTAATTCCAGACAGTCCCAGGGAGAACGCTATGATCAGTTTAAACGTGCAAGGGGAGGGGGAGTCCAGGTAATGGTGGGTCCCCGTTCTGCATTGTTTACCCCCTTTCCGGATCTGGGGCTGATCATAATAGATGAGGAACATGAGCCAAGCTATAAAAGTGAAAGTTCTCCCAGATACCACGCCAGGGAGACCGCCATTGCCAGAGCAGGGATTGAACATGCCAGAGTTGTTCTGGGATCAGCCACTCCTTCTCTGGAAGCATACAGCAGAGCACAGAGCGGTGAATATGGTCTGGTGAAACTGACTGCCAGATATGGGGACAGACCAATGCCGCAGGTATCAGTTGTTGATCTCAGGGAAGAGCTGAGAGGGGGGAACCGCTCGGTTCTGAGCAGATCCCTGCAGGAGAAAATGAAAGAACGGTTGGAGAGAAAAGAACAGATCATGCTGTTTTTGAACCGCAGAGGCTATGCAGGCTTCGTATCCTGCCGTTCCTGTGGATTTGTGGTGAAATGTCCACACTGTGATGTATCGCTGTCAGAGCATAATAATGGCAGATTGCTGTGTCATTACTGTGGATATGAGACCAGAAAGCCGCAGGTATGTCCTCAGTGTGGCTCTCCTTATATTGGTGGCTTTAAGGCCGGCACCCAGCAGATTGAGAAGGTTGTAAGGGATACCTTTCCTGGAGTCAGAACCTTGCGTATGGATTTTGATACTACCAGAAATAAAGGAAGCTATGAACAGATTCTGGCAGCCTTTGCTGCTCATGAAGCAGATGTGCTGGTGGGAACCCAGATGATCGTGAAAGGGCATGATTTTCCGGATGTAACGCTGGTAGGAGTGATTGCTGCAGACCTTTCCCTCAATGCAGAGGATTACCGCTGCGGAGAGCGTACTTTTCAGCTGCTGTGTCAGGCAGTGGGACGCTGCGGAAGAGGAAGGAAAGCAGGTGAGGCAGTGATTCAGACCTATCACCCGGAGCATTACAGTATTCAGGCATCGGCTGCCCAGGACTATCAGACCTTTTATGAGGAAGAGATGAGCTACCGTATGCTGTTGGATTATCCGCCTGCATCTCACATGCTGGCAATTCTTGGATCAGGGGAGAATGAGGAAGTACTGACTCAGGCTATGCATTATCTGGAACTGTATATCCACAGGATCTACAGGGAAAAAGATCTGCATGTAATAGGGCCTGCTTATGCAGCCATAGGTAAGGTGAAGGATATTTACAGGCAAGTTATTTATTTAAAGCATAAAGAATATAAAACACTGGTCCGGATCAAGGATCAGATGGAAAAATACATGGAAATAAATTCCGGTTTCCGGAAAATATATATACAGTTTGATTTCAGTTGAGAAAAGGAGATTAGAAAATGGCACTTAGAACAATCAGAGTAGAGGGGGATCCTGTACTTACAAAAATCAGCAGACCGGTAGATAAAATGACACCGCGTATCCATGACCTGATCGCAGATATGCTGGATACCATGTATGAGGCAATGGGAGTTGGCCTGGCTGCACCGCAGGTGGGCATCCTGAAGCGTGTTGTGGTAATTGATGTAGGTGACGGACCGATTATTTTAATCAATCCGGAGATTATTGAGAAGTCCGGAGAGCAGACCGGAGATGAAGGCTGCCTTAGTGTTCCGGGGATGTCAGGACAGGTAACCCGCCCTAATTATGTAAAGGTGAAAGCTTTGAATGAGGATATGGAAGAAGTGGTATATGAAGGAGAGGGACTTCTGGCCCGTGCTTTCTGCCATGAACTGGATCATCTGGATGGACATATGTATACAGAGCTGGTGGAGGGAGAACTTCACCGGGTCAGCTACGATGAAGAAGACTGAGAGGATAGGATTAGAATATGAAAATAGTTTTTATGGGAACACCTGATTTTGCTGTGCCGCCCTTAAAGGCACTGGTGGAAGCCGGATATGATGTGGCAGCAGTGGTTACTCAGCCGGATAAACCAAAAGGAAGGGGGAAATCCTTACTTCCTACACCTGTAAAGGAAGAAGCTCTTTTGCATGAAATTCCTGTTTATCAGCCCCAGCGTGTCAAAAATAACAGGGAATTTCTGGACACACTTCGTGAAATTGCACCGGATGTGATTGTTGTGGCAGCCTTTGGACAGATCATTCCCAGGGATGTGCTGGAATTGCCGAAATATGGCTGCATTAATATTCATGCATCACTTTTACCGAAATACAGAGGAGCTGCCCCCATCCAGCAGGCTGTGATCGATGGAGAAAAAGAATCCGGTGTTACCATCATGCAGATGGGAGAGGGACTGGATACCGGAGATATGATCTCAAAGATTGTGATTCCTCTGGAAAAGGAGGAAACCGGAGGAAGTCTTTTTGCAAAGCTTGCCCAGGCCGGTGCAGAACTTCTGATCAAAACGCTGCCGTCTATTGAACAGGGAACTGCAGTATGGGAAAAGCAGCCGGAGGAGAGCCCGACGCCTTATGCGGCAATGATCAACAAAAAGATGGGGCTTATGGACTTTCATAAGTCTGCTGTGGAACTGGAAAGACTGGTACGTGGATTGAACCCATGGCCAAGTGCTTATACCTTTGTAAATGGAAAGACTCTTAAGGTATGGAAAAGCCGGGCAGATGAAAAATGCTCCGGTGAGACACCCGGAACAGTTATTCTTACAGATAAAGAAGGAATTCATGTTGCCTGCAAGGATGGAACACTGATTCTGACAGAGGTACAGCTGGAAGGTAAAAAACGGATGGATGCAGAAGCTTTTCTGCGGGGATATCATATAGAAGCAGGAAGCAGATTTACAGATCATAAGGAGTGATTGTATGTACGGATATTATTTTGATCCCACTTATATTTTGCTGGTTATAGGAATGGTATTGTCTCTGGCTGCATCAGCCAAAGTAAAGGGTACTTTTGCAAAGTACAGCAAAGTCCACAGTACTTCCGGTCTTACAGGGGCAGAGGCCGCACAGCAGATTCTGCACATGGCAGGAATCACGGATGTTTCCGTGGTGGCTGTTGCAGGAAGTCTGACAGATCACTATGATCCCAGAACCAGACAGGTTGCTCTTTCCCAGGATGTATATGGGAAAACATCAGTAGCAGCCATTGGAGTAGCAGCCCATGAGTGTGGACATGCAATCCAGGATGCGGTAAACTATGCACCTTTGAATATCAGAACTGCTATTGTACCGGCTGCCAATATTGGATCTACTCTCTCTTGGCCATTGTTTCTGGCAGGGCTTGTTTTCTCCATTCGTCCGCTGCTGACTTTGGGAATTCTTTTATTTTCTCTGGCTGTTCTTTTTCAGCTGGTGACCTTGCCAGTGGAATTTAATGCATCAGCCAGAGCTTTGAAAATGCTGGGTGACAACCGACTGATCGCCCAAGAGGAGGTAAAGGGAGCACAGAAGGTTCTGGTGGCAGCTGCTCTGACTTATGTGGCAGCCCTTGCAGCATCTGTTCTGCAGCTTCTCAGACTGATCATACTGGCCGGAGGAAGAGACCGTGACTAATGGAATTAATACCAGAGAATTAATATTGGAAATACTACTTGAAATTGAAGAAGAGGGGAGGCACAGCCATATTGCCATTCGGAATGCCCTTTCCAAGTATCAGTTCCTTCCCAGACAGGAACGGGCATTTATTACCCGGGTATGTGAGGGAACTCTGGAATACAGAATTCTGATCGACTATATCATTGATTCTTATTCTAAGGTGACTGTGGATAAAATGAAGCCTGCAATCAGAGAAATCCTGCGCAGCGGGGTATATCAGATTAAATTCATGGACAGTGTACCGGACAGTGCAGTGTGCAATGAAGCGGTGAAGCTGGCTCAGAGAAAGGGATTTTATAATCTGAAGCCTTTTGTGAACGGAGTTTTGCGAACCATAGCCAGGGAATATAAAAATCTGGAGTTTCCATCCAGAGAGCAGGATCTGGTGAGATTTCTTTCTGTTAAGTATTCCATGCCTGAAAATCTGGTCAATCGCTGGCTGGAAGCTTACGGTGAAGAAAAGACAGAAATGATTCTGGCAGAGTTTCTGAAGGAGAAGCCGGTTACTGTGCGCTGCCGGATCCATAAATATCCACAGGAAGAGATTTACAGGAGCCTGACAGAGCAGGGAGTAAAGGTAACTCCCGCTCCCTATCTTCCCTATGCATATGAAATTTCTGATTATAATCATATTCTTGCCCTGGATGCTTTTATTCAGGGGAAAATTCAGGTACAGGATGTAAGTTCCATGCTGGTAGCTGAGGTTGCAGATCCAAAGAAGGGAGACTATATTATTGATATGTGTGCTGCTCCCGGAGGAAAAAGCCTTCATGCAGGAGATAAGATGGGAAATTATGGTACTGTAGATGCCAGAGATGTAAGCCAGCAAAAGGTGGACCTTATTGAGGAAAATATCAATCGTCTGGATTCCATCAATGTGCAGGCAAAAGTGATGGATGCCACTGTTTTTGATGTGGATTCGGAATTAAAAGCAGATATTGTTCTGGCAGATGTGCCCTGCTCAGGTTATGGGGTGATCGGCAAGAAGCCGGAAATAAAGTACAGAGTGACACCTCAGAAGCAGGAAGAAATTGTGATCCTGCAGAGAACGATCCTGGATCGGGCAGCAGAGTATGTGAAGCCAGGTGGAGTATTGGTTTTCAGTACCTGCACCATTGCAAAAGAAGAGAATGAGGAAAATATGATGTGGTTTATGAATCATCACCCATTTAAACTGGAGAGCCTGGATCCTTTCCTTCCTCAGGAACTTCATTCTGAAACCACTGCTCTGGGGTATCTTCAGTTATTGCCGGGAGTGCACAAAACAGATGGTTTCTTTATTGCAAAATTCAGGAGAAAATAAGTAATGACAGATATCAAGTCAATGACAGTTGATGAATTAAAAGAGCTGGTTACTGCCCTGGGGGATAAGCCTTTCAGGGCAAAGCAGATATACAGCTGGCTTCATGAGCACCTGGTTACTTCCTGGGATGAGATGACCAATTTATCCAGGGGGCTCAGAGAGAAGCTGAAGGAATACCCTGTTACTGCCCTGGAGATGGTAGATGTACAGACTTCCAGACTGGATGGAACGCAGAAATATCTTTTTCGTCTCAGTGACGGAAATGTGATCGAAAGCGTGCTTATGCGGTACAAACATGGAAATTCCGTATGTATTTCTTCGCAGGTGGGATGCCGTATGGGATGTCGTTTCTGCGCTTCTACGATCGGAGGACTTACCAGATGTCTGCTTCCCTCAGAAATGCTGGACCAGATTTATCGTATTCAGACTCTGACCGGTGAGAGAGTGTCCAATGTAGTAGTGATGGGAACCGGTGAGCCACTGGATAATTATGACAATCTTTTGCGGTTTATACACATTCTCACAGAGGATGGAGGACTTCATATCAGCCAGAGAAATCTGACAGTATCTACCTGCGGACTGGTACCCAAAATCTATGAACTGGCTAAGGAAAAGCTGCAGATGACACTTGCACTTTCTCTTCATGCACCAAATGATGAGAAAAGACAGGAGCTTATGCCGATTGCCAGAAAATACAGTATGGATGAAGTTCTGGAAGCATGCCGCCACTATTTTGATATGACAGGCAGAAGGATCACATTTGAATATAGCCTTGTGGCCGGGGTGAATGACAGTGATGAGGATGCAAGAGAGCTTTCCGGAAGAATCCGGGATATCAATTGTCATGTAAATCTGATTCCCGTAAACCCGATTAAGGAGCGTTCTTTTGAACGTTCTACACGACAGGCTGTTGAGAATTTTAAAATAAAACTTGAAAAATGTGGAATAAATGTTACTATTAGAAGGGAAATGGGCAGTGATATAGACGGTGCCTGTGGACAGTTAAGAAAAAGCTATATGGAAAAAACAGAAAGCGAGAAGTGACATGAGGATATATTCAGCTACTGATGTGGGTCAGAAGCGGAAGATGAACCAGGATTATGTGTTCGCCTCTTCCGACCCAATTGGGAATCTTCCGAATCTGTTTGTTGTTGCGGATGGAATGGGCGGACATAATGCAGGTGATTATGCATCCTCCCATGCTGTCAGTGTTGTGGTAGAGGAGATTCGACAGGATCGGGATTTCAATCCGGTTAAGGTGATCCGTCATGCCATTGAAAGTGCGAACAGAGAGATCATTGAGCAGGCACAGAAGGATGAGAAACTGAAGGGAATGGGAACCACTATGGTAGTTTCCACTATCGTTGGGCAGTATGCATATGTGGCCAATGTGGGGGACAGCCGTCTCTATGTGGCGAACAGAGAACTTCAGCAGATAACAAGAGACCACTCATTGGTGCAGGAGATGGTCAGGATGGGAGAAATCAGTGTCGAAGAGGCCAGAAACCATCCGGACAAAAATATCATCACAAGAGCGCTGGGTGCGGAAAGGACAGTGGATGTAGATTTTTTTGATCTGAAACTGGAACCGGAAAGTGTGATTTTAATGTGTTCAGATGGACTGAGCAACATGGTCGAGGACAGCCGGATAAAAGAGATACTTTCCAGAAGGGATGAGGCCCTGGATGAAAGGGGCAGAACCCTTATCGGTGAGGCAAACCGTAACGGCGGTAAAGACAATATTGCAATTGTATTGATAGAACCATTCGCAAATGAGGTGGAAGAATGTTAAAAACAGGAATGATCATAGCAGAGCGCTATGAAATATTAGGCAAAATAGGTACCGGCGGAATGGCGGACGTATACAAGGCAAAGGATCACAAGCTGAATCGTTTTGTCGCTGTCAAGGTGCTGAAGCCGGAGTTTCGGGAAGATACAACTTTTATACAGAAATTCAGAAGTGAGGCACAGGCTGCCGCAGTCCTGACACATCCAAATATTGTTAATGTATTTGATGTTGGAGATGACAATGGAGTTTATTACATTGTTATGGAACTGATCGAGGGAATCACACTGAAGGAATATATTTCCAAGAAGGGCAGACTCTCTGTAAAGGAAGCTACCAGCATTGCCATTCAGGTTTCCATGGGGCTGGAGGCCGCACACAGCCATGGGATTGTACATCGTGATGTAAAGCCCCAGAATATTATTATTTCCATGGATGGAAAGGTAAAAGTAACAGACTTTGGAATTGCCAGAGCAGCGTCATCCAATACCATCAGCTCCAATGTAATGGGATCTGTTCATTACAGTTCTCCGGAGCAGGTGCGTGGAGGATACAGTGATGAGAAGAGTGATATCTATTCTCTGGGTATCACGCTTTATGAGATGGTGACAGGCAGGGTTCCTTTTGACGGAGATACTACAGTTGCCATTGCCATCAAGCACCTTCAGGAAGAGATGGTGCCGCCAAGTGTATATGCACCGGAGCTGCCGCACAGCCTGGAGCAGATCATATTGAAATGTACACAGAAAAGTGTTGACAGACGATACCAGAATATGGAGGATGTGATCGGGGATCTGAAGCATTCTCTTATTGATCCTCAGGGTGATTTTGTAAAGCTCACATCAGTAGATAACGATGCCAAAACAGTAGTGATTTCTGATGCGGAACTGGGTGAGATCAAGCATACACCAAAGCAGATTTCAAAGGCTGATCCGGAGGCTCTGGAAGCAGAGATCAATGAGACGGATTATGATGATGAGCCGGAGGATACATCACGGAAGAGACGGGAAAGCAAAAAGGATAAAAAACACAAGAAAGGCAATGGTCAGGTGATGACCATTATCATGCTTCTGATGGGTGTGTTGATCCTGATTGCAATCATTTTGATCGCAGGAAAAGCTTCTGGTCTGATCGGAGGAGCGAAAACGGAAAATAAACAGCAGGTTCAGACCGAGAAAACAGAGGATGATGAAATGGTCACTGTTCCGGATCTTCGTGGAAAAACAGAGGAAGAGGCTAAGACGATCACTAAGGATATGAAGCTGGGAATCCAGCCTATGGGTGAGGAAGCTTCTGACATGGCAAAAGGAACGATTTCTTCTCAGGATATTCCGCAGGGAAGCAAGGTTGAGCAATATACAACGATTAAGTATTATATCAGCAAGGGAACTCAGCAGATCACCATTCCGGATGTGGATGGACAGACAGGCATAGATGCCCAGCAGACACTGGAGGATATGGGACTTACTGTAAATGTCCAGAAGGAATACAGTGAATTAAATGATGACGGATACCCCCTTGTGGATCCGGGATATGCATATTCTACCACTCCTGCTGCAGGAAATCAGGTGGCTTCCGGAACAAGTGTTACGTTGGTTGTCAGCCGTGGTGTTGATTATGGTGACAGTGTGGAAGTACCAAGTGTTGTTGGTATGACGAAGAATGATGCGATTACAACCTTTGGCAAATTTCTGAATATTGAAGTGAAAGAGCAGAAGAGTACAGATGCACCGGCAGGAGAGGTAATTGCCCAGGAGCCTGAAGCAGGTGACTGGGATGATCCGGATACTGTGAATGTAGTGCTTACTGTAAGTTCCGGAGATCAGGATCCATCTTCTGCGCAGACTTCCGATTCAAATACACAAAGCAGCAATGCAGGCAGTACAGATAGTGCAGCCGGCACAGATACTTCTGCAGCAGATCTGGCACAGCAGAGTGCAGCTGCTGCAAACGGTGAGGTCTGGAAATGTACACAGGCATTGAATACACCGATCGGATATTCAGGAGGACCTATCCGCCTGGAACTGATACAGAATGTAAACGGTAATCCGTCTGCATCTGTGATTCTGGAAGGACAGACACTGCAGTTCCCGTATACACTGGATATCACTGGTGCACCGGGAGTCAGCCAGGGTACTTTATATCTTTCTGAGGAAATTAACGGAACCTATCAAAAGCTTGGAGAATACTCCATCACATTTGCTAAGGCTGAGTAGTACATGCAGGGAAAAATTATTAAGGGAATTGCAGGATTTTATTACATTCATGCTGAGGATAATGAAGTATATGAATGCAAGGCCAAAGGAATTTTCAGAAAAGATAACCGGAAACCTCTGGTAGGTGATAATGTGGAAATAGAGGTGCTGGATGAGAAGGAGAAGGAGGGCAGTGTTACTGCTATCCTTCCCCGGAAAAATTCCCTGATCCGACCGGCAGTTGCCAATGTGGATCAGGCTTTTGTGATTTTCGCAATGGAAAATCCAAAACCTAATTTCATGCTGCTGGATCGTTTTCTGATCATGATGGAGCAGGCAGATATTCCTGTTACCATCTGCTTTAACAAAAAAGACCTGGGAACCAGGGAAGAACTGGACTTTTTATATGAGACCTATCAGAGCTGCGGATATCAGGTAATCCTGTCCAGTACCTATCAGGGAGATGGTATGGAGGAGATAAAAAAAATACTCCAGGGAAAGACTACGGTGGTTGCCGGCCCTTCCGGTGTGGGGAAATCTTCAATTACCAATGCCCTTCAGGGAAATGTACAGATGGAGACCGGTGAGATCAGCAAAAAGCTGAAACGGGGAAAACATACTACCCGTCATTCACAGGTTATTCCAGCAGGAAAGGATACTTATCTGGTGGATACTCCTGGTTTTTCCTGTCTGTATCTTTCGGATATGGAGGAGCAGGAACTTAAGGATTATTTTCCGGAATTCCGGAAATATGAAGGGCAGTGCAGGTTTCAGGGATGCAGACATATCCATGAGCCGGGCTGCGCAGTAAAGGAAGCATTGGATAACCATAAAATCAGCAGTCTCAGATATGAAGATTATCTGGGACTTTATGAAGAATTAAAAGAGAAAAGGAGATTCTGATTATGTATCAGTTATGTCCGTCTATTTTATCAGCGGATTTTAACCGCTTAGGCGAACAGATTAAAATTTTGGAAGAAGAAGGGATTGAATGGCTTCATATTGATGTGATGGATGGTGATTTTGTACCCAGCATCTCATTTGGAATGCCGGTGATCAAATCAATCCGAAAAGAATCAAAATTATTTTTTGATGTGCATCTGATGGTGACAGAACCGGAACGGTATATCAGAGATTTCGTTGATTGCGGCGCGGATTCTATCACTGTACATGCGGAAGCCTGTGAAGATCTGGAACGTACCATAGAACAGATCCGTGAAGCAGGAGTAAAGGTGGGCGTATCCATTAAGCCTGCTACTCCGGTAAATGATATCAGCCATATGCTGGAGGATGTGGATATGGTTCTGGTTATGACTGTACAGCCGGGATTCGGAGGTCAGAAATATATGGAGGAGTGTACAGAGAAGATTCAGGAGCTTCGTGACCTGATCCAGGATGAAGATCTGAACGTAGACATTCAGGTGGATGGCGGGATCAATGATGAAACAATGGAAACTGTATTAAAGGCAGGGGCAAACCTTGTGGTGGCAGGTTCCTATGTTTTTAAAGATGATCTGGTCTCCGGAGTACGCCATGCAAAGAAGCGAATGAATGAAGTAATCAGAGAGGTTGACTGAGGAACAGTATGAAAGATACGATTATTGTAAGCGGGGGCGATATCCAGAGAGATTTTGCCCTCGATTTTTTAAGAAACAGAATAGAAAGAGCAGGGCGGGAAAAGCTTTGCCTGATTGCTGCGGACAGAGGACTGGAATTTTTTATGGAAAATCATCTTTTGCCGGATGTGGCTGTAGGCGATTTTGACAGTCTGTCTCCTCGGGGTGAGGAGTTTCTGAAAGACTTAAGTACGGTGGAAGTGATACGCCTCAAGCCTGAAAAAGATGATTCGGATACCCAGTGTGCTGTGAATCTGGCTATCCGGCAGGGAACAAAGAGAATAGAAATCCTGGGAGCAACAGGCCGGAGGGTGGATCATCTGATTGCAAATCTGGGGCTTCTTATTCTTGCCAGCCAGAATGGGGTTTCTCTGGCATTGGTGGATCAATACAATTATATGACACTGGCAGAGAATGGAAAGGTGTTGGAGAAATCCGGTCAGTTCGGCAAATATGTATCTTTTTTTGCCATAGGAGGAGCTGTGAAGGGACTTTGCCTGGAAGGTTTTAAATACTTATTAGATGGTTATGATCTGAGTCTGTTGGATTGTGGACTGACTGTAAGTAATGAAATACAGGAAGAGCAGGCCAGGGTTACATATGAGTCAGGAACCCTGTTGATGATCCAGTCCAGAGACAGGTAGCCGGCAAAAGATAAAGAAATGGAAGAAGGAAAAATATCATGGACATCAAAATTCGGACAGCCACAGTTGAAGACGCAGAACAATTGTTGGAAATTTATGCATATTATATAAAAAACACAGCAGTAACTTTTGAATATGAGGTTCCATCTGTGGAAGAATTCCGTGAGCGGATCAGCCATATCCTGGAACATTATCCCTACCTTGTTGCGGAAGATAAGGGTGAGATCATCGGGTATTCCTATGCAGGAAGATTTCATCCCAGAGCTGCTTTTGGATGGGATGTAGAGATGACAGTTTATCTTAAGCAGGAGGCACGAAGAGCGGGCGTGGGACGACAGCTGTATGCTCAGATGGAAGAAATTCTGAGAGAGCAGGGAATCGTACGGGCAATTTCACTGATCGTGAAACCGGAAGATGAGTATTCTGATTATAACAGTATTCAGTTCCATGAAAAAATGGGATATAGATATGCGGGAGAACTGAAAGACTGCGGATATAAATTTCACAGATGGTATACGCTTGTATATATGGATAAGCAGATTGGTGTTACACAGGAAAATATGGTCCCAGTCCGTGATTTTGCTGCTGTCAGGGAGAAATTCGGATTATAGTTTTCAGACTTTTCCTGTGCATCGCGAAGCGTGTTACTGAGAACGGAGTGAACAGTAACCGGTAACTCCGGGTGTTCTTGGGATAAGTATACAAGAGGTGTACAAAAGAGTTTTGATATGATATAATTCATGCTGAAAAAGACCGTATAATCAATACATTTAAAGGAGATATAGAGAAAAATGAAATTAGGAATCGTCGGATTACCCAATGTTGGAAAAAGTACATTATTTAATTCATTGACAAAGGCAGGAGCAGAATCAGCAAACTATCCATTCTGTACGATCGACCCTAATGTAGGTGTTGTTACAGTGCCGGATGAGAGACTGAAACTTCTGGGAGATTTTTATCATTCTAAAAAAGTGACACCTGCTGTAATTGAATTCGTAGATATTGCAGGCCTTGTAAAGGGAGCATCCAAAGGCGAAGGTCTTGGAAACCAGTTCCTTGCAAATATCCGTGAGGTGGATGCAATCGTTCATGTGGTCCGCTGCTTTGAAGATTCTAATGTGATCCATGTAGATGGAAGTATTGATCCTCTTCGTGACATTGAGACGATCAACCTGGAGCTGATTTTCTCTGATCTGGAAATTCTGGAGAGAAGGATCGCCAAGGTGACAAAGACTGCACGTATGGATAAGGAAGCTGCCAAGGAACTGGATTTTCTTCAGAAGGTAAAAACACATCTGGAAGACGGCAAGATGGCCATTACGATGGAACTGGAAAATGAGGACGAGGAAGCATGGATGGCAACTTATAATCTGCTTACCTGGAAACCGGTGATCTATGCTGCAAATGTAGCAGAAGGAGATCTGGCTGATGATGGTGAAAATAACATCCATGTGCAGGCAGTACGCAAATATGCGGCAGAGCAGAACAGTGAGATTTTCGTTATTTGTGCAGAAATTGAAGAAGAGATTTCAGAACTGGATGATGATGAGAAGAAAATGTTCCTGGAGGATCTGGGACTGACAGAATCAGGACTTGAGAAACTGGTAAAAGCAAGCTACCATCTTCTGGGACTGATGAGCTTCCTTACATCAGGGGAAGATGAGACCAGAGCATGGACGATTAAGATCGGTACCAAAGCCCCTCAGGCAGCAGGTAAGATCCATACAGATTTTGAACGTGGATTTATTAAGGCAGAGGTTGTGAACTATCAGGATCTGCTGGATTGTGGCTCATATGCCGGTGCCAGAGAAAAAGGGCTTGTGCGCATGGAAGGTAAGGAATACGTTGTGCAGGATGGAGATGTGATCTTATTCCGTTTTAACGTATAATAAAAAGGTGATATATGGATATGTCAATCCGTTTTCCGGGAATAAATCTGGTATTGGATTATGTGCCCAGGGCATTTCAGATTTTCGGAATGGAATTTACAATTTATGGGATGCTTATTGCTGTAGGTGCCCTTTTGGGAATGGGACTTGTGGTGCTGGAGGCCGGAAGGAATCATGAAGACCAGAATAAATATCTGGATATGATGATACTTTCCCTGGCTGCTTCCGTGGTGGGCTCAAGACTGTTTTATGTTATTTTTTCCTGGGAGCTGTATCAGGGAAATCTCCGGACGATTTTTGATGTAAGAAATGGCGGATATGCTTTTTATGGTGGCTTGCTTGGAGGTGTCCTTGCTGCGGCATTATTCTGCAGATTGGCAAAGCTGTCTTTCTGGCAGATGGCAGATACAGTCAGCCTGGGGGTACTTCTGGGACAGGTTGTAGGGCGCTGGGGGAACTTTTTTAACAGGGAATCCTTTGGGGAATATACAGATGGAGTTCTGGCCATGCAGCTTCCTATATCTGCAGTTCGTTCCGGAGAAGTGTCCGGAGCTATGCGTGATAACCTTCTGACGATCGATGGAGTGTCCTTTATCCAGGTTCAGCCGGTATTTCTCTACGAAAGTCTCTGGTGCCTGTTTCTGCTCCTGGTACTTCTGGCACTTCGGAGAAAGAAGAGATATCAGGGAGAGCTGTTTATGTGGTATCTTGCAGGATATGGGTTGGGACGTTTTGTCTGTGAGTGGCTGAGAACAGATAAACTGTATATTCCCGGAACATCAGTGGATATTTCACTGTTGATTTCCGGAGTACTGGTGGTTGTTTTTGTTCCGATTGTGACAGTACGGCGTGTTATGGTCAAGAAACGTGCAGATATCCGTAAGATCCGCAGAGAAAGGGTCTTCCGGGAAGAAGAGGAATCCAGAAGGGAACATAAGCCAGTGGATAAGAAACCGGAAGAGCCAGCAGAAAAACAATCAGAAAAACCACCTGTCCAGGAGGAAGAAACTATTCAGGAGGATAAAATCCAGGGAGAAACAGACAATTGGGAGAACCTGGAATACGCCCATATTCCCAGTCAGTGGAGAAAGTCTTCTGATGAGGCATCTGAAAAGCAGGAAGAATAGAATACAGATCAATATATATGTGGAAAAAGCTCTGAAAAGAGCTTTTTTTTGTGGATAGAAACAGAATAAAAAATATTTGTTTAGCTCTTGTTTTTTCCACATAAATAGTTTATTATTGTTACATAAGTGGTAGAAAGTGGTGATTAGTGGTGGCAAATGGGGGAACAGTGGCAGATGAAACCATTACCATCCGGAAGCCTGAAGGGGAGATTCAGACTTCACGAGAGTAGGTGAGTAATATGTTCATGGGCGAGTACAATCATACAATAGATGCTAAGGGGCGTCTGATCATCCCTTCCAGATTCAGGGAGCTCTTAGGGGAAGAGTTTGTCCTGACCAAGGGACTTGATGGTTGTCTTTCCATTTATCCGATGGACGAATGGGAGGCCTTTGAAATGAAACTCAGAGCTTTACCACTTACAAATAAGAACGCCAGAACTTTCTCACGATTCTTTGTTGCCGGTGCAGCCATGTGTGAACTGGACAAGCAGGGACGAATCCTTGTGCCTCAGACATTACGTGAATTTGCAGGCCTGGATAAGGATGTAGTCCTGACCGGAAATCTGAACAGGATTGAGATCTGGAGCAAAGAGAAGTGGAGTGAGAACTGTAATTATGACGACATGGACAGTATTGCCGAAAGCATGCAGGAAATGGGAATTGTCATATAAAGGTGTTTGAGATGTTATTGTTCACAAGTGATATCCCGCGGGGAAATCCAGACAGGAGACGGAGATGGAATTTAAACACAAATCTGTATTGCTGGAGGAAACCATTGACGGCTTGGACGTAAAGGCCGACGGAATCTACGTGGATGGCACCTTGGGTGGTGCCGGGCATGCCATGGAGGTATGTAAGAAGCTTTCTGCCAAGGGGAGATTTATTGGTATAGATCAGGACCAGGATGCGATAATTGCTGCGAGTGAGAGGTTAGCCGCCTATAAACAGGCGACGATCATTCGCAGCAATTATTGTTACATGGTACCGGAACTGGCAGCAAGGGGGATTCATAAGGTCAATGGGATTCTTCTGGACTTGGGAGTATCTTCCTACCAGTTAGATAATGAGGAGCGTGGCTTCACCTATCGTGTGGATGCGCCTCTTGATATGAGAATGGATCAGCGCCAGACGCTGACAGCCAGTGACATTGTCAATGGCTATGAAGAAAGAGAACTGTACCGTATCATCCGTGATTACGGTGAAGATAAATTTGCAAAAAATATTGCCAGACATATTGTTGCAGCAAGGCAGACAAAGCCGATCACTACAACCGGAGAGCTGACTGAGATCATCAGACAGTCTATCCCGATGAAGATGCAGGTCAAATCAGGACATCCGGCCAAGAGAACCTTCCAGGCAATTCGTATTGAATTGAACAGGGAACTGGATGTACTGAGAGATTCTTTGGATGGAATGATCGATCTTTTAGATGACGGAGGCCGGCTTTGTATTATTACTTTTCATTCTCTGGAGGATCGGATTGTTAAAACCATTTTCCGTAAGAATGAAAATCCATGTACCTGTCCTTCTGATTTTCCTGTTTGTGTATGTGGGAAAAAATCAAAGGGCCGGGTGATCACCAGAAAACCAATTCTTCCGGGGGAGCAGGAAATGGAAGAAAATCCGCGTTCCAAAAGCGCGAAGCTCAGGATTTTTGAAAGGGTATATTAATTGGAAAGAGGCATAAAATGGGGAGAACGACTAGGGCTGAAACGGCAAGAAGAAATAGATATCAGACCCCGGTAAACAGGGGAGTATATGTGGATGGAAATACAGTCAGACGGCTCAATGAAATCCCGGAGAGAAGGCAGCAGGGCAGACAGGAGGCAGGCAGAAACCGCAGGGTACAGCCTCAGCCTGTTCCTCAAACACAGCATCAGCTGAGTAAACAGGCACAGCAGAACAGACAGAGGGCTCTGGGTATGAACTGGGCTTTTGTAGCATTTCTGGCTGTTGTATGTGTAGCCATACTTTTCTGCTCGGTCAATTATCTCAGATATAAATCAGAGATCACAGCGAAGATGAGTACGGTTGCTGCACTGGAGGAGGAGCTTTCGCAGCTTAGGGAGGACAATGATGCGTATTACAGTCAGGTAACTTCTAATGTGGACCTGAATCTGATCAAAAAAAAAGCAATGGGAAGTCTGGGAATGAAGTATCCTTCTGAAGATCAGACTGTAACTTATTCATCTTCTGGAAACAGCTATGTCAGACAGTATCAGGATATACCGGATATAAAGTAGGTGAGTGATTGAGTAATACAGGGAAAAAACAGCGGGGAAAGCCCGTAAAGAAAATAAACTATAACATGAAAAAGAAGCTGGTGATACTATTTTCTTTAGTATTGCTGGCTTTAGTAGCATTAACACTAAGAATTACCTATATTAATGCTACCAGTGGAAGCAAGTATAAAAAGCAGGTTCTCAGCCAGGCCCAGCAGAAATATGAAAGCCAGACTCTGCCTGCCAAGCGGGGAGATATTTATGATAAGAACGGAAATATTCTCGCAACCAGTAATAAGGTTTACAATGTAATCCTGGATTGTAAGACGGTGAATTCCGATGAAGATTATGTGGAGCCTACCATCAAGGCTCTTACGGAGGTACTTGGACTGGAGGAGGAGAAAATCCGCTCATTGCTGTCTGATTCCGATACCAGTCAGAGCCAGTATCAGATTGTGACCAAGCAGCTTTCCATGGACAAGAAGAAGGAATTTGAGGCTTATGAGGAAGCAGACGAGGATTCCGGTCTGAGTGCGTCCCAGGCAAAGGAAAGAGCCAATATCAAGGGCGTCTGGTTTGAAGAGGATTATCTGAGAACCTATCCGTTTAATGAAGCAGCCTGTGATACGATTGGCTTTACTCTGGACCGTGATGTGGCAGACAGCGGTCTTGAGGGATATTATAACAGTACTCTCACAGGCGTGGATGGAAGACAATATGGATATATCAATAATGATTCGGATGTGGAACAGACCATCATTCCAGCCACCAATGGAAAGAGTATCCAGACCAGTATTGACATTGGGGCGCAGCAGATTGTAGAGAAATATGTAAATGGTTTCAAGGAAGCAATGGGAGCCAAGAATATTGGCGTGATCGTGGAAGATCCATCTACAGGTGAGATCATTGCCATGGATGGAGGAGACCGCTATGATCTGAATAATCCCAGAGATCTTTCCGGCATATATTCAGAAGACCAGATCAAAGCAATGAATGATGAGGAGACAGTAAAAGCACTAAATGGCATGTGGAGTAATTTCTGTGTCACAGATGCCTATGAACCCGGCTCTGTTGTAAAACCGATTGTTATGGCTTCCGCATTGGAAAAGGGCGCCATTCAGGAGTCTGACACTTTTGTGTGTGACGGATCCCAGACCTTTGGAGATACTCTGATCAAATGTGCGGTATGGCCAAGTGCCCATGGGACAGAGACCCTGGGAGAGGTAATCGCCAATTCCTGTAATGATGCCATGATGCAGATCGGTGCAAAAATGGGAGCCAAGCAGTTTGTAAAAGCCCAGAGCCTGTTTAATTTTGGAACAAGAACCGGCATTGATCTTCCTAATGAAGGTGCCGGCATTATCCATACAGAGGAGTCCATGGGTGAGACAGAGCTGGCATGCTCAGCTTTTGGACAGGGATTTACCTGTACTATGATCCAGGAGATCAATGCCATGTGTTCTGTTATCAATGGGGGCTATTACTATCAGCCTCATCTGGTGACAAAGATTCTTGACAGTGCGGGAAGTACAGTCAAAACCATGACACCGACTCTTTTGAAGCAGACAATCTCCTCAGGGATTTCCAGCGACATCAGAAGCTATATGGCTCTGAGTGTACAGCAGGGTACCAGCCGTCATTCCAAGGTACAGGGTTACAGCTCAGGCGGTAAAACAGGTACTGCAGAGAAATATCCCCGTGGAAATAATAAATATCTGGTATCCTTTATCGGATTTGCGCCGGTAGATGATCCGGCAGTGGTAATTTATGTGGTTGTGGATGAGCCAAATACAGAAGAACAGGCAAACAGTACTTATCCGCAGTATATTGCCCAGGGTATCCTCTCAGAGCTTCTTCCTTATCTGAATGTAAAGCCGGATGAATCCGAGGACGGAACCATTCCTGAGACAGAACTGTGGGAAGGATTTTCCGGACATCTGAAGAGTACTACGGGCAGCAACCTGGATGAGAATGGCAGATTGGTAGATGCCCAGGGAAATCTGATCGACTGGGATGGTAATCGTATAGATGAAAATGGATATCTTCTGGACAGCAATGGTGAACATCTGCTGGACGAACAGGGCAATTACAAATTGTCTGAAAATCTGCCGGAAGTTTCTTCTCAGAATGGAACAGCCACGGAATCAGCAGAGGACGGTGTTTCCAACCTGGATGCACCTGCACCCCCTGAGGGGGATGAATCAGATACCACTGAGGATAACAATGCAGAATCTGAAGGAATTACCAATGAGGAAGCAGGACTGGAATAAAATATTTTTTAAATAAATATTCTGTAAATAACAAGTAAAGTGATACCCCTGGGGAGAAAAATCATATATTACTATGACTTTTCTCTTCAGGGGATTTTTGATGAAAAAACTGATGACATTTCATAAGAAAAAAAGCTGGACGGTTTTTCTCTGCTGTGTTCTGATCATGGCAGGACTTATAGGAAGGCTGGCTTATCTTATGTGTTTTTGTTCTGAACGCTATTATGGCAGGGCAGAAGAGCTTCATGAAAGAGAACGGGACATTAAGGCAGCCAGGGGTCTTATCCTGGATGCCAGGGGGAAAGTATTGGCTTCTAACCGGACAGTCTGTACAGTTTCTGTTATTCACAGCCAGATCAGGGATCCGGAGAAGATTATCCGGATTTTGACAGAAAAGCTGGGAATGAAAGAAGAGGATGTAAGGAAAAGAGTAGAAAAGATTTCTTCCATAGAGAGGATAAAGACCAATGTAGATAAAAGTACAGGAGATGCTATCCGGGAATGCAGGCTGGACGGGGTAAAGGTGGATGAAGATTATAAACGATACTACCCATATGGAAGCCTGGCTTCCAGGGTTCTGGGATTTACAGGAGGTGATAATCAGGGAATTATCGGGCTGGAAGTAAAATATGATGAAATATTAAAAGGAAAGCCGGGAAAGATCCTTACTACCACAGATGCCAGAGGCATAGAACTGGACAGCCTGGGTGAGCGGAGAAGGGAGCCGGAGGAAGGGAAAAGCCTGTGGTTAAGTCTGGATATTAATATTCAGAAATATGCTCAGCAGGAGGCGTTGAAGGTAATGGAGGAAAAACAGGCAGAAAGAGTTTCTATTCTGATCATGAATCCTCAGAATGGAGAAATTTATGCCTGTGTTAATGTACCTGAATTTGATCTGAATGATCCTTTTACTCTGAATACCCCAAGGGATACAGCCGAAATGACAGAGGAGCAAAAGCAGGAACGTCTGAATCAGATGTGGAGAAATCCCTGCCTGAATGATACCTATGAACCGGGATCTACCTTCAAGATCATAACAATGGCTGCAGGGCTGGAAGAAGGGGTAGTGTCTGTGGATGACAGGTTTTACTGCCCGGGATATATTCTGGTAAAGGATCGCCGGATCCACTGTGCCAAAAGAACAGGTCATGGTTCCCAGAATTTTGTAGAGGGAGCCCAGAATTCCTGTAATCCGGTGTTTATCCAGGTAGGTCTTCGGCTGGGAGTGGACAGATATTACAGATACTTCCGAAAATTCGGGCTGCTTACCAAAACTGGTGTAGATCTGCCGGGAGAAGCCGGGACGATCATGCACCAGGAAAAAAATATGGGAGAGGTAGAGCTGGCTACGGTTTCCTTTGGACAGTCCTTTCAGATCACGCCCATTCAGCTGGCGGTTACTGTCAGTTCTCTGATCAATGGAGGACGGCGTGTGACACCACACTTTGGAACTGCAGTATCTGACAGAGAACAGACAAAAGCAGAAGAACTGGTTTATCCTGTGAAGGAAGGAATTGTTTCTTCCGAAACCTCCGGACAAATAAGAGAAATTCTTGAAAAAGTTGTTTCTCTGGGATCAGGAAAAAATGCCGGGATCCAGGGATATCATATTGGCGGAAAAACAGCAACCTCCCAGACACTGCCCAGAAGTTCCTGCCGATATATTTCCTCTTTTCTGGGATTTGCGCCTGCAGAAAATCCTCAGGTGCTGGGGCTGTGCATTATTCATGATCCAAAAGGCGTTTATTACGGAGGAACCGTTGCAGCACCGGTGATCCGCAGTATTTTTGAAAATATACTTCCTTATCTGGGAATCGAAAAAACAGGGGAAAACAGCTCAGAGGGTTGATAAATACAGAGAAAAGACTTATACTAAGAATTGCTTTAAAATCAAAAAAACGAAAGAATGAATGAGGTGTGAGATGGAATTTCAAGTTGTAATCCCTGTACTGATCGCATTTGCTATCAGCGTTATATTAGGACCGGTCATCATTCCTTTTCTCAGGAAACTGAAGATGGGACAGACGGAGAGAACAGAAGGTGTACAGTCTCATCTGAAAAAAGCGGGAACTCCTACTATGGGCGGTGTGATTTTTCTGATTGCCACAGCTGTGACTGCCCTGTTTTATGTAAAGGATTATCCAAAGATCATTCCTGTATTGTTTCTGACTCTTGGATTTGGAATCATCGGATTTCTTGATGATTATCTGAAGGTTGTTCTGAAACGTTCGGATGGTCTGATGCCTGCACAGAAGTTTTCACTACAGGTTGTGCTGACTGCAATTTTTGTATTTTACATTGTCAGATATACAGATATTTCTCTGACCATGCGGATTCCGTTCTGGAGCGGACATTTTCTGAATCTGGGATGGCTTGCCTATCCGATTCTGTTTTTTGCAGTGATCGGTACTGTAAACGGAGTGAACTTTACAGATGGACTGGATGGTCTTGCTTCCAGTGTGACTCTCATTGTAGCAGTGTTCTTTTCTGTGGTATCCATTGGACTGAAATCAGGCATTGAGCCGATCACCTGCGCAGTAGTAGGCAGTCTTATGGGATTCCTTTTATTCAATGTTTATCCGGCGAAGGTGTTCATGGGTGATACCGGTTCCCTTGCTCTGGGAGGTTTTGTGGCTGGTACGGCATATGTGATGCAGATGCCTTTATTTATCCTGCTGGTAGGCCTGATTTATCTGATCGAGGTGCTTTCTGTTATGATCCAGGTAACATATTTCAAGGCAACTCATGGAAAACGTATTTTTAAGATGGCACCGATCCATCATCATTTTGAATTGTGCGGATGGTCTGAGACCAGAGTGGTTGCTGTTTTTTCAGTGGTGACGGCTGTGATGTGTATGATCGCTCTGCTGGCTTTATAAGGAGGAAATTATTATGGAATTACAGGGGAAAAAGGTTCTGGTGTTTGGATCCGGCAAAAGTGGGATCGGAGCATCTGATCTTCTGGCAAAGGTAGGTGCTGTTCCTGTTATTTATGACGGAAATGCAGATATTGATAAAGATGCAGTAGTACATAAAACCAACGGAACCTATCCATTAGAGATTTATGCAGGAAATCTTCCGGAAGAAGTAATTGACAGTCTGGATCTGGTGGTTCTAAGCCCTGGTGTACCTACAGATATTCCGGTTGTAAAGAACTTTTATTCAAAGGGGATTCCGGTCTGGGGAGAGGTAGAACTTGCTTTCCGCGTAGGGGCAGGCGAAGTACTGGCCATCACCGGTACAAACGGTAAGACAACTACCACTGCGCTTCTTGGAAAGATCATGCAGGATGCAAGGGAATCTGTATTTGTGGTAGGAAATATCGGAACACCTTATACTTCCAAAGCGCTGGAGATGAAACCTTATTCTGTAACAGTGGCAGAGATCAGCAGTTTTCAGTTAGAGACCATTGATCTGTTTGCACCGAAGGTTTCTGCGATTTTGAATATTACAGAGGATCATCTGAATCGTCATCATACTATGGAGGAATACATCCGGGTAAAAGAACTGATCACTAAAAATCAGGGAACTGAGGATGTCTGTGTCCTGAACTATGAGGATGAGGTTCTGCGTGAATTCGGGAAAAACCTGGTGCCGAGAGTGGTATATTTCTCCAGTGAGAGAGAACTGGAACAGGGTATCTATCTGGATGGTGATAAGATTATTCTGAAAGATGGAAAAGAAACCATAGAAGTGGTGAGAACAGAAGAACTGAAGCTTCTTGGCAAGCATAATTTTGAAAATGTAATGGCTGCAGTAGCTATGGCTTATTATGATGGGGTCAGTATGGAGAGCATCCGTAAGAGTATCTGTGAATTTACTGCAGTGGCTCACAGAATTGAGTATGTGACAGAGAAGAACGGGGTAGTTTATTACAATGACTCCAAGGGAACCAATCCGGATGCTGCGATTAAGGGAATCCAGGCTATGAATCGTCCCACACTGCTTATTGGCGGAGGTTATGACAAAGAATCCGGATATGATGAATGGATAGAAGCTTTTGATGGAAAAGTGCGATATCTGGTACTGATCGGGCAGACAAAGGAGAAGATCAAAGAAGCAGCAGAGAAACATGGTTTCCATCATATTATCCTTTGCGAAGATCTGAAAGAGGCTGTCAATGTATGTGCCCAGAAAGCAAATCCCGGAGACGCGGTACTTCTTTCTCCTGCCTGTGCAAGCTGGGGACAGTTTGATAATTATGAGCAGCGTGGAGATATGTTTAAGGAATATGTGAGAAATCTGTAGAATATGATTAGATAAGGCCCTCTTGAGGAGACTGTGATGGTGTCAGAGAGACGGACAGATTTTGAAAAAACAGATATTGTAATGCTGGTGCTGGTGGTAGTGCTGACTGTGTTTGGTCTTGCAATGCTGCTTTCTGCCAGTGAATATAACGGCAGAGTGCGCTTCGGCGACTCTGCCTATTATTTTAAAAAACAGTTGTTTGCAGCAGCTCTGGGACTGGGGATCATGTATCTGATCATGAACCTGGACTATCATTTTTTTGTAAAGCTGGCTCCGGTGGCATATCTGGTTTCTGTCGTGTTGTCCATTGCGGTTCTTTTTGTGGGACAGGAGATCAACGGTTCCAGAAGATGGCTGAATCTGGGCCCCTTATCCTTTCAGCCTTCAGAGTTTGCAAAGGTAGCAGTTATTCTTTTTTTGACCTGGCAGATAGACAGATGGAAAAAGAAAACAGACAGTCTGTGGTTTATGTTCAGAACCATGCTTACACTGCTCCCTATTGTAGGGATTGTGGGATCCAACAATCTGAGTACTGCCCTTATTATTCTGGGAATTGGTGTGGCACTGATTTTTGTTTCAAATTCCAGATATCTGCCTTTTATAGGAGTGGGAGTACTGGGAATCGGCTTTGCAATTATCTTTCTGGCTGCAGAGAGCTATCGTCTGGAACGTCTGGCAATCTGGCAAAATCCGGAAAAGTATGAAAAGGGATTTCAGACAATCCAGGGTTTATATGCTATTGGCAGTGGGGGAATCTTTGGAAGAGGGCTGGGAAACAGTCTGCAAAAGCTGGGATTTGTCCCGGAAGCCCAAAACGATATGATATTTTCTGTGATCTGTGAGGAACTGGGGCTTGTGGGAGGCATAGTACTGATTCTCTTGTTTGTATTGCTTCTGTGGAGACTTTGTGTGAGTATTATGCATGCCCCGGATCTTCAGGGTGCTTTGCTCTGCGGAGGGATTATGGGGCATCTGGCTATGCAGGTGATTTTGAATATAGCGGTAGTCACCAATACCATACCAAACACGGGAATAACGTTGCCCTTTGTCAGTTATGGAGGCACCTCTGTGGTTTTTCTCCTGGGTGAGATGGGGCTGGCACTGGGAGTGAGCAGTCACAGAAAAGGAGTTTATACATATAATAGGAAGTAAGAGGCCCTTTAGGGGTGAAAAATTTGACGGAAATACATGTGGTAGGTGGAAAGTCACTGGCAGGAAATATTTCCATACAGGGATCCAAAAATGCAGCACTGCCTATGATGGCTGCAGCACTGATGCACAGGGGACTCAGTATACTGAAAAAATGTCCAAAGATTTCGGATGTATTCTGCATGGAAGAGATACTGAAAAATCTGGGTGCTGTTACCTGGTGGGAGGATCATGACTTGTATCTGGATTGTACCAATGCGGACAAAACAGAGATACCAGGGGAATTTACCAGAAGAATGCGTTCTTCCGTTATTCTCCTGTCAGCAATACTGGCACGAAACCACAGCTGCAGAATGGGATACCCGGGAGGCTGCGTCATCGGAAAAAGACCTATAGATATTCATCTGATGGTATTAAAGAAGCTGGGAGCTGTCATCCGGGAAGAAAAATCCGGCCTAAAGGGGAAATGTACCGGATTCACAGGTGGGTACATCTGCTTTCCCAGAGTAAGTGTAGGGGCTACACAACAGGCGGTGATGGCTTCTGTTCTGGCTGAGGGAGAAACTGTTCTGGAAAATTGTGCCAGAGAACCGGAGGTAGTCTGGCTTTGTCGTTTCCTGAAATCCATGGGTGCAAATATAAAGGGAGAGGGAACAAAACAGATCCGAATATGTGGGGTAAGCAGGTTAGAATCCGGGAATTTTGTGATACCGCCGGACAGAATCGTAGCGGGAACCTATATCTGTGCGGCAGCGGCAGCAAGAAGTGAGATCACTCTTTCGCGTGTACCAGTGGAGGAAATGAAGGCTTTCCTGGAAGTATATCAGAAAATAGGTGGACAATATTACGGGAAAAGTGGTACACTAAAAATCAATGGAAGAGAGGCGTGTCGTCCTGTGCCACTTGTGCAGACAGAAATCTATCCCGGATTTCCCACAGATCTGCAGGCACCGCTTATGGCTGTTCTCACAGGAAATCCTGGGGAGAGTGTCATACAGGAGCAGATTTTTGAGGACAGATTCGGTAGCGCCTGTCAGATGAGAAAAATGGGTGCACATATTGAGATCACAGGAAACCGGGCCAGGATCACCGGAGGATTTCCGCTGAGAGGAACAGAAGTGGAAGCAGGAGATCTGAGAGGCGGGGCAGCACTTGTACTGGCCGCACTGATGGCAGAAGGAGAGACCTGTATCCGTGGTGCTGAGCTGATCGGACGGGGATATGAACATATCTGTGAAGATCTGAAAGCTTTGGGCTGCAGGATATGGCAGTCCGGTACCAGAAAGAAGGAATATGAATAAAAAAACAAAAAAAATAACAGCATATATTGTTGGCCTGGGTCTCCTGGCAGCAGCAGTTGTTTTCTTTACTTATTATAAAGTAGATTCTGTGCAGGTCAGAGGAACCACTCATTATTCAGATGAAGAAGTAAAAAAGATGGTGCTGCGAGGACCGCTGGCCTCTAACTCTGTGCTTGCACCGATGATATACAGCACAACAGATACAGATGATGTTGCTTTTGTAGATGCATTCAAGGTGACCCAGATTAACCGGAATACCATTTGTATCAGTGTGAAAGAAAAAAAGCCTGTGGGGTGTATTTATTATCTGGATAGTTATGTTTTTTTTGACAGAAATGGTATTTTTGTGGAGGGCTCCAAAATCAGGGATGAGTCTGTACCTTATTTTGACGGAATTCAGGTAAACAGTGTTGTCATGGATGAGAAACTGGATATCAAGGGGGATTCTGTATTGAATACAGCAGTTGCGCTGTCCACTATTTTCCAGAAAAACGAAATGATACCGGATCATATTCAGTTTGACAGTAGTTATTCCATCAGTCTGATCTATGGTGATATTACAGTACAGCTGGGAAAGGATGAAAATCTGGAGGAAAAGATGAACCGGGTGATCGCGATTCTGCCTAAGCTTACAGGTAAGAAGGGAATCCTTCATATGGAAAGCGTTTCTACAGATACCAATACCTTTGAGGAAGAGAAGGAGCCTGTGACAGCAGAAAACTGGAATGGCGGATATGATGAGCAGGGAAATTATACCGGGGACGGTGAATATGATGAAAATGGTAATTATGTGGGTGTCAGACCCCAGACTGCCCTGGATGAAGCCATAGAAAACTGGAACGGTGGATATGACGAAGAGGGAGATTATACAGGAGAAGGCGAATATGATGCCGATGGCAATTATGTAGGACCAAAGCCAACCCAGGAGTCACTGGATGCTCAGGAAAACGAATCTGATGGCACTTCCGCAGATGAGGAAAGTTCAGGGGAAGAAAGACAGAGTGAAAATGAAAGCGATTATAACGGGGATGACAGCGGAGATTACGATGAAGATAATGAAGATTACAGCGGCGATTATGACAGTGGGTACAATGACAGCTATGACAGTGAGTATTGAGAGTCTCCTGTAAACCCGGAAAAACAGGCTCCCGCAGCATAAAAGAGAGAAGTTTCCCGAAAAAAAGTAGAAAAAAACGAAATTAATGGTTGATTAATTTCCGAAAAAAATATATGATATATCTATATGTAGCTATGACATAAATTACTGAGAAGGATATCAGATAGAAATAAAGGAGGAAGTACATTGTTAGAGATTATGTCAAATGAGGCTGAATCATCTGCAAAGATTATTGTAATTGGCGTAGGTGGAGCCGGAAATAATGCAGTAAACAGAATGGTGGAGGAATCCATCGGGGGAGTAGAGTTTGTAGGTGTAAATACTGATAAACAGGCTTTAACTCTCTGCAAAGCTCCGACTGTACTTCAGATTGGCGAAAAGATAACTAAGGGACTTGGTGCAGGAGCACAGCCTGAGGTTGGGCAGAAAGCTGCAGAAGAGAGCATTGAAGAAGTGAAACAGTTAATGGAGGGCGCAGACATGGTGTTCGTTACCTGTGGTATGGGTGGCGGAACCGGAACAGGTGCTGCACCTGTAATCGCTGCTGCAGCGAAGGAAATGGGTATCCTGACAGTCGGCGTAGTTACCAAGCCTTTCCGTTTTGAGGCAAGAACACGTATGAATAATGCCCTTGCAGGTATTGAGAATCTGAAGAAAGCAGTTGACACACTGATCGTTATTCCAAACGATAAATTACTGGAAGTTGTAGACCGCCGGACAACCATGCCGGAGGCTCTGAAGAAGGCTGATGAGGTTCTTCAGCAGGCAGTACAGGGTATTACAGACCTGATCAACCTGCCGGCACTGATCAACCTTGACTTTGCTGATGTTCAGACAGTTATGACAGATAAGGGAAT
Source organism: Ruminococcus sp. JC304 (assembly GCA_000285855.2). Taxonomy (GTDB): domain Bacteria; phylum Bacillota; class Clostridia; order Lachnospirales; family Lachnospiraceae; genus Blautia_A; species Blautia_A difficilis. The sequence continues at coordinate 2,870,124 of HE978651.1, read as the reverse complement.
TGCCCACATCGGTATCGGTGAGTCAAGAGGAGATGACAAGGCTATGGAGGCTGTTCAGCAGGCTGTATCCTCACCTCTTCTGGAAACTACCATCAAGGGTGCTACTCATGTAATCATTAATATCTCCGGAGACATCTCTCTTATGGATGCAAATGATGCAGCAAGCTATGTACAGGAGCTTACCGGAGAGGACGCAAATATTATCTTTGGTGCTATGTATGATGATACTGTTGCTGATTACTGCAGAATTACAGTAATTGCCACAGGTCTGAATGATGAGAATCTTCAGGCAGCCCCTTTCGGAAAAAGAAACACAGCTTCTTCCTTTGGTGCAAGAAGACCTTCTTCCCAGCCATTAGGAGCTAGCAGTACAGCTGCTTCAACAACTGCTGCACCTACTCTGAATATGCCGAGCTTCAGTCTTCCGACTATGAATGCAACACCATTCGGAACAACGAAGACACCTTCCAGCACAGTTCAGAAAAAGGATATTCAGATTCCGGATTTCCTGAAAAACAGATAATCATATGAGAAATGCAAAGGCATGTCTGATGGGACATGCCTTTTTGTATTTTTTCGGAAAAAATCAGAGGTACTGGAAAGTGCTGCATTTTGTATCAGCAGAGCTGTGGGCACCGGAACCCTCTACCTGAATAGAAGAGGCTGTACATTTACAGTCACTGTTATAGGTGCAATTGTGGGCCTGACAGTCAATCTGAATTTTCTCACAGCCACAGCCGCAGCTGTAGCGGTCAGTCACAGAACTGCCGGAACGTTCCTGGAAACTGTCGCAGTTGGTTTCATTGGGGGAAGCTGCATTTTTACCATTGATGTCAATATTACCTCTGGAACAGAGCTGGTCCTTGTTGTAAATACAGTTTGCTGCTGAACATTTCAGAATAGTCATAATTTTGATATCCTCCTTTGGTTGGTATTATTATTGGGCCAGAACAGATTTCTGCTCTTGACCTTCTACAGAATAAGGATGCCCGGAAAAAATAAAAATATGTATACAGAAAAATATTCGGAAAAACAAAAAAGTACTTGACTTACGGGGTGAAACGTGATAATTTATATGAGTACGTAAGAAAACAAAGCAGAGTTCCACTCTCACCTCAGCGTATTATGATTGCGGCTTGGGTTTATATTACACAGTGACCAGGGGCAGATTCTGTCAGTGGGTGTGATAACAGAGTGTGGATTTTGTCCACGCTTTTTTTCTGCGTAGATGACAATGAGGGCGACGAGAAGTTATGAAAGTCTATCTAAGGTATGGAGGTGCACTACAATTAGCAATTTAATGATTAATGAACAGATCAGAGACAAAGAGGTACGCTTGATCGGATCGGACGGAGAACAGCTTGGCATCATGTCCGCTAAGGAAGCGATGTTTAAAGCCCAGGCAGCAGGACTTGACCTGGTAAAAATTGCCCCTCAGGCAAAACCACCGGTATGCAAGATCATTGATTATGGTAAATATCGTTATGAGCTTGCGAGAAAAGAGAAGGAAGCAAAGAAAAAGCAGAAGACCATCGATGTCAAAGAAGTGCGACTTTCACCGAACATTGATACCAATGACCTTAATACGAAAGTCAACGCCGCCAGAAAGTTTCTTTCCAAGGGTGACAGAGTAAAAGTAACCTTACGTTTCCGCGGAAGAGAGATGGCACATATGGCAAACAGCAGACATGTGCTGGATGATTTTGCTGAACTTCTTGCTGATGTGGCAACAGTGGAAAAGGCACCTAAGGTTGAAGGCAGAAGCATGACTATGTTTTTAACGGAAAAGCGTTAAATATAATAGAGATACAGATTAAGGAGGAAATTACAATGCCAAAAATTAAAACTTGTAGAGCAGCAGCAAAGCGTTTCAAAAAAACAGGTACAGGAAAGTTAGTAAGAAATAAAGCTTATAAGAGCCATATCTTAACAAAGAAATCTCAGAAGAGAAAGAGAAATTTAAGAAAATCTACTGTTGTTGATTCTACTAATGTTAAGAGCATGAAGAAAGCATTACCATATTTATAAGATCTAATAGAAGAAGACGAACAGGAGGAAATTTGAGAAATGGCAAGAATTAAAGGCGGATTAAACGCAAAGAAAAGACATAATCGTACATTAAAGCTGGCTAAAGGTTACAGAGGAGCCCGCTCCAAACAGTATAGAGTAGCAAAACAGTCTGTAATGAGAGCCCTTACAAGCTCTTATGCAGGAAGAAAGCAGAAAAAACGTCAGTTCAGACAGCTCTGGATCGCTCGTATCAATGCAGCTGCAAGAATGAACGGTTTATCCTACAGCAAAATGATGCATGGTCTGAAAGTTGCTAATGTAGATATCAACAGAAAGATGCTTGCAGAGCTTGCAGTAAATGATGCAGAGGGATTTGCAGCACTTGCTGAGATCGCTAAGAAAGCAATCGCTTAATTTTCAGTTTACAATAAAATTATGTAGTAATTAAAGATATATGGAGAAACACAGGATGTGTCTTTCCATATATCTTTTTTTATGTGATAGGATATAAAAAATGGTAAAAATGCAACAAAAACAGGTGCTGAAATATTGCCCCGGGCGGTCAAATGTCCCTATATGGCGGAAAAAATATTGGAATTTAACAATTTACTCTTGCGCAGGGAAAGAGAAGATGTTATAATTCATACATTATAAATAAGGATGTCAGGGAAGCCAAAGCCGGCTGGAGCACACCGGCTGGCTTTTTGCTTATATGCCATTAGTAAAGAGGGTAAAGATGTCCGGCAGACCCCTGACAGAGATGATCAAGGAGGAATTATTATGAAAAACTGGAAAAAAGCAGTAAGCCTTACTGCAGCTGCAGCAATGGTCATGGCAACAATGGCTCCGGTATCTGTATTTGCAGAGGACGAGACATTCAAAATCGGTGTAATCGGACCTATGACAGGTGATTATGCACAGTATGGTACAAACGTATATAATGCTACCAAGATTGCAGTAGATGAGATCAATGCAAACGGTGGATTCAACGGTTATCAGGTAGAGGTTCTGGATGCAGGCGATGACCAGGGAGATCCGGAGAAAGCAGTTAATGCATATAATGACCTTCTTGACAAGGGAATGCAGATGCTTTGCGGAACCGTAACTTCCGGTTCCTGTATTGCTGTAGGTGCAGAAGCTGCTGAGAGTACGTTCCTTTTCACACCATCCGCAACTGCACTGGACAGCATCACATCCGGAAGCAATGAATTTCGTATGTGCTTTACTGATCCGGCTCAGGGAACCAAATCTGCACAGTTTATTTCCGAACATAAGCTTGCTACAAAGGTAGCTGTTCTTTATGATTCAGCAGCAGATTATAATTCCGGTGTTCATGATGCTTTTGTAGAAGCAGCTGGTGAGGACGGACTTGAGGTTGTTGCAGATGAAGCCTATACAACAGACAGCAATACAGATTATTCTGTACAGCTTTCCAAGATCAAAGACAGCGGCGCAGAGCTTCTGTTCCTTCCGAACTACTATTCAGACAATGCCCTGATTCTTCAGCAGGCATCCGAAGCTGGTATGACAGATATTAAATTCTTCGGTGTAGATGGTATGGATGGTATTCTGAATGTAGAGAACTTTGATACTTCTCTTGCAGAAGGCGTTATGCTTCTGACACCATTCTCTGCTACAGCTACAGATGAAAAGAGCCAGAATTTCGTAAAAGCTTACGGTGATGCCCATAACGGTGAGGTGCCGAACCAGTTCGCAGCAGATGCATATGACGTTGTTTATGCAATGCAGCTTGCAGCAGCAGATGCAGGAATTACACCGGATATGAGTAACGAGGATATCAGTGCAGCAATGGCAGCATCTATGCTGAACATTGAACTGGATGGTATCACAGGTAAGGCAAAATGGACCGAAGATGGAGAATGTGATAAAGAACCAAAAGCATTCGAGATCAAAAACGGTGAGTATGTTGAAATGAAATAATTCAGACAGTGAATCTGTAACATTAATATCAGAAGACATTGGGGGTCGGGGGGACGGTTTCCTGTATGGAGACCGTCTCCCTTCTCTGTTCTGTCTGATTTACTTATTTATTTAAG
>HE978651.1:2729488-2864565 GCA_000285855.2 Ruminococcus sp. JC304 | reverse complement strand
GCGTTATGAGTTTTATATCTTATCTGAAAGACGGCATCAGTCTTGGCAGTATTTATGCGATCATTGCATTAGGATACACTATGGTTTACGGTATTGCAAAAATGCTGAACTTTGCCCATGGTGATGTTATCATGGTAGGTGCCTATGTGATCCTGACCTGTATTACACGTGGAGGAATGTCTCCGGTTCTTGCAGTGATTCTTTCTGTTGTAGTCTGTACTGTTCTTGGTGTTGTAATTGAAAAGGTTGCCTACAGTCCGCTGCGAAAGGCTTCTTCCAACCTGGCAGTACTGATCACTGCTATTGGTGTCAGCTATCTGCTCCAGAACCTGGCCCTTCTGATCTTCGGAGCAGATGCCAAGAGTTTTGTATCAGTAGTGAAAGTTCCGTCTGTTTCTCTGTTTGGAGGACAGCTGATGATCAAGGGAATTACTATTGTGACAATTCTTGCATGTATTGTTATCATGGTAGGACTTTCCTTTTTTGTAAAAAAGACCAAGCCCGGTCGTGCTATGCAGGCAGTATCTGAGGACAGAGATGCAGCACAGCTGATGGGTGTCAATGTAAATGCTACTATTTCCCTGACCTTTGCTATTGGTTCCGGATTGGCAGCGATTGCAGGTCTTCTTCTGTGTCAGACATATCCTACCCTTACTCCTTATACAGGAGCTATGCCTGGTATCAAGGCCTTTGTGGCAGCAGTATTCGGCGGAATCGGTTCTATACCGGGAGCTATGGTGGGCGGAATCCTTTTGGGTATCCTGGAGATTTTCGGCAAGGCCTATATTTCTTCCCAGGTTGCAGATGCAATTGTGTTTGCAGTGCTGATCGTCGTGCTCCTTGTGAAGCCTACCGGTTTGTTCGGCAAGAACATCCAGGAGAAAGTGTAAGGTGGACGGTATGAAAAAAGTAAAAAATAAAACAACACAGAATAATATGATCAATTATGGAATCGTAATCCTGCTATTTGTGATTGTACAGGTTTTGAGTTCCACAGGCAACCTGTCCAGACTTCTCACAGGACTTCTGGTTCCCATTTGTGTCTATACGATTGCAGCGGTTTCTCTGAACCTTGTGGTAGGATTTTCCGGAGAGCTGAGTCTGGGACATGCAGGATTTATGTGCGTAGGTGCTTTTTCCAGTGCTTTATTTTCCCATGCAATGTCAGATATTCCCCAGATTCCCAGATTTATCCTGGCAATCCTGGTAGGTGCAGCTGTGGCAGCTGTATTTGGTCTGATCATTGGCATTCCTGTACTTCGTCTCAGGGGAGACTATCTGGCTATTGTAACCCTGGCCTTTGGTGAGATCATCAAGAATCTGATCAATGTTCTGTATATAGGGGTTGATGACCATGGACTTCATGTGGCAACAAGCTCAGCAGGACTTCATCTGGAGGCTGGCGGAAAGCAGATTCTCAAGGGTGCATTAGGAATTTCAGGTACAGGTGCACTTTACAAGGATATTAAGAGTTCCTTCTTTATTATCGGTGTGATCCTGCTTTTGATCACTTTGTTCATTGTACAGAATCTGGTTCATTCCAGAAGCGGACGCGCGATCATGTCTACCAGGGACAATCGTATCGCAGCAGAGTCTGTGGGAATCAATATTACCAAATATAAGCTGCTGGCCTTTACCATTTCCGCAGCCCTGGCAGGTGTAGCAGGTGTGCTCTATGCCCATAACCTTTCCCTGCTGAAGGTTTCTGTATTTGATTATAATATGTCCATTCTGGTTCTGGTTTATGTAGTTCTGGGCGGAATCGGAAATATCCGTGGTTCTATTATTGCAACCATCATTCTGTATGCTTTACCGGAGCTTCTCCGTGGCTTTGCAAATTATCGTATGCTGATCTATGCCATTGTGCTGATCGCCATGATGCTCTTTAACTGGGCACCTGCTGCCAGAAACTGGAGGGCAAGAGTGATGGAGAAGGTTCGTGGATCAAAAAATAAAAGGGAGGTGGCCTGATCATGGCAATGCTGGAAGTAAATCATCTGTCTATTCAGTTTGGCGGTCTCCGCGCAGTAGACGGATTTAATATGACCATTGAAAAAGGTCAGCTCTATGGTCTGATCGGACCTAACGGTGCAGGAAAGACTACTGTATTTAACCTCCTTACAGGTGTGTACAAACCAACGGAGGGAATCATCCGTCTGGATGGCGAGGACATTACCGGAAAAAGCACTATTGAGATCAACAAGGCCGGAATTGCCCGGACCTTCCAGAACATCCGTCTTTTCAAAGAGCTTTCTGTGCTGGATAATGTTAAAGTAGGGCTTCATAATCATCATACATACTCTACTCTTACCGGTATTCTGAGATTGCCGAAATATTATAAGGTAGAAAAGGAAATGAATGAACGTGCTCTGGAAATCCTGAAGGTTTTTGATCTGGACAGGGAAGCAGAGACTTTGGCCGGTAATCTGCCTTATGGTAAGCAGCGTAAGCTGGAGATTGCCAGGGCATTGGCCACAGATCCTAAGCTTTTGCTTCTGGATGAGCCGGCTGCAGGCATGAATCCCAATGAAACTCAGGAACTGATGGAAACCATCCGTTTTGTGCGTGAGCATTTTGATATGACGATTCTTCTCATTGAGCATGATATGAAACTGGTTGGTGGTATCTGTGAGAAGCTGACAGTCCTGAACTTTGGTCAGGTTCTGACCCAGGGAGAGACTGCTTCAGTGCTGAAGGATCCTGCGGTTATCACTGCATATCTGGGAGAATAGGAGGAACAAATCAATGGCAATGTTGGAAGTAAAGGATCTCCAGGTGTATTATGGTGTGATCCAGGCATTGAAGGGGATTTCTTTTGAGGTTAACCAGGGTGAGGTTATTGCACTGATCGGTGCCAATGGTGCCGGCAAGACCACCACTCTGCAGACTCTCACAGGAATTCTTTCCCCAAAATCCGGAAGTATTGTATTTGAAGGCAAGGATCTGACCAGAACGCCTGCCCATAAGATCGTAGAGATGGGAATGGCCCACGTTCCGGAGGGACGTCGTGTGTTTGCAGATATGAGTGTATATGAGAATCTGCTTATGGGAGCCTATACCAGAAAAAATAAGGCAGAAATCGAGGACAGTCTGAAAAGTGTATATAAAAGATTCCCAAGGCTGGAAGAACGTAAAGGCCAGAGAGCAGGAACTCTTTCTGGTGGTGAACAGCAGATGCTTGCCATGGGACGGGCACTGATGAGCAAACCAAGGATTATTCTTATGGATGAGCCGTCTATGGGACTTTCCCCGATTTTTGTAAATGAAATTTTTAATATCATCAAAGAGGTAAGTGACAGTGGGACTACAGTTCTGCTGGTGGAACAGAATGCAAAGAAGGCACTGTCTATCGCTGACAGAGCTTATGTACTGGAAACAGGCAGTATTACCCTGGAGGGAAAAGCCAGTGATCTGCTGAACAATGAGTCTGTGCAGAAGGCTTATCTGGGTGAGTGATATCACATAATAATAGAATGGAACAGGAGGGGTTTTATGGAAAATTTTACAATTACCATTGCAAGGCAATATGGAAGTGGCGGACGTACTGTTGGAAAAATGCTGGCAGAGAAGCTGGCAGTGCCTTTTTATGACAAGCAGATCATTCAGTTGGCATCTGATGAGAGTGGCATTGATGTAAAGCTTTTTGGACAGGTAGAGGGCGGTATGAGTGTGAAGCCTTCTCTGTTTAATAAGAGTGGTCTGTATAAGGGGGAGCTGATTCCACCTACAGGTAAGGGATTTATTTCAGATGAAAATCTGTTTAATTATCAGGCAAAGGTTGCAACAGATCTGGCTGATAAGGAGTCATGCGTAATTGTTGGACGGTGTGTAAATTATGTGTTTAAGGATCGACCAAATACTCTTCGGGTGTTTGTTCATGCTCCCTGGGATTTCCGTGTAGAGAAATCCAGAGGAAAGATCAGCGGCGGTGATGAAGAAATTGAGAAGTTTCTGCGTAAGGATGATAAGCGGAAACAGGAATATTACAGGAGATTCGCAGGCGGAGACTGGAGTGATGCCACGAATTATGATCTGTGTCTGAATGCCGGGAAGCTGGGATTTGAGAAGTGTGTGGAAGCTATTCTGGCACAGATGGAAGTGATGGGAATAGGGAAGTAAGATAAAGTAAAGGGGGACGCCGAGCAATCAGATTTGATTTTCTGTGCGGTTTCGGTGTCTAAGTAAATCTAGGTATAAAAAAAGCTGCTAAATGCGTTCATAAAAAATCCAAAACTCGCCTTACGGCTCAGACAGTTGGATTTTTTATGAACAACGCAGCTTTTTTTATACTAAGATTTACTAAGACACCTGCAAATGCACAGAAAATCAAATCTGATTGCTCGGCTGTTTTACTTTATGAGGTGAGAAATAGCGGTGGTTAGGAGGATTTGATTTTTTGTTGGTATTCTTTTAGGGTTTTTTCGTAGCCTATGTCGCTTAGTTCGTAGAAGTGTTCGTTTGCAATCGCATTGGGGAGGTATTGCTGGTCTACGTAGTGGTTGGGGTAGTCGTGGGCGTATTTGTAGCCGATGCCGTGGCCGAGTTTTTCGTGGCCGCCGTAGTGGGCGTCCTGGAGATGGACAGGAACTGTGGTTTTTGTGCGTTTGACGGAGTCCATGGCTGCGAAGATGGCGTTGACTGCGGAGTTGCTTTTGGGAGCGCAGGCCATGTAGGTGACTGCCTGGGAGAGGATGATCTGGGATTCGGGCATTCCGACTCTCTCTACTGCCTGGGCTGCTGCGACGGCTACGCAGAGGGCCTGAGGGTCTGCATTTCCGATGTCTTCGGAGGCCAGGATCATAATCCTGCGGGCGATGAATTTAACGTCTTCTCCGGCGTAGAGCATTTTGGCCAGGTAGTATACGGCTGCATCGGGATCAGAGCCTCGCATACTTTTGATGAAAGCGGAGATGATGTCGTAGTGGTTGTCTCCGTTTTTGTCGTAGCGTACGATCCGTTTTTGAATGCACTGGGATGCCACATCAAGGGTGATATGGATGAATCCGTCCTCACTTCTAGGAGTGGTAAGGATGCCAAGCTCAATGGCGTTGAGGGCATTTCTGGCATCTCCCCCGGCCATGTCTGCAAGGAAGTCCAGAGCATCAGCATCTATTTGGGCTTTGTAGTTTCCCATTCCTTTTGTCTTATCATTGACTGCACGAAGGATGAGCTCTTTGACTTCGGAAATCTCAAGGGATTTCAGTTCAAAGATGATGGAACGGGAGATCAAAGCGGCATTGACTTCAAAATAAGGATTTTCAGTTGTAGCGCCGATGAGAATAATAGTTCCGTCTTCCACGAAAGGAAGGAGATAGTCCTGCTGGCTTTTATTAAAGCGGTGGATCTCATCGATGAAGAGGATGGTTTTTTTTCCGTACATGCCCAGATTTTGCTGTGCTTCTTTTACTACGGCTTCCATATCTTTTTTTCCTGCTACAGTGGCATTGATCTGAGTAAATTCTGCGCTCGTGGTGTTGGCAATAACCTTTGCCAGAGTGGTTTTTCCTGTTCCTGGAGGACCATAGAAGATAACAGAGGTCAGCTTGTCAGCTTTGATAGCTCTGTATAATAAAGTATCCTTTCCAATGATATGCTGCTGTCCTACCACTTCGTCCAGAGTAGCTGGGCGCAGTCTGGATGCTAATGGGGATTCACGGTCAAGGGTTTTTGATTTTGCATATTCAAATAAATCCATAGTATTTCTCCATAATAATATAAGAAAGAAAATGTGTGAGCTATAAAAGCTCTTCCATTATTTTACCGTATATTTCCTGGCTGTGGGAAGGCCATTTCTGGCACATAGATTTGGCAGCTTCCAGATTGGGGGCAGCGATGTTCAGGTCAATGAGAGAATTCCCTTTCTCTATAAGTTGACATCGCACAGAATAATCTCCCTGCTTGGTAATATAGTAATCAGCAGAGGTGACAATCCTGTCCTCCGCTTTAAATCCTGCAGAGTTCAGATATTCCTTTACTTCCTGCTTGATTTCGGAAGACAGATCTTGCTGGAAGAAGGAGAGGGTCTTGCGTCCGTCTTCTGTAACCCGGTAATGTGAGGTGTTGGAGCGGGTATCCTTATTTACAAGCTCTGCTTCTACAAGCTCTGAAAGAGCCTGTTGGAGATGAAAATAATTGGTGTATCCCCGATCAAGGATAAATTCGGAAATCTGGGAATTAGTCAGTGTATCATCTGCGTTCTGAAGCATGTATAATACGATGAGTTTATAAATAGTATAAGGTGTTGACAATTGGAATCCCTCCCTTTCAATTGATCTGCCAATTTGTTTGTCTGCCCTGATAATTATGGTTTTCTTTCATCTGGTGGTGTAAAAGATTCAGTACCTCCCGTTTCCTGCTGGCCCACAATGGGGCTATGAGAAGATCTTTGGGACCGTCACCGGTGATTCGGTGGATCACCATATCCGGCCTGAGATGTTCCAGACAACTGATTACCAGAGAAATATATTCGTCCCGTTCATAAGTGCGAAACAGGCCTTTTTCATAATCAGAGGCCAGATCAGTTCCCTGGAGTACATGGAGCAGCTGTAGCTTGATCCCCTGGATGTCCTGGTGATTCAGATACTTCATAGTGTTCAGGATATCCTGGGTACTCTCTCCGGGAAGACCGAGAATGGTGTGAACGATTACTTCGATGTCCTCACTGCGTAAGCGCCTGACTGCATCTTCAAAGCAAGACAGGGGATAGCCCCTGCGTATGTAGGCCGCAGTTTTTTCGTGAATGGTCTGCAGTCCCAGTTCTACCCACACAGGCTTCTGCCGATTCAGTCTGGAGAGAAGTGCTATCACATCCTTCCCCAGACAGTCAGGTCTGGTGCCTATGGATAATGCTGCAATACCCGGATGTGCCAGGGCTTCTGTAAATATTTTTTCCAGATATTCCACAGGTGCATAAGTATTGGTAAATGCCTGGAAATAGGCGATATATTTATGTATGGGTCTTTTGGCCGAAAGGATGGAAATCTGTCTGTCAATCTGTTCGGTGATGGACAGACTGCTGTCTGCGGCGAAATCTCCGCTTCCTCCTGCACTGCAGAAAATGCAGCCTCTGGTTCCAAGCTTTCCGTCTCGGTTGGGACAGGACATCCCACCGTTTAGTGTTACTTTATAAACTTTTTCTCCGAACCGTTCCCTGAGCATATAGTCCAGAGAGTGGTAAGGCTTTTCTCCCCATTTCATCATACAGCCGGTGTATTACGGGAAGTATCATCAGGAGTCTCCTCAGAACCTTCTTCTGAGATTTCATCCTTTTCGGGAATGATATAATTATCGAAAATCTTTACCAGGAAATGCCCGTTGATAAAAGCAAGCAGGGCAAAGCCCAGCAATATAAAAAGCAGAATGACCACGGACTGTACCCGGAAGTCCGGAATAAAGAAAATGGCGGCAGGTGCAATGGTGACCAGAGCCATAAGGATGGTGTAGGGCAGATGCATGATGGACATCAAAAAAGCATTCCGGAAAGTATTTTTTACAGAGTTGTAAAACTTTGCCAGTACCGGATAAATGTACAGGAATACTGCCAGATAAATAATACCTAAGGCGATAAAGATGATATATAATACTTTGGACATGGAACCGCCCATCTGTCTGACGATATTCGTATCAAAATATAATACTCCGGCTATAAGGAGCATGATAAGATTGATAATGGTTGCCTGCTTGAAGTTCTGCTTAAAGGACTTGAAAAAGCTTCTGATGATGTAGGATTCCTCATTTCGTGCCATTTTCAGGGTGACATAGTGAAGGGCTGTCAGGGAAGCTCCGATAGTAACAACCGGGAGACAGCAGATGACAAAAACCACATTCAGCATAAACAGATCTGCAGCCCTTCCCATAAAGCTGAAAAATTTGTTGTCCATATTAAAAAGTTTATCCATTTTAATAACTCCTCGTATAATAAGTTTGTATTGGGTTTACCTATAAGTATAACCAATCACACTGGAAAAAGCAAATTTTTTTATGGATCAAGAAGCTGGTCAGCAGTGACAAAATCATAGCCTTTTTCTGTGAGTTCATCAGTGATGGCAAGCGCTGCCCTGACAGAGCTGTCATAGCTGTCATGCATGAGGATGATGGAACCATCCTGCACATTTTGGCGCACAATATCCAGAATACTTTCAGGATTCTGACTTTGCCAGTCCAGAGTATCCACATCCCAGAATACGGGAAGCATGGTGACAGGAAGCTCCAGATCCTTTTTCCAGGCTCCGTAAGGTGGTCTAAGGCAGGTAGGATAGGTTCCGGTAATATGGTAGATCAGGCTGTTTGTCTTCAGAATTTCCCTGCTGGCGCCGGAAGGAGAAATTTTGTCCAGCTGTACATGACTCCAGGTGTGGCAGCCGATCAGGTGACCGTCCTTCTGCATCCGGAGAAGCAGCTCTTCATTTTTCGGGATATTTTCGCCCAGGAGAAAAAAGGTGGCATGTATGTTTCTTTTGCGTAAGCCCTCCAGCAGAAGTGGAGTGTATTTGGCATTGGGGCCATCGTCAAAGGTCAGGGCAACCCGTGGAGCTTCTTCTTTTGTAACAGATGTTCTGCCGGCAGTTTGGTTGAGAGAATTTTCAGTGGTTGTATAAAAATGGCAGATCAACAGAAAAATACAGAGAAAAACCGGAATGATCCAAAACAGAAATCTGTGAATTTTCATATTCTATTTTCCGCGGCAAAGCTACTGTTTACGCTGTGTCCAGTAACCCGGCAAATTATTATTTAATTATATATATAAAAAAGAAAGCAAATGATGCAGATTTATTGTATAATGAAATCTATCAAACAAAAGGAATGACAATTATGAAAAAGAAAGGGATGACTCTCGGGCTGCTCCTGTCAGGAGCGGGGCTTCTGATTTTGCTGCATATGACAGGAGAGTCTTATTTAAATGGTCTGGCAGGCGCAAACCGGCAGATGCAGGCAGATACAAAGGAATATATGTATAAATATGATATGATTGTGGATAATCCGGAGTCGTCTTTTTGGCAGGCTGTGTATGCAAGTGCAGAAAAGTGGGCCAGGGAGAATGACAGTCTTCTGGAGCTTAAGGGAACAGATGAGGAGTCTCAATATACCAAATTGGATTATATGAATGTAAGTATTGCATCCAGGGCAGATGGAATTATCCTTCAGTACAGTGGGGAGGATGGCCTGGAAGATAAGATTGATGAGGCTGTTGCAGATGGAATCCCGGTGGTGACTTTGATGAATGATGCTGTTCACAGCAAGCGCCAGACCTTTGTAGGGGTAAGTGATTATCAGCTTGGAAGTGCCTACGGCGAAAAGGTGGCAGATTATGTTACCCGGGATACGAAGAATATTCTGATTTTATTGAAAAGAAACATTGATGATATGAATCAGAGTCAGATATACACGCAGATCAGCAATGCTGCCCAGGCAAAAACAGGAGCCGGACAGCCGGTAACTGTAAGTGTGAAAAATCTTCTTTCTTCCGGTACCTTTGGGACAGAGGAAGCGGTTACGGATATCTTTCAGCAGAGAAATAAAGTGCCAGATATTCTGGTATGTATGGATGCAGACACTACAGAGTGTGCCCGCCAGGCAGTGCTGGACTTTAATCTGGCGGGAAAAGTAACCATCATCGGCTATTATACCTCTCCGGATATCCTTACAGCTGTGGAAAAAGGAGTACTTGCCCTGACCTGTGATGTGGATACAGAACAGATGGGAAAATACAGTATAGAGGCACTGACAGAATTTCAGAAAGACGGCAGATCCAATTCCTATTATAATGTAGATATTAATTTCCTAGATAAGGATGCAGTCAGGGCATTACGAAGGGAGGGATTGTCGGAATGAAGCGAATCCGCTGGAAAGATTTTTCCCTTGTAAGTAAAATTGTCATAGAGGTGGGACTGATCGCAGGACTGCTTTTTACGATGAACCTGTTATTCTATGTGCGGATCAATAGTTCCATGCAGAAAATGGATAATGTATATGCCAGCAATGCCCAGCTGACAGATTTATCTCAGGTATTTGAGCAGGTACAGGACAATATGTATGAATATCTGAAAGTAAAAAGTTCTCAGTCCCTGATGGATTATTACCAGAATGAAGCCAGATACAGAAATGAACTGGAGAAGCTCAATGACAAAAATATCAATGATTCGGTAAAGCTTCTGGAGCGTAATATCCGGAAAATGTCTGAGACCTATCTGGACTGTACTGCTGAGACAGTTGCAGCCAAGAGAGGCAGGAATGTAGAAAAATATAAGCGGAAATATGAGGATTCTACCAGACTCTACAGCTATATTCAGACAGCCATTGATGAATTAAATAACCAGCTTTTTAAGGAGAATACCAGCAGCTATTCTGTATTACGTCAGATGATGCGGTATCTGGAGATCAGCAATATAATTTTTATGCTTGTGATCGTGGCAGTAGGAATGATCCTGCTGATCATGGCAACCAGAGGAATGTTCCGTCCGCTGACCAGTATGGCAGAGACTGCCCAGCTGGTAGGACAGGGAAATTTCCATGTGAAAATGCCGGATACTGATTCCCAGGATGAGCTGGGAGAGGTAACCAGGGCTTTTAACACTATGGTGGAGAATCTGGATGTCTATATGGCGAAGACAAAGGAAAGTATGGAGAAGGAGCAGCAGATGATGGAAAGAGAACTCCTGATGGAGAATCATCTGAAGGAGGCTCAGCTAAAATATCTTCAGTCTCAGATCAATCCTCATTTCCTTTTTAATTCCCTGAATGCAGGTGCGCAGTTGGCCATGATGGAGGATGCGGAGAAAACCGGAATCTTTGTGGAAAAGATGGCAGACTTTTTCCGGTATAATGTAAAGAAGGGACAGGAGGATGCTACTCTGGGAGAGGAGCTGGAGGCAGTAGACAACTATATTTATATTTTGAATGTGCGGTTTGCAGGGGATATTCATTTTAGCAGTGACGTGGATGAATCTGTGGAGAATGTCCGTGTGCCGAGTATGATCCTTCAACCGGTAGTGGAGAATGCAGTGAACCATGGAATCAGAGATATTGACTGGGAAGGCCAGATTCATCTTACGGTGACCAGGGATCCAAGGGGAATCTGTATCAGTATCTGTGATAATGGCAAGGGTATGAGTGAAGAAGAGATTCAAAATGTGCTTTCCGGAAATAAGGAACACAGTACCCAGGAGGGAGATTCCACTGGAATCGGCATGAATAACGTGATCAGCCGTCTGGAGCTTTATTATGAGCAGCCGGATCTGCTGGAAATTTACAGTGAGGGTGCAGGAAAGGGAACAGAGGTAGTGATTCACATACCTCTCATAAGGTAAGAATGATATGTACAGAATTTTGCTTGCAGATGATGAAGGTATCATGCTGGAATCATTAAAGAAAATCATAGAATCTAATTTTGGAAATGAGTGTGAGATCCACACTGCCAAATCAGGCAGAGTGGTGGTGGAACAGGCGCAGGCTTATCCGCCGGATATCTGTTTTATGGATATTCAGATGCCAGGAATCAGTGGAATCCAGGCTATCAGGGAAATCCAGAAGTTTAACAGCTCAGTGGTGTTTGTGATTATTACTGCTTATGATAAATTTAATTATGCCAAGGAAGCAGTAAATCTGGGGGTAATGGAATTTCTCACCAAGCCGGTCAATAAAAAGGTGATCCTGGAAACCTGTATGAAGGCTATGGAAAAGGTAGACCATACCAGGCAGAAACGCAGTGATGATTTGAAAATCAGGGAAAAACTGGAAACCGTGGTACCTATGATCGAGAGTGGGTACATCAATAATATCCTGCTTCAGGATGATTTTGTTACTTACCAGGACAATTATACAGAGCTTCTGAATATTCATCAGAAATATGGATATATGGTAGTGGTAGAGTTTGGAGATTCCATGGAAAATGGAGTTCTGAGTAATGCTGTGGGAGCCGGTGTGAGGGCGAACCGTTTTTATTCTACTTTCCGGGAGATTGCTCAGGATTTCTTTGAATGTCTGGTAGGGCCTATTATGGGAAACAGAATTGTGCTGCTGGTGCCCTATGAGGAGAATACAGAGGATTATGAAGAACGTGTGGCGATCGTTACCAGAGCCAGAAACATGGTACACAAGCTGGAAAACCGTATTGACAGTATGTTCCGCTGTGGTATTGGAAGGGTGAAGGAGCTTGGAAGTGTGAAGGAATCCTTTCAGGAGGCTGTGGTAGCTCTCAGGGAGAGTGTCAGCCATGTGGTGCACATTGAGGATGTACCGGTAGCCCAGAAGTATGACGGCGAATATCCCAGAGATCTGGAATCCAGGTATGTGCGGAGGATTCTTGACAAGGATGCTGCTGGTGCCCTGAATTGTGCAGAGGGATTTTTTACCTGGATGATGGGACAGCCATCTGTTTCCAGAGAAGATGTGGAAATCAAGATCCTGGAACTTGTGATGGATGCAGAACGCCGTGCCTTTTTTGCAGGTACTATGAAATATAATGTAAACTACAGGAGAAGCTACATCCGTGAACTGCAGTCCTGTGCTGACATGAATGGACTGAAAAACTGGTTTCTGGATAAGACCAGAGATATCTGTGCCAGAATGGAGGACTCCAGGGAGAAAGAAGAACTGAGTATTATTGAGAAGGCACGAAGTTATATTAATGAGAATTTCCGCAGGGACATTTCTCTGGATGATGTTTCCAGGGAAGTGGATATCAGTCCCTATTATTTCAGTAAGCTGTTCAAACAGGAGACAGGTAAGAATTTCATTGAATATCTTACGGAGATCCGTCTTCGCAGTGCCAGAGAGCTTTTGCAGAATTCACAGTATTCCATCAAGGAGATCTGTGCGCAGTCCGGTTACAGTGATCCTAATTATTTCAGCAGGATATTCAAAAAGTATGAAGGTGTGACACCCAGTGAATTCAGAGAACATCTGAGATAGGTGGCTGCCATGGCGGGAAGATCAGGCAGAAAACAGACAGCGGAGAATTGTTCAGGAAGAGGATAAGGTAAGAAAAAAGATGAAATGGCAGATTGAAAACAGCAGGAAAAAAAGAAAATTTGTGACCGGGATCTTAGGGATCGTGTTTTGTCTGGGAATTTTACTTCTCACAGGCTGCGGTACTTCCGGAAAAACAGAAGCAGATCAGAAGGAAGCAGATTCCGGAGAGGAAGTGCAGACTGAGAAAAACGACAAAGTCCAGATCGGACTGACTGTGGACTCTTTTGTGATCGAGAGATGGATCCGGGACAGGGATGCTTTTGTAGCTACAGCCAGAGAACTGGGAGCTGAGGTAAATGTGCAGGATGCAGGGGCTGATTCCAAAGAACAGATCAGCCAGATCGAATATTTTATCAGTAAACAGATGGATGTGATCGTGGTGATCGCCAGAGACTGCGGAGTACTCAGTGAGGTGATCCAGAAAGCGCATAATGCGGGAATTAAGGTGATTTCTTATGACAGACTGATCCACAATGCAGACGCGGATCTGTATATTTCCTTTGATAATGGAAAAGTAGGGGAGATTATGGCCCAGTCCCTGATAGACGCGATTCCTCAGGGGGGAGATATTTTTATGATCCAGGGTTCAGCTGCAGATAATAATGTTACTATGGTCAGGAAGGGCTTTGACAAGGTTCTGAAAAACAGTAATCTGAAAGTGGTTTATGAAGCGAACTGTGATGCCTGGACAGCGGAGCTTGCTGTGGGCTATGTGGAGGAGGCTCTGGAAAAGTATCCTCATGTTCAGGGAATTATGTGCGGAAATGATGATATTGCCAGTCAGGTGGTACAGGTGCTGGCAGAGAATCAGCTGGCCGGGAAAGTGGTTGTGGCAGGACAGGACTGTGACCTGGCTGCCTGCCAGCGGATTGTAGAGGGAACCCAGTATATGACTGCGTTTAAATCCATTGAGGATCTGGCCAGGGAAGCTGCTCAATATGCAGTTGAAATGGGAAAAGGAACAGAGGTATCCAGTATGCCCGGTGTGACGGATACCATCAATGACGGAACCTATAATGTGCCGGCAGTGATCCTGACTCCTATAGCGGTGACCAGGGACAATATTGATGAAGTGATTATTGACGGAGGTTTCCACAGAAGAGATGAAGTATATCTGAATGCAGATTATAATTAGACTGGTATTTCGAAAACGATATAGCACATTTTAGTGACAAAAATGTCTTGTATGATACAGGACATTTTTTTATTTTCAAAAAATGTCTTGGTGTTTGCCAACCATGTCCAGATGTCTCTGTGTTATAGTAACATCATCAAAGAAAACGTATCAAACGTATAAAAAGAAACGGAGGTTTTTACAATGAAAAAGAAACTGGTATCTGCAATCCTTTGCGCATCAATGGTAGCTGGAATGGTAGTCATCCCGGGTGTGGCTGTTAAAGCGGATGACAAGAAACTGATCGGTGTTACAATGCCTACCAAGGATCTTCAGAGATGGAATCAGGATGGCGAGAACATGAAGAAAGAGTTGGAAGCAGCTGGCTACGAAGTAGACCTTCAGTATGCATCTAACGATGTAAGCACACAGGTTTCACAGCTTGAGAACCAGGTAGCAAACGGATGTGACCTTCTGGTTGTAGCATCTATCGACGGAAGCAGCCTTGGCGAGCCACTGAAACAGGCAAAAGAAGCAGGAATCCCGGTTATCTCCTATGACCGTCTGCTTATGAACTCAGACGCAGTTTCCTACTATGCAACATTTGATAACTACAAAGTAGGTCAGAAACAGGGCGAATACTTAGTAGACGCACTTGATCTTGACAATCAGGACGGACCATTCAATATCGAATTATTCACAGGTGATCCTGGTGATAACAACTGTAACTTCTTCTTCGGTGGAGCAATGGATGTACTTCAGAAATACATCGACGAAGGCAAACTGGTAGTTAAATCCGGACAGACAGAGTTCGAGCAGGTTGCAACTGCTAACTGGGACAGTGCAAAAGCTCAGGACAGAATGGATACAATCATCGCTGGTAACTACTCAGACGGAACAAACCTTGACGCAGTTCTCTGCTCCAACGACTCTACAGCACTTGGTGTAGAAAATGCTCTTGCAGCTTCCTACACAGGAGAATATCCAATCATCACCGGTCAGGACTGTGATACACCAAACGTTAAAAACCTTGTAGCTGGAAAACAGGCTATGTCCGTATTCAAAGATACACGTGCTCTTGCATCTGCAGTTGTTAAAATGGTTGATTCTATCATGAAGGGTGAAGAACCGGAAGTGAACGATACAGAATCCTATGACAACGGCACAGGAATCATCCCAACATACCTTTGTGACCCGGTTGTTGTAACTGTTGACAACTACAAAGAAATGCTGATCGATTCCGGATACTATACAGAAGATCAGATCAAATAATACAAATTATGCAGTAAAACGGATGAAATTATCCGTTTCAGATACAGGCGGGAAATTCCCGCCTGTATCAATCTTGGAATCCTGTCATCAGGATTCTTTCATGAAAAGGGAGGGAAACAGAATTGGCTAAGATACTTCTGGAAATGAAAAATATCACCAAAACTTTCCCAGGTGTAAAGGCATTGGACAACGTCAATCTTCAGGTAGAAGAAGGCGAGATCCACGCTCTGGTAGGCGAGAACGGAGCAGGTAAATCTACTCTGATGAATGTATTAAGTGGTATTTATCCGTATGGAACTTATGAAGGCAACATTATTTATAACGGTGAAATCTGTAAATTTAATACAATTAAAGACAGTGAAGAAAAAGGAATTGTAATTATTCACCAGGAACTGGCGCTGATTCCATATATGACGATCGGTGAAAATATGTACCTGGGTAATGAAAGAGGAAAATCCTTCTCCATTAACTGGAATGAAACTTATGGAGAAGCAGACAAGTATTTGAAAATAGTAGGACTGGAGGAATCCTCCAGGACTTTGATCAAGGATATTGGTGTAGGTAAACAGCAGCTGGTAGAAATTGCAAAAGCACTGGCAAAGAATGCAAAGCTTCTGATCCTGGATGAGCCCACTGCATCCTTAAATGAGGATGATTCCAAGGCACTGCTGGATCTGCTGCTGAAGTTTAAAGCCCAGGGAATGACTTCTATTATCATTTCCCATAAATTAAATGAAATTTCTTATGTTGCGGATAAGATTACTGTTATCCGTGATGGTTCTACCATTGAGACTCTGGATAAGAAAAAGGATGATTTTTCCGAGCAGCGTATTATTCAGGGTATGGTTGGCCGTGAGATGACTGATCGTTTCCCGAAACGTCCGGATGTAAAGATCGGAGATGTTTCCATGGAAGTGAAAAACTGGAATGTTTATCATCCTCTGTATTCAGAACGTAAAGTAGTGGATAATGTATCCTTTAAGGTGCATAAGGGAGAGGTTGTAGGTATTTCCGGACTTATGGGTGCAGGACGTACAGAGCTTGCCATGAGTATTTTCGGAAAGAGCTATGGAACAAAGATTTCCGGTCAGGTATTCATGAACGGAAAAGAAGTGAAGCTGAATACTGTACAGGAAGCAATTGATAATAAACTTGCTTATGTTACAGAAGACAGAAAAGGAAATGGTCTGATCCTTTCCAAATCTATTAAGATGAATACTTCCCTTGCAAATATGAAGGGAATCACTAACGGAAAGGTTATTGACGCAGATAAAGAGTATGCGGTAGCAGAGGAATACAGAAAGAAGCTGAAAACGAAATGTCCGTCTGTGGAGCAGAATGTAGGCAACTTAAGCGGTGGTAACCAGCAGAAGGTCCTTCTTGCAAAATGGATGTTTGCAGAACCGGATATTCTGATCCTGGATGAGCCTACCCGAGGTATTGACGTAGGTGCGAAATACGAAATTTACTGTATTATTAACGATCTGGTGGCAGCAGGAAAATCTGTTATCATGATTTCTTCTGAACTTCCGGAAGTACTTGGAATGTCAGACAGAATCTATATTATGAATGAGGGCAGGTTCGTAGGCGAAGTCAGCAAAGAAGAGGCTACCTCTGAGCTGATCATGTCCAAGATCGTAAAATCAGGAAAAGGAGCGTAAAGAAGATGGAAAAAAAGATTAGTTTTTCAGAGATATTAAAGAAATATACCATGGTGATCGTTCTTGTTCTGGTAGTCATCATGTTTGCAGTAAACACAAAGGGTGTTATGCTTCTTCCGCAGAATGTGAATAACCTTGTGGCTCAGAATGCATATGTATTTATCCTTGCAACAGGTATGCTGTTCTGTATTCTGACAGGTGGTAACATCGACCTTTCTGTTGGTTCTGTTGTATGTTTTGTGGCAGCTGTTGGTGGTAAGATGATGGTTCTTAACAGTATGAACCCATATCTTACAATGTTGGTTATGTTAATTACAGGTATTGCCATCGGTGCATGGCAGGGATTCTGGATTGCATATGTGAGAATTCCTCCGTTTATTGTAACTCTGGCTGGTATGCTTGCATTCCGTGGCCTTTCAAACGTAGTTTTACAGGGACAGACACTGGCACCAATGCCGGATTCTTACCTGGCACTGTTTAACAATTATATTCCGGATCCATTTGGGAAAGAGGGATTTAATCTTATCTGTTTTGTAGTTGGTATTATTGTCTGTATTGTATATGTGTTACTTGTTCTGAAGAACCGTGCAGACCGTGTGAAGAAAGGGTACAGTGTAGATCCTTTTGGCGGTGTTGCAATTAAGATGATCCTGATCTGTGTAGTTATTCTTGCTTTTATGTTCCGTCTGGCTCAGTATAAGGGTATTCCTAATTCTCTGATCTGGGTAGCTGTGATCATTGCAATTTATACATATATTGCTTCCAAGACAACTACAGGACGTTATTTCTATGCAGTTGGTGGTAATGAGAAGGCTACAAAGCTTTCCGGTATTAATACAAATAAGGTTTATTTCCTTGCTTATTTAAATATGGGTCTTCTGGCTGCTATTGCAGGTATGGTTACTATGGCTCGTCTGAATTCTTCCAATCCTCAGGCTGGTACAAACTTTGAGATGGATGCGATCGGTGCTTGTTTCATTGGTGGTGCTTCTGCTTATGGCGGAACCGGTACAGTTCCGGGGGTTATCATTGGTGCGTTACTGATGGGTGTTCTGAACTTAGGTATGAGTATTATGGGTATTGACCAGAACCTGCAGAAGGTTGTTAAAGGTCTGGTTCTGCTGGCAGCGGTTATCTTTGATGTTGTTAGTAAGAGGAAATCCTTCATCGTAAAATAAAAAATTTGAATTTCTCCTTGAAATGGAATCTTTTTGCAGGGCTTGCTAAGATGCAGGCTCTGCTTTTTTAACCGAATAAACTGCGGAGCAGTTATTGGGTGTAGAGCCACGTAGCGAAGCGGATTGCGAATATCCGCTTGACTTGACAGGGGACGCGCAGAAAAATAGTGTGTTTGATGTGCGGTTTCGGCATCTAAGATATTCTAAGGTCAAAAAAATCTGCTAAAGGCATGAGCCGGCTTTTCAAACTCGCTTCGTCGCAGACTCCGCTCAGACAGTGATACAGCCGGCTCATAACGCAGATTTTTTTGACCTAAGAATATCTAAGATACCTGCAAATGCACATCAAACACACTATTTTTCTGCGCTGGCTGCTGGCAATTTTTTGGTGTGATGGCTGCTTGAGTAAAAATGGATGGTAAAAATGGGTGGACGGAAAATTTGCTTGTGGAAGGGGGAGGAATGGTCGTATAATGAGGGGGAATATTGTACGAAGTGAGGAGTGGGTTGTTATGAGATATAGTTCTGTGTTGGATTTGCATACGCATACGGTGGCCAGTGGGCATGCGTATTGTTCGTTGAGGGAGATGGCGAAGGTTGCTTCTGAGAAGGGGCTGGAGGTTCTGGGGGTTACGGAGCATGCACCGGGGATGCCGGGGACTTGTCATCAGTATTATTTTGATAATCTCAGGGTGGTGCCCAGGGAGATGTATGGGATTCAGCTTCTTCTGGGATCTGAGGTGAATATTCTGGATGCTCAGGGGACTGTGGATCTGCCGGAGAGGACTTTGGAGAGGATGGATGTGGTGATTGCCAGTCTGCATATTCCATGTATGAAGCCGGGGTCTAAGCTGGAGAATACAGAAAGCTATCTGAATGTGATGAAGAATCCTTATGTAAATATTATCGGTCATCCGGATGATGGGAGATATGAGATTGATTATGAGGCATTGGTTCAGGGAGCGAAGGAGTATGGGAAGGTCCTGGAGCTGAATAATCATTCTATGGAGCCGGACTGTAACAGGCAGAATGCGGTGGAGAATGACAGAGAGATGCTGGAACTGTGTAAGAAATATCAGGTTCCGGTGGTGATGGATAGTGATGCTCATTTTGACTTGCTGATTGGGGAGTTTGATCTGGCGAGAAATCTGCTGGAGAAACTGGATTTTCCGGAGGAACTGGTGCTTAATCGTTCTGTAGATGCGATTAGGAAGTATGTAAATCGAAAAATCTGATAAGGATTTAAGTTTTGAACAAATATGGAATATTTTGACCAAATTTGATTAAATAATTCCTTATAAACTACTTGCCTCGCATATTTTAACGTGTTAAAATAGCACTGTTAGAAATATAATACGGACATAATAAAAACAAATGTCCGTTTAGCAAAGACTAGAGTTCTAAAAGGAGCGGGAAAAATGAGTAAAAAAATCAGAACAGAGGCCGTGGATCATCTTTTTGAAGCGATTCTGTGCCTGAAAGATAAGGAAGAGTGCTATACTTTTTTTGAGGATGTATGTACGATCAATGAGCTGCTTTCCTTGTCACAGCGTTTTGAAGTAGCAAAAATGCTGATGGATAAAAGAACATATCTTGATATTTCAGAGAAGACCGGAGCTTCCACTGCAACGATCAGCCGTGTGAATCGTTCATTGAATTATGGAAATGATGGTTATGAAATGGTATTCTCCAGGATGGATGAGAAGGAATCTAAAGGGGAATAAGATACAGAAACGATAAAGCGCTTTAGGGCGTTTGAAAGAGCAGGTGGAGTTTTTTGCCTGCTCTTTTTGCATTATAAGTGGGAAGATTAGATTAGGATTGAAATGTTGATACGGCATGCTTCAGATGGAAAATTGTATTTGTATGATATGGTAAATGTAAAAAAGGAAAGCATGAAATCATGAAAAAAAAGAAACCTAAAATAGAATTACGCTATTATTATATGCCAGCAGGAAGTCCGATCCTTCCTCTTCTGGGAGAGCGCTGGGTGCAGAATTATGGGACCGGTATAGAGGACCTTCATTTTCATAATTTTATGGAGATTGGTTTTTGTTATTATGGAGAGGGAATCCTGACTTTGGGAGAGGAGAAAAGGAAGTTTACAGGGCGGCAGTTTACTGTGATTCCGGAACGGTTTCCTCATACAACAAACAGCATGGGAAATACGGTCTGTAAATGGGAGTATCTGTTTGTGGATGTTGAGGGATTTTTGCGAAGGAATTGTGAGAGTGCTGTGCAGGCTGAGAAAATGCTGCGAAGGATCAACTCCGGGGCATTGTTAATGAATGAGGAAGAGGAACCGTTTATAGCTGAAGGTATTATTAGAATTATGGATATTATGCGCAGGGAAGAGGAGCTTTATATTCAGGAGGCATCAGGGCTTCTTATGGCTCTGCTGGTGCGGATTGCACGGCTTAACCGAACTCCGGAACAGGAAATGCTTTATGAAGAGCAGAGCAGGAGTATGCGGATCATTTCGGATACATTGGATTACATTTCAGATCATTACAGGGAGAATATAAAGATAGAGCAGTTGTCTGCAAACTGTCATCTGAGTGAGTCACATTTTCGCAGGATTTTTTCCGGATGTATGCATATGAGCCCTGTAGAGTATATAAATCTGATACGTGTCCGTACTGCCTGTGAAAAACTGAAAAAGACAGACAGGTCAGCAACTGACATAGGTACGGAATGTGGTTTTGCATCGGATTCTGCTTTTAACCGGAATTTCCGGAAGCTGATGGGAATGTCACCTGCAGAGTGGCGAAAAAAGGGAGAAAATTATGAGCAGCTGCTCCTGAAGTTTGACATCCGGACAGAGGAAGGATGGTAAGTGTCGGAGGCTGAATTATATAAAAGTCGAAAATGGATATTATATAGTCAAATATGCAAACTGTGCGGAGACGTATAATGTTATAATTCTACTCATGAAGGATAACTGTTATAAAAAAATAAATCATGAGGAGAACATAAGAGTATGCAAGCATTTGATTATTCACTGGTAAAAGATCCACAGTATTTCTGCGATAACCGAATGGAAGCTCATTCAGATCATGTATATTATAGAGATGGGAATGAAATGCAGACTGCTGTGCAGGATGGGACGGAAACTTCTTTTCGCTACAGTCTGAACGGTTTATGGAAGTTTCATTATGCGCGTAATTACAAAAGTGCAGTTCAGGGATTTGAGAAAGAGGATTACTGCTGTTATGACTGGGATGACATTCATGTACCTGCACATATCCAGATGGAAGGATATGATGCACCGCAGTATGCTAATGTCCAGTATCCATGGGAAGGACATGAGGAAGTTTATCCGGGTCAGATCCCGGAGAGATTTAATCCGGTTGCAAGCTATGTGAAATATTTTACAGTGCCGGAACATATGAAGGGAAAGAGATTGTTTATTTCTTTCCAGGGAGCAGAGAGCGGACTTGCATTGTGGCTGAACGGAGTCTTTGTTGGCTACAGTGAGGATTCTTTCACTCCATCTGAGTTTGAACTGACAGATTATCTTAAAGATGGACAGAATAAGCTGGCAGCACAGGTATTCAAATGGACTTCCAGCAGCTGGTGTGAAGATCAGGACTTCTTCCGTTTTTCCGGAATTTACAGAGATGTGTATCTTTACACAGTTCCGGATACCCACGCATATGATCTTCAGATCCGTGCAATCCCGGAAGAGGATCTGGATGTGGCAGATCTTGAAGTTAAGGTAAAGACATGGGGAAAAGGAAGCATTGCTTTCAGACTTGAGAAAGATGGAGAATGTGTGCTGGAAGAGAAAAAATCTCTTACAGAAGCTGGAAATGAAGAAGCGGATGCAGAGACATTTTATATTCAGAAAACAAATAGCAGCAAGACTGTACAGAACAGTTTTGTATGGAAAATCAATAATCCGAAATTATGGAGCGCAGAAGATCCGCAGCTTTATGATCTTACAATTGAACTTTATGATGAAGCAGGAACTATTCAGGAAGTGATTCCTCAGAAGATTGGATTCCGCCGTTTCGAGATGAAGAATGGTATTATGACTCTGAACGGAAAACGTATCGTGTTTAAGGGCGTAAATCGTCATGAGTTCAGCTCGGTCAGCGGAAGACATGTTTCAGAGGAGGAACTTCGCAAAGACCTCAGAATCATGAAACAGAATAACATCAATGCCATCCGTACCTGCCATTATCCGGATACATCACTGATCTATCAGCTCTGTGATGAATATGGTATTTACATGATTGATGAGACAAACCTGGAATCCCATGGCTCCTGGGATGTGGCAGAATTTACAAAGGATTATACCCATATTGTTCCGCACAACAAACCGGAATGGCTGGATATGATGCTTGACCGTGCCAACTCCATGTATCAGAGAGACAAGAATCATCCGGCAATCCTGATCTGGTCTTGTGGAAATGAATCTTTTGGCGGAAAAGATATTTATGAAATGTCTCAGCTTTTCCGTAAGAATGACCCTACCCGTCTGGTACATTATGAGGGACTTTTTCATGACCGCAGTTATAATGATACCAGTGATATGGAAAGTCAGATGTATCCATCTGTAGAAGCAATCAAAGAGTTCCTGGCAAAGGATGACAGCAAACCGTTTATCTGCTGTGAATACACACATGCCATGGGAAATTCCTGCGGTGCC
The DNA here is from genome assembly GCA_000285855.2 of Ruminococcus sp. JC304. GTDB lineage: Bacteria > Bacillota > Clostridia > Lachnospirales > Lachnospiraceae > Blautia_A > Blautia_A difficilis. The sequence continues at coordinate 2,841,717 of HE978651.1, read as the reverse complement.
ATGCACAAATATACTGACCTGACAGATACAGAGCCCAAATATCAGGGTGGATTTATCTGGGATTACATTGACCAGTCTATTTATAAGAAAGACCGCTATGGAAAAGAGTTCCAGGCATACGGCGGTGATTTCGGAGAACGCCCTACAGACTATAATTTCAGTGGCAACGGAATTGCATATGGCGGTGACAGAGAGCCATCTCCAAAGATGCAAGAAGTGAAATTTAATTATCAGAATATTACTGCAGAAGTAACTGCGGATACAGTAAAAGTGATTAACAAGAATCTGTTTTTAAACACAAATACTTTTGACTGTAAGGTAACACTTGCAAAGAATGGAAAAGTGATTCGTACAGAAGCACTGGAAATAGCAGTTGAGCCATTGAGTGAGGAAGAATATAAACTGCCTTTTGAAAAGGCTGAGGCAGCCGGAGAATATATAATTACTGTTTCCTTCCATCTGAAAGAGGAAGAAATATGGGCACCTGCAGGTCATGAAATTGCGTTTGGACAGTATGTATATCAGGTGAAAGAGGATGTTCCGGATGGAAAATCAGATTCAGCAGAAACAGCGATTACAGCGGAAAAAGATGTATGTGTATCAGATGCGTTTGTAAAGAAGCCACAGATCATCCGAAGCACACACAACATTGGTGTCCGCGGCGAGCACTTCGAAGTAATGTTCTCCGTCCTCAATGGTGGTCTGGTTTCCTATAAATATGCGGGTAAAGAGATGATCGAGGCAATCCCGAAACCAAACTTCTGGCGTGCACCTACAGACAATGACTGTGGAAATCTTATGCAGATGCGCTGCGCACAGTGGAAAATTGCCAGCATGTATTTAAGCCACAAAGAATACAGAAAAGGTGCATACGGCCCATCCAATTTACCACAGGCAGAAGAAACAGACCACTCTGTAAAAGTAACATTTACCTATCTGATGCCAACCACACCAGCCAGTGAGTGTCAGCTCACCTACGAAGTATTCGGCGATGGAAAAGTGAAGACAACTTTAACTTATGATCCTGTAAAAGAACTTGGTGATATGCCGGAATTTGGGGTGATTTTCAAATTCAATGCAGATTACGACAATGTTAAGTGGTATGGACTGGGCGAAGCTGAGACCTATGCAGATCGCAAAAAAGGTGCAAAACTGGGCATTTACCAGAATAAAATTGTGGACAACATAGCAAGATACATGGTACCGCAGGAATGTGGAGCAAAAGAGGAAGTACGCTGGGCGAAAGTCACAGATCGCAAGGGCAGAGGAATGTACTTCGAGATGGATGGAGAACCAGTGATGTTCTCTGCACTTCCATACACTCCACATGAGATGGAAAACGCCATGCATCCATACGAACTCCCGCAGATCCATTACACAGTAGTACGCGTAGCCAAAGGCCAGATGGGAATCGGCGGCGATGACAGCTGGGGAGCATACACCCATCCGGAATATCTGCTGAATGCAGACGGAAAGATGGAATTCTCCTTTAGCTTTAAAGGAATCTAATACAGTTTATTTATTTAAAAAGCCATTTTCAGTCAGAAGGTGGCTTTTTTAAATAATACAAATAACATTTATTGAAAATAATTGGAACGGGATGTATGATTACAGAGAAAGAGTAAATCAAGTACATTGTTGCGTAAATAACTATGTTAATTGCGTAGACGAGCGAGTGGTACAGTTATTTCGATAGAGAATGATAACAATAATATTCGAATTCGACATACTGTACGAAGAGGGGGGAATGATTTTATGTATCAGGCAGATGAAAAACGTTATGAAACTATGAAATACCACCGCTGTGGTGCCAGTGGGCTGATGCTGCCGGAGTTATCTCTGGGTTTATGGCATAATTTCGGGGACACCGGTGTTTATGAGAATATGAAGCAGATGTGCTTCACAGCATTTGATAATGGAATTACACATTTTGACCTTGCAAATAACTATGGCCCACAGCCTGGAAGTGCGGAGGAAAATTTTGGGAAAATCCTGAGAGAGGAATTTTCTGCATACAGAGATGAGCTGATCGTCAGCACAAAGGCTGGCTATGATATGTGGCCGGGACCTTATGGAAACTGGGGAAGCCGCAAGTATCTGATCGCCAGTCTTGACCAGAGCCTGAAACGCCTTGGTCTGGATTATGTAGATATCTTCTATCATCACAGAATGGATCCGGAGACTCCCCTTGAGGAGACTATGGAGGCTCTGGCACAGATTGTCAGAAGCGGAAAGGCATTGTATGTTGGAATTTCCAACTATGATGGTGAGACAATGAAACGCGCCGCAGATATTCTGGAGGAACTGCACTGTCCGTTTATCATTAATCAGAACAGATATAATATCTTTAATCGTACCATCGAGACAAATGGTCTGAAACAGGCAGCAGCAGAGAAGAAAAAGGGGATTATCGCATTCAGCCCGTTATCTCAGGGAATGCTCACAGACCGATACCTGAATGGAATCCCAAAAGACAGCCGTGTCAACACAGACGGGCGTTTTCTCCATGCAGATCAGTTTACGGAAGAACGTCTTAACAGTATCCGCAGTCTGAATGCAATTGCAGCAGAAAGAGGAGAAAGCCTTGCGCAGATGGCACTGAAATGGATTCTCCGTGATGGAATTGTAACCAGTGTGCTTATAGGAGCATCCCGTCCACAGCAGATTCTTGAGAATCTGAAAGTGCTGGACAGTGCATCCTTCAGTGAAGAGGAATTGAAAAAAATTGACGAAAATTCATTGGCATTATAATAAATATCCGCTTGACAGAGTATTTGCTTAAATGATATGAAATAGTAATATAATCTGAAGTGCATTATTTTCTGGAATTATCAGTGAATAACCAAAGATGCGGAAAGGAAAAGTTATGACTATTATTTTTCATGAAAGTTCAAAGACATTTCATTTATACAACAATGAAATCAGTTATATTATGTGTGTGCTTCCAAATGGACATCTTGGAAATCTCTATTTTGGGAAAAGAATCCATGACAGAGAAGATTTTTCATATCTTCTTGAGATGAAGCAGCGACCAATGACAGCCTGTGTTTATGAGGGAAACCGCAAATTTTCGCTGGAGCATCTGAAACTGGAATATCCGGTGTATGGTAGTTCTGATTACCGTTATCCGGCAATGGAGATCCTTCAGGAAAACGGCAGCAGGATTTCTGATTTTACTTATGTAAGTTATACAATTGCAGCTGGAAAACCAAAACTTCAGGGGCTTCCGGCTACATATACTGAGAAAGACGAAGAAGCCCAGACCTTATGTGTAAAATTGAAAGATGAAGTAACAGGAATTGTATTAGAATTGCTTTATACTATTTTTACACAAGGAGGAATCATCACCAGAAGTGCCAGATTTACAAACGAGGGTACATCATCAGTACATCTGTTAAATGCAATGAGCCTCAGCCTTGATCTGCCGGATAAGGATTATGTGTGGATGCAGTTTTCCGGCGCATGGTCCAGAGAACGTCATGTGAAAGAACGCAGATTAGAGCAGGGAATCCAGTCTGTGGGAAGCATCAGAGGAAATTCTTCCCATGAACATAATCCCTTTATTGTGCTCCGACGTCCGTCGGCAACAGAAAATGCAGGAGAAGTGATGGGATTCAGCCTGATCTACAGCGGAAATCACAGAATGCAGGCAGAAGTGGATACTCATGATACAACCCGCATCACTGTAGGAATCAATCCGCAGAATTTTGACTGGAAGCTGGACTGTGGTGAGAGCTTTCAGACTCCGGAAGCAGTAGTAGTATTTTCTGATAAGGGTCTGAATGGAATGAGCCAGACTTTCCATAAATTATATCAGAAGAGACTGGCAAGAGGTTACTGGAGAGACCGTCCCAGGCCAATCCTTAACAATAACTGGGAAGCTACTTATTTTGATTTTACAGAGGACCGTCTGGTAGAAATCGCAGCCAAGGCAAAGGAATGCGGTGTTGAATTATTTGTACTGGATGACGGATGGTTCGGTGCACGAAGCAACGATTATGCAGGACTTGGTGACTGGGTGGCAAACGGAGAGCGTCTTCCGCAGGGAATCAAGGGAATCGCAGACAGGATTGAAGAGATGGGTATGAAATTTGGTCTGTGGTTTGAGCCGGAGATGGTGAACAAGGATTCCGATCTTTACCGTGCACATCCAGACTGGATTCTGCAGACACCCCAGAGGCATTCCTGTCATGGCAGAAACCAGTATGTGCTGGACTTCTCCAGAAAAGAAGTGGTGGACTGTATTTATGAGATGATGTATAAAATTCTTTCAGAAGCAAAGGTTTCCTACATTAAATGGGATATGAACAGAAGTATCACGGAATGTTGTTCGGCTGCACTTCCTGCAGACCGTCAGGGAGAAGTGTTCCACAGATATATTCTCGGAGTTTATGATCTGTATGAGCGGTTAAATACTGCATTTCCGCAGATCCTCTTTGAGTCCTGCGCAAGCGGTGGCGGGCGTTTTGACCCGGGAATCCTTTATTATGCACCACAGGGATGGACAAGCGATGATACAGATGCGGCAGAGCGTGTGAAAATCCAGTACGGCACAAGCATGTGTTATCCGGTAAGCTCCATGGGAAGTCATGTATCTGTAGTACCCAACCATCAGTTAAACCGCAAAACTCCGTTACATACAAGAGCAAATGTAGCTTATTTTGGAACTTTCGGATATGAGCTGGATCTGAATAAACTGTCTGATGAGGAAATCAGTGAAGTAAAACAGCAGATTACCTTTATGAAAGAATACAGAGAACTAATCCAGTTTGGAACTTTTTATAGACTGAAGAGTCCTTTTGAGGGAAATGAAACTGTGTGGATGACAGTCAGCGAGGACAAAAAAACAGCGCTGGTATTCTGGTACAGGGAAAGAAATGTAGTAAACGCAGATTTTACCAGAGTGCGGCTTCAGGGACTGGATCCGGATCTTATCTACAGAAATGAGTATAATGGAACAGAAAACTACGGGGATGAGCTGATGAATCTGGGACTGCTTACCACAGATTGTACAGCAGGTGAACCTACAAGTGAAGACGAACCATGCACAGACTATGAGTCCAGAATTTATGTTCTAACTGCAAAATAATAACCGAATCAGGTAAGCTCCTTGTGGAGGTTGCGAAAAGCAATAGACAGAAATAAAAAATCAACAAAAAGCAGGCAGAACGATCACACGGGATCGTCTACCTGCTTTTCGTTAAATTTATCCATCATTTCTTTATGAGTCTTATAATTCTTCGGACTCATTCCAAACTTCTTCTTAAAAGCTTTTGAAAAAACAAGCTGGTCTTCATAGCCCACATTATTAGCAATCTCTTTAACAGACAGACTAGTGCTGACCAGAAGACTGGCTGCTTTATGCATCTTATAATCAATGAGGAAGGTCTGTGCGGACATTCCAAGCTCTTTTTGAAAGGCACTGTTCAGATAGGCGCGGCTGATGCCGATATTATCTGCAATATCAGAGATGCCGATTCCCTTTTGATACATATCTTTAATATATTCAATGGCAAGTTCCACGTAGACACTGGTGCTATAGGCATATTTGGCATTTTTTTTGTTCTGTGCAGACTGTTTTTCATGAAAGCCAGCAAGTTCGGCTAACAACAGGATCAGATAAGCCTGGCGCCTCAGGTCATTGGCTTTGGAAAGCTGCTTATGATCCAGCATATAATCAATGTGTTTCAGAATTATTTTCTGATCCGGTGCAGGAAGAACCAATTGATTTTTGGAAAAACCACATTCTCTTACCAGAGAGTGAGCTCGGATTCCGCGAAAACCGATCCAGGCATAAGTCCAGGGATGAGTTTCGTCTGCACCATATGTGACAGGTTCATTTGGATAAATTACAAACATCTGTCCGGGAGTAAGGCTCCGGGTCTGACCTCCGGCAGAATAGAATCCGGTACCGTCCAGTACAAAATGAATGATAAATTCGTCTCTCGGCATGGAACAGATATGTCCGGGCGGGCAGTGCTCTTTGCCAGTATGGATCAGACTGATATCAAGGGAGCCCTCTTTCAGGTTTTCAAGACAGCGGAAAGTAGCGCTGTCTGTATATTTTACATTTGGCATTTGGGTAATTCCTTTTTCTATTTTCTTTGATTGCAGATATTGTTGATATAAAGACATAAGGACTGATATCCTGCAAATACGCATAAATTCAAGTCGTTGTTGACATTTTACCATAAATTCAGCGCTTTTTCCATAACGATTATGACATAAATTCATTTCATTAGTCCATTTAAAAAAATAGACAAAAACGTATAATAAGAATCACAAGGAACACGTCGAAACGACGAATAAAGGAGGATGTATATGAGAAAAAACATGAAAAAACTCACAGTCGCAACAGTGATCGGTGCTATGACAGTTACTGCACTTGCACCGGTAAGCGCACAGGCGAAAGACAAAACTCTGACAGTTGCAATCTGGGATAACGGACAGAAAGCCGGACTTCAGGAGATCATGGATGAGTTTACAAAAGAGACAGGAATCAAAACTGAACTTCAGGTAGTAGAGTGGAGCAGCTACTGGACACTTCTTGAAGCAGGTGCATCAGGCGGAGATATGCCGGACGTATTCTGGATGCATTCCAACGAAGCAGTAAGATATATGTCCAATGATATCTTACTTGATCTGACAGACAAGGTTGCAGACAGCGACAAACTGGAAATGGACAAATTCCCGGAAGATATCAAAGAAATGTATCAGTGGGACGGAAAAACATACGCAGTACCGAAGGATATCGACACAATCGCTATGTGGTATAACAAAGATATGTTTGATGAAGCAGGAATCGACTATCCGGACGGAAGCTGGACATGGGATGAATTCTATGATATCGCAGAGAAACTTACAAAAGAAGACGGAAGCCAGTATGGTTTCGCAGCAAACCCGTCTAACGAGCAGGATACATGGATGAATATTATCTACTCCATGGGCGGATGTGTACTGACAGATGATAACAAATCCGGTTTTGATGATCCTAATACTATCAAGGCAATGGAATTCGTTGACAAATGCGTTAAAAATGTAATGCCTCCTGCATCTACAATGTCCGAAACAGGTACAGACGTACTCTTCGGATCCGGCAAAGTAGCTATGATCTCTCAGGGATCCTGGATGGTATCTGCTTTCAAAGACAACGATTATATCAAAGAGCACTGTGATGTGGCAAGACTTCCGAAAGATGCTGAAACAGGAGAAAGCGTATCTCTTTACAATGGTCTTGGATGGGCAGCATCTGCAAACACAGATATGCCAGACGAAGCTTTCCAGCTTATTGAGTGGTTCGGTTCCAAAGATATGCAGAAGAAACAGGCTGACCTTGGTGTAACAATGGCAGCTTACGAAGGAATGTCCGATGGATGGGTTAACAGTGTTGACTGCTTCAACTTACAGCCATACATGGATGCAATGGACAATATCGTATTCAGACCACACACAAATGCAACACTTGCATGGTGGAACCCAATGTGCGAAGAACTGAAGAAACCATGGAATGATGAAGAAAGCATGGATGATGCATGCAAGAATATCGTTACTATTATGAATGATGCCATTGCAGAAGAGTCCTATTAATTAATGTTTAACAAAACCATTCATAAAAAATAAGAAACAGAAAAGCTGCCGCAGAAAAGATTCCGATCATGTGATAACCGCAGAAGTCACAACAGGTATGCAGATATGCGGCAGTTTTCCATTCAAATCAGCAACAAAATTTTATGATAAGAAGGAGTGAGAGCCGTGGCAAATCAAAAAAAAGGTACCAGTCAGGCGCGGAATGAATTCATCTGGGGATGGGCGTTCATTCTTCCTACAATGCTTGGTCTGATCATCTTAAATATCTATCCGATTTTTAAGACCATTTATGAGAGCTTTTTCAAGACCGGAGATTTCGGTAAGGGAAATATCTTCATTGGTTTTGATAATTATGTAAAGCTGTTTCACGATGCGGAAGTATGGCAGGCATTATTAAATACATTTAAATATGCCATTGTGGAAGTTCCGTTTTCCATTGCTATCGCACTTGTACTGGCAGTTTTATTAAACCGTAAAATGAAAGGCCGTGCTGTTTACAGAACTATTTTCTTCCTGCCTATGGTTGCCGCTCCGGCTGCGATTGCCATGGTATGGAGATGGCTGTTTAACTCAGAGTTTGGTCTTCTCAATCATATTTTCCATACAAAGATTAACTGGATTTCTGATCCGAAGATTGCAGTTTATGCGATCGCAGTGATCGGTGTATGGTCCATCATTGGTTACAATATGGTACTTTTCCTGTCTGGTCTGCAGGAAATCCCAAGAGACTATTATGAAGCAGCAAGCATTGACGGAGCAACCGGAATCAAACAGTTCTTCCATATTACAATCCCGCTGCTTTCACCGACCATCTTCTTTGTAATGGTTACCCGTGTTATCGGTGCCATGCAGGTATTTGACCTGATCTTTATGGTTATGGACAGAAACAATCCTGCACTTTACAAAACACAGTCACTTGTTTACCTGTTCTACCAGAATTCCTTTGTACAGAATAACAAAGGTTATGGTTCAACAATCGTCGTACTTCTTCTGGTTGTAATTATGATCATGACAGTATTCCAGAACATTGCCCAGAAGAAGTGGGTTCACTATAACTAAGGAGGGATAATTATGGCAGCAAGAGATAAAGCAAACAGAGTTCTGATCCATGTTATCCTGATACTGGTATCTATTACCATGCTGGTTCCTTTCTTATGGATGATCCTGACAGCTTTCAAAACTATGACAGAGGCAACCTCTGTCAACCCGTTCGTAATCCTACCGTCTACATGGAGATGGGACAGCTTTAAAGAAGTAATCGAAAATATGGATTTCTTACATCTGTATATCAATACATTACTTCTGATCCTGGGTCGTGTTGTATGCGCGGTTCTGACAGCAACACTGGCAGGCTATGCATTTGGACGTCTGAACTTCAGGGGGAAAAACCTGATGTTCTCTCTGGTACTTTTCCAGATGATGGTTCCTGGACAGATCTTCATTATCCCACAGTACTTAATGGTAAGTAAAATGGGAATGCTCAATACCATTTTTGCCCTGGTATTTCCCGGTATTGTTACTGCATTTGGTACATTCCTCCTCAAACAGGCTTATATGGGACTTCCGAAAGATCTGGAAGAGGCTGCACGTCTTGATGGATGTAACATCGGTCAGACCTTCCTGTTCATCATGGCTCCTCTGACACGTTCTTCCATGGTGGCACTGGGAATCTTCACAGCAGTATTTGCATACAAAGACCTGATGTGGCCTCTGATCTGTAACAAGGATGTAATGCCTCTGTCAGCAGCACTTGCAAAAATGCAGGGACAGTACACCAACAATTATCCGCAGCTGATGGCAGCATCTCTGCTTGCATGTATCCCGATGATCGTACTGTATCTGATTTTCCAGAAACAGTTCATTGAAGGTATTGCAACATCCGGCGGTAAGCTGTAATAAAATCTGAGCAGTACAGGCAGGCTTTGTTATAAAATTAGAACGAGTATAACAGGGCTTGCCTGAAACTGGATTGCGAATATCCGCTTGACTCATGGTTGAAAATGGTTCAGAGAAAGTAAACTGAAATATAAAAAAAGGTAAATGACAGGAAAGGAAGAGGTAGATAGAAATGAAACCAGGAAGTCTTTTTGACAGAATATTTGGATTTTTAGGTCAGTTGATCGCATTAAATTTGCTGTGGATTGTGTGCTCTCTTCCGATTATCACAGCAGGGGCATCCACCACTGCATTATTTTACTGTACATTGAAGCTCCATAAAGATGGAGATATCAGAGTACTTCATGATTTTTTTAAGAGTTTTAAGCAGAATTTCAGGCAGTCCACACTGATCTGGATTCTGATGGCTGCAGCAGGAATATTTATTTATATGGAAAAAGAGGCTCTGGCAACAATGCCGGGATCCATGTCACAGATCTTTAATTATGTGATCTTTGCGGTCTATATTCCTCTGGTGGCAGTTGCACTGTATGTATTTCCAACAGTTGCAGCATTTGAAAATAAAACAATGACTTTGATCACAAACGCATTTTATTTTGCGGTTAAACATATAGGCTATGCATTAGCTGTGGCAGTGATCACAATCCTGCCAATGACAATGACACTTGTAGATGCAAAACTTTTCCCGGTATATCTGCTGATCTGGCTGATGTTTGGATTCTCTCTGACTGCCTATGCAGACTCCTGGTTTATGTGGAAACTGTTCAAACCCTACTTCAAAGAGGAGGAAGAGGAACATCACTATGTGGACACAGAACCTGATCAGTATGCGTTTTAATCGAAGCAGTTATTCGGTTATGAGCAAGTAGCAAAGCGGATGATTTTATCCGCTTGACAAAAATAGATAGACATCTATAAAGAACATCTATAAAATAGAAAGAACAAAGAAATGAGAGGTACAGAGTATGGAATGGATTAAATATCACGAGGCAGAAAAAGTATTCGACCTGAGAACAGAGCACAGCACTTATCAGATGCAGGTAAGAGAGTATGATACTCTGGTTCATCTGTATTATGGAAGTCCGGTAGGCGATGCGCTGATCACAGACAGGATCGTATGTGTGGACAGAGGATTTTCAGGAAATCCTTATGAAGCAGAAAAGGACAAAACATTTTCATTAGATACCCTGCCACAGGAATATACTACATATGGAAATGGTGATTATCGTATCAATGGCCTGGAGACAGAGCAGGCAGACGGCAGTGATACTGCAAATCTGAAATTTGAGTCCTATGAGATCACAAAAGGAAAGTACAGCCTGAAAGGGCTTCCTGCAATGTTTGCAAAGGAAGATGAGGCAGAGACTTTGGAAATTGTTCTGACAGACCGTGCCAGCGGACTGAAAGCACATCTTCTCTATGGTGTATTTCCCCATCTTGATGTGATCACCAGAGCGGTACGCCTGGAAAATACAGGTACAGCACCGGTTACAGTAAAAAAAGCAATGTCTATGGAAATGGACTATGAATACAGAGAACTGGATGTAGTCCACTTCTATGGCAGACATAATGTGGAGCGACAGATGGAGAGAACTCATCTTGGCCATGGCAACTGGTCTGTGGGAAGTATCCGCGGCACCTCCAGCCATCATCACAATCCATTTGTGATCCTCTGTGACAGAAATACAGAGGAAACTTATGGAAACTGCTATGGATATGCACTTGCATACAGTGGAAACTTCTTATTTGAAACAGAGGTGGACCAGGTAGGACACACCCGTGTGGCAATGGGAATTCATCCTTATCATTTCTCCTGGACACTGGAACAGGGGGATAGTTTTGAGACACCGGAAGTGATTATGGCATACTCAGCAGAAGGCTTCGGAAAACTTTCCAGAATCTATCATGATGCATACAGAAGCAATCTGATCCGCAGTAAGTATACAGAGCAGCCAAGACCGATTCTGGTAAATAACTGGGAAGCAACTTATTTTGATTTTGACGCAGATAAGATTTACCACATTGCAGAAGAGGCAAAAAATATTGGACTGGATATGTTTGTCCTGGATGACGGATGGTTTGGAAAGAGAGATAATGACTGGTGCGCACTTGGTGACTGGGAAGTAAATGAAGAGAAGATTAAAGGCGGGCTTCCTGCACTTGCAGAGAAGATTCATGGACTTGGACTGAAATTTGGTCTGTGGGTAGAGCCGGAGATGATCTCTGAGGACAGTGATCTCTACAGAGAGCATCCGGACTGGGCACTGAAGATTCCGGGACGTGCCATGAACCGAAGCAGACATCAGTTAAATCTGGATATCACCAGAAAAGAAGTACGTGAACACATTATGAACCAGATCTTTAAGGTTCTGGATGCATGCAAGGCTGATTATGTGAAATGGGATATGAATCGAAGTGTAGATAACGTGTTCTCAGCAGCTCTTCCAAAGGAACGTCAGGGAGAGGTTTACCACAGATATGTGCTGGCTGTTTATGAAATGATGGAAAGTCTGGTACAGAGATATCCGGATCTTCTGTTTGAGTCCTGCTCAGGAGGAGGCGGAAGATTTGAGGCGGGAATGCTTTACTACTCTCCACAGATCTGGTGCAGTGATAATACAGATGCCATTGACAGACTGAAAATCCAGTATGGAACTTCCTTCGGATACCCGATCAGCACCATGGGGGCACATGTCAGTGTATGCCCGAATCATCAGTCCGGAAGAACTACTCCATTTGAGACAAGAGGGATTGTTGCATCTGCCGGTACATTTGGCTATGAACTTGATCTGATGAAGATGTCCGAGGAAGATAAGAAAATCGCGAAAGAACAGATTCTGAAGTATAAAGAAATGGAGCATCTGGTACAGTCAGGAGACTACTATCGTCTGGTGAACCCATTTGAAAACAACAACCATGTACTCTGGCAGTTTGTATCAAAAGACAAGAAAGAAACAGTGGTGTGCGGAGTAAGGCTCCACAGCGAAGCAAATCCTTATATTTATCTTTTCTACCCACAGGGACTGGATGCGGATATGAAATACGAAGACACAGCAACAGGAAAAGTATACACAGGTGCAGCTCTTATGAAAGCAGGTCTGCCATTACCACTGACAACAGGTGATTATCAGCCAATTAAATTTACATTTAAGGCAGTGGAGAAATAAGAAATATCATTTAACCGAATCAAGTAAGTCCTCTGCGGGGATTGCGAATATCCGCTTGACAGATTATATGTAATGTACGGGTAGAATAACAGAAAAGATCAAAGGAGACTGCAGAAAAATATGTAGTCTCCTTTTGGTATATTCAGTATTCGTTTAATTATGGGCAGTCAGTTATTTCTTCTTTTTGGAATCCTGTTCTGCTGGTGGGTTCATCCCATCGATCAGATGCTCGATCATCATCTTTTTTACATAAACATCGAAGCTTAAAAGACAGATAAAGGAAAAGCGTTTGAGAATTTCCTGGTCTTCTTCATCTGCATCTCCGAAAGTCCCTTGTGCTGTTTTATATTTGCGGATCAGGTCTTTTTTCAGAGATTCGATCTGATCCTTCTCCATGCTGAAAACTTCATTATATATATAGGTCATATCCTTTTCTGTCATAGACTTGAAATATTTCTGCACAATCGGTGTGAGCAGAGTCTGTATATCATTGATAGACAGGATATTCTTGAAATAGTAAATAAAGATCAGCATAAGTACATGCTCTTTGGAATAACGCTTCTTTTCCGGCGGGGGAAGAAGCTTATTTTTAGCGTAATTATTGATCATGGTCTTGGTCAGAATCTTGTCATCCTCGTAGCGCTTGGTGGCAGCCAGCTGTTCTTCCATGAAGGTTGTGACCTGATCCATGTATAAGTCAATATTTGGAATATCTTCCGGTTTAATATAGTCAATCCTGGAAATACTGGACAGAATACTGTTGATTATATCTTTTTCATCGATTGTCATCTTTCATCACCTCTGTCCCCTATTATATAGTTTTAAATACTACTTGTAAATGTTTTTTTACTGAATTAGCAAAATGGATTGTAAAAGCGTCCGCATTTTATAGTTACTGTCAGACTGAACAATAACAGCAGTACGCCCAGCGCCAGCGTGAGAAAATCTCTGCGTGCAAAAGGCCTTTGTGTGTACCAGGTGCGTTTTTTGTTTTTGCCGAAGCCCCGAAGTTCCATTGCATTGGAGATGGTATCGATCCGGTTCAGACTGGTAAGGATCAAGGGCAGCAGTATATTAACGGAGTTTTTTAGCCTGGAAAAGAATTTTTCATTTTTTCCCAGCTCCACACCTCTGGCCTGCTGAGCCTGGCTGATGCTGTGATAATCTCTCTGGATATCCGGAATATAGCGCAGGGCAATGGACACAGAATAGCCTACCTTATAGGAAATCCCGATACTGTTTAAGCTTGCCGCAAATTCGCTGGGATCAGTGGCAGAGATAAACAGGATAGCCACAGGCAGGGCTACAAAATATTTCAGGGAAATATTGACCATATAAAACAGCTGTTCTGCGGTAAGGTCATAGCGCCAGAATAAATGGCATAGTACGTGGTGTGTGCCGTACAGATGGGTTCCCTGATTGGGGTCGAACAAAAAGATAAACAGATTGTTCAGCAACAGGAACACCAGCATAAAGATCATCATAAACCGTACTTCCCGAATCTTAATTTTGCTTAGTCTGAAAGCAGCTATGCTTACTGCCAGGAGTCCGAGCAGCACCCAGGTATTGTAGGTGATCATACTTGCAAAGGTAAAGAGCAGGAAGAATGCCAGTTTGGTAGTTCCGGTCAGTCTGTGAATCACACTTTTTCTTGGAAGATAATTTAATACAGTATTAGCGGCCATTGTCTCGTACCTCCCTGTCTTCTTCAATAAAACGTTCTACAAAAGCTTCCGGTGGAGTGATACCGCATCGGTTAGCGAGAGTGAAAAGACTGGTTTCTTTTAACGCGGCCTGAGTGATCAGGGATTCATCACAGAGAACTGCGGCTGCACTTCGGTCTGCAATCAGCTGCCCGTCAGAGAAGACCAGAGCTCTGGGCGTATATTCCAGCATCAGATGCATATCATGAGTGATCATTATAACAGTAACTCCGCGTTGGTTGAGTGTACGGAGAAATTCCATAATCTCTGTATAATGATAAAAGTCCTGTCCTGCAGTAGGCTCATCCAGAATGATCAGTTCCGGATCCTGTACCAGCACGCTGGCAATGGTTACACGTTTTTTCTGACCAAAGCTGAGGGCAGATACCGGCCAGTTACGGAAGGGATAAAGTCCGCAGATTTTTAATGTATTTTCTACCTTTTCGCGAATCTGGTCTTCTGTCATGCCGGAATTTCGCAGACTCAGGGCCACCTCGTCGAAAATCATGGTTTTTGAGATCATCTGATTTGGGTTTTGCATGACATAACCGATATATTTTGCCCGGTGTCGGATATTTTCTCCGGAGAGATCTCTGCCATTAAAAAGTAAGGTTCCCTGATCAGGTGTTTCGAATCCGCAGATCAGCTTGGACAAGGTAGATTTACCTGCACCGTTGCGTCCTACAATGCTGACCATTTCTCCTTTGTATATGGTAAGAGTTACATCCTTTAGTGTGGGGTGGTTCCGGGTATATCCAAAGCTTAGGTTCTTTATCTCAAGGAGCGGTTCCGGTGTGCCGGAAGGCTCAGAAAGTTCTTTTTGATGAAACCAGTTTTGAAGCATTTTCTGATCTGTCTGATCCAGAATCAGAGAATTTACATGTGAGGGCTTTTTGCATGGCGCAATTTCAATTCCGGCATAACGCATAGCGGTCACATACAGAGGCTCACGGATTCCGTTATCTGCCAACAGGGTAGTGGAGAGCAGTTCGTCGGGATGAAGGTCTGCCAGGATTTTTCCCTCATTCACCAGAACGATCCGGTCCACATTTTTCCAGAGGACATCCTCCAGACGGTGTTCAATGATCAGAACAGTGGTGTCAGTTTTCTGCTGGATCTCATCGATCAGTTCGATGGCCTGTTTGCCTGTAGCAGGATCAAGGTTTGCCAGTGGTTCGTCAAAAAGCAGGATCTTTACCTGGTCTACCATGACTCCGGCCAGGCTGACGCGCTGTTTCTGTCCACCGGATAATTCGTGAGGTGCATAGTCCAGGTGATCCTGGATTCCCACCAATTCAGCAGCATGTCTGGTGATACTGTGCATTTGTTCTTGTGGCATACAGCTGTTCTCCAGCGCAAAGGCAATATCCTCTCCCACAGTCAGACCGATAAATTGTCCGTCTGGATCCTGGAGTACAGTGCCTACATGTGCAGAGAGTTCAAAGATGCTGCTGTGTGGAGCATCTACACCGTCTACAATAAGAGAACCTGTGCATTCTCCGGGATTGGAGAAAGGGTTCAGACCATTGATACAGCCTGCAAGCGTGCTCTTGCCACTTCCGGAGGGGCCGGCAATGAGAACACGTTCTCCCGGATAAATATCCAGATTAATTCCGGTCAGAGTTGGCTTTTTCTGGGCACGGTATTGAAATGAAAAATCTTTAAATGAAATAACAGGTAAGTTTTGTTCTGTCATCTGTTTAACCTCAAATTAATTTCTATAATAATCGAAAAATTGTTTCTATAATAATCACGTACTTTAGAGGGTGAGTCCTGAAAAAGAAAAAGCCCTATCACATAAGCTTTTCGCTAAATGACAAGGCTTTTTGTCTGAAGCTTATTCCTGATCCAGAGATCCTTTTTTTGCGATGGTCTTGGTATATGCCAGAACCAGAAGTCCGCCTACAATTACTGCTGTGATCGTATTGGAGATGGCTGCAAAAGCACCCTGTGCGAATACTTTATTAGCAGGTTCTGCGTAGATAAGAATATCCAGTACAGGGGCAACAACGATCCATCCGATCACATGTGCTGCAATATTGGCAATGGCGAAAAGAGTAACCTTTCCTTTGCCGAAGTCTCCCTCCTGTACATTCAGCTTTTTGGCAAAGAGACCTACGATCACGCCTACGAAAGCGGAAGTGATCACCCAGCTCCACCATGGGCTTCCGCCCCAGGAAAGGTCGATCAGAGTATGACCGATAAATCCGATAAGTCCCCCTGCTACCGGTCCGTACATAACAGCCAGCAGAGCCAGGACTGCGTACTGGAGACTGATATTGGTGTTAGGCACCGGACTTGGGATTGCGACAAAACGTCCAAGTACAAAGAACAGCGCTGCACCGATACCAACGGCTACAACGGTTTTAATGCTATTGTTGCTTTTCATGACTCATTCCTCCTCAAAAGTGTATGTATGCAGTAGAATCAATTTACTGCAAGTCAGTGTCAGTATAAGGCATTTAATTATGGATTGTCAATGGACAAACAGGGGCGTATGTTGAAAACTGTTGTGGTATGGTCCGCTTTTGTGTATAATTGGGAGAGAACTGAAATTGTGATCGAATACAGGAGCAGAAAATGAGAGACATTTACAATACATTAAATTCCAGACAGCAGGAGGCAGTATTTCATACAGAAGGGCCGCTGCTGATCCTGGCAGGAGCGGGCTCAGGAAAGACCAGGGTGCTGACTCACAGAATTGCATATCTGATAGATGAGAAAGGGGTCAATCCCTGGAATATTCTGGCTATCACCTTTACAAACAAAGCTGCCAGTGAGATGAGAGAACGTGTGGATAAGATCGTAGGTTTTGGCTCAGAGAGTATCTGGGTATCTACCTTTCATTCCACCTGCGTGCGTATTCTCAGAAGGCATATTGACAGACTTGGATATGATAACAGTTTTACTATTTATGATACCGATGATCAGAAAACACTTATGAAAGACATCTGCCGCAGGCTGAATGTGGATACCAAGATTTATAAGGAACGTTCCCTACTGGCTCAGATTTCACATGCGAAAGATGAGCTGATTACACCGGATGAGATGGAACTGAATGCAGGCAGTGATTTTAATAAGAAGAAAGTTGCCGCTGTATATCGGGAGTATCAGGCATCTCTGAGGAAAAATAATGCGTTGGATTTTGATGATCTGATCGTAAAGACCGTAGAACTTTTCCAGAATTGCGGAGATGTTCTTGAGAATTATCAGGAGCGTTTCAAGTACATCATGGTAGACGAGTACCAGGATACCAATACTGCACAATTTAAATTTGTAAGTCTGCTGGCATCAAAATATGAAAATCTCTGTGTAGTAGGAGATGATGACCAGTCCATCTACAAATTCCGAGGCGCCAATATTGGCAACATTCTTGGTTTTGAGCATGTTTTTCCGGATGCTGCAGTGATCCGGCTGGAACAGAATTACCGTTCTACCCAAAATATTCTCAGGGCTGCAAATGAAGTCATTGCCCACAATAGGGCACGTAAGCCCAAGACTCTCTGGACAGAGAATCAGGAGGGAGAGAAAATTCATTTCCGCCAGTTTATGAATGGATATGAAGAGGCAGAATATGTGGTGGGAGAGATTGCCGGAGCGCGCCGGGAGGGAAAAGGAATGTATAAGGATTTTGCCGTCCTTTACCGTACTAATGCCCAGTCCCGCCTTTTTGAGGAAAAATGTCTTCTGGCAAATATTCCTTACAAAATAGTGGGTGGAGTAAACTTTTATGCGCGTAAGGAAATCAAAGATCTTCTCTGTTATCTGAAAACCATCGATAATGCCAAGGATGACCTGGCAGTGCGACGTATTATTAATGTACCCAAGAGAGGAATCGGAGCTACTACTCTGAGCAGGGTGCAGGATTATGCGGATCAGATGGATATCAGTTTCTATGATGCATTACGTGTGGCAGAGGAGATTCCTTCTATAGGAAGAAGTCTGTCAAAGATTGATGGATTTGTTACTTTTATTCAGGGGCTGAAAAGTAAGGCAGAGGCTTATACAGTCAGAGAGCTTTTGGAAGAAATAATCCGCCTTACCGGTTATGTGACGGAGCTGGAGGCAGAGGATACAGAGGAATCCAGGGCAAGGATTGAAAATATCGATGAATTGATTTCCAAGACGGAAGCTTATCAGGAAGCAGGGGAGGAGAGAGGAGAACCTGCAACTTTGTCTGGATTTCTGGAAGAAATTGCATTGATCGCAGATATTGACAGTGTAGATCCGGATCAGGATTATGTACTTCTTATGACTCTTCATAGTGCGAAAGGTCTGGAATTTCCCAATGTATTTCTGGTAGGAATGGAGGATGGGATTTTTCCTTCTTATATGTCTATTATGTCAGATGACCGTTCTGATCTGGAGGAAGAGCGCCGTCTGTGTTATGTAGGGATCACCAGGGCAATGAAGGAGCTGACCATGACCAGTGCCAGACAGAGGATGATCCGCGGAGATGTCCAGTATAATAAGGTATCCAGATTTGTTCGTGAGGTTCCCAGGGAACTGGTGGATCTGGGCTATAAGGTAGAAGAAAAGAAACCGAAGATCTCAGAATCCCTAACCGGAGACAGCAGTCTTTCCAAAATGAAGCAGGTGTTTGCTGCCAAGCCTTTTCAGGCAACTCAGTTTAAGGTCACCAAGGCGGATTCTCTGGACTATCAGATAGGAGATACTGTGCGCCATGTGAAATTTGGAGTAGGTGTGGTGAAAAATATCGTAGAAGGAGGAAGAGACTACGAGGTCACAGTAGATTTCGATAAAGTAGGAGTGAAGAAAATGTTTGCCGGATTTGCAAAGCTGAAGAAAATCTGAGCAGAAAAGAATACAAAAGAGCGCTCTATGTCAGAGGGAAAGAATCTGACATAGAGCGCTCTTTTTTCTGGGGGAAAATTATTCTGATGTTGAGGTACGCTTTAATAAAGCCACTGTCTCCACATGGACAGTCTGGCAGAATTGATCTACACAGCAGGCTTTTTCCAGGCGATATCCTGCCTCCAGAAATGCCGGAAGATCTCTGGCCAGGCTGGTGGCTTTGCAGGAAATATAGACAATATGATCCACCCCATAGGAGAGGATTTTGGGCAGTGCTTTGGGATGAATACCGTCTCTGGGCGGATCCAGAATGATCACATCCGGTTTTTGAGTCAGATCATCCAGTACTTTCAGTACGTCGCCTGCAATAAATCTGCAGTTTTTCAGATTGTTAAGTGCTGCGTTTTCTCTTGCTGCTTCTACAGCTTCCTCCACAATTTCGACGCCGATCACTTCATCTGCTACAGAAGCGGCAAGCTGGGCGATGGTTCCGGTTCCGCTATAGAGGTCAAAGACTACCTTATCTTTGGTATCTCCAATATACTGCCGAACAACGGAATACAGAACCTCAGCTGCCAGGGAGTTTGGCTGAAAGAAGGAAAAAGTGCTGATTTTAAAGCGTAATCCCAGCAGAGTTTCATAGAAGTAATCCTGACCATAAAGGATACGGGTCTCATCACTCTGTACCACATCTGAGAGAGAATCATTGATAATGTGCATGATGCCTACGATTTTTCCTTCCAATGGAAGGGCGAGAAGCTGATTCTTCAGTGGCTCCAGATCATATTCTTCCTGGCTGGTGGTAATAACATGTACCAGAATTTCTCCGGTAGTTACTCCCCGTCGGAGCAGAAGATGTCGGAGATAACCGGTGTGCTGCATCTTTTTATAATAGGAAACATTCAGCTTCAAAAAATATTCGTGGACACAGGAGAGGATTTTTGTCATATCCTCATGAACCAGCTTACAATCTGATGCTGTAAGTACGTCATAGGTGCTGCCTTTCTTATGAAGACCAAGAGTGAGGGGGCCATCTTTGTAAGCGTCTCCGAAAGAAAATTCCATTTTATTGCGGTAACGGAATTCCATAGGGCTTCCATGGATGCCTTCCCAGCTATAGTCTGCGTTTTCCAATGCTGCGTCCAGAAGCTCCCGGACCTGGCGTTCCTTCATTTCCAACTGTTTTTCATAGGACATGGTCTGGTACATACAGCCGCCACATTCAGGAAAAATGGAACAGGCAGGGGCTCTGGTTTCCTGAGGAGATTTCTCCAGAACTTCTAGCAGACGTCCTTCTGCCCTGCCGGAACGCTTTTTGTTGATCATAAAACGGATCTTTTGTCCAGGAATGCCATTTTTGACAGTGACCTTCTGATCTCCTATCATCACAGTCCCTTTGTTGGGAAAATCTACTTTTTCAATTGTGCCCTCATATATTTCGCCTTTTTTCATAAATAACTCAAATCCTTTCGTTAAAAAAAGCTCCGGGTTCAGCCGGAGCTTTCTGATTGCTGTACAGTCGACAAAGACTGCCGATCATATTCTGGATTATTCTTCATCCTCAAAATAATCATCAAAGTCATCATCCAGGTCTTCTTCAAAATCCTCCAGATAATCCGGAGCAAAGAAGCGATAAACAGCAAAGGCAATACCTGCTACTGCTGCGACAGCACCGATGATCGCCAATACCCAGAGAACTGTATTTTTATCCTGCTCTTCTTCTTTTTTCTTTAAAGCTGCTAATAATTCATCAATTTTAATATTCATAACCGCACCATCCTCTCAATCATTAAGTCGGCTGAAGCCATTAAAAGAACAGCCAAATCTGCCGTCTGTTATATTAATGGGATTATTATACCACCTTTGCCTGGATTTTACCATAAGTATCTGAAATTAAATTGATATTAGATTTGCAACCATGAAATTAGAAATACAAATTATAATAAAAATATGTTATAATGAAAGCCACGAAAAAGAACCAGAGGTCTTTTGTTTAAACACAGGGAGGTTATAATATGAAAAACATTAAGAAATTAGGTGCATTGCTCTGCAGTGCATGTCTGGTGGTTTCCGGGACCACAATACCGACAATGGCAGATTCCATGAAGGTTGTAACACTGGGGGCTGACCTTACAGATGCACAGAAGAACACTATGATGAAATATTTTAATGTAAGCAGTGACCAGGTACAGATCCTGACGATCACCAATCAGGATGAGAGAGATCATCTGAGCGCGTACGTTCCTATTGAGCAGATCGGAACCAGGACAGTAAGCTGTGCTTATGTAAAGCCAACCACATCCGGCGGAATTAAAGTCCGTACAGCAAACCTGAACTGGGTAACCTGTAATATGATCGCTACATCTCTTTCTACTTCCGGTGTAAAGAACTGCGAAGTTGTTGCAGCATGTCCTTTTGAGGTTTCCGGTACAGGTGCACTGACTGGAATCCAGATGGCTTATGAGACTGCTACAGGCGAGCAGCTGGACAGCACCAAGAAGGAACTGGCAACAGAGGAAATGGTAGTGACAGGAAATCTGGCTGATGAAGTGGGAAAGAATGATGCAACTACTGTTATGAACAATTCCAAGATGCAGGTCATTCAGAACAATGTACAGAATGCAGATGATATCTATAATATTGTAGTGAATGTGGCTCAGCAGAATAATGTAACTCTGGATTCTGATCAGATCAACAAGATCGTAGAGCTTTTGAAGCAGATCGCACAGCAGGATTATGATTATGATGATGTAAAAGCAACTCTGGAACAGGTGGATCAGAATACTTCCGGAAACAGTGATGAGATCGGTGAAGTGGACGAAGAGGAAGATGATACTGTAAATGCAGGGGATTCCGCAGATGGAGATGACATTCTGGGAAGCGTAGATAACAGTGTGCTTGGAGGAGATGTACTGGAGAGCTCCACAGAGGATACCACTCTGGAACAGGAAACAGGTATGAACACAGGCAGCGCAGATAGTCAGAACGAAGATTCCTCTGATACAGAAGATATGGATAATGGGGACTGGGATAGCAGTGAGGATACAGACGGATCCCTTGATGGCAGTGAAACTGCAGATACAGCAGATGAACTGGACACCTCCTCTCTGACAGAGGATCAGAAAACATTATTTAATCAGGCAGAGACTTTCTGTAAGGGTGAGTACGAGGGAGATGCAGCTTCACTTCAGACTGCTATGGGTGATGATACTGCCGTTTCCACAGTTGTGCTGGATGCAGAAAACGGAGCAACTCTTTCTAAGGATGTAGAGAAAGCATATCTGGATGTACTGAAACAGGGAACTGAGTCCTATCATGAAGACGGTACAGAAATCTATATGACTCCTGAGCTGAATATGATCGATAAGGCACTGAAGGACCTTTTCGGACTGAGTGAAGGTGTACAGGCAGTTCCAGAGCTTAGCGAACTTACAGATGAAGACAGACAGACTCTGTATGATGATACCATGAAATTCTTCCAGAAGCTGTATAATGAGACAGTACAGACCAGTGGAGAGGCGGCTGTGGAGAATGAAGATGGCACAGATGCTGCTGAAGAGGCAGAGGTTGAGGAATAAGTAAGGACTTATGGAGTTTCAGATCAGAAAAGCAGAGCCTGCAGATGTCCGGGGGATTATGCGGATCATGGAGCAGGCCGGAAAATGCCACATCCATCCGGAATGGTTTGTGGCAGATGATGAGGCTTATGTAAGAGCACATTTGGAGCAGAAGGGATTTATTGTAGTGGCAGAAGCTTCAGATGGAGAGATTGCAGGATTCTTTATTATCAAGTATCCGGATAAGGATGATAATCTGGGAGCCTACCTGGGATTTGACGACAGACAGCTGTCTCAGGTGGCGGTGATGGATTCGGCAGCAGTGGACACTGCTTTCCGGGGAAATGGACTTCAGGGCAGGATGCTGGAAGCTGCAGAAAACCTGTTGGATCCGGACAGATTTGTATATCTGATGTGTACCGTTCATCCGGAGAATAGATTCAGCAGATATAATATGGAGAGTCATGGCTATCAGGTAAAAAAGATTGCCAGATGCTACGGTGGACTGGAACGCTGTATTCTTTTGAAGGAGCGCAGAAGATAAATAAGGGCAGTCAGTGGAATGGAAATTTCACTGGCTGCTTTTTACATTTTGGACGCGAACAAACAATGGGTAGAAAAAAATAAAGTTCTGTGTTAGAATGAATCGTAAAAGTGAAAGAAGAAAGAGTTTATTACGGATTGTTTATGAGCAACAGGAGGATAAAATATGGGTTTTGCAGTGGTAACCCTGAAAAAGGGGGAAGGCAGACTTCTGAAATCCGGAGGTATGTGGATTTTTGATAATGAGATAGATACGATCATGGGCAGCTTTGTAAATGGAGATACAGTGCTGGTTCATGATTTCGATGGATATCCCATGGGAAAGGGATTTATCAATACAAATTCCAAAATTGCGGTGCGTCTTTTTACCAGAGATGAGAGGCAGGAGATTGATGAGGAATTTCTTGAAAAACGTGTGAGGGATGCATGGGAATACCGTAAGAAGGTAGTGGATACAGGAAGCTGCAGACTTATTTTTGCAGAAGCAGATTTTCTGCCGGGAATTGTAGTGGATAAGTTTTCAGATGTGCTGGTGGTTCAGTCCCTGGCTCTGGGAATTGACCGTTATAAGGAGCAGATTGTTGAACTTTTGAAAAAAGTACTGGCTGAGGATGGTATCATAATCCGTGGAGTTTATGAGCGAAGCGATGTGAAGGTCCGCAGACAGGAAGGAATGGAACTGGTCAAGGGCTTTATCGGACCGGAATTTCCTACCCTGGTACAGATTGAAGAAAACGGCGTCAAATATGAAGTAGATGTAAAAGACGGTCAGAAAACAGGATTTTTCCTGGATCAGAAATATAACAGACTTGCCATCCAGAAGCTGTGTAAGGGCGCAAAAGTGCTGGATTGCTTTACCCATACCGGTTCCTTTGCATTGAATGCGGGAATTGCAGGCGCTGCCAGTGTGACAGGTGTGGATGCTTCCCAGTTGGCTGTAGATCAGGCTACGGCAAATGCGGCATTGAATGGGTTATCAGATAGGGTAAAATTTATTTGCGAGGATGTATTTGAGCTTCTTCCGGAGCTGGAGGAGAAGGGAGAGAAGTTTGATGTAGTGATCCTGGATCCACCGGCCTTTACGAAATCCAGAAATTCTATAAAAAATGCAGTAAAGGGATACAGGGAGATTAATCTTCGGGCTATGAAGCTGGTGAAGGATGGAGGCTTTCCGGCAACTTGCTCCTGCTCCCATTTTATGGATTATGAATTGTTTACCAGAACTATCGGACAGGCTGCAAAAAATGTACATAAGAGACTGCGCCAGGTAGAGTACAGAACTCAGGCACCGGATCATCCCATCCTGTGGTCTGCAGATGAATCCTATTATTTGAAATTTTATATCTTCCAGGTTTGCAATGACAGATGAAAGAGAGGAAAAATAAATGAGCTTTAGAGAAGTGAAACCAGAGGAACTGACAATGAATCCGTTTACCAAGATTGGTAAGGAATGGCTGCTGATCACAGCAGGAAATGAGGAAAAATGCAATACAATGACAGCCAGTTGGGGTGCCATGGGCGTCATGTGGGGGAAAAATGCAGTAACTGTTTATATTCGTCCTCAGAGATATACAAAGGAGTTTGTAGACAGGGAGGAAACCTTTACGATTTCTGTGCTGGGAGAGGATTATCGTAAGGCCCTGAATTACTGCGGAACTGTTTCCGGAAAGGGAATTGATAAGATCACAGAGGCAGGACTGACTCCTTATTTTGTAGATGGAACAGCTGGCATTCAGGAGGCGGATATGATTATGGTATGTAAAAAAATGTATCATGATACGATTAAGCCGGAATGCTTTGACGAGGCAGAGAATGATACAAAATGGTATCCACAGAAGGATTACCATACAATGTATATTGCTGAAATTCAGAAGGTTCTTGTGAGAGAATAAGGTGTACTTTTGCTGCTGAACAGGCAAAATCCTTAAGGGATTTCAGAGAGACTTGAAAAGAGGTAAGGATGAGAGACAAACTGAATAAATTTATGCAGGGACGTTATGGTGTAGACCAGTTATCAAGATTTACCCTGGGTGTGGCGCTTTTTATAGTTGTAATCGGATCTTTCTGCAGAAGAAATATGGCAGGCGGAGTATTGGATCTGTTAGGCTTTGTACTGATCATATATACTTATGTCAGAATTCTGTCCAGAAATATTCAGAAGCGGTATGCTGAAAATCAGAAATATCTGGCAATGACCCAGAATATCCGTGGTCGTTTCATGAAAGAGAAACGTATGATGGAGCAGAGAAAGACCCATCATATTTATACCTGCCCGGGTTGTGGGCAAAAGATCCGCATTCCCAGAGGAAACGGTCAGAAGATAGAAATTGAATGTCCGAAGTGTCACAGGAAGTTTATCAAGAGGAAATAAAATGTTTGGCTATGTGGTAATGAATAAACCGGAGATCAGATTTAAGGATTTTGATCTGTATCGATCCTTTTACTGCGGTCTCTGCAGAGAGCTGAGAGAAAAATATGGAATATCCGGACAGATTACCCTGACCTATGATATGACTTTTGTGGTTGTGCTTCTCAGTGCGCTTTATGAACCACCGACTCAAAAGGGAACAACCAGATGTGTGATCCATCCTGTATGCAAACAGCCAGTTCGGAAAAATGCAGCTACAGAATATGGAGCAGATATGAATGTTCTTCTCACATATTATAAATGTATGGATGACTGGGAAGATGAGAAAAAGTTTGCTGCATTGGGATATGGGAAAATTCTGCAGAGAAAAAATAACCAACTGAGTTACCGGTATCCGGAGAAAGCAGAGAAAATCAGGAAATTACTTGAAGAATTATCTCAGATGGAAAAGGCGGGAGAAACAGATATTGACAAAATGTCAGGTTGTTTTGGCCGGATCATGGAGGAGATTTTTGCCTGGAAAACGGATGTATGGGAAGGCTCTCTGCGCAGAATGGGATTTTATCTTGGAAAATTTATTTATATTCTGGATGCCTATGATGATGTGGAAAAAGATGTAAAAAATGGAAATTACAACCCTTTTGCAGAAAAATATATAATGAAGGGGTTTGATGAGCAGGTACGGCAGCTTCTGATCATGATGATGGCTCAGACCTGCAGAGAATTTGAAAAGCTTCCTATTATAAAGTATACAGATATTCTGAGAAATATTCTTTATTCCGGTGTGTGGTGTCGTTTTGAGGCGATTGCCAGGAAACGAAGGGAAGCGGGGGAGAAAAAACATGATTGATCCGTACAGTGTGCTGGGAGTGTCCCGGAACGCGTCAGATGATGAGATAAAAAAAGCATACCGCCGGATGAGCCGCAAATATCATCCGGATGCAAATATTAACAATCCCAACAGGGAACAGGCTGAGGAGAAGTTTAAACAGGTCCAGCAGGCCTATGAGCAGATCATGCGGGAAAGGGAACAAGGAAGCAGTTATGGCAACTCCTATAGTGGATTTGGAGGCTTTGGCGATTATTCCGGAAATTCTGGCAATGCTTATCAGGATGAGGAAAGTGTTCGCAGGCAGGCAGCAGCAAATTATATCCAAAGTGGTCATTACAGAGAGGCTATGAATGTGCTGCAGTCTCTTTCCCAGCACAATGGTCAATGGTATTATCTTTCATCAATGGCAAATATGGGACTTGGAAATAATGTGAACGCTCTCAGTGATATCAGGGAGGCTGTCCGTCTGGAACCGGATAATATGCAGTATCAGATGCTTCTTCAGCGAATGGAGGGCGGCGGCAGTTGGTACCGGGAAATGCAGAATCCTTTTGGGGGCATGCCGACCGGCGGTGATGATTACTGCATGAAGCTTTGTCTGGCAAATCTGGCCTGCAGTCTTTGCTGCCCGGGTGGAGGTGTATTTTGTTGTTGATTCTTGTAACGAACTGGTTACGGGATTATAAAACTTTCATTAATGGATTGACAATCAAAAGGGAAAATATTACTATAGTAAAGTGATAATGCGTAGCTATGATAACAGCAAATAGTTGCGATAATAGAAGAAAGGTTACAGGAGGAAATCATAATGAGTATTCGTATTGGTATTTTGGGCTACGGCAATCTTGGCCGTGGTGTAGAGTGCGCAATCAAACATAATCCGGATCTGGAGCTTGTGGCTGTGTTTACACGCCGTGCTCCGGAAACCGTTAAGATTCTTACAGAGACAGCAACAGTATATTCTGTCAGTGATGCTGAAAAAATGAAAGATAAGATTGATGTTCTTATTATCTGTGGTGGAAGTGCAACAGATCTTCCGAAACAGACACCGGAATATGCAAAGATGTTTAACGTAATTGACAGCTTTGATACACATGCAAGAATTCCGGAACATTTTGATGCAGTAGATGCGGCAGCAAAAGAAAGCGGCCATATCGGTATTATTTCAGTAGGCTGGGATCCGGGAATGTTTTCACTGAACCGTCTTTATGCAAATGCAATCCTCACCAATGGAAAGGATTATACCTTCTGGGGTAAAGGAGTAAGCCAGGGACACTCTGATGCAGTACGCCGTATCAAAGGTGTGAAGGATGCAAAGCAGTATACGATTCCTGTGGAAGCTGCACTGGAAGCTGTACGAAATGGAGAAAATCCAGAGCTTACTACCAGACAGAAACATACAAGAGAATGCTTCGTAGTTGCAGAGGAAGGTGCAGATCTGGCACAGATCGAGAACGATATTAAGACTATGCCGAATTATTTCTCAGATTATGATACAACGGTACATTTCATTTCTGAAGAAGAGCTGAAGCGTGATCACAGTGGAATCCCCCATGGCGGTTTTGTGATCCGTTCCGGAAAAACAGGATGGAATAATGAGAATAATCATGTGATTGAATACAGCCTGAAACTGGATTCAAATCCAGAGTTTACTTCTTCTGTACTGGTTGCTTATGCGAGGGCAGCATACCGTATGAATAAAGAAGGTCAGACAGGTGCCAAGACAGTATTTGACGTGGCTCCTGCATATTTAAGTTCTGCCGATGGGGCTGAATTGAGAAAACATCTGCTGTAAAATCGAAAAGAGACAGGGCTTTTTTGTTAGCTTTGTCTCTTTTTTGCTGGAAAAACCTGTGATGATTTAGTGAAAATTTAACATATTTTTACTTCAATGTTGACTGTATGTTGAAGCTGTAATATAATAGGGTCATACAAACGTAACAACATTGTAAAGACTTTACATTTCTGAACATGAAAATGAAACATAATGAAATGTAAGAAAAAGAAAAGGAAGGTATGTATGCAAAACGTAAACAAGAAGTTCAGAACCTGGGGGGCGTTTCTGTTCCTGCTGTTTTTTGCTGTATGTGTATCTGTATTTTTTTCAGCTGCGCGGGTTAAGGCCGACACAGAGACTGGATTTGTAACGATTAACGGTAAATCATACTACATAAATGAGGAAGGTTCTAAACAGAAAGGCTGGCTGGAGCTGGACGGCAAGAAGTACTATTTTAATGCAAGTACAGGCGTACAGGTAAAGGGCTGGGTCACAGACAGCAAGGGAAGAAAGCGTTATTTCAGCAAAGGCGCCGGAATCATGATGTCCGGTTGGCTGACAGACTCCAAGGGACAGAAGAGATATTTTGATGAGTCTACTGGATTTATGCAGACTAAGTGGCTGACACTGAAGGGAAAGAAATATTATTTCTACAGTAAGAGTGGCGTTGCTGCATGTAAAGAGTTTCTTACAGACAGCAAAAAGAACACCAGATATTTTACAAGTGCCTGTTACATGCTGACAGGATGGGCAAAAAATACAAAAGGTGAGGCCAGATTCTTCGAAGAAGATGATGGTATCATGGCAAAGGGCTTCCAGAAGATTGATGGTAAGAACTATTATTTCAGCACAGGAAGCGGTAAGATGGCTACCGGCTGGAAGACCATTAATTATAATAAATATTATTTTGATACCAAGACCGGTGAAATGGCAACAGGCCAGACTACCATTGACGGTAAGAAATATACTTTTGATTCCAACGGTATTTTGCTGATCACTCCGGAATCAAACGGAAGTAAGACGATTAAGAATTATCTTGCGGGAGCATTGCTTCCGGTAGGAAAAGCCCTTTATGTATGGGGCGGTGGATGGAATGATTCTACCCGTAAGGGACTTAGTCCTACCATGACTGCTTTCTATAACAGTCAGACTGCAGATTATAATTATAATAATTACAGAGACCTGAGTACTGAAAACAGAGCAAAAGGTTTTGACTGTTCCGGTTTTGTTGGCTGGGCTGCATATCAGGTGATGCAGACGAAGTCAGGAGTCGGAAGCGGATATACAGTTGTTTCCGGTGAAGTTGGATCTACCTATAAGGCAAGAGGCTGGGGAAGCATTCTTACACAGTCTGATCTGTCAAAATCTGACTGGACTTTCAAACCTGGTGATATTGGTTATAATGAAGGCCATGTATGGATTGTTCTGGGACAGTGCAGTGATAAGAGTCTTGTAATTGTTCATTCCACACCAAATGCAGGTGTACAGATCGCAGGAACTCCTACACCGAATGGAACATATGGAACTCAGGCAATTGCACTGGCACAGAAATATATGTCCAGATATCCGGGATATGCAAAATATGGTTCTGCATATCATACATCCAGCGGTAACTACAGCCGTAACGGAAACTATTTCAGATGGAACAGAAATACACTTTCTGATCCGGATGGATATCTGAACAAGACTGCAGATCAGATCCTGGCAGATCTTTTTAGCTAAGAAATTCAGAGATAGATGCAATATGAAATAAGAAAAGCAGCTTGTCCTTTGGGACGGCTGCTTTTTTGCGTAAACATTACTAAATGTTACGGAAATTTAAAATAATTTATAAAAAAACCTTGCATTCATGGAAACGATGTGTTAATATGAATAAGACTTAAAACAAATATTACGAAACTATTACATAAAAAGAAATAAAAGGTTACGAGGACGAGAGACCATGAAGAAAAAAATTGTATGTCTTACATTAGCACTGCTTATGACTGCATCACAGGCCGTAAGCGTAAGCGCTTCCAGAGAAGATGACTTAAGAGAAGAACAGGCGATTACAAGCCAGCAGCTTGATGCCACATATTCCCGCATGGATGAACTGGCAAATGCAAAGGCACAGCTTGAGAGTGAAATTTCAGAGTTGGATTCCAATCTTGTTAGTGTTATGGTTTCCATCGATACTCTTAAGAATGATATCAGCAATAAAGAGGTTGATATCATCAGAACAAAACAGGATCTTGCAAAAGCGCAGAAGGCCAGAGATAAGCAGTACGAGAGTATGAAGAAGCGTATCCAGTGTCTGTATGAGCAGGGCGGTGATTCTGCATGGTTCCAGATGATGTTGAATTCCGAAGATCTCAGTGATCTTCTTACACGAGCTGAGAATACCCAGCAGATGTATGAGCAGGACAGAAAAAATCTGGACAAATATGTGAAGACCATTGATGAAGTAAATAATTTAAAAACACAGTATGAGTCTGATAAGGCAGAGCTGGAAGAAATGAAATCTTCTTATGAAGAGCAGTCTTATACTCTTCAGTGCCAGATTGATCAGAAAAAATCTGAGTCTGCTGATTATGAAAATGAAATCGCATATGCACAGCAGCAGGCAACAGAATATGCAAATCTTCTGGCAGAGCAGACAGCAGAGATCCAGCAGCTGGAAGCAGAGCGTATTGCGGCAGAGGAAGAGGCCAGACGTCAGGCAGAGGAAGAAGCTGCACGACAGGCGGCAGAAGAAGCTGCTGCAGCAGAGGAAGCAGCAAACTCAGAAGATGTAGAGTATGATGAGGATGGAAATCCGGTTGAAAATACAGATGAGGATACAGACGAAGATACCTATGAGGAATCAGACGATGTAGAATATGATGAAGATGGCAATGTCATTGATAATGCACAGTCCGGTGAGGATGTGGAATATGATGAGTATGGCAATGTTATTGATTCTGACAATACAGTATCAAAGGAAGATTATGAAGAAGAACAGTCTTCTGATTCTGACAATTCTTCTTCTGGTTCAGGTTCAGGCTCTTCTGTAGTGGATTATGCTACACAGTTTGTGGGAAATCCATATGTATGGGGAGGAACAAGTCTTACAAGTGGTGCAGACTGTTCTGGATTTGTACAGAGTGTATATGCCAACTTTGGAGTAAGCCTTCCGAGAACTTCTTATGAACAGCAGAACTGTGGAACAGAAGTATCTTATGCAAATGCGCAGCCGGGTGATCTGATCTGCTATGGCGGCCATGTGGCAATTTATATGGGAAATGGACGTATTGTACATGCATCCAACTCTGTAGATGGTATTAAGATCAGCGACAATGCTGCATACAGAACAATTGTATCAGTAAGAAGACTTGTATAATCTGCAAAAGATTATATCCGATTAAAAAAATAATGAGAAAAGGCCGGGTGACATCCATATGTGCTGTTACCTGGTTTTTGTTTGAAAAAAAGTCAAGCGGATATTCGCAATCCGCTTCGCTACTTGCTTGATTCGATTAAAAAGTTTTTGAAAAACTTTGATAAATAGTTGACATTCTTTAACGGTGATGCTATTATAAAGTCAGTATAATTCCATATAGAACATATTAAGTGCTGATACTGTTATTATACGGTACAGAGAGAGGGAATCAGGTGAGAAACCTGAGCGATCCGGTCACTGTAACAGAGGAGCAAATCTCGCAGATCCATTGTGCCATAGCATGAGAAGGAGAGAGGAGCGATGAGCCTGGAGCCAGGAAACCTGCTTAGTATGGCGAGGTTAAACTTCCGTGTAAAGTGTAACAACCAACTCCGTTGAATCCGCAGCTTCGGAGCGTTGTCTGCTTTTTCGAAGGCAGACATTTTTTTATGGAATGCGCCTGTTCTTTATGAATTATACATGATTAAATGGCAGGCGATACTACTTCGGAAATATTCGTTCCCTCCGCGCACTCATGAACGGATTAATCTTCTACCCCGGAGTAGCATCGCTCCCTCTTTATTATGGAGAAAATGATAGATTGATCTGTTATCTGCTTGTTTGGAAGAAGGAAATAAGATATGGAAAAACCATATTGGGAAGATAAAGAGTATTCTTTTTTCAGTCATAAAAAATGTGAGTTTTTTCCCTGTCATAAGGGAGCGAATCCTGAGGATTTTAACTGTTTGTTTTGTTATTGCCCTTTATATGCACTGGGTGATCAATGCGGTGGGAATTTTCGATATACAGACAGTGGATTGAAGGACTGTACCAACTGTCAGCTTCCTCATAAGAGAAAGAACTATGGATATGTGACCGGGAAATATCAGGAACTGGCTGAACTGATGAAGAAAATGCGTGCAGATCAGCAGTAAGGATGGCTGACCGGTGAAGATAAAAAGATCATCAATGGATATTTATATGAGAAATATCTGTTGATGATCTTTTTTTATATGTCTGCATAAGAAATGGCATGAACACATATTGGAAACAACTAACGGGTTTGAAGAAAAACCTTCAGTCTGGGA
The DNA here is from genome assembly GCA_000285855.2 of Ruminococcus sp. JC304. Lineage (GTDB taxonomy): Bacteria > Bacillota > Clostridia > Lachnospirales > Lachnospiraceae > Blautia_A > Blautia_A difficilis. The sequence goes on along the minus strand of HE978651.1, from coordinate 2,808,987 downwards.
ATCTGATTGTTCAGAATCAATGATTCGGGGAAACCGGTCTGATGAACAAACTCTGCTGCATAGGTAAAATCTCCTACATGCTCTTTTCCATGACTGTCGCTGGATAAAACAATGGGAAGCTGATATTTAAGGCAGCAACGAAGGATCTCTGCGTTGTTTGCCCTGGTGTCACCGCGGTATCCACCGGGAGTCAGTGAGGCTTCGTTGATTTCGAAAATTACATTTTCTCTGCTGGCTGTATAAGCCAATGCATGGTAATCCACCGGAAAAGCCGGGTTATCACAATGGCCCAGAACCTTTACGGCAGGATGCTTCATTGCATTCTGGTATGCAAGAGTATTCTCTTTGACAGTTCCGGAAGTGTAGTTCTGGCTATGCATACTTATGATGGCATAGTCCAGATTAGATAGCAGCTCATCGCTTAAATCCACATGACCCTGAACGTTCAGGATATTGAGCTCTACACCATAAAGTACTTCTACACCGAAACGTTTTCGGGGGCAGAATGGCAGCCCGCGGAAATAGGAAGATGTGCCGGAAGCAAGCGTGCCGGGACCGTGATCCGTAATGCCCAGAAGTTTCATGCCTTTGCGTCCGGCTTCTTTTACCATATCGGAAATCGTGCAGGAAGTACCGTGCCCGCTTGCGATGGAATGTGTATGGATATCTGCAAGATACGTGGTGATCATCCCCTTTAAATAAAATTAATGACTGTTTGCAGAGGTATTCAGAAAAAAATATATATAACAATTATGACAGAAAGAAGAAGGGTTGTCAATTAGAGTTCAAAATAAAAACAACTAAATTTTACAAACAATTCAAACAAAAAACAACATAGAAACAGTTTGAAATATGTTGTTTTTTGTTGACCTTATGAGGCGAATGAGGTATAATGACTTTACATGAGTACATGAAAAAGAGAAAGAAATTTGTCTGAGCGTTGGGAATGGCAATGCGAAGATAAAAAACTCCTCTTTCATGAGAAAGGAGAAATATGGAAAAATTTCAAACATCAGATATTCCCAAATCTCCAAGAATCCAGAAGCTGGTAGATGCCCTTTATGAGCATATGCCGGTAATCGAATCTTCCAGAGCGAAGCTTCTGACGGAATCTTATAAGGAGACGGAAGGCGAACCAATCATTACCCGCAGAGCCAAAGCATTTGCACATATTCTACATCATATTCCAATTATTATCCGTGATAATGAGTTGATTGTAGGAAGCAGTACTATTGCTCCCAGAGGATGTCAGACCTTCCCGGAATTTTCCTATGAATGGCTGGAGGCTGAATTGGACACAGTTGCTACCAGAACAGCTGACCCATTTGATATTGCAGAGCAGACGAAGGCTGACCTGCTGGAAGCAGATAAATACTGGAAGGGAAGAACAACCAGTGAACTTGCTACTTCCTATATGGCACCGGAAGCCATTAAGGCTATCGAACATAATATCTTTACACCTGGAAATTATTTCTATAATGGCGTAGGACATGTTACTGTAAAATACTGGGAGGTACTGGAAATCGGTTTCGAGGGTATTATGGAGAAAACCCGGGAAGAACTGAAAAAATGCAATGTAGGTGATGGCGATTATGCCCGCAAATCCCATTTCCTGGAAGCTGTACTGATTAGCTGCCAGGCAGTGATTGATTATGCACATCGCTATGCACAGCTTGCAGAGCAAATGGCGTCACAGTGTACAGATCCTGTCAGAAAACAGGAACTGCTTCAGATTGCTGCAAACTGCAGCAGAGTACCGGGAAAGGGTGCAGACAGCTTTTATGAAGCCTGCCAGTCATTCTGGTTTATACAGCAGCTGTTACAAATGGAATCCAGTGGCCACTCTATTTCTCCAGGACGTTTTGATCAGTATATGTATCCATATTATAAGAAGGATGTGGAGAGAGGTGCTCTTACCAGAGAGTACGCACAGGAACTGATGGACTGTATCTGGGTGAAACTGAATGATCTGAATAAATGCCGTGATGCGGCATCAGCAGAGGGATTTGCAGGTTACAGCCTTTTCCAGAACCTGATCGCAGGCGGTCAGAACAGTGAAGGGGAAGATGTGACAAATGATCTTTCTATTATGTGCATTCAGGCTTCCATGCATGTAAGACTGCCTCAGCCTTCCCTTTCTGTAAGAGTGTGGAACGGTTCCCCTCATGAATTCCTGATCAAGGCTGCAGAGCTTACCAGAACAGGAATCGGACTGCCGGCATATTACAATGATGAGGTGATCATTCCGGCATTGCAGAACAGAGGACTTTCCCTGGCAGATGCCCGTGACTATAACATTATCGGATGTGTGGAACCGCAGAAAGCAGGTAAGACAGAAGGCTGGCATGATGCTGCATTCTTCAATATGTGCCGTCCGCTGGAGCTTGTTTTTTCCAATGGTATGGACAAGGGTGAGATGGTGGGTATTCCTACCGGCGATGTGACTCAGATGAACACCTTTGAGGAATTCTTTGATGCTTACAAGAAACAGATGGAATATTGTATTTCACTTCTTGTAAATGCGGATAATGCCATTGATGTGGCACATGCGGAGAGATGTCCGCTGCCATTCCTTTCCTGTATGGTGGATGACTGCCTGAAAAAAGGCAAATCCGTTCAGGAAGGCGGTGCAGTTTATAATTTCACAGGACCGCAGGGCTTTGGTATTGCAAATATGGCAGATGGTCTTTTTGCAGTACGCCAGCTGGTTTATGATGAAAAGAAGATTTCCATGAAAGAGCTGAAAGAAGCACTGATATGGAACTACGATAAAGGATTGGATGCCCAGTCTGCCGGAGATATTGGAACAGAGATCCTGAAGGCTATGAAGGCGGCAGGACGGAATGTGGATGCATCTACAGCGGCTGCAGTGCTTAACAGTCTGATCGGCATGAAGCCGGAACCGGATAAGCTTTCCAGATTCAAAGAAATCCACGACATGATCGATGAGGTTCCCAAATTCGGAAATGACATTCCGGAGGTTGACTATTTTGCCAGAGAGGTTGCCTATACATATACCAAGCCTCTTCAGAATTATAAGAATCCAAGGGGCGGACAGTTCCAGGCAGGACTTTATCCGGTATCTGCAAATGTTCCGCTGGGCGGACAGACAGGAGCTACTCCTGACGGCAGATATGCACATACTCCTGTGGCAGATGGAGTTTCTCCGTCAGCAGGCAAGGATGTAAAGGGACCGACAGCAGCAGCATCTTCTGTTGCAAGACTGGATCATTTTATTGTATCCAATGGAACCTTGTTTAATCAGAAATTCCATCCGTCTGCTCTTTCCGGACGGGAGGGACTTGAGAAATTTGTGGCACTGATCCGTTCCTACTTTGACCAGAAGGGCATGCACATGCAGTTTAACGTAGTTGACAGACAAACTCTGCTGGATGCGCAGAAACATCCTGAGAAGTATAAACATCTGGTCGTACGTGTGGCTGGCTATAGTGCGCTGTTTACAACACTTTCCAGATCTCTGCAGGATGATATTATCCGTCGTACAGAGCAGGGATTTTAACAGAGAGGGGAAAACATGGACTATTTGGATACAAAGGGCAGGGTGTTTGATGTCCAGCGATATTCTATCCATGACGGACCTGGAATAAGAACTATCGTTTTTCTGAAGGGCTGTGTGCTCAGGTGTAAATGGTGTTGTAACCCGGAATCCCAGGAATACAGAATTCAGAATATGAAGGTTCTGGGAGAAAATAAGGTGATCGGTTATGATACTACAGTCAGAGAGATGATCGAAGAGGTGGAGAGGGACAGGCCTTATTATTATCGTTCGGGGGGCGGAATGACGCTTTCCGGAGGCGAGTGCCTGTGCCAGCCTGATTTTGCCAGGGATTTGCTCCGTGCAGCAAAGGAACGGGGAATCACTACAGCCATTGAGAGTATGGCCTGCGCACCCTGGGAGACCATAGAAGAGATCCTTCCTTATCTGGATACTTATCTGATGGATATTAAGCACACAGATCATGAGAAACATAAAGCCTTTACCGGGAAATCCAATGAATTGATGATGGAGAATGCCAGAAAGGTTGCTGTTTCAGGTAAGACTCACCTGGTGATCCGGGTGCCGGTAATTCCTACTTTTAATGATACGGTAGAGGAGATTCAGGGGATTGCCAGATTTGCGTCAACTCTTCCGGGAGTGGATAAGATACATCTTCTGCCTTACCATAGATTAGGACAGGATAAATATGAAGGCCTTGGAAGGCCCTATCTCATGGGAGATATCGAACCTCCGACAAAAGAACATATGGAAACCCTTAAAAAAGCGGTACATGCTGTCTGCGCACTTGACTGCCAGATCGGAGGATGAAAATAAATATTATATGTGGAATCCAGAATCCACATAAATATAAAACAAACAAAAACAACACAGAAAAGATGTAAAAAACAACACAAAACAACGCTGTTCTCTTGACTTTTTATGCGGATTATGTTATGATCAGTGAAGAAACGTCAAAGAACCAAATGCCTTAAGGAGGAAAATGAGCATGGTAAACGAATTTGAAATCAAAAAACAGATCTGTGACATCGGAAGAAGAATCTACAACCGTAACATGGTGGCAGCAAACGACGGAAATATCTCTGTAAAATTAAATGACAATGAATTCCTTTGCACACCAACAGGTGTTTCCAAAGGTTTCATGACACCAGAGTTTATCTGTAAAGTTGATGCCCAGGGTAATGTGATCCAGGCTAATCCGGGATTCAAACCATCATCCGAGATCAAGATGCATATGAGAGTATATGAGAAGAGACCGGATGTAGGATCTGTTGTACATGCACATCCTATGTATGCAACATCTTTTGCAATTGCAGGTATTCCGCTTACACAGCCGATCATGCCAGAGGCAGTTATCGCTCTTGGATGCGTTCCAATCGCTGAATATGGTACACCTTCTACAATGGAAATTCCGGACAATCTTGAAAAATATCTTCCATATTTTGATGCAGTTCTTCTTGAAAACCACGGAGCACTGACATGGAGTACAGACCTGAATGCAGCTTATATGAAAATGGAATCTGTAGAATTCTATGCACAGCTTCTGTATCAGAGCAAATTACTGGGTGGCCCGAAGGAATTTGATGAGAAGAATATTAAGAAACTGTATGAAATCCGTCGTAAATTCGGTATGGCTGGTAAACATCCGGCAAACCTTTGCCAGAACAAGAGCGGTATGAACTGCCATAACTGTGGCGGAGCATGTCATGATGGCGGCGAATTCAAAAAATTCCCTGGATATCAGTATGATTTCGTTGGCGGTGACTGTGGATGCACAGAAGAAACTCCTGCACAGAATGATGCACAGGTAGTTGCTGAGATCACAAAGAGAGTTATGGAACAGCTGGGAATGAAATAAATATTTGAATGATTAAGGAGGACAGTCTCATGCCAATTAATGAGAACATGGTACAGTCAATTGTACAGGAAGTAATGGCAAAGATGCAGATTGCAGACGCTCCGACCGGTAAACATGGAATCTTCAAAGATATGAATGATGCTATCGAGGCTGCAAAGAAATCTCAGCAGATCGTTAAGAAGATGTCCATGGATCAGAGAGAGAAAATTATTACCTGTATTCGTAAAAAAATCAAAGATAATGCAGAAGTACTGGCACGTATGGGTGTTGAGGAAACAGGAATGGGAAATGTAGGAGATAAGATCCTGAAACATATTCTTGTTGCTGATAAGACACCTGGAACAGAAGATATTACAACTACTGCATGGACAGGAGACAGAGGTCTGACTCTTGTTGAGATGGGACCCTTTGGTGTGATCGGAGCCATTACTCCGTGTACAAATCCAAGTGAGACAGTACTGTGCAACACTATGGGTATGCTGGCAGGTGGAAATACAGTTGTATTTAATCCTCATCCTGCAGCTGTCAAAACATCTATTTATGCAATCAATCTGCTGAACGAGGCTTCTCTGGAAAACGGTGGCCCGGACAATATCGCAGTTACAGTTGAAAAACCTACTCTGGAAACAAGCAACACTATGATGAAGCATAAGGATATTCATCTGATTGTAGCAACAGGTGGTCCTGGTGTAGTAACTGCAGTACTTTCTTCAGGTAAACGTGGTATCGGAGCCGGAGCAGGTAACCCACCGGCACTGGTTGATGAGACCGCAGATATCCGTAAAGCAGCTCAGGACATTGTAAATGGATGTACATTTGACAATAACCTTCCATGTATTGCTGAGAAGGAAATTGTTGCAGTATCTTCTATTGTAGACGAACTGATGCATTACCTGGTAAGTGAAAATGACTGCTATCTTGCATCCAAGGAAGAGCAGGATAAGCTGACATCAGTTGTTCTTGCAGGCGGTAAACTGAACCGTAAATGTGTAGGCCGTGATGCAAAGACTCTTCTTTCTATGATCGGTGTACAGGCGCCGGCAAATATCAGATGTATTGTATTTGAAGGACCGAAGGAACATCCGCTGATCACAACTGAGCTTATGATGCCAATCCTGGGTGTTGTAAGAGCCAGAGACTTTGATGATGCCGTAGAACAGGCAGTATGGCTGGAGCATGGCAATCGCCATTCCGCACATATTCATTCAAAGAATATCGATAATATCACAAAATATGCAAAAGCAATTGATACAGCAATTCTTGTAAAGAATGCTCCGTCTTATTCAGCGCTTGGATTTGGCGGTGAAGGATATGCTACCTTTACAATTGCCAGCCGTACAGGCGAGGGTCTTACCAGTGCAAGCACATTTACAAAGAGAAGACGTTGCGTAATGGTAGACAATTTATGCATTCGTTAATCAGTGTATTAAAGGAGAGAAAAGAACATGGATATGAATAACGTGAATATTGAAGAAATCGTAAAACAGGTTCTCTCCGGCATGACAGGAACAGCACCGGCAGCAGCTGCATCCAGCAACAGCGGTGCAATTCCTAAAACAGCCAGAGTAGCAGTGTTAACAGAAAAAGAGCATTTTGAACTGAAAGAATACCCGATTCCTCCAATCGGAGATGATGACATCCTGGTTAAAGTAGAGGGATGCGGTGTCTGCGGTACAGATGCACATGAATTCAAGAGAGATCCATTTAATCTGATCCCTGTAGCTCTCGGACATGAGGGAACAGGTGAGATCGTTGCAATGGGTAAAAATGTTAAAGTAGATACAGCCGGAAAACCGGTTAAGGTTGGTGACAAGGTTGTTACCTGTATGATCTTTAAAGATGATCCTGATATCACAATGTTTGACCTGAACAAGAAAAACGTAGGCGGTGCTGACGTATACGGACTTCTTCCGGATGATGATATACATCTTAACGGATGGTTCTCAGATTACATCTTCTTAAGAGGCGGAAGCTTTGGAACTACATTCTTTAATGTAAGTGATCTGGATCTGGATTCCCGAATCCTGATTGAGCCATGTGCTGTACTTGTACATGCGGTAGAGAGAGCAAAAACAACAGGAATCCTTCGTTTCAACAGCAGAGTTGTTGTACAGGGATGCGGACCGATCGGTCTGATCTGTATCGCAGTACTTCGTACTATGGGTATTGAAAATATCTGCGCTGTAGACGGAAATGAGAAACGTCTTGAGTTTGCCAAGAGAATGGGCGCAACAACAAGCGTTAACTTTATGAACTTCAAGGAAACAGAAGCACTGGCTGAGGCTGTTAAGGAAGCACAGGGCGGACATCTTGCAGATTTCGCTTTCCAGTGTACAGGTAACCCGAAGGCTCATGCAAATATTTATAAATTTATCCGCAATGGCGGCGGTCTTTGCGAACTTGGATTCTTCATCAATGGTGGAGATGCAGTGATCAATCCTCATTTTGATCTCTGCTCCAAAGAAATCAATCTGGTTGGATCCTGGGTATATACTCTGAGAGATTATGTTACAACCTTTGATTTCCTCAAGAGAGCAAATGCAATCGGTCTGCCAATGTCCGAACTGATCACTGACAAATTCCCGTTAGAGCAGATCAATGAGGCGCTTCAGACAAACCTGGCTATGACAGGATTGAAGATCGCGGTAGTAAATAAATAACAGGCCTGGCAATAGAGGAGAAACGAAATGGCAGAAGCTGTAGGAATTTTAGAGGTATTTGGACTTACAACAGCCTTTGTAGCAGGCGATGCCGGATGCAAGGCAGCAAATGTCCGTCTGGAAGTGTTCGATAAGAATAAACCAGCTAATGCTGACAGCCTGCCGGTGCCGCTCCTTGTCTGCATCAAGTTCAGAGGAAGTGTAACGGACGTTACAGCGGCTGTGGAAGCAGGCATGGAAGTTGCGAACAGAATGACTGGTGTGGTACAGCATTATATTATTCCGAATCCCGAAGAGGGAACGGAGAAAATGCTGAAGATCAGCGCCCTGGATAAGCAATAACAGTTGCATATCCTTGAATTATAAGATAAGATGTAACTGTTCAGTACTCAGCTGAATACGGAACAGTTATGATAAGGCATCAATAGAAAACCGAAAACGTAGCTGCAGAACAAGAACAGTTATCGTTGATTCAGGAAATTCAGGAGGAATAGAAAATGGCACAGGAAGCATTAGGAATGGTTGAAACCAGAGGACTTACAGCAGCAATTGAAGCAGCTGATGCAATGACAAAGGCAGCTGAGGTTTCACTGGTAGGAACAGAGAAAATCGGATCCGGACTTGTAACAGTTATGGTTCGCGGAGATGTAGGAGCTGTTAAGGCAGCAGTAGAAAGCGGAAGCGCAGCAGCATCCAGACTTGGCGAATTAGTAGCTACACATGTAATTCCGAGACCTCACAATGATGTAGAGAAAATCCTTCCAAGCATCTGACCAGTCACGGTAGTATAAATTATAGAGTACTGTACATATCACATTGTGCAGTGATCTAAAAGGAGTTCGCTCATGAGTAAATCATATGGTTTTATAGAAATCACTGGTGTTGTAGCAGCGATTGACGCTCTTGATATCATGTGTAAAACTGCAGACGTTGAGCTGGCGTCATGGGAACGTAAGCTGGGCGGACGACTGGTTACCATTATAATTGAAGGCGATGTGTCTGCCGTAACAGAAGCTGTAGAGGCTGCTGTGGCAGGCGCGATTAAGAAACCGGTAAGTTATGCAGTGATTGCCCGACCACATGAAGAGATTGTCAAGATTGTGGAATTAAGTGCAAGCCGCTGGAAGAACCAGGCGAAACAGGGGGATGAATGATGGCTGAAGAAAAGAAACCTGAAGCAGAGAATAAAGCTCCCGGAAAGGCTGCTGCTCCCAGAAGAACAAGGAGTACAGCTTCAAAAGCAAAAACTGCTGTGAAGAAAGAAACGTCAAATGAAACAAAAGCTGCAGCAGCTGGAACGGCGGCAAAAACTACAGAAACATCGAAGAAAACGGCAATAAAAAAAGAAACAGTAAAAGAAGAAATTCGTGGAACAGTATTTCATAAGGAGGAAAAAATCATGACACAGGAAGCATTAGGAATGGTTGAAACCAGAGGACTTACAGCAGCAATCGAGGCAGCTGACCAGATGTGTAAAGCAGCTAATGTTGCATTAGTAGGAACAGAGAAAATCGGATCCGGACTTGTAACAGTTATGGTTCGTGGAGACGTAGGAGCAGTTAAATCTGCAGTAGAGAGCGGAAGTGCAGCAGCATCCAGACTTGGCGAATTAGTAGCTACACATGTAATCCCAAGACCACACACAGATGTAGAGAAAATCCTGCCTGTATTAAAATAATTTAAAGTCAGTTCTGACGGAAAGCAGGTGTATTCTTGGAAACAAATAATATTGAAATGATTACCAGATTGGTACTTCAGGCAATTGACCAGAATAAAGAAACGGGAAATGGCTTTGTTGTTCCTATTGGAGTTTCCGCAAGACATATTCACTTGACACAGGAGCATGTAGAAGCATTATTCGGACCTGGATATCAGCTTACAAAGAAGAAAGCACTTATGGGTGGACAGTTTGCATCTAATGAGACTGTTACTATTGTAGGGCTGAAGCTTCGTGCTATTGAGAATGTGAGAATCCTTGGACCTGTACGTAAGGCTTCACAGGTTGAGGTATCTGCTACGGATGCGATCAAACTGGGAATGAATGTACCGGTTCGTGAATCAGGTGATATTGCCGGAAGTGCTCCGATTGCTATCGTAGGACCTAAGGGTGCTATTTATCTGAAGGAAGGCTGTATTGTGGCTATGCGTCACATTCATATGTCTCCGAAGGATGCTCAGGCTGCTGGTGTAAAGGATGGAGATATCGTATCCGTGAAAGCTGATAATGAAAGAGGAACTATCTTTAATCAGGTTAAGATCCGTGTGGATGACAGCTTTACTCTGGAAATGCATATTGACACAGATGAAGCAAATGCAGCAAAAATTGCCACAGGCAATACAGTAACGATCATTAAATAATATATTTATTCATTTGATAACCGTATATGCTGAGGAACAGCTATACGGTTATCGGTGAATGAGTTGACATAACAATAATAATTCGGAGGCTCATATGATAGTAGGCAAAGTGGTTGGGAGTGTTGTTTCCACCCGTAAATGTGAAAAATTAATAGGAAATAAGTTTATGATCATCGAGCCTGTGCATCATATGAAGGGTGACCTCAGCCAGCTTGTTGCGATCGATATGATCGGAGCGGGTGTGGGAGAATATGTATTGGTGGCACAGGGTAGCGCAGCAAGAATTGGCTGCGGCGTAGAAACAGCACCGGTAGATGCGGCTATAGTCGGAATCATTGATGACGGTGCGGGATTGGAGTAACGCCATGGAAATCAAAGAATTACAGGATATTATACAGCAGAATGGTGTAGTAGGTGCCGGTGGAGCGGGATTTCCTACCTATATGAAGCTCACAGATAAGGCAAATACCATTCTTATGAACTGTGCAGAGTGTGAACCATTACTGAAATTACACAGACAGTTATTGGAAAAACATGCATATGAAATTATGAAAACATTCCATATGATCCAGGAAACGGTAGGGGCTTCTGAAGCGATCATTGGAATTAAAAAATCTTATGTACAGACAATTAATGCGCTGAACCAGCACATTGAGGAGTTCCCGGGAATGAGACTTCATCTTCTGGACGAAGTATATCCTATGGGTGACGAAGTTGTACTTATTTATGAAGCTACAGGACGAGTGGTACGGCCGGGCGGACTGCCTATTGAGCAGGGAGTAGCCGTATTCAATGTAGAAACTGTTTATAACGTATATCGTGCGGTTGAGGAGAAGCAGCCGGTAACTGATAAATATGTATCTGTTGTTGCTGAGGTAAGTGATCCGGTCACAGTGAGAGTTCCTCTGGGATGTACACTGGAGGAAGTTGTTGCCCAGGCTGGAAACACAACAGTAAAAGATCCGGTCTATTTTGTCGGTGGTCCGATGATGGGACGTATCGGAAATGGTTCTGATCCGGTGACTAAGACAACAAATGCGATTTTGGTACTGCCAAAAGACCATCTTATCGTAGCGAAGAAGCAGCGGACTTCTTCCATAGATTTAAAACGTGCAGCATCTATCTGCTGTCAATGTAATACATGTACTGATTTATGTCCGAGACATAATCTGGGACATCCCATTGATCCTGCAAAATTTATGCGCGCAGCAGCAAACCAGGATTTCAGGGATTTGAATCCATATATTGATGCATCCTTCTGCAGTTCCTGCGGTGTATGTGAGATGTATTCCTGTCCTCAGAGTCTGGCACCGAGAAGCCTTCTGGCTGATATGAAGGGCGGACTTAGAAAAGCCGGCATCAGACCGCCTCAGGGCGTACAGCCAAAACCGGTTCAGGAATCAAGAGAATATCGTAAAGTTCCTGAAGAACGTCTTATGGCACGTCTTGGTCTTACAAAATATGACAAGGATGCACCTCTCCATGAAGATCTGGTACAGGTTAAGAAAGTAAAAATTCTTCTGAGCCAGCATATCGGAGCACCTGCTCAGGCAATAGTAAAAGCAGGTGATACGGTAACCAGAGGACAGATGATCGCTCAGCCTGCACAGGGCTTAAGCGTAGGAATCCATGCTTCTGTCAATGGAAAAGTGACAGAAGTGACAGACCGTTATATCATAATTGCAGTAAATTAGAAAGGACGTGCACAAAATGAGTAAAGCAATCGGAATGATTGAATTTAAAACTACAGCTACCGGCGTTACCGCAGCAGATGCTATGGTAAAAACATCTGAGGTAGAGATCATCGAGGCTCAGACCGTATGTCCTGGTAAATATATTGCAATTATTACCGGTGACTTAAGTGCGGTAAAAGCAGCTGTTGATGCAGCAGTTACTACATATGAGGATAAGTGTATTGACAGTTTTGTACTGGGTAATCCTCATGAATCTATTTTCCCGGCTATTTATGGAACCACACAGGTGGATGAAATCAGTGCACTGGGAATTTTGGAAACCTATGATGCGGCTTCTATCATTGAGGCTGCAGATCAGGCAGCGAAAACAGCGATCGTTGATTTGATCGAACTTCGTATTGCAAAAGGTATGTGTGGAAAATCATATATGATGATTACAGGTGAGGTTTCAGCTGTAGAGGCTTCTATTGAGAGAGCAAAGCAACTGGTATCTTCCAAGGGAATGTATCTGGATTCTTCCGTGATCGCACATCCTGACAGACGAATGATTGACAGTATTTTGTAAAATCTTAGATTGAATGTTTGAGAATTTCCTCAGTAAAGGGGGCAACGAGTATGCTTGCATTGGAGAGACGGAAACTGATTCTCGATAAACTACAGGCAGAGAAGCGGGTTGTAGTCAGTGAACTCAGCCAGCTTTATAATGTCTCTGAAGAGACCATTCGCCGTGATCTGGACAAGCTTGAAAAAGAGGGTCTTGCCATAAAAAGTTACGGTGGAGCGGTGATAAATGAGGATATAAGCATTGATTTACCTTTTAATGTCCGTAAAAACCAGAATGTTTCGGGAAAGCAGAAAATGGCGGAAATTGCAGCTTCCCTTGTAAATGACGGAGATCATATTTTTCTGGATGCCAGTACCACAGCGGTTTTTGTGGCAAAGGCTTTGAAAGGAAAAGAAAGACTTACTGTGATCACCAATTCTCTGGAGATTCTGCTGGAGCTGGCAGATGTATCCGGATGGAATATTATTTCAACAGGCGGAGTTATGAAGGAAGGCTATCTGGCCTTCCTTGGCTCTAAAACCGATGAATCTATCCGGTCTTATTATGTAGATAAGGTTATCATTTCCTGTAAAGCATTGGATCAGGAATGGGGAATCATGGAATCGCAGGAGGCATTTGGCTCAACCAAAAGAGCTATGATGAAATCAGGACGCAAGAAAATTTTGGTTATAGACAGTACGAAATTTGACCAAAAAGCTTTTTCAGTTGCGGGAAGTATGAAAGAAGTAGATATGGTTGTAACTGATAAAAGACCTGAGGACAGGTGGAGGATATACTTTGAAAAACTGGGTATAGAGTGCAGATATCCTGTCTGAAACCAGAGAAAGGGTTACTGTGTACCAAGTGGACAGTAACAGAAAAGGAGCATTATAAATGAATAACTTCAGTACGTTCGAAATGAAAACAGCCATCCATTTTGGCGATAATGCCCTGGACAGACTGAAAGAAATCCCATACAAAAGGGTTTTGATCATTACCGATCCATTCGTAGTACAAAGCGGAATGGTGAATCTTATTACTGCACCGTTAAACAGTGCAGGAATTGAATATGATATTTTTTGTGATGTGGTGCCGGATGCACCGCTGAATAAGATTGCAGAAGGCGTAAAGAAGTTTCTTCAGTATCAGCCGGAGGCAGTTGTTGCAGTTGGAGGCGGTTCTGCCATTGATTCTTCCAAAGCAATCCGTGAGTTTGCCCTGAAGATCAATAATTACGGAAAAGTAGGCCTGATTGCCGTTCCTACTACCAGCGGTACCGGATCAGAGGTTACATCCTTTGCTGTTGTAAATGATACAGAGGCACATGTAAAATATCCGTTGATTGCTGACAGTCTGACTGCAGATGAGGCGATTCTGGATGCTGAGCTTGTAAAAAGTGTGCCGCCGGCTATTACGGCTGATACAGGTATGGATGTATTTACCCATGCGCTGGAATCCTATGTCAGCATAGCGCATAACGAGTTTTCTTCAGCCCTTGCAGAGAAAGCAATCGAGATTTGCGGAGTATTCCTGTTACGTGCCTATCTTGACGGCAGTGACATGCATGCCCGTAAAAAAATGCATGTAGCATCCTGCCTGGCTGGATTGTCTTTTAATACAGCAGGACTTGGAATTACTCACAGTATGGCACACCAGCTGGGAGCTATGTTCCATATTCCTCACGGAAGAGCAAATGCTATGCTTCTTCCCCATATTGTTGAATTTAACTCTGATATTAATAAACATAGTAAAAGCCAGAAAGAATATCTTCCGGCAGTGAAGAGATATGCAAATGTAGCCCATATCCTTGGACTCAGTAACTATAATAAGGTTATGACAGTGCGCTCTCTGGTAAACTGGATTCAGTTTATGCAGAAAGAGATGAACATTCCGCTGACCATTCAGGAACTGGGAACGATTACACCAGATGCATACTTTGGAGCAATTGATAAGATGGCAGATGCTGCACTGGCAGATGCCTGCACAGCAAATAACCCCAGAGTACCAGCCAAAGAAGATATTATCAGGATTTATAAAAAACTGTGGTCATTTTGACCAGTTTATAGGGCTTGCTGAAAGCCCTTTGGGCCCGGACATTGTGCCGGGCTCTTGAAAAAGGTAATTTATTGCCGCTGAAATCAGAAACTCAGTTAACCGGAAACATTCTGCACATTACAGGAGATGAAAAATATGAGCGTATATACAAAACGGGGAGATAAGGGAATTACAGATATGGCCCGTACCAAAAACGTCTCCAAGTCGGATGACCGTATCCAGCTTGTAGGAGCAATTGACGAGCTGAACAGTCATATCGGGCTGGTAAAGTGTATGCTGAAATGGGAAGAAACGGTAAAAATGCTGAGTAGTATACAGGATAATCTGGATCTGATCGCAGCGGGAGTAGAGGACCCATACAGCAGAGATTTTAAAGTCAATGAGGAGATTGTTGACAATCTTGAGAAAGAGACGGACAGACTGGAAGAATTATGCGGACAGCAGGCTGGAAAAAAAGTATCCGGGCAGAACAGGACTGCAGCAGAAATAAACGTAACCCGGGCGGTAGCCAGAAGAACGGAACGGTGTCTGGCACAGGTTGCTGTGAAATTTGGAGCAGATACGGAAAGCAAGAAATATCTGAACAGATTATCAGACTATTTATTCCTTCTTGCAAAATATGTGGAGTTATCTGATGCCTCAGGATGGACAGAGGATCAAAAGGTGGAAAAGCAAAATATAGAAAAACAAGATGTGGAAAGGCAGAAAGTGAAAACACAGAATACTGTTTCTGAGATAAGTAATGGGATTGATGAAAAAGTTGTCCGTGAAGTACTGGCACAGATGGGAATACAGTCCAGGATAACTCTCAAAAAAGCCAAGGCGCTGATTGAAAAAATTGAAGAGGAATCCATACGGCGGGGCATGAATTCTGTGATCGCAATCTGTGGACCTGAGGGAAATCCAATTGCAGTTCATGTAATGGATGGTGCTTATCTGGTAAGCTATGATGTAGCTGTAAAGAAAGCATATACCTCAGTAGCCGTAAAAATGTCTACCAGAGAACTGGGTGAGCTTGCCGGGCCGGGTGGTACATTTTATGGAGTGGATACACTTGAAAGCGGAAAGATTGCAATATTTGGAGGTGGAGTGCCGTTAAAATGTGGTAATACCATCATAGGCGGCCTGGGAATCAGCGGTGGTACCTCAGAAGAAGATCACAGTCTGGCAGAATATGGACTGACTGTTTTGCGGGACATAATGTAGAACTTGTGAGAAACTTGTGTGGCTGCAATGATCCTGCAGTTACTGCCTGGAAAGGATTTGAAAATTTTGACAAAAAATCAAATACTGAAAAAATATTTTGGATATGATACATTCAGAGAAGGACAGGAAGAGGTGATTAATACCATTCTTTCCGGAAGGGATGTTGTGGGTATTATGCCTACAGGGGCAGGGAAGTCGCTGTGTTATCAAATTCCGGCACTAATGATGGGAGGAATCACTTTGGTGATTTCTCCTTTGATTTCTCTTATGAAAGATCAGGTAAGTGCCTTAAATCAGGCTGGAATACTGGCTGCATTTCTTAACAGTTCATTGAGTGAAATGCAGTATTATACAGTGCTTAGGCTTGCGAAAGCAGGAAGATACCCTATTATCTATGTAGCTCCGGAGAGATTGCTTAATGAAGAATTTCTGGATTTTGCCCTTCATGTAAAGATTTCCATGATTGCAGTGGATGAAGCTCACTGTGTGTCTCAATGGGGGCAGGATTTCCGCCCCAGCTATCTGAAAATCATGGAATTTATAGAAAGGCTTCCCAACCGTCCGGTTGTAAGTGCCTTTACAGCTACTGCCACACAGGAGGTTAAAGAGGATATTATTGATATCCTTCAGCTTCAGGAGCCTTTTGTGACCACTACGGGATTTGACAGGCAGAACTTGTTTTTTTCTGTGCAAACACCCAGGGATAAATATGGATTTATAAGAGATTATGTGGCAGAACACAGGACAGAAAGTGGAATCATATACTGTATTTCCAGGAAGCTTGTGGAAGAAGTGTGCCAGAAGCTGATTCAGGAGGGATATTCTGCAACCAGATATCACGCAGGGCTTTCTGATGAAGAAAGACGGAATAATCAGGATGATTTTATTTATGACCGCTGCCAGATCATGGTTGCCACCAATGCATTTGGAATGGGAATTGATAAGTCTGATGTCCGGTATGTGCTTCATTATAATATGCCTAAAAATATGGAAAGCTATTATCAGGAGGCAGGACGTGCAGGGCGTGATGGAGAACCGGCTAGATGCATATTGCTTTACAGTGGGCAGGATGTGATCACCAATCGCTTTTTTATTGAAAATAATCAGGAAAATCAGGAACTGGATCCTGTAACCAGAGCTATTGTGCAGGAGCGGGATGAGGAACGTCTGAAAAAAATGACATTTTACTGTTTTACCCATGAATGTCTCAGAGAATATATTCTAAGATACTTTGGAGAGTATGGTCCTAATTACTGCGGAAATTGCCAGAACTGTCTTATGGAATTTGAAGAAGTAGATGTGTCTGCAGAAGCATGCAGTATTGTCAGATGCGTGGATGAGTGCAGACAGCGGTATGGTGTGAATGTGATCCTGGATACATTGCGCGGTGCTAATACAGCTAAAATCCGCCAGTACCATATGGAGGAGAATAGTTGTTATGGAAAATGCAGAGAAATCCCCATATACAGGCTGAGACAGATTTTTAATTTCCTTCTGGAAAAAGAATACATCAGGCTTTCCAATGATGAATATACATTGGTGAAGCTTACAGACCGTTCGGAATTGCTTTTGAATGAAACATATATTCTGACTATGAAAATGGCAAAGGAAGAGCCGAAAAAAATTAAGAAAAAGGAATCCAAAGAAAACAATAAGTCTAAAGCTTCAGGCATTTTGCGGGAGGAGGATGCACCTCTTTTTCAAAAACTGCGTCAGCTTCGTATGGAAATTGCAAGAAAAGAAAAAGTGCCTCCTTATATTGTTTTTTCAGATAAAACACTGGTACATATGTGCATGATCAAGCCTCAAAATAAAGAAGAAATGCTGAGTGTTTCCGGGGTAGGGGAACATAAATATGCGAAATATGGACAACAGTTTCTGGAGGCTGTCAATCAAAAATAGCAAAATACCAAAAAAGAGAAATAAAAAATCGGCAATACTGGCAATTGACTGAAAATAGAGAGAGACGTAAAATAGTCCTATGAAACAAAAAAAGGAGGACGTGAATTTATGTTAAGGTACATACCGCCAATTCTCTCGCCTGAGCTTTTGAAGGTTCTGGCTGAAATGGGACATGGAGACAAGCTGGTCATAGGAGATGCTAATTTTGCAGCAGCATCTATGGCCAAAAACAGTATACTGGTACGTTGCGATGGATTAAAAGCCACAGATCTTATGGATGCCATTCTTACGTTGATGCCATTGGATGATTTTGTGGACAAGCCGGTGTTGATTATGGATAAAGAGCCTCGTCATGCTGAGCTTGAATGTCCGGTTTGGGATGAATTTAAACAAATTGTGGCAAAATATGATCCAAGAGGTGAAGAAGCCTGTGGGATGATTTCAAGAAAAGATTTTTACAAAGAAGCAAAAGAGGCATATGCTGTGATCGCAACAACGGAAACTGCATTTTATGCCTGCACAATATTACAAAAAGGATGTCTTTGAATACAACAAAAACGGGCAAAAAACAACATTCATGCCAAAACAGCAGTTATCTGTGCAGATAACTGCTGTTTTTTGTGGAAAAAAGATTGAAAAAAACTTAACAATTCAAAAGTTATTAGTCAAAATTACTAATTACTGTTAGTAATTATGCACAAGCTAAATAGGATTTTGTAATTCTTTTACATAAAAAGCAGAATTGAAACATGAAAATTGTTCAAAATATGGTTGACACAATTGTCAAAATGTACTGAAAAACAAAAAAACGAACAAAATGACACATTATCAGGTTTACAAAATTGTTTATATGTGTTAATATAAACTCACAAAAACAAAAACGCTTCGTCAAATTATCCAAAAAAGGAGGAATATCCATGAAGAAAAAAATAATCGCAGCGTTACTTGCAGCAACAATGGTGGCTGCAGCAGTTCCGGTATATGCAGCAGATGATGCAGCGGCTGACACAGCAACAGAAAGCACCACAGAGTCACCGTTAAAAGGTAAAAAGATTGCATACATTATGTATATGTCATCTGCAACAATCTTCCAGATGTGGTCGGATTCATTTACCGCAACAGCAGAGAAGCTTGGAATGGAAGCAAGCACTTTCTTCTGCAATGATAATGCGGATACATGGAAGAGTACAATTGAACAGTGCGCGCAGGGTGGTTATGATGGATTGATGGTTTCCCATGGTGGTCAGGAATACGCATATGATTTCCTGTCAGGAATCCTGGAACAGTATCCGGATCTGAAGATCGTTACATTCGATACACCATTTAAAGATGCAAATGGTGAGACAGCCAAGATTGATGGTGTTACACAGTTCTTCCAGCAGGATGCAGGATTTGCAGAATCTCTGGTTCAGGCTATCCTTGATATGTATCCTGACAAAACAGAGGCAGGCGAGCCTGTAAATATTCTTCAGGTTCAGCAGGGTGCCGGATATAACAGCCCATTTGACCGTCGTCAGGTAGGTTATGAACCATTTGAAAAAGATGGAAAGATTAAAACAGTTGAGAGAATCGCACCGATTGATGATCAGAATGCTACTTCATCTATGCGTGATGTAACTGCTGCTACTTTACAGAAATATGGCGAAGGCGATATTGATGGTATCTGGTGTTGCTATGATGCATATGCACAGGGTGTATACCAGGCTCTTCGTGAAGCTGATTCCGATATCCCAATGGTATCCGTAGATATCTGTAATGAAGATATTCAGTTCATGCAGGAAGGTAAAAACTGGAAAGCCTGCGCTACTACAAACTGGACATCCAATGGAGAATTTGCATGCCGTGTATTAGCACTTGAAATGGCAGATCAGTATGAGGATATTGAAGCGGCTTCCTGCTATTATGCAGATCCGGGAGCTTGGATGGAAATTCCTTCAGTTATTGTTACCCAGGAAATGGTTACTTCTAAGGACGGCATAAATATTGAAAACCTGGCAGAAGTTGCTGGAGAAGATTATTCCGATACTTCTTGGATGCCTACCTGCGATTGGATGGTAGAAGCGCTTGGACACTGATCCTTTTGCAAGGCGGTACTTATTAGTGAAAATATCTAAGTAAAGTGAGGCGTCGGGGTTCAAGGCTCCGGCGCCACTTTTTCCGTACTGGATTATCTGCGACGGAAAAGAATTACGGAAAAGAGGGAATATATGGATAAAATCACACTTGGAACACGAAATGTTTCCATAGAATTTCCTGGTGTAAAAGCGCTGTCAAATGTTGATTTTGAGATTCATACAGGTATGATCCACGCGGTTATGGGAGCAAATGGAGCTGGAAAATCAACATTGATGAAAGTTCTGGCAGGTTCAAATCCTGATTACACAGGAGATGTTTTATATAATGGAAATGTGGTGGAATTGAGAAATCCGGCTGCCGCGAAGAAACTTGGCATCCAGATTGTATATCAGGAAGTTGATATGGCGTTGGTTCCCACATTATCAGTTGCTGAGAATGTAATGTTTAATGATATGGTCATGAACATGGGACATAAACAATTTGTCAACTACGGAAAAATAAGAAAAGATGCAAAAGAGGCTTTGGCCCGCCTTAATATTGACATTGATGTGCGTAGATGGTGCGGCACATTAACGCTGGCGCAAAAGCAGATGGTCCTGATAGCACGTGCGGTTCAGAATTCATGTAATTTCCTGATCCTGGATGAGCCTACAGCACCATTATCAGATACGGAAACAGAGGAACTGTTCCGTGTTGTAAGACATTTGAGAGAAACAGAAAACATTGCGATTATCTTTATTACACATCGTATCCAGGAGGTCCTTCAGATTTGTGACTCCTACACGGTTATGAGAAACGGACAGATCGTGGATACCACTCCTATCACATCACAGACAACTTCAAAAGAAATTGTAGATAAAATGCTGGGACGTTCTTTTGAAGAAAACTTTCCAAAAGAAATCTGTGAGATTGGAGAAAAATCCTTTGTTGTGGAGCATCTGAATGAGCATGAAGGTCGTGTGAAGGATGTTTCCATGTATGTAAGAAAAGGAGAGATTGTTGGACTTGCAGGCCTGGTGGGGGCAGGTAAAACAGAATTGTGTAAAACAATCTTCGGTGTATATCGCAAATCAGGGGGTACCATTACTCTGAATGGTAAAGAACTAAAGATCAAAAATCCGTCTGATGCAGTAAAGAACCGAATTGCCCTGGTGCCGGAAGAAAGGCGTAAGGAGGGAGTGCTTGTTGCAGAAACTGTAACCTTTAACATTTCGGCAGCATGTCTTGGAGATTTCTGCACCCTGTCTTTTGTAAATGACCGCAAGACGGCTCAAAAGGCGAAAGAGTATGTGCAGAGTCTTAGCATTAAGACCCCTTCGGTAAAACAGAGGGTTGCATATCTTTCAGGAGGAAATCAGCAGAAGGTTGCAGTTGCCAAATGGCTGGCTGCAGACTGTGATGTATATATATTTGATGAACCGACAAAAGGTGTAGACGTTGGTGCCAAGCAGGAAATTTTCCATCTGATCAATCAGATCGCAAAGGAAGGCAACTGTGTCATCTATGCTACATGTGAAAATTCAGAGCTGCTGTCAATTACTGACCGTATGTATGTTATGTTTGACGGAAAGATTATGGCAGAGCTGGAAACTGCAAAAACTACCGAAGACGAGATTATGCATTATGCAACTGGTTCAGAGGAGAAATTTGCAGGCTGATATCAGAAATGATACCAGGCATCAATGTATTGGGAGGAAAATAATATGGTTCAGAATTCAAAGATGAAAACGATTGGAAAAGGATTGCTGAGCTGGGCAGCGGTAATTGTGCTTGTGGTTTCAGTTATTATCTTTACAACAATTAAGGGCACGGCATTTTTTTCAGTGAATAACCTGATGAATATTCTCCGTGCCATGTCAGTAGTTACAATTTTTGCTCTTGCAGCAACTGTATCTATGGCGCCGGATGGATTTGATATGTCAGCTGGTACACTGGGTACCTTCAGTGCCTATGTTTTTGCAGCACTGTTTTTGTGGTTTGGCGCACCTTTATGGCTGGCTATTGTTCTTACTATTGTGTTTACAATGGTAATGTATCTGTTGACAATGTTCTTAATACTGGTATGTAAGATTCCGGACATGCTGGCAACCTGTGCACTGCAGTTCGTACATGCAGGACTTGGTCTTGCGTTTACAGGCGGAAGTGCTGTATCTGCCGGCCTGAGTGCACCGAAATGGTTCGGAGCATTACATGGCGGAGATAATTCTCCACTCCGAAAAGGATGGACTACCGCTTCTATGAATATCGGAAAATCTCCATATATCATTATTATTATGCTTCTTTGTGTAGTTGTATGCTGGGTACTTCTGGAGAGAACAAAACATGGCCGCTACTTATATGCTATGGGCGGAAATAAAACAGCGGCAAAGCTTTCCGGTATCAATGTTAAGAAATACAGATTTATGGCAGGTATGTTCGCGGCAGTATTTATTGCAGTTGCAGGTATCGTTGTTACTTCCCGTAACTCAGCAGCTCAGATCAACAGCTGTGACAGCTATCTGATGAGCTCACTGGCAGCAGTATTTATCGGACGTTCCGTAGGTGGAGCTGAAAGACCAAATGCTCTGGGAACAGTTGTAGGTGCTCTCCTTATTTCTACACTGGAAAACGGACTTACAATGTGCGGCGTTGTATACTACGTACTTCCGGCAGTTAAGGGTGCAGTTCTCTGCCTGGCACTGGTTGCAGCATATATCACTGTAAAAGAAGATTGATAGTTTATAACAGATAATGGGATAAATGATGGAGGAAAAGATCATGTCAAAATTTGATTCTTATTTTCTTATGAAAACGGACGATGCAATTGAATATGCAAAAGTTAAGGTTCCTCAGATAAGCTGGGATGTGGACAGCATGGAATGCAAGGAAATCGGAGATGGAAATCTTAATTATGTATTTAAAGTAACAGATGGAAAAGGACACAGCGTGATTATCAAACAGGCAGGGGTGGAAGCCCGTATTTCCTCTGATATGAAGCTGGATACGGACAGAAACAGAATTGAATCAGAGATTCTTGTTCTTGAAGGAAAACTTGCACCTGGATATGTACCGGAGATTTATTTCTATGATACAGTTATGAGTGCCTGTGGTATGGAAGATCTCAGCGATCATGAGATTATGCGTACAGCAATGTTGGAACATAAGATTTTCCCGAAATTTGCAGACCAGATCTCTACTTTTATGGCACAGGTTCTGATGGGAACTACAGATGTTGTGATGGACCATCAGGAGAAAAAAGAACTGCAGCGTAAATTTATTAATCCGGAATTATGCGATATTACAGAAGCACTGGTGTATACAGAACCATATAATGATGAGTTGAAACGTAATCATGTATTTCCTCCTATTGCTGAGTTTGTAAAAGAAACTCTTTATGATGACCAGGAACTTCACTGTGAAGTGGCAAAACTGAAAATGGATTTTATGACAAGGGCACAGTCACTGATCCATGGAGATTTACATACAGGTTCTATATTTATTAATGAAGAAAGCACAAAGGTATTTGACCCTGAGTTCTGCTTCTACGGACCTATGGGATATGATATTGGTAATGTGATCGCGAATATGATCTTTGCATGGGCCAATGGGGATGCTGCCGGTGCAGAAGAATTCTGCAATTGGGTAGAGAGTGTTCTGGTAGATGTTGTTAATATGACAAAAGAGAAAATGGAAAAATACTATGAAGAACATGTGACAGACACCATGTGCAAGAATGAACTGTACAGGAAGTATTATATGGCTACCATCATTGAAGATACTTCTGCTGTAACAGGACTGGAGCTGATCCGCCGTATTGTTGGTATGGCAAATGTAAAGGATATTACCAGTATTGAAGATGAAGCAAAACGGGCACGTGCAGAGAAAATCTGTATTACCGCAGCAGTTGACTTTATTAAAAACAGAGGCGATAAAAAGTGTGGCAAATGCTTCCTTGGTACTCTGAAGGATGCGATTGCAAAGGTTGATGCATAAAAAAATATTTGATAAAGGAGACGGATGTTATGGAAAATGCACTTAATCTGGATACCGTGAAACTTGCGGAAAACAAAAAAGAAATTGTAATCCTGGATCAGACACTGCTTCCGAACGAGTGTAAATACCTCAGCATTTCCAAGGCAGGGGATATCTGGGAAGCTATTTATTCACTGAGAGTAAGAGGAGCACCGGCTATTGGTGTTACAGGGGCATATGCATATTATGTTCTGGCTGATCAGATCGAAACAGAGGATAAAGATAAATTTGTAAAAGAATGTACTGAGATGATGGAATACATCAATTCATCCAGACCTACAGCTGTAAATCTTTCCTGGGCTCTCAATCGTATGCATGATGTAATGCTTACAGAGAAAGATCATATGAATATTCCGGATCTGAAGGTACGCCTGATGAAGGAAGCAGATGCAATCAGAGAAGAGGATATCCAGATCAGCCGAAATATCGGTACTTATGGTTTTGAGCTTCTTGAGAAACTGGGAAAAGGCGTGGGCATTATGACTCACTGTAATGCAGGTACACTGGCTACAGCGAAATATGGAACAGCCCTGGCTCCGATGTATATTGCCCTGGAACATGGATGGGATCCGAAGAAAGATCTTCATGTTTACTGTGATGAAACCCGTCCGCTTTTACAGGGAGCCAGGTTAAGCGCTTATGAGATGCAGGCTGCAGGCATTGACACATATGTACAGTGCGATAATATGGCATCCTATACGATGAAGGGTGGAAAAGTAGGAATTATTTTTGTTGGTTGTGACCGTGTGGCCGCCAATGGAGATTTTGCAAATAAGATTGGTACCAGCGGTGTTGCCATCATTGCAAAACATTATGGAGTTCCGTTTTATGTATGTGCACCATCCTCTACCATTGATATGACTCTGGAGTCCGGAGACGAAATTCATATTGAACAGCGAAAGGCAGAGGAAGTTACAGAAATGTGGTATAAGGAACGTATGGCTCCTGAGGGGGTAGGTGTTGTAAATCCTGCCTTTGATGTAACAGACCACAGTTTGGTTACTGGTATTATCACAGAAAAAGGTATTGCATATGAACCGTTTAAAGAATCCTTCGAGAAGATGGGTATCAAACCGGTTGAGAAATATGTAGATAAAAAATAAACGTATTATGAAAGGGGGCGGAAAGTATTCCGCTCCTCTTTTTAACCGAATCAAGTAAGTCCCCCGCTTATTGCTCTTCGCAATTGAAGCAGGGGACTTACTTGTATCAGGTCAGTAATAGCGGATATTGTGTTTGTCCAGATATTGTTTCCACTCAGGAGAAAATTCGGTATCCATAATAATACCGTTCAGATCTGCAAGAGGGGCAACGCTGGAGAAGGAAATATTATCCAGTTTGGAGTGATCGACCACAAGATATTTCTGTTTGGCGTGGGAAAGAGCCAGCTGATGAAGGACTGCAGAATTGTCACTGGTATCGGTGATCCCGGATTCCATGTTTACGCTTCGGCAGGAAATGAAAGCTTTATCGAAAAAATATTGCCTCAGACTGCGTTGGGCACTGCTGCCCTCGAAGCTTTTGGTTCTCTGGGAATATTCCCCGCCGATGAGAAACAGATGGATGGTCTGGGAGGTGGAAAGGATATTGGCTATTTCAAGTGAATTGGTAACAACCGTGAGTTTCCTGTTTGATATTTTGTTGGCAATAAACCAGGCTGTGGTAGAGTTGTCCAGATAAATAATTTCTCCTGTCTGGATCAGTGCATCACATTTTAAAGCAATGGCCTTCTTTTCCTCGATTTTTAAAACCTGTCTGGTGGAAATGTCCAGATCATTCTGGACACCGTCCA
The DNA here is from genome assembly GCA_000285855.2 of Ruminococcus sp. JC304. Lineage (GTDB taxonomy): Bacteria > Bacillota > Clostridia > Lachnospirales > Lachnospiraceae > Blautia_A > Blautia_A difficilis. The sequence continues at coordinate 2,783,314 of HE978651.1, read as the reverse complement.
GAATATAGGCTCCTCCGTGGGTGCGGATCAGCTCATGCTCTTTTTCCATGGCACGCAGATCACGTCGGATGGTTTCACGGGTTACGTTCATACGCACTGCCAGATCTGCGATAGTCACACTTTTGTTTTCCTGCAAAAGCTCTTTGATAAGGTTTTGACGTGAAATTGCAAGCAAAAAAAATCCTCCTTTCTTTTGGAAAAATAAGACAGCCTCAATCCTTGTTACGGGACTGCGGCTGTCTTTGAAAATTATTCACATATGTATTTACTTAATCCTAAGATTTTGTAATAACCAGCCACAGCTCCCTGATCTTCAACTCCTACACATTGTGCGGCATGAACAGCAGCTTTTCCGAAGACCGGCACCATGTCTTTGGTGGCATCGACTCCCGCTTTGGCAGCAGCTAATGCCTGGGTGATAACATCCTGTAAAGAGCAGCCTTCTTTTGCAGCTTTTTCCGCAGCCTGTGCTGCGGGGAGAATGGAATCGTAGATCGTGCGCTGACCTGGCTCACATTTGCCTCGTTTCTGTACACCGGCTGCAAATCCTGTAAGATAAGCGGCAAGGCCAGAAGCATCTAGTTCGGTTTTTCCCTTTAATGCTTTTCCACCTTCCATAATGCCGGTTGACATAAGAAATCCCATTGTGGAAGGAACCAAAGATGACATCTTCATACCGGATTTCATCAGAAGCTTACCGATATCTCCGGCAGCGCCTTCTGCTTCTGCGCGCATGATATCCGGAAGTGAACCGTAGCCTTTACTCATGGTAAGTCCCAGATCCCCATCACCAAGACGAGCATCCATTTCACATAATTCTTCTTTTTTCTCTATAAACAGATTTCCTACACTGGTAAATAAGTCGGGAATCTGTTCGAAAAGGATTTTGTCCATTTTTGTTCCCCCTTATATTTATTATTTCTGACAGATAAATGGAGTTTTTACAGGGTGATCCATATATTTCTTCATTTCATCATTCATTTTACAGATGGAGATAGAAGCGCCTGCCATTTCCATGGAAGTAGCGTACTCACCTACGATTGTTTTGTAGATTTTAATTCCTTTGGAATGAAGAATCTCTGTAACATCATTAGATAAAATGTATAATTCTTCAATGGAAGTAGCTCCCAGCCCGTTTATTAATATGGAAACTTCATCGCCCTCTTTCAATGGCATATCGCCAAGAAGAGTGTTGAGGGATTCTTCTGCGATTTCACGGGAAGTTTTTAAAGGTCCGTTCCATACACCTGGTTCGCCGTGGATTCCCATACCCATAGCCATTTCGTTTTCTTTTAATTCAAAGTTGGCATGACCTACTTCTGGAATGATGCATGGTGTTAAAGCAAAACCTACAGTTCGGGTATTATCCTTGGCCAGCTGTGCGGCTGCAAGAACTTCATCCAGCGTGCCGCCTTCGTCAGCGCGTGCGCCTGCGGCTTTGAACATAAAATAGATTCCTGCTACGCCGCGTCGTGTGGCAGGATCTTTGTGAGAATTCACATCATCTGCACCAACGATGCTTTTACATTCAATATCGTCCATATCGCAGAGATCAGTGGCCATATCAAAGGTCATAATATCTCCTGTATAGTTTCCGTACAGATACAATACACCTGCACCGGCTTCTACTTCTTTGGCAATGTTATAGATCTGCTCTGGGGAAGGAGATTGAAAAACGCCGCCTACGCCACAGCCATCGATCAATCCATCGCCTACATAACCCAGGAACAGAGGAAGATGACCAGAACCTCCGCCTGTGATGATTGCTACCTTACCGTCTTTTTTTTCTGCTCTGCAGTAGCAGCGCAGATCATCAGCAGCATATTTGACTTCATCTGAGTGGGCTGCATAGATACCCTTGAGCATGTCATCTACATAATTCTCCGGTGCATTGATGATTTTTTTCATAAGATACCTCCTTGTTCTTTGAAATGTGATTGGATAAAAATTGATAATAAAATTGATTCTAAGCCCAAAAATATTGGATTTTGTAACTATAATTTTAATTCTTATCTGTTGTTTTGTCAATTAAAATGTACTGAAATGTGGCGTTATTTTTGGAAAAAATATAAAAAATAACCAAAAAGCAACATAAAAGGAAATGCAGGGAGATTTTGTTGTCAGATTATCCAAGATAATCGTGGACGATTCTAATTGAAATATATATTTTTGTCTGCTAGAATAAATATGGTGGCAAAAGAGAAGATTCATATAAAAGTCTGTTTTCTAAAAATCCGATTTGAATCAGGGATTTCTTCTGTTACAAAAGAAAATGTCACTCAGACATTTGCCATAGCTTCTGTTGAATAAAATCAGAGGAAGTACATAAAAAGGGGGAAGCGAAAAAACTCAATCGAGCTTTTTTACATCCTCCCTTTTTTAGTGCAATGGGACAGATTCAGGTCTGGAGGGAAAATATCTGTCGTGATTTTATCTTCGTTTGTATTTTCCGGGGGTAGTTCCCTTATATTTCTTAAATGTCCGGATAAAATAACTGAGATCATTAAATCCATTTCTATAGGCAATCTCAGTGATGGAATCATCGGTGGCTGCCAGCTGGTAACAAGCTTCCTCGATCCGTTGCCGGTTTAGATAATCCATTGGTGTCTGATGAGTCATCTCCGAAAAGAACCGGCAGAAGTATTTGGGAGACATGGATACAGAGGCAGAAAGTTGCTGCAGAGTCAGAGGGTTGGTATAATTCTTTTCAATGAATTCCAGCACCTGTTTTAGCTGCAGGATACGTTTGTAATCTTTGCGGTTTTGTGTGGGATTGTCCAGACAGTAATGATTACTAAAAATAAGACCAAAAAAGTGGTAAAATTGTCCAAATACAATCAGCTCATAACCGGTTCTTTTCTCGCTGATCGCGCGAAAAAGAGAGGAGATGCAGGAAAGAATCTCCGGTTGTTCTTCTGTAAAATGAGGAAAAATCATCATTTCCTGGTGAAGGATCATTTGTATATATTCTGCACAGGCAGAATTGATTTTCAGAAAAGTATTCATATCAAAAACAATGCACTGGTAAACACAGTCTTCCGGAATTCCGGAATGGAGAATTCCACTATGTATAAAAATAACATCATTTTCATTTGCAACAAAACTTTTTTCGTCTAAAGTGACGGTGAGTTTCCCTTTGAGGATCCTTATAATCTCATATTCTACATGCCAGTGATAAGACATGACATATCTGGGATGGGTATGGTCAATGTGATGAAACTCAAAAGGGAAGGAATAGGTTCCTCTTGGCCGGTCCTCATTACGTCCTAAATCATGCAAAAAAATCTCCTCCTTACAGAAATTTACAGAAATTTTATAATCATTACAGAAAAAGTGAATATTGTACTGTTTTTTGCTATTATAACACAAGTAAATTATGGAATGCAAATGTATAATAGTAACAGAAACAGTCAGGAAAAACCATGATTTTTAAAAGTACTGTGTTTTCCTGATAAATAGGGGTAAAGACACAAAATAAATTCAGGAGGTAATTTTATTATGGCAAAGAGCAGATTAATTGGCAGCTATCCGGTAATCGGAATCAGACCTACTATCGATGGTCGTAGAGGAGCATTGGATGTTCGTGGATCTCTGGAAGATCAGACAATGAACATGGCAAAATCAGCTGCCAAATTATTTGAAGAGAATTTAAGATATTCCAACGGTGAACCTGTTAAGGTTGTAATCGCTGATACAACCATCGGACGTGTTGGTGAGAGCGCTGCATGTGCAGATAAATTCCGCAGAGAAGGCGTTGATATCACTCTTACAGTTACACCATGCTGGTGCTACGGTGCTGAGACAATGGACATGGATCCACAGACAATCAAAGCTGTATGGGGATTCAACGGAACAGAAAGACCTGGTGCTGTATACCTTGCATCTGTACTTGCTACACATGCACAGAAAGGACTTCCGGCATTTGGTATCTATGGACATGATGTTCAGGAAGCTGATGACACATCTATTCCGGAAGATGTTAAAGAAAAACTGTTAAGATTCGGACGCGCAGCAGTTGCAGCTGCATCCATGAGAGGAAAATCCTATCTGCAGATCGGTTCTGTAACAATGGGTATCGGCGGATCTATCATTGATTCCGATTTCATCGAATCTTATCTTGGAATGAGAGTTGAGTCTGTTGATGAGGTAGAAATCATCCGTCGTATGACAGAAGGCATCTATGATCACGCAGAATTTGAAAAAGCTCTGAAATGGGCAAAAGAAACCTGCAAGATCGGATGGGACAAGAACCCTGAAGAACTTCAGTTCTCAGCTGAGAAGAAAGAAGAGCAGTTCGAGTTTGTTGTTAAGATGGCAGTTATCATCAAAGAGCTGATGAACGGCTGTGATAACCTTGATCCTGCATTCTCTGAAGAAGCAATCGGACACAATGCTCTGGCAGCCGGTTTCCAGGGACAGAGACAGTGGACAGACTTCTATCCGAACGGTGACTTTGCAGAAGCTATGCTGAATACTTCCTTTGACTGGAACGGAGCACGTGAGCCATACATCCTGGCTACAGAGAACGATGTTCTTAACGGACTTGGAATGATGTTCATGAAACTTCTTACAAACAGAGCACAGATCTTTGCTGATGTTCGTACATACTGGAGCCCTGAGGCTGTTAAGAAAGCTACAGGATATGACCTTGAAGGCGTTGCGAAAGAAGCTGGTGGATTCCTTCATCTGATCAATTCAGGTGCTGCCTGCCTCGATGCTAACGGAGAAGCTAAAGATGAAAACGGCAATGCTGTTATGAAACAGTGGTGGGATATCACAGAAGAAGATCAGAAAGCAATCATGGATAACACAGAATGGTGTATGGCTGACAACGGATACTTCCGTGGAGGCGGATACTCCAGCCGTTATGAAACAAAAGCTCAGATGCCTGCAACTATGATCCGTCTGAACCTTGTGAAAGGACTTGGACCGGTTCTGCAGATCGCTGAAGGATGGACAGTAGCTCTTCCGGCAGAAGTATCTGACAAACTCTGGAAACGTACAGACTATACATGGCCATGTACATGGTTCGCTCCAAGATGTGATGGAAAAGAAGGACCGTTCAAGACAGCTTATGATGTAATGAACAACTGGGGAGCTAACCACGGTGCAATCTCCTACGGACACATCGGTGCAGACCTTATCACAATGTGCTCTATGCTGAGAATCCCGGTATCCATGCACAATGTTCCTGAGAAAGATATCTATCGTCCGGCAGCATGGAATGCATTCGGCATGGACAAAGAAGGCGCAGACTTCAGAGCATGCAAGAACTACGGACCACTTTATAAATAATAAGGTGAAATAGTTATAATCAATAAGTAAATAACATGATAAAACCTCAATACCCGTCTCTCCTTTTTCGGAGAGGCGGGTATTTACGTTACTGTTTACATTTTCCTGATAAATAGATATAATAAAATTCAATACATAAAGATATCATGAAGTGTTTGAATGCAGATCGCGAAGCGACTGCGTTCATGAGCAAGTAGTGAAGCGGATTGCGAATGTCCGCTTTACTTTATATTACTTTATCAGAAAAGGAGGAACGGATTTGAAGAAAAGAAGAGCTACCGGAAAGCGGACTTTTTCTCTGCTCCTTGCGCTTGCTGTGACAATATCTTCTGTGCCTGTTTCTGCAGGTGAGTTGTTTGCTTCCGGTGCAGAAGAGGTGCAACTGCCCATAGAGAATGAAGAGCATATGTTTGATGTTCCTATAGCAGAGGATGAATTTAATACCGCAGAGGAAACCTTTACTGCAGATGGCAGTGAAGATAAATTTCAGGATGCAGAAGAGGAGGATACAACTGGAGATACTGATGAAATCCGGTATATCAAAGGACGGCCTCTCACAGAGGAAGAGCGAGAGGAACAGCTGGATCCGATCAGAAGCCTGACAGAACTGGATCCCGGTCCTCAGGTAGACAGTGACTTAAGCTCTGTACCTGCGGCATATGGCATGAGAGCATCAGCTTTTCCATCGTTTTATGATTCCAGAAAGTATGGCTATATTACATCAGTAAAAAATCAGCACCCTTTTGGAACCTGTTGGGCTTTTGGCATGGCTTCTCTTCTGGAGTCTTCTCTGCTGGCCCAGGGAAAGGGAAACTATGATCTGTCAGAAGAACATTTATCCTATTTTTTTTCCAACAGACAGAATGATCCCTTGGGAAATACTCCTTATGACCAGAATGGGGTAGCCGGAGATTATCATAAAATTGGGGGAAATGATTATCTGGCAGCGTTATTTCTTTCTACCTGGTCCGGAATGACCACAGAGGAGGATGTGCCGCTGCCTACAGATGATACTCATACCCAGGATCTGTCAGAGGTCATTCCGGATATGAAAGCATATAACAGTGTGGTACATCTGAAAAATGCCAGCTTTTCTGACTATTCTCAGGAGAGAATGAAGGAAATGATCACCCGGGATCAGGCAGTATCTATTATGTTTGATATGTCTACCTCCTATTACAACCCGGATACAGGAGCCTATTGTTATCCTGTCAGAGATAATCCTGTCAGATACATTAATCATATTGTGACTGTAGTTGGCTGGGATGACAATTATTCGAAGGCGAATTTTAAGACTTCCTCCAAGGTTACACAGGATGGTGCCTGGATCGTTAAAAACAGCTGGGGGACGGATTGGGGAGAGGATGGTTATTTTTATCTCTCTTACCAGGATCAGAACATTAGTAATCTGGTTACTGCAGAGGCGGTTGCTGTAAATGATGAAAAATATCCCAATAATTATTTCTACGATGGCTCTTCTGCAATTTCCAAAGCCGGTATTAAGACCGGGCAGTCTGTAGCAGCTGTTTTTGAAGCCAAGGTAGCTCCGGAGAAAGATGAGGCACTGGGAGAAGTTAATGTAGTGACTATGAGTGATGATGCGGTTTACCGGATTCAGGTGTATACCAATCTGGCAGATCCTTCAGATCCTTTCAGCGGAACTTCTGCATATTCTGCTCCGGTCACTTATACTCAGGATTTTGCAGGTGTGCAGACGGTGGAGATTCCGGAAGTAGTTCTTATGCCAGGTTCTTCCTATGCAGTAGTATTGACAAATGCCGGCTCCAAAACAATTCAGTTTGGTGTGGAGAACAGTACCCGGTATAAGAATACCAATGGCTCTGTATGGTTTACCTCTACAGCTGGAGTGGCAGAGAACCAGACCTTTTTCAAGGGGGCATCTGCCAGCGCCGGGTGGAAGGACGTGGCATCTTTAGGCTATAGCTTTAGGATCAAGGCGCATACCAGAACTCTGAATACCAAAAGTACGCTGGATACCCCGGTATTTACTGCAAAGGCAAACAATAATGGATATAATCAGATTACCTGGAAAAAGGTGACCGGTGCCCAGGGGTACAACATCTATCGTCAGGCAGCGTCCGGAGGAAAATGGACAAAGCTGGCAGCAGTAAAAGGAACAGTGCTGAAGTACCAGGATAAAAAGATAACAGCCACTGCTTCTTACCGCTATACAGTGCGGGCATGGTACAAATCCAGCACCAGAACCTATATGAGTGCGTATACTCCGGGAGAGGTTATAAAGGCAGCTCCTGCACTGCAGAAAGTATCTTCTGTAAAAAAAGAGAAAAATGGAATCCGTATTCGCTGGAAGGCGCAGAAAAACTGTGACGGATATCGGATATACAGAAAGAAGAAGGGCGAAAAATACAAATTACTTGCGACAATTTCTAAAGGAACTTCTGCTTCTTATCTGGACAAGAAAGCCCAAAAAGGTGTATTATATTCCTATGCAATAAAAGCATATGTAAAGGAACCCTATGGCAAGGTATACAGCAGGTATACGGGATCATCGTATATAAAGCGCTGAAGGATGAAAATTGAAGGAAATAATCATGAAGAAAAAGATAAGTAAGAAAACATGGAGAACACTTTTGGGTTTTTTGCTATGTATATTTACCATGACAGTATGTGTATGGGCAGATGAGGGTACCAGCCAGAATCCGGATTATGTGACTGATTATTACATGCTTGTGGAGAGCCCGGAGGGAGGAATTGATATCTATTCAGAGGCAGATCCTCAGAGCACAAAGCTGAATGGTGAACTAATCCCTAATGGGATAGCAATCCGAATCCAGGGAGAGAAAACCGGAACAGATAATAAAAAATGGGGATATACCCAGTATCATGGAATGAATGGCTATGTACCTATGGATAACCTGGATCCTGTGTCCCGGTCTGAGGCTGTAAAATCAGAATATAAGGTACTTGGCGGACAGGATGCAGATTTTGATGTAAAGATAAACAGTCAGGATAAAGCTGCTGTACTCTATAACGGACCTGGAGAAAAGTTTGGAGAGGTGTCAGGCACAGGAGAAATTGCAAATGGTACGTCTGTCCATATTTCCCAGTATGTAGAGAGCGAAGATGGCAGCAGTTGGGGAAAGACATCCATAGATGATAAAGAAGGAAGCAGTACAGAGGGATGGCTGAACCTGGATAAGGATACAGATTATAAGTCGGCAGCTTCTGTTGATATGACGACCATACCGGAAGCAGCTTCCGCTGAGAACGAGGCTGTCACACCGGAAGCAACTCCCACTGTAAAGGTAACTCCAACTGCAAAGGTGACTCCAACTGTAAAAGCAACTCCCACAGCGGAGGCAACTCCCACTGTGGAAGCGACTCCCACAGCGGAGGCAACGCCTACTGCAGAAGTAACCCCCACAGCGGAGGCAACTCCCACTGTGGAAGTAACCCCAACTACAGAAGCAACTCCTACTGTGGAAACAACTCCAACTACAGAGGCAACCCCCACAGAAAAGGCAGAGAAAGCATCTTCCGGGAATATAAGCACTTCCCAGGGTGGAAATGTTGCCGGGATCTGCATTAGTATTGCAGGGGCGGTTTTCCTTATAGGATTACTGTTTTACTTCCTGAAAAAGAAAAAATAATGTAACAAAAAAGAACAGTGCACATTGTGTGCAGCTGTTCTTTTTTTGGAAGAATGTGTGTATAAATGTGTGTATAATTGAGACAGCTCAGAGGAGAACTCCGATTGTCTGAATTATTGATCATTAAGTAAGAAGTGTTTGTTATTCAGAATTATTTATTGATAACAACACCCTTCTGAAGCATAACATTTGCATACAGAGCTTTCTCGCTGGTGGAGATGATGCAGTATGCTGTCTTAGCCTGTTCGTAGAATTCAAAACGTTCAATATTTCCGATTGCTTTTGCACCGCGGTCATCATGTTTTGCTACGATTTCTTTGTAAGTATCCCAGATTGGTGTTTCTACAGTATCTCCAGGCATAACTTCCATAAGATTTACAGGTTTTTCTACATAAGTATCCAGTGGGAAGAGCTGAAGGATCGCATCCAGGATTTCCGGAACGCCATGTCCGTCGCAGCGGATTGTAATTGCATTTTTGCCCATGGATTCTACAGGAAAGTTACCGTCTGCGATTACAAGACGATCACTGTGTCCCATCTCACATAATACTTTTAATAATTCTGGTGATAAAATTTCAGGAATACCTTTTAACATAATTTTTCCCCTTTCAACAATACATTCATGGTTGCGGTGTTGTCATATGCTGTCTGCATATAATAACACAGTACACGCTTATCACTACTCATTAGTTTACAGGCTTCGGGCAGATTATTCAAGGCAATATTTTCCGTAAAATGTTTATTTTTTTATGCTGGTCAGGAGATGTAAAGCTTGCCAAAAACCAGCGACATAAAATTGTAAAAATCGTTAAAATATGATATGATATTTTATGGAATAGTCATATGTATGACTTATGAATGGCATATGGTAAATGTTTGTAGGATAACGATATTATGGGGGAAGATATAATTTTATGTACAAAATTTTATTGGTGGATGATGAGATCCTTGTCAGGGATGCCATCAGGGAGAATATTGACTGGGGAAAGCTGGATTGTGAACTGATAGGAGACTGTGAGAACGGGAAGCAGGCTGTGGAGTTTGTAAAAACACATGAGGTAGATATTGTTCTTACGGATATTCTCATGCCTTATATGGATGGAATGGAGCTGAGCCATTTTCTCCATGATAATTATCCGGATATTCTGATCGTGATCTTCAGTGGCTTCGGGGAGTTCGAGTATGCAAAAAAAGCAATACAGTATAATGTAAGCGAATATATGCTGAAGCCGGTTACTGCCATGGAGCTGACCAAGGTTATCGAAAATATGAAGGAAAAACTGGATTCCAGGAAAAAAGAACAGAGGAAGATGGAGTCTTTGACCCAGGTTTCCCAGGATTATCATAAGAATGCAAATGTGATCCGTTCTAAGGCATTGGATTGTCTGGTGAAATGCACCAGAGATGTGCAGGTCAGCCTGGATGAATTGGAGAGGATGGGAATTACTTTCCAGGCTGCCAGCTACAGAGTGGCAGTGTTTGATATAGACACGTATTCGGACATGTATCAGATGGACATGGATAAACAGCAGGAGAGTGCACTTATGGCTTTTGTGCTGTTTAATGTAGGCGATGAGATTGTGGTACGGGAGAAGGCAGGCGTGGTATACCAGGAGGGAAACAACCGTGTGTGTATCATTTTTGCCGGAAACAGGACAAAGGAATTTTCTGAGAGTATCCACAGGATCTGCCATGAAATCCAGGAGAAGGTAAAGGAGGTAATCGGGCTTGAAAGCTCCATTGGAATCGGGAGTTGGGTGCGATCACCACATGAGCTGATTTATTCCTACCGGCTGGCTGCCAAAGCCATTGATTATCGTTATCTTCTGGGTGGAAATCTGCTTTTTGATATGGAAGAGAAAAAAACAGACAATTCTATTTTTCTGATAAATGATCTGGAAATACTTACAGAGTCAATCAAGTCCGGAGACCGAAGGCTTATGGAGAAAACACTGGGACAGATTGAGACAGAAATTAAATCTGCATTGGTGGGAAAAAGTTATGCTTGCATCTATCTGCAGCAGGTGATCCGTGCAATTGGAAATACTTGCCAGTCTCTCGGCGAGGAGCCGGAAAAGATTATAGCTCAGAGAGAAGCTCTTCTGAAAGCAGTTACAGAGCAGAGAATGTTCTCTCAGGCAGCAGCCCTGGTAGAGAAGTATGCGCAGGAAGTGTTTGATGCATTGCAGGAGCTGAATAGCTCCAACGGACAGAGACAAGGGATGCTGGCAATGGACTATATACAGAAAAATTATATGGATCCATGTCTGAGTCTGAACAGTATCTGTTCCTATTTAAATATCAGCACCAGTTATTTCAGTACCATATTTAAGGAAATGACAGGAGAGACTTTTATAGAAGTGCTGACCAGGGTCAGGATGGAGAAGGCTAAAGAGCTTTTGGAGAATACCACCATGAAAAATTATGAGATTGCAGAAAAGGTAGGCTTCTCAGACCCTCATTATTTTGGGATTTCCTTTAAAAAGATAACAGGGAAAACACCTACTGAATATGCAAGGGAGAAACGCCGATGAAGAAAAAAGGAATAGCTGCAAGGCTTCCTGTGAAATTTAAAAGTATCCAGAGCGCGATCTTTTGTGCAGTTTCAATCCTGGTATTAAGTGCAGTGCTGGTAGTAACAGTTGTTTCTCTGCGATATACCAATTCGTCTATTTATGAGAACTCGGTTATGTATACACAGACAATTATCGGGCAGCTGAATCAGAACATAGATTCCTATATCAGTTATATGGATAATATTGCGTCCCTGGTAGCTGGAAGCGGAGATGCCTATAAATATCTGTACAGTGAAAGCGGAATAGATGCTCTCTCTCGGAAGGAATATAATCAGTGCAGACAGCGTCTGACAGAACAGTTTAAGACTATACTGAAGGGTAGGTCTGACATCCGCAATATCGGAATTGTGCGCAGAGAAAATGGAAGTTCATCCCTGTTTAATAACGGGATGTCTACACGTAATCAGAACTTGAAGCTTGATACTCAGCGCTGGTATGCAGATGCTGTGGGAAAATATGATCATTACAACCTGACCTCTTCCCATGTGCAGAATGTGATCAGTGGGGAACGCCCCTGGGTGATCACTCTCAGCCGCGGAATCCGCAATTATACAGGAGAAGGAGACAGTGATGGAGTCGTTTTTATTGACCTGAACTACAGTGCCATCAGTGAACTTTGTACGCAGAACAGTGTGGGAACCAAAGGCTATGTGTTTATTCTGGATCAGAATGGAAACATTGTGTATCATCCACAGCAGCAACAGCTTTATAATGAACTGCAGACGGAAAACATTTCCCTGATTATGAATGCGAAAACAGATGTGGTTACAGCAGGAAAGGGTGATGATGAGAAAATATATGCCCTGTCCCATTCTGAGACAACCGGATGGACTATTGTAGGCTGCATGAATATGTCTGAGCTTTTGAAAAACAGTAGAAAAGCCAGAAGTATTTATGTGCTGGTAGCCCTGGGACTGATCGCAATAGCTCTGGTGATTTCCAGCGAGATTGCCAAAAATATTACCTTTCCGATCCAGAAACTCCGTGATTCTATGAAAAGAGTGCAGAAGGGAGATTTTTCTGCTGCAGAAATTGAAGTGTATTCGGACAATGAGATTGGAAGCCTGACCCGATCCTTTAATGTGATGACTCACAAGATCCAGGATCTGATGGCTCAGAACATTCAGGAGCAGGAGCAGAAACGAAAAATTGAACTGAAAGCACTTCAGTCCCAGATCAATCCTCATTTCTTATATAATACACTGGATTCTATTATCTGGATGGCAGAGGGAAAGAAGAATGAAGAGGTAGTACTTATGACTGCTTCTCTGGCGCGACTTCTCAGGCAAAGTATCAGTATTGAAAATGAACTGGTGACCATTGGGCAGGAAATCGAGTATGTAAGAAGTTATCTTACGATTCAGAAAATGCGATATAAGGATAAGCTGGAATTTGAGATCAATGTGGATCCACGGATCACCCATGCACAGATCATCCGTCTGGTGCTGCAGCCCATTGTGGAGAATGCTATTTATCATGGCCTGAAATACAAAGAGAGCAAGGGAATGCTCAAGGTTCATGGCTATGAACTGGGAGAACGGATCATTATTGATATTACAGATGACGGCGTAGGCATGGATGAGGAAACACTGAAGCATATCTATGATAAGCATAAGGTCAATTACCACTCAAACGGAGTGGGAGTATACAATGTACAGCAGCGTCTGGTCCTTTATTATGGAAAGGAATATGGAATTATCTATCATAGCGAAAAAGGAAAGGGAACTACAGCTACTGTTGTGATTCCTAAAAAGCAGGAGGATGTCCATGAGAAAATATAGAAAAGTGATTATTGTTATTATAATTCTTATGGCTGCCCTTTTGGTGGCTGTGACAGGGCTGATGTCTCCGGGAGTGACGCAGACCAGAGAGTGTTCTCTGATCTATATTCCAAAGATTAAGGATGATACCAATGATTTCTGGTCATCATTGATTTCCGGATGCAAAATGGCTGCAGAAGAATATGGCTCAAAACTGGAGATCATGGCACCGGACAAAGAGGAAGATATTGAAGAACAGAATCATCTGCTTAAGGCAGCCATTGAAAAGGAACCGGATGCCATCCTGTTCTCTCCCTCCAGTATGAGCGCGTCAGATAAACTGCTGAAAGAGGCAAAGGAAAAGGGGATCCGCATTACCTATATTGACTCTTATACAGAGGAGGAGCTTCAGGATCTTACTGTTGCTACAGATAATGTGGAGGCAGGCAGACGTCTGGGGGAATATGCCAGAACCTTGCTGGATAAGGATTCCAGGCTTGCCATAGTCAGCCATGTAAAAGGGGTTTCGACTGCAGTGGAAAGAGAACAGGGCTTCAGAGAAGGTCTGGGGGATTATGCAAAAAATATTGTAGAGGTGGTTTACTGTAATTCCCTTTTTGAAAAATCCTATGAGTTGACCAATGAACTGATGGAGAAATATCCGGATCTGGAAATGATCGCAGGTATGAATGAATATTCTGCTGTAGGTGTAGGGCGTGCAGTCAGTGATGCAGGGGCAAAGGACAGGATCGCGGTAGTCGGTGTGGATTGCTCCCAGGAGGCCATTAATCTGATGGAAATGGGAGTTTACAAGGGGATTATTGTTCAGAAGGCTTTCCGTATGGGATATATGGGAGTGGAGGAGACAATCCATATGCTGAACGGAGACTCTGTGGCGAAAAATATTGATTCCGGCTGTGAACTGGTGACACCGGACAATATGTATGACAGTGATATTGAACGTCTGATCTTCCCTTTTTACTAAAAAACTTCTTATTATAGAATTGTGGGAGCTGCTTTGCAGCGGAACAATTCGTGGATATCAGGTTTACAAATGTAAAAGTAAATGGTTATTATGTTACAGAAAAGGTTAAATATTTCCTATGCACAGATAGGAAATATTTAACCTTTTTTTGGAAGATATTCCATTACAATTATCCGGGCATTAAGGTAAGATATATTCAACAACAAGAGAGATAAAATATAAGGAGGGTGAAAAACTTGGAAAAGTTGAAACAAAATCCAGTTGTTAAGAAGCTTGGGCTGAACAGAATCCTGCTTGTCTGTATTCTGATTCTCATGTTCATTGTTTTCAAAGTAGTTCTGGGAAGTAAATTCCCTGTGGCTGACAGTATTAAATCTACTTTGAACTATGTATACTTCCTTGGCTTCCTTTCACTTGGAGTAACATTCGTAATTGCAACCGGAGGAATCGATTTCTCTATCGGACCGGTAATGTTCTGTTGTGCCCTGATTTCAGGATACTGCATGACAGCTTATCATGTACCATGTGCCCTGGCAATGGTGATCTGTGTGCTGATCGGATTTGCCTTTGGTATGTTTAATGGTTTTATGGTATCCTACATGTCAGTTCCGGCGTTCATTATTTCCATGGCGTCTATGAACATTGCAAAAGGTCTTGCATCTGTATTTACCAAAACTCAGTCCGTAAGCTGGCCTCAGTCTTCAGATCCTGTAAACGGATGGTTCAGAAATATCATTTCTTACAATGGTTTTCCTGTAGGACTTGTGATTTTCCTGATTGCAGCTGTGCTTTGCGGCATTATTCTTTACAACACAAAACCGGGACGTTATATCCTTTGTCTTGGTTCTAACAGCGAAGCGGTTCGCCTTTCCGGTGTTAATACCAGAAAATGGCAGATGCTTGCTTATGTAATCTGCGGTGTTCTGGTTGGAATCGCAGGACTGTTCTTCGTAGGAGCTTATACAACTGTTCAGCCTGGATACGGCGACCAGTACAACAACGAAGCAATTGCAGGTTGTGTAATGGGTGGTACTTCCATGGTTGGTGGACTTGCTTCTATCGGCGGTACAGTAATCGGCGTGTTTATCATCTCACTTCTTCAGCAGGGAATCATGGCATTTGGCCTTGGTAAAGGACAGCAGATGATCATCACAGGTCTCATTGTAATCGCAGCAGTTTACGTCGACGTATCTGCAAGACGCAGAAAGAACTGATCGGAAGGGAGGATGTAACAATGGGTGAAGTTATTTTAACTATGAAGGACATTGATAAGTCCTTTCCTGGAGTTCATGCCCTTGATCACGTTAATTTCGAGGTGAAACGCGGCGAAGTACATGCACTTATGGGAGAAAACGGTGCCGGTAAATCTACACTGATGAAGGTTCTTACCGGTATTTATCAGAAAGATTCAGGCAGTATTACATATAAGGGTAAGGAAACAGAGTTCCACAGTACCAGAGAAGCACAGGATGCAGGTGTTGTAATCGTGCATCAGGAGCTGAACATGGTAGGTGACCTGACAGTTGCCCAGAATATTTTCATCGGACGTGAGCCAAAGAAGGGATTACGTATTGATGACAAGAAAATGATCGAAGATTCCAAGAAGCTTTTCAAGGATCTGAATATTGAAATCAATCCAAGAGAAAAGATGAAAAACCTTACAGTAGGTAAGCAGCAGATGTGCGAGATTGCCAAGGCAATTTCCCATAAAGCGGAGGTTATTGTTTTCGATGAGCCTTCCGCTGCACTGACAGAGAAGGAAATCGCTGATTTATTTGAGATTATCCGTGACCTGCGTAAGAAAAATTTGGGAATTGTTTATATCTCACACCGTATGGATGAGATCAAGGTGATCACAGACCGTGTAACAGTCATGCGAGACGGTGGTTATGTGGGAACACTGGTTACAGCAGAAAGTACAAAAGAAGATATCATCAACATGATGGTTGGTCGTGTTATTTACGAAGATCCGAAGGAACACAGCATGGTTGCACCAGATGCACCGGTTGTTCTGAAAGTAGAACATCTGAATGCAGGTAAGATGGTTCAGGATGTAAGCTTTGAGCTTCGTAAAGGAGAAATCCTTGGTTTCTCAGGACTGATGGGTGCAGGACGTACAGAGACTGCCAGAGCATTATTCGGAGCAGACCCGAAACAGAGTGGAAAGATTTCCATTATGGGCAAAGACGGACAGCTTCATGAAGTTACCATCAACAGTCCTCAGGATGCAGTTAAATACGGTATCGGTTATTTGTCAGAGGACAGAAGAAGATATGGTTGTGTTGTACAGAAATCTGTAACAGAAAATACTACACTGGCAACTATGGAAGAATTTACCAGTGGTCTCCTGATCAATAAGGCGAAAGAAAAAGAAGTTGCAGAGAGATATGTGAAAGAACTGGCAACTAAGACTCCAAACTGCGAGCAGCTGGTAGTCAATCTTTCCGGTGGTAACCAGCAGAAGGTGGTTATCGCAAAATGGTTGACACGAGACAGTGACATCCTTATTTTCGATGAGCCAACCAGAGGTATCGACGTTGGTGCCAAGAATGAAATTTACAAGTTAATGAACAAACTGGCAGCAGAAGGTAAATCCATTATCATGATCTCTTCTGAAATGACAGAAGTTCTCCGAATGAGTGACCGAATCATCATCATGTGTGAAGGTAAAGTAACTGGAGATATTGATATTTCCGAAGCTACACAGGAACACATTATGAGTAAGGCTACACGAAATATTGATTAAGGAGGAAAGTCATGACTAAGAAGAAAAAAAGTATTTTAAGTGATCAGAGATTTGTTGTATTGCTGGTTATCATTGTACTGGCTGCATTCTTCTCTTTCAGAAGTGCTGAGTTCAGAAAATACACTACACTTCTGAGTATGCTGGATTTCTCATACTATGACCTTCTGATGGCAATCGGTGTTACATTCCCGCTTATTACCGGAGGTGTAGACCTGTCAATCGGTACTGGTATGGTATGTTACGCATTGATTTCAGGATCTTTGATAAGAAATAACAACCTTCCGGTTGCAGTGGCAATGTTACTTTGCATTGTACTTGGACTTATTGTAGGAGCAGCAAATGGTGTGCTGATCGGTGTTATGAACCTGCCTCCATTCCTTGCTACCCTTTGTACCTGTATGATTACCCGTGGTGCTGGTTCTCTTTGCAGTGCTACACCATGGCCGGCATTATCACAGGATGGTGGATGGTTCCACACAATCTTCAAGATTACAGTTGGTACAGGAAGAAGCGCTTCCCGTTATCCAATCGGTTTCCTGTGGATGGTTATCCTGGTTCTTGTAATGGAGTTCGTACTGAATAAGACAAAATTTGGACGTTACACCATTGCAATCGGTTCCAACAAAGAAGCAGCAGCTCTTTCAGGAATCAACGTTAAATTCTACCATGTAATGGTATATGTAGTCTGCGGTCTGTTTACAGGTCTTGCAGCTATCGCATATGCAGCAGTTACACCTACTGTACAGCCTGGTACAGGTGCCGGACTTGAGATGGATGCCATCGGCGGTGTATTCGTAGGTGGTGTTGCAGCAACAGGTGGTTACGGTTCCGTAATCGGTACATTTGTTGGTATCTTTGTCATCATGCTCTTAAAGACAGGTCTTCCATACATCGGCCTGCAGGCAAACTGGCAGCAGATCATCACAGGTATCGTTCTGATCGTAGCAGTCCTGATCGATATTATGAAAGAAAAGAAAGGCTCCCACTAATAGCCGGGTAGCCATACTGCGATAGGAATCGCAGAAATGTAAGGGATAATGAAACAACGGAGGAGCAAGGCTGCTTTTCATGAAAATAGGGATAAGAGTAGTGAAAGGCAGTAGTTCTTCTGGGGTATCATCATAAAAAACTATATAATTTTTTCTTAAAAGGAGGAAGTATTAAATGAAAGCAAAGAAAGTGATCGCATTAGTTATGTGTGCAACAATGGTAGCAGGAATGTCAGCTACATGTGTTATGGCAGCAGATGATATGCCAGAGCAGTTCAAAGATCTGAAAGCAGCTGAAGCTTATGAATTCCCGATGATGGTTAAATCTTTCCAGTCTACATACTGGGATGCAGCTCAGGAAGGTATGAAGAAAGCAGCTGAAGAACTTGGCGTTACATATACAGCACAGGGACCAAACAGTGAATCTGATATTGCTGACCAGGTTAACATGATCAACACAGCAATCGCTTCCAGCCCTAAAGGAATCGGTATTGCAGCATGCGATACATCTTCTGTACAGGATGCTCTGAAGACTTGCGTTGAAAAGGGAATCCCGGTTGTAACATTCGATACAGGTATTGCTGATGCTCCGGAAGGATCTGTTGTTTGTGAAGTTTGTACAGACAATGCACAGGCTGGTTCTGTAGCAGCTGAGCATATGTATGATGCGATCAAAGATGTTATTGCAAACGCTGAGGGACAGGTTATCATCGGTGAAGTTAACCAGGATGCTACAGCTCAGAACATCCAGCAGCGTGGTACAGGTTTCATCAACAAAATGATCGAACTTGTTAAAGCTGATGGCAAAACAGTAGCAGTTAAAGGTAATGATTTCTATGTAAACGCAGCAGAAGGCGCTGACGCTGAAGAAGCTGATGCAGATGTTGTTATCCAGGTAGGTGTTCCTGCACAGACAACTGTAGAGCTTTGCTCCACAGAGGCTCAGGCAATCCTTTCCCAGGAAAACTGTATCGCAGTTTTCGGTTCCAACCAGGTTTCTGCAGAAGGTGTTCTTGCAGCAAACAACAACCTGAACGTTCTTGGATCTGACGCAGCAAACGGTGATGTAATCGGTGTTGGTTTCGATGCTGGTACAACAATCAAAACAGCTGTACAGGATGGAACATTCCTTGGTGCAGTTACACAGTCTCCTCTGATGATGGGATACTATGCAATCTACGCTCTGACAGCAGCAGCTAACGGACAGGAGCTTGAAGATGTTCCTACAGCTGGTTACTGGTATGATTCCACTAACATGGAAGACGAAAGCATCGCTCCTAACCTTTATGACTAATTTTTAATTAGTGATAATTAAGAACGGTAAATAGTTAAAATAACGCCGCACTGCCCATGGCTGTGCGGCGTTACTGGTTACTGGGAGGCGATAAATGAAGGTGACAGAAGAACTACTGAAGGAAAAGAAAAAGACAGATCTTAATTTTTCTGACGGAATTATTCTTCCGGACGGAGACTATCGTCCTATCAGTAAAGGGGGGCATCTTCACAGACTGATGGAGCTTTTGCCACAGACCGAGGATGAGATCTGGAAGCTGATCCCGGAGGATGATTCCCCATTATTCTGGCTGATCGAGAAGACTGGCTGTGTCCTGACAGATTATAATAATTCCTTAGGAATGAAGATGACTGCTGAACAGCAGAGAGTATTTGATGCAATGCGCAGACATGGTTTTATTACAGATGATTACTATGATCTCACAAAGCAGCGTGAAAAAGTAAAAAAAGAACGAGAAGAAAAGGCTGAAAAATAGAAAAAGTTAAGCAATAAAGCACTTCATATAGGGGATAAGCCGGGAGTTTGCAAATAAGGACTCTTTTTTAAACAAACCAGGTTCTTAAACTAGGGTTGGAAATAGTTTAAAATGGCATTATCAAGTATGGAGAGAATGTTTTTGGTTATTGTTTTACGGATAAACAGTAACTGTTCCAATTACAATGATCTTACATATTGAGGAGGATTTAAAATGGCAACATATTATTTAGCAGTAGATATCGGAGCATCCAGCGGACGTCACATTCTTGGACATATGGAAAATGGAAAAATGGTTCTGGAAGAGATCTATCGTTTTGAAAATGGAATGGTAAAGAAAGACGGAGAACTCTGCTGGGAATTTGACCGCCTTTTTAAAGAGGTTGTAAATGGTCTGAAGAAATGTAAAGAAATCGGCAAACTTCCTGTAAGCATGGGTGTAGACACCTGGGGCGTTGATTTCGTACTGCTTGACAAAGATGACAAAGTTCTTGGAAATACAGTAGGATATCGTGATCACCGTACAGAGGGAATGGACGAAGAAGTTTATAAGGCTATTTCCCTGAAAGATCTCTATGCAAGAACAGGTATCCAGAAAGCTGATTATAATACCATCTATCAGCTGATGGCAGTGAAAAAGAAACATCCGGAATATCTGGAGCAGGCAGAGACACTTCTTCATGTGCCGGATTACTTCCATTTCCTTCTTACAGGACAGAAAACCTGTGAGTACACAGAAGCTACAACAGGACAGCTTGTAAGCCCGATCACCAAGGATTGGGATTATGAACTGATCGATATGCTCGGTTATCCGAGAAAAATGTTCCAGAAGCTGATCATGCCTGGCACAAGCATCGGACATCTGTCAGATAAGATCAGAGAAGAAGTGGGATTTGACCTGGAGGTAGTGGCACCTGCAACACATGATACAGGATCCGCTGTACTGGCAGTTCCTGCAAATGATGATGACTTTATCTATATCAGTTCCGGAACATGGTCACTGATGGGTATTGAGAGAAAAGAAGCAGACTGTTCTGAGAAGAGCTGTGAGATGAACTTCACAAATGAAGGCGGTTATGCAGGCCGTTTCCGTTATCTGAAGAATATCATGGGACTCTGGATGATCCAGTCTGTACGTCATGAAGTAAATGATGCATACAGCTTTGCAGAGATCTGTGCAATGGCAGAGGAAGCAAAGGATTTCCCGTCAAGAGTAGAGGCAAATGATGAGTGCTTCCTTTCTCCTGACAATATGACAGAAGAAGTTAAGGATTACTGCCGCAGAACAGGACAGAAGGTTCCGGAAACTCTGGGAGAAATCGCAACAGTTATCTACACAAGTCTTGCAGAATGCTATGCAAAGACAGCAAAAGAGCTGGAAGAGATGACAGGCAGAACATACAGCCGTATCCATATCGTAGGCGGCGGCTCCAACGCAGGATATCTCAATGAGCTGACTGCAAAGGCAACAAAGAAAGAAATCCATGCAGGTCCGGGAGAGGCTACTGCAATCGGAAATATCACAGCACAGATGCTGAAAGCAGAAGAGTTTAAAACAATCGAAGAGGCTCGTACTATCATTCATGAGTCCTTTGGTGTAAAAGTTTATAAATAATAAAAGAGCAGGAATGCAGACTGCATAATGCATAATGAATCCCCGCTCTGAAAATAGGAGGAATCATATTATGTTAGTAAACACAAAGGCAAAAGTTGGTGTATTTTCTATCGCTTTAGGTGCATATCTGCCTCAGTTCCCGTCACTGGTACCGGAATTTGAGTCACAGTATGCAGCATTCAAGAAAACAATTCCGGATACAGTAGAGATTATTGACGGTGGAATGGTAACTACAAAGGAACAGGCAATGGAAGCAGGGGACAAGTTCCGTGCAGCTGACGTTGATCTGGTATTTCTTCAGATGCTTACCTATGCCACATCCTATAACATGCTTCCGGCAGTCCGTGACCTGGATGTACCGGTTGTTCTGGTGAATGTGCAGAAGCTGAAAGCCCTGGATTATGACCACACTGATATTGCCTCCTGGTTAGGAGAGGGCTATGCATGCGGTGCAGTAGGCGAAGCTGTAGCAGACCTGGAGAGAGCAGGCAAGAGACACGCGGTGATCACAGGTGTTGTAGAAGGTGGAGATCCTGGAGTTCAGGCAGAGATCGAAGACTGGTGTAAGGCTGCTCAGGTAAGAAGAAGATTCCGTGATACTAATATCGCACAGATTGGAAGACCCTATCCGGGTATGATGGATCTCTATATTGATGAGACAAATCTGTACAATAGAATGTTCCTGTATACAAAACAGTTTGACTGGGAGAAAATGTGGGTCATTGCTGATGATATTACAGATGAAGATGCTATCCGTGCAAAAGCTCAGGAAATCCTGGATACCTTTGAGATCGAAGGCGGCGGAACCATTGAGAAAGTATGGGATATGGCGAAATATGTAGTAGCATTTGAGAAATGGGTAAAAGATGAGCATCTTGGAATGATCGCTTCCCATTATGATGGATTTGCACAGGGGAAAGCAGGAGTTCTGGACAGTATGCTGATTCCGGCATTTTCCATGCTGATCAAACAGGGTACAGCCTGCGCTGTAGAAGGGGATATGAAGGTTGCCATGGCAATGAGTATCTTAAAGACCATTTCAGGAACTGGACAGCTTTCTGAGATGTACTCCATTGACTTTAATGATGACATTTGCATTATCGGTCATTCCGGAAGTGGTGATGCTGATATCTCTGATAAGAAACCAACCATGAAGATCGTAAAAGTATTCCACGGTAAGACTGGCGGCGGATATCTGACACAGTTCTATCCATATACAGGTCCTGTTACTTATCTGGCAATCACACAGGATGCAGACGGACACTTCAAATTTGTTGTTGCTGAAGGTGTAAATGAAGAAGGTAAGATTCTTTCCTTTGGTGATACAAATATGAGAACACGTTTCACCTGCGGTGCAAGAGAATTTGTAAACCGCTGGAGTGAAGCAGGCCCAACGCATCATATGGCGGCTGCTACAGGAAGACATATCGATACAATTCTGAAGGTTGCAAAGATCTTCAATGTACCGGTAGATATTGTTACAAGATAATAAAATAGTAAGATTTCTCCATGAAAGTGGAATCATATAAAACACATATTCAAAAAGAAAGAAACCTGGCAGATTGTCAGGTTTCTTTTTTGGCTGGAATGCGGATCTGTACTTCAGTACCCTGTCCGGGCTTGCTTGTGTAGGTAAGTCCGTATTTTGATCCATACAGGATCTGCAGTCTTCGGTGTGTGTTGTAAATGGCGATATTGGTACCGCCGGTGCTGCTGTGGCCGGTGCCGGAAAGAATGGTAGGCATTTTCTCCGGAGGAATTCCCACACCATCATCGGAGATCAGCAGAACCACATCCTGATCTTCCAGCCATCCGGTGAGTACGATGGTACCGGATTTGCTTTCTTTTTCCAGAATACCGTGGAGAATTGAATTTTCTACTACAGGCTGAAGAGTCAGCTTGGGAATCTGATATTCCATTAGCTCATCGGGGATATCAGAGATCAGGTCAATGCTGTCATGATATCGCATATTCTGCAGATTTATATAAATGGAAACATGCTCTTCCTCATGGGCTATGGTGGAAATTCCTTTCTTGCGGCTCAGGGTGAGCTTATAGAACCGGGACAGATTCTGTACAGCTGTGCTGACCTCGTCCGTATGTCCCTGCAAGGCCTGCCAGTTGATCATATCCATAGTGTTATACAGAAAATGTGGGTTGATCTGGGCTTGTAGGGAATTGAATTCTGCGATGCGCAGGTCTTCAGAGGCTTTTGCCTGTTTCTGGATCAGTTCATTCATTTTTCGGGTCATATAGTTATAGGTGTCAATGAGATCACCCACCTCATCGTGATAAACCGGACTATCCATAGGTACCGGTGGTCCCTGCCGTACTTTTTTCATCTGCCGGATCACGGAGGAAAGGCGGCTGGTGATAGAACGGGACAACAGGTTAGCCAATATAATGGCAAAGATCAGGATTGCCAGGTAG
Organism: Ruminococcus sp. JC304; assembly: GCA_000285855.2. Taxonomy (GTDB): domain Bacteria; phylum Bacillota; class Clostridia; order Lachnospirales; family Lachnospiraceae; genus Blautia_A; species Blautia_A difficilis. The sequence goes on along the minus strand of HE978651.1, from coordinate 2,759,518 downwards.
ATAAGCAGCAGCTGAAAGATCAGCTGATTACTCTGGGTGATCAATGGTCTGGAAGGAAGGATCGTTACCATGTACCAGTTAGGAACAGTAATGCTGTAGAAGCCTGCGTATACAGTTTCCCCCAGAATATTCTGCTCGATGAAATTATTAGAGGACATAAAGGAGTCCTTGATGGTATCATAGTCCAGCCAGTAAATACCGGAGAGGGAGTCATCAGAGGAAGCCACAGCACTGTTACGGTCATTAATAATATAGGATACACTTCCCTCAAGAGCCAGATTTTCTGAAAGTATCTTTTCGAAAGTGGAACTGGAATAATAAACTGCAACATAGGCATCGTAGACTGCATTGTAATAATTAACGGAGATCTTACGGATATAGGCCAGATCCCCATAGCTCTCTTTTTCCTTTGCACCTAGATAAAAGGGAGGACAGTAAAGCTCTGTCATATGACTGCCCTGAAAAATGCCATACCAGTAGGTTCCCCTTGCCTGGGAAATCGGCAGAAATAGATCACAGGTATTCTCACTGACCAGAAGACTGTTCTGGTCTGTCGGGGCATCCACATAAATTCGGATTCCCTTGATCTGGTGACTGTCGCAGACTGCGTTGACTTTTTCTTTAAATTCTTCTGCCTGTTCCCCGTGGGTCAGATATCCCATGGGAGTGCTTACCGGATTGTGAAAGATGGTTTTAAAAAAAGGAATAGATGCCAGATCATCATAGGCAGCAGTTACATCATCCACAGTGTCTTCAATAAGAGGTGCAGTTTTGGCAGAACTGATCTGTTCTTTGCGGATTGTGTTGGAAACCACCATGTCATAAAGCTGGTGATAAAAAAATACAGCAACCAGAATTGCAGGCACTACAACGATCAGAGTGAGGGCAAGGGTGAATTTGCTCTGAAGCTTCAGATCTCCATACCACGCCCGGAATCCCCGGGGATTTTTCTGTGTCATTTTGATCCCCCTATCTGTTTAATTTTTCTCTGTATTCAGAAGGTGACAGTCCAGTATATTTGCGGAAACTTTTTCCGAAATAATTTCCGTCACTGTAACCGACTCTGGAAGAGATGTCTGCAATTTTATATCGGGGATCTGCCAAAAGAGCCTTAGCTTTTTCCATTCGGAATTCGGTCAGATACTGATTGAGAGTCTGCCCGGTTTCATTTTTGAAAAAGGTACATACATAGGAGGCAGACAAAAACACATGATCGCTGATATCCTTGACGGATAAGGTCTCATTCCCGTAATTTTTGCTGATATAGTCCCGGATAAGGAAAATGGTGGAATTCTCAGGGACAGCATCCTGCAGATCAGAAAAATAGTTGTCCACCTGGCTGCACAAAGTATTATGAAGCTCCTGAAAGGTAAAACAGTTTTCCAAAAGGGACATCATGCTTCCGGAATTTGAGGAATGTAAGGGTAGCTTTTGCTGTCTGCGGGCATTTTCCAGAGAAAGAAAAAGCTTATAGTACAGATCCTTGGTCTGGTCAGGCAGAATCTGTGTATTCCGGAAATACTGTTCTTCAAGGTCTTTTAAAATCTGTCCGCATTTGTCAGAGTCCTGAGAAGAAAGAGCTTCTGACAGAAGCGATTCCGGAGCAAAGCCGGGGGCAGATTTTGCACTGGAAGAATTTTGGGAAATCTCCGGTGTAAGATAGGAGTTTGCCGGAAAGAAAAAGCTGCTTTCCAGCAGGATCACGGCAGAGGTATATGCCTGATATGCCTTGGAAAATCCATGGTAGCTTTCGCCCATAGCAATAAAATGATCTTCATAGGAGCAAAACTGTTCTTCCAGAAATTTCTGGATATCTGATGCCATAAGTGAAGAAAAAGAATCCGGGCTGAAGATAAAATATACCAGAAATTGAAGCTTTTTTGCCACATACACACAGTCACTGTGATAATGCTGAAGCAGATTATGGAAACCATGGTAAATCTCTTCCGGGGAAGGTTGTACAAATTCCGGGGCAGTGCGCAGACGGATGATCACGCATGTAACCTGGGTACCTGGTCCACAGGGGAGAGCGAGCTCTTCTGCCAGCTGCTCTGCAGCCTGAAGGGAATCTATTCCCGGAGTGGTGAGAAGCTGGGCCAGGCGGGAGGCGTTTTCCATAGACTGCAGAGTTTCTCCTCTGTGTGAGCGGATCTTCTTCGTATAAAGTTCTATGGCTTCCAGCACAGCCTCACGGATTTCAGTTGGATTCAGTGGCTTTTCCATATAGTTTACAGCCTTTAATTTGATGGCGGCTTTCAGATAGTCTTTATCGGAATATCCGCTCATAAAAATAGGGATGGTATCCGGCAGGATTTTTTCCAGCCGTTCCAGCATGGCAATACCGGTCATGCGGGGCATCCGCACATCACAGAGGATAATCTCCGGGCGGTGTTGCTTTGCCATTTCCAGACCATTTATTCCATCGTCAGCCTGGAGGACTTCCTCAATCCCCAATGCTTTCCAGTCAATAGAGGAGATCACACCGGTACGGGTTAGCTCCTCGTCATCTACAATCAGTAATTTCATATCATTTCTCCATTATATATGCTGTAGAAGTTTTTTGCTTCTTATGGTCACAGAGACGGAATGACCACATTTTTCGGTATTATTTTACCATAAAAAGGTATAAAATACGACCTGTAAAAAAACTTCTTTTGTATAATCTTACAATACTAACAGGAAAATATTTTACCCTGATTCTAAATATTTTCCCATTACCCAAAAAGAAACGTGATGCTATGATAAAGCTACATTAAGAAAGAGGGAGGAATCAATAACCGTGTCTGATTATGTTCTTGAGTTAAAAGGCATTACTAAGATTTTCCCGGGCGTGAAGGCATTGAACAATGTTCAGTTTCAGTTAAAACCCGGTGAAGTTCATGCACTGATGGGCGAAAACGGTGCAGGTAAATCTACGTTTATCAAGGTTATTACCGGTGTACATAAAGCAGAAGAGGGAGAGATGTATCTCTTCGGTGAGAAGGTAGACTTCAAAGGACCGAAGGATGCGCAGGCAGCAGGAATTGCAGCCGTTTATCAGCACCCCACATCTTATCCACATCTGTCTGTAGCAGAAAATATTTTTATGGGTCATGAGATCATCAAACATAAGATGATTCAGTGGAAAGCCATGAATGAAGAAGCCAACAAGCTTCTGAAACAGCTGAATGCAGATTTTGATGCTACGGCTGAGATGGGTACCTTAAGTGTGGCACAGCAGCAGATGGTAGAGATTGCCAAGGCTCTTTCCACACATGCTAAGATCGTTATCCTGGATGAGCCCACTGCATCACTGACAAGAAGAGAGTCTGAGGAGCTTTACAGGATCGTAGATCAGCTGAAAGAAGAGGGCGTTTCTATTATCTTTATTTCTCACAGATTTGAAGATATGTACCGTCTGGCTTCCAGAGTTACCGTATTCCGTGATTCCCAGTACATCGGAACTTACGATGTAGATGGAATTACCAATGCAGATCTGATCAAAGCTATGGTTGGCCGTGAGATCAAGGATCTGTTCCCTAAACCAGAGGTAGAGATCGGAGAGGAAATGCTTCGTATAGAAGGACTTTCCAGAACCGGTTATTATAAAAATGTATCCTTTAACGTTCATGCAGGAGAAATCGTGGGACTTACCGGTCTGGTAGGTGCAGGACGTACAGAGGTAGTTGAAAGTGTCTGTGGAATTACCAGACCGGATGAAGGTAAGGTATACCTGGAAGGTCAGGAAGTCCACATCAAACAGCCATCAGATGCAATGGAAAAGGGAATTATCCTTCTTCCTGAGGACCGTCAGAAAGAGGGTCTGATCATGAGCTGGGGACTGGGAAGAAATGTTACTCTTCCAACAATCAGTAAATATGCAAAGAACGGCTTAAATGATGAAAAGACAGAGAGAGATCTGGCAAAGAAGCTTCTGGAGGAAGTGGATACCAAGGCTGTGGATATTTTCCAGCCTGCAAGCTCACTTTCCGGCGGTAATCAGCAGAAGGTAGTTGTTGCCAAGGCTCTGAGCCAGGAAATGAAGGTCGTAATCATGGATGAGCCTACCAAGGGTGTTGACGTTGGTGCAAAGGCTGAGATCTATGCGATTATGGGAGATCTGGCAAAGAAAGGCTATGCCATCATCCTGATTTCTTCAGAAATGCCTGAGATCCTGGGAATGGCAGACAGAATCATCGTTATGTGTAATGGACGTAAAACCGGTGAACTGGACAGAAACGAGGCAACACAGGAGAGAATTCTTGAACTGGCTATGGAGAAAAGCCAGAATGCAGGAGAGGGGGCAGCTAAATAATGGAAAAGAAATCCATCATGAAGAAAATTACAGGCTCTCGTGAAGCGTTGCTGGCAGTGATTCTGATCCTTCTGTGTCTGGTAGTCACAGCAATCAGTCCATCCTTCCTGACACCGAAATCAATCATAGAGCTTCTGAAAAATAACGCAGTCACACTTGTTATGTCACTTGGTATGTTATGTGTTATGCTGGTTGGCGGTATTGATATTTCTATCATGTCAACCCTGGCACTGTCCGGTATGTCCATTGGTATGCTATTGAAATACGGACATATTTCCAATACCTTCCTGGCATTTGTAATCGCCATTGCCATCGGTGCAGCTTGCGGAGCAGTTGTTGGTCTGGTAATCTCCAGGGCAGCGGTACCTCCGATCATTGCAACCATGGGCTTTATGTATGTATTCCGCGCTATGGGATATCTGGTATCCCACGGTGGTGAATGGGCAGGTGCAGCAGCACTTGGAAGCTTCAAAAATTTTGCAACATCTAAATTTCTGGGACTGAACTGTGTGATCTGGATCATCATCCTCTGCTATGTATTCTTCTTCTGGTTCATGAAATGGACAAGAACAGGACGTAAGATTTATGCAGTAGGAAGTAATCCCAGTGCAGCAGAGGTTTCCGGTATTAATGTAAAAAATATTAATTTACTGGTTTACACCATCATGGGTATTCTGGCAGGTCTGGGCGGAGCCCTTCAGGTTTCCATCTATGCATCAGCCATGCCGGACATGCAGTACGGCGGTGAAATGGATGTTATCGCAGCCTGCGTAATCGGTGGTGTAAGCATGAGCGGTGGTCGCGGTACCGTAGTGGGAGCTCTCTTAGGTTCCCTGATCCTGGCAACCATTGCCAAGGCACTTCCTCTGGTAGGAATCGGCGCTCTGTGGCAGAATACGATCAAGGGTGTACTGATCCTGGTGGTAGTTGTAGTGAACGTAGTATTACAGCGAGTTGCTGACAGAAATGCATTAAAAGGAAGGGAGATGTAATTCATGGCTGGAAAATCTGGAAGAAGTATTAACAATGTGCCGGAAAGTCCGATCAAACATATGATATTCAGCTGGGAAGGCATCCTGGTAGTCCTGTTTATCCTGGTCAACATTTTCTGTAAAGGCTTTTCAGAGTATTATAATTTAGAAAATCTGCTCCGTCAGATGCCTGTATATCTTGCTGAGGTATTCTTGATGATCCCTATGGCATATATCCTGGTACTGGGAGAGATTGATATTTCCGTAGGTGCAACCGTGTGTCTGTCTGCTACATTAAGCTGTATGATGTGTAATACAGGAGCACCATTTATCGTAGTAATTCTTACAGCACTGATCGTGGGAACTGTCTGCGGTGCAGTCAATGGTTTTATCCTTACACAGTTTGAGGAGCTGCCTCCGATGATCGTAACACTGGCAACACAGATTATTTTCTGTGGTATTGCCGAGATCGTACTGGGAAGCGGTGGAAGTATCTCAGCATCCAATACAGATGGCTTCCGTCTTATTGGTGGAAAAGTAGGAAAGGTGCCTTACATTCTGTTCCTGGTTCTGATCCTTGCAGTAATTTTTGCAGTGATTCTTGGAAAGTCCACCTTCGGACGAAGAGTATATGCCATTGGTACAAACCGTCTCACAGCATATTACTCAGGAATCCATGTAAAAAAGATCCGCTTTATTATCTACACAGTTATGGGAACTTTCTGTGGACTGTGTGCCCTGTTTTTGGTAGCATCATCTTATGGTGCCAACACCACCACAGGTAATGGATTTGAAATGGATGCCATCGCAATGGCAGTATTCGGAGGAATTTCTTCCACAGGTGGAAAAGGTAATCTGGCAGGTGGTCTGATCTCCGCATTCATTATTGTATGTCTGCGAGTTGGTCTTGGACAGAGAAACGTACATGCACAGGTAATCCTGCTGATCATCGGTGTACTTCTGATCTGTGCAGTAGCACTTCCGAATATTATTGAAAATGTAAAAAGAGCAGTAAAAAAATAAAGCAGTCAGGATCTGCAGAGCGGATCCTGACAGAACTACTCAGTCAGTAGCTGCCCTTTGGGGTAATGGATGAAGGGCAGTTGCAAATAAAAGCTATATAATATTTTATTCATCCAAGGGAGGAAAAAAACATGAACAAAAAATTAGTAAGCGCAATTCTTTGTGGAGCAATGGTTCTTGCAGCAGCTACACCTGTAATGGCAGACGGTGGAGTAGCAGACGGCAAAAAAATCGCACTGGTTGGTAAATCTGCTGGTAACGCATTCTTTGAAATCGCAGCAAACTCTTTCAAGGAAACTGTAGAGGCAGAAGGCGGCACAGTAGACGTTGTTTATCCGGAAGCTGCAACAGCTGATGCTCAGATCAAAGTTCTGGATAACCTGATTTCCCAGAAACCGGATGCAATCTGCATCTCTGCAAATGACGTTAATGCTCTTCAGGCTAAACTGGAAGAAGCTATGGATGCTGGAATCAAAGTATCCTCTTTCGACTCCGCACCAAATAAAGACAGCCGTCAGGTATTCGTAAACCAGGCTGGTACAAAACAGGTTGGACAGGCTCTTCTGGATGCAGTTCTTGATATCTCCGGTGGAGAAGGACAGTGGGCAGTTCTTTCTGCTACTTCCCAGGCTGCTAACCAGAATGCATGGATCGATGCAATGAAATCCATTATGGAAGGCGATGACAAATACAGCAAACTGGAACTGGTAGAGGTTGCTTATGGTGATGACGAACCTCAGAAATCTACAGACCAGACAGCAGCTCTTCTTGAGAAATATCCGGATCTGAAAGTTATCTGTGCACCTACAACAGTTGGTATCGCAGCAGCAGCTAAATATCTTCAGGATAATGGTTCTGCCTGCAAACTGACAGGACTTGGACTTCCTTCTGAAATGCAGGAGTACACAGGTGATGACGATGCTCATTCTTGCCCATACTTCTATCTGTGGGATATGCAGGGCCTTGGTAAACTCAGCGCATATGCAACAGCAGCTCTGATCAACGGCGACATCACAGGCGCACTGGATGAAACATTCACAGCTGGTGACCTTGGTGATTATACAATCACAGAAGCTGATGACGGCGGCACAGAAATCGTTCTTGGCGAGCCATTACAGTTCAACACAGAAAACATCGAAGAGATGGCTAAACTGTACTAATTAGATAACCTGATAAATTCCATAAAAATACAAAAGGGAACGGGGCATTAGCTCCGTTTCTTTTTGTGGTTGTCTGAAAAAAATGAATCGTATATAATGAGGTTAGAGTGTGTTTGAAAAAAATATGTTGTTCCTGAACTGATATCTGTGAATTGCAGTGAGGAACAGAATTTACAGATTATTGTGAAAGATACAGAAGGTGAAATCTATGCAACAGGAATTATTAGATCATTTAAAGAAAATCACAGAGGAAGAACAGAAAATTCTGGATGGCAGCGCAGAGGTGGATAAGGAGCTATATACCTCAGGCAGGGATTTCATTGTAGACAGCAGAAAGATGCTGGATGAGGGCAAACTGATCACTGTGCGTACCCATACCCGGTTTGTTCATTTTCCTGCTCACAGACATAATTTTATTGAGGTGCTTTATGTATGTGAAGGCTCTGTTACCAATATAATAGACGGCAAGAAAGTAGTGGTTGGAAAAGGTGAACTTTTGTTTCTCAACCAGTATACCAGACATGAGCTTTTGCCTGCAGGGGAGAATGATATTGCCATTAATTTTATGATTCTTCCGGAATTTTTTGATGTGGCCTATTCCATGACAGGGCGAAACAATGTACTGGCAGATTTTCTGGTAAATATTCTCCGGCAGGATGAGGAGAGAGGACAATACCTGTATTTTAAAGTTTCAGAGGTTCTGCAGATCCAGAATCTGCTGGAAAATATGATCTATTCTCTGGTGACAGGAAAAGGGGAGAATAACCGGATCAACCAGACAACTATGGGATTGATCTTTCTGTATCTGGTGGATTCGGTACAGTATGTGGAAATGCGTGTGCCAAATCAGTACGAAAATATGATTTCCATGACAACCTTGGATTACATAGAACAGAAATACAAAACTGCAACTCTCACTGAGCTGTGTGAACTGCTTCATCTGCCCATGCATGTGCTCAGCAAGATGATCAAGAAAACCACAGGTTTTAATTTCAAGGAACTGCTTCAAAGGAAACGTCTGAATAAATCCGTAGAGCTGATGTGTGACACGGATCTGACCATCAGTGATATTATTGCAGCAGTGGGATACGAGAATAACAGTTATTTTCACCGGGTATTTAAGGAAAGATATCATATGACTCCCAGGGCATTCAGGGAGGAAAACAGGCAGCAGGCACAGGTAAGACTGTAACAGAAGAAAAAATATCTGAATACAAGAAAAAAGTGAACCATAAAAATCAGAAACGAGGTATTATGACATGGATATAAAAGAGAAGATCAGTAAGGTAATGAAACAGGCGGTGGATCATTGTGAAGTGATGGGAGTGAATCTTCTGGTAGAAAAAGGAGGAGAAGAGCTCCTCTATTGTGAGGAGGGGATGGCTGACAGAGAAAATCGCAGATTAATTTCCAGAGATACCATATTCCGTCTCTATTCTCAGACAAAGCCTGTGACAGCAGCATGTGCTATGATCCTGATGGAAAGAGGGCTTTTGGATCCGGGCGAGTTTGTATCCGAGTATCTGCCTTCATATTCGGAATTAAAAACAGCAGATATTCATGGAACCAGCCCTGCAAAGCAGCCTCTCAGGATCATTGACCTGCTGAATATGACATCAGGGATGGTTTATCCGGATGATTGCACGGAGCCGGGAAAAGCAGTGGATAAGGTATTTGCGGAAGCCTGTGACCGTCTGGATACAGAGAGACCTATGACTACCCGGGAACTGGCAGACAGACTGGCCCGGTGTCCACTGGCCTTTGAACCGGGAACCGGATGGAGATATGGAACCTCCGCAGATGTTCTGGGAGCTGTGATCGAAGTGATCTCAGGAAAAAAACTGTCGGAATTTATGCAGGATGAGCTCTTTGCTCCTCTGGAAATGAAGGACACTGCATTCTGGGTGCCGGCTGAAAAACAGGGACGTCTGGCAAAGGCTTATGAGACAGTCACAGCTGAGGATGGAAGTAAAAGCATGCAGCTTTATACAGGTAACAATCTGGCTGTGAGAAATGATATGGCAAAACCACCGGCATACGAGGCCGGCGGTGCAGGACTGGCGTCCACATTGGATGATTACATGAAATTTGCCAGAATGCTGAGAAATAGGGGAAGAGCAGGAAAACAGGAGATCCTTAAGCCTGAAACCGTGCGCTATATGTGTAGTGGACAGCTCTTGCCTGTGAGACAACAGGATTTCGACCAGTGGATCGGACTGGATGGTTTCAGCTATGGTAACCTGATGCGTGTCTGCAAAAATCCGTCACAGGCTGTTATGTTTGCCAGGGAAGGTGAATACGGCTGGGATGGGTGGCTTGGCATGTATTTTGCGAATTTCCCAAAGGAAGACATAACCATTCTCATGGGTATGCAAAAAAAAGATGCAGGAACCTTTCCTCTGACCAGAAAACTGCGAAATGTAGTTATCAGTGAATATCTGGGGTGAATTTGCTGCAAAGCAGAAAATACAGACACCTGCTTCCGGGATTACTTTTTCCCGGAAGCAGGTGTTTTTTGGAATTGTGAATCATACATACTGCGGAATTCTGTGGGAGTACACAGATTTAATTGTTTGAACATCCGTAAAAAGGCAGACAGGCTGGAAAAGCCTGATTGCACTGCCACTTCAGTAACAGCAAGCTCCGGATCTAGCAAAAGAGATTTTGCGTATTCAATTCTTTTCTGGTTCAGAAATTTGTAGAAGGAGGAATTAGTATATTGTTTAAAAAGGCGGGCAAAGTGATATTTGCTGAACCCTGCCAGACTGGCAACCGCCTCCAGAGTAAGGTTTTCAGAAAAGTGGTTGCTGATATAGTCGGTGATAAACAGAAATTTTTCCATATATTCTTTCTGATGGTGAATATCACGGTCTCCGTCCTGCTGATGAAAAGCTTTGTGATTCCTGCCAATATCCACAAGGATTTCCAGGAATTTTGCAATGATGGAAATTTCGGAATAGGTGGTAAAATTCATATATTCATCCTTAATTTCTAACATAAGACTGTGGATGTGTTCATAGACCTGTGGATATTCTTCCTTGGTGATCAGAATGGCGGGACTGAGGAGTGGAGTGATCAGATCTAGTTCTTTTAGCTTGATGTGGCTCAGGCCGGGCTGAAAAATAATCCTTTCTCCTGTTGCCGGAGCAAAGAGCTCGTGGAGCATACAGGGACATATAACAAGAATTTCTCCTTCTTTGATATGATAATCGTTATAACCGCAGACTACCCGGTAGTCATTGATAACAGGCATGATCACTTCGAAAGAAGGGTGCCAGTGAGGAGGATAGTTTTCGGCTTCATCATTGTAATAAAGACATATCTGGGTATCTGCTTTGTAATCAACGGTTTCATGAATTCCCTGTAAATTATGGATCATATGGACTCCTTTTACACCTAATTATTGCTTTTGATAGCAAATGTTGATTTTTAATGTTTGTGTATATAATGTATCAAAAACATGTGTAAATGGCAATATATAACATTGGAAAAATTGAAATAATAAAAACATATGTCAAAATATATAAAAAAGAATATAAAAATCTATTAAAATTGACATATTGAAGAAAATACTAGTAGATAAATAGCAAGAATTGATAGCAACATGACAAGAATTATGGAGCCAATTACAGGACATTCTGCTATAGTAGAACCATCAAGAAACGAGGTAATGAATCAAAAGGAGGATTAAAAAAATGAACAAGAAGAGATTACTTTCAGTATTGCTTTCAGCAGCTATGGTAGCGGGAACCATGGCAGTAGCAGTGCCTGCATATGCAGATGACACAGAGGAAATCACATGGATGTTCTGGGATGACCTGGAAGCTACAGAGGATCTGGTTTCCAAAGGATACAAAGATGTTATTGATCGCTTCAATACAGAATATGAAGGGAAATACCATGTAACACCGATCACAACAAATCTGGAAGAATATGACGGAAAATTAAATGCCCTGATCGCAGCAGGACAGACACCGGATGTATACATTTGTAACCCGGGACCCAACATGGATGTATATGTAAATGCAGGAGCAGCAGCAGACCTGACAGACATTCTTGAAAATCAGGAAAAAGACTGGTATGCAACATTTACAGATGGAATCTTTGACAGACTGACTTATGATGGAAAGATCATGGCAGTTCCAACAAACTTCGCAGCAGCCTGTGTATACTATAATACAGAGCTTTTTGAGAAGGCCGGAGTAGAAGTTCCGACTACCTATGATGAACTGATCGATGTATGTAAGAAACTGCAGGATGCTGGTATTACACCAATCTCCTGTTCCGCAGGAACTGCATGGTGCCTGTCAATGATTGCAGGTTATCTTTGTGACCGTTCAGGTGTAGATCTTCAGGCAATCGCAGATCATACAGCAAACTGGACAGACGATAACTGTATTGCTGCAGGTGAGAAATTAAAAGAGTTATCTCAGTATTTCCAGGAAACAGCAGCTGGTGACTCCAATGATCAGGCTACAGCAAACTTCTACAATGGAGATGCAGCAATGCTGGTACAGGGATCATGGGCTATCGCTCAGATCAATGGTAATAATTCCGATTTCCAGAGCAAATGCGGTGTATTCCAGTTCCCTGGAATCGACGGAGCAAATGATCCGAACCGTATGATCGTTAAAACAGACAACTTACTGATGAGTTCTACAACAGAGCATCAGGATGCAGCAATCGCACTGATGAAGATGTTTACAGATGAAGAAGCACAGAAATATACAGCAGAAGTAGCAGGAAAATTCCCGATCATCAAAGATCTTGACATTGACTATGACAAAGCTCCTGCACAGCTGAAATATGTTCAGGATATCATGGACAAAGCAACTGGTACTTTTGGATTCTACAATGAATCTCTGGCATCTGTAGAAGCCGGTGACTGCTTCGACAATGCAATGGTTGATATATTCCTTGGAAACCAGACTCCGGAAGAAGCCTTCCAGACAGTACAGGATTTCTATGAAGAAAACGTCTGGGAATAATTGTGGATAGATAGTACAGAATTTACATGGCTGCTGCGGAAGAAAAAAGTTCCGCAGCAGTTTTTAAATGGAGGCAATTATGGATAAAATTTTACGTAATAAGAAGGCTATTTTCATATTTATCGCACCGGCACTGATCATGTTTGTCCTGGTACTGGTTATCCCAATGGTGCAGATGGTCTACTATTCTTTATGTGATTACGCGGCACTGACACCGCCTAAATTTAGCGGATTGGCAAACTATAAAAAGTTATTTTTCAAAGATGCTACATTTAAAATTGCGTTAAAGAACTCTATTTTTTTCATGATCTTTTCTGCCATCACTCAGCAGGTGATCGGCCTTGGTCTTGCAGTTATGCTTACCAATATTAAAAAAGGCAGAAACCTTTTCAAAAATATTTATTATCTTCCATCTGTTCTTTCATCAGCAGCGTTAGGTCTTTTGTGGGCATTTATGTTTAACCCAAAGATCGGTATCAATAATCTGCTGGCACAGTTCGGAATCAAAGGCCCTCTTTGGCTGATGGATTCCAAAGGTTTTATTGTACTTCCCATGTGGGTGATCGCGTTTGTTGCCTTATGGCAGTATGTTGGACAGAATATGATGCTTTATATGGCTCAGATCACAGGAATTTCCAGAGACATATATGAAGCTTCTTATATAGACGGTGCATCAAAGACACAGTCATTCCGTTATATTACACTTCCACTGATCAAACCAATGATGGTAACTTCACTTTCATTGAACTGTATCGGTTCACTTAAATTCTTTGACCTTGTATATAACATGACACAGGGCGGACCAAACCACAGAACCGAGGTACTTGCAACAGAACTTTATGCAGAAGGCTTCAATTATTTCAAATACGGATATGCCAGTGCGATTTCTGTAGTCTTACTGGTTATGTGCCTGATCGTAACATTGTTGGTCAAAAAAGTAATCAAAGTTGAAACTTACGAGGGCTAGGAGGTATCAGAGATGCAGACAAAGAAATCAAAAAAACCGGTAAAGCCTGTTACAGTAATTCTATATCTATTTCTTATTATACTTGCTGTGATTTATGTGGCTCCGCTTTTGTGGATGTTAAGTGTTTCGTTAAAGGATAATGCAGGTGTAATGGCAGCGCCATTTGCTTTGCCTGAAGTATTCCACTGGGAAAATTATCAGCAGGCATGGACAATGGGTAAGCTTGGAACTGCGCTTGTAAACTCAGTACTGGTCTGTGGTGTTACACTGTTGGTTAGTTTGTTTTTCGGAGCCATGGCAGCATTTGCCATTGCGAGAATGCGCTGGAAATTATCAGAAGCAGCTCACACATTTTTCCTGATCGGAATGATGGTTCCGGTACATTGTATCCTGATTCCGCTGTTCGTGCGTTTTGCAGGGCTGGGATTGACTAATTCAAGAGTAGGTCTGATGATCCCATACATTACTTTTTCGCTTCCAATGACTATTTTCCTTTTGACAGGATTTTTCAAATCTATGCCTGGAGAGTTGTTTGAGGCAGCAGCCATTGACGGATGTGGAATTTACGGATGTTTTTTCAGAATCGCACTTCCACTTTGCAGAACAGGATTCTTTGTTTCCGGTCTTATGACATTTGTTGGTAACTGGAATGAACTGTTGCTGGCTATGGTATTTATCTCAGACCCGGTAAAGAAAACACTGCCTGTAACACTTACATATTTCGTAGGACCATATGCTACCAACTATGTACAGATGTTCGCGGCGATCATTATCGCAATCGCACCTACCGTTATTGTATACTGCCTGTTCAGTAATCAAATCGTAGAAGGTCTGACTACAGGTGCTGTAAAAGGATGATGTATGAAAGGAATGTGTAAAAGGAGGCTTGTATGAACAGAGACGAGGCAAGAAAGAAAGCGCAGGAACTGGTATCCAAAATGACATTGGAAGAAAAAGCCAGTCAGTTAAAATATGATGCGCCGGCTATAAAGAGACTTGGTGTCCCGGCTTATAATTGGTGGAATGAAGGACTTCACGGGGTAGCCAGGGCAGGACAGGCAACTGTATTTCCGCAGGCAATTGGCATGGCTGCTACATTTGACAGAGATTGCGTAGCTGAGATGGCAGATATTGTAGCAACAGAAGGACGTGCAAAATACAATGCATATTCCAGTGAAGAAGACAGAGATATCTATAAAGGACTGACATTCTGGTCTCCCAACGTAAATATTTTCCGTGATCCGAGATGGGGCAGAGGCCATGAAACTTACGGGGAAGATCCGTATCTGACCAAAGAGCTTGGAGTAGCTTTTGTAAAAGCTCTTCAGGGTAATGGAGAAACTATGAAAGCTGCGGCATGTGCAAAGCATTTTGCAGTGCATTCCGGACCGGAAGCGATCAGACATGAGTTTGATGCAAAGGCATCTGCAAAAGATATGGAGGAAACTTATCTGCCTGCATTTGAAAGCCTGGTAGAGGAGGCTGATGTAGAGGCAGTTATGGGAGCATATAACCGCACAAATGGAGAACCCTGCTGTGGAAGCCCTGCTCTGCAGAAAAAACTGAGAGATGACTGGAAGTTCCAGGGACATTTTGTATCAGACTGCTGGGCGATCAGAGATTTCCATGAACATCATATGGTGACTAATACGGCTTATGAGTCAGCAGCACTTGCCATTAATAATGGCTGCGATCTGAACTGTGGAAATACATATCTTCATATTATGAAAGCATATGAAAAGGGGCTTGTCACAGAGGAAAGAATTACAGAATCAGCAGTAAGACTTTTTACTACCAGATATCTTCTTGGGTTATTTGATGGCAGTGAATATGATGATATTTCCTATATGGAAGTAGAATCAGCAGAACATCTGGCAGCAGCAGAGAAAGCAGCAGCGAAGAGCTTTGTACTTTTGAAGAATAATGGAATTCTTCCATTAAAAAAAGAGAATATCAAAACAATCGGAATTGTGGGACCTAATGCAGACAGCAGAAAGGCTTTGATTGGAAACTACCATGGAACTGCATCCAGATATATTACAATCCAGGAGGGAATCCAGGATTATGTAGGTGAGGATGTGAGAATTCTTAGTTCTGTAGGAAGCGAGTTGTTTAGAGACAGGACAGAACCTCTGGCATTCAGCAGAGATCGTCTTGCGGAAGCTAAGATCGTTGCAGAAAACAGTGATGTGGTGATTCTTTGTGTAGGTCTGGATGAGACACTGGAAGGTGAAGAAGGAGATACCGGAAACAGCTATGCATCCGGAGACAAAGAGAGCCTGAAGCTGCCTCAGTCCCAGATTGATTTAATGGAAGCAATGGCTGGTTCCGGAAAACCGGTGGTTCTCTGTCTGATGGCAGGAAGTGATATTGACAT
Organism: Ruminococcus sp. JC304; assembly: GCA_000285855.2. Lineage (GTDB taxonomy): Bacteria > Bacillota > Clostridia > Lachnospirales > Lachnospiraceae > Blautia_A > Blautia_A difficilis. Next base: position 2,743,738 of record HE978651.1, on the reverse strand, counting down.
GAGCTATGCAGCAGAGAAATTTGATGCAGTTATGGTTCTGTGGTATCCGGGAAGCCAGGGTGGAAAAGCGGCAGCAAAAATTCTGTTTGGGGAAAACTCCCCATCCGGCAAACTTCCGGTTACCTTTTACGAGAGCCTTGAAGAACTTCCGGAATTTACAGATTATTCCATGAAAGGCAGAACCTATCGTTATATGGAAGGAAAAGCACAGTTCCCCTTTGGATATGGACTTACCTACAGTAATGTAAAAGTAGAAAATGCAGAGGTAAGACAGTGCGGACGGCAGATAACAGTAGAGGCAGAAGTATATAATAAGGGTAATGCAGATACTGAGGAAGTTGTTCAGGTTTATGTAAAAAATCTTGACAGTAAAAATGCAATTCCAAATCCTGCACTGGGAGGATTCCAGAGAATTTTTGTAAAAGCAGGAGAACGCAGAAAAGTTATGGTTCCTGTCTGGGAAAAGGCATTTACAGTGGTAGATGAAAATGGAAAACGTGTAGAGGATGGCAGGAAATATGAGATTTTTGCAGGCTGTAGCCAGCCGGATGAAAGAAGTATAGAGCTTACCGGAACAGCACCTGTAAAGATAATCTGGGAGAAAGAAGACTGAGCTTATGAAATTTGAATTGTTTTATCCGCAGTGGAAAGACCGGGCAGTTACATTCAGTTATGATGATGGCCAGATTTTTGATAGAAGACTGGTTGATATTTTTAATAAATATAATCTGAAAGCAACATTTCATCTGAACTCAGGGACTTTGGATACAGAGGGATTTATAAAAACACAAGAACTGAAAAGCTTATATCAGGGACATGAAATTGCCTGCCATGGTGTTGCACATGAGTATCCCACACATCTTTCGCAGGAAAGGCTGGTTCAGGAATTTTATCAGGACAGATGCAGTCTGGAGAGAGAAACGGGAAGGATTATCAGGGGATGTTCTTATGCATTTGGAGAATATGACGAAAGGGTCATTCATACTCTGAAGAATCTTGGGTTTGCATACAGCAGGACCGTGGAGTCTACAGGAAATTTCCGTATTCCGGAGGATTTTATGAGGTGGACTCCGTCCTGTCATCACAATGATGCATTCAGGGGAATTGCAGAAAAGTTTTTGCACAAACCGGATTATCAGAAGCTTCCTCTTCTCTATGTATGGGGACACAGCTTTGAGTTTGACCGGGAACAGACATGGGAGCAAATGGAAAGCTTCTGCAGAAAGATTTCAGACCATGAGAATGTGTGGTATACCACTAATATAGATTATGTGAATTATATGAATGCAGCCAGAAACCTGATATTCAATGCAGAATGTACCTATGTAGAAAATTTATCAAAAATAAAAATATATTGTAAAATAAATGGAGAGTGCCAGATCTTATAATCTGGCATTCACTGATATAGGGTTTGCTGAAAAGCATATAAGAGAGTTTACAGACTTCATATTTGATTTACGGGAGGAAATGATCAATGATAACTTGTAAAAATCCGATTTTAAGTGGCTTTTATCCGGATCCGTCCATATGCAGGGTAGGAGAGTGGTTTTATCTGGTTACATCTACTTTTGCATATTTTCCGGGAATTCCTGTATTTCGCAGCAGAAATCTGGCACAATGGGAGCAGATCGGCAATATATTGACACGGGAGAGCCAGCTACCCTTACAGGGCTGTGAACATAATGAGGGGATTTATGCTCCTACACTTCGGTGGCATGAGGGAACTTTTTATCTGATCACTACCAATGTATCTGGCGGTGGAAATTTTATAGTAACTGCAAAAAATCCCCAGGGTCCATGGTCAGAACCTCATTTTTTGGAAAATGCCAGGGGAATCGACCCTAGCTTATTCTTTGATGAGGATGGAACCTGTTATTATATCGGGCAGAGAGAAAATTCCCGTGGCGGCAGGTACAATGGTGATTGCGAAATATGGATACAGAAGCTGGATTTACAGACTTTCAGGCTGGAAGGGGAGGCGCATCCTGTTTTATATGGATTCCAGAGAAATGCAATCTGGCCGGAGGGTCCTCATCTTTATAAAAGAAATGGTTATTACTATATTTTTCATGCAGAAGGTGGAACAGCGGAGCATCACAGTGAAATGGTGGCCAGGAGTAAAAATATTTTTGGTCCCTATGAATATGCAGGGACAAATCCGATCCTGACGCACAGACATTTGGGAAAAAATGCGGAGATTACCTGTGTAGGACATTGCGATCTGACTGAGGATGAACAGGGAAACTGGTTTATGGTTGTTCTGGGCTGCAGACCTGTGGACGGAAAGACATTTCTGGGAAGAGAGACTTTTCTGGCAAAGGTAGAGTGGGAGGATGACTGGCCGGTGGTAAACCCGGGAGTAGGAATGCTGGAAAAGGAAATCTGTCTGCCTGGTGAGAAGGATAACTCTATGCCCGGAGAACTGAATGAAGTCAGAAATTACAGTTTCAAAAATATGACAGATAAAAAGCTTCCACTGGATTTTATGATGCTCAGAAATCCCCAGCCGAATGCTTATACAATAGATGAACAGGAAGAATGTTTAAAACTTCCTGCAAAAGCTGTGGCAATTGGGGATAATGGGAGTCCTTCGTATGTTGCGGTGAGACAAAAGCACCATAGATTTCAGGCAGAGACGGAGTTTTTGTTAAAAGCAGGAGAAAAAGGTGACAGAGCCGGAATTGCCTATCTTCAGAATTCTCAGAATTATCTTCTGGCAGAATATGGAGAAGTGGGGGCAGACGGCTATATCTATGTCACAGTATGTATCAATGGAACAGAGAAAATACTTGCAGAAAAGAAAACAGAGAAAAGAGGTATGCAGACCCTGAGATTGAGCGTAGACCAAAGCCTGGCACAGGTATGGCTGATTCGGCCTGAGACGGAAGAAAAATCGCAATGTATAATCAGGGAGGTGGATATCAGCCATATGTGTACAGAAGCGGCAGGCGGTTTTACCGGCTGTACAGTGGGAATGTATGTACACTCTGAACAGAAACAGAGTACAGGCTGTGCGCAGTTTTGCAGATTTACGGTAAAGTAATAATCATTCTGATGATTCCGGCAATTGGTTGTTCTGCCTTTGCGTTTGTGTTAAGATAAAAGTAAGTAGCGAAGCGGATTGCAAATATCCGCTTGACTTATGATTAAGCGGCAGGAGCAGAGGAGGCAGAACAGTGAAAAGTACGGAACGGCTAATTTTTCATATTGATGTAAACAGTGCATTTCTTTCCTGGGAATCAGCCAGAAGGGTGAGCCAGGGACTGCCGGATCTCAGGGAAATTCCCTCCTGCGTAGGAGGAAATCCAAAGAAACGGACAGGTATCGTGGTTGCCAAATCTATCCCTGCAAAAAAATACGGGATCCAGACCGGCGAGCCCGTAGCCATGGCTCTTCGGAAATGTCCCAATCTGGTGATCGTTCCCAGTGATTTTGAATTATACGATAAATGTTCCCGGGCATTTAAGTCCATCTGTGCTTCTTTTGCACCTGTGATGGAATCCTTTTCCATTGATGAAGTGTTTCTGGATATGACGGGTACTTCTCTGATCTATCCTGATCCTGTGGCTGCAGCTTATGAGCTGAAAGATAAAATTCACAGAGAGCTGGGATTTACAGTAAATGTGGGAATTTCTACCAATAAGCTGCTGGCAAAGATGGCATCGGATTTTCAGAAGCCGGACAGAGTACACACTTTGTTCCCGGATGAAATTCCGGAGAAAATGTGGCCCCTTCCTATTCGTAACCTGCTGTTTCTGGGAAAAGCTTCCGAGCAGAAGCTTCTGAATCAGGGAATCCGTACTATCGGTGATTTGGCGAGAGAACGGGAAGCCAATGTGCAGTGCTGGCTGGGGGAAAAGCCGGGACACCAGCTCTGGCAATATGCCAGAGGCATCGATCATTCAACTGTAAAGGCAGTACCGGATGAGGCAAAGGGCTTCAGTGTAGAAACTACTTTTAACGATGATATTACTTCCACAGAACAGGTGTTGCCCATTTTGTTGGAACAGTGTGATGTTTTGGCCACCAGAATGCGCAGAAAAGGAAAGAAGTGTAGATGTATTTCTGTTACTTTCCGGACATTAGATTTCCGAAACCGTTCTCATCAGACAAAGCTGGAAAATGCTACAGATCTTACAGATGAAATTTATGCAAATGCGACCAGGCTTTTTACAGAATTCTGGAAAGGACAGCCTCTGCGCCTGATCGGTGTGGCACTGACCGGTCTTACGGACGGTTCCTTTGAACAGATGTCACTGTTTGAAAATACAGAAACAAAAGAACGCCGCAGAAAGCTGGATGCAGCCATGGATGAGATACGTATGAAATTTGGAAATGATAAGATTACCCGAGCCAGTATTATGAACAGCAGTGCACGGATCGGGCGAAAGGCAAAAGCACAAATGAAAAATGAAGACAGGAAAGAATAATAATAGAAGCGCAGAGAAAAAAGTATAATCTCTGCGCTTTTATAGTGGATTGCTATACATATTTCAGAAATTCTTCATCCGGAATCTGAGAGGTATGGATGGCATTCTGGATAGCCTGAGCCATAACTTCTGCGGCAAGAGTTCCTGCCATGTTAATATCCACAGGGACATCGCCAATGCTTGCTGCATAGATGGAATCGCCATCTGCCATAGTTGCTACAGGATTGATGCATCTGGCATAGGCACAGCGGGTCATAGAGGCAATTTTGTTCAGCTCAGCTTTTGAAAATGCCCCATTGGTGATCACTGCCCCGATGGTGGTGTTGCCGGTAAACTGATCGTGAGGTGTCATAAAACGGTATAATTCCTGGACACTGTCCAGAAAGTCTTTTCTGTCAGGTGTTTTTAGTCCGGCAATTTTCTGGCCATTTTTCGGATTAAAAATATCCCCTATTGCATTGACAATTACCACTGCAGCCATCTGGAAATCACCGGCAGATACAGCGGCAATCCCAAGCCCGGATTTCATGGATTGTTTCATGCCGTAGAGTTTTCCCACAGTTGCACCGGTACCTGCACCGATATTTCCGGTTCTGGCATCTGTTCCGGAAAATGCCTGACGGCAGGCTTCCTCGCCCATTTTTGCAGTTGGGCGTACTTTAGGGTTTCCGTAGGAAAGATCATAGATACAGGATTGACACACAAGGGGAACCAGCGCTGCACCGGTGTTATAACCTATATTCTGTGATTCCAGATAGTTCATCACACCGTCAGCGGCAGCCAGTCCATAGGCAGATCCGCCGGATAATACAATAGCGTTGATGGGATTGTCGGCGGTGACAGGAGAGGTGAGAGGTGTTTCCCTGGAGGCAGGACCACCGCCGCTGATATCACATCCCACCTTTGCTCCCTGTGGAAAGTAAAGAACAGTTACACCGGTCTGCCCGTCATGATTCGAGGCATGACCGATGCGTAAATTTGTAAACTCTGTAATAGAAATCTCTTTTAGTAATGACATAAAAATCTCCCTCTGATAAAAAATCCCTGACTACAGTGACAATGTAATCAGGGACTTTTTATTAAATATTATGCACGTTTCAGTGCTACAGAAAGTGCCTTGGAAACAATACTTCCCACTACAAAGCAGAAACCTGCCTCAATCAGTCCCTGAACTCCTACAAAGGCTGCCACAAAGACAATCGGATTACTTACACCAAGGGTGGAAACAATACCCTGAATATAATCAGTGTTGTAGAAGAAGAGACATAAAAAGCCCATGAAGAAGAAGGTATTCAGTAACGGACATGCCAGTGAAGCAATGTAATAGGAAAATTTCTTCGCCGGTGATTTATGTAATGCTGCAAAAATAAGTCCAGTGATCCATCCTTCCAGTACACGTGCCACGATACATACAATAAAGGTTGCTGCCGGGCTGATATTAAAAAGTGCAGCTGCGAAAGCAGAACTTCCTGTAACAGCCATATAGAAGCTGGTTGCACCGAAAGTAAATCCACATACAGCTCCGCCCTTCGGTCCAAGAATAATGGCACCTACAGCTACCGGGATGGTGAGAAGAGTGATGGATAAGCCGGGAGTACGAAGGTAACCCAGCGGGGTAAAGGACATGAGCAGAATAATGGCAATCATCATAGCCAGTTCTACCATGTAAAGAGTGTTACTCTTTTTTGCTACGTTTGTTGTTGTAGTTGTTGCGTTCATATAAATTCTCCTTTTGGTCTGATAAAACGGCGCAATGCGTCCCCTGCTTTTCAGACAGTTTAGAGTATGGGGATTAAGCGTTTTGAAAAATCTGCATCAGAATAAAAAGATATGAAATAAGAAATATCTTCCGGTAAAAATTTCCAGTGTGTAGACGCCTTACAGGTCGCCTCACAAATTTAACCAGACTGCGAAGTGGATGATTTGCTCCACCAGACTGCCAGATGTGGAAAACAGATGCATTTTCTTCCGAATAACGCTCCCGTAAACAATAACACATTTGATAAAAAACTGCAATGTTTTATAGCATGTTTGAAAATAAATACAGGATATAGAGTTACTGTTCACTCCGTTCACAGTAACTCTATATCCTGTAAGAAATGATTGATAGTGAGATTTAACGTTCCATCATACTGATAGACTCAATTCCTACACTTCCTCCACGCACCACTTCAATTCTGTGGAATTCTTCCTTGATTAGTTTCACTACTGCATCATTCTTGGTTGCTGTTTGGACAAATTCCAGAAGCAGGCTGTCTTTGCCGTAGTCAATGACCTTTGCTTTGAAGGTTTCGGCAATCTGAAATAGCTCAACCTTATCTTCTTTGGAGCAGTTGAAAACCTTAATATACAGAATCTCCTTCATGCGGACAAATACGTCGGTGAAGTCAATAACCTTAATCACCTCAATCATACGGTTTAACTGCTTTTTAATCTGTTCAAAAGTTTCGTCATCACTGACAGTTGCGATCGTCATTCGGGATACGGTAGGGTCTTCTGTTGTTCCTACTGTAAGACTGTCCAGGTTATAACATTTTCCGGAAAAAAGACCGGAAATTTTGGACAGAACACCTACCTGGTTCTCAACATAGAGAGAAATCCATCTTTTTTTCATTCCTTTATCCATAATAATATTCCTCCTGATCAACAGTCCATAATCATATCTTCCAGAGTTCCGCCTGGTTTGATCATAGGATAAACCATTTCCTCAGGGTCAATGATGAATTCGATTACTGTAGGTGCCTTTGTATTCTTTTTGGCTTCCTCAAAGGCTGCCGCAATTTCCTCTTTCTTTGTGACACGGATTCCCTTTGCTCTGTAGCTCTCTGCAAGTTTAATGAAATCCGGGGTGTACTGTGGATATTCCATACCTTCAGTGCGGCGGGAAAGTGCTCCTGCACGCAGGTTGGTCATGGCATAGCGCTTGCCGTAGAAAAGCTTCTGCCACTGGCGTACCATTCCAAGATATTCATTGTTAAAGATACACAGTATAACAGGAAGCTCTTCCAGAACTGCAGTTGCAAGCTCCTGAATGTTCATCTGTACACCGCCGTCACCTGAGATAACGATGACCGGTCTGTCAGGATTTCCGATTTTGGCTCCGATACCGCCCGGAAGACCATAGCCCATGGTTCCCAGACCACCGGACATGATCATCTGCTTACCCTCTGTGATTTCTGCATATTGGGAAACAAGCATCTGATGCTGTCCTACATCTGTTACGATAATGCTGTTTTCAAACTGTTCATTGATCTCTTTCAGAATATCCATGGGACTTAACACATCGTTTGGACGCATTTTCAACGGATGTTCTTCTTTCCATGCCTGGATTTGTTCAAGCCATTTGCCGGTAGGACATTCCTGTACATATTCACTCATCTTTGTGATAGCTTCTTTTGCATCAGCAACAATGGGGATATCCACCTGAATATTTCTGGAAATGGATGCAGTATCAATGTCAATGTGGATAATCTGGGCATGTGGTGCAAATTCATGAAGCTTTCCGGTGATTCGGTCATTGAATCGGGTTCCGATGGAGAAAAGCACATCGCAGTTGCTGACTGCCATGTTTGCTGCATAGGCACCATGCATACCAAGATTTCCGATATAGAGCGGGTGGTCTGTAGGGAGGGAGCCTTTTCCCATTACAGTTGTGACAACTGGTACCTTTGTTTTTTCTACTACTTCACGGAAGATTTCGTGGGCGCGGGAGATTACTACACCGCCGCCGGCCAGGAATAAGGGACGTTTTGCTTTATTTAAAAGTTTGATGGCACGTTTGAGCTGGCCGATGTGGACATCTGTGTTTGGTTTGTAACCGCGGATGTTTACATTTTTAGGATATTCTGCGCTGCCAAGTTCTGCCATGACGTCCTTTGGAAGGTCGATGAGGACAGGTCCCGGACGGCCGGTGCGGGCAATATAGAAGGCTTCTTTGATAATTCTGCCAAGGTCTTCACGTCTGCGGACAGTAACGCCGTATTTGGTGATGCTTCTGGTGATTCCTACGATGTCTACTTCCTGGAATGCATCGTTGCCGATCAGGTGGCGGGCTACCTGTCCGGTGAAGCATACAAGAGGTACGCTGTCATAGTTGGCGGTTGCAAGTCCTGTTACAAGGTTGGTTGCGCCGGGGCCGCTGGTTACCAGACATACGCCGACTTTGCCGGTGGTTCTGGCATAGGCGTCTGCTTCGTGGACAAGGGCCTGTTCGTGACGGGGGAGGATAATTTTGACGTCGTCCTGTTTGTAGAGTTCATCACTGATGTCGATAGTACAGGCTCCGGGGTAGCCGAAGAGGTATTCTACGCCTTCTTCTTTTAAGGCTTTGACTAAGAGTTTGTTGCCGGATATTTGTTTCATATGGGGACCTCCTTTTGGTTGTATATGGGACGCTCAGAAATTTATTTGTTTGGTGTGCGGTTTCGGAGTCTAGTATATCTAAGTGTCTGAAAATCTGCTAAAAGCGTTCATAAAAATCTCAAACTCGCTGCGCTCAGACAGTGAGATTTTTATGAACAACGCAGATTTCCAGGCACTAAGATATACACGACTCCTGCAAATGCATACCAAACAAATAAATTTCTGAGCTGTGTATTGGCAAATACAGGGGAGCAGAATGGCGCTGTGCTGATTCTGCTGAAAGCGGGATGGTGAGTTTTAGGTGAGTGCAAATAGTTTGCTGCGATAAATGATAAATAAAATATAGTAAAAAACGCCCTGGGCTTGTTTGCCCAGGGCGAAAATATTTTCCGCGGTACCACCTGTATTCAGAGTTTGGCTCTGCACTTTGTCAGTACTGATATACTGTGTTCCTGTAACGTGGAACTGACGTTGAAGCCTACTTGGCATGTCTGTTCAGATCTGTGGATCAGACGGGATATGCGGTTTGGTTCACTGCTCGGGGGCTACTTCTACAATTCGTTCACGAAAGCTCGCACCGACCGCTTCCTCTCTGTGCTTCCCGGGGTTGTGTACTCCTCCCTGTCATGGCATTTGGCTGATAGATAGAGATATTTATTGTCCGGATAGGGTGGACAAATGTTTTCTTGGGTTACATTATACATTTGGAGAGAGGGAATTGTCAACTGGGTTTTGTAGTAATTATGTAAAGCTTTATAAATAATAAAAGGAAACTTATGTATTCAATCGTATTTTATCAGTCTTCTGATCATCTTAATTCCTGCTATCATCAATGCAGGGAAGACCAGTGCTGCGAAGATGCCAAGTTTTAGGTTATCGTTCAGAACTCCTGAGATCATCCCCACGTAAGTTGGTCCAGAAGAACATCCTACATCCCCTGCAAGGGCAAGAAGCGCAAATAGGGCTGTTCCGCCTCGCTTTACAGAGGCGGCTGCCATACTGAAGGTTCCCGGCCACATGATACCAACAGATAGACCGCAGACTGCACAGCCAAGAATCCCAAGCGCAGGTACAGGGATAAATGCAATCATCAGATAGGAAATCATGCACAGAATGGCACTGTACTGCATAAAGCGTTCCAGATTGATCTTATCTCCGAATTTTCCGTAAAATGCCCTGGAGCTTCCCATGAGAATTGCAAATGCCATAGGACCTGCCAGATCTCCAATGGTCTTGTTAATTCCAAAACTCTTCTCAGCCAGAGTAGAGGCCCACTGGCTTACAGCCTGTTCGCTGGCTCCGGCGCAGAGCATCATCAGCATCAGGATCCAGAAGATTTTTTTCTTAAAAAGCTCTGCCACCGTCATTCCTTTTTCTCCGTCATCCAGTAACGGAGCAAATGGGACCCTGGTAAAAAGAATTCCATTTATAACAGGAATCAAGGCCCATACAAGTGCCATATATTTCCAGTTTGAAATACCGAAAATACGGAAAAATAACGTAGAAAGAAGCACCACCCCCACATGTCCCCAGCAGTAAAAGGAATGAAGAAGGCTCATTGCTTTATCCTTATTGTCTGTAGGGCAGGCTTCCACAACAGGGCTTACCAGTACCTCCAATAAACCACCGCCAATAGCATAGACCATAACTGCTATGAGAAGTCCGGCAAATGGATTGCTCAGATATTCTGGCAATACAGTGAGAAGAATCAGCCCTGCTGCTGCCATCCCATGTGCCAGGATCATGGAGGCGCGATAGCCAATTCTGTCTACAAAGCCGATGGATGCCAGATCTACCAGAAGCTGGATTCCGAAATTAAAAGTAACCAGAAGTGTAATCTTCTGCAGAGAAATTCCGTAGCTGCTCTGGAATGTAAGAAACAGTAGCGGAACAAAGTTGTTGACAATAGCCTGCACTACATATCCAATAAAACAGGCCTGTAATGTTCTGTTATAATTTGTTTTCATCCGATGTGATATCCCCCTATCTGAAATATATGATGCCGATAGAATTCATATATAAATTTGTTTTTATCGGTCAGCAAAGACAGTTTATCATATATCTTTTTATTTTTCTTTCGTTATCTTTTGATTTTTTTGTAAATTCCTATACTATTATGATTTCTTGAGAAATTTTCATTATATAACTTGCCTGATAGAAAGAAAGATTATATGATGTTAGGGTCAAAAGGTTTTTTGACCTTTTGACCCTGGTATCATTATATAGTATTAATAAAAACAGTAAAGTAATGCGAGTTAACAATAGGGATTATTCAGGAGGATTTATGGCAAAGAAGAAAATATATGCAGTACGCAAGGGACATAAAACAGGACTTTTTGCTACATGGGCGGAGTGCCAGAAGGCAGTGAGCGGATATTCAGGAGCTGAGTTTCGGGGATTTACAGAGAAAGAGGAAGCATTGGCTTTTCTGAACATGGAGACAGTAGGAAATGTATCCGGTGATAAAGCAAAAGAGGCGGCAGGAATCGTGGAAGTACCTGAAAATATGGTCATTGCCTATGTGGACGGAAGTTTTGAAAAAAGTATTGGCAGATATGCTTTTGGCTGTGTGATTCTTACACCGGACGGACAGGAAGTCCGCAAATCAGGTAGCGGAAGCAATCCTGCAGGAGTTGCCATCCGGAATGTGGCAGGGGAGATGCTTGGTTCTATGACTGCAGTAAACTGGGCTATAGAAAACAAATATCCGGCTGTGGAAATCCGCTATGATTATGAAGGGGTAGAGAAATGGGTAACAGGTGTATGGAGAGCCAAAACACCACTGACCAGCAAATACGCAGCCCAAATGCAGGAAGCAGGAAAGAAAATAAAGATTTCTTTTTGTAAAATCGCAGCCCATACAGGCAATCACTACAATGAAGAAGCGGATCAGCTGGCTAAGAGTGCGTTGCTTAAAATGGATGAAGAAGTACGGATATAAAAATCTTAGTGGAAAAATAAAAAACAGCGGCTTTTTTAACAATATTTCTGGTTGCTATTTCCGGAAAGATTGTTGTAAAGTACTTTACTTCTTGATATAATGAATCGATTTTACGGAGAAAAAGGAAATGAGAGAACGAATAAAAAAATAAACTGGAAGTTTGTATTTGTGATGTTTGTTGGAAATATTATTCTGGGACTGGGAGTTGCGATCTTTAAGCTTTCAGGGCTTGGAAATGATCCCTTTACAGGAATGGCTATGGGACTGGCAGAATGTATAGGGATTGAATATCCCCGATTTGTGATTTTGCTCAATGTGGGATTTTTTGTCATAGAAATCATATGGGGAAGAAAACTGATCGGTGTGGGGACAATTGTAAATGCGTTGCTGCTGGGATACTTTGTTACATTTTTCTATAATCTTGTGACATCTGTGATCAATGCACCTGAACAGATGGTTCTGAGAGTGGTGACAGTATGTATAGGAGTGATTGTTGCAAGTCTTGGGATTTCTATGTATCAGTTGCCTAATCAGGGAGTGGCACCATATGACAGCATTTCACTGATCATGGCAGACAGATGGTCAAAGTTTCCGTATTTCTGGTGCCGAGTCTTTACGGATGGAATCAGTGCACTTGTATGCTGGCTGTCAGGTGGTATAGTAGGCCTTGGAACCCTGGTCGGTGCATTTGGATTTGGACCATTTGTACAGTTTTTTGACACACACTTTACATCTAAAATACTGGAAAAATGCAATAAATAATAAAAGACTGTCCTGTATATACGCAGAAGAAAATGGGTATATACAGGGACAGTCTTTTTGTATCTGCAGTGTGTTTGGAAAATGCTTTGTGGCTTTACACCGAATAACTGCTTTGCAGTTTATCAGAAGGTTAACTGCACATATGACATGCTTCACATGCAGATGGTGTGACAGCACATCCGCCCATTGCAGTTTCACGCAGTTCAGCAGGAAGCTTTCTGCCTACTGTAAACATAGCCTGTATCATTTCATCCAGAGGAATCAGCTGATGAATTCCGGCAAGAGCCATCTCAGCAGCGATAACTGCGTTGGCCACACCTGCTGCATTTCTGTTCTGGCATGGATATTCTACCAGACCGCCCACAGGGTCACAGACCAGACCCAGCATATTCATAAGAACAGTAGATGCGGCATAAGTACATTCTTTCGGTGTACCGCCCATCAGTTCCACAGCAGCAGAAGCTGCCATGGCAGAAGCAACACCAACCTCAGCCTGGCATCCGCCTACAGCACCTGCGACTGTGGCATTTCGCATTGCCAGATATCCAATGGCGCTTGCATTAAATAATGCCCGGATGATTTCGTCATCAGAGAAATGATAATGTTCCTGCATTGCAAGCATCAGTCCGGGAACGATTCCGGCAGAACCGGCGGTGGGGGAGGCAACGATCAGTCCCATGGAAGCGTTGGTTTCCAGTGTTGCCATGGCATAAGTGATGGCTTTTTGAAGAAGATCTCCGCAAAGTCCCTTTTTTCCCTGAGAGTGAATATTGAGTTTTCGGGCTTCTCCGCCAATCAGACCACCCATGGATTTTACCGGCTTTTCAATGGGAGAACGTGCAGCTTCCCGCATAATTTCAAGCACTCTGGTCATTTTTTCTTTCACAGTTTCTGCTGTTGTTTCCCCAAGTTCAATTTCACGGATCCGCATGATCTCTGAGATGGGAAGATTTCTTTCTTCACAGAGTGCGATCAGTTCCTGTGCATTTTTAAAGTCCATAATAAAAATTTTCGTTACTGTTTAACCTGTACACAGTAACACTCCTTTCTCTACATCTGTACGATCATAACTTCGTGAATATTAGGGTTTTCACGGATCACAGGTACTATATTCTCCGGAAGTCTGCCGTCAGACTCTACGATGGTGTAGGCAATGTCACCCTTTCCTTCACGGAAGAGGCGCATAAATGCAATGTTGATCCTGCGGTCACTGAGACATTTCGTGATATAAGCTGCAACCCCCGGGGTATCCTGATGGATTACGATCACAGCACTGTACTCGCCTGTAAAGTCTACCTGTACATGGTTGATCTCCACGATACGGACCTTGCCGCCACCCAGAGATTCACCGCGGACAGTCATTTTCTGTCCTTTCTTGTTTTCCATGCAGATATCTACAGTATTTGGATGAATGTCTGTTTCTGTTTCATCTGGAGTAAAAGAAAATTCCAGACCATTTTCGTGTGCAAGCTCATAAGAATTCCGGATGCGCATATCATCTGTGGAAAAGCCCATGATGCCCCCAAGCAGAGCACGGTCTGTACCGTGACCATGGTAGGTTTTTGCAAAGGAGCCGTATAAAATAAAATCAGCCCTTTTTAACGGTCCCTCGATCATTTTCTGGGCAAGATAGGAAATACGTGCCGCACCTGCGGTATGTGAACTGGAAGGGCCAATCATGTTCGGCCCCATTACATCAAATGCACTGATAAATGACATAAGAAATATTCTCCTGTAAATGTAGATTATAGTATT
>HE978651.1:2726528-2729041 GCA_000285855.2 Ruminococcus sp. JC304 | reverse complement strand
CTTGACGAGGTGTTTTTATTGTAACACCTGTCTGCAAAAGAATCAAACCTGTCATTACGTTAATATTAATAAAATTTAATGTAAAAAATAGTAAAACAGGGTTGCTTTTTCAGTGTGGTGCGGTTACAATAACAGTGCATTTCAGTTTTTAACCGAATCAAGTAAGTAACGAAGCGGATTGCGAATATCCGTTTGACCAAATTGATAATTAAGAAAATTTAAAGAAAAGGCAGGTGGAACAGAATGGATAATTGCGATTCTCATGGGCGAAGTAGTAGCACAGGATCTGAAATAAAAAGAGTATATGAGTATAGCAGCCCTTCTGTTCTGCTGTAGTCATATATTACCACGTCTTTTTATATCTTATCCTGTATTATGAAATCCCCCGAATCATGCAATTACATATTTGACAGAGAACAAGAGTAAGTGATGACAGAAATAACTTACTCATTTGTTGTGCTGGAAAATGTATAGAGAAGGTAGCAGTAAACATAACAAGTGTAACAGACTGCTTTCTTTTTGTGTACTTTTATGTAAATAACGGAGGAAAAAGTAATGGAAAAAAGAGTACAGGATTATTCAAAAGAAATTCTGAAGATTATCCGCAGCAACACATCTCCGGCTGTTATGGCAGCCAGACTGCAGGATTATCATGAGAATGACCTGGCTGATGTGTTACCGGTTCTGACTGTACAGGAGCGATACAAACTGTACCGTATTCTGGACACAGATATGCTTTCTGATATTTTTGAATATACAGATGAGGAGAATGCAGCAGAGTATCTGAATGAAATGGATGTAAAAAAAGCAGCAGCTATTTTATCCAGAATGGAGACAGATGCTCTGGCCGATGTATTAAATAAAGTTGAAAAAACAAAGAAAAAAATACTGATCGATCTGCTGGAACCTGAGGTTCGCCGTGATGTGGAAATGATCGCGTCCTTTGATGAGGATGAGATCGGAAGCCGCATGACCACAAATTATATTGTGATCACAGATAAGCTGACCGTCAAGCAGGCAATGAGCAGTCTGATCGAACAGGCTGCAAAGAATGACAATATTTCTACTATTTTTGTAGTGACAGAACAGCAGAAATTTTACGGAGCGATCAATCTGAAAGAGCTGATCATTGCCAGACGGGATGATCTGCTTGAAAATCTGGTGGTGACCTCTTATCCGTATGTGTATGCGGAGGAGAGCATTGATGACTGTATTGAGGAACTGAAGGACTACTCTGAGGATTCCATTCCGGTTCTTGACAATGATAATCAGCTTCTGGGTGTTATCACATCTGCCAGTATCATTGACCTGGTTGATGATGAAATGGGTGATGATTATGCGAAGCTGGCCGGTCTGACTGCAGAAGAGGATTTGAAAGAGCCATTGAAGGAGAGCATGAAGAAACGTATGCCATGGTTGATTATTCTTCTGGGACTTGGGATGGTTGTTTCTTCTGTAGTAGGAATTTTTGAAAAAGTAGTAACTGCACTTCCGATTATTATGTGCTTCCAGTCACTGATCCTGGATATGGCAGGTAATGTGGGTACACAGTCGCTGGCTGTAACAATCCGTGTCCTCATGGATGAATCCCTGACAGGAAAACAAAAGCTGGAACTGGTATGGAAGGAAATGAGAATTGGTCTGTGCAACGGCAGTCTTCTTGGTTTTCTGTCCTTTATCCTGATAGGATTGTACATTTACCTGTTTAAGGGAAAAACACTTCTGTTTTCCTATGCAGTATCCGGATGTATCGGTGTGGCACTGTTGCTGGCTATGTTGATTTCCAGTGCAGTAGGTACCTGTATCCCACTGTTCTTTAAGAAAATCAATATTGACCCTGCCGTTGCATCCGGTCCGCTGATCACTACGATCAACGACCTTGTAGCAGTAATTACTTACTATGGACTGAGCTGGCTGTTTTTATTGGAAATATTGCAGTTTGCGGGATGAATTTCAGATAATAAAAACAGGTCCTTTATCTTTGATTATAAGATATTGGACCTGTTTTAAAGCGTGTTTGAAAAATACAATGTCTGATATTTGCAATCTGGAATAAATTTTGTGAAATAAGGGAAATAGCAGTTGACATTATTCAGGGGATATGCAAATAATATATTGCAATTAGTGTTTACAAAGCGTATAAACGTTACTGAGAACGGAGGAAACAGTAACAAATAAACAGCGGTGCAGGAAATATTAGCGGTAAACAGTAATAAGAAATTGAAAATATAATATATATATATAATGTATCTGTGAATAAAACCAGTGTGCCGACAACTGTATAATTTAACAGATACTATCGGCAAAACAGTCGAAAGGCTGCGGCGCAAAACTAAAGGGCCTGTAAAATGGCAGCCAGTTGCATTTATACAGAGAGTAATGTCTTGTTGTATTGTAGCGGGCATTATTCTCTTTTTTTAACCGAATCAAGTAAGTCCCCTGCTTCAATTGAGAAAAGCAATAAGCAGTTATTCGGTTATGAGCAAGTAGCGAAGCGGATTGGGAATATCCGC
>HE978651.1:2674593-2724005 GCA_000285855.2 Ruminococcus sp. JC304 | reverse complement strand
GTCGATATTGAGTCTGACGCCTAAAGTGTCTGGAAGCACGTGACTTCAGTCATGTGAGGATATAATTCACAGAAAGGTTGAGAATATCATGTCAGAGCATAGGTGTATGCTTAACAAAATGAATAAGATTGAAATATATGTCGCAAATGAAGATACGGATATTAATCCTTCAGTTCAGGAAGCTATTGAATATGTACTGAAACAGAATGATCCGGTGGGAACAGTCGCCGGTTATTATGATGAGAAGCTGACAATCTGGAGTGTAAGTAACTATTTTCTGCAGCTTTTGGGGTGGGATGACCTTGATGAATTTATGAAAGCATCAGATGGTTCTATGCTCAGTGTGGTCTGCAATGAGCAAAAGCATATATTTTCACCGGAAAGACTTCATGATTTACAGGGTTCTCACATATTGTATCTGACAGACAGTAAAGGTTTATCAATACCGGTAAGGATTATGAAGGCAGATGCCAGGGATAATAAAGGACGGCCAATCTGGGTATTATCTGCCAGATCTGATCACTTTGCCCGGAATCAGGAAGCAAGGGAGGCTGCTTTTCACCGGGCTTTTACAGATATGAATCTGTGTGAATATTATGTAGATCTTCAGGAAAATACATTTGAATCTATGAAAGTAAAGGGTTCGCTTCAGGAAATTTTCAACAAAAGCCGGACATGGGATGAACTGATACAGATGTTTCTTGATAATTATGTCTGTCCTGAGAGTAAAGAGGCGGTCGCGCAGATTTATAACAGGGAATATATTATGAAGGAACTCAGAAAAATTACCGGGGAACTCAGTCAGGAATGCAAAGCAGTGTTTGACGGAGAGCAGCGTATTATCCGGAATGTAGTGATGGAGGGAGATACAGATGAGAACGGAGAGGTCAGACACGCCATGATTTTTCTTCGTGATGTGACGGATTCGAAAAATGCGGAAAAAGAACGCAGAGCGATGTTAAAGCAAAACATCGCAATGGATCAGCTTATTCAGGGAGTAACCAGGCTTGTAGAGCGTTTTGCAGTTTGTGATCTGGACAGCGGGATATATGAATATTATGAGATGAACAATGAGTCTTATTATAATCCTACAGGTGATTACAGGGAATTGCTTCAGAGTATGTCCGGAGAGTATGTGGTACTTACGGAAAAGATAAATACACAGATGGATAATCTGCTTTCACCGGAACATTTGAGAAAAGTTATTATGTCTGAGGATGATCTGTATACCTTTGAATATTGTACTCTTGACAGATCTTCTTATAAAGTAATGTCGGTGATACCTGTGGAATGGAAAGGTAGTATACTGTCCAAAGTAATGTTGATCGCTCAGGATATCGGGCAGAAGCATGAACTTGAGAAGCTGGCAAATACGGATGCACTGACCGGACTTTATAATGAGCGTTATCTTTCCGAAAGATTAAAAAGAAATGGAAAGCTGCATAAAAAATTTGCCATGTTCTATCTGGATCTGGACAGGTTTAAACCGGTTAATGATACGTATGGACATGATATGGGAGACAAATTACTGAAGGCGGTTTCCCAGAGACTGCGTAAATGTATACGAAATACAGATTATGCTTTCCGGATCGGAGGAGATGAGTTTTCACTGATCATTGAGGAGGGCAATATAAATGATGAATTCTGTGAAATGATGGTCAGAAGAATAAAGAATGCAATTGATGCGCCCTTTGTGATAGAAGGACATATGCTGTATGTGGATACAAGTTGTGGCTATGCTATTTATCCTGAGCACAGCTCTGAAATTGGAGATATCCGTATTATGGCAGATCACAGAATGTACAGAGATAAAACTCAAAATAGAAAAAAAGGTTAATGACAGTTCTGCTGCAATCGGCTATGCATGGACTTCTGAAAAAGAAAAGGAACTGAAGAAAGAGGGATAAAATCTTTATGGATTTAAAACAATTACAGTATTTCGTAGTATGTGCGCAGACGGGTTCATTCAGTGATGCTGCGAAAAATCTGTATTCTACACAGCCCAGCGTCAGCAAGGTGATCAAGGGACTAGAAGATACACTGGGAATGCAGCTTTTTGAACGGCTTCCGAGAGGAATCAGACTAACAGTACAGGGGCACAAGATTTATGAATATGCGTCGAAAATTATAAATGAAGTAAATGTTCTGGAAAATATGGCTTCCAGCGGAATGACAAAATGGATCCGGATATCTTTAAATCCCAGTTCCTGGTTTGCCAATCAGTTTGTAGACTTTTATAATGAAACTTATGAAAAAAATTACCATTTCCAGGTAACAACAGCAGGCGTACAGAGCGTAATGGAAAGAGTACGGGATTATATGGATGACATTGGTTTTGTATATATCCTCAGTCAGCAGAAGGAAAATTTTTTGTATGAACTGTCAAAAAACAAAATGCATTTCGAACCTATCTATGAAACAGATGTAATGCTGTATCCGGGACGGCTGACAGAGCTTTACAATTCCGGCAAAGATAGGGCAGAACTGGAAGACCTGGAAGGAATCCGTTTTATACAGAATTATCAGGATGAATTTTTTGACATTGGTGCTGTAAAAGAGGATGCATTCCAATGGAAGGACATTGATATTTCTGTGCTGACCAACAGTGATTATATTATGGAAAAAATGCTGAAGAACAGTAAGGTGGCAAATATAAGCGGAAGTTACCTGTCAGAAAACAAAGAAGGAACTACACCGGGAATCCCTCTGGATCTTGGTGACAGTAAAGTTATTTTTGGCTTTATACTTCACAAAGGAGAAGAAATGGATGAGAGTGTGGCTGAACTTGTGGAGTTTTTAAAGAGCAGACTGCCGAAGCATTAATAAAAATTACAGTTGGCTTTCTTGCTCGTTGCGGTGAGCTGTTCCGTTTAGACTGGTGCTGTCTAATGTCTGCTGTCCAGCCATTTGCATATTCCAAAAATAAAGATACATATTCAAATTAAGAATAGCTCATAACCCCCAGGGTGGGTTGTGGGCTATTTTTGCTTTTGTTAAACTGAATGGTGGCTAATTAGAAG
This sequence comes from Ruminococcus sp. JC304, assembly GCA_000285855.2. Lineage (GTDB taxonomy): Bacteria > Bacillota > Clostridia > Lachnospirales > Lachnospiraceae > Blautia_A > Blautia_A difficilis. The sequence continues at coordinate 2,720,985 of HE978651.1, read as the reverse complement.
TACAATTTTGAAAAATTATAAAATGGAGATACTCAAATGAAAAAATATGCATTCAGACGACTGCTCCAGCTGATTCCCATTTTGTTTGCGATTACTTTTCTCTCTTATGGCATGATGCGGATTGCCGGAAGCGATGTGGTAACACAAAAAATGGAAAATACAGGACAGATTGTATCAGAAGATAAGTTAAATGCAGCCAGAGAACAGCTGGGACTGGACAAACCATTTTTGACCCAGTATTTTGTGTGGCTTGGGAAACTGCTTCATGGAGATATGGGAAACAGCTATGTATCCAGTCTTCCGGTTTTTGATACTTTCATATCGAAGCTTCCGGCAACACTGCTTCTTACAGTGACATCTATTTTGCTGACTATCATCATATCAATTCCTCTGGGGATTCTGTCAGCAGTGAAACAGAATACGATTATGGATTATTTGATCCGCTTATGCAGCTTTATAGGAAACAGTCTTCCTAATTTTTTTGTATCATTGCTGTTGATGTATTTTCTTGCGATCAGGCTGCGGATTTTTCCAGTTATAGCCAAAGAAGTAAGCTTAAAGAGTGTGGCAATGCCGGCAATCACTCTGGCAATTGCCATGTCAGCCAAGTATCTCCGCCAGGTCCGTGCAACTGTGCTGGATGAATTAAGCAAAGACTATGTGGCAGGAGCGAAAGCAAGGGGAGTAAAGTTTTCTGTTACTCTTTGGAAAAGCAGTATGAAGGCTTCGCTGGTAACCATCATTACCTTGCTGATGCTGTCAGTGGGAAATCTGCTGGGAGGAACTGCGATCGTAGAATCGATCTTTATGTGGGATGGAGTTGGAAAGATGGCAGTAGATGCCATCTCCATGCGTGATTATCCTATTATTCAGGCATATGTTATGTGGATGGCAATCATCTATGTTGTGGTAAATCTGCTTACAGATCTGTCATACCGGTTCCTGGATCCAAGAATCCGTCTGGGAGGTGTGAAACAATGAGTGAAAAGCAGAATAAAAATGTGACAGTGCGTGTACAGAAGATTAAGAAAAACCATATAAAACAAAAGCTGGTCTTTTTTCTTATTCTGGCAATAGGGCTTGTAATACTTGCAGTTTTTTCAGAGCATCTCTGTCCATATGATCCTTATGCACAGGATCTGACAAGTGCGCTTCAGCCCCCCAGTCTTCAGCATCCTATGGGAACGGATACATATGGAAGAGATATGTTGTCCAGAGTTATAAGTGGTGCAAGAGCCAGTATTTTCTCCACCTTTATCCTGGTTGCGGTGATCTCTGTGTTAGGAACAGCTGTGGGTGTATGCTGCGGATATTTTGGCGGAGCTGCAGATGCTGTTATGATGAGGATTTCAGATGTATGTCTTGCTTTCCCTGGGCTTGTATTTGCCATGGCGATTGCGGCTATTCTTGGGGGAGGCATTCAGAATGCTGTTATAGCACTGGCAGTAGTAAGCTGGCCGAAATATTCACGGATTGCCAGAGGGCAGACTCTGGCATTAAAAGAGGAACCTTATATTCATGCTGCCATACTGGCAGGTGACAGCTCAGGTCAGATTATGCTCAGGCATATTCTTCCAAATATGCTGGGACCTGTTCTGGTAACAGCCATGCTTGATATCGGTACTATGATGATGGAGCTTGCGGGCCTGTCATTTCTTGGACTGGGAGCACAGATTCCCATGGCTGAGTGGGGAAGTATGATGAGCAGCGGACGAAGTATGATCCAGACATATCCATGGGTAGTATTATCACCTGGAATTGCAATTTTTATATCTGTGGCAATTTTCAATCTGTTAGGTGATACAGTCCGTGACTATCTGGATCCGAAGAACAGCCGTTCATGATAAGTAATATGAAAACAAACGAGGAGGAAAGAAAATGAGAGCAAAGAAATTTCTGGCAATGGCAATTGCCCTGGGGCTGGCTGTAGGAGCGACAGCTATGCCAACACTGGCAGCAGACAAAAAGACATTTGTATTTGGTGATACCACCTTTAATGCGGAAAATGAAGAGGCAGATATTAATCCACAAAATACATATGCAGGATGGGCGTGTATCCGTTATGGAGTAGGGGAAACTCTTTTCCGTTATTCCGATACCATGGAAATAGAGCCATGGATCGCAAAAGAGTATGAAAATATTGACGAGCTGACCTGGAAGATCACACTGAATGACGGAGTTGTGTTCTCCAATGGACGTGCCTGTGACGGAGAGGCAGTAAAGGAAAGCCTGGAGGCTCTGGTTGCCAATCATGAGCGTGCAGCAGGGGATCTCTGCATTGATACTATCGAGGCTGACGGAAATACTGTTACCATAAAGACTACAGAACCGAAGCCTGCACTTATCAATTATCTCAGTGATCCTTATGGATGCATTATTGATATGCAGGCAGGTGTCAGTGATGATGGGATTGTAATCGGTACAGGTCCTTATGTGGCAACTGAACTGGTGACAGATGATCATGTTAATCTTGTAAAGAATGAAAACTACTGGAACGGAGATGTAAATGTGGATGAGATCACTGTCCGCACAATCTCTGACGGTGATACACTGGCAATGGCTCTTCAGGCAGGGGAAATCAATGCTGCCTATGGTATGGCATATGCAAGCTATCCCTTATTTGAAAATGATGACTTTACATTTACCAGCACAGCTACAAGCCGTGCATTCTATGCGTGGATGAACTTTGAAAGTCCTGTAACATCTGACCCTGCAGTGCGTAAAGCAATTGCCATGGGTATTGATAAGGACAGTTTTGTGTCTGTGCTCCTGAACGGATATGGATATCCTGCAGTGGGTGTTTTCCCGGATACCTTCTCTTTTGGCGGACAGAATCTGACAACAGAGAGCTATGATCCTGATGGGGCGAAAAAGGTTTTGGAAGAAGCAGGATGGGTGGATTCCGATGGTGACGGTATCCGTGAAAAAGACGGACAGAAACTGGAGATCCGCTGGCTTACTTATCCCAGCCGTCAGGAGCTTCCGCTTCTTGCAGAGTCTGCACAGGCAACCTTAAAAGAAATCGGTATGGATGTTCAGATAAATTGTACCTCTGATAATAATACTATCCGTAAAGACCCTACATTATGGGATGTATATGCAAGTGCCATGGTAACTGCACCTACAGGAGATCCGGAGTATTTCTTCACTTCCTGTACACTGGATGAATCTGCAAGCAATAACGGACATTATCACAGTGATAAACTGGAAGATCTGGAAAAACAGATGAAGCAAGAATTCGATGCAGATAAGCGTTCAGATCTGGCAATTCAGATGCAGCAGACAATCATGGATGATAATGCCTATGTATTCTGCTCTCACCTGAGAATGAGTATGATCATGCAGTCTAATGTAACAGGACTGACTGCACATCCATGTGATTATTATGAACTGACAGCAGATCTGGACATCAACTAAACTTGAACGATGATATTTCAGGGGCAAAATACCTATTGCCTCTGATTTGGTAAGGATTAGCAAGGATGGTTTACAGAAATGGATAGAAAAATACTGACCTACGATTCCGTAGAGATATCATTTGGCGGGAAAGCGATGGTTCATGATGTGAGCTTCTCCCTTGAACATGGAGAGATACTTGGCCTTGTGGGAGAATCCGGCAGTGGGAAAAGCACTCTGATCAAAGCCGCAATGGGACTTCTGGGACAGGATGGTCTTGTGACAAGAGGAGATATCCGATATATGGATCAGAATATCCTGGATATACCGGAGAAAGAAAAAAGAAAGATCAGAGGTGCAGGAATTGGCATGATCTTTCAGGATGCAGGTGCTTCCCTGTGCCCGATCCGCACCATCGGAGAACAGATTTATGAAAGTATGCGTGCACATACGAAGATAACAAGAAGTGAGGCCAAAAGCAGGGCAATGGATCTGTTTGACAAATTGAACTTTAAGGACAGTCAGCGCGTGTGGGACAGTTATCCATTTGAACTGTCTGGCGGAATGAATCAGAGAGCAGGTATAGCAATCGCCATGCTTATGAATCCGCCTATCTTATTTGCAGATGAGCCGACCAGTGCTCTGGATGTGTCTGTACAGCGTCAGGTTGTAAGGGAAATGCTTAAGTTAAGAGAGTTGTTTGGAACTGCAATCGTGCTCGTGACACATGATATCGGGGTAGTCCGGGCAATGGCAGATACTGTGCTGGTTTTGAAAAATGGAAAAACAGTAGAATATGGCACAGCAGACCGTGTACTGAATCATCCCCAGGATCCGTATACCAGGAAACTGCTGGAGGCTGTACCAAAGCTGCAAAGGAAGGTCAGAGTATGAGCATACTTTTAGAGGCAGAACATTTAACAAAAATATTTACCCAGAGAGGAAAAAATCCTTTTAAAGCAGTAAATGATGTAAGCTTTACACTAAAAAAAGGAGAAACGCTGGGAATCGTAGGAGAATCCGGCAGTGGAAAAAGTACCATAGCAAAGCTGCTCACCCGGCTGACTGATATCACAGAGGGCACACTGAAATTTGAAGGAAAAGATATTACAAGACTGAAACAAAGTCAGCTGAAAGAGGTATATGGAGATATACAGATGGTTTTTCAGAATCCGGTGGGTTCTTTTGATCCCAGAAGGACACTGGGTGACGGAATCGGTGAGAGTCTTAGAAACCGTGGAATGAAAAAGGCTGATGTGGAGAAAAGAGTAGCAGAATTGCTCGAGCAGTGCGGCCTTGAGAAGGAATATGCAAAAAGATATCCTCATGAGGTAAGTGGCGGACAGTGTCAGCGGGCTGCGATCGCAAGAGCGCTGGCAGTAGAACCAAAAGTTCTGATCTGTGATGAGGCAACCAGTGCTCTGGATGTAACCATACAGAAACAGATCATGGAGCTTCTGGAAGACCTGAAAGAGAAGAAGGGGCTGTCTTTTATTTTTATCTGTCATAATCTGGCCCTTGTCCAGATGTTCTGCGACAGGGTCCTGGTACTGTATGAGGGAAAAGTAGTGGAAAGCGGAATTCCCGATGATATTATCAATGATCCGAAGGAGGAGTATACGCAGAGACTGGTGGATGCGGTACTTTCATAATTAACTGAATCAGGCTGCTAAAATATTTTCTTTTCGGTATAAAGGTATTAAAAAAGTACTTCCTGCGGACGAAGTACTTTTTTTATTGATCTCTGTATTGATTATATTTTAACAAAAGTTTACGACCTGAATTTTACTTAGTTACTGTAGCCAGAAATGCTTTAATATTTTCCAGATCATCAGCAAAATAAATTCCCTGCTGACGCTTTTCTGAGGACAGTCCCATTTTGATCATATGGTCAAGAAGCTGCTTCAGGCTGTCATAATATCCATTCAGATTATACAGAATACAGGGGGCATCCAGGTGTTTGAGGGAAACCATGGACATAACTTCTGTGATTTCCTCCAGAGTACCGGTGCCTCCTGGAAATGCAATAAATGCATCACCAAGTTCAATCATTTTTGCTTTTCTTTCAGCCATATCTTTCGTAACGATCAGTTCTGTGATTTCATCATATTGCAGTTCAGAATCTATAAAAAATTGTGGTTCCACGCCTGTTACTTTTCCTCCGGCATTCAGCACACTTTCTGCTATCTGTCCCATAAGACCGGACTTTGATCCGCCATATATCAGAGAATTTCCGCTTTCTCCAATCCATGTACCAAGTTCTCGGACTGCATCTCCAAGTGCTGGATCATTCCCCTCAAAAGCTCCAAGATAAACGGTAATATTCATTGTAATTTCCACCTTGTATTATTAAAAAATTCCGTCATCGGAAATATTTTATTTTTCCCGATTTCTGATGTCGGAACTCATTATAGAACTTTCTCAGTTACGGTTCAATAGTAATTTTGATGGTTGACAAATTTCAGAATTTCCGTATAATTATCAATGGTAATTAACAAAGATAATTATATAGGAGCGTACAATATGACAACTGAAAAAATCAAGCGAATGCTGGATGCATGTTATCAGGCGAAGCGGATACGGGAATTGCTTCCGTCGCTGCCACAGGGAGTTACCCCGTCTTACATTCAGTATCTGGATAACATTCATGCATTGGAAAAACAGGGGATTCAGGTAAAGATATCTGATATCAGCGATGTAATGAATCTTCCACGTCCCGGTGTTACCAGAACTGTAAAGGAAATGGAAACAAAAGGATATCTTCGGAAAATTTCTTCCCCTGATGACGGACGTGTTACCTATATATCCATTACAGAAGAGGGAAGAAAACTGTCACAGAAATATAATGAGTACTATTTTGGAGAACTGGTTCCCTATCTCAGTGAGATATCCGAAGAGGAAGCAGATTGCATGATCCGGACAATTGAGAAATTTTACCAGATCATGTGTGAGAGGAGAAAGCACTATGACAAATGATAAATCTGATTTCACACAGGGGAATATTCTGAAAAAGCTGGTTTCCTTTATGATGCCCATTCTCGGAGCACTGATCCTGCAGGCAGCATATGGTGCAGTTGACCTTCTGGTTGTGGGAAGATTTGGTTCCACTGCCGGACTTTCCGCAGTTTCTACAGGCAGTCAGGTCTTAAACCTGGTTACATTTGTGGTTGTACAGTTTGCAATGGGTATTACAGTTCTGATTGCCCGTTATCTGGGAGAAAAAAGGCCGGAAAAGATAGGAGCTGTAATCGGCGGCGGTACAATTGTGTTTACAATGATTTCGGCTGTGTTGTTTGTCATAATGGTAGCTTTTGCACATCCGATCTCTGCGCTGATGCAGGCGCCGGAATCAGCCGTCAGTCTTACATCCAGTTATGTGCGTATCTGTGGCGGCGGTATTTTCTTTATTGTAGCTTACAACCTGTTATCTGCAATCTTTCGTGGACTGGGTGACAGTAAATCGCCGCTTCTGTTTGTGCTGGTAGCGTGTATTGTAAATGTGATCGGAGATCTGGTGCTGGTAGCGGGACTTCATATGGATGCAGCCGGAGCTGCCATTGCAACAGTTGTTGCTCAGGCACTTAGCGTGGTATTCGCACTTATCCTGCTTGTTAAAATGAAACTTCCGTTTACGATCACAAAAAAAGATTTCAGGCTGAATGCACAGTGCAAAAGATTTCTTCAGATCGGACTTCCTCTTGCATTGCAGGAATGTCTGACACAGATTTCCTTCCTTGCGCTCTGCGCATTCGTAAATCGTCTGGGACTGGAGGCTTCGTCCGGCTACGGGGTTGCTTGCAAAATTGTTAACTTCGCCATGCTGGTACCAAGCTCCCTGATGCAGTCTATGGCATCCTTTGTATCCCAGAATGTGGGAGCGGGAAAGAAAAAACGAGCAAAACAGTCCATGTTTACAGGAATCGGAGTAGGGCTTGCTGTAGGATGTGTGGTATTTATACTGGTTATGTTCAAAGGAGATATGCTGTCTGGTATTTTTTCCACAGATGCAGAAGTTATCAGTAAGGCATTTGACTATCTGAAAGGCTTTGCACCGGAAACCATAGTGACGGCAATCCTGTTCAGTATGATTGGCTATTTCAATGGAAATAACAAGACAGTCTGGGTAATGATCCAGGGACTGATCCAGACCCTTCTGGTACGTCTGCCACTGGCATATTTTATGAGTATCCAGCCAGATGCAAGCCTTACCAAGATCGGACTGGCTGCCCCGGTGGCAACAGTAACGGGAATTATCCTGAATGTGGGATTTTATATATACATGAACCGCACAGAAAATGACGGTACACTGGGCTGATTCTTTCTGGACATTCTGATAGTGTTATGTCATACTTAAATTATGTAGAATTACAAATGAACAGGAGACATCAGCACAATGTTAGATGAGAGAATATATCAGAATTACATAGGCATTCTAAAAGAAGAAATGATTCCCGCAATGGGATGTACAGAGCCGATCGCACTGGCATATGGAGCTGCCAGGGCACGAGAAGTTCTGGGAAAAGAACCGGAACATATCACAGCAAAATGCAGTGGAAACATTATAAAAAATGTCCGTTGTGTTATCATTCCAAACTCCGGCGGATTGACTGGAATTGAAGCAGGTGTAGTCCTTGGTGCAGTAGCCGGAGACCCATCCCTGAATATGGAAGTTCTTTCGAAGGTAAATGAATCCGGAAGAAAGAGATGTTGTGAACTTCTGGACAAAAAGATATGCAAAGTAGAACTTCTGGACTCCCCGGTAGTCCTGCACTTTATTATAGAAATGCAGGCAGGAGATGATACAGTAAGTCTGGAAATTAAATACGATCATATTAATGTAACCAAAATCGTAAAGAATCAGGAAGTCCTGCTGGATTCAGATCATAAATCCGGTGAAACTCCAGCTGCAGCAGACAGAACTCTGCTCAATCTGGAAGATATTAAAACATTTGCAGATACTGTAGAACTTGATGATGTCAAAGAAATTATAGAAAATCAGATCCGCAGCAATATGGCAATCGCCCATGAAGGAATGACTGGTAAATACGGTCTTGGAATCGGCCGGATCATCCGTGAAACCTATTCCAATGATATGCTCACAAAAATGCGCAGCCTTACAGCCGCAGCTTCCGAAGCCAGAATGGGCGGATGTGACATGCCGGTAGTCATCAACTCAGGCAGCGGAAACCAGGGAATTGCCTGTTCTGTACCTCTGATCGTGTATGCCAGAGAAATGGAACTTCCGGACTATGTACTTTACCGCGCACTGGTATTTTCTAACCTCTTAACTGTGTACCAGAAACAGTACATCGGTAAACTTTCCGCATTTTGTGGTGCGGTATCTGCATCCTGTGCAGCCGGGGCCGGAATTACTTACATGGGCGGTGGCGAACTTTCTGTGATCAAGAAGACCATAGAGAATACGCTTGCCAATATTCCGGGAATCATTTGTGATGGAGCGAAAATATCCTGTGCAGCGAAAATTGCCGCCAGTCTTGATGCTGCATTCCTGGCACATCATCTTGCTATGAACGGTCAGTCCTATGCGCCATACACCGGAATCCTCAAGGAAGAAGCCGGCGAAACAATCAGCTGCGTAGGACAGATCGGAAAAGAAGGAATGAAAGAAACAGATAAAGAAATACTGCGGATTATGCTGGAAAGCGTTTGATCTCATGAAACAGATGAAAAGGATGATTGGGGTGGAGGAAAGATAATATGTGGCTGCTATTTGCATTTGGTTCTGCCCTGTTTGCAGGATTGACCGCCATACTGGCAAAATGCGGAATCAGAAACACAGATTCTAATGTTGCGACAGCACTAAGAACCGGCGTAGTGTTAATCTTTTCATGGATTATGGTATTTGTGGTCGGGGCGCAAAGCGGAATCAGGGATATTTCGGAAAAAGTCCTGGTCTTTCTGATTTTGTCAGGACTGTCAACGGGTATATCCTGGCTGTGCTATTTCAAAGCATTGCAGATCGGAGATATCAATAAAGTAACACCAATCGATAAATCCAGTACAGTGATAACGATGCTGCTGGCGTTTATTTTTCTGAGAGAAGAAATAACGTGGCTGAAATTTGTTTCAATGATACTTATCGGGATTGGTACTTATCTGATGATACAGAAAAAGGAAACGCAGGAGAAAAAAGAAGATAAGAAGTGGCTACTTTATGCAGTTGGTTCCGCTGTTTTTGCCAGTCTCACCTCTATTTTGGGAAAGATTGGAATTCAGGATGTCAATTCGAATCTCGGAACTGCAATCCGGACAGCTGTTGTATTAGTGATGGCATGGATTGTTGTATTTGTGACCGGAAAGCAGGATACGGTTAAGAATATTGACAGAAAAAGCTGGCTATTCCTTATTCTTTCCGGATTTGCAACAGGCGGTTCCTGGTTATGCTATTACAGAGCACTTCAGACAGGTCCGGCCAGTGTGGTAGTTCCGATTGATAAACTGAGTATCCTTGTGACCATTGCATTCTCGTATATTGTATTCCATGAAAAGCTGTCATTAAAATCAGGAACAGGACTGTTGCTGATTGTTGTTGGAACGTTAGCTTTGTTGATATAAGGGATTTTTTTGAGATAGCCTTGCGATAAAAAACAGATGTGCTTAAATGGGAAGAAAACGGAATCAATTATTTTAACTGTATATTATTGACAGTATGTTTTTTACATGTTATGATAAACGCGATTTTGAAAGACGAAGATGCAGAGTAACAGACAGAGTCTTTTCAAAGCAATTGTTTTGGACCACCCGGGAGGGTTAAGGCCATACGGACAGCCGGGTCCACTGCCGATTATGGTAACTTTGGTTACCTTATTGATTGAGTTAGAAGCTCAAATTTTATAAGTAGGTTCCTTTGATAACCGCGATGCGCCGGACGCGCAGACTTGTGAAACGGTCAATAAGAGTAGTAAAAGTATAATTGCTATATAGACTCTGACACGCATGATCCAGAAGTTTTATTTATGATGCTGAAAGAAAGTATTATCTGCTTTTTTATGCTTGTTGATAAAACATATAGATACAGATCAAAACGCAGGTTTGTGGTTAAGTGCCCTTACCTGCGCTTTTTGTTTTGTTCAGTCTGTGGAATTGCTGATTGAGGGTTGAAGCAAAGGAAACTGGAAATGGAGGAATGATGAAAGGAAGTCGTTTTAAATTAAACCAGAATCATGCACCCATACATGAAGCTCTGGAGACTTTCCGACGAATGAGAGTGGTGCCATTTGATGTGCCGGGTCATAAACGCGGAAGAGGTAACCCGGAGCTGACAGAATTTCTGGGACAAAAATGTGTAGGTGTGGATGTCAACAGCATGAAACCACTGGACAATCTCTGTCATCCGGTATCCGTAATACGGGAAGCGGAAGAACTGGCGGCAGATGCTTTTGGTGCAGCACATGCATTTCTGATGGTAGGAGGCACAACAAGCTCCGTTCAGACAATGGTATTGACTGCCTGTAAACGGGGAGATGAGATCATACTTCCCCGTAATGTTCACAGGAGTGTTTTAAATGCCCTTGTTTTATGCGGAGCAATCCCTGTTTATGTAAATCCGGAAGTGGACCAGAGACTTGGAATCTCTCTTGGAATGCGCAGGGAACAGGTTGAGAAGGCCATAAAAGAGCATCCGAAAGCAGTTGCAGTACTGGTCAATAACCCGACATATTATGGAATATGCAGTGATTTACGTGCGATCGTTAAGATGGCACATGATGCTGGAATGCTGTGCCTGGCAGATGAAGCCCATGGAACGCATTTTTATTTTGGAGGGGGTCTTCCGGTTTCTGCTATGGCAGCAGGTGCAGACATGGCATCTGTATCCATGCACAAGAGCGGTGGAAGTCTTACACAGTCAAGTCTTCTCCTCACAGGCCCGGCTGTACACGCAGGATATGTTCGTCAGATCATTAATCTGACACAGACAACATCAGGAAGCTATCTTCTGATGTCCAGCCTTGATATTTCAAGAAGAAATCTTGCACAGAGAGGCCGCCAGATTTTTCATCAGGTAGCAGATATGGCAGAATATGCAAGAGAGGAAATTAATGCCATTGGCGGTTATTATGCATTTGGAAAAGAACTGGTCAATGGAAATTCAGTCTTTGATTTTGACATTACGAAATTAAGTGTACATACACTGGACATCGGACTTGCAGGGATCGAGGTTTATGATATTTTGCGGGATGAATATGATATCCAGATAGAATTCGGTGATATTGGAAACATTCTGGCCTATCTTTCCATTGGTGACCGTGCCCAGGAGGTGGAGCGGCTTGTAAGTGCACTTGCTGAAATCCGCAGACGTTTTCAGACAGATGGCTCCGGGCTGTTGAGTCAGGAATATATTGATCCCCAGGTGGTGACCAGTCCACAGGAAGCTTTTTATGCAGACAAATGCAGCCTGCCTCTCCGGGAGACTGAAGGGAAGGTCTGCAGTGAATTTGTGATGTGTTATCCGCCTGGGATTCCCATTCTTGCACCTGGAGAGAGGATTACAGCAGAAATCCTGGATTATATTGAATATGCCAAAGCAAAGGGATGCAATATGACAGGACCTGAAGATCCGGATATTTTGAGACTGAATGTTCTGGCAGGGAGGTAAAGACAATGGAAATGTGGTTTTCAGAATTTCATACACCGGATGTGAAGCATAGTATCCGGGTAAACCGTCAGCTTTATTCTAAGCAGAGTGATTATCAGAGAATTGATATTTTTGAAACACCTGAATTTGGACGTGTGCTGACTCTGGATGGAAATGTAATGCTGACAGAGAGAGATGAATTTATTTATGATGAGATGATCACCCATGTGCCCATGGCAGTTCACAAAGAAGCAAGGGATATTCTTGTGATTGGCGCAGGAGATGGCGGTGTTGTCCGTGAACTGACCAGATATGACAGAGTCAGACATATTGATCTGGTAGAAATGGATCCTCTGGTTGTGGAAGCCTGTCGTGCATATCTTCCGGAAAATGCATGCAGACTAGATGACAGAAGAGTACATCTTCATTACGAAAATGCGCTGAAATTTATCCGGCGATGTGAGGGAAAATATGACCTTATTATTGTGGATTCTTCTGATCCCTTTGGTCCCTCGGAGGGACTGTTTACCCGTGAATTTTACGGGAACTGTTATAATGCATTAAAAGATGATGGAATTATGGTCAACCAGCAGGGAAGTCCATTCTATACAGAAGATGCACATGCAATGCAGCGCAGTCATAAGAAAATTGCCAGTACTTTTCAGATCAGTCGTGTTTATCAGGCTCATATCCCTACATTTGCCGCAGGTTACTGGTTGTTTGGATTTGCGAGTAAAAAATATCATCCTGTTGATGATCTGGACCCGGAAGCATGGAATGCATTAAATCTCCGCACACGTTACTATACAACAAGACTCCATAAAGGAGCATTCTATCTTCCTGCATTTCTGGAAGATATGCTGAAGGAAGTGGAGGGATAACTTATGATTCAGTCTAATGTAGAAACTTTTATCGGCTGTGAAAGCAGTTTTGAGGAAGCATCTGTTGTTCTTTATGGTGCTCCTTTTGATTCCACAACAAGCTTTCGTCCAGGTGCCAGGTTTGGCCCGTCTGCCATGCGTCATGAGAGCTTCGGACTGGAGACCTACAGTCCATACCAGGACAGAGATCTTATGGATATCAGAGTATTTGACAGCGGTGATCTGGAACTTTGTTTCGGAAGCAGTGAAATGGCTCTTTCAGACATTGAAAAGCGGGCAGAGGAAATATTGAAAGCAGAAAAAATCCCGGTGCTTCTGGGAGGGGAACATCTGGTAACATTAGCAGCGGTACGTGCTGTATTTAATAAATATCCGGATCTTCATATCATACATTTTGATGCACATGCAGATTTAAGAGACGATTATCTGGGAGCCAGGCTAAGTCATGCCTGTGTGCTGCGAAGATGCTATGAGCTTCTGGGAGATAACCGTATCCACCAGTTCTGCATCAGAAGTGGGGAGAGAGAAGAATTTCAGTTTGCTACGAAGCATACAGATTTTCATCCCTTTACTTTTGACGGACTGAAAGAGACAGTCAGAGAACTGAAAGAAAAAAAGGTTCCGGTATATTTTACAATTGATCTGGACTGTCTGGATCCGTCAGCATTTCCGGGAACAGGAACTCCGGAAGCAGGAGGTGTGACATTCCTGGAACTTCTGGAAGCAATACAGACTGTTTCTCAGACAAAAGTGGTAGGTGCAGATGTGAATGAACTGGCACCTATGCTGGATGCAAGTGGTGTTTCCACTGCAACAGCGTGTAAGGTACTGCGGGAACTGCTTCTGGCAATTACAAAATAAGCCAGCAGTACACAGATAATATAACACTATAAAAAACTGTTGAAGCAACGGTTATATATAAGGAAAAAGGAGAAAAAGTTATGAGCAGAGTACTTGTGATCGGCTGCGGAGGAGTAGCCAGTGTAGCAATCCAGAAATGTTGTCAGGCAGATGAGGTATTTACAGAATTATGTATTGCAAGCCGTACTAAGGAAAAATGTGATGCCCTTGCAGAAAAATTAAGGGGAAAGACAAAGACAGTTCTTACCACAGCCAAGGTTGATGCAGACGATGTAGATCAGCTGATCGAACTGATCAATGGTTATAAGCCAGATCTGGTAATGAACATTGCACTTCCATATCAGGATCTGACGATCATGGATGCATGTCTGGCCTGTGGTGTAAACTATATGGATACCGCAAACTATGAACCGGAAGATACGGATGATCCACAGTGGCGTGCTATTTATGAGAAACGTTGTAAAGAAGAGGGCTTTTCCGCTTATTTTGATTATTCCTGGCAGTGGGCATATCGCAAAAAATTTGAGGATGCAGGTCTTACAGCTTTACTTGGCTGTGGATTTGATCCGGGTGTTACACAGGCATACTGTGCCCATGCATTAAAGCATGAATTTGACCAGATTGATACCATTGATATTCTGGACTGCAATGGCGGAGACCATGGATATGCATTTGCCACAAACTTTAATCCGGAAATCAATCTCCGTGAAGTAAGTGCACCGGGAAGCTACTGGGAAAACGGACACTGGGTGGAAATCCCGCCGATGGCCATTAAGAGAGAATATAAGTTTGACCAGGTGGGAGACAAGGATATGTACCTGCTTCACCATGAGGAAATCGAGTCTCTGGCAAAAACAATTCCGGGTGTGAAACGGATTCGTTTCTTTATGACTTTTGGACAGAGTTATCTGGATCACATGCGTTGTCTTGAGGATGTGGGAATGCTTTCTACAACACCGATCCAGTATAATGGACAGGAAATTGTTCCGATTCAGTTCCTGAAAGCACTGCTTCCGGATCCTGCAAGTCTTGGACCACGTACAAAAGGTAAAACAAACATTGGCTGTATTTTTACAGGCGTAAAGGATGGAAAGAAAAAACATATTATATTTATAATGTATGCGATCATCAGGAATGCTATCATGAGGTTGGAAGTCAGGCAATCAGTTATACAACAGGTGTTCCGGCAATGTGCGGTGCACTTATGATGTTGACCGGAAAATGGATCAGACCGGGTGTGTATACAGTAGAAGAATTTGATCCGGATCCGTTCCTGGAAGCACTTGACCGTTACGGTCTGCCACGCAGCGAAAGCCATGATCCGGAGCTGGTAGATTAATGGAAAAACTGGATAAAAGAGCACCATTTACAGCCACCGGCGGAGTCATTCCGCCGGAATTTAGGAATATAAAAACTCCCTGCTATATCCTGGATGAAAATGCACTTATAAAAAACGCAAAGCTTCTCGGTGAAGTGGCTGAACGAACAGGATGTAGGATGCTTTTGGCGCAGAAAGCGTTCAGTAACTATGATTGTTATGACTTTTTAGAGCCATATCTTGCAGGTACAGAGGCCAGCGGACTGTTTGAGGCAAGGCTGGGTGCAGAAGAAATGCCTGGAAAGGAAGTCCATGTATTCTGCGCCGGCTATCGGGCAGATGAATTTGAAGAATTGCTGCGTTATGCAGATCACATTGTGTTTAATTCTCCGTCTCAGCTTCTTCGGTTTGGACTGATGGCAAAGGAAGCAGGAAAGAGTGTGGGGCTTCGAATCAATCCGGAATGTTCTACCCAGGAAGGTCATGAGATTTATGATCCCTGTGCACCGGGAAGCCGTATGGGTACAACAAGAGCTCAGTGGGATGAAGCAATTGGGAAAAATCCGGAACTTCTGGATCTGCTGGATGGTCTTCATTTTCATACTCTCTGTGAACAGGATTCAGATGATCTGGAAATAACACTTGTCTCTGTAAAGAAGCATTTTGGAGATCTGGCTTCCCAGGTAAAGTGGATCAATTTTGGCGGTGGTCATCATATTACAAGACCAGGGTATGACATTGAACGACTGGAACGATGTATTCAGATGGCAAAGAATGATTGGGATGTGGAAGTTTATCTGGAACCAGGAGAGGCGTGGGCATTAAATGCAGGCTTTCTCCTGACCAGTGTACTGGATGTTCTGAAAAATGGAGAGACACAGATTGCAATTGTAGATGCCAGTGCAGCCTGTCATATGCCGGACGTACTGGAAATGCCTTATCGACCGCCATTACTTGGTACAGATGAACTGGAAGAAGAGGGGATTACGGTTCGGCTTGGAGGACCAACCTGTCTGTCAGGAGATGTGATCGGAGATTACAAATTCAGACAGATCCCCCAATATGGAGATCTTCTTATGTTTGGAGATATGGCCATTTATACTACCTGTAAGAATAATACATTTAATGGAATGCCACTGCCGGATATCTGGCTCAGACGTGCTGACAACACTATGTTACAGCTTACAGAGTTTGGTTACGCAGATTTTAAGGGAAGACTTGGAAGGCACCTTTAAGTTAAGAGTCGATATATATAGTCCGGAAGAAGTGATATCCGGGAATCAGTAGAGCAGAAATGTCTGAAGCGATTATTCGTGAAAGGCATTTCTGCTCTAAAATTTTGTGGTTTTATAACAAAGAAAGTGTTAAAAACACTAACATTTATTCAGAAATCTGTGATACAATGATAAAGACGAAATACAGTGAAGCAGTATATTGTTAACGTTGTTGACTGCTAAGAAAAAATACCTTAACCGAATCAAGTAAGTCCCCTGCGAGGGTTGCGAATATCCGCTTGACATATACTCTAAAGGAGAGGCTATGAAAATAGAAAAAAGATTATGGATTACTCTGTTCGTGTTTGGGCTGTTTGCCATCTGTTTTTCAGGTTGGATTTTCAGCCAGAGTACGACCAGGGAAAAATTGTTCTGGGATAATACGATCCAGTGCGAAACAAAAGAACTGGCAGAAGGAGAAATCAAATCAGAGAATATTGCTCTGCCTGAAGACTTTGATATCCCCAGATCGATTTTATTTAAAACCACCCACACCATTGCAGAAGTCTGGCTGGATGGAGAAAAAATATATGAATACGGAAATGAAGCGGATGCTCCGGGCTTTATGAAGACACCTGGAAGCTGCTGGCATATTGTGGATATTCCGGGAGACAGTTCAGGTAAAAATCTGGAAGTCAGAATTATTCCGGTATATGAGGGCTATTATGGAAATGAAGTCATCCTTGTATACGGAACACGAGGCGATTGTATTCTGAAAATTTTAACAGACAGTCTCGGAACTTTGGTAATCAGCTGTGGAATTCTGTTTGCCGCTGTTATCTGCCTGCTTCTCTATTGTGGCGCAGTGCGAAGAAAAAGAAGAGACAAAACAGAAGCAAAAATTGAAATTTTTTTAAACCTTGGATTTTTTTCATTGCTGGTCGCAGTATGGACACTGGTACAATGTGGTTTTCTGCAGTTTTTGATTCCGGATGGAAGAACCTTATATTTTGTGGATTATTTTTCACTCTTTCTTTTCCCGGTACCATTTAATTTCCTGTTATATGATATCTGCAAAAGCAGGTACCATAAAGGAGCATTGATTTTTTCCATTCTTTATCTTGCAAATATGGCAGTCGATGTTTTGCTTCAGTGTACAGGAATTATTGATATGTTCCGCTTACTTTCTGTAACTCATGTTATTATGGTTGCAAATGCGGTTTACACAGTTGTGATCATTCTTTACGAAGCCAGAAAAAAAAGAAATGATGTAGCCCAAAAATTCCAGTATTCTATGTACGTGGCCATGGGATTTGGAATGGCAGAAATGTTTCGTTATTATTTAAGAAGATTTCAACAGACATCCATTTTGCTTTCTACAGGAACCATGCTGTTTATTATTATGCTGATCTGGATCCAGGTTTCTCAATATTACGATCAATATATCCAGAAGCAAAAGGTGATCTATCTGCAGAAAATAGCCAATATGGATATGCTCACAGAGGCCATGAACCGAAATGCTTACGAGGATATGGTGAAATATCTGGATGAAGGTGAAATTAAACTGCGCACTACAGGTGTAGTGCTTTTTGATCTGGATAATCTGAAAGTAATCAATGATAATTTTGGACATGAAAAGGGAGACGAGGCACTGAAGCTGTGTTATCAGTGTATCAGTCAGGCATTTCAGAATGTAAAGAACTGTTTTAGAATTGGCGGCGATGAGTTTGCATATGTATATCACAGCGATGAGAAAGATATGATTCCGGAACGGCTGAAGACACTGGAGCTGATTTTGAAGAAAACCGCAGAAACACACAAGCTGGAGTATCCGCTTAGTATATCAGCAGGATACGCTTATTATCAGCCGGATATAGATTTTGACTTTAAAGATATCGTAAGACGAAGTGATACCATGCTGTACCGTCAGAAGCGCAGGAAGAAGATTGCGGGGTCAACTGATCCGGGTCACTTGCTTTCCCGCATGGAAAAGCATTCCACAGAGGAAATTACAGATGAAGTGATCCTGCAGGAGAAAAAATATCAGAGCATGCCCTTGGATGAGCTTTGCAGCGTGATCGATCTTCTGAGTCCGACCACAGATAATTACCCGTATGTGGTTGATTTCCGGACAGATTTTTATTACATAGCAAACCAGGCTCTTGACCGTTTCTGTATTCCGAAAAATAGTTTTCATAATGTGATTTCAAACCATAAAGAATTTGTATATGAACCTGATTATGAAAAACTGAAAGAGGAATTTGATAATCTTCTTAAAACAGACCGTTGTATCCATAGTATGGAATATCGATGGCTGGATCTGAAAAAAATGCCGGTCTGGATTCATTGCAAAGGATATCTGGTCCGGGATGATAATACGAAACCTCTTTATATGATCGGTTGTATCAATGAGATTGGAGAAAGACAGAAGGCAGATAATGTAAGCGGGTTATTAGGAGAGACAGGATTGCGGCAGTATATGGATCAACAGGATACTCCTTTGGAAACAGGATATCTGCTTCGTATAGGAATCGATCATTTTAAGGAAATCAATGATAACTTCGGACAGGAGTACGGTGATTTTGTACTTAGAAAAACAGCAGATTGTATTTCCGGCTGCATATCAGAAGCACAGAAAGTGTACAAGCTTGTGGCAGATGAATTTCTGATTCTGGATGTTTTTTCTGACGAGGTGAAGGATGCAGATAAACTTTATGATAAAGTGAGAAATGAAATAGACAGATTCATTGAATCTAATGAGTTTAAGGTCATGTATACGGTTTCAGGAGGAATTGTGCCATTTGCGGCATTAAAGGGGAATCAGTATTCAGAAGCCCTGAAGCTGACAGATTTCGCTTTGAATGAAGCGAAAAAGCTGGGAAGAAACCGTTGCTATATATTTAATGAGGAAACCTACAGAAGATTTCTTAGGAAGAGGGAGATTACTCAGGAACTGAGAGAAGCTGTGAACAATGGCTTCCGAGGCTTTAGGGCTTTTTATCAGCCTGTATTTGCTGAAGATAAAAAGGTGTCTTATGGAGCAGAAGCTTTAATGCGTTTTACTTCTGAAAGATTTGGAATGGTTTCACCGGCAGAGTTTATTCCGATTCTGGAAGAAACAGGACTTATTATTCCTGCTGGCCGATGGATGATGAGGGAGGTTATGGGAAAATGCAGTGAAATCAGGAAAGTAATTCCAGAGTTCAGAGTAAGTATTAATATTTCTCAGGTTCAGGCATCCAAGTCTGATGTGATCCAGGATATCAGTGGGGAAATGAAAAGAGCCGGGCTGCCGTTGGAAGCCTTGATCGTGGAATTGACAGAGAGTGACCTTCTGGAACAAAATATCAATGAGAAGCATTTTCTTACAGAACTGAAGCGGATGAGAATCAGTCTTGCACTGGATGATTTTGGAACCGGATACTCGAATTTCCATTATCTCAGCGAACTGAAACCGGAGATCATTAAGATCGACCGCTCTTTCACTGCCAAAGCAGTTGCAGATGAACAGGAATATTATCTGCTGAATCAGTTCTGTACCATGACCCATAATCTGGATATGAAGATTTGCATCGAAGGCGTGGAAAATGCTCAGGAATGGCTCAAAATCCGAAAGCTGCGCCCGGAATTTACCCAGGGATATTTCTGGGGAAAACCTTGTGGGTATGAAGAGTTTATGAGAAAATTTATAGAAAGAAAATGAGATGAAGAAAAAAATTTGTAAGTTGTCAGTCAGCAGTATTACTTTTTTTCACAGGGATTATGGAGATTGGCTGGCGTTTTTTTAACATGTTGGTCTGCTGCAAAAGAGGAGGAAGGAAAAAGGAAAGAAAGAAATGGTTTGAATTATCCCATATCCGGGATAATCACCCCAGAAACGGATATGCAAAGGAATATGAGGAGAGCAGGGCATGGTGCGAGGCACAGAAGATGCAGGACTGCTATATCCGGAGTGTGGATGGATTAAAACTCCATGGATTCTATCTGCCTGCAGAGAATGCAAAGAGATTTGTCATATTAAGCCATGGCTATCGGGGCAGCAGATTTGGTTCCCTGTCATTTATGGCAAAATATCTC
Organism: Ruminococcus sp. JC304; assembly: GCA_000285855.2. Lineage (GTDB taxonomy): Bacteria > Bacillota > Clostridia > Lachnospirales > Lachnospiraceae > Blautia_A > Blautia_A difficilis. Next base: position 2,700,642 of record HE978651.1, on the reverse strand, counting down.
CACGAGCACCAGTGCAATCTTTTATTTATGGAACAGCGTTGCTGCGGAGAAAGTGAAGGAAAATATATCACTTTTGGAGCAAAGGAAAAATGGGATGTACAGCGGTGGGCAATTTATGTGTCCGAGCGAAATAAGGAGAAGCTTCCAATCTATCTGTATGGACAGTCTATGGGGGCATCCGCTGTACTGATGGCATCAGGATACTGGCTCCCGTCAGAGGTGAAGGGACTAATCGCTGACTGTGGTTTCCAGTCTATGGAAAGACAGATGCAGGATATGGCTGATAACTGGTTCCATCTGCATTATATCCCTTTGCTTTTAAAGGAAATGGACTGTCTGTGTTATTTTGTGGCAGGATTTCGTATGAAAGATGCAGATACCACAGAAGCTATGAAAAGGAATACAAGACCTGTTCTTTTCGTTCATGGAGAGAAGGATACCTATGTGTATCCGAACAATTCATTCCAGAACTATATGCTGTGCAGAGCACCAAAGGAGTTGGTTATTGTACCGGGAGCAAGGCATCTGTGCAGTGCCTATGCAGATCCGGAACTGTATCAGCGTACAGTGATGGAATTTTTTGAGAAATATGATGGTAGTGATTCTGAAAAATAGTGTGACTGTTTTCCATTGCCAAAGGCGATTACGAATGACGACAATCCCCGGCCGGGACTTATCAAATACGTTTTGTTAAATGTATGATAAGTTCCGGTCAATTTTATGTAAAGTGTTCATTAAGTGCTGAGGGTACTGGTATTTGGGAAAAATCTGTGCTATTTTTTGTTCCGTAATAAAAAAGTAATGTTGTAGCTGCCAGTACATTATTTTTGAAATAACTGTAGGCTACTGAACAATATGTAATGTTTGGATACCCGGGAAAAGAGAAAAAACGGGCGATGGAGGTTAAATAAAGTATGACAAACTACTATCCTTTAACAGCAGCACAGAAAATGCACCACAACTGGATCATGGATTACGGTACACAGCAGGTATCCGGTGTCAGTGTTGTGGCATCTGTACAGGCTGAACTGGATTTTGGATTATTAAAAAAATGCATTCAGATGGAAACAGAACGTTCCGGATGCACCAGAATCCGTTTTACAAAGCCTGATAAAGACGGAAATGTACAGCAGTACCTTGTAAAACAGGATCCAAGGGATATCGGATTCAAGGATCTGTCAGGAATGGGAAGCCTTGCAAAAGCAGATGAGCTGATGCAGCAGTGGGCATATGAAACCTTTGATGGTGATGACATTCCCATGTGCGAGTTTACTATGCTGAAGCTGCCGGAAGGATATAATGGTTTCTTTGTACACATGGATCACAGACTGATCGACTCCTGTGGTCTGGTAGTAATGATCGGTGATCTGTTTCAGTTATATACCTATTATAAATATGGAACAGCCTATCCGCAGGAACTGGCAGATTTTGAAACAGTACTGAAAAAAGACCTGGCAAAAGCAGGCAATGAGAAACGTTTTGCAAAAGATAAGAAATTCTGGGATGACCAGCTGGATGCGCTGGGCGAACCTCTGTATTCTGATATTCAGGGACCGTCCGTACTGGAGGAAGCGAGAAAACGTCATGGAAATCCCAGACTTCGTTCTTCTGACATTGAGAGGAAGGATTTGTTTGTGGCAGTTAAGGATTATTATCTGGAGCCGGAACCAACTAAAAATCTGATGGATTTCTGTATGAATCATCAGCTCTCCATGACTAATCTTCTTCTGCTTGGCATCCGTACCTATCTGTCAAAGGTAAATAACGGACAGGAAGATATCACTATTCAGAACTTTATATCCAGACGTTCTACTCATGATGAGTGGACTTCTGGAGGAAGCAGAACCATCATGTTCCCATGCAGAACAGTGATCGCACCGGAGACAGATTTCCTTTCTGCTGCTTATGAGATCCAGAATATGCAGAATCGTATCTACATGCACAGCAACTATGATCCGGCACTTATTATGGATGAGATGAGAAAGAGATACAATACACCGGAGCATACAGGATATGAGAGCTGTTATCTGACTTATCAGCCAATGACTGTGAAGGTGGAGAATGAAATGCTTGGAACCATCCGTCAGCATGCAAAATGGTTTGCAAACGGTGCAGCCACTAAGAAGATGTATCTGACCGTATCCCATACAGAAGATGGAGGTATGAACTTCTCCTATCATTACCAGACTGCTCATCTGGAGGAGCATGATATGGAGCTGCTTTATTATTATATGATGCGTATTCTTTTCAAGGGAATTGCAGAGCCGGATATGAGCATTGGCGAAATTATGGAACTGGTTTAACTGAAGTCAAGCAGATATTTGTAATCCGTTTGACTATAAGAATATTGAACAGTATAGACGATAAGGATAACAGAACAAATAAGTAGGAGGAAACGCAATGAATCAGGAAATGGAATTTAAAAATATCGTAGCACAGTACAGCAAAGTAACACCGGAAGAAATGAATAATGAGATGAGATTCCGGGAGGATCTGGGTTTCAGCTCTCTGGATTTTATGTCCTTTTTAGGTGAGCTTGAGGATACTTTTGATCTCGAACTTGACGAGAGCGAAGTGCTGAAGATCACAACTCTTGGCGAAGCCTTAAATCTGCTGGAAGAACTTCAGTAATTTTTTTTGGAATAACTTGAACAGTTCAGAAAATAATGGGGGACAGATATGCTGATCAGAAATATATTAGAAGAAAGTGCACGTAAATTTGACGAAGTAAAAGCAGTAAAATGGCTCAATAAAAAGGAAATCATGGAAAGAAGCTATGGCGAACTGATGGAAAATGTAGTTTCCACCAGAAAAGGTCTTCTTGCAGAAGGCTTTGAGGGAAAGCACATTGCGCTGATCGGAACCAGTTCTGTAGAGTGGATGGAAAGCTATCTGGGAATCATTACAGGATGTACCACAGCAGTACCGTTGGATGCCGCACTTCCCTGTGAGGATCTGATCGACCTGCTTAACCGTTCCGATTCCGCCGCTCTTTTCTTAAGTCCGAAGCTTAGACCATATCTGGATGCATTTCTTGGAAACTGCCCGAAACTTCAGAAGGTGTGGATGCTTCAGGAAGAGGTAGAAGATGCGCCGGCAAAGGTATACGGTATTGGTGAACTTCGAAATGCAGGAAAGAGTGCATCAGCAGATTCTGTCTGCCCGGATGCAGAGGATATTGCAACCATTATTTTTACTTCCGGAACAACAGGAAAGAGTAAGGGTGTTATGCTGACACAGAATAATCTGGCTTCTAATGTTGAGGCAGTAAAGATCACAGCAGAACCGGGAACTGCCATGCTCAGTGTGCTTCCGATCCATCATGCATTCTGCCTGGTTATGGACTGGCTGAAGGGATTCTCTCTGGGTGCAACTCTTTGTATCAATGATTCCCTGCTTCATATGGTAAGGAATATGAGTATTTTCAAACCGGATATTATGCTTATGGTTCCGATGATGATCGAAACTATTTATAAGAGACTGGCTGCCGCTGATCCGTCAATCCCGAAGGCAGTTCTGGCAGAAAAGGTATTCGGTGGAAAATTGCATATTATCTTTACAGGCGGTGCACATCTGGATCCATATTATATTGAACGTTTTGCAGAATATGGTGTTGAAGTACTGGAAGGCTATGGAATGTCAGAATGTTCCCCTGTTATCAGCAACAACACACCGGAAAATCATAAAAAGGGTTCTATCGGAAAACCACTTGAAAATGCAGAAATCAGATTTGAAAACGGTGAGATCCTGGTAAAGGGCAGCAGTGTTATGAAGGGATATTATCAGATGCCTGACGAGACAGCAGAGACTTTAAAGGATGGATGGCTTCACACCGGTGACAAGGGGTATATGGATGAAGACGGTTATCTGTTTATCAATGGACGTGTGAAGAACCTGATCATCCTGTCCAACGGTGAAAATGTATCTCCAGAGGAGATTGAGAATAAGCTGGCGCTGAATCCGCTGGTAGGTGAAGTGATCGTCACAGGTGAGAACAATGGCCTGACAGCCCGCATCTATCCGGAGCAGGCAGTTGTGGAAGCGAAAGCATTGGATACAGAGGCAATTCAGACACAGCTTCAGGCATTTCTGGATGAATATAACAGAAATCAGCCCACCTATCGCCGCATTACAGGACTGGTTATCCGCAAAAATCCGTTTATCCGCAACACAACAAAGAAGATTAAGAGGCAGGATGTTCTGATTGATGAGCCTCTGGAATAAGACAGAGGCTTAAGATAAAAGTGGAAGCATACCGGATAAAAAAACCTCAGACAGAATATCAGCGATCACTTCCGGTGCCAGATTAAAATTATCCCGGCTCCATTTGTGGAGAACTCCGATGGTACTGCCGATGGCGCAGGTGATCACATAGGAAACTTCTTCCTTTGTATGCCTGGCAGGTCTGGAATTAGATGTAGTTTCTGTAACATAATGATGGAGCATAGTCAGCATTTTTTCAAACAGATCATTTCCATGAGGCGTACTCAAAAGACCGGACAGAAAAGGATTTTCCATAGTGTACCGGCACAGAGTCAGAAAATAGGAACTGCAGATATCCCGGTCATTTTTGGGCTGGAAGTTTTCCATCATGGAAAAAACGTCATGAATGGTTTTATCCTCAACTGCAGAGATCAATGAAGGGATGTCCTGATAGTGATTATAAAAAGTACTTCTGGCAATACCTGCTGTTTTTGTGATGTCGGATACAGTAATCCTGTCAGGCTTCTTTTCTTTTACCAATTTGAAAAAAGCACCTAAAATGGCCTCGTCAGCCACGGAATATCTTTCATCGGGAATTATATTTTGCATAGCCGTCTCCTCCCGGGAGTCTGTAAGTAATACATAAAGTATACCACAAATCTGACGATAAAAAAATATATTTTCATTCTCAGTCAATTCTTTTACTTTCTGCACAATCCCATATCCATAATTGGTCGTTCGAAAATATTATGTTACATCGCATTGCGATGTATTTGTCAAGCAGGAATGTATGTGCTATGATTAAATCAACTATGGAATAATCCATTATCCGGAGAAGAAAAAATGAAAATATCAGAAGTACGATGGGAGGATTTTTTATGCGTAGAAGAGACAGAGAAGTAACAGATCTTAATGAGATCATACATATACTTGATTCTGGTAAGGTTTTGCACCTTGGGCTGGTGGATCAGGGAAAGCCATACATAGTTCCTATGAACTACGGTTATGTTATGGAAAATGATAAACTTGTATTTTATGTGCACAGTGCTTTGGAAGGCCGTAAGCTTGACATTATCAGAAACAATTCAGACTGCTGTGTTCAGATCGAGTGTGATGTTCAACCATTCTCAGGTAAAGTAGCCTGCCAATATGGGTGTAGTTATTATTCTTTTGATGGATTTGGAACTGCGGAGATTGTGGAAGCATCACAAGAAAAAATTAAGGCCATGAGTGCCTTAATGAAAATACAAACGGGTAAGGATTTTGAGTTTAATGAGCGGCTGGTTTCAATTGTCAGTGTCATCCGAATTGAGTGTGATTATTATACTGCAAAGTACAGACCATTACCGGCAAAGCCAGTAGTGGAAAGACAGGAAAATTAAGAACCTTTCTGGTATATAGCAAAGAAACAAATAAAAGATTGATTTATAAATGAATGATAAAATAATATCTGTGAAATAATGAGGAGAAAAAATGACTATCAGAAAAGCAGAAGAAAAAGACATTCCAAGAATAATTGAACTGTTGGGACAGGTATTGCAGATTCATGCGGATATAAGACCTGATATTTTTATTTCTGGCACCACAAAGTATACTGTAAGCGAATTGACAGAGCTGTTAGGAAAAGAAGAAAAACCCATATATGTAGCAGTGAACAAGGAAGATGTTTGTGTAGGATATGCATTTTGCCAATTACAGGAACAGCCTTTTTCAACCAATATGGTACCATTTAAGTCTCTTTTTATCGATGATTTATGTGTGGATCAGCAGGCACGAGGACAGCGTATCGGTGAGTGTTTGTTTGAGTATGTAAAAAACGAAGCAAAGCGAATGGGTTGTTATGAAGTGACACTGAATGTATGGGCAGGAAATACTTCAGCCGAAAAGTTCTATGAAAAAATGGGCATGAAAACCAAAGAAAGACAGATGGAATATATCCTAAATCAGAGTTTATAAACATGGATAAAATGATATAATTCAAGCGGTAAGTAAAGCGGTAATTCAAGAAAAACAATAAGGGAAAAGTCAATCGGAATTAGCTTAGGAGAAAAATATATGAATCTTACAATGTTAGGTACTGGAAATGCACTTGTTACAGAGTGTTATAATACTTGTTTCATATTACAGGAAAATGATCAGTATTTTATGGTTGATGGTGGCGGTGGAAATACAATACTTCATCAATTAAAACATGCAGGAATTGATTGGAAAAATGTGAAAACTATTTTTGTAACACATAAGCATATTGACCACATTACAGGTATATTATGGATGATGCGTATGATATGCCAGTATATGAGACAGGGAGAATACGAAGGAGAAGCCACAATATATGCTCATGATGAAGTGATTGATCTGCTAAAAGATTTAGCAGAAAAGCTTCTGCAGAAAAAAGAAATTGGTTTTATCGGTAAACGCCTTCATCTGATTGCTGTTAAGGATGGAGAAGCTGTTAATATTTTAAATAAAAAGGTTACATTTTTTGATATACAGTCAACAAAAGCAAAACAGTTCGGATTTTGCATGGAACTGGAAAAAGGCAAAAAACTGACTTGTTGCGGAGATGAACCATATAATGATTATGAAAAGAAATATGCAGAAAACAGTACATGGCTATTACATGAAGCATTTTGTTTAGATGGTCAGGCAGATATATTTCATCCTTATGAAAAACATCATTCAACAGTAAAAGATGCCTGCCAGTTGGCAGAAGAACTTAAGGTGGAAAATCTGCTGCTGTATCATACCGAAGACAAAAATATAGCCCAGCGAAAAGAACTTTATCATAATGAGGGAAAAGAGTATTTTAATGGAAATATTTTGATTCCGGATGACCTGGAATCATTTGAACTTTGAAATTCTATGTCAAAAGAAAAGAGATTTGTAAGAGATTTTTCAGATCCGGTTGCCGTTTCAGATTGCGGCAGCCGGATTGTTTTACAGGAGCTTTTATTTTGACTTTTTAGCGTTGATATAATTTATGATCATGTCTGCTACATCGGAAATACCAAGTTTTCCAGTATCAATAGACAGCTGATACTGGCTGGCGTCTTCCCATTCTTTGCCTGTGCAGAATTTGTGGAAGGATGCTCTCTTTTCATCTACTTCTTTTATCAGTTTCGCAGCTTTTTTCTCATTGATGCCGTCTCGCTCCATTACACGTTTGATACGACAGTCTTTATCTGCGTGAAGAAAAACGGTAGTTGCGTCAGGATCATTTGCATAGATTGCTCCTGAACAGCGTCCGATGATTACGGCAGATTTTTGCTGTGTAAGTTCATGTATAAGTTCAAAAGATTTTTCCATTGGATTGCTTTCCCCGTAGCTTACAGCAATGCTGTAGAGCAGGCTGTTTACTGCTTTTTCCTGGAAAAATTCCTTGTTTTCGTCAAGCTTTCCAAGTTTTTTGGCCTCTTCTTCCAGTTTCTTTCTGTCATAGAGTTCCAGTCCAAGTCTGGAAGCCAGTTCTTTTCCTATTTCATGTCCGCCGCTTCCGCACTGTCTTGCTATTGTAATAATCATATCCCATGCCTCCTGTGCAATGATGTCGCATTTAATTTACTGTCAAAGTACTTTTTCGGAATTATTATACTCAAAAAAAATCGAAATGTATATGCCAAAATCTACTATAAATTGCCTTCGTAAATCCTGATATTCTGGTATTTATGGCAAATTGGTCTGACAAATTATGGATAATCAGTTTGTCATAAATCTCTGATGACCTGGAGTTTATCTCCCAAAGTTTCATAAGAGCTATGATTTTTATTCTGCTCATCACTTTTTATCACCTCTGTTAACAATGTGAAACTTATCAGATTTCCGAAAAATTAATCTCCAGATCATCGTATATCTGTGCTTTTACAGTATCTGAAAAAGAATATTCACTTATAGTTCCTTCATCTGTACCTTCAAAATAATAAACAAAAATCCGATTTTTTAATGGGTCAACAATCCAATATTCTCTGACTCCGGCGCGTCGATAACGAAAAAGCTTCAGCATATAGTCCATCTGAATGCTGCTGGGCGATACAATTTCAATGATCCAGTCAGGAGCACCAGAACAGCCCTTGTCATTCAGCTTATTGGTGTCACATATGACAGAGATATCTGGTTCTACATAGTTCTGGGTGTCTTTATTCAGAAATACTGCGAAAGGAGCCGCATATACTTCACAGTTTCCCTTGTGAGACTGAATATACTGGTAAATAATGGAATAGAGGGCACCGGATATTTTCTGGTGTATTCTGGTTGGCGGAGCCATATAATAAATCTGACCATCTATAAGTTCAGCTCTTGTTCCTTCCGGAAGTGAATATATATCATCTATTGTAAATACTTTTTCCTGTGCTAATGGTGACATTTTAACACCTGCTTTCTTTTTTTAACACAATTTATGGAATTGCTATAGTTCTACTTTTTATTATAGCGCAAAATATACTGATTTTCCAGACTGTATATGGGATGTCCATGATGTACTTTGTTGTTTGACCGTTACTGAGAACGGAGTGCATAGTATCGTAAGACCTATGTTAAATATAGTTAAACATCGTACGTGGACTCATTGACTTACTATTTGACCTGCTAAATGGTAAAATCAAAATACACTGGGGAGACTGCGAAGAGCTTGTTCTTTTTGCACATTACTCTGGAAATACAGCTTCGGAAAGGAGCGTGTAAAGTATGCTGGGATTGAAAAAACTGCCAGTTGGGTTTGAAAGTTTTCAGGAAATTCGGAAGTTGGACTGCTATTATGTGGATAAAACAAAACTGATAGAGCAGCTTCTTGAGAACTGGAGCAAAGTGAATCTATTTACCAGACCTCGCCGATTTGGAAAGACCTTAAACATGAGTATGCTTAAGAGATTTTCGTTTTTGTCTGAAAGTAAAAAGTTGACGGACAATGAGCAAAACAAGTATCGGGCAATTGTCAATTTAATCAATGGCAAGTACACAATGGATGAGGACATTCTTATTTCTAGTTTGCAAACATTATTGCAACTATTGTGCCAACACTATGGTCAGAAAGCGATTATTCTGATCGATGAGTATGATGTGCCGCTGGATAAGGCATTTCAGCATGGATATTATAAAGAAATGGTTTCTTTGATTCGAGGGCTGTTTGGACAGGCACTGAAGACAAATGATTTTTTACAGTTTGCTGTGTTGACAGGGTGCCTTCGAGTTTCTAAAGAAAGTATCTTTACCGGTTTAAACAATTTCAAAGTTTATGCTGCTGATGATGTTCAGTATGAAGAAGAATTCGGTTTCACAAAAAAAGAAGTAGCGGATCTTTCGGCTGACTGACCCGGACGCACATCCAAAATCCTACTGGATTAACAGCAGCGGAAATGACTTGGTTAAACGCTTTGTTGACAAGGCTGATACAACCACAAAAGACGAAATCGAGCAGTTGATTGTTGGGGATGCTGTTGAAAAGAAAATTCGGCTGGATTTGACTTATGATGAGATTGATAACATCATCGATAACGTATGGAGCGTACTTTTCACAACTGGCTATCTTACACGGGTTGGAAAAACCAGGAACGGTGTGTACAATCTGGTCATTCCTAATAAAGAAGTTCGAGAGGTTTTCGTTTCTCAAATCAATGAATGGTTTAACGGCGTTGTGAAAAGCGACAGCTCCTCCACAAAGAAAATTGTTTCTGGATTTCTTGAAGGGAAGACAGATGATATTCAGAGGGAATTGACAATGTTTCTTGGCGAGACAATCAGCGTTTTGGATACGAAAGCCAGAAGTGAAGAAAAAGAAAACTTCTACCACGGCATTTTAATCGGTATTCTGAAAAACTATTCCGGATGGGCAGTTAAATCAAACAAAGAGTCCGGTGATGGATTTGCAGATATTCTGCTTAAACCTAAGAATCCTGATGTGGGAATCGTAATAGAACTGAAGTATGCACGTTCCATGAATGATCTTGATAAGGCTTGTGAAAGAGCAATGGAACAGATTAAGAATCGCAGATACGACGCAGAACTACGAGATGACGGGCGAAACGTTATTCTTGCATATGGAATTGCGTTCTGCAAAAAGCGTTGTAAAGTCGTAGTTGAAAAACTATAAGCAAATAGTTATGATGTTGGGGTCAAAACTGTAAATAAATTTAGAATAGGTGAAATCTCAATTTCAATTGACCGAGCTGAAAGTGAGGGATACTTCTTGTCCGAAGGGCAAGAAGGTAGAACTAAAAATAATTAGAACAATCGAAATTTCTAGAGAAAAGCACCTGTCAAAGAATCTTTGCGCAGCTATATATGCAATGTAATGTGATGATTGCTTTACTTTGAACACTATTTCTGAGATACTAATATTCAAAGAATGATGAAAATATGAATATTATGCTATCAGAGAAAGGAACGTACCCGACAAACTGTTTCAAACTGGGAAAATGAAAAAAGTTATCCAGATTTACAAATGCTGATAGATATAAGCAATCAGTCATTCTATCATTAGAAAAGATAATCTGTAAGTGTCCGATGGCATCTCATATAAAAATACTTGCATTTTTATAAATTAAAGTGGTATTTTAGATAAGAAAATATAGATAGAGGAGAAAAAGTTATGCCAATTGGAGTAATTATTAACGGATTATCCATAGTGATCGGTGGTATCCTGGGTACCTTGTTGGGACACAAACTGAGTCCAAAGTTTAAGGAGGACATTACTCTGGTGTTCGGGGTATGTTCTATGGGAATGGGAATCAGTACGATTGGTCTGATGGAAAATATGCCGGCGGTCATTTTTTCCATAGTGATCGGTACAGGTATCGGGCTGGCTGTTCATCTTGGTGAGAAAATTAACGCAGGTGCAGGTGTTATGCAGCGTGGAATCAGCAAGTTTCTCAAGAACTCAAGTTCAGAGCTGCCAGAGGATGAGTTTATGAACACACTGGTTACTATTATCGTATTATTCTGTGCCAGTGGAACCGGAATTTATGGTTCCATTGTGTCTGGAATGAGCGGAGATCATTCTGTACTAATTTCAAAATCTATTCTGGATTTATTTACAGCTGCTATTTTTGCATGTAGTCTGGGAATGGTGGTTTGCATGATCGCGATTCCGCAGATCATCATTTTTTTGATACTTTTTTTTGCGGCAACAGCAATTTTTCCGCTGACTACACCTGATATGATCAATGACTTTAAAGCCTGTGGCGGTTTCCTGATGCTTGCAACAGGCTTTCGTATGGTGAAGCTGAAAAACTTTCCAACTGCGGATATGATACCTGCGATGGTGCTGATCATGCCAATGTCATGGCTCTGGGTAACCTATGTACTTCCGCTAGTAGCGTAACCGAATCAGGTAGAGCTCTTGTTTATGGAAGAAATCAGCTCTGCCAGAAAACAGACAGATTATCAGAATAAATACTGATCCGGATCACACAGGAGTTTCTGTTTTTGCTCTGCTTGTCCAGATACCAGTTGATAGCAGTTGTTTTTCCATATCCCATGGGAGCGGTCACAGCAGTGAATGCAGAGTGTGAAATCGGCTTCAGATTCTCCTGCAGACGCTCAGAGATGTAAATTGTATTCAGATTATATTTCTTTTTAGACATCTGTAAAACCTCTCGCTTGATACGATATGTTTCGTTGTACCAAGACGCTGGCGCGTCGGCTAGCCCTAAGTACGTGAAATTTTATACTTTTTTTAAAACCTTATTTTTTTAAATTAAAAATAGCAGTAATTGTCCACAATAGATAGCATACCATATTGTTTATAATAAATATACAATAGGCCGCCATTCTGAATTAAATATTTTTAGAATTAGCGACTCTGCGTCTTACTGTCTAGCTCTTAAGCTGACTGTCTTATGATTTTTTTGAATATCCAAGTTTTGTTTTTTGCAGTTCGTTCCAGATACCTGTCATTCATTCCCTGAAAAAGAAATAAATACTATTTGATGTTAGAATTATTAAAGTAAAACTTGCAGATAAAGAAAGGAGTTTCCACATATGAAAAGAAAAATTGCATGTTTTTGTTTTGCAACATGTCTTTTAACAGCAGGTATTTTCGCTGCACTTGGCAATCCGGTCTCTGCAAAGGCAGAAGAACAGGATTCCACACAGGAAGAAGCCAGTTCAGAAACAGGTGACAGTGCACAGTTAAAAACACTTTTAGAAGGTTCCGGATTTACTGTACAGCAGGGAAGTTTTTATGAACTTGATACAGTCAAATCCGCTTCCGAAGGAAAACTTATGAGTTGCTTTGGAAATAATGCTGGATCTTCCTACATGGTATTTAATCTTCCGGAAGCACCGGATCAGGAAGTTCCGAATCCGACATTTCCTCCTGACAACTGGCAATATAAACTTTGCCAGGATGAAGCACTTGTACTTGTTACGCCTCTTCCACCAGAAAGTGTTTATTATTCCTTTATCAATTACATCATGTTTACTGAACAGAAAGAAGGAAAAGATTATACGAATGAATCAGGATTTTTCAGTGTCGGAGATGAAACCACAGGTCTTTATCATCCAATCTTCGGTTCTATAGGAGAACCGGTTAATATGCTGAATATTAAGCACAGTGGTGACAGCGAATTTGGCAGCTCAGCAGTTATGGTGATCAGCGCGAACCAGACAGTAACAGATCAGGTTACTGAACAGCTTAAAGTCTCCGGATTTGATGAGAATATGATCAATGTGATGCCAATCCCGGCAGAAACCTATCATATGGGACTGGAAAAAGGTGCTGATACTTTCTGCTTTCTGGGTCGTATTTCCCAGCCATCTGACGCAGATGCTTATGACGAATATATTTCCACTCTTGCTGATAAATCTGTTGTTTACCGTGTAACTCCAAATACAGAAACAGAGGCAGCACCATATGCAAATGCAACGGTGACACCTCGTGGAACCGGAAAACATGAAACAGAAGTTATGGATAAGCCTGCTGAGCATCTGGAGAATATTCGTGAAGCAATTATTGCAAAGTATGCCGATGAATATACATATGAAGAGCTTTCAACAGAAATTGCTGTTCCGGAAGGACTTACTGCATATTATAATGATACTAATTCACAGGGTGACAACCGTGATGCAATGTATGTTATGACACGCAATTTTACCCTGGATTCTGATGATGACTTTATTGTTGTTTATGGTGCAAATCATACTCAGACAGGAAAAGCGAGATATTCAAATGCAGTACTTTATGGGCGTCCGATGTTAAATGGTGTATGCAGTATTTATGATTCTCTGTATGCAGGAAGTGCTGCTGAATATCTGGAAGAAAACTGTGAAAATCCTGATCAGTATTATGTTTATAAAATGGCGCGTACGAAAATGGATGATTATACTTCTGTGATTGAGTATTCAACCGGAAATGAAAAAGGAAAATATTATGGCGTGGACAACGGAAATACTTTATTACTTGCATTCCGTGCTTACCTTGATGAAACCAATGTAGGTGCTTCTTACTACGAGGTTATCTATGACCGTGCAATTGTTTTCCATAAGAAATAAAGATTGAAAAATAAACATTAAAAAATAAAGAAAGATACCGGTTTTGCAAATGAGGTTTTGCTGATAATCCAGCGGGATATATCATTACAATCCGGTATCTTTCTTTATATATGTATCATAAAACTTGCTTCAAACTGGTTTCCTGCTGCTTCAAATCGACTGGTCCCATTATATTTTTCGCAGATCTGCTGCATAGAGCGGATACCGATTCCTGTCTCATCTTTTCGTTTACGGGAGAGGATTTTTTCTTCTTTTTTCAAAACCATTCCATCAAAAGAATTATCTACGGTAAGCAACAGCATGTCCTGATTTTTCTCTGAAGCGACTGTGATGTATCGTTCGCCATTATACCTTCCGCATGCAGTGACCGCATTATCGAGTGCATTTCCAAGCAGACAGCACAAATCGGTGTCGGATATAGACAATTTATCGAGTCGGCAGCAGATCTTAAAAGAAATGTTTTCTTCTTTTGCGATACAGGCATAATGATATAAAACACCATCTGCAGCAGCATTTCCGGTATAAGGAATCTCAGCGATATTCAACAGTCGGTTTTCAAGAGCATCACAATATTGGCGTAATTCTTCGGTATTTCCTGTTTCCAGAAATCCTTTGAGTGCTGTAAGCTGATGCTTGAAGTTATGACGTACTTCATGTTCTGCTTCCATTGCTTCTCTCAGGGAAGCGTAGTATTTTTTCTGCATTTCAAGCTGCTGATTCAGCTGGATTTTTTCAAGCATTTTTCTGTAATCCTGTGCGATTCTGTGGCAAAGGACTATGGTTGCCATTCCAAGCAGGATTCTGCTTATCAGCTGATGTATGGTAGCGGTATATTCTTCCAGCCCATGCGAAAGCAGACCGCTTAGAAACATGGCAATCGGGATAAACCATATATTATTCCAGTAATCTTCACTGTCAATATCAAGAAATGGCGTCACGGTCTTACGCATTAGATTTCGATACCAGTGATAAAAAATGATATAAAGTGTAAAACCGATTATGGTTTCCAGAATCAGTCCCTCATTCAACATTCCGTATCCTATCTGCTCGGTGATATATACTCCGATTGCAAACGTCAGCCAGACGATCAGCGCAGTAAGACCAAAAGAAAAAAGATGCTCTTTTGTATATCCTTTTATGATCAGAATATTTACGATTCCCATAATAACGCAATAAAAGAGCATATTAAATTTATAAAATGTAACGGTCATTCTGCCGGTTTCAATAATCCACAGACATAGAAAAAAGTCTGGAATGAGTCCTGCTGTATACCAGAATATCAGGCGTTTTTTATTTTTGGATGAAACTCTCTCTTTAAAAGGTACATATCTTAACATCAGAGTTGGGATATGCACCAATACACAAAGCAGACTTAAGATAATTTCCATTTTTTCTATCTTCCTCTCATTCTTCTTCTCATATCTGCCCAGCGAAAGTCTGCAAATGCATTTTTAATTTCTTCCCGCTTTCCGCGACTGATAGGAATTTCTGTCTGGTCTGACAATTTCAGCTTATCAGATGGCATGGAAGTGATTTCTCTCATGGAAACTAATGCCCATCTGATTGGCATACAGAAATTACCTGCGGGTAGAAGCTGAGACATTTCCGAAAGTGACTGTGATGCTTCCAGAATGCCTGTTTTCATATGAATTAATGTTTTTTTCCTTTTGCTTCTATATATAGTATATCTGACAAATAAATACTTTCTTCCAGCCTTCCGACCTTTACTTCCACTGTTCTCATGGAATAAAAACTATCGAAAAATTTATCCAGAACACTGTATACCTGTTCTTTCCCGATTGGTTTCACGATATAGTGAAGCGCTTCGATATTAAATGCTTCTGCTGCGAAATCAATGCTGGTGCTGGCAAAAACGATCTGTATTTTCTGATTACTCTGAATGATCTTTTTTGCAGTTTCCATCCCGTTTAATCCACCCATGAAAATATCCAGAAATACAAGACTGTAACGTGTCATGTCTGAGCTCAGAAAGGATTCCCCAGATTCAAATTCATCGATTTCTGCATACAGATTATTCTGATCCAGATAAGAAGACAACAATAATATTATTTTTTGCCGTTCTGTTTTCAGATCATCACAAACTGCAATTCTAATAGAATTATTCATAGTATCTGTATACTCCCTGCTTTCTAGGGCAAAGAATTTTTGTCCATAACATAATTATATACAAATCTGCATATTTTGCAATTTGATAATTAAGTATCACAAAATGTTTTTACGGTGCATGGAAGCCATATTTTTTCAGTGCTGTCATAATTTTATCTTCATTGATAGGCATAAGCATGAAATAATTTACATGCAGACGATATGCCTGTGGTGCAAATCCACCATCATTTGAAAACCATATGACCGGAAGATCAGGATATATCCTTCTCACCGCAATCACACCTTCCATACCTGCTGCCTTCTCCATTATCACCCATACTGCAGCCGGACGTGTTTCCATCAGTGCCGGTACCAGTTCTTCCTGCTCTGAAAAACACTGTATTTTATATTCTTTCAGATATTGTTCAGAGATCTCACATTCTCCGGGATATCCATATAATATGATTGTTTTCATCCATCATACCCCCACATATTCACAAAAAGAGGCTGTCATTTTGTGACAGCCTCCCCATTATATTGCGATATTGTATTACTGTTCATTTTTGTTCGCAGTAACTAAAGTATTTTGTTGACTTAAGGTTCAATGATGTTGAAATACAAACTCAGAGGTGTCATACTCTCACAGAATGCCTTGTAAAGTTCCTGATCTCCTTCTACAGATTCAACCAGTTTGCTGATTCCATCTTCATTGCAGGCTGCGATTGCAAGAATACCGGCTTTCTTTGTAGTAATTGTAATGTCTGCGTTTTCATCCTGTTCATCCGGGTAATACAGGAGTACACCATGATGTACTTTCAGGAGATAATTCTGATCATTGGTAACCTGAAGGTTTATAGTAAAGGATTTATCCGCAAGTTTTGTACTGTCAAGCATGATTCCCATATAATCAAGAGTTGTCTGCATATCCATCTGCTGAGCGGTACTTCCTGATCCTGTTACAGCACTTGGCGGATACATATCTGTACCGTTTCTAAGTTCAGATGCTGCTACCAGATATGCATTTCTCCATGCACCGGATTCTGCCTGATAGCCAAGCTGTTCTAGTGCATCTGCACAGAGATATTTTGCCTGCTCATTTTCCGGATCTGCATACACAAGAGTATTTGTAATCTGTGCAACCCATTGATACTCACCTTTTTCGTAATCTGATTTTGCCATTTCCAGAACTTCGTCGGCATCACCAAGATATTCTACAAGTTTCTTCGCATATTCGGTTGGTTCAAGTTCGTCTAAGTGTACCGGATTCGCATCATACCAGCCCATATATTTCTGATAGATAGCTTTTACATTATGTTTCAGAGTACCATAGTACTGACGGGTATACCATACTTTATTTAATGCTTCCGGAAGTTTGATCATGTTTGCGATTTCTGTTGAAGTATATCCCTGATTGATATAAAGTAAGGTCTGATCATGCATGAATTTATATACAGCAGCTGTATTTGTCATATATTCCTGAATTACATCGTTGCCCCAGTGTGGCCAGTTATGAGACTGAAAAACAACTTCTGCATCTTTTCCGAACAGACTCTGTGCTTCTGTAATATAACGTGCCCAGCTATTGGCGTCACGTACTTCTGCGCCACGTAATGTATAGATATTATGCATACTTGCGGTACAGTTTTCTGCCAGCCAGAGAGCTTTTTTATCAGGGAAATAGGTGTTCATTTCTGCCGGTGACTCAGTGTCAGGGGTAAGCTGGAAGATAACTTTTACACCATCAATCGTAGTCTCAAAGACTTCTTCTGTGACATTGAATGTCGGAGAAAGATATCCCACCTCGCCCTGTGAGACGGCAAGGCCGATGCCTACAGAAAGGCGTCCCTGCTCACCAGGCTGAATTACAGAACCGTATTGATATAAAGAGCGGCGCTTCATTGCTGTTCCTACAAATACATTTTCTGACATAACTGCATTTTCGAATCCGTCAGGAACGATGATTGTTGTTTTTCCAGATGCAATCTGCTCATCCAGAGAAAGAGAAGGATCTGCCAGTTCGTCCTGTGTGAGGACTCCCTGAATACCGCCATAATGATCAATATGCGCATGACTGATGATCACTGCTACGATATGGATGTCTCCCATTTCAGATTTAAATAATTCTAATGCAGCTTTTGCTGTATCAGATGACGCAAGACAGTCCATGATGATCCAGCCATTATCTGTACGGACAAATGTCATGTTGGAAAGATCATATCCACGCACCTGATAAATATCATCAGATACCTGAAAAAGTCCATAGTTGGCATTTGACTTAGTGTTTCTCCAGAGACTTGGATTTGCGGAGTCTGGTGAATCAGTATCTCTTACAAAATCATAATTATCCATGTTCCAGATAACATTTCCATCATCATCTGTAATCTGCAGAGAATCCGGCGCGGTTATAAAACCTTTCTTTGCAAATTCCTCTTCCTGTGTATCATCAAAATCCAGGACCTGATAGACATCTTCGTTTATCTGTTTTGTAATGGTTGTGGCAGGTTTTTTGTCTGGTGTTAAAGTATTAGTATTTTCAGTACTTTCAGTACTTTCTTCCTGGGCATATGCAACTGTCGGGACAGATGCCATTACCAGTAATGCACCCAATAGTGCAAGCGCAATTCTCTTCTTCATATTGGACCTCCTTAGTATTATCTTTTGATTTGATATTACTGTTAATTATGCGTTCTATAATAATTTAACTGCTTTCAGCCTATCATAAGAATGCCCAATATTATAATGCAGGGAATGAATTGCAAGTATCTGGAATGAAATGTATTAACTGATAATTCGTAACTATTCAGCAGTCTGCTATCTCACTGCTGGAGATGGAAGCTGGAATAATAATTGGGGTGTGGAATTAAATTCAGAGGGCAGAAAAGAGGGAGTCAGTATGAGATTAACAGGGTGTCCGGTATATGATTTCGCAAAGAAGCATGGATACGAAAACTTAATGCCTGCATTATGTAGGAGATAAGAGTGAGGCATGGAAGAATGTAGACAAAAGTCGTCTGAAGTAGCTGATAAATAAAAAATGTGATGATGAAGAAGAATGAAATGAATTTCCTAAAAATGTAAATTTGATATTATGCTCTTTCATCAGAGATAGTAATAATGCCCAAAAACAGAAGATACATTTTTTAAGAAAGAAATCGGAGCTAAAAGTTCGAATGCTCTCCAAGGTAGAATGGAAAGTATGTGGAGCAGATGCAAAAAATATCGTGAGTCTTGGTAGTGCAGGATTTATTATGCAGCTGAGCGTATAGGTGTGTTTTAGAGAATCTTAAGCAGTATCTATAAGAGATAGAGTCATTTGGGGACGGCAAGCAGATGGAACAGCTTGGCGAATATGGATTTTTACGCAGAGACTATCTGAAAAATCATAGAAATTCATTTTAGCATACAAAGTATCAAAATGAAACTTTTTCCCAGGCGGTTTTTCAGGCAATATCTGCCACTGCTTTTGCTATACGGGGACATTTTTTGGTTCCAGGTTCCTTCTGAAACGCTTCTCTATCAGATTCAAGATCCTTTAAGCGTAGTACTGTCACTGACAGGAGAAGAAGAGGAAGAGGAACGGGTTGATATTTCTATTAATGAGATGTTGGAGGAATATGTATGGTCAAAGGATTAGATACATTTTGGAAGTACTTTGCAGATTATGAAGAACAGTATGTTTTAATAGGTGGCGCAGCCTGCGATATTCTTTTTGAGAGCGAGGTTATGCAAATGATAAAAGTGCTCTTTATCTGTCAAGGCAGGACTATGGAATATCAGACAGAATGAACTGGAATGGGGATAATCGTTAAAAGGTATTAAAGGAAGAATAGAGAAAAGTACGTGCTTTTTTTACGTGAAAGAGTGATATACAGGATCAACTTAGATAATTGAGAAACCATATGGTCAGCTGACATACTTTCATGTACAGGGGGGGGGCACTTTTTGGTGCCGAAAAGTGCATTATCAAATGAAAAGAAATCAGTTATAATTACAGGTAACAGAAACCTGACCGGACTGTGAAATGACATTGCGTTCAGGAGTATGCGGAAACAGCGGATGTACATATTCGCCAGATCAGGATCAGAAGGAGGGATTTCAATGAAGAAAAGGATATTATCAGGAATACTTGCACTTACAATGTGCCTCTCCATGACTCCATCCATAGCATGGGGCAGTGGAATGACGGAATTCTCGGATGGGGGGGCATCCGGGGAGTCAGAAAAGAAAGAAGAATTTACAGACGAGCCGGAGATAGAGGAGGAGAAAGAACAGCCGGTAGCTGCTGCAGGAGTGCCGGAGGTGGAAAATGGGTTCACTGACGGAACACTGGATGCAGCACAGGACACTTCTGCTACAACGAAACATACAGTGACCATTGATACCAGTCCCAGTTATAAAATAGGTACGGATACGATGTATGATGTGATAAATAATCATGATGGGACATTGACTGTGGGGGAAAATCCGGAGATTAAAGCATCTTTGGGCCAGTTAAGCAAAGGATATAGTATTAAATATAGGAGCGAAAAGGATAACATTGATTATGCGCTAAGTTTATTAAAGAATCCAGAATTAAACGATGATAGTAAATGGTATCCGATTAAAAGGCTATCTTTTATTTCTGAGCGAAAAATTAATATTACAAATATTTATACTTTATTTTGTGTAGTTTTTAGCGGCGACAGCCTTAGAGGGGATTCTTTGGCTAATTATCAGAGGGTAGAAAACCCCATAAAAGTTAATTATGATTCACAGGGTGGATCAGGTGGGCCAAATCCTGATTGGGTATGGAATGTTGATGGACGATGGAATACGGACCATAATATTGAGCCAACTAAAGCAGGCTATAAATTTGATGGATGGTATACTCAAGCAAATGGAAATGGAAGCAAGATAGAGGAAGTTTCGCAGGCTGTTAATGCGGCGGTTGCAGGTTCCAATAAATATAAAGAAATAACATTATATGCAAAGTGGGTTCATGAGCATGCCTGGCAATATAATTTAATTTCAAGTGGAAGTGAATATACTTTTAAGGCATATTGCTCAAATGCAAATTCACCATGTGAATATTATGGAACAAGTTATGACGATGCAAAGGCAACAGTTTCACTTAAGCTTGAGGGATTTGATAATAATAAATGTGTTGAATATGGCAATTCTTATTCTGTAACATGCGCTAATAGTCTTCCGTCAGAAATAGGGGTAACAATAGGACAAATCACATATGCAGACCGTAACAGGTTTGCTGTTTTGGAAAGTGAAACCCCTCCCACCTCTCCAGGAAAATATAAAGCGAAAGTAGTTGTTACACTGCCTGGAAAATATAGCGGCACAACGGTTTCTGCTGATTTTGAAATAAAACCACGTCCGGTACAGCTTAAGTGGAGCAATTCAGAATTAACCTATAACGGACAGCCCCAGACAGTCACTGCAGAAGTGAGTAATTTCCTGTTTGGTGATACCTTTACACTGGAATATGAAAATAATAAAACTTATACGAATACCGGAACAAATGCGCAGAAGTATATAGCAAAGATTAAAGACCTTGGAAATCCCAATTACAGTCTCAGCGAACAAGAAAGTATACATTCGTGGGAAATAAAAAAAGCAAGCACTATAAATTCTGCTTCCAAAGTCAGCATCAGTGGTTGGACATATGGTGGTTATAATGAAGCAGAAAATACACCGTCAATAGATCCGAGCCTGAACCCGGAAAATCAGACAGTCCAGTACACTTACTATACAGATGGGGCATGTAGCACACAGACTTCAACTGAAAACGGAGCAGAAACAGAAGGCGGGGTACCAAAGAATGCAGGCACCTATTATGTGAAAGCCCAGATACCGGAATCTGCCAATTATAATGCTGGAACAGCAACCGGTACATTTGAAATAAAACCACTCCCGGTGAAGCTTGACTGGAGCAGTTCAGACCTGACTTACAATGGAAAGGACCAGACAGTCACTGCAAAAGTGACCAATGCCCTGCCCGGTGATACCTTTACACTGACATATGAAACTAACGAAACTTACACAAACAGCGGAAAGAATGCCCGGAAGTATACGGCAAAGGTTACAGCTCTCGGAAATACCAATTACAGCCTCAGCGAAGAAGAGAGTGTATATTCATGGGAAATAAAAAAAGCACCGGTTACCTTAACGGTTGTTTTAGATGAGTTCACATATGGCGAGCAGCCAGTTATAAAATTGCAAGGGGCATCATCTGACAGTAAGGTAGTTTATCAATACAAAGTTAAGGATAAGGATGACAGTACTTATGCTGGTATAACGGAAGAAGGCCTGAAAAAACTTTCTGCCGGAGAATATACCTTAAAGGCAGTGGTGGAAGAAACGGAGAATTATAAGGGATTTTCTGCTACCTGTGATTTTAAGATTAAAAAAGCAAGTACTACGAATTCCGATTCCAAAGTCAGCATCAGTGGATGGACATATGGCGGTTATAATGAAGCAGAAAATACACCGTCAATAGATCCAAGCCTGAACCCGGAAAATCAGACAGTCCGGTACACCTACTATACGGATGAAGCGTGTACCACACAGACTTCAACTGAAAACGGTGCAGAAGCGGCAGGTGGGGTACCAAAGAACGCAGGCACCTATTATGTAAAAGCCCAGATACCGGAATCTGCCAATTATAATGCTGGAACAGCAACCGGTACATTTGAAATAAAACCACTCCCGGTGAAGCTTGACTGGAGCAGTTCAGACCTGACTTACAATGGAAAGGATCAGACAGTCACTGCAAGAGTGACCAATGCCCTGCCCGGTGATACCTTTACACTGACATATGAAACTAACGAAACTTACACAAACAGCGGAAAGAATGCCCGGAAGTATACGGCAAAGGTTACAGCTCTCGGAAATGCCAATTACAGCTTCAGCCAAGAAGAGAGCATCCATCCATGGGTTATCAATCCAAAAGCAGTAACAGTGAAACCGGATGATTTATACAAGCATATCGGCGGGGAGGAACCTCAGCTTACTTATACCACAGACGGCATCGTTGAAGGTGAAACACTATCTGGGATCACATTGCAGAGAGTATCAGGTGAGGATGCCAGAAAATATGAAATTACAGCCACAGAAACAGAAGGTGCAAATCCGAATTATACTGTCACACGAGAGACAGGCACCTTTACAATTGAGGACCATAACTGGCCAAAAGACGGAAAGATATTAAGCCCTGCAACTTCATGGTCAAAAGGAATGCAGGAGCGAACCTGTACAGCACCGGGCTGTGGTCAGAAAAGATATGATGCCATCCCGAAACAGGATGGAAAACCGGCGGATCCCTATGCAGATAAAATAGATAAATATATCCAGATATTTGGCTCAGAAATCACAGCAGCAGCTCTGGACAATGAAGAAACAATCCTTTTTGGACTTTTCCCGGAAAGTGATAAAACCAGAATTGATAAGGGATCAAGAGCTAAAGTATGGCTTGAAATCAATCATGTTAATAATCTTGATCCTGACTGGCAGAATTTAATCAACACGGAAATAGAAAAGACAGTGGGAAAAAATGCAGACCGGATTTTATTCGACATAGATTTATACAGACAGCTTGCGGGTGAGAACAGGGCACTTATTACAGATCCGGGTATCAATATGAATATCAGGATTAAAATCCCGGATAAAATGATTAATAATCAGCCTTATACCATCCGGGATTATAAAATTCTCAGACTGCATAAGGACAGTGCAACGAATCAGGCAACTGTTGATATATTAGATCCTGTCTTTAACAGCAGTACTAACGAGCTTACCTTTAAGTCAGATAAATTCTCTATTTATGTACTGACTTACAAAGACACCTACTATTCCCCAAGCTACCCGGTAACAGGCATTAAGGTATCTCCGGATACTCTTACCTTAGCAAAGAAAGATGAAACCGCCCAGCTTACTGTAGAGGTGACACCGTCTTATGCAGACAATAAGCGTGTAACCTGGCAATCCAGCGATGAGAAAGTAGCAACTGTAGATGAAAACGGCAAGGTAACAGCAGTTGGAAACGGAACTGCCACCATTACCGCAACATCTGTAAGCGGCAGTTACACAGCGACAGTTTCCGTAACAGTAAAAATCCCTGTGGAAATCCAGAAGCTCACCATAGAAGCAGAGAAAGAAACCCTGACAAAGATTGGTGAATCCACAGAACTGAAAGTAAAGATCGAGCCTGAAAATGCAGATTTACAGAAACTGATCTGGAAATCCCATAACGAAAAGGTTGCCATTACAGATGAAAACGGTAAGGTAACAGCAGTGGGAAATGGAACTGCAGAGATCACAGTTACAACAAAGGATGGAAAAATTACAGCTTCCATTATGATCACAGTGAAAGTCCCGGATGAACCCACGATCAATAAGACCACAGGCTTCAGAAGGTTAAGAGCCCGTTCTGTAAAACAGACAAAAACTTCTGTGACATTGCAGTGGAACATCATTAAGGATGCAGATGGATATTTCATATACGGCAACCGCTGTAATACAGGCACAAAGTCTTACAAGTACAGAAAGCTTGCCACTATCACCGGTGGAGATATCAGCACATGGACCCAGAAGGATCTGAAAAAAGGTACTTACTACAAATATGTGGTAAAAGCCTACAGACTGGTAAATGGCAAAAAGGTAGTGACAGACACATCCATATCTGTACATGCAGTCACCGGAGGCGGTAAATACGGAAATGCAAAAGCTGTTTCTGTAACCCAGATTGGAAACAAAAAGAATGTTTCAAAGATCACCCTGAAAATGGGAAAAACCGCACAGATAAAGGCAAAAGAAATAAAGAAAGATAAGAAGATTGCACGCCACAGAAAACTTTGTTACGAAAGCAGCAATACAAAAGTAGCCACCGTTACCCCGGATGGCCTTATCAGAGCAACAGGCAAAGGAACCTGCACAATATGGGTATATGCACAGAATGGTGTATACAAAGCTCTGAAAATCACTGTAAAATAATCCTGATGGGGTTTTAACTGTGAAATGAAAAAAATACCGGATTGAGCTAAACAGGCCTGATCCGGTATTTTTTTCGTTCCGGGAATTTATAAGTGTTATAGAAAAAACAGGAAAAAGGTGGTAATATAAAAAAATACAGAGAGAAAGGACATGGCAGAGTGGATATATGACGGAAAATACAGTATTACCACTGATAAATACAGCATTTGAGCCAGGAAATGCAAGAAAAGCAGCAGAGAGTTTTGCAGACAGGGATTTCAGGGAGATCGCTATTGCAGAATTTTATTATTTCACAGGTCAGGCGCAGAAATGCAGTGATCTGGTGGATATTTATATTATGAGTTCCCGGCTGGAACTGAAGCTGTCTGCATGTATGCTCTATGTGTACTCTAATCTTACGCTGGGAAATGCGAAGGCATCCGAACGTGGTCTTGAGATCATCCGGGAATGTCTGAGAAAAGAGATGGCAGCTCCCACTTCTGAGAGAAATACAGCATATTGTGTATTTGCTGGATATGTGGGAACCGTTCTTTTACACCTCTCTACAGAGGAACTGCCGGATATGAAGAAATATATGAGCAGTCTGCCTCAGGGACTGAGAATTTTTGCTGCCAGTATGATCTCCCATGCCCTTTATCTGAATGGTGAATACAGCAGGGCGCTGGGAATCTGTGATGCGGCACTGTTTTCCTGTAAAGAAATTTATCCTGTTGGGATGATATATCTTTACTGTGTAACTGCTATGTGTGAAATCAGTCTGAAGAATCCGGCAGAGGCAGAAAAAGCCATACTCACTGCCTGGAAACTGGCAGAGAAGGATGAGCTTATCGAGCCATTTATCGAACTCCACGGACTTCTTCAGGGACTTCTGGAGTCCTGCATCCGCAAAGAAAATCCGGAGATGTACAGAAAAATATCGGATGCAGTTATTACCTTCAGCCGTGGATGGATGGCGGTTCACAATCCTGCATCAGACAACCCTGTGACAGACGCTCTGACTACCATGGAATTTTCCATTGCCATGCTGGCCTGCCGGGACTGGAGCAACCGGGAGATCGCAGAACACATGGGGGTATCCCTAAACACAGTGAAGCATTATCTTACAGATATCTTTAACAAGCTTCATGTAAAAAAGAGAGATGAATTAAAGAATTTCGTATTAAAATGATCGGGAAATCCAGGAAGATACGGTATTTGCCCTGCGTAACCATCCTCTGATGCCGCAGGATATGAAAATACATAGTAATAATGCCCAAAAACAGAAGATACATTTTT
>HE978651.1:2659101-2672541 GCA_000285855.2 Ruminococcus sp. JC304 | reverse complement strand
CTGAGTAATTCACATGAAAGTAATGGAAAAAGGCTGAAAAAAGGTGGAAAGCCGAGTCCTGATAATGATATTCAATTGATGGTTTATTCCATACGGGAATAAATCTTCATCAAATCTTTATTTTTTTCTGTTAGGTTATATTTCAGTAAGAAATGAAATATAGAAGGAAGGATAGTAAAGATGGAAATGATGTTGCAGACACAAAATCTATGTAAATATTTTGGAAAACAGAAAGCGGTAAATAATGTTTCACTCAATATAGAAAAGGGACAGATTTATGGACTGCTTGGACCGAATGGTGCTGGTAAATCTACCATATTGAAAATGCTGACTGGTATGATGAAACCAACTGCAGGCAAGATTTACTTTGATGGAATAACATGGAATAGGAAAGATTTATCAAAAATAGGAGCGTTAATTGAAAATCCGCCTATTTATGAAAATCTTTCCGCCAGAGAAAATTTGAAAGTAAGACAATTATTGCTTGGTACAGATGAAAACAGAATTGATGAGGTCTTGCAGATTGTATCACTTACAAATACTGGAAAGAAGAAAGCAGGACAGTTTTCTTTGGGAATGAAACAAAGACTAGGCATTGCAATGGCATTGCTTGGAGAACCGGAACTTTTGATATTGGATGAACCTACGAATGGATTAGATCCAATAGGCATCGAGGAATTACGAGAGCTGATTCGGTCTTTTCCGGAACAGGGAATCACTGTAATTCTCTCCAGTCATATTCTCTCGGAGGTACAGTTACTTGCAGATAAAGTCGGGATTATTTCAGGTGGAATCTTAGGATATGAAGGAGCATTAAAGCAGGGAGATAATCTTGAAGATTTGTTTATGAATGTGGTAAGAAAAAACCAGAAAGCAGGTGAAATCCATGGTTAATATTATAAAAGCAGAACATCAAAAAGCCAAAAGAACCATGCGAAAAAAGTTTATCTGGGGATTTCCTCTTCTTACATTTGTCATGGCATTTATATTTACTCTTGGGATGACAAATGCTTATGCAGAAAGTGTTTGGAATTGGTGGTATACACTTTTGCTGCCGGGGATGATTGCTCTATTTTGTTATCTTTCTGTGGCGCAGGAGAAAAAGATAAAATACTATCATTTAACGACTATTCCCACAGACAGAAGCAAATTGTTGCTGGGGAAAATTATTTATATTGGGTGCATGGTTCTGTTTTCCAATGTGATTGTATTTGCAGGAGCATCGTTTGGAGGTTTTCTTCTGACGACACATGTTCCGGTGGGAGGAGCGTTGATTGCAGTATTGTTTCTGACTGTTTCTGAGCTATGGGAGATTCCGGTAGCTTTATTTTTAAGTGAACGCTTTGGAATGATTGTAAACCTGATTGTCTGCTTGTTTATTACCGTCAGCGGTGTAGTGATATCACAAACCAGAATCTGGTATGTACTTGTCTCTGCAATTCCTATGAGGATGATGTGCCCGCTGCTTCATATTTTACCGAATGGTCTTGCTGCGGAAACTGGAAATCCTTTTTTGAATACGGGAGTCATTGCTCCGGGGATCTGCCTCTCAATGATCTGGTTTGTTCTTGTAACAGTTTTGCTTTTGAAATGGTTTGAGGGAAGAGAGGTGAAGTAAGATGCTTGGAAGGTTTCTGAATGCAGATTTACGGAAGATGAAAGGAACCTCTGTGATTCTGGCACACTTACTGATTCCGATTATAACCAGCGTTGTATTTTTAATGTACTACTCTTTTTCACTATGGGATGACAATATGAAAATAATTGCATTTTATCAGGCGATTGGAACAGGACTTCCGGTACTTGTTGGAATTTTTACAGCAAGTGTGATGGAACAGGAACAAAACGCAGGTAATTTTCAAAATCTGTTGTCTTTACCAGATAAACTGGCAGCATTTTTATCGAAACTGTTGATGTTACTGATTCTATGCCTGTGCTCTGTCTTATTGACCGCCATGATATTCGAAATTGGCTTTGGAAAAATAGCAGCAAGCGATATTAGAAGCATGAAGGTATGCATATTTGCGGCGTTGCTTCTGTGGGGAAGCAGTGTTCCTCTTTATTTATGGCAGATGATTCTGGCTTTTCAGTTTGGAAAAGGGGTATCCATTGGAGCAGGGATTATATCAGGACTAATTAGTGCATTGATGCTTACCGGACTTGGAGATTATGTGTGGAAATATGTATTTGTCTGCTGGACGGGTAGAGTACCATATACTTATCTGCAATCTGTATTGGGAGAAACTAGTGTAGGTGAATGGTTGTCATTCATACCAGGTTGCTTAATATTTACAGGGATTAGTATGGTATACTATTTTTGGTGGGTAAACCACTGGGAAGGAAACAAAATATCGGAGTAGAATCGAGGGGGAACTATGGCAAAAATACTGGCGGTTGATGATGAGCCGGCAATTCTGGAAATGATAGAAAACATTTTGGCTAAGGATGGACATCTGGTTACCAAAGTAAGTAATCCACTGAAACTTAATATGGAAGAATTACATCGTTATGACCTGATTTTACTTGACATTATGATGCCTGGAATTGATGGCTTCGAGTTATGCAAAAAAATCAGGACACTTGTGGATTGTCCGATTTTGTTTCTTACGGCAAAAACAGAGGAAAACAGTCTGGTGAATGGGCTTTCGTTGGGAGCAGATGATTATATTTCAAAGCCATTTGGAGTGATGGAACTTCGGGCAAGGATTCATGCACATCTCAGAAGAGAACACAGGGAACATTCTGTCCGGATGGTTTTGGGGAGAGTCTGCATTCAAATATCTCAAAAGAAACTGTTGATAGATGATAAGGAACTTTCTCTTACGAAAGCGGAGTACGAAATCTGTGAATTTCTGGCTAAAAACAGGGGACAGGTTTTCTCGAAGGAACAGATTTTAGAAAAGGTTTTTGGTTTTGACAGTGAGAGTAATGACAGTACCATTATTACACATATCAAAAATATAAGATCGAAATTTGCGGAGTATAATTATACACCGATAAAAACAGTCTGGGGGATTGGATATAAATGGGAAGAGTAAAGAGAAGCAATGCACTCAGCAGGATTTTTATGAGATATGTACTTGTCATGCTTGGATCATTAGTCGGTTTGGTGATTGTTGCTTATCTGCTACTTTACCTTTTGATCAGTGTGGGCTGCATTTATCCGGCGAATTATGCAGAGCAAAAGATTAATGAAGCATATGATACGATTTTGCATGCAGATAAAGTGACTGCTGAGATGATTCCTGCACTTTGTAATTATGTCATTTTTTCAGAGAAGGGAGAGGAAATAGGTGGAAATCTTCCAGAACAATACGAACAGATAGCATGGAATGTTGCAAAGTATGGAACCGCATCCGGGAAATATTTTTATAAAGTAATTTCAAGGGAAAATGAATATGTTGTTTTGCAATATCGCCTGACACCTCAGTATCATTCGGCTTTTTTGAGGGAGCATTTTATAGGACCTCAGAATGTGATGAGTATTATGGCTGTGATTGGAGCGATAGCGATTATCATCATTCCGTCCATATGTTTTGGAAAAAGAATCAAAAAGCAGATGCAGCCTGTGTTAGATGCCATCGATCAAATAAAGAATCAGAACCTGGAGTATGAGACATCTGGTTCCGGTATCAAAGAGTTTGATGATTGTTTATCGGCAATCGATGATATGCGAGATGCATTGCGGGAATCCTTAGAAAAGCAATGGAAAACAGAGCAGGAAAAGAACCAGCAGATGTCTGCTTTGGCGCATGATATTAAAACACCTCTTACGATTGTAAGGGGAAATGCAGAACTACTTTCAGAGACTGAACTGACCACGGAACAGAAAAATAATATTACCTATGTTTTAAACGGTACAACGCAGATACAAAGTTATGTCCAGCAGTTGATAGATGTCACAAAATCATGGAATTGCAGTGATGTTACCTATACAACGGTGATGTTAGAAGATTTTTTTACAGATATAAAGGAGCAGGCACTTGGGCTGGCAGAAATCTATCACCAGAAAATAGATTGGAAGGCAAAGCAAAGTGATAAAAAGGTAATGATTGTCTATGATCAAATGTTTCGGGCAGTAATGAATGTGATTCAGAATGCAGTGGAGCATACAAAAGAAAATGGAATCATTTATATTGGTGCAAAGGAGCATGATGGTCGGCTGACATTCATTGTGGAGGATAGTGGATCAGGATTTACAAAAGAAGCATTATTGCATGGCACAGAGCAGTTTTTTATGGATGACACAAGTAGAAATGGAGAAGCCCATTATGGGATTGGGCTATTTTTTGCAAAAACTGTGGCTGAAAAATATGGCGGAGGGATTAAACTTTCAAATTCTGAAAATGCAGGTGGGGCGAAGGTAGAGATATTTTTCCTGAGTAGTCAAGAAACAGGCTAAATAGACCGTAATTAAGCTATGTAAAAGAAATTTTACATGCTTTTATCTAATATGTAAAAGCCTTTTGATAGATATTACTACTACGTTTGCTGTAATCTCATGGAAGAAGGAGGCATACAGAATTATGATAGCTGATAAAATTAAAAATGCTCGTACTATAAAGCAACTTACACAGGAACAGGTTGCTGAAGACCTCAATGTTTCCAGGCAGACTATTTCTAACTGGGAAAATGGAGTTTCCCATAGTTAAAGATACCACACCAAATATGATGAACCCACGCTTATACACTACCAGCTATAATAAGCCGTAAGGACAGCAATTTGACACTGCTGTCCTTTCTTTTATAAAATTGCAGTACACAGAAAAAAGCTGTAAAATGAAAAATATATTTGTCCTTGTAACAATTCTCGGACATTTGCCTGTTATACTATCTGCAAAAAGAAAAGGAAGTGACAATATGAAGCAGATTTTAATTGTCGAAGACGATAATCTTTTGAATAAAACGCTTACTTATAATTTGGAATTGGACGGTTACACAATAACTTCTGTTCTGAATGCAAGGACAGCCGCTGAATCATTAAAAACAAACATTTTTGATTTGGTATTGCTGGATATAAATTTACCAGACGGAAATGGTTATGACCTATGCCGTCTTATCAAGCCAGAGCATCCTGATACAGTAGTTATATTTCTAACTGCCAACGATCAGGAAAGCGATCAGATACGAGGATATGAAGCTGGTGCAGTGGATTATATCACGAAACCTTTTTCGATTAGTGCTTTGCAGCGAAAGATCAAAGCCATGTTCGCTATGTTGGAACATCACAAACCAGCTAAGGATATTTACGAGGATGGCAGCCTGTTTCTGGATTTTTCGGAACAATTTGCAAGCTTGAACGGGAAACCATTAGCGCTTTCTGCGATGGAATATAAAATGCTGAACCTATTTCTTAAAAATCCGAAGCAGGTACTTACCCGCCAACAACTTTTGGAAAGGCTGTGGGACATTGATGAAAAATATGTAGATGAACATACCCTTACTACTTCTATCAGCCGCATTCGCAGTAAGATTGAAGCGGATGGCGACACATATATCAAAACGGTTTACGGTATGGGTTATCAATGGACAGGAGGCGAAAAGAAATGAAACTGAATAACCTTTCTGCTAAGAAAATTTGTAGACTGATTAGTGTTGGCATGGTTTTCTCTATGCTGGTAATTACCGGTATTCTCGGCGGTATAATGCAGGATATACGAATTTTCATAGCAGGTGGAACATTGACACTCTGGGCATTTTTCTGGATTTGGCTATTGGTGCTGTTTTTTGGAAAACGCCTTTCTCATTTTACTTCTAATTTGTGCCGGACGCTGGACAACATGATTGATGGAAACGAGGAATTACAAAAGTCAAATGATAGTGAAACTCTTTTTGCCCGTATCAACCACCGCTTAATCCGGTTGTATGAGATTATGCAGGAAAATCGGCACAAGGTAGACATGGAACGACAGGAGCTTCAAATGCTGATTTCTGATATTTCGCATCAAGTCAAAACACCTGTCAGCAATTTGCAAATGGTAACGGACACACTTTTAACAAAGCCTGTTTCAGAAGAAGAACGGATGGACTTTTTGCAAGGCATACGCAGTCAGACTGATAAACTGGATTTTCTGTTCCAAGCACTGGTTAAAACATCCCGGTTAGAAACCGGAGCAATACGATTAGAAAAGAAAGACAGCAGCTTATTCCATACGCTTGCACAAGCTATGAGCAGTATTGTATATGCCGCAGAGAAAAAAGAAATTGCTGTATCCGTGGATTGCCCGGAAAATTTGATAATCTCCCATGACAGCAAGTGGACAAGCGAAGCCCTTTTCAATCTGCTGGACAATGCAGTAAAATACACTCCGTCAGGTGGAAAGATTTCTGTATCAGTGGTTCAGTGGGAAATGTACGTAGAGGTCAAAGTGACCGACACCGGCAAGGGCATTTCAGAAAGTAATCAGGCTGCCATCTTTCGGCGCTTCTATCGTGAGGAAGAAGTACACGAACAGCAGGGCGTGGGCATTGGCCTGTATCTGGCCCGCGAGATCGTAACGCGGCAGGGCGGCTATATCAAAGTGGTTTCGGAGCTGGGCAAGGGTTCGGAATTTTCTATTATGCTGCCTACAAAATAGAACGCGGCGGACGGCCATTTTCGGCTGCCCGCCGTAAATTTTTTTGAAATGTCCGAGCGTTGTAACATTTCACCCCGATTTTCAATGAAATTTTTTGGCCGCTGTAACATTTCGCGGACATTTGGGTTTTATAATACCCTTATCAACAGGCAGGAAGCCTTGAAAGGAGTTTTGAATATGAGCGTTTTACAGACTATCGACCTGAAAAAGTATTATGGCACAAAGCCGAACATTACCCACGCCCTTGACGGTGTGAACTTCTCCGTGGAGGACGGCGAGTTTGTGGCTATTGTGGGAACATCTGGCAGCGGCAAATCCACCTTACTTCACATGATGGGAGGGCTGGACACACCCACTTCCGGCAATGTGATTGTCCGGGACAAAGAACTGTCGAAAATGAACGATGAACAGCTTACTATCTTCCGCCGCCGCAACATCGGCTTTATCTTTCAGAACTATAACCTTGTTCCCATCCTGAATGTGTATGAGAACATCGTCCTGCCGGTGGAGCTGGACGGGGACACGGTGGATCAGAAGTTTTTGGACGAGATTGTTCACTTGTTGGGGCTGGAAGATAAACTGAAAAATATGCCGAACAATCTCTCCGGCGGACAGCAGCAGCGTGTGGCGATTGCCCGCGCCCTGATTACCAAACCGGCTATTGTACTGGCTGACGAGCCGACCGGCAACCTTGACAGCAAGACCAGCGCCGAGGTGCTGGGACTTATCAAGCGTACCAGTGCGGAGTTCCGGCAAACTGTCGTGATGATTACCCACAACAACGACATAGCCCGTCTTGCAGATCGGATTGTCCGCATTGAGGATGGAAAGATTGTGGAATAAGGAGGTGGAAAGCTATGACATGGCCTTTTGAAAATGATACCAGCGCTATCATAAAAAAGCTGGCAAATCGGAGCATGAAAACAGACAAACGAAGCAAAGCCTTTCTGCTTCTCACGATTGCCCTTTCTGTCTGCATGATTTTTTCAATCGTTCTAATATCCGCAGGCGCGCAGGAAGAATTTAAGAATACACAGCGCAGTAAAGCGCAGGTTGCAATTCTGGGAATAACAGATGACCAGTTATCCGGTTTACGTCAAAACAAAGATGTTCAATGGATTGGCGAATATGCTGCAATCGGACTTTTTTATTCAGGCAATAAAACAATTACGGTCGCTTATGGAAGCGAAGATTATTTTACGCATCAGGAAGAAAAATCTTTGCAGGGCAGAGCACCGCAAAAGGCAAATGAGATCATGCTCCCACAGAATTATATTGATTTTTTGGGGAAGTCATATCACCCCGGTGACACCATTACTTTTGATGTAACCGGCACGGGGCATGAGGCAGAATACACGCTTTCCGGCATTTTGAGCGAAAGCAGCAAGAGTGATGGTTATTTCGTCTATCTGAGCAAAGAACTTGCCATGAGCTTAATGAATCATCTTCAAGTAACAGCATATACGCGGCTGAATACAGATGCCATTCGCTCGGAAACCCTTCTTGATTTTACGGATAAAGTCATTGAAAACACAGGCATTGTGGAAGATCAGGTATATCTCACGGAGTATTCTGCTGTTATGACCGGAGCTGTTCAATCTGGCATCCAGCTCCCAATCCCTCTGCTGGCTGCATTGACTGCGGTGCTGGCTGCAACGATTGTGTATGGGGTCTTTTACACGAAGATTGCGAAGAACGTGCAGATGTTTGGTCAGCTACGGACAATCGGAATGACAAAAAAGCAAATTAAACGGATGGTGAGAAAAGAAGGACTCCGGTATGCTTTTACTGGTATTCCTCTTGGACTAATTGCTGGCTTGTTGATTGGATTTATTGTGTATCCGAAGGGATTTCAAATCAAAACGGTTGCCATCTATGCGGTGCTGATTGCCATAGTAGGTGTTGTAATGGTGAATATTGCGATTTTCAAGCCAGTTCGAGTTGCAATGAATACTTCTCCCATTGAGGGTGCAAGATACCTCGCTTATTCTGGGAAAGCAAAAGCCAGTTCAAAGCTGCATCGCAATCTGTCACCCCACAATCTCGCAAGAATCAATATCCAGCGTAACAGGCAAAAAGCTATTTTGACGCTTGTGATGCTGGGCGTAAGCGGTGCGCTTTTGCTGGGCGCATCTACGGTTGCAGGCTCTATTGATCCGGAAAAACAGGCAACTTTCAAACACTATCCTGCTGGCAGTATTCTTTTGCAGGTGAAAAATCAAGTCGGCAGTTCGTTTGATAAAGAATCTGAGCCATACGGAAGTTCAAAGCTGCAACTGGAAGAAAACCCGCTTGAAAGCCAGACACTACGGCATGACTTGGAAAACATTGCCGGAGTAGAAAAAATAACTGCATTTAACTGCGTCCATATGTCCATTACCTTCCCCGGCGGGAGTGGTTCTCTCACAAGTATCATGAATGATTTCCCGACACTGAACCGTGAACAACTGGCAGAAAAGCAAGCGGTTTTATCGTCTGGAACGGCAGATTACGATGATATGACCGAAAGAAACGGAATATTGGTTGCAGAGAATATTGCGAGCGTTGGCGACACCTTGCAGTTGGAAGGGCGTTCTCCCGATGGCAGCACGTTTAATATCAACGCAGTTGTTGCAGGCACCTATGACCCGACCGATTTGATGGAACGCAATCCGGTTGTTCCAGGCAGTCCGTATTTTATGATGACATACGATATGGCAAAGAATCTGACAGGTATAACAGATCAGACTGGCATCTTGGCGCTCAAGATCACTCCCAATCATTTTGATGAAGTTCTAAGCGCGGTTCAAGAAATTGCAGAGCAGAGCGGTAAAATATCGGTTAATACGATTGAACAGACAATTAAAAACATTCAGTATCGGTATAGTTCGTCGATAAAGGCACTATATATGGCAGCGGCGATCCTGTTTACATTTGGAAGCATCAGTCTTATGAATATGCTGATGGTCGATTTTCAGAACAGAAAACGGGAATTTGGTCTGCTGGAAGCTGTTGGGGCAACGCAGAAGCAGCTAAAAGCTATGTTGAGTCGTGAGATGGGAATTTACCTCGGAGGTTCGTTGGTAATAGCTCTTGTATTTGGAAGCATTTTAAGTGTAATTGTTTGTAGACGATTGGATGCGGTAAACCATTGCATTACGTTGGTATTGCCGTGGCTGTTTCTACTGGCGTTAGTCGTTGTTTTAGCAGTTATATATTTGATTTTCACTGCATACGCAAAATCCGAGTTGAAGAAAACAAGCATCTTGTCTGCCATAAGGGAGGAATGATCTTTTGTATAGACATCACTTAAAAGGTAGTTAATTTCAAAATAATATCACTCTGTTGATACAGCCAGTCCGTAAATTCTTTCGGGCTGGCTGTTCCTGTTTTTACAGCCTTTTTTCTCTGTAATGCTTCTTTCTTAAAGTCGGCAAAGGCAGCCTGTATTTTTTCCAGACGGTCAGCCGGAAAGCCTGCGGTATTTTTTACCCGGTTTATTTTGTTGCGCCAGTTCTGGCATTCATTTTTATAAAGCAGGTCATAGTTATTTTCTCTTGCCCTCTCGTCAAATTCCCGCTTGTTTTGAAGCGCCTGTGCTTTGCGGCACTTATCGCTGCACAGCTCATACCGCTGGCTCTTTGCCAGAAAATATTTCCCACAGACCTTGCACTGTCGGAAGCAAAGCCCCCAGTCATTCAGCCTGTTCAGATAATAGGTAATCAACGGGTAGAGGGACGCATAGGCAGACACACATTCTTCTGTGCGCCGGTTGTCCGGGAACCAGAGGTCAAGCCGGGTATCTTCTGACGGTGCGCCTTTGAAATAAAGGCTGCCAGCTTGAAAATGTTTCGGTTTTCCTGTCTCCCTGTCAAAGCTCATGGTTTCGTTTTGGAATACCCCGGTCAGTCTGCTCATTTTATCCATGAAGCGGTCACAGGCAGCGTTACGGTCACGGGGTTCTCTGGCAAGCAGATAGCTGTTCCAGATACGGAACGCCACATACATTTTCAGAGGGTCATTGCTAAGATATTTCCCCCAGAGAAATTCGCTTGCCGCCTGCTCCAGCTCCGGCTGTTTCCATCGGTTGGAGTGGAGGGCTTGCCGCAGCGGAGAAAGCCCGTATAAGTTCCAGTCTCTGTCCGTGTCACGCTCAAAGTTTATCAAAAAAGTCCCCAGCGGGCGTGTCATATCACAAAGCACCTCTGTGTTTTGGCTCCCGTTCAGACGGAAGCGGATCTGCTGTTCTTCCCCAATCAAAATCCTCTCTTTCATTTTCTTCCTGTCCAGCGTCAGGACAAACAAAACCCTCTCAAAACATGGCTCATGCCGTATAAACTGATTCTCCATCCCTATCCCCTGCCTTTGATTATGGTAATTATATAATTCAGTTATATCCGTTACACTCATGGTATCGCAGAAGCATTGTTTTGTCAAGAATAGTCCGCTATGATGATTGCAGTTGGTAATTTCGTACCAAACAGTACTTTGACAAGTGAATGACCGTCCAAAAAGGATATGACCGGCAGGAGAAGTGACGCATCCGGCGCACCAATGCAGGGAAACACCGCAGGAATGGGGCAGGAAAACAGATTTTGGGGAGAACGGCAACAGGAAGCATTTTAACCTATTTGATTTATGGGAGGAACAGAATGAACGATAAAAAGAGATTGAACAACTACGAGGATTTACCGCTGGTTCTGGATGTGGCGGACATCCAGCGGATTATGGGAATTTCAAGAGCGAGCGCCTATGAGCTGGTACACACCCCCGGCTTTCCGGCGTTCCGCAGGGGCAGGCTTATCAAGGTCAGCAAGATTGCTTTCTTTGAATGGATGGAAAAAGGCTCCGAAACCGTACCGGGAAGTGACAAATAAGCGTGAGGTATCATTCCCTGACTGCAATACTGCCGCACTTTCCAAAGGGGCATACAGAGGGAAAAACCTTAAAAATGATACCGAGACGCTACACCAAAACAGCCTATCTGCGTACATCAGATAGAAACGGAGAAAGGAGCCGGTTATGGCAAGAATGAGCAACAAGCGACGGCTGGAATGGTCTTTCTTCTTAAATGACCGCAGCCGTATCACTTACAACGAACTGTGCCGGAAATGCCAGCACGAATGTAAACAGAGCTTCCGGGCGGTTGTGGTTGACTGCCCGAAGTATCTTTCCAAGCGTTCCAAGAAAAAGGACAAGACTGCCGGAAACGGCAAAATCCCTTAGGAACTAAGGGCGCACTTCTATACATAGTCTAAAGACCATGTATCGTGCGTCCTGTGGAGCTTACCTCTGTCGCTGATAAAATCAGCAATCCGAGGTCTGCGTTCGCTTCGCTCCGACAAGGTGGCTACACCCCCTTGCGCCGCTAAGGCGGCTATCCCCTGTGTACCCGCCGCAAAGAGAAATCCGCTCTGTGGTTTTCCCTTTTCATCGGGTTTTATAGAAGCACTGACACAGACTGTCTGCGGATGGTCTTTCTTTATCTTATAAGCAAAGGATGTGAGAACATGGAAAAATCTTTGGAACAGTTAAAGCAGGAATATGAAAAAACCACTGTCCTGCTGGAACGGGAAAAACGGAAAATGCAGCGTTTGAAAAACCGGCAGGCGTATCTGGAAAGCGGTTCCCGGAAACAGAGGACGCACCGGCTGATTACCCGTGGGGCAGCCGTTGAGAGCATTGTGCCACAGACAAAGGAGCTGACCGAAACGGAATTTTATTCCCTCATGGAAAGCATTTTGAATCTGCCGCAGGCGGAGCCTTTCATCCGGTCTGCCGCAGAAAACCACGCCCGTATTTCCGGGCAGGAGAAAGGCGGTGACTAAGGATAGCACTTTATCATTTTTCAATCGCACAGATAAAGCGCAGCGCCGGTCAGAGCGCCATTGCCAGCGCAGCCTACCGAGCCGGGGAGCGTCTTTACAGCAGCTACTATGGAGAAGTCAGCGACTACACCAAAAAGGGCGGCGTGATCGCTTCGGAAATCATGCTGCCGCCCCATGCGCCGGAAATATATCTTGACCGGGCGACCCTCTGGAATGCTGTGGAGAACTGCGAGAAACATCCAAAAGCACAGCTTGCCTATTCATTTGATATTGCCATGCAGAATGAATTGACGCTGGAAGAAAACATGGAGCTGGCGAGGAAGTTCGTGCAGGAGCAGTTTGTGGCAAAAGGCATGATTGCCGATCTTGCTTTTCACAGTCCGGAGAAAGAGGACGGCGGTATCCCAAACCCGCATTTCCATGTGATGACAACAATGCGCCCTTTGAACCCGGATGGCACATGGGGACAAAAACAGCGGCGGGAATATCTTCTTGATGAAGATGGAAACCGAATCCGGGATAAAAATGGCGATTATATGTTTAATGCTGTCCACACAACAGACTGGCACGAGCCGGAAACACTGGAACACTGGCGGGAGCAGTGGGCGGCTGCCGTTAATACAAAATTTGAGGAAAAAGGACTGGATGTGCGTATCGACCACCGTTCCTATGTGCGGCAGGGGCTTGACCTGATACCTACTGTCCACGAGGAAGCTAATGTCCGGCAGATGGAAGCAAAGGGCATCCGCACCGAGAAAGGGGAACTGAACCGCTGGATTAAAG
Source organism: Ruminococcus sp. JC304 (assembly GCA_000285855.2). GTDB lineage: Bacteria > Bacillota > Clostridia > Lachnospirales > Lachnospiraceae > Blautia_A > Blautia_A difficilis. The sequence goes on along the minus strand of HE978651.1, from coordinate 2,659,373 downwards.
CCACCAACCGGCTCATGCAGGATGTGAGGAAGAAGATCAAAGCCCTGTTTGTCTGGATGGCAGAGGTAAAAGAAGAACTTTCCAAACCACAGACACCGAACCTTGCCGACCTGCTGATCGCTTATTACAACCAGCGCAACGCAGGGGCATGGAGCAATAAAGCCAGAACCGGAAACTTAAAGCAGTTTGCCGAAGCCGTCAATTATCTGACGGAAAACAAGCTGCTCACATTAGAGGATTTGCAGGAGCGTCTTTCCTCTGTCAGTGAAGAA
>HE978651.1:2648218-2656558 GCA_000285855.2 Ruminococcus sp. JC304 | reverse complement strand
AGGTTAATTGGAAATATTTTCAATCTGCCATTGCTTTGATGACTCGTGGAGGCCAGCTTCCTTTTGGAGCTAATATAGGATCAATTAAAAATGTTTTTCCACCATAATATAAAAAATGGTGGCATTTCGTATTTGCTGAAGGTACATGAAAATGTTCTCCTGTTAAATGATATTTTGTAAGTTGTTTTCTATAGATATCCGCTGATAGTAGATATCTATGATATCCTGTAAAGTAATCGTATTCATTTTTTCTTCGGCAGTCTTTTGAATTTCATTATAAAATCCCTGCAAAGATAACTGAATGTTAATGCCAACGCCACAATCTGGATTGGTATGAGTATCTAAATGAAGCAATGGTTTATCACCTTCAACTGCTTTATAAATATCCAGCAATGTAATCTGATCTGCTGGTTTTGAAAGAGAAGGACGGGCATGTCCGGCTACACTGGTCATAAGTCCGGCTTTTTTTAGTTTTAACATAAGCTGGCGTACAAATCCGGGATTTGTATGGACACTTTCTGCAATTGAGGCACTGGAGAGAGATTTTTCCTTGTTGATGGCAATCAGAACCATCACATGAACAGTATCGCTTAATTTCGTTGAGTATTTCATGATAAGAAACTCCTTGTAGTATGATATAATGATTTTGGTTTCACGTTTTTGAGGCGAAAATATTTCTGGTTTGTCAAAAACATCCCAAGTTCTCAACAGCTCTTTTTAATGTGTTGAGAAACTGTACATATTTTTTATTTTGATGATTGTAAATAATATAATTACAACTATAATGAAATTTAAAGGAAAAGTCAACATAGTAATAAAACTTACGGAGGATTGCATAATATGCTGATTGTGGACAAATTAAAAGGAAATTTATATACCAGAATCAAAAAACATATGACTAAAAAAATGTATCACCTTTATTATCGTGAAAACAGGGAAGCTTCACAGTCTAAAGAAGAATATGAAGCAAATTTATTAAGAGCATACCGACATTTAGACGCATGCAGATTCAAAAATAAGGGATGGCCATGTCCAACATGCCCAAGTTGCTGTTTTTGTGGAAAAGATTATGAAACTATGACTGAGGTAATGGATTTTGCCCGGGAATGGATGAAAGAGAATCCGGACAAAGCCAGATTTATGAAACCACCCAAATTCTTGCATAAACATTGATTATTATATGATGCGATAAAATGTTCGCAAAGGAGAAGTTATGGAATACAAAAATCAAACAGAAAATCGTGCATTTCAGGAAATGCTGCTGGCAGCAGTAAAACGGTTACAAAATCGTTCTGGAGAGGAGATTGCTGCAAAAAGTGGGGCTGTTTTTCATAGCAGTCGAAATATGCTTGAGGTACAGAGTTTTCATGAAGTGATTGAAATTCAACTTCCTGAGTTTTATATTAACTCAGATATGGATGAATGGCATTATCTGACATTGCTGCATTATCTGGATATGGCTGATGGAACAGAAGGTTCACAGAAGCTCATTACTTTTGGTAACCTGAAAGATGGATTGATTCGGGGAACCAAGTTTGACCGGACTGCAGAGCAGAAACTGGAAAAGCTTTTGCAGGATAAAGATCCTGAGAAAATTCAGAAAGCATGTAAAAACCTAGGTGCAGAATTCACAGAAACAAAGGCGGATCTGTGTGCTGTTTTTCCAGTTCTGCCAAGATATCCGGTAACTTTAAAGATATGGTTTGCAGATGAAGAATTTCCTGCATCTGGCAAAATATTTCTTCAGGATCATGCCGATCATTATCTGAGTGTAGAAGATGCGGTAACAGTTGGAGAAATTTTGCTGCAAAAATTATCGGAAGCCTTTTCTTCTCTCTGATCATGAATCAGAAAACTTTCCAACCCGGCTTTGATAAATTTGTCGATTACTGTCTGAATCTGTTTCCAGTCATTACAGTGATTGCGGAGCATCAGTCTGTTGATGGAAAGGCAGCCATTCATTTGAAAATAAAAAACCGATTCTGCCTGTTCAAAGGTCAGGAGGCTGTGTGACATAAGCCAGGTCACATAGCCTTCTTTTGTATTTTCTGCTATTTTTTCCAGAAGAATAGGGGCAATTGCATCATCCAGAAACAGTGCCCTGTATTGTGATTCCATCTGTATTTTCTGACAGAACGGATAGGAACAGCTTTTTTGATTTAGACAGAATAAATGATCTACAGTTGTTAACATATCCTGAGTCATATCATTAAAAATATCTGATAATACATCATGGATATCGTAGTAATGAAGATAAAAAGTGCCACGGTTGATTTCAGCATTTTTGCAGATCTCTGTAACTGTAATTTTCGTAAAACTTTTCTGATTTAACAACTCTAAGAACGTATCTTTTATGGTTTGCCTGGTATAGCGGGTACGGCGATCTTGTTTTCTCGTTTTTTCTGACATTATATACTCCTGTATTAGTTAGTATCATATAATTTCTCAACAATTTTTCTGATGTGTTGAGTAACCATACAAATCTCACAGATTGATTATTGTAATTTATATAGTAACAACTATAATGAGGTTTAAAGAAAAAGTCAACAGATTGTTCAGAATTTTAGGAGGAAAAACATGGGACATGTAATTGCAGTATCAGGAAAAGGTGGCGTAGGGAAAACAACTCTTTGTGGATTGTTGATCCAGTATTTATGTGAAAGCGGAAAACGTCCGGTCCTGGCGGTGGATGCAGATGCAAATGCAAATTTGAACGAAGTGCTCGGTGTTGAGCCGGAGGTCACACTTGGGGAGCTGAGAGAGGAAATTGAGCGGGCAGGCGTAGATCCACGATATCAGATTCCATCTGGTATGACGAAACAGGCATATCTGGAAATGCGTCTTTCTGATGCGATTGCGGAAGAAGATGATTATGATCTGATGGTAATGGGGCGAACCCAGGGACAGGGCTGCTATTGCTTTGTAAATGGTCTTGTACAGACCCAGGTTCAGAAACTGCAAAGCCATTATCCATATATTGTGGTTGATAACGAAGCAGGTATGGAACATATCAGCAGAGGAATCCTGCCAATGATGGAAGTTGCGATTCTTGTAAGTGACTGTTCCAGAAGAGGTGTTCAGGCAGCCGGACGTATTGCAAAGCTGATGAAGGAGTTAAACTTTAAACCACAGAAAACTGGATTAATCGTGAATCGTGTTCCGGATGGAAAACTGGATGCCGGAACTCTGGAAGAAATTCGAAATCAGGGACTGGAATTGTTAGGGGTTGTGCCACATGATGACCAGGTATATCAGTATGACTGTGATGGAAAGCCGATCATACAGCTTCCGAAAGATTCTCCTGTAAGAAGTGCACTGGGAGAAATTGTAAAGAAGTTGGGATTGTGAGTTGGAGGATTGAAAGTTTGAAGATTGAGTAAACAGAAATATTATCTGATTTGGCATAACTAATTGTAAAGAAAGGAAAATCTTCATGAGAAATCATTGGGCAGAAATAGAAAAATATTTAGAAGACCAGAAGATAGCGCAGGAACTAATTGGAGAACTGAGAGATTTTCACATGCGTTATGAGGTAGAGGATCAGGTAAAGGAACGGGTAGAAAAACCGGATATCCTGTTTTATGGGAAAAAGATTCTGGAAATGTCAATAGCAGCGCTTCTTCAGGGAGATAACCTGTTACTTTCCGGTGCGAAAGCTACAGGGAAAAATGTACTATGTGAGACACTGGCATGGATATTCGGAAGACCGGAATACGACATTTCTTTTCATGTAAATACAGACAGTGCCGATCTGATTGGAACGGATACCTTTATAAATAATGAGGTTCGCCTTCGGAAAGGCCCCATCTACCAATGCGCGGAATTTGGAGGATTTGGAATCCTGGACGAAATCAATATGGCAAAAAATGATGCGGTTTCTGTACTGCATGCCACACTGGATCATCGGCGCAGAATCGATATTCCAGGATATAACAGGATTTTACTTCATCCGGCAACACGATTTATCGGCACGATGAATTATGGCTACGCAGGTACCAGAGAGCTAAATGAAGCATTGGTTTCAAGGTTTATGGTAATTGATATGCCTGAAATGGATGAGGATAGTGTCCTTTTTGTATTAAGACAACATTTTCCAGATGGGGAAAAAAGTGCACTGAAAGCTTTTGCAGGACTGTTTCTGGATTTGCAGATCAAAGCTTATCATGGAGAAATCTCAACAAAATCTCTTGACCTGAGAGGACTGGTTTCTGCTGTAAAAGCAACAAAAAGCGGACTTTCTCCAATTGATGCAATCCAGATGGGGATCATAAATAAAAGTTTTGATGTATTTGAAAAAGAGATCATAGAAGATGTGGTTTCTACCAGAATCCCATCTTCCTGGACCGGAAAAGACATATGGGGGTAAACTTGTATGGAGGATGTCAGATGGCCGGCGAAACAACTGGAAGAACATCGTCTGGAGATCAGCAATCGTATCAGAAATCTTTTTTGGACAGTCAGTGGTGATTATGATATGGAATTTGAACCGGACACAGAAAAATATGTTTATTCAAAACAAACGGTTCTATATGAGGCAGTGAAGCAGGGTGCCTTTGCACGATATTTTGATCAGAAGAAACTTGGCATGTATTTGATGAAAAAATTACATTTTTCTGCTGGAGAAGATATACTTTTGCCTCTTGCTGGATTATGCATGGATGCTGCTGTGGAGCGTTTTATCATTCGAGAACGTTTGGGAACAAAGGAAATCAGAGAACAGGCGTTCAGAGAATTGGAAAAGGCCGAGAAAGAGCAGGTATCAGACAAAGCTGGAACAGACCTGATTCACAGGATTAGGCTTCTGTATATAAGGCATGTTCTGGAGAACACAGACGATGAGGGAATGGATCCACAGGCAGAGATTGCATTGTACAAGATTCTTTCTCTGAAGGATGCGGAAAATACGGAAGATGTCATAAACGTGATAGATGAGATTTATAATCATGTTCTGGATCCCTCTTTTGAAAAAAGGAATGGAAATCTGGAGAAGATTCTGAATTTACCGGATATGGCATTAGCCAATGACGCGTGGCAGGAATGCATGACGGATGAACAGATGGAAGACATCATTCAAAAATATCTTTCTAATCTCAAAAAAAAGATGATGAGTCTGGATATCAGAAACAAAAGAAAAAAAGATTTTATTTCTCTCCGGAAAATGAAGAAGTTCCGGAAAGCTCGGAGAATATAAATCCACAGGCAGTGCGACGGATACGGGAATATGTGGAACTGAATTACGGGAAATCGTATCTGAGTGAATCGGAGCAGGCCAGAATCAACCGGAAATTTTGTACAGGAATCCACAAAAACTGTATCCTGTATCTTACAGATGGAATTTTACAGAACCCTGTCATAAAAAATAATCAATACCGTTTTTCTCAGCTGCAGTTTGAAAAAAATAAAGCCTATTATGGAAATAATCACTGGATCATCAAAAGAAATATTTCTGTGTTGGCAGAGTCACTGAAACGGGCATTTATAATCCGAAAGGATGATTCTGTCAGCAGATCTGATGCAGGGCAGCTTGTTCCTGAAAGGTTATGGAAAATTGGAAGAACAGACGATGACAAGTTATTTAATAGAAAAAAGAGAGCAGAAGATTCTGAGTTTGTAATAGACGTCCTGATTGATTCCAGTGGTTCCCAAGCTGGCAGACAGGCTCAGGTAGCGGCGCAGGGATATATTATCAGTGAAGCATTAAGCCAGGCAGGAATTCCTCATCGGGTGACAGGATACTGTGCTTTCTGGGGATATACAGTACTTCAGAGATTTCGGGATTATGAAGATCCAAGGGAAACAAATGAAAGAATCTTTCAATTTCGGGCGTATGCCAATAACAGAGATGGGCTTGCACTGAAAACAGTCTGTTCCTCTCTCATGGAGCGACCGGAAAAAAATAAGATTTTAATCGTATTAAGTGATGGAAAACCCTGTGATATGAGCATACAACGACCAGGAACCCGCCAGCCCAAGATCTATGACGGAGAAGGAGCTGTGAAAGATACTGCATATGAGGTGCGTCGGGCCAGAAATCAGGGAATTTTCGTAATTGGTATTTTTGTAGGGAATGAAGAAGAGCTCTCCGTGGAAAAGAGAATCTATGGAAAAGACTTTGCCTATATTCGTAATATCAGCGATTTTTCCCGTATGGTAGGAACTTTTTTGCGAAGACAAATTGATATGGAATGAAAATGGAGGAATCACCATGGGTAAAATTGAATTTGCCAATTGCCAGGATGTAAGAAATCAGAAAAAGATACGGGAATTAGATTGTCCACACTGTCATGAACCGGGAGGCATTGAAGCCTTTGTGAAAGACGGGATACTCGCAGAGGACGGAGTATGTGATAACTGCGGATATATTCTTCCAGAAGGAACAGAACTGGAGGAAGTGGAGTAAGAAGTATTTAAGGAGATAACAGATGAAAATTGCTGTAACTGGAAAAGGCGGAGTAGGGAAAACCACGTTGATGTAATGGCAAAATAGACATTATATTAATTATTTTTCGAAAACAGGTTGAAGTATGGTCATATGTAATGCTTATTATTAAAAAAAGGAGTAAATATAGAGATGAAAATAGCAGTTTGTGGAAAAGGTGGATGTGGAAAAAGTACAGTAACCAGCCTTTTGGCTAAGGCTTTAGCCAGACGAGGAAAAGAAATTTTGGTAATTGATTCCGATGAATCTAATTATGGTCTACACCGACAGCTAGGTATGAAGCTTCCCAGAGATTTTACAGACTATTTCGGTGGTAAGCAAAATGTTTTAAATGATATGATGTTATCAAAATTTACTCATCAGTTTTTTGAGGAAACCTGGACAATAGATGATATACCGGAAGATTATTATAGTCTGAAGGATGGTGTAAAACTGATGAGCAGTGGAAAAATTCATCAAGCAAATGAAGGGTGTTCTTGTGCTATGGGAACTGTTATGACTCAATTTATCCAAAATCTCAGGCTTACAGAAGACCAATTTGCGCTAATGGATATGGAGGCTGGTATTGAACACTTTGGACGTGGAATTGATAACGGTGTAGATTTGATATTGATAATTATAGATCCATCCTATGAATCCCTACAGCTTTCCAAAAAAATCGGGGAATTATCGGAAAGTATTAGAAAACCATTTTATTACGTTCTCAATAAAGCAACAAAAGAGAATCAGGAAATGATGTATGAAGCTGTATGGAATTCAAGTCGAGTCGCTGTATCTCTTAGTGCGGATACTAGTATTATGAGAGAGGGACTGATGGGGAAAGAACTATCAGAAAAACCAGATGCTATTGAAAACTTAACAGAATTTCTACTTTCTATTTAAAGAATGAGGAGATTTACTGTGGATATATGATAAAAGAAAACCAGATTATACAGATATAATTTGTAATATTACATCCACTTGACGCAAGGGAGATGCAGTGATATACTGGAACAAAAGTTATTTATAAAATAACAATAAAACCTGGGACTATATTGTGTGATTGATCCAGTTACAAAAAATGCAATTCTTGTGGAGGGTATGGGATGATACAGATTGCAATTGTGGAAGATGAAGAAATTTACGTAAAACAATTAACAGAGTATATCCGGAAATATCAAACGGAAAGGGGAAGATCAATAAAGGTTACGGTATTTGGTGATGGAGAAGATATCACTGAGAATTACAGTGGCGGTTTTGACATTATTCTGATGGATATTCAGATGCGGTTCATGGACGGTATGACAGCAGCAGAAAAAATCCGTCAGATGGATCAGAAAGTAATTATTATGTTTATTACAAATATGATTCAATATGCAGTACGTGGATACGAAGTTGATGCAATGGATTATGTAGTAAAACCAGTTGAGTATTTTTCTTTTTCGCAGAAACTGGATAAAGCAGTTGGTCGTATGCGTTCTGAGGTTAAAGAATTTCTTACGATTCCGATTGGGGAAGGAGTTGTAAAGATAGATATAGCAGATATCTATTTTATTGAGGGGCAGAGACATAATGTAATTTATCATACTTCGAGAGGAGATTACTGTTCAAGAATTACGATGAAAGAACTCGAAGAAAAACTTGCGGTACATAATTTTTTTCGATGTGCAAAGGGATATCTGGTAAATATGAATCATGTAGAGGGATTTGTTGGTTCTGATTGTGTGATCCATAATGTACATATACCTGTCAGCAGAACCAGAAAAAAAGAATTCATGAATCTGCTTCTGCAAAACCTCAATATGGAATGATTTCATGCGAAATGGAGGTTATTAACAGTTAAATATAAATTATAAAATCATATAAGTACATGTTGAGTGTTATAAGATATTAGAGTAGAATATTATTGAAAGGAGTTGATT
>HE978651.1:2564782-2646854 GCA_000285855.2 Ruminococcus sp. JC304 | reverse complement strand
CATCAAAGCTTTGCAGCTGTTGTGGAAACATCAAAAAAGATCTGAAGTTATCTGACAGAGTTTATAGATGTGCGTGTGGGAATATGATTGACAGAGATTTCCAGGCATCTATAAATCTCAAGACTTATGGAGAACAATTTGCAAGCTGACACTGAAACGTTAATGCAAATATGTACGGATACGTTAGTCCGGAATTTACGCCTATGGAGAGTACAAGAACTTGTGAGTAGATTGATATTTATATCATCAAAAGCATACTCGTTGAAGTAGGAATGGAACATAGAAGTTTATAACTTTTTATAAGTTTTCAGTAACGGATACTATGTTATATCAGGATATTCCAAGAATTTATACGGCAATAGCAGAGTGGGGATCATGTTTGGTTTATCTTTATATCCTAAAAAAAGAAAACATGAAATCTGTACATTTTCTTATAGGCAGTCTTTTCATGTTGGCAATGCAGAGTACCTTTCTGACTTTGACAGGCAGCGTAACTGAAATTTTGTGGGTTCCCTGTATGATGATCGCTGCAGGTATGATGTATGGATTTCTTATGGTCGGAGGAAATATGAAGCCTCTGGGAGCGGCTTATTGCTGTGCCCGTGCATTTGTTCTTGCTGAGTTTGTAGCTTCGCTGCAGTGGCAGATTGTATCTATTGTACAGGCATGGGGGAATCAAAGCATCTGGGTTGAAATTCTGATCACGATGGTTATTTTTGGAGGCTGCTTTACTATTAATATTTATTTAGAAAAAGATCTCCTGAAGCAGAATTATCTTGAACAGATGACAGTAAAGGAAGTAGCAGCGGCGGCAATCATGGCTGTTGCAATCTTTGCTTTTAGTAATCTGAGCTTTTTAAATGAAAATGCACCATTTGCGAGCAGAGAACGTGCAGATATTTTTTCTATCAGAACACTGGTCGATTTTGGAGGAATTGCAATCCTGCATGCTTATCAGAGCAGGATTAGTGAGTATGTTGCCGAGAAAGAACTTTCAGTAATGAACGTGATGCTGAAAAGCCAGTATGATCAATACCGAAATTATCAGGACAGCCTGGATCTCATACAAATGAAATACCATGATCTGAAACACCAGATAACGGGACTTCGTGCGGAATCAGATGAAGAGAAACGAAAAAAATGGATTGATTCCATGGAAAATGAAATCGCTGCTTTTGAAAATATAAGCAGAACGGGGAATCAGGTACTTGATACGATTCTGGCAGCTAAGATTTTCCATTGTCGAAAAAATCATATACAGATTACCTGTGTGGCAGATGGAAAATTATTGGATCATATGCATGTAACAGATATATGTTCTATATTTGGAAATGCTTTGGATAATGCGATTGAACATGTAATTTTGATTCCAGATCTGGAAAAAAGACTGATCCATCTGACAGTATCCGCTCAAAAAGGATTTGTGTTCATCAAGATAGAGAATTATTGTGAAGCAGAAATTTCCAAAAATGAAGAGGATCTGATTACAACAACAAAAAAGGATAGTAAAAACCATGGTTTTGGATTGAAGAGTATTCGTAAAGCTGTAGAAAAATATGATGGTTCTGTAGTATTTGGAGTACAGCAGAACTGGTTTGAATTAAAGATTCTTTTACCCAGAGTATTGTAATGCTCTGGGTATTTTTGTATTTTGTGCCATATTTGCTGCATCTTGTGCCAAAAACAGCACGAAATAATAATCATGTTATAGTAATGCCAACAGGAAATGATACCTGAAAAAGACAAGAGAGTCAAAGGAGGAAAAAGAGAATGATCAGTGTTGAAATGGAAGATGTTCTGGCGGTATTACAATTATGCAAACCGTATATTATCGGTATTATTGCTGCACTTGTAATTGGAATCGTAATTATGATAGCATGCCGCAGGATGTCCAGGGACAAAAGATTTCTGATAAGAGGGGAAGCTGCGATTGCAATGGTTCTTGCAGTTGTTGTCTGCGTGAATATGATCTGTTTTGGACCAATGGCTACGTTGATTGGACTGGCAACGGGAAATGGAACTTTAAGAGATGAAACAAATGAAGAAGCTGCGGAAGTAGCAGAAGAAATTATGGAAGACGGAATTGTTCTTCTGAAGAATGAAAGCCTGCTTCCTTTAAATGAAACAAAAAAACTGAATATTTTTGGCTGGGAATCTATTAATCCGGCTTACGGAGGAGCTGGTTCCGGTGGAATTAATGATCTGTATGATATTGTCAGTCTGAATCAGGGACTTGAAAATGCCGGATTTTCTATTAACCAGGAATTGGTTGATTTTTATAACAATTATGGTGCAGATAATCCGGAAATGTCTATTCAGAAACAGAGCTGGACATTACCGGAGCCACCTGTAGATACTTACAGTGATGAACTTATTAAAAGTGCGAAAGAGTATTCTGATGTGGCAGTTGTGGTTCTTTCCAGAAAAGCAGGTGAAGGTCATAATGATATTCCTATGGATGTAAAAAAAGCAGCATATGATAATAATTCAGATGAATATGATGATTTTCCTGAGGGAGAGCATTATTTACAGCTTTCACAAACTGAGAGAGATATGGTGGATATGGTTTGCTCAAACTTTGATAATGTGATTGTGATTTATAATGGGGCAAATCAGTTTGAACTTGGTTTCGCAGATGAATATCCTCAGATTAAATCTGTTGTATGGTGCCCCGGAACGGGAAATGTGGGATTTAATGCACTTGGTAAAGTATTTTCAGGTGAAGTCAATCCTTCCGGAAAAACACCGGATACATTTATTTATGATATGACGACTGCTCCGTGGTGGAATAATGCAGAAAAAATAGAGTATACAAATCTGGCAGATATGGCTGTTGAAGGAATGAACGCAGGAACTGCGCAGGTGTATGCTCCGGCATTTACCAATTATGTGGAAGGCATTTATGTAGGATACAAGTACTATGAAACAGCTGCACAGGAAGGTGCGATTGATTACGATAAGACTGTACAGTATCCATTTGGATATGGCCTGAGTTACACGGAATTTGAACAGAAAATGGGTGAACTGGAGGAAAAAGACGGACAGATTTCTGTAGATGTAGAAGTAACCAACACCGGAGATGTTGCCGGAAAAGATGTAGTAGAAGTGTATTATAAACCGCCATATACAAATGGGGGAATTGAGAAATCTTCTGCAAATCTAATTGAGTTTGAAAAAACAAATCTGCTTCAGCCGGGAGAATCTCAGACTGTTACAGTTACATTTAGTATAGAAGATATGGCCTCCTATGATGAGAATAATGCAAAAGCGTATGTTCTTGAAAAAGGTGACTATGTAATCTCTATTAACAGTGATTCACACACTGTGCTGGATCAGAAAACTTATACTGCAGATAAAGATGTAGTATATAAGGGAGAAAATAAAAGAGCATCAGATGATACTGCAGCAACAAATGTATTTGAAGATGCAAAAGGCGATGTGACATATTTATCACGAGCAGATCATTTTGCAAATTATGAAGAGGCTACAGTAGCACCGGCATCTGCAGAGCTGGGTGAGCCATATGTTTCTGAATATCATCTGAACAGCAACTTTGATAAGACTACATATCTCAATGATGAGGATGTAATGCCGACAACGGGAGCAGATAATGGACTTACATTAGCTGATATGCGTGATGCTGATTATGACGATCCTCGTTGGGAAAAACTTCTGGATCAGCTTACTGTTGATGAAATGGCAAATATGATTGCAATGGCTGGTTATCAGACAGCAGCCATGGATTCTGTGGGAAAAGTGGCTACACTTGATTTCGATGGACCAGCAGCAATTAATAACAACTTTACAGGAGTTGGTTCTATTGGATTTCCAATTGAAGTTGTGGTTGCTTCCACATGGAATAAAGAACTTGCACAGGCCTGGGGTGAATGCATGGGCAAGATCAGTCAGGAAATGGGTGCAGAGGGCTGGTATGCACCAGGTATGAATACTCATAGAACCGCATTTGGAGCAAGAAACTATGAATACTTTTCAGAAGATGGAGTTCTTGCAGGAAATATGGGAGCAAAAGCAGTAGAAGGAGCAAGAAAATATGGAGTTTATTCTTATATCAAACATTTTGCTCTGTATGAGGGAAATGCAAAGATGGTAAGTGTCTGGTCAAATGAGCAGGCAATCCGGGAAATCTATCTGAAACCATTTGAGATTTCTGTAAAACAGGGTGGCGCAAATGCGGTTATGGTTTCCTGGAGTTTTCTTGGAGATAAATGGACTGGAGAAAGCAGTAACCTTATGAATACAGTTCTCAGAGATGAATGGGGATTCAGGGGAATGGCGCTTACAGACTTCTTCCGAAACAATGGTCATGGATTTATGAATGCAGATGCAGCTTTGGCAAATGGAGTAGATGCAATGTTGTCCACGTTCAACGGAGAAGAGAACAATGTAGCCAATCCGGAGCATCCAACATCTGTACTTCAGATGAGGAATGCCTGCAAAAATGTCATGTATACAGTTGTAAGCAGCTGGGCTTATGATGGAGAACACGAAGAAACAGGTATGGAAAACTGGAAAAAAGCAGGAATTGGTATCGACATTGTAATAGCACTTTTTATGGCAGGAATGGAAGTACTGGTAATCAGAGGATATAAGAAAAGAAAGAATGCTGAATAAGGATGAAAGTGGGATGGAAAACAGTTATGAAACAGCAAAAATTGGTTGAAAAGATGACAATAGAAGAAAAGGCAGCAATCCTCAGTGGAAAAACTGTCTGGCAGACCAGAGAAATTGACAGGCTTTCCATCCCGTCCATCTTTCTTTCAGATGGACCGCATGGAATCAGAAAACAGGCAGGAGCAGGAGACCATCTGGGCCTGAATGCATCCTTGAATGCAACTTGTTTTCCCACAGCAGCGACGATAGCAAACAGCTGGAATCAGGATCTGGGGGAAGAGATTGGACAGGCTCTTGGAGAGGAAGCAGCAAGTATGGATGTAAATATCCTGCTTGGTCCGGGATTAAATATTAAAAGAAGCCCATTATGTGGAAGAAATTTTGAATATTTTTCAGAAGATCCATATCTTTCCGGGAAGATGGCAGCATCATATATTCGTGGAATACAGAGTAAAGGCGTTTATGCCTGCCCGAAGCATCTGGCGGTTAACAGTCAGGAACTTCGGAGAATGGCAATGGATGCAGTTGTTGACGAACGGACATTAAGAGAAATATATCTGACCGGTTTTGAGATAGCTGTTAAAGAAGGACACGCAAAAGCAATCATGAGCAGTTACAACCAGATTAATGGGATTTATGCTAATGAGGACAAACATCTTTTGACAGATATCTTGCGCAAAGAATGGGGATTTGATGGAATTGTAGTAACAGACTGGGGCGGAAGCAATGACCATGTGAAAGGTGTTGCTGCCGGCTCAAATCTGGAGATGCCGTCCTGTGGGTACGATTCTGCAAGAGAAGTGATTGCTGCTGTCCAAAATGGAAAGCTGAAGGAAGCAGATTTGGATGAAAGAGTTGGAGAACTGGTGGATGCAGTGATGGAACTGACATCAGGGAAGAAGCTTTCAGATAAAAACTTTGACAGAAATGCACATCATCAACTGGCAAGGAAAGCAGCAGCAGAAAGCATGATTCTTCTGAAAAATGAAAAACAGATTCTTCCGCTGGATACCAAAAAATCCATCGCTGTTATTGGAGATTTTGCTTTTTCACCCAGATATCAGGGGGCAGGATCTTCTATGGTCAATCCAACAAAAGTAGAAGATATGTCATCGATTTTGCAACAATATGATCTGAATATTTTGGGGATGACAAGAGGCTATCAGAGAAATGGAGATGTAGACGAGAATGATAGAAAGTTTGCATTAAATTTGTCTATGAACGCGGATATTGTGATTTTCTGCTTTGGTCTTGATGAGATCAGTGAATCAGAAGGACTGGACAGAACCCATATGCGTATTCCGCAGAATCAGATAGATCTTCTGCAGGATATCAGTAAGGTGAATGAAAATGTTATTGGAATACTGAGTGCTGGATCAGCGATAGAAATGCCATGGCACACCTGCTGCAAAGCGATTTTGCATGGCTATCTGAATGGACAGGCAGGCGCTTCTGCAACACTGGATATTCTGACCGGAAAGGTGAACCCATCAGGAAGACTGGCAGAAACTTATCCCATATCTTATGAACAGACACCGGCATTCCGATATTATCCAAGCAATGAGAAAACATCGGAATACCGCGAGAGTGTTTATGTAGGATATCGCTATTATGATACTTCAAAAGTACGGGTGCAGTTTCCATTTGGTTTTGGACTTTCCTATACGGAATTTACATATTCTGATCTTATCATAGAAGAGGATGGAATCAAAGTTTCGGTTACCAATACAGGTGACAGAGATGGAGCAGAGGTTGTTCAGATGTATGTAGGACTTCCTAATGCAATCGTGTTCCGACCGGAAAAAGAACTGAAAGGTTTTGCAAAAGTTTATCTAAAGGCAGGAGAAAGCAGACAGATCAGGATTCCCTTTGATGATAAGACATTCCGTTATTGGAATATAAAAACAGGACAGTGGGAAATAGAAACAGGAACTTATCAGATTATGGTAGGAGCCAGTGTTGCAGATATTCGTTTAACAGGTACGACCGAGAGAACAGGAAATAGTAAAGGGTATCCGTATAATCCGGCAAAAATGCCTTACTATTATACAGGAATCGTGCAGAAAATATCAGATGAGGAATTTCGTGAACTTCTTGGCCATGAGATACCGAACGGGAGATGGAGTGGAAACCTGGAAATCAATGATGCAATTTGTCAGATGTATTATGCAAAAAGCCGACTTGCAAGACTGATATATAGATGTCTCACAAAAATGAAAAAGAAGAGTGAGGCACAGGGAAAGCCAGATCTGAATATTCTTTTTATTTACAATATGCCGTTCCGGGGGATTGCCAAGATGACCGGCGGGGCAGTCAGTATGGAAATGGTATATGGAATTGTCGATGCTGTGAATGGTCACTTTATGCTTGGAGTAAAAAAAGTAGTTGGCGGATATTTCAGAAACAGAAGAAATAATAAGAAATATGAAAAATTATTAAAAGGAGCCGGAGGGAAGTGCAGATGAATCATATAAAAAATATATGGAAATGTTTTGAAGAGAAACATGCTACTTTTGCAAAATGGCTTTATCAGATATTCTATTTTGTTATATTCAGTATGGGCGTGACAGTATTCCAGTATCTTGTATTTACATTTTTACCAGGGATTTTGGGAATTGGTCTGGCTGGTACAGAATTTATGTGGCCAAAGGTTTCCATGAATCTGTTTGGAGTAAAATTTACATGGAGTTTGCTGGGGTATAATGTATTGCGTGATGCAACGGGGAATATACTGATCGGTGGTGGACTTGGCTATTTTATCAGTTATGAATTGGGGTCATTTCTTGCACAGTGTATCAATTTTCCACTTCAGAGAAATATTACTTTTAAAAGTCATGGAAATCCTGTATATCAGGCAATCTGGTATTTTATAGCATGGGTGGTAATTTCACTGATCTGTAATGGATTTAATAATCTGTGGATGCCAGTTGCATCTGCATATGTGGCACCGGCAGTCTATAACATGCTTGTGACAATTATTACAGGTGGAGTTTCCATGGTGATTTTTTTCTTTGTGTTTAAAATTATTTTCCCAGAGGGGAAGGCTGAATAGAAGAAAATAGCAAGATGTTAGAAACTGGTAGTCAATCGGATATGATTTGGAACATCATAAAATCAACAAGGATAAAGGTAAAAAAATATGAATAAAAGACAAAAAATTCTGATTGTAGATGATTCAAAACCGGTGTTTATGAAAGAGGATCTACTTCCCGTTATGGGAGATAATCAAATAATCCAGGATCTGCCCTCGGCATTTATCCGGGTTTTGGAGGAACAGAACGCATGGAAAAAATAATGGAAAAGAATATTCTGATCCGGGATATAGAAACAAAAAATATCATGACTAAATCCAGTCTTCCGGTAGGGGGATATTCTGTCAATCCTTATGTAGGATGTACCCACGGCTGCAAATACTGCTATGCCTCTTTTATGAAACGGTTCACCGGGCATACCGAATCGTGGGGAACATTTCTGGATATAAAACACTGGCCGGCAATTAAAAACCCGAGAAAATATAAAGGCCAACGGGTAGTGATTGGTTCCGTGACAGATGGGTATCTGCCCCAGGAAAAGGAGATAAGAAATACCCGCAGGATTTTAGAACAGTTAAAAAATAGCGGTGCAGAAATCCTTATCTGTACGAAATCGGATCTTGTACTCCGGGATATTGACTTGCTAAAAGAAATGGGAAAAGTCACTGTCTCATGGTCGATCAACACATTAGATGAAAAATTTCAGGCAGACATGGATCAAGCTGTCAGCATCAGCCGCAGACTTGAGGCAATGAAGCAGGTATACGAAGCCGGAATACGCACGGTTTGTTTCATTTCCCCAGTATTTCCGGGCATCACAGATTTTGAAAAGATTTTTGAACGTGTGAAAGATCAGTGTGACCTGGTATGGTTAGAAAATCTAAATCTCCGCGGTGGTTTCAAACAGGAGATCCTGGATTATATTCAGAAATGTTATCCCCACCTTGTTACCCTGTATGATGAAATCTATCGCAAGGGAGATCGAAGCTATTTTCGGGCATTGGAAAACCAGGCAGCACAGATGTCCCAAAAATACGACTGTCCTTTTGTAGACAACGAACTGCCTTATGGCCGCGCAGAGCCAGGCCATCCTGTAATCGTGGACTATTTCTATCATGAAGAAGTACGGGGATCGGAAAATACAGGGCGGCGCAAAAAATGATTGAATAAGTTGAGATGTAAAAGAGATGCCTCAAGAGACTGAAACAACTCATAGTTTTCCATGAATGTTACAGTCTCTTTATTATTATCAGTATACTCCACACTCTGGGTTGGTATCAATATCAAGATGAAGCAAAGGCTTTTCTCCCTCCACTGCCCGGTATATATCCAGCATAGTAATTTCATCTGCAGGTTTGGTAAGACAGGCGTTTGCCTGGCCTTGGGTATTGGAGATAAGGCTTGCATTTTTCAGCACGGCCATCAGCTGCCGGATATAGGCAGGATTTGTTTTTACACTTTTTGCAATCTGGGCACTGGTCAGATGCTCTTTTTCTTCTTGTAATTTATATTTTAACATGGTACAATTTTGATGTAATTTTAATAATAACAATAAAAGAAAGGAAAGTCAACCATGCAGCCAATGAAAAATATTGTTTTTGAAAATGCATATCAAAAAAATGCCCGGACCTTATTAGATAAACTTAATTCTGCTGAAGCCATTCTGGTAGGAGCAGCAGCCGGCATGTCCGCTTCCTGTGGCTATAATTTTTTCTATCAGAATGATGCGATATTTCAGAAATATCTGGGGGATTTCCATAAAAAATATGGATTTACCGGAGCCTTTAACGGATTTTACTATCATTATCCTTCCCCGGAAGCTCACTGGGCATTTCTTGTACGTATGGGCTATATGGAATATGAGTGTCCTACAGGACAGCCTTACTACGATCTCATGGAACTCCTTGAGGGTAAAAACTATCATATTATGACCACCAATCAGGACTTCCAGTTTACCCGTGTGGTGTCCGAAGAAAAATTAAGCGCCATCCAGGGTGATTCCCGCTATTATCAGTGCAGCCGCCGATGTCATGACCAGATTTATTACAACAAGGATATGGTCTATGCCATGAATGCAGCTATTGACGAGAATCTGTGTATCCCCGCCAAAATGATCCCCCGCTGTCCAAAATGCGGAGCCCAGATGGAGCCCTGGGTACGGGGGTATACATTTCTGGAAGGTGCCAAGTATAAAGACGAATACCGGAAGATCAACGAATTTCTGGAAAAGAATAAAGAGAAGAAGATCCTTTTTCTGGAGTTGGGCGTAGGACGAATGACCCCTATGTTTATCCAGGAACCTTTCTGGAATCTCACATACTCCCTGCCTAAGGCGTTTTACATTACCATTAATCCAAAGGACGCCATTCTTCCCAGAGAAATAGAACAGAAGGGGCTGGCTATCAAAGAAGACATTGCCCTGGTGCTGCAGGAGGCAGTGAGGGTAAAGAAAGAGGAAAACAAGGAGCATGGAGAAGCATAGTCACAAAGACATCCCTGGAACAGCAATGGGCCTACTATACAAAATATATTTACAGTATGTGGCATCTGCCTACAGGTCAGCTATATCTGGCTCTTAAGGCTGTACTTGCCGGAAAAGATTAGAGAGATGACACCGGGGGTGATCAGACTGCCTTTCTGGGACATGACGGCCCGTAACAGCCAGGTGTTTTACGTCTGTCTGAACCAGGAAGCCTCTTCTACTCCGGAACATTTAAAAGGGAGAAGTCTTTACCTGCAAGGCGATCTGGCAGATATATTAAAGGAACTTCGGATACAGTTGGAAAAGGAGAAATAACATTATGGAAGAAAACTTCAGAAATATTTATAAAGCTATCCAGGAAGCAGACGCTCTTCTCATCGGCGCCAGTAACGGATTATCTATTTCAGAAGGATACAATATTTTTGCAGATGATCACTGCTTTCAGAAAGATTTCGGAGATTTCCGCAGCAGATACGGGATCAGAAACATACTGCAGGGATTATTCTTTCAGTATCCTACAGAAGAATCTAAATGGGCATTTTTCAGCAGACTGATCAGCCGGAAATGTTATCTGGAACAGCCCGGTCCTGTAATGGAGGATCTGTATCGTCTGGTTGGTTCCAAAGATTATTTTATTGTGACCTCCAATGGCGAGGACCATTTCGTGCCTGCAGGATTTGACAGGGATAAAGTCTTTGAGATGGAAGGCCGTCTCACCCAGTCCCGGTGCCAGAATGGATGCGGAACAGATCCTTACGAAAACCAGAATGAAATTCTCAAAATGGCGGAAGCTGAAAAAAACGGACAGATCCCCTCAGAACTGGTCCCCTGCTGTTCCTGCTGTGGAGGGCCAGTTACGGTCAATATGGCAAACAGCAATGCATTCTTTCAGACCGAACAGTTCCAAAAGAAAATGCAAGACTATCAGAACTTTATTAAGAAATATCATGGTAAAAGACTAGCGATCCTGGAATTGGGCGTGGGATGGCGAAACCGTATGATCAAAGAGCCTTTCATGAGTCTTGCTGCTTCTGAACCTGAAGCAGTTTATATCACCTTCAATAAAGGAGAAGTCTATATTCCTTCAGAAATTGCCGGAAAGTCGATTGGGGTAGATGGAGATATTGGGGAGGCGCTGAAAGAAATATGTCTGGCAAGAGAGAACCTATAGGGTTGTTTATATATTTCTATTTGGGCAATTAATTTTTCTGAATGGACAATGCAAAAAAGGCACTGAAAACCGTAGAAATATTGGCTTTTCAGTGCCTTTTCCATTAGTTAAAGAGAAAAATATAATAAATTTAAGTTTTGCTAAGTTTCGCTAAATTCTATTCGTTTGAGCATCGCCACTGCTTTGACGGTTTTCGTTTTCTATAATCATCACAGGTCTGTGGCCAGTTGATTTTCCATTTAAAATATTCATCTTGGGTAATCTCGCCGGATTTCAGTTCTTCTTTTCTAATTGTCCATTCTTTCAAAAAATCATTAAGAATCCCATAATTAAACCACATGCCAACAGGTGGATGAGCAGGCCAACTATCGGAATTGTGGTAGAGTCTAGAGGTATCGTCATTGGAATTTGATTTTTCGCCTGGACAAGTTTCTAGTTGAAAAAGATTGATCATGCCGGGATTAAATTCATCAATCCAGAACAAAATTTCCATCAGTTCAGAAGCATTCATCCAAATATATTTTTCCAAGACTTTGTCGTAAAAATGTGGTCAAATCAAGAAAATCGAGTGCGAAAGCAAGTGAAAAATCCCTGTGAAGTAGTGGCATACGCCATGCACAGCTCGGGAAAGACTTCCCTCGCTGTAGGGCTGTCGCCCTATACATTTCCATGAAAGAGCCATCTTTATCAAGCAAGCTTGAAAGATGGCTCTTTCACGTAAATGTGCATGGCTCGTAGCGTTAACAAATTCTTCACAAAATAATTAGCACTCACCTCTTGATAATGGAAGTCGATTTTTGTCCTGTCTTGTGTATCCCGGAAGTGGCTGTTTTACAGGCTTTCCGGGGCATCAGTCATTTTGTCTGGTATTGTAAAGCAGTGTCAGATTTGTCGTAAATGTCGTAAATTTGTGGTCAAAAAATGATGAGAAATGGAGAGTGCTAATAAAATGAAATTAACGTATACGAATGTAAATGGATATCTGATTCCGAATCTCACCTATAAATCCGGTGAGCAGATGGAGCAACTTGGCAAGTATGGTTTTCTTCGCAGAGATTATCTGAAGAGCCATCGAAATTCAACTTATCAGGTGATGCTTCTGCAGGACACGATTGGAAAGCATCTTCTGGAAGTGGACAAGGCAGCCAGAGAACGGGAAGCGGTAATTCTGAAACAGTTGGAAGAAAAAGAACCACTGCCGGATAAAGAAGCAGATCAGATGGCATGGGTAAGAGCTGCTAATCAACACAAAGCGATTGCGGAAGAGATTATTCTCAAGGAATTGATTTATGTTTAAATGAAGGTGATGAGGTCGTGGATTGCGACCTCATCATTGTATGAAAAATAGCAGTAGGCAGAATGAGAAAAATAGGGTAAAATGGGAACATGGATTTTGGAAACTCATAAGAAATGATTGTGCGGTAAAGTAACTTGAAATGCCAGTTTGGCATTTCAAGTTATAGAGGAGATGGAATGGCGGATCAGAAAGCAAAAGAAATGGAACCAGTGGAAACACAAGTAGTTGAAATCATGCCACCAGACATTGAAAATCTGATTTATGTGATAAGAAACAAACAAGTTATGGTGGATAGTGATCTGGCAATGCTTTATCAGGTAGAAACAAAAGCTTTAAATCGTGCAGTAAAAAGAAATATAAAACGATTTCCAGAAGATTTTTGTTTTCAGCTTACAACAGAAGAAGCAGAATCTTTGAGGTGCCAATCTGGCACCTCAAAAATACAAGAGCCAGAAAAAAAGGATGGACGAGGCGGCAGACGTACATTGCCGTATGTATTTACAGAGCAGGGAATATCCATGCTGGCCAGTGTATTGCATAGCGAGGTGGCAATTAATGTAAGTATAGGTATTATGCGTGCATTTGTAGAAATGCGACGGTTTATAGCCAACAATGCACTTTTGTTTGAAAGGATTAGTAACGTTGAGCTAAAACAACTGGAATATCAGAAAAAGACAGATGAAAAACTGGAGCAGATTTTTGAGTACATATCAGATCATGAGGAGTCTAATCAAAAGATATTTTTTGATGGTCAGATATATGATGCATTCAGCTTATTGATAGGACTGATTCAGAAAGCAGAGACGGAAATTGTTCTGGTAGATGGCTATGTGGATGTAGGAACATTAAATATGTTGTCCAAAAAGAAAGAAAATGTGGCGGTGACAGTTTATACACAGCAACGGACAAAATTATCTCAAACAGATGTAGATAACTTTAATGCACAGTATCCTAAACTGGATGTGAAGTACACAAGAGCATTTCATGATCGTTTTTTAATTCTTGATAAAACGAAAGCATATCATGTGGGTGCGTCTTTGAAGGATGCAGGTAAAAAATGTTTTGGAATTAATCTGATTGAAGATGCAGGCATTGTAAGGGATATTTTACAGAGATTAGAATTAGAAACAGAAGAATAGAAAAGTAAGTTATGCAGAAAGGCGTGAGTCATAAGAATATGGCTTGCGTCTTTTTCTGTCTGGAAAGGAAGTGGGGAGCATGGCACAGATTTTTCGTGTAGAGAGAACTAAGAATTTTACGGTAATGAGTAATCACCATTTCAAGAATAAGAATCTGACATTGAAAGCGAAAGGTCTATTATCGCTGATGTTAAGTTTGCCAGATGACTGGAATTACAATATGCAAGGACTGGCAACATTGAGCAGAGATGGGATTGATTCTGTTCGTTCTGCAATTAAGGAATTAGAGCATCATGGATATGTGGAACGTCATAGATTGCGTAATGAGTATGGCTTTTATGGCGATACCGAATATATTATCCGGGAAGTTCCATTAGGAGAAGAGAATGATTAAGTGGAGCAGAGAAGTGCCTAAGGGTGGATAGTCCAATTTTGGACAATCAGGTCATAGGAAATTTCTATCTCCGGACATCAGAAAATAGGAAAACCAGATATGGTAAATCCCATACTGGACAAACCGTTGCTATTAATAATCCATGTTATTAAATATGAATTATTAAAGAACTAGTAAATAAAATATCTATCTTATCAATTCACGTAAGTATTAATAGGATTGGATAAGAAAAGAAAGAATGAGGTATGATTATGAGAATGATGAAAAATAACAGAAATGAAACAATTATGGTGATCGGGATTGATCATGGTTATGGAAACATGAAAACTGCCACCAGATGCTTTCCATCCGGTGTAGCCAGATATGACAAGGAGCCAATCTTTCAGAATAATCTTCTTGTTTATAATGGCATGTATTACCAGATTGGAGAGGAACACAAGGAGTTCTGTGCAGAGAAAACGCAGGACGAGGACTATTATGTGCTGACACTGGCGGCTATAGCAAAGGAACTTGATGGGAAAGAAATGAATCAAGCAAAGGTACACATTGCAGCCGGACTTCCGCTTACCTGGGTAGCTACACAGAAAGAAGATTTCCAGAAATATCTCCTCCAGAATGAAAGCGTGGATTTTATATTCCGCAATAAAGAGTATCATGTAGAGTTTGCAGGAGCTGATATTTACCCACAGGGATTTGCAGCAGCCTTTTACCGCTTACAGGATTTCAAAGGCATCAATATGCTGGCAGATATTGGAAACGGAACTATGAACATCATGTATATCAACAATTCCCGTCCATTAGAGAAGAAATGCTTTACAGAGAAATATGGAACACACCAGTGTGTGCTTGCAGTCAGGGAATCCTTGCTGAAAGAACTTGGAACGGTGGTAGACGATCTGGTGATTGAGCAGGTGATCCGTACCGGGACAGCAGATATTGGTGAAAAATATTTGGCAGTCATTCGCAAAGCTGCCGGAGATTATACGAAAGAAATCTTTCATAAGCTGAGGGAACGAGAATACAATCCCGAACTGATGCGTCTGTATGTAGTGGGCGGTGGCGGTTGTATGATTCAGAATTTTGGAGAATACGACAAGAGCCGGGTAACGATTGTACGGGACATCTGTGCCACAGCGAAAGGTTATGAAGCAATGAGCGTAAGGAAAATCCAGAGAAACGGAGGGATGCTTGTATGAGAAAAGAACGGAAAATCATCAATACAAATATCCGTTTGAATCTTTGTGATGAACAGGACAGGCAGGCATGGGAATATTTGCAGACGATGGACAGGGAGAAATATAAATCGTACACCAGAGCTGTTGTAGTGGCTTTGAATGACTATTTTTCCAGAGAGTACAGGAATGAAGCAGATCCGTATCTGGAAACCAGAGAAAAGGAAGATGCTTTTCTGGAAAGAGTGGAAACAGCTATCCGGGATGGAGTAAAAGAATCCGTCCCGATGGCTATGGCGAAGAACCTGCTGGAAATGCTTGTACCGTTTGTAAAAGAATCGGTAGGAGAAATTAATCTGCCGGAAAGAACACTAACAATGGAGAAAACGGATGGAGAGATCGCAGAAGATAATCTGGACTGGGAGAAAGAAGCTGATATGGATGCAGCACTGGATTTTGCAGACAGTTTTTAGATGGTTATGAAATAGCAGTAACAGGAAAACAGACTGACAGTAAGGAATAGCTTTACAAAAACAGAATAGAAGAAAAAGACAATGGCAGTGGTGACATTTCAGACATTATGAATTGGAGAAATGTTTATGACTGTTATTTTTATGTCTTTTAGCAGAAATAGAAAGAAATTCAGAAAAAGAAAGACAGAAATAACAGGAAAATATAACAGAAAAGCGTTGGCAGATGGGTGGATTGAACAAGCAAGGCGAAGAAAAGAATAGAGTGCCGGATACGGCACATGATTGTCCGATACTTCGCATCGGAGTGGTGCATGAACAGCCTGTTTCAGAAAGAGAAAATCTATCGAAATGGGAGCTCTTCTATTTCTTCCACAGTCTGTCCCTGCACCACAAAACCACCGTCATCTCCATTTTAATCTGATAACGTAGGGTGGAAAATATGGCTTGGTGGGTGTCGGTTCAGTGGTGGGGAGATGACAGGCAAGTTTCGCAAAGTGGCAAGCCACTCTGCACCGGAGCCAGCCTTTGGGCTGTTCCTAAACTTGCCAGAGGGCTCCGCCCCTTGGAACCCCGGCACGTCAATAGCGTAAGTATCCCCGCGAAATGTCCACCGGACATTCCTGCGGAACACTTACTGATTGACTAGGACTTGTCTCCGCTGCCGCTCCGGTCGGTGCAAAGCTGACGTCCACTGGACGTCATGCACCCTGCACCCACCAAAGGAGCATTGTCTTCGCTCCACTTCGGTCGGTGCTAAATGGACATCCACTGGATGTCCAGCATCCTTATGGAATCCCTTTATTGGTTTATCAGTCAGAATATCGTATCAGTCAATAAAGAATGAAAATTAAGCAAAGAAAGGAGCCGAAAGCCTATGAGAAAACGAAATCATACAGTAACCATACGAATGAATAAAGCAGAATATGATCTGTTTCAAAGCAAAGTGAAAGAATCCGGAAAAACACAGCAGGAAGTTGTAATAAAAGCAATTGCAGAATTAAAGATAGCATCGGCAGAGGAAGTGGAAGAACTGAAAAGACTGAACCAGATGTTTGCAGACATCCTTTGTCAGCTCCGGGGAGCGACTACAAATATCAATCAGATTGCAAGAAAACTGCATACAGATGGAGAAATCCCAAACGACAGCATGTTATATTTCCTCAATAAAAATGTCCTCAAGTACCGGAAGGAGAGTGAAAGAATATGGCGGTTAATAAGACGATTAATAAGCGGACAAATACACATGGAGCAATGAGAAATTGTATCGAATATGTTTTACGACAAGACAAGACCGGCGAACTGCTTACCTATGTAACAGGCCCGTACTGCCATAATGAGATTAACTATGATTTGGTGTACAGAACCTTTCTGGAAGAAAAGAAGGTGTGGAACAAAGATACTGGGAGAATGTATGCCCACAATATTATTTCCTGGCATAAGGACGAGCAGATTACTCCGGAGCAGGCATTAGAATTTGGAAAAGAGTTTGCAGAAAATTGGTTCAGTGGATTCCAGACCTTAGTGGCTGTGCATAAGGATAAAGAGCATATCCATTGCCATCTGGTTACTAATTCAGTGAGTTATGAAGATGGAAGAAAACTGCATAACACCAAAAAGGATCTGGAACGTATGAAACAGCTTACCAACCAGATGTGTCGTGAGAGAGGATTGACAGTTGCCGAAAAAGGAAAGCACTTTGATGGAAGCCAGATTGAAAAAGGGGAAGTCATTGTATGGAGCAAAGACAAATATAATCTGTTTCGTCAGCGGGTAAAGGACAGCTTTGTAGCGGACTGTGCAATGGCAGTGTTAAAAGCACTGGAAAATTGTATCAGCAAAGAGAAGTTTATAGAAAAAATGAAACAGTTCGGGTGGAATGTGAATTGGACAGAGAAACGGAAGCACATCACATTTCAGAACAAGGATGGAAAGAAAGTGCGAGACAGCAATCTGTCAAAAACATTTCATCTGGACATCAGTAAGGAGGACTTGGAGAATGAATTTAATGGAAATTACGAAAGGATACAAGCCGAAGCAGAACGAACAAATGGATCAGACGATGTATTCGCTGGATACTACCGACAAGTGGAAGCAGCTTGCGAAGGAGCAGGCAGAAACGCTGGAGAAAGTGACGGCAGAGAGGGACGAGTTGCAGGTGAGAAATCAGAAGATGAACGAGTTTATTCAGGAATTTCAGGAAAGGACGCACAAGTTGAAAATGGAAAAACAGAAGTTGTTCTTCGAGAATCACGAAATGCAAGAAGAAATGCAAATGTCGAACGCCGAAATTCAGCGGATGACAGCAGAACTGTCCGAAATGCGGAAACTCAATCAGTCTTTACAGCAGAGCAACGACGACTTGAGGAACAGAAACGGATTGATGAGCAGGAGCGAGCAAGAGCATCTCGAAGAAGAAATAAAAGACGTTCGGGACCGGAACTCTAAATTACAGACACAGGTGAACCAATCGTCGGTGAAAGCGGTTGAACAGGCACAGCAAAAACAGGAAGAAGCAGAAAAACAGGCAAGACAGGCAGAGTATCAGGCTGAAAGGGAAAAGAAACGGGCAGATATGGAGATACAAAAAGCCAGGAGAAAAGCAAAATCGGAAATGGAGGATATGAAAGAAATACAGTTTTTCTGGGCTTGGGGATATCTTTGTGTCATATTCTTTTCACTTATTCAGAATGGAGCATTTCAAAGGGATTTAATGCAACTGATCATGTTGCCAGTTAATTGGTGCAGAAAGTATGCGACATGGTTTGAACAGCTGGATTATATGGGATATTCTACGGGAGAGGTAGTTTTTGAACGAATATTTTCAAGTGCTGTGATTATGGCGGGAATTGTCGGGGGTGTATTTCTTGTATGGGGCGGAATTGAACGGTATCGAAAGATATGGGATGATATTTATAAAATGGTTTTGATAGCCAGCTTTTCCTTTATTGCGGTATTAGGAAACTTGATCCGGGAATATTTGCCATTTAATCTGCTGTTTGTGATTTTTGTCATAAATGTAGGGGCTGTTCTGATTAGAATATATTTGAATAATAAGAATGTTGGCTATTGAACAATAAATCGAATTTATTTGCTATAATGAATTTCTATATTTTCTTGTCAGTCAGTCCTAACGGTGTTACACTGAAAGAGTATAGAAACTCAAACGATGTTACCTATTGTAGGGACTGGAGCTTTATAAGGTAACATTTTTTTATATGAGAAAGTTAGATAAAACTAATTGCTGAAAGAGATAAGCTATGATGTTTTATGAAAGAGGAGACAAAAGTAAGAAAAGCAGCGGAAGAAAGTGGACAGGTGTAATATGAGAACAGTAACAACAGAGGACAATCCATATAAGGTTGCTGGAGATATACTTTTTGCGTCTTCGGAAGTGGAATCGGATTTCAGAAGTGTTGATTTATATGGATCTTCTGTCCGGAGAAAAAAAGAAGATGCTATATGTTCAAGATTTCATCTTGAGAATGAAAGTGGTACAGGAGATATCGCCGTATATCAGACATTTCCAGGAATGGAGCTGGTCTATAATGATATGCATATGGAATATTGTAATAAGATGCAGAGTCCACGTCCTGGATTTATTGAAATTAATTATTGTCGGGAGGGGCGGTGTGAGTGTGCGTTTGGAGAGCGGAGTTATTGCTATATGGCAGCGGGAAATTTATCCATTTGTACCTTGCATAAGAAATCACATACATCAACATTTCCTACTTCCCATTATCATGGGATAACGATAACGATTGAGTTGGAAGAAATTACAGATGAGATGAGAAGAATCTTGAAACTTCTTTCTATTAATCTTACCCGAATTTCAGAGTTTGCAGGAAAACAGGATTTTTATATGGTTCGTGCAAATGAAACTGTCCAACATATATTTTCGGAATTATATACTGTTCAGGAACATATAAAGCCTAGTTATATCAGAATAAAGCTTCTGGAGCTTTTATTGATACTAACAGAAATGGATTTTGACAGGATTAAGAACGACTATGTTTATTTCTCAAAATCGCAAAGGAACTGTACCAGACAGATTCATGATTTTATTGTAGGACATATCAAAGAACATTATACAATTGAGGAGTTGGCAGAGCGTTTTGAAATATCACCTACGGCAATGAAACGTTGTTTTAAGGGAATGTATGGTGCACCTGTTTATGCGTATCTCCGGACTTATCGTTTACAAATTGCTGAAAAATTATTACGGGAAGGGAATTTATCTGTAGGTGAAATCGCAACAGAAATCGGATATACAAATCCCAATAAATTTACTTCGGCATTTCGAGGTGAATATGGAATGACACCAACGGAGTATAAAAAGAATGTCTGATTGGATAGAAACTAGTCTGCCAGGTCATTGAGTTTCATATTAGTACCAGATAAAATATGTATTGGTTAGATAAGACTGACTAATGCATATTTTTTATTTAGGAGGATTATAATGAAACAGAGAAAATTATTAACAAGTTTGTTTTTAGCAGCAACTTTGTCTATTTCTTTATTGACGGGATGTGGAAATACAAGCAGTAGCACATCTGAAACAAAGCACACAGAAAACAATGCTACAGAAGAACAGACTACAAGCGTACAGAAGGAAAGTGAAACTGATGAGAATCAGGATGCAGCAGATCAGCTTTTATGCGATCTGAAAGGTACTTATCAGGAACTGTGGCCGGTTATTCTGGCAGATGAATACGATCAGCTGTGGCTCGATGACAGTGCTGCAATTGTAGGAGAGGATAATGCTCAGGCGGCTGTTGAAAAAATGTCTTCTATGGTAACTGGAACAGTCACCGGTGAAGAGGCAGTGGAAACCTACAAGGATGGAAATATGGCATACGACTGTGAATTTTTACAGAATATAGATCAGTTCACGTTTGACGGAACAACAATATCTGGTGTGGATGAAGAGGGGAATGATGTATTCAGTCATTCTTATCATTACGTAGGTATGGAAGAAACGCGTGGTCTGTACATCTACGAAAGTGATGATGCTGATTCCGGCGAGTTTACCTATTTCTGTATCGCTCCGGATACGATGAAAACTACATGGCACATTGAGTTCAGATATGGAAGTGACCTGGATGCATTGGAAAAATATGATGCAGGTGAATATGCTTATTGGCTGGCAGCAGGAATTTCTGTTGACTATACGAAAGCCGATGTTGAGAACTGTATACAGTTATTCTGTAAAGAGAATCTGTCTGAATAGTGAAAATAAATTTGAGTCGGTGGAAATCGGAGAGATTCTGATGCCACCGGCTTTTTGAGGAGGATATAAGGTCATGAGCAAAAAGAAAAATGCCGAGTTATCCCGGATGTGGGGATTTGCAGGGAAACGTCATTGGTTGACTATTGCCAGCTGCATTCTGGCAGGAATATCCACGGTGCTTTCTATTATTCCATTTGTCTGTATCTGGTTTGTGATTCGGGATATCTTGTATGCGATGAAAAAGGGAGATTTGTCACTGGCAGCTTCCAGTGGGCATTATGCGTGGCTTGCAGTAGCATTTTCGTTACTTAGTATTTTATTATATTTTGTAGCATTATGTTGTTCGCATCTGGCAGCATTTCGTACAGCTACCAATATGAAAAAAGAGGCAATGCACCATATTGTCACGTTACCGCTTGGATATTTCAGTCAGAATGCCAGTGGCAGACTTCGGAAAATTATTGATGACAATGCTGAACTGACCGAAGGGTTTCTGGCACATCAGTTGCCGGATCTGACCGGTGCAGTTGTTATGCCGGTTGCAGTCATCAGTTTGTTGTTTGTCTTTGACTGGAGACTTGGAATCTGTTGTTTGATTCCACTGGCAATCAGTGTATTTTTCTTAAAGAAAATGATGGGTGGAGATAATGCCGATTTTATGTCGGGATACATGACCGCACTGGAAAATATGAATAAAGAAGCGGTAGAATTCGTTCGTGGAATCCCGGTTGTAAAGGTATTCCAGCAAACCATTTACTCATTCAAAAACTTTCATGCAGCGATTGAAGAATACAAAAAATATGCCAGTGGATATGCAATCTGCTGTCGTATCCCATTGACGGGATTTAACATTACTTTAAATGGAACTTTTATTTTGCTGATCCCGACTGCACTGATGCTTTTTTCGGCAGCAAGTGGACAGGCGGATCGTCAGAAACTGTTTTTAGATTTCCTGTTTTACAGTCTGTTTACGCCAGTTTGTACAACAATGATGAATCGAATCATGTTTGCAAGCGAACAGTTAATGGCGGCAAAAAGTGCAGTAAGCAGAATAGAAGCAATTTTGCAGGAAAAACCGCTTAAAGAATCAAATACACAAAAACAGCCAAAGGATGCTTCTGTTGTATTCGAGGATGTTTCTTTTACTTATCCAGGTGCTAAGAAAAAAGCATTGTATCATGTAAGCTTCAAAGTCCCTGATGGTAAGAAAATTGCATTAGTCGGAGCTTCCGGTAGTGGCAAATCTACAGCGGCCAGTCTGATTCCACGTTTTTATGATGTGCAGGAAGGAGACGTCTTAGTGGGTGGTGTGGATGTTCGTGAGATTGCTAAAAATGACCTCATGGATCAGATTGCATTTGTGTTCCAGAACACCCGTCTTTTCAATGATACCTTACTTGAAAATATCAGAGCTTCCAAGCCAGATGCCACACGTGAAGAAGTGATGAGAGCGGCAGAAGCAGCACAATGTCAGGATATCATAGAGAGACTTCCAAATGGTTTGGATACTATAGTTGGAAGTGGAGGAACCTATTTGTCGGGTGGTGAAAATCAGCGGATTGCATTAGCACGTGCAATTCTGAAAGATGCACCAATTATTATACTTGATGAAGCGACAGCTTTTGCAGATGCGGAAAATGAGCATCAGATCCAGCTTGCCTTTGAAGGACTGACCAGCGGAAAAACAGTACTTATGATTGCACATCGTCTGTCCACGATTCAGGATGCAGATATGATTCTGGTCTTTGGTGATGGAAAAATAATAGAACGAGGCAATCATGATGAATTGCTGAAACAGAATGGTGTCTACGCATCCATGTGGAAAGAATATCAGACACAGATTATCTGGAAGGTTGGAACGACTGTGAGAAAGGAGGAAAATCATGATTAACAGATTACAGAAAAAATACGCTCTGAGTGTCCAGGGTGCAAAGGATCTTTTTAAAGCAATTGTTTATTCTGTACTGGCAAATATCAGTCTGATGCTCCCGGTTGCCCTACTTGCAATAGTATTAAATACGATGCTTCCTATGGCTCTTGGAATGGAAGAAAAAGTGGCAGGATTTGCAGGATATACAGTTGTTGGAATTATCATTTTAGTGATTATTTTTGTCCTTCATTATCTGCAGTATACAAAAGCCTATATTGGTACCTATGAGGAAAGTGAACGTAGACGCATTACACTTGCAGAAAAGCTCAGGACGTTACCGCTTGGATTTTTCCATGAACGTGACCTTGCTGATCTGACAAGTACAATTATGGGCGACTGTGCCAGTTTTGAGCATGCGTTTTCCCATACAGTTCCGCAATTTTTTGGAGCACTTATTTCTACAAGTATTGTGTGTCTGGTACTTCTTGTTATGAACTGGAAAATGGGAATTGCTCTTTTGTGGGTTGCACCGGTGGCATTTGCAATTGTTCTTCTTTCACGCAAGTGGCAGGAACTGCTTGCAAAGAAATATATGACAACAAGAATTGATCTGTCAGAAGGAATACAGGAATGTCTGGAAACGGTACAGGATATTAAGGCATGTAATCAGGAGAAAACTTATCTGGAGAAACTGGATGCGAAATTGGATGCAGCAGAAAAAGCGCAGATTTCCAGTGAAATGGTCAGTGCGAGTCTTCTTACAACCGGTCAGATGGTCTTACGGCTTGGACTGGCAACGGTTATTGTTGTGGGAAGTTCGCTGATTTTAAAGGAAAAAATTGATCTGTTTACTTATATTCTATATTTGATCGCAGCCTCCCGTCTGTATGATCCACTTTCTGGAGCTATGGCGAATATGGCAGAACTTTTTGGTGTGAATTTACAGGTAAAACGCCTGAAAGAAATCCAGGAATATCCGTTAGAAAACGGGCAGACAGAGTATCACACCAAAGGATATGATGTGATTTTTGACCATGTGAAGTTTTCTTATGAAACAGGAAAAACAGTTTTAAAAGATGTATCTTTTACTGCAAAACAGGGACAGGTGACTGCATTAGTAGGACCATCCGGCGGTGGTAAGAGCACCATAGCAAAACTGGCAGCTAAATTCTATGACGTGGATGGTGGGAAAATTACACTTGGTGGTGCAGATATCGCAAAAATTGATCCGGTCGCATTGATGAAAGATTTTTCGATTGTTTTTCAGGATGTTGTTCTTTTCAATAATACAATTATGGAAAATATCCGTGTCGGACGAAAAGGTGCAAGTGATGAGGATGTTATTGCTGCAGCAAAGGCTGCAAAATGTCATGATTTTATCGAAAAATTGCCGCAGGGTTATCAGACGGTAATCGGAGAAAATGGTTCTACGCTTTCTGGCGGGGAGTGCCAACGTCTTTCCATTGCCCGTGCACTTTTAAAAGATGCACCTGTTATTTTACTGGATGAAGCAACTGCTTCTTTAGATGTGGACAGTGAAACACAGATACAGGAAGCGATATCTGAACTAGTCAGTGGGAAGACAGTTCTGGTAATCGCTCATAGGATGAGAACGATTGAAGCAGCGGATCAGATCGTTGTTCTGGATAAAGGTGTTGTGGCAGAAAAAGGAAACCATGATACGCTTATGAAGAAAAATGGTCTATATCGTAAGCTGGTTGATCTGCAGACGGAAGCAGCAAATTGGAAACTTAGTGTATAGAACAAAAGGCACTGAAAACCATAGAATTATTGGTTTGCAGTGCCTTTTTTGAGCAAAGAGAAAAAATACAGTGAATTTAAGTTTTGCTAAGTTTCACTAAATTCTATTCGTTTGATTTCCGCCACTGTTTTGAGGGTTTCCGTTTTCCACAATCATCACAAGTCTGTGGCCAGTTAATTTTCCATTCAAAATATTCATCTCTGGTAATCGCACCAGATTTCAGTTCATCCATTCGAACCACCCATTCTTTCAGAAAATCATTCAGAACTCCATAGTCAAACCACATACAAACAGGTGCATGAGCAGGCCAACTATCGTTGTCATGATAGTAAACGGAAGTGTCAGCTACTTCATTGCATTTTTCACCAGGAAATTTCCGAGGTAGAAACAGATGCAGGGCAGATGGGTTAAATTCATCCAGCCAGAAAAGTAGTTCCATCATTTCGGAAGCGTCACGTCCAGCGGTATCATAGAGGGTATAAGGATTGACATCCAGAGCCTGTGCCATTTTATCGACCAGATCTTTTTTTGGAACACGAACACCTTTTTCATATTGTACAATTCTATGTTGATCGGTCAGTCCGATCTTCTCTGACAGTTCTTTTTGTGTCATTTTCCGGAATGTCCGGATTTTTTTTAGTTTCAGATTAAAATTCATAAAGTCACCTCTGCATTAGTCCTGATAAACATCCGTTGAAGATAGTGAAATCAAGAAATGAATAACTATTTGTCCATATTATAACACAAGCTGGCAGAAAATCAATAAAAAAGAGTACAAAAAAGAACCTAAAACACATGAAGTGCTATTGACATTAGCAGTAACGGGGGATATAATGGCATTAAATCGAAACAGGTACAAAAATGTATACCTATAAAATTTTTGATTATTGAACCTTGAAAATTGAATGAGCTGTATGGGTGCCTTTCGGGGCTTAAAGGTAACACAGGATTCCACCGCTGTATCAGAGAGTAGTATGTGGAAACCGAAGATACTCCGGCAACGGCTGGTATGCTTGAGAAGAAGCTGCCAGTATTCAGAAAGATTTCTGATAGAGGTCAATTGTAACGTTGACACCGCCATATACAAATGGAAGCCAACACGTCGAACAGAATGGAAAATCATCGTAAGAAATCCAAACAAAAAGTAGATGTACTGACAACGGGCATAACCGCTGTCTGGGAGGTGATGCAGAAGAATACGGAGGAAAGGAGGTATGTGCATCATGAGAAAAACAACAGAGTATAAGACTGAGAACCGTCTGACGGTAGATATTGAAGGATTAATGGCAATGTTATCCTGCGGAGAAGTAACTGCAAAGAAAATTGCAGACTATGCAGAAGCAAGAGTGATTGTTGGAAGACGTGTTCTCTATAACGTGGATAAGATAAAAAAATATATTGATGCAATGGCAGTGTAATGAAAGATGAGAGGATAAAATACAACAACTTTCCTTCGGAATGAAAAGTGAAAAGGGAAAAATATTCCTGTAAAAAAGGCAGATAAAAATTAGCATTTTGCAGGAATTTACCCTTGGAAATCATAAAATATTATGTTAATCTGTGAGCAGATATCAGACAGTAAATGACTGATACCGACAGGACAAAAATCATTCCGAATAACGAAAAATGAAGTGAAAGGAATGATTGATATGGCAAGAAAAGATAATAAAGGCAGAAATTTAAAAACAGGTGAATACCAGCGTCCGGATGGACGTTATGAGTATCGCTACAAGGATGAAATTACTGGGAAGCGTAATTCGGTTTATGCAGCTGATCTGGCGAGTCTGCGAGAAATGGAAAAGAAGATCAATAAGGATATGGATGATCTGCTTATTACAGATGCATCAGTCAAGAAGCTGACTGTAAATACGTTGTTTGAGCGATACGTGGCAACAAAGAATATCAAGGAAAGAACGAAAAAGAATTATATCCGTATGTGGGACTACCGTATACGAAATACTTTGGGAAACATTCGTGTTGTGGATTTTAAGACATCTCACGTAAGGACGTTCTTTTCCTCATTGTCAGATGAAGGACTGGCACACAGTACGATCAAAGGTCTTTATGGTTTATTGAATCCCAGTTTTGAACTGGCAGTGGAAGACGGGATTATCCGTAAGAATCCGGTAACTGGAACACTTGGAGATTATGGGGCTCCGGCAAAGGAGAAAGAAGCACTGACACTGGAACAGCAGGAAAAACTCCTGAAGTTTGTTGAACAGAGTAATGTGTATAAGCCTCATCTTCCAATGATGCAGGTTATGTTTGGGGCTTGCCTGAGAGTGAGTGAAACCATCGGCTTAACCTGGTCGGATGTGGATATGAAGAATCGGGAGATCCATGTAGGTGGACAGCTTGTGTATTATGAAGGTGATGAAGGATATTGTTTCCATGATTCAGAAACCAAAACGGATGCAGGAATCAGAGACATTCCTATGACACAGATGGTATATGATGCGTTCCGTAAACAGAGAGAGCTGAACCTGATGCTTGGTTTACAGAGTAGTGTGGAGATTGGTGGACGCAGTGGATTCATCTTCAATACAAAGCATGGACGTCCGATCATGCCGGCGGGAGTGAACAGCTTTCTGAAAAATATTGTCAATGCCTATAATAAGAAAGAAAGCAAACTGGCAGAAGAAGAGAAGCGAGAGCCGGAGCTGATGCCTCCTATTTCATCGCATACCCTTCGTCATACGGGATGTACCAGACTGGGTGAGAACAATGTCAATCCTAAAGTTATGCAGTATGTTATGGGTCATTCAGATGCGCAGATCACAATGAATGTCTACAATCATATTGCAGAAAAGTCTCATGTGGAGAACGAGATGTCTAAAATGAACCTGCCAGAAACCGTACCTGCTGTGGTATAAACCATAAGTCGTTGTCGTAAAATGTGGTAAGAAAATCAGACGAATATATTTTTCCAAAAATTTGTGGTAAAAATGTGGTCAAATCAAGAAAATTGAGTGCGAAAGCAAGTGAAAAACCTCTGTGAAGCCCGTAAAATCAAGGCTTCACAAAATCTTCACAAAATAGTTAGCACTCACCTCTTGACAGTGCTAACAACATGTGTTATATTACATGCAGAACAAAGAAAACAACATATTTCTCCTTTGGGAGAGATATTTCTCATATAAGAGGAGGGTTAGCCTATGAATATCAGTAAATTTACACAGAAATCCGTACAGGCTGTCCAGGATCTGGAGAAGGTTGCTTATCAGTTTGGCAACCAGGAGATTGAGGAGGAGCATCTTTTATATGCTCTGCTGGAACAGGAAGACAGCCTGATTCTTAAACTGATCGAGAAGATGGAGATAGATAAAGATTATTTCAGAAATTCTCTGAATCAGGCACTGGATGCTAAGGTTAAGGTATCCGGCGGTGAACTTCGTTTTGGACAGTATCTGAACAAGGCTCTGGTCAGCGCAGAGGATGAAGCCAAGGCAATGGGAGATGAATATGTCTCTGTAGAGCATCTCTTCCTTGCTTTATTAAGATATCCAAGTCCAAGCATGAAGAAACTGTTTCAGGAATTTGGTATTACCAAGGAACGTTTCCTGCAGGCACTTTCTACAGTACGAGGCAATCAGCGTGTAGTCAGTGACAATCCGGAAGCTACTTATGATACTTTGAATAAATATGGTGAGGATTTAGTCGAAAAGGCACGTAACCAGAAGCTGGATCCTGTGATCGGACGTGATGAGGAAATCCGTAATATCATCAGAATCCTTTCCCGTAAGACCAAGAACAATCCTGTACTTATCGGTGAGCCTGGTGTAGGTAAGACTGCAGCAATCGAGGGTCTTGCTCAGCGAATCGTGGCAGAGGATGTGCCGGAAGGCCTGAAGGATAAGAAGATTTTTGCCCTGGATATGGGTGCTCTGGTAGCAGGTGCCAAATACAGAGGTGAGTTTGAGGAACGTCTGAAAGCAGTCCTTGAAGAAGTAAAGAAGAGTGAAGGAAACATCATTCTTTTCATTGATGAGTTACATCTGATCGTTGGTGCAGGTAAGACTGATGGAGCCATGGATGCCAGCAATATGCTGAAGCCTATGCTTGCCAGAGGTGAGCTTCACTGTATCGGTGCCACAACTCTGGATGAGTATCGTCAGTATATTGAGAAAGATGCAGCTCTGGAACGTCGTTTCCAGCCTGTTATGGTAGATGAACCTACAGTGGAGGATACCATTTCCATCCTTCGTGGTCTGAAGGAGAGATATGAGGTCTTCCATGGTGTTAAGATCACAGACAGTGCGCTGGTTGCAGCAGCTACACTTTCACATAGATATATCACAGACCGTTTTCTTCCTGATAAGGCTATTGACCTGGTGGATGAGGCCTGTGCCCTGATCAAGACAGAGCTGGACTCCATGCCTTCAGAGCTGGATGAACAGCGCCGTAAGATCATGCAGCTGGAGATCGAGGAATCTGCACTGAAGAAAGAGACAGATAACCTGAGTAAGGAACGTCTGGAAACACTTCAGAAGGAGCTGGCAGAGCTTCGTGATACCTTTAATACCCAGAAAGCACAGTGGGATAATGAGAAGCATTCTGTAGAGAAATTACAGAAGCTTCGTGAGCAGATTGAGGATGTGAATAAGCAGATCCAGAAAGCAAAACAGAATTATGATCTGGAGAAGGCTGCACAGTTACAGTACGGTGAACTTCCGAAATTACAGCAGCAGTTGGAAATCGAAGAAAAGAGTGTCAAAGAAAGTGACAGAAGTCTGGTACATGAGGCAGTTACTGATGATGAGATCGCAAGGATCATTTCCAGATGGACCGGTATTCCTGTAACAAGACTGACAGAAGGCGAGAGAGCGAAACTCCTTACTCTGGAAGATCAGCTTCATAAGAGAGTTGTAGGTCAGGATGAAGGTGTGAAGAGGGTTACAGATGCAATCCTTCGTTCCAAAGCCGGCATCAAGGATCCGACCAAACCTATCGGTTCTTTCCTGTTCCTTGGTCCTACAGGTGTAGGTAAGACAGAGCTTGCCAAGACTCTGGCAGAGAATCTGTTTGATGATGAACAGAATATGGTCAGAATTGATATGAGTGAGTACATGGAGAAGTATTCTGTATCCAGACTGATCGGAGCGCCTCCCGGATATGTAGGATATGAGGAGGGCGGTCAGCTTACTGAGGCAGTCCGTCGTAAACCATACAGTGTTGTACTTTTCGATGAGATTGAGAAAGCACATCCGGATGTGTTTAACGTACTGTTGCAGGTACTGGATGATGGCCGTATCACAGATTCTCAGGGACGTACTGTTGACTTTAAGAATACAATTCTTATCATGACTTCCAACATCGGTTCTCCGTATCTGTTGGATGGTATTGATGAGAATGGGGAGATTAAACCTGAGGCTCAGAGTCAGGTTATGGATGACCTGAGAGGTCATTTCCGTCCGGAATTTCTGAATCGTCTGGATGAAATAATTATGTTCAAACCCTTGACAAAATCCAATATTGGTAAGATAGTAGATTTGATGGTCGGCGAGCTTGACAAACGTCTTGCAGACCAGGAGCTTTCCCTGGAACTGACAGATGCAGCCAAGGATCAGGTTATCGAGAATGGCTATG
The DNA here is from genome assembly GCA_000285855.2 of Ruminococcus sp. JC304. Taxonomy (GTDB): domain Bacteria; phylum Bacillota; class Clostridia; order Lachnospirales; family Lachnospiraceae; genus Blautia_A; species Blautia_A difficilis. The sequence continues at coordinate 2,616,617 of HE978651.1, read as the reverse complement.
ACCCGGTATATGGTGCACGTCCGCTGAAGCGTTATCTGCAGAAATATGTGGAGACTCTTGCGGCACGAAAGATTTTGTCCGGAGATGTTCATGCAGGTGATACTCTGGTGCTGGATGTTCAGAATGGGGAATTCATTGTTACGGCAAAGGACGGAAACTAAATGATACCCAAAGATCCAATGATTCTGCTGAGTTATGTGAATACTCAGCTCAGGGATTACTATGATTCCCTGGAAGCACTCTGTACATGCAGAGGATTGAAGAAAGACGAACTGGTGGCGAAGATGCATTCCATCGACTATGAGTATGATGAAGCAACCAATCAGTTCATATAAGAAATATGCGAAATGCTCTCTGACAGCGGGAATTGCTGTCGGGGAGCATTTTTCGTGTTATAGGAAATATGTCGCTGAAGCGACCCGTCGCAGGCGGAGAATCCTGCAAGCAGGATTCTTTCTTATATAAGAAAGTTTACTGTGCTAATTGTGAAAAAGTAATAAACTGTGGAGCTGTTATTGGGTTATGTGTTTCAAAATCAGTACAATTTTAAAAAATATATAAGACGGAGTGGAAAATAGCTGAAAAACAGATTATCTTGTTAAAAAATAAACGAAATTTATCAGATAATATGTTAAAAATGCATAAAAAAATAGGAAATAAAGTATAAATATTCAATATCCCTACAATTGATTTTTGCATGCTGTATGATATAATTGCATCTGTAAAAAATCGAATGCATTTATAATAGGAAGAAACACCTGTTTCAAGTCGAACCATTTTTCTGACTGCTATATCTGCATTGAGCGAAAAAATAAAATATGGAGGTGGCAGTTTTGAAAAAGTTGGTGACCGTACTGGGTGCTTTTTTTGCAGTTCTTCTGGCTTGTCCGTTGAGTGTATTTGCGGCAGAGGGCAGCAAAGCACCATCTACAGTACCTGTATGGCTTTGCATTCCCTTTGCAGGGCTTTTGTTATGTATTGCAGTGATGCCTCTGGTAAAAGCGGAGTGGTGGGAGTCTCATCAGCCACTGGTTGTTGCCTTATGGATCATTCTGATGGTCGTTCCATTTGCTTTTGTTTATGGAGCCGGAAAGACTGCAGAGACAGTTCTGGACTGTATTGTGAATGATTATCTTACATTCATCATTTTGTTATTCGGCCTGTTCTGCGTATCAGGTAATATTACCATGGAGGGTGATTTCGCAGGTTCTCCCCGTGTTAATGTAGGTCTGCTTGCACTGGGAACTCTTCTGGCAAGCTGTATCGGCACTACAGGTGCCAGTATGCTGATGGTACGTCCGGTAATTAAAATGAATTCATGGAGAAAGAGAAAAGGACATATTATGATCTTCTTTATCTTCATGGTTTCCAATATGGGTGGATGTCTTACCCCGATCGGAGATCCGCCGCTGTTAATGGGATTTATGCGAGGCGTTCCATTCTTCTGGAGTCTGCATCTGTTCCCTGTACTGATCTTTAATATGGTCATTTTGCTGTTTGTATTTTATCAGATTGATAAACGTTCCTACAGAAAGGATATTGCAAATGGACGTAAACCGGATATCCGTAAACCGGGTACTCAGTTCCGCCTGGATGGACTGCACAATATTATCTTTCTTGTGATGATCGTTGGCGCGGTAATCTTAAGCGGTGTACTTCCGGGAATGTCCGCATTTCAGGATGCTGCAGGCAATGTAAGAGGCATTCATCTTTTTGGAGAAGTAACCCTGACATTCCCGGCACTGATTGAAATTGTAATCATATTGCTTGCTGCTTTTCTTTCCTTTAAGACAACAGATAAGCAGATTCGTATTAGAAACCATTTTACCTGGGGTGCGATCCAGGAGGTTGCGGTTTTATTCATCGGTATTTTTATCACTATGCAGCCCGCATTGATGCTTCTGAAAGCTGTAGGACCGAATCTGGGAGTTACTGAACCGGCAGAGATGTTCTGGGCAACCGGTGCGCTTTCCAGTTTCCTGGATAACACACCTACTTATCTGGTATTCCTTACAACAGCAGGAACGCTGGCATTTACCAATGGAATCACAACTACACTGGGAACTGTACCTACCAAGATTCTGTCTGCCATTTCCTGTGGTGCAGTATTCATGGGTGCCAACACTTATATCGGAAATGCCCCGAACTTTATGGTAAAGGCAATCTCTGATGAGAATGGTGTGAAGATGCCGTCATTCTTCGGATATATGCTGTGGTCTGTTGCATTTCTGGTTCCGGTGTTTATTATCGATATGTTTGTATTCTTTTTATAAGGAGGGAGGATCATTATGCAGGATAATCAGGAAAAATGTAAAGAACTTGCAATACGCATTTATAACCTGGATGAAGAAGTTTATAAATGTGTGGGTTCCTCTCTGGGACGTACATTTACAGGACAGAAAGAAACAACTATCCGTCATCTGGCAGCACTGATGTATACCAAGCCGGACGGACATCTGCTCAGAAGTGAGCTGGCGCTGATCAGTAACATGGCCCGTACTATCAGGGATAAGAGCGAGAGAAGACGCCTTATGATAGAGTATGACAGTATTCTGAAAGAGATCGAAAGTCTTCCTGATACATTTGGGAAGACAGATATTGTAGACAAAGCGCGTATCAGTCTGAATAATCTGATCGCAAGACGCCAGAACGAGATTTCAGAGAATGACCATCTGATCATCTGTATCAGTCGTACACAGGGAAGTGGCGGTAATGATATCGGATTTGAACTGGCGGATCAGCTTCAGATCAACTATTATGATGCAGAAATTTTTGATCAGGTTATGAAGCGTCTGCAGGCAGACAAAAATGCAGTCAGTGATACTGGTAATTTTGAAAGATTTGATAAATACAGAAAGAAAAAACACACAGATCTGAAAACCTGGTTCAGGGAATTCAATCGTTATCATGGACTTCCGAAGCAGGATGCAGTATTTTTCAATATGAGTGATCTGATCTGTGAACTGGCAAAGAGTGAAGACTGTGTGATTATGGGACGTTGCGCAGATGCGATTCTTAAGAATAATCATATTCCTCATATCAGTCTGTTTATCAGTGCTCCCTTCCAGGTTCGTGTACAGCATGTTATGGATATCCGTAATATGAATCTGAAGCAGGCAGTACGTTTCCTGAAACAGATGGATAAGCAGCATAAGAAATATTATGAATTTTATACCGGTGAGAAATGGGGAAAACCGGAGAACTATGATTTGTGTATCAACAGTGCCAACTATGGACTGAAGGATACCATTGAGCTGATCCAAAGAATGCTGGATCAGAAGGTTCACTAAAATTAAAAATGATGGTTGGATAAAAAATAAGCTCTGTGGATAGAAGTTTTGATCCACGGAGCTTATTTTTCTTTTTTATTTCCAGTTGAATGTGAACATTCCATAAATATAGATAAAGGCAATCATAATTGGAAGCACAAACCGGAAGAGCGGTTTCATCCAGCTCTGTACCTTTAAGCCCTTACCTGTATTGGCTTCTTTGATAAAGTTATCCCAGCCCCATCCGAATTTATTGCAGCAGAAAAGTGCAAGGACGAGAGAACCAAGGGGTAAAATATTGTTGGAAACAATAAAATCCCAGAAATCAAGCCAGGTAGTTCCTTCAGCAAATGGCTGAAAGTGGAATACGCTGAAACCAAGAGCAGTGGTAAGTGCCAGAAGGAAGACTCCTGTACCACAGATCAGGCTGCCCTTTGGACGTGACCAGCCGGTAAGTTCACGGATCATTGCCAGGATATTCTCGCACACACCCAGGACAGTTGACATAGCTGCAAATACCATGAACAGGAAGAATAAGGAACCCCAGATGCGACCTCCGGACATGTTGTTAAAAACTGCTGCCATTGTATCAAACAGAAGGCTTGGACCTGCATTTACTTCCAGATCAAAGGTGAAGCATGCAGGGAAAATAATAACTCCTGCCAGAAAAGCAACCAGTGTGTCCAGTGTGATCACATGGATAGCTTCCCCCATCAGAGAATGTTCTTTACCAATATAGCTGCCAAAGATAGCCATGCCACCCATACCTGTAGACAAAGTAAAGAATGCCTGGTTCATTGCTCCTACGATCACCGAACCATCAATCTTTGAGAAATCCGGTTTCAGATAAAAGGTCATTCCCTCACCAGCGCCTTTCAGAAAAAAACTGTGCACAGCGAGAGCAAGCATCAGCACCAGCAGTGCAGACATCATATATTTTGTCACACGCTCCAGTCCTCCCTGAAGATTGAAGGAAAGGATGAAAAATGCAATGACTACAGTGACCAGTAAGAAGAATACATTCACAGAGGGAGAGGAGATCATGGCTGAAAATCCCAGTGAACCATTTTTACCTCTGAGAAACTGTACAAAATAATAAATGATCCAGCCGCAGACAACAGTGTAAAATGCCATCAGGGCAATGTTGCCAAGCAGACAGAACCAGCCGAAAATCCCCCATTTCTGTCCTGGCTTTTCCAGCTTACGGTACATGAAAAGGGGACTTGTCTGAGCCGCTCTTCCAATGGAAAATTCCAACACAAGAGCCGGGATTCCCAGGATGACCAGACACAGAAGATAGATCAGCATAAAGCTGCCGCCGCCATTTTGCCCGCACATCCACGGGAATTTCCACACATTTCCGCAGCCAATGGCACAGCCGGCGGAAAGCATAATGAAGCCAAGCCGGCTTCCAAGCTGTTCACGTTTCATAAGATAACGCTCCCTTCAGAAGTTCATATAAGAGATATTATAAGATAAAAAACAATATTTGTAAAATTGATTGTTTTGTTGTATATTATTGAAAATATCGTTTATATAAGAAAAATAACGCTTCTGTGCTTCGATGGGAAACATTGAAAAAAATATGGGAAAGGAACGAGAAATGGATACAAATGTGTTAAAAACTTTTATTGCAGTATGTGAATATTCCGGATTTTCGGCTGCTGCAAAAGAACTGGGATATACACAGTCTACAGTTTCTTCACAGATTAAACAACTGGAAAAGGAACTTGGTGTCAGGCTGTTTGACCGTTATTATCATAAAATCAATCTTACAGAAAAGGGAGTTTTAGTTTTGCAGCAGGCTCGAAACATTCTGAAGTCACAGGCGAAAATGCTTGATTCGCTGAATTCGGCTGAAAGCATTGAAGGCGAGATCCGGTTGTCTATGTCCAGTTCTGTCTGCAGCAGATATTTTAAAAATGATTTTCTGCGTTTTCATCATCAGTATCCGGAAATAAAAGTGGAGATAACAGAAAACGGTACAGAGCAGATGTTTGATAAATTGCGGAAGAACGAAACAGATCTGGTTTTTACTCTGGACAGGCATATTTATGATTCGGATTTTATTATTTGCGCGGAACAGGAAGAACAGGTTCATTTTATTGCAGCGGCTGACAATTCTGTTACAGACTGCTCATGGAAATTAAGTGAAATCTCTCAGAATGAGTTTGTGTTAACAGAACAAGCCATGAGTTACAGAAAAATACTGAATGAAATCCTTGCATCCCAATCACTGGAAATCCGTCCGGTTCTTGAAATCGGAAATCCGCTCCAGATATGTGAACTGGTAAAAAACAGCAGCCTGCTTTCCTTCCTTCCGGATTTCATTTCGGAGAAATATGTGAAAGACGGACAGATTAAAAGACTGGATGTTGCCGGCTGCCCGGTAACTGTATGGACACAGCTGCTGCTTCATAAAAATAAATGGCGGTCTCCGGCAATTAATGTGTTTATAGAATTTTATAAAGAAGTCATGCAGAGATAGAAAGAAATATAAAATATTAGCCGGACAAAATAAAATTGAAGTTTACAAATTAGAAATATCAAAGTTAAATCTAAAATAATTATAAACTGCACAAAAAACACTTGCATTTTTTGTCTAAAAGTATATTATATATGATTAGTCAGGCTAATCAAAAAACAATATCAGACCTGAAAGAGGACAGAGGCCGGAAGGGAGTGAAGTTATGTGGTGCCCGGAAGAGGAGAAGAATGAGAAAGAGAAACGAGAAGAGAAGAGCATGCCTGCGCTTTTTATGGAGATCAACCGCCAATATGGTATGAGATGTATGCAGCGTATACGGGAAATTGGTATCCAGCAGGGACAGATGCCGATCATTATGATCGTATACAGAAATAACGGCTGCAGCCAGAAGAAAATCGCAGAATGTATGGGTGTAACGCCGCCCACTGTAAATGTAAGTATTCAGCGTCTGGAGAAAGCAGACATTGTCTGCAGGAGACGTGATGATAAAGACCAGCGCATCATGCGTGTATATCTGACAGAAAACGGAAAAAAAATCGTGGAGGAGCTCCAACAGGAAAGTAAAGCTGTGGAGAAAGTGATGTTCAGCAACTTCAGCGAAGCGGAGCTATGTCTTTTACGAAGGTTTTTTGGGCAGATTCTGGATAATATTTCGGAGATACCTGTCAACAGGTAGAAACTGAAAAATACATGATGGAGCAGATTGAGAAAACTGTATCAGCATGTTCAGATAAAAATATTGTCTGTGAAAGAACTGACCTATGAGTTTGACACAGACATACATTAAAAATAGGAAAAGAGGGAATCAAGCAATGATTAAACTGATGAAATATCTGAAGAAATCAGCGGGATACATTGTCCTGATCATAGCGCTTCTGTTTCTGCAGGCGTACTGTGATCTTTCCCTGCCGGATTATACCTCCAAGATCATTAATGTAGGTATCCAGCAGAAAGGTATTGAAGACAGTGTGCCGGATAAACTTCGGGATTCAACCTTGCAGAATCTTCAGATTTTTATGGATGAGGATCAGAAAAAGGAAGTTTCACAGAATTATACACAGGAAGAGGATACCTGGGTATTAAATGATGATATTTCCAAAGAAACCAGAGAGAATTTAAATGAGGATTTTTCCAAGGCAATGATGATGGTATCTGCCTTTTCCGAAGACAGTGAGCAGGGGCAGGCAATGGTTGCACAGATGGGTCTTCCAGAAGGAACAGATCCACTGACAGCACTGGCGCAGATGCCGGAAGAAGCAGTACAGCAGATTATGAGTCAGGTGGATGAGAAGCTGAAAGATATGCCGGAGTCTATTGTGACACAGGCTGGTGTTTCCTTTGTTGCTTCAGAATATGAAGCACTGGGAACAGATGTGGATGCCATCCAGATGCGTTACATCCTGATGTCAGGTATCAGAATGCTTGCTATGGCATTGGTGATCATGCTGGCAGCTATCAGTGTTACATTTATTTCAGCCAGAGTGGCAGGCAGACTTGGTCATGACCTGAGAAACAGCATTTACCGCAAGGTTATGAGTTTCTCCAGCAGAGAATACCACAAATTCTCCACAGCATCCCTGATCACCAGAAGTACCAATGATGTGCAGCAGGTACAGCAGGTTATGGCAATGATGTTCCGTATTGTTCTGTACGCGCCGATCCTTGGTATTGGTGGCGTGATCAAGGTATTGAATACAGATTCTTCTATGACATGGATCCTTGGGGTGGCAGTTGCACTGATCCTGGTTGTGATCTTTGTGCTGTTCCAGGTGGCAATGCCCAAATTCACTATCCTGCAGACCCTGATCGACAGACTGAATCTGGTATCCCGTGAGATCCTTACAGGTATTCCTGTTATCCGTGCATTCAGCCGTGAGAAACATGAAGAAGAGCGCTTCGAGAAGGCAAACCTGGATCTGACAAAAACAAACCTGTTTGTCAACAGATGTATGACTTTTATGATGCCCCTTATGATGCTGATCATGAACGGAGTATCTGTACTCATTATTTACAGTGGTGCCCATGCCGTAGACAACGGAACCATGCAGGTTGGTAATGTTATGGCATTCATCCAGTATGCAATGCAGATTATTATGTCATTCCTTATGATCACTGCAATGTCCATTATGCTTCCAAGGGCAAATGTGGCAGCGCTTCGTATTGATGAGGTTCTGAAAACAGAGGTTTCCATTCAGGATCCGGAAACTCCGGTACATCCGTCAGAAAGTGTGAAAGGTGAGATCGAATTTGATCATGTATCCTTTGCTTACCCGGAAGCAGGCGAGAATGTACTGACAGATATTTCCTTTAAAGCAAAGAAAGGACAGACAATCGCAGTAATCGGAAGTACAGGAAGTGGTAAGAGTACCCTGATTAACCTGATCCCAAGATACTATGATGTGACAAAGGGTTCTGTTAAAGTGGATGGTGTGGATGTACGCGACATGACTCAGAAGGAACTTCGTGACAAACTGGGATATGTGCCGCAGAAGGGTGTACTTTTCTCAGGTACTATTGATTCCAATATCCGCTATGGTAAGCCGGAGATCACTGATGCACAGGTGAAAGAAGCAGCAGAGGTTGCACAGGCTACAGAATTTATTGATACCAAACCGGAGAAATATAAATCCCCTGTATCGCAGGGAGGTACCAATGTTTCAGGTGGACAGAAACAGCGTCTGTCCATTGCCAGAGCTATTGCAAAGGATCCGGAGATCTTTATCTTTGATGACAGCTTCTCTGCCCTTGACTTTAAGACTGACAGTCAGTTAAGAAAGGCATTGAAGGAGTACACCAAAGATGCAACTACTGTGATCGTTGCCCAGAGAATCAGTACCATCCTTGGTGCAGACCAGATCATTGTACTGGACGACGGACATATGGCAGGCATTGGAACTCATAAGGAACTGATGGCAAATTGTGAGGTATATCAGCAGATTGCAAGATCTCAGTTATCAGAGGAGGAACTGGCATGAGCGAACAGAGAAGAAGAGGTCCTATGGGAGGACATGGACGTATGATGTCCGGCGAAAAGGCAAAAGACTTCAAGGGCTCCATGGCTAAGCTTTTCCGCTACATGGGACGATATAAATTCCGCTTTATACTGATGTTTATCTTTGCAGTAGCGGGAACTGTGTTTAGTATTGTAGGGCCTAAGATTTTAGGTAAGGCGACAACAGAGCTGTTTAACGGCCTGGTTGCCAAGGTAAATGGAACCGGTGAAATTGACTTCGGAAAGATCGGGATGATCCTGTTATGGACACTTGGATTATATGTGTTAAGTGCATGCTTTTCCTTTGTACAGGGATTTGTAATGTCAGGGATCTCTAATGATGTTACCTATAATCTGAGAAAAGATATTTCAAAGAAAATCAACAGACTGCCTCTGAATTATTATGAGAGCAGAACAAACGGAGAGATCCTCTCCCGTATCACCAATGATGTGGACACTCTGCAGATGAGTCTGAACCAGAGTCTGACGCAGCTGATCACATCAGTGACAACTCTGATCGGTGTATTTATTATGATGCTTTCCATTAACGTGTGGATGACTTTGGCAGCACTTCTGATCCTGCCGGTTTCCATGTTCATCATCCAGACTGTCATGAAGCATTCCCAGAAATACTTCCAGGATCAGCAGAGCTATCTGGGTAAAGTAAACGGTCAGATCGAAGAAAACTTCGGTGGTCATAATGTGGTCCGGGTTTTCAACAAAGAGAATGATGTAGTAGAAGAATTTGAGAAAGACAATCAGAAGCTTTATGAATCTGCATGGAAATCTCAGTTCTTCTCAGGAATGATGATGCCGATCATGCAGTTTGTAGGTAACCTTGGATATGTAATGGTAGCTCTCTTAGGCGGCGTGTTTGTAATCAAAAAAAGTATTGAAGTTGGTGATATCCAGTCCTTCTTCCAGTACATCCGTAACTTTACACAGCCAATCCAGCAGATCGCACAGGTTACAAACCTGTTACAGTCCTCAGCAGCAGCTTCCGAGCGTGTATTTGAATTCCTGGAGGAGCCGGAAGAGAGCCAGAATGAGAAGAATCCTGTAGATATTGATACACTTACCGGAGATGTACAGTTTGAACATGTAAAATTCGGCTACAATCCGGATAAGATCATTATCAATGATTTCTCAGCAGATGTGAAGGATGGTCAGAAGATTGCCATTGTAGGTCCAACAGGTGCAGGAAAGACAACTATGGTGAAATTGCTTATGAGATTCTATGATCTCAATGGCGGAAGTATTAAGGTAGACGGTTATGACATCAAAGACTTTAACAGAAGCAGTCTGAGAGAGATGTTTGGAATGGTGCTTCAGGATACCTGGCTGTTCTCGGGAACCATTATGGAAAATATCCGTTACGGACGTCTGGATGCTACAGATGAAGAGGTGATCGCAGCAGCAAAGGCAGCCCATGTGCACAACTTTATTATGCAGCAGCCGGGCGGCTATGATATGGTTCTGGATGAAGAAACCAGCAATATTTCCCAGGGACAGAAACAGCTTCTCACTATTGCCAGGGCAATCCTTGCAAATAATAAGATTCTGATTCTGGATGAGGCAACCTCTTCTGTAGATACCAGAACCGAAGTGCGTATCCAGAAAGCCATGGACAATCTGATGAAGGGCAGAACAAGCTTTGTGATCGCACACAGACTTTCTACCATCAAGGATGCAGATCTGATTCTGGTTATGAAAGACGGTGACATTATCGAGCAGGGAAATCATGAAGAACTTCTGGCTAAGAAAGGCTTCTATGCAGACCTGTATAACAGCCAGTTTGAGAATAAGGCAACTGCCTGAAATATAAAGTTACAATCCCTCAGGGGTATTTGTGAAAGAGAATATATTCGGCTCCAGGTTAATGTAGATATTTCCTTCGCCAGAAAGATATAGGATTACACAGATACCGGCTGAGGGATTTTTGTCTGTAACTTTACCTGTAAATTTGCCGGATTTTTGCCTTTTCTGTTAGCTGGTAATATGTTATAATTAAAAACCAATCTACGAAAATTGGTATTTTTTATTATCATAATAACAAGAGAAAATGATAACAATAATAAGGAGTATTGTAACTGTAAAGTTACTGAACAGTTGCAAATATCAGAGGATATCAACAATATGACAGATAAGAAAAACGGCAGAGAATATCTGGGCTATGTGCTGGAAAAATTAAAAGAACGTATCACAGAGATCAGCCTCTCTCTGGTGGAAGGCCAGAAAGAGATTGAGGGAATGCATGAGTATTACTGGGAAAATTATACAGAGATGGACCAGTATGGTTATGAGAATTATGATAATCAGCAGGCATTGTTCCGCCAGATTTCCGCAAATGAAGAGCAGCTGATTCTGAAACAGAGATTTCGCAGAATGGCAGATTCTCCATTCTTCGGAAGAGTGGATTTCATTTACGAAGGAGAGGACGAACCGGAGATCTTTTATATTGGAATTGGAAATTTTGCAGAGAAAGCAGGGCATATTCCATTAGTATACGACTGGCGTGCTCCGGTAAGCGGTCTGTTTTATGACTATGACAAAGGACCGGCTTCTTATGAGGCTCCCATGGGTGAAATCCATGGTGAGGTTGCTTCCAAATGGCAGTACAAAATCCGCAATGGAAAAATGATCTATGAATTTGAGAGTGATGTGAAGATCGATGATGAGATCCTGAAAGCAGAACTGGGAAGTAACGGTGAGGTACAGCTTAAGAACATCATCCGTACCATTCAGAAAGAGCAGAATGCCATCATTCGAAATACCAAAGACAGGATCATGGTGATCCAGGGTGCAGCAGGAAGCGGGAAAACTTCCGTTGCACTTCATAGGATTGCCTATCTTCTCTATCATGACAGACAGAATCTGAAGTCTTCCAATATTCTGATCCTGTCGCCAAATGGAGTGTTTTCCGATTATATATCCCATATCCTTCCTGAGCTTGGAGAAGAGAATATTAAGGAAATGAGTTTTGATCTTTTTGCCTATAAGCAGCTTAGGGATACAGTTTCTGACTGCGAAGACCGCTATGATGAAATTGAACGCAGAATCCGTTTTCCACAGAAAGCTTCTTTGGCAGAGGAGAAGCAGTCCATGGAATTTATAAATCTTATGGAACGCTATCTGGTGGAACTGGAAGACCGGCTGATGAATTTCAGGGATGTGGAATACAATGGATTTGTAAAGACAGAGTCTGAGATTATTGAACTGTTTTATTTTAAATTCCAGGATTTTCCGCTGCTTTCCAGAATGGAAGCAGTAGCAGATTACTTTATCGATGAAGTGGAGACCCTGCGAGACCGTGATCTGGCAGATGATGAGAGAGAGCTGGTCCGTGAGAAATTCATGAAATTATATGCCACCAGGGATCTCTATGTGATCTACAGCCAGTTCCTGAAGGAGAATGGATATAAAGGGCTTCCAAAAGCTTCCTATGAGAAAAGAAAACTGAAATACGAGGATGTTTATCCTGTGCTGTATCTGAAATATCGTTTGTTCAGCCAGCAGGGAAGAAGCAATATCAAGCATCTGGTGGTAGATGAGATGCAGGATTATTCCAGACTTCAGTATGAGATCCTTCAGAGGATTTTTTCCTGCCGCATGACCATCCTGGGGGACAGGGCACAGACTATGGACGATAAACAGCAGGATGTACTGACCTTTCTGCCTAAGATATTTGGAAGGGATATCCGCAGGATTGTAATGAATAAAAGCTATCGGAATACTGTGGAGATTGCCTCCTATGCCAACAGCATGGCAGGAATTACAGATATGGAGCTTTTTCAGAGACATGGAATGCCTGTTGAGGAAAAAACATTTTTAAATGAGGAAAAGACAGCAGAATATATAGCAGCTATGTTGAAAATCGGGGAAGACCAATATGAAACAGCAGCTGTTATCCTCCGGACAGAGAAAGAAGCAGAGCAAATGTGGATGATCTTAAAGGAGGTTATGGCAGGAAAGGATTTTGATGTGGAAAATAAGCTGTCTTATCTGGACAGAAACAGCAGTACCTTCCGCAAAGGTCTGACGGTTACCACTTTCTATCTGGCCAAAGGCCTGGAATTTGATCAGGTATTTTCTGTTTTTCCACAGAGGGATCAGACGCCATTGGTACAGCAGGCAAGGTATATTGCCGCAACCCGGGCACTTCATGAGCTTCATGTGTATGAGCTTGGAGACTGAGTAGATCAGTGTCTGCCGGGAATCCGGATTTTACAGAGGGGCTTTCTGTAACTGATATATTAAGAATAATTGTAAGTTTCTCAAAATTCCATTGCCGCAGGCAATTTGACAGGGAAATAACATTGACATTGATGTAATGAAATTGTAAACTATACAATATAACAGCAGAAAAGAATGATGAATCTATTCCAAGGAGGATATTATGCGAAATAAAAAAGTACTGATGCTTTTAGCGATAACAGTTGTATTATCCGGCTCTTTGACAGCCTGCAGTTTTGGCGGCGGGGATAATGACGAGGATACCAGCGTAGTACAGGTGACTCCTACACCGGAACCGACCAAGGCACCAAAAGCGACTGCTACACCGGTACCGGCTGACAAGCAGGATACGACTTATACATCCAAGAACAAGGCTGTATCCATTAAGCTTCCGGATGCTACCTGGGCAAATAAATCAGATTCTGATGATATGGTAAGCTTTGAATCACCGGATCAGGGTAAGCTTCTGGTTCTGCATGGTTCCGGAGATGAGGCTATGTCTGTAGCCATCATTCCAAGTTCTCAGGATACTGCATCTGCCCTGGTAAAGGCTGACAATCTGGTTGAGGGTACAGACTTTGAGATCCAGGATTACAAGTCAGAGGAAGTAAGCGGAGTAAATGTATACAGCTATACAGTTCATTATCTGAATGACAAGAGCGAGTATGCATATGTGGTAAATAAATATTTTACAGATAATACTACAGAGTTTTACAGTGTAGCAGGATCTGTCAAGAAAGAGGATTCCCTGGCAAAGATCAAGGCTTCTGTAGATTCCTTTAAGATTGCCGGAGAATCAGGATTGAAAGCAGCGACACCTGAGACCGGAAGCAGTGCTGCAGGTACAGAGAGCACAGGAACAGCAGCTGGCGGTACAACATCAGATGGAACAACAGCAGAGGGAACATCTACAGATGGAACTACCTCAGATGCATCTTCTTCTGACGGAAGCTCCTATGATAGCAGCTATGGTAATGACGGATCTTCAAACGGATATTATGCAGATGGTACTCCGGTAGGAACAGATGATCCGGATTATGATACCAATCAGACCAGAACTATTTACAGAAATTCTGACGGTTATCCACTGGTTATTTATCCCAATGGTGATGGCAGCTGGTGTGATGATGACGGCAATACTTATACATTCAGCACAGATGAGGATGTATATGATGAGAATGGCGGAGATTACTATTATGGCGGAGAGCCGGCATATGTAAGATACATGCCAAAGAATTAAGTGACAGAATGACAGGAAAAACAGGGCGGCTGCTGTAAAAGGCAGTCGTCCTGTTGCGTTAATGTTAAAAGGAACCTCTTATTTACATACTGACAGATATTATGTTACAATAGCAGAGAAATTGGAAGCTGGTGTGCCCATAAGTGGATGGTCAGGAAATCTGCCTGTCAGTACACCGGGGATTATGAGGGATAATAAATGGAAGCATATGGAAGATTTGCCGGTGTTTACGACATTTTCATGGACAATGTAAATTATGGTGAATGGACGGACTATATTATAGAAGCACTGGTTCAGGACGGAATAAAAGATGGTCTGGTGCTGGAGCTGGGATGTGGAACCGGTACTGTGACGGAGATGCTTGCAGATGCCGGCTATGACATGATCGGAATTGATAATTCTGAGGAGATGCTTGCAGAAGCAATGGAAAAGCGGGCAGAGTCAGGACATGATATTTTGTATTTACTTCAGGATATGCAGGATTTCGAATTGTACGGTACAGTCCGGGCTGTGGTCAGTGTGTGTGACAGTATGAACTATGTTACAGAGCCAGAGGATCTGGAGTATGTATTTGCACTGGTGAATAATTATCTGGATCCGGGCGGACTTTTTATTTTTGATATGAATACGGTCCATAAATATCGTGATGTGATCGGGGATAGGACCATTGCAGAGGACAGAGAAGATGGAAGCTTTATCTGGGAGAACAGCTATGACAGTGAGAATGCCTTGAATGTGTATGAGCTGGCACTTTTCCTTCCGCGGGAAGATGGATTGTATGAGAAGTGCGAAGAGGAGCATGTGCAGAAAGCATATTCCATAGAAGCGGTAAAGGCCATGATCACGAAAGCAGGGATGGAGCTTGTGGCAGTTTATGATGCATATACCCATACTCCAGGTGATGAGAATTGTGAGCGTCTGACTTTTATTGCCAGAGAACATGGAAAGAGTGCAGAGAATGACTATCATGGAAATATTCCGGAACGTGCCCGTCATACAGAAGAATAAATTCTGCAGGAAATAAAATAGAAAGCAACAAACATAAAATATAGTAATGGAATGGGAGCAACAGATAAATGAATGATTATATTATAAGAGCAATTGCAGCAAATGATCAGATCCGTGCATTTGCAGCAGTAACTACAGAAACAGTGGAGACAGCAAGACAGGATCACAATACAAGTCCGGTTGCTACAGCAGCACTGGGACGTCTGCTTACAGCGGGAGCTATGATGGGAGTGATGATGAAAGGGGATAAGGATATCCTGACTCTCCAGATCAAAGCCGGCGGACCGTTGGAGGGAATTACAGTAACTGCAGATTCTCGCGGAAGAGTGAAGGGATATGTAGGAAATCCGGATGTATGTATTCCGGCAAACAGTAAGGGAAAATTGGATGTGGCAGGAGCTGTAGGCGTTGGATTTATGAATGTTATCAAGGATATGGGACTGAAGGAACCATATGTGGGACAGGTTGTACTTCAGACCAGTGAGATTGCGGAGGACCTGACCTATTATTTTGCAACAAGTGAGCAGGTTCCGTCAGCAGTAGGTCTGGGTGTGCTGATGAATAAGGATAATACAGTTCGCCAGGCAGGTGGATTTATCGTTCAGCTGATGCCTTTTGCAGAGGAAAGCACAATCTCCAGGCTGGAAGAGAATATAAAGAAAATTAATTCTGTTACAGATCTGCTGGAAGAGGGACATACTCCGGAAAGTCTGCTGGAAAAGGTTCTGGATGGTTTTGATATGGAGATCAATGACAAGATTCCCACAGAGTTTTACTGTAACTGCAGCAGGGAGAGAGTAGAGAGGGCACTGATCAGTATTGGCCGTAAGGAGTTAAATGAGATGATACAGGAAGGAAAGCCCATTGAAATGAACTGTCATTTCTGTAATAAAAACTATGAATTTTCAGTGGAAGAGCTGAAGGAAATCCTGCGTAAATGTAAATAATTGTTTTACAGAAATAAGAGATACCGGAAGGGAAAGAGTCAGAAAAGAGGTAGAAAATGAGACACGGTTATATTAAAACAGCAGCAGCAACACCGTATATCACAGTGGCAGACTGCAGGGCAAACGGAGAGGAAATTATCCGTCTGATCCGTGAAATGGAAAAGGAGCATACGAAGGTTATGGTCTTCCCGGAGCTTTGCATCACAGGGTATACCTGCCAGGATCTGTTTTTGCAGCGACGCCTTCTGGACAGTGCATGGGAAACTTTGATGAGAATTGCAGCTGCGACTGCAGATGTGGATGCACTGATCTTTCTGGGAGTGCCGGTGAGAAATAAAGGAAAGCTTTATAATGCAGCAGCTGTGCTTAACAGAGGGGAAATTCTGGGATTGGTACCCAAGTCATATCTGCCGAATTATGGAGAGTTTTATGAGCAGAGACATTTCGTATCAGGACTGGGATGTCTGGAGTTTATGAGTATTAACGGGAAAAAAATTCCATTTGGAACAAATCTTCTGTTTGTGTGTGAAGAATTGCAGGAGCTTATTGTGGCAGCAGAAATCTGTGAAGATCTCTGGGTTAATATGCCGCCAAGCGTGATCCATGCCCAGGCCGGCGCAAATCTGATCGTGAATTTATCTGCAAGTAATGAGATGGTTGGCAAGGACAGCTATCGCAGGAGCCTGGTATCAGGACAGTCAGCCAGACTGGTGTGCGGCTATGTGTATGCCAATGCCGGTGAAGGAGAATCCACTCAGGATCTGGTATTCGGCGGCCAGAATATGATCGCAGAGAATGGCTCGATCCTGGCAGAGGGAGAGCGGTTTAAAAACGGAATTGTATACAGTGAGATTGATGTTCAGAGACTGAATGATGAGAGAAAAAGACTGACCACCTGGCAGTCCTGCGAGGACAGTGATCATCTGAGAATTCCTTTTCATCTCAAGATGGAGGAGACAAAGCTTACCAGACAGTATTCCAGATATCCTTTTGTGCCTTCCCAAAAGTCAGAGAGGGATCTGCGATGTGATGAAATCCTGAATATTCAGGCCATGGGATTGAAGAAACGCCTGGATCATATTCATTGCCATAAAGCAACCGTGGGACTTTCCGGAGGTCTGGATTCCACACTGGCTCTTCTGGTAATTGCCAGAGCCTTTGATTTGTCAGGCGCAGACAGAAAAGATATCCATTGTATTACCATGCCATGTTTTGGTACAACTGACAGAACTTATCAAAATGCCTGCAAATTAAGTGAATGCCTTGGTGCAACCTTAAGTGAGATCAATATTAAAGAGGCTGTAAATGTACATTTCAGAGATATTTCTCATGACCCCTCTGTCCATGATGTTACTTATGAAAACAGTCAGGCCAGGGAACGTACACAGATTCTTATGGACAGCGCCAATCAGGATGGTTCACTTCTGGTAGGAACCGGCGATCTGTCAGAGCTGGCCCTGGGATGGGCTACCTACAATGGGGATCATATGTCCATGTATGGAGTGAACGCTTCTGTGCCAAAGACCTTGGTACGCCATCTGGTACATTATTATGCAGATACCTGTGGAGATCAGAAGCTGACAGAGGTTCTGATGGATATTCTGGATACTCCTGTAAGTCCGGAACTTCTGCCTCCAAAGGATGGAGAAATTGCCCAGAAAACAGAGGATCTGGTAGGGCCTTATGAGCTTCATGATTTTTATCTGTATTATATGCTGCGTGCCGGATTTGATCCGGAGAAAATATACAGACTGGCCTGCAGGACCTTTGAGGGTGTTTACAGCAAAGAGACCATTTATAAATGGCTTCGCACCTTCTGCTGGCGTTTCTTTGCCCAGCAGTTTAAGCGTTCCTGTCTGCCGGATGGCCCAAAAGTGGGAAGTGTAGCGGTTTCTCCCAGAGGAGATCTGAGAATGTCCAGTGATTCCAGCGCATCCATGTGGATGGAGCAGCTTGACAGGATGAAAGAAGAATTAAAGATTGAGATTTAATCGGTTATGAGCAAGTAGCAAAAGCGGAGAACAGGTCAGTTGTTCTCCGCTTTTTTTAAAGCATCTTCAATGGCATTCAGAAGTACCAGGGAGGTATATTTCTGATCCTGGGGGTACTTCAGGTTTTCCAGTGATTGTGAGGAATAAATCTGACTGGAAAGAGATTCCAGAGCCGGCTCCATGAGAGGAAACATGGCGGAAGTGCTTTCACTTAGGTTTACCAGACGGATATTGCGGATTTTTTCTGCATCTACGGATACTTCCAAGTCAAAGGTGTTGCTGTTTAATTCAATGGAGGAAGTATAAATTCCCGGTTTATACCGGTCGAGAGAAGTACCGGCAGAGTGCTGCCTCTGTACAGGACCGAACATAAAGAAAAGTACAATTCCCAGTATGACTGCAAGAAGGAGAAAAATGCCGGTATATATAACTTCCTTCATATGTAGGACTATGATTTTGGTTTTTGCACTCATGGTACACGCCTCCTGGATGGTTTTGTATATTCTATTACAGAAGTGCTTAAATTATGATATACTGGGATCATGAATGTTGAGCAACTGACAGTAAGGAGAGAAGAATGTCATTACAGTTTATTATCGGCAGTTCCGGTGCCGGAAAGTCTTATTTTGCATATGAGAGAGTGATCCGGAAGTCCATGGAACATCCGGAGAGAAATTACTATATTATTGTCCCGGAGCAGTTCACCATGCAGACCCAGAAAACATTGGTGGAGATGCACCCGGGAAAGGGAATCCTGAATATTGATATTCTCAGTTTCCAGCGTCTTGCCTATCGGATTTTTGAAGAGACGGGGGGCGATAATAAAAAAATCCTGGAAGATACAGGCAAGAGCATGGTTCTGCAGAAAATGGTCCAGCAGCACAGGAGAGAGCTTGTCTATCTGGGAAGCCAGATGAACAAGCCGGGATATCTGGACGAAATGAAATCTCTTCTGTCAGAATTTATGCAGTATGATATCAAGGAAGAGAATCTGGAGGAAATGAAGGAGAAAGCGGGAGCTCAGACATTGCTTTCCATGAAGCTTCAGGATGTAACGGTGCTGTATCGGGCATTTTCTGAATTTCTGAAGGGACATTATATGACAGGGGAAGAGGTTATGGATGTCCTTTTAAAAGTACTTCCGTTTTCGGAGAAAATAAAGGGCGCGGAAATTCTTTTTGACGGATTTACCGGTTTTACTCCCATCCAGATCAATGTAATACGGGAGCTGCTTCTGCTGACCAGAAAAGTTTCCGTGACAGTGACAATGGATGAGAAAGAGGATATTTATTCTGTGGGGAAGCCCTATCAGCTTTTCTATATGAGTAAAAAGATGATCCATGCTCTGGCCGGGCTTACAAAGGATCTGGAAGATCCTATATATCTGAAGCCTTCTGAGAAATCCAGATTTGCCGGAGCCGGAGCCCTTCGTTTCCTGGAAAACCATATTTTCCGGTATCATAAGAAGGTCTGGGAGGGAGAACAGAAGGAATTGCAGCTGTTCTCTGCGCCATCGCCGTTGGCAGAGATGAATGAGGTTGCCAGAAGAATGGCATATCTGGTGAGGACAAAAGGAATCAGATATGGGGAAATGGCTGTGATCACAGGGAATCTGGAAGAGTATGGAAGAGTGGCTTCACAGGCCTTTGAGGCTGGAGAAATCCCCTTTTTTATTGATGAGAAGCATTCTGTACTGATGAATCCTTTTGTGGAATACCTTCGGGCTGCCATGGAAATGGTAGTCCAGGGCTTTCCCTATGAAAGTGTGTTCCGCTATCTGCGCTGTGGTATGTCAGCAGTTACCAGAGAGCAGACAGATCAGCTGGAAAATTATGTGCTGGCTTTAGGAATCCGAGGATATGAAAAATGGTCCCATAAATGGACCAGGGTATATAGAGGAATGGATCCCGGACAAATCCTGCAGATGAATGAGATCAGGGAAATCTTTCTGGAAGAGATCGGAGAGCTGGCAGAGGGCTTTGGTCCGGGAAAAAAGAGGGTGGAGGAATATTGCAGGATCCTCTATGCTTTTATTGTGAAAAGCCAGGTATGGCAGAAGCTGAAGCTCCAGGAAGAGCAGTTTAAAAAGCTGGGGGAGAAGGCTCTGGAAAAAGAATACAGCCAGATTTATGGTATTGTGATAGACCTGCTGGATAAAATGGTGGAAATACTGGGAGAAGAGACGGTGAGCAGACAGGAGTTCAGACAGCTTCTGGAGACAGGGCTTACCCAGGCCGAGGTAGGCCTGATCCCCCCAAGTATGGATCAGGTAATGGTAGGAGATATGGAGAGATCCAGACTGAAGGATATTAAAGTACTGTTTTTTGTTGGAATGAATGAGGGGAATATTCCCCAAAATACACAGTCGGGAGGAATCCTGTCAGAGGTGGACCGGGATTTCCTGGGAGAACAGGGGATGGAGCTGGCACCCGGGCCAAAGGAGCTGATGAATATGCAGAGATTCTATCTGTATCTGAATCTGACCAAGCCCTCCAGGCAGCTGGTGCTTTCCTATAGTGAGACCAATGGAGCGGGAGAGGGTATCAGTCCGGCTTATCTTATTGGAAGCATCCGGGGACTTTTTCCGGATTTGGAGACAGAGAGAATCCAGGATACCCGGGAAGCCTGTATTCCGGAGATTCCGGAGACAGGACTGGAGCTTTTCCTGGATAAGCTGGTACAGGAAACAGCTAAAATACAGGAAACAGGATGCAGTGATGATTGCATATTCCAGGAACTTTACAGCTGGTATCTCCGCCAGCCGGAATACAAAAACATAGTACAGAATCTGGTACAGGCTGCTTTTATGCGAAAGCCTGTAGATAAGATCAGCCAGAGTGTGGCCAAAGCTCTTTATGGAGAAATTTCTCCTTATAGTGCCACCAGGCTGGAACGGTTTTCGGCCTGTGCATTTGCTCATTTTCTCCAGTATGGCCTAAGGCTGGCGGAGAGAACAGAATATGAATTCAGGGCAATGGATATGGGAAATGTGATGCATCAGGCACTGGAAAATTTTGCAGTGTGTGTACACAAAATGGGACTAAACTGGGCGGAGCTTACAGATGAGCAGCGTGAGCAGATTGCAGATCAGTGTCTGAATGAGATCGTAGCAGATTATGGAAATACAGTGTTGAAAAGTAATGCCAGAAATGAATATATGATAGAACGTACCAGACGAATCCTGCAGAGAACTGTATGGGCTCTGCAGAAGCAGCTCCAGAACGGGGATTTTCAGCCGGAAGGCTTTGAGGTAATCTTTGGAGGTGGCAGGATTGACCGTGTAGATATTATGGAGGATCAGGATAAGGTATATGTGAAGGTCATTGATTACAAGACCGGGAATACATCCTTTGACCTGGTGTGTCTGTATCATGGTCTGCAGCTGCAGCTGATGATCTACCTGGATGGAGCTCTGCAGGTGGAACAGAAGAAATTTCCGGACAAGGAAATCCTCCCGGCAGGTGTATTTTACTATAATATTAAGGATCCCATGATCAAGGAGAAAATAGATGCTGATGTGGAGAAAGTCAGCCAGGGAATTATGAAGGAATTAAAAATGAACGGTCTGGTACAGAAGGATCCGGAAATGATCCGGAAAATGGATCAGACTCTGTCTTCCATTCCTGTAGCATTTAAAAAGGACGGAGGCTTCTACAGTAATTCTTCTGTGGCAGACAGAAAGCAGTTTCAGATGCTGGGAAACTATGTGAAAAAGAAAATTCATGAAATCAGGACGGATATTCTAAGAGGAGATGCCCAGATCGCTCCTTATGAGCTGGGAAACAGAAATGCATGTACTTACTGTCCTTATATTTCCGTATGTGGGTTTGACCGTAAGATTGCCGGATATGAATTCAGGAGACTGAAGAATTTTACAGATGATGAACTCTGGCAGATATTTGCAGAAGAGGAGGGAGAGAACTGATGGGAGTAAAATGGACCGAAGAACAGCAGAAAGTAATTTCCCTCAGGGACAGAAATATTCTGGTCAGCGCAGCGGCAGGTTCCGGTAAAACTGCAGTACTGGTGGAAAGGATTCTCAGCAAGATCACAGATCCTGAGGCTCCGGTGGATATTGACCGTCTTCTGATCATGACCTTTACCAGAGCAGCGGCAGGTGAGATGAAGGAAAGAATTTCAAGTGCTATTGAGTCAGCCCTTTATGAGGATCCGGACAATGAGCATTTACAGAGACAGTCCACCCTGCTTCATACTGCTCAGATCACAACTATTGACGGATTCTGTGCATATATTATCCGTAATTATTTTCACCTCATAGGGCTGGATCCCGGTTATCGGACTGCAGATGAGGGGGAACTGAAGCTTTTGCGTGAAGATGTGACAGGGAAGCTTCTGGAGGATTATTACAGCGAAAAGCAGGAGAAGTATGAGAAATTTGTAGAATGTTTTGCTTCCGGTAAGGATGATGAAGCTTTAGGAGGGATGATCCAGAAGCTGTATGAGATGGCTATGAGTAATCCTTTCCCGGAAGAGTGGCTGGATGCATGTCTGGATGATTATAAAATCGAAACTACAGAAGAGCTGAGAGAAACAAAATGTATAAAGCTTTTGTGGAAGGCTGCAGTTGACGAGCTGGAAACTGCAGAGCACCTGGCCAGAGAAGCAAGGAAGCTTTGTGATGCTCCTGACGGTCCCAATCTGTACGGGGAAGCTCTGGACAGTGATCTCCTTTTTATCCGTAAGCTGAAGAAGACTGCAGAAGAAAGAGATTATAATGTTCTGGCACAGCTCCTGGAGAAACCTTCTTTTGCCAGATTAAGCGGAAAGAAGATGCCGGAGGCAGATGAGCAGAAGAAACAAAGGATAAAGGAGCTGCGTGAGGAGGAAAAGGAAATCCTCAGGGAGCTGGGACAGAAATATTTCCAGGGGACAGAGGAAGAAATTCTGGATATGCTTAAATGCAGCAGAGAGCCTCTGGAGATGTTGGTGGAACTTACAAGGCAGTTTGCAGAGCGATTCGGCAAAGCTAAACGTGAAAAAAATATTCTGGATTTCACAGATATGGAGCATTTTGCACTGAAGATCCTGATGAAAAAGGAGGACGGACAGATGCAGATGTCCCAGGCTGCCATAGAGCTTTCGGAGAAATATGAGGAAGTGCTGGTGGACGAATATCAGGACAGTAATTTGGTTCAGGAGCTTCTGACTACAGCAGTATCCGGATGGGTAAATCAGAGGAAAAACATCTTTATGGTAGGAGATGTGAAACAGAGTATTTACAGATTCCGTCTGGCCAGACCGGAGCTGTTTATGGAGAAATATAAAAGCTATTCTGTAGAGGACGGAGAGGAGCAAAGGATTGATCTTCACAAAAATTTCCGAAGCAGGGCACAGGTGCTGGAGAGTGTAAATTTCATTTTCCGGCAGATCATGGGAGAGAATCTGGGAGGAATCGCCTATGACAAGGACGCAGCTCTCTATCCGGGAGCTGATTTTCCGGCAGGGGGATCCCGGGAATTTGTAAAAACCGAGGTACTTCTGGTGGAGAAGGACGGGGCAGAGCTGGAGGAAGAGGCAGGAGACCAGAATGCACAGGAGCTGGAGGCTCTGGCTATTGCCCAGAGGATTCAGGGAATGGTCGGCAGAGAAGAAATTGTGGACAAAAAAACCGGGAAATACAGGCCGGTGGAGTATGGGGATATTGTAATTCTGCTGAGAAGTGCATATGGATGGTCGGAAACCTTCAGAGAGGTACTGGCTTCCCAGGGGATTCCTGTGTACTGCACTTCCAGAACCGGATATTTCTCTGCTCTGGAAATCATTACTGTGCTGAATTATCTGAAGGTGTGTGACAATCCCCTTCAGGATATCCCCCTTACCGGAGTGCTCCGTTCGCCTATGGTGGGATGCACTTCCCAGGAACTGGCCCAGATCAGGGTTCTGTATCCACAGGGACTTTTGTGGGACAGTGTAGAACAATATGTGAAAAGCCGGGAAGAAGGATACGATGCTGCAGAGAAGCCTTTGATGGAAAAGCTGCAGAAATTTCTGGAACTGCTGGAGAAGGTAAGAAATATGGCAACCTATACCCCAGTGCACCAGCTGATCCTTTTTATATTGAAAGAAACCGGTTATGGAAATTATGCCAGGGCACTTCCGGGAGGAGAGCAGAGATATGCAAATCTCTCCATGCTGGTGGAAAAGGCTATGGCCTATGAAAAGACCAGCTATAGAGGGTTGTTTAATTTTGTCCGCTATATTGAACAGCTTCAGGCTTATGAAGTGGATTACGGAGAAGTCAATCTGGCAGGTGCAGGAAATACAGCGGTAGAAATTATGACCATTCATAAAAGCAAAGGATTGGAATTTCCTGTGGTGTTTGCGGCAGGAATGGGAAAACAGTTTAATTTCCAGGATCTGAATGCCAGATTGCTGATCCATCCGGAGCTGGGACTGGGGACAGATGCAATACTTCCGGAAAAAAGAATCATTGCGTCCTCCCTGAATAAACAGATGGTACGAAGAGAGCTTCTCAAGGAAAGTCTGGGAGAGGAGCTGCGAGTACTGTATGTGGCTATGACCAGGGCAAAAGAGAAACTGATCCTTACAGGAGCTGTGGGAAAACTGGATAAACGTATTCCGTCCCTGGCCGGATTTCTGGAGGAAGAGGGGCAGGTGCTTCCGCTGGGAGTACGGTTAAAGGCCAGAAATTACTGGGATTTTGTACTGCCGGCCCTGGCCAGACACAGGTCCATGACAGAGCTGTTTGGAGAATACGGTGTGCCCATGCACAGGGTAGAAGGTTTTTATGATGACCCTGCGGATTTTAACATAAGAAAGATCACCCTTCGCCAGATGACAGAGGAGGAGATCCTTCTTCAGACAGGAAACCAGATGCAGGAAGAAATACTGAAAAACTGGAACCCGGAACAGATTTATGATGCAAAAGTGAGAAAGGAGATCGAAGAACGTTTTTCCTATGTATATCCCTTCCGATACCTGGAAGATATTCCTGTGAAGGTCAGTGTATCCGAGTTAAAGAAGAGAGGCTGGCAGGACAATGAGGTTCTGCAGATGGTGCCGGAGGATACAGAAACAGAGGCAGAGATGCCAGTGCCCGGATTTATGAAAGCTTCCGGTGAAGAATACAGGGGAGCTGCCCGGGGTACTGCTTATCATCGGGTAATGGAGTGTCTGGATTATTTGCAGGTAGAAACAGACGGACAGCTGAAGAAACAGCTGGAGAGACTGGTGGAAAGCCAGAAACTGTCAGAGCAGGAAAGAGATTGTATCCGTATTTTAGATATTCGGAGATTTGTAGATTCCGGACTGGGACAGAGGATGAAAAATGCGGCTGTGCAGAGGAGGCTTTACAGAGAGCAGCCCTTTGTGATTCAGAGAAGCGCAGCTATGCTGGATGATTTGTGGCAGGGGGAAACAGTACTGGTGCAGGGAATCATTGATGCATATTTTGTAGAGGACGGTGAGATTGTTCTGGTAGATTACAAAACAGACAGAGTGAGAAGGGGGCAGGAACAGAAGCTGATCGATCTGTATCATGTGCAGCTGGAGGATTATGCCCAGGCGCTGGAGAGGATGACCGGGAAAAAAGTAAAAGAAAAGATTATTTATTCCTTTACCCTGCAGAAAGAGATTGTATTGCAGGAAAAATAAAAATTCATAAAAATATCTGCTTTTGGATTGCAGAAGGTGTTTGGATAAAAAGATATCCGGCAGGGAGAAGCGCGTATTATACGCGCCATCCTGCCGGATATTTATTTTTCAGGATCTGGTTGACCAGCTTTCCGAAGCCTACCGGATATCCATCTGCACAGAGAAGATGCCATCCTTTTTTGTGGGTTGCTTCTTCAGGCTCAATGTTTAAGGTCTCACCCTTCAGATAGCGGGTGAGTCTTTCGTCAGAGACAGGAAGAGAAATCACAGCTTCCGCCTCCCCTTTGCGGATGGCCAGTGCCAGAGGCTGAGAGGGTTCAAAACGATTTTTCTTAAGGTCACCCAGGTATAATCCGTTTCGGAGGAAGGTGATTCCGCGGAAATCGGAAAGTACAGGTGGCAGATAATAGACTTTGTCCTTGCGAACCTCTACCCGCTCCCAGTCAAAGGGCTGGCCGCCCAGAGTTTTCAGACCAATTTCATTCAGGAATTCTTCGATTAACGGGAATGCATTTTTATCAGGCTTTGTGTGTGGACGGCTGCTTTCCTGTATGGATTGTCCTTTTTTATGGAAGAGAGCCAGGAAGTGGCCTTCCCCGTTCATTTTATGGGGGAAAATGCGGATGCACTTGGTCAGCTCCGGATTGTCATTTCCCCATTCCGGCACACCTTGGGAAAATTCCTCATAGTTTTCCATTTCTGCCAGTTCCATATCCGGGCGGTTTTCCAGAAGATAAGCCACGGTCTGCTCGTCTTCCGCAGGGGCGAAGGTACAGGTGGAATAAAGTAAGAGTCCACCTGGGCGAAGCATATCTGCTGCCTGAAGCACAAGCTCTTTCTGGATTTCAGAAAGCTCCTGGGATTTTTCAGGAGTCCAGTCCTTTGCAAGGGCTTCCTCCTTGCGGAACATTCCTTCGCCGGAGCATGGGGCATCCAGGATGATCTTGTCAAAAAATTCCGGGAATGTCTTGGTTAGCTTTGCCGGTGTCTCGTTTGCCACAAAAATATTGGGGATTCCGAAAAGTTCCAGATTACGCAGAAGTGCTCTGGCACGGGAGGTGCTGATATCGTTGGCTACCAGAAGTCCCTGTCCCTGAAGGGCAGCTCCTGCTGCAGTTGCCTTTCCGCCAGGGGCCGCGCAGAGATCCAGGACTTTGTCACCAGGTTCGATGGGAATACGGGAGGCTGGGGTCATAGCACTTGGCTCCTGGAGGTAATAGAGGCCGGCCTGGTAATATGCGCATCTGGAAGGGCGGGTATCCTCATCATAGAAATATCCGTTGGGGATCCAGGGGATTGGTTTTACTGGAAACGGGCAGAGTTTTTGGAATTCTTCACAGGAGATTTTTGAGGTGTTTACCCGCAGGCCATAGGTGCGGGGGGCGTTAAAGCTCTCTAAGAAGGCGGTGTATTCCTGAGCAGAAAGCATTTCCTGCATGCGTGCCAGGAAGGCGGGATGGAGGGGAGTTGTTATTGTCATAATGTGTGAAGCCCTTTCTTTCGTTAAAATTAATTATCAAATTACATTGAAAAAAACAAGGAGACAGAGAAAGTTTCGTTAACCACGTATACCAATATACAGCCGTGTGAAAGATATCTATGCTGGTTCCTCTGTGCAGGGGTCTTAGTAATTCTTAGGCTGTGAAAATCTGCGTTATGAGAAAAAAAGCCGCACTGTCTGAGCGAAGCGAGTTTGCGCTTTTTTTCTCATGTTTTTAGCAGATTTTCACAGACATAGAATTACTTAGACCCCGGAACCGAACCAGCATAGATATCTTTCACACGGCGTCCCCCTGTCATAATCCTAACACTCTGTAGAAACCAGAGCATCCATTTTGTTTATTATAATAGAAAAGATATTTTTGCTAAATAGTATTGACAAAATTATATTATACGACATATAATATCAGCAACAAAACAATATTGCACTGCTGTATAATATGTACTGGACTGGATAGATTTCGTTACTAAGAACGGAATAACTGGAATTCAATGTGGCAGATGTATGTGCAGGGTGTTAATGAGACAAGGGAGTGTGCATATGGTTTTTAATACGGGTGCGGCGCTTCTGGATGCGATTGTTCTGGCTGTGGTTTCCAAGGAAAAGGAAGGGACCTATGGTTATAAGATTACTCAGGATGTACGGGGAGTTCTGGAAATTTCAGAATCTACGTTGTATCCGGTACTGAGGCGATTGCAGAAGGATGATTGTCTGGAGGTTTATGATATGGCCTTTGCCGGGAGAAACCGGAGATATTATAAGCTGACGGAGAAGGGGGCTGCTCAGTTGAGCCTGTACAGGGCTGAATGGGAAATTTATTCGTCGAAGATCACAGGTGTTCTTGATGGACAGAATGTGAGGGCAGACGGTGTTGACGAGGGAGGAATTGGATGATGGACAGGGCGCAGTTTATGCGGGAGCTGGAGGAGCTGCTTGCGGATATTTCTGAGACAGAGAGGCAGGATGCCCTTGAGTTTTATAATAATTATTTCGATGATGCGGGAATTGAGAATGAGGCTTCGGTGATCAGGGACCTTGGAAGTCCTGAGAAGGTTGCGGCAATCATTAAGGCAGATCTGAAGGATCCTGAAAAGGGTTATGAGTATGGAGAATATACAGAGCATGGTTATGAGGATGCCCGGGCAAAAGAAACGGAGCAGATGCCTGAAAAATATGGGGAAGGATCCGGGAAAGAGAAGCGCTTTTTCAGGAAGGGAAACCAGGCAGCGCTGATTTTGGCAGTGATCCTGCTGGTTTTTATTTCTCCTTTTGTTAAGGGAGCTGTTGGCGGAATCCTGTCTTTGGCAGTTGGTATTTTGTTGCTTCCCTTCTGGCTGATCGTTGGACTGGGCATAGGTGCGGTTGCTTTATTGATCGGTGGATTTGCTGCTATTGTGGCAGGAATAGGCCTTTGCGTGGTGATGACCGGAACCGGAGTCATGACCATAGGAATTGGCTGTCTGATGATCGCGTTGGCAATCCTTATGGTTTTGGGGCTGATCAGTATTGCAATACGGATCGTACCTAAGTGGTTCCGGAAAATGACTGACTTTTTTAACAGGCTGCTTTACAGGAAGAGAGGGGAGGCGGTGAAATGAAGAAATTTACGAAAGGAATGCTGATCGCAGCAGGGATTTTTGCTGCAGCAGGAATCGGACTGACTGCTGCCGGTGGTGTTATGGGAGCCAGTATGTCGGAACTGACAGGGGTGAACAGTCTGAAGCGGATTCTCTGGATGACGGAGTGGGACGATGACCATGATGACTATGATGACCATGATGATATCGATGATGACCATGATGACCATGATGATATCGATGATGATTATGATGACCATGTTGAACATGATGGGATGGAATATAGTACGGAAATGGGGCAGAAAGACATGGAGCCTGCAGCAGTGGGAAATGAAAGCTCGACAGATGGCACTGTATATCAACTGAAATATCAGCCCACAAAGCTGGATATAGAGCTGAAGTACGATGAGCTGATTCTGGAAGAGGGTGACAGCTTCTGTGTCAGAGTTTATGATGATAATGGAAAGAATGTGACAGTAAAAGAGAGTTCAGATACTCTTAAGGTCAGAAGCACGAAAAAGCTGTCTAAAACCAGAAAGGTGTGTATCTCCTATCCGGAAGACGTTAAGCTTCAGGAGTTGGAGATTGAAATGGGTGCAGGTACTGTTTATCTGAACAGAGATATTGAGACAGAGAAGCTGAGTGTGGAAATGGGAGCCGGGGAATTTGAAAGTAAGAATCCGGTGACTGCAAGGGAGGCAGATCTGGAAATCGGAACCGGAAGTATGACATTTGCAGATCTGAGTGCCAGGAAGACAGATGGAGAATGTGGTCTGGGTGAACTGGATCTTACAATGACCGGTACTCAGGAGGATTATAATTATGATCTGGAATGCGGCGTGGGAAATCTGGATGTAGGTTCTGATTCTTACAGTGGACTTGGCAGAGAGAAAAGCATTTCCAATACAGGTGCAGACAGGAAACTGGATCTGGAGTGCGGTATGGGAAATGTATCGGTGAATTTCTCCGGGAAAGAGCATAGGAATTTGTAGGTATCCTGAGGAGTATACACTCTGACGGGAAGAAATGAAAGTAGTATTTAACCGAATCAAGTAGTTATTTGATGTAGAGCAAGTAGCGAAGCGGATGATTTTATCTGCTTGACTAATCTGGATTTAAGGAGGAAATGAATCATGAGTGACAAACGTTTATACAAATCATCAGAAAACAGCATGCTTTGCGGTGTATGTGGAGGAATTGCAGAATATTTTGATATTGACCCTACGCTGGTGCGTCTGGCATGGGTGATCCTGACCTGCTTTGGCGGTGCGGGAATCTGGGCATATATCATTGCAGCAATTATTATTCCAAAAAGATAACAGAATTTCAAAATCCAGTCTGTAATAAAAAGAAGTTCAATGAAATACAGTATAAAAATTAAGAAAACAGCCCATACTCCAAAGAAAAGGAGTGTGGGCTGTTTTGAATAAAGAGAAGGAAATAAAAGCTTATCTTGATGGAGAATTGTTACCGGACACCAGGATGAAGTATGAAATTGCAGAGGAAATGGGCCTGCTGGACAGAGTATTGAGTGATGGATGGAAAAGTCTGTCTGCAAAAGAGACCGGACGGATCGGAGGATTGATGACAAAACGAAAAAAAGAGAAATTGAAAAAATAAGTGATATGAAATAAAAAATAAAATAAACATATAACAGAATAAACTTGTTCTCCGGGCAATGATGCTGTAAAATTAGAGCAAATAGTTAAGTGGATAATTTTATCTGCTTGAATACTAAATATGGGAGGACAGCAAAATGAAGTTAGGTATTTTGGGGGCCGGAGGCATTGCTTCTACTATGGCGAAAACAGTGGCAGGAATGGAAGATGTGGAGGCATATGCGGTTGCTGCCCGTGATCTGGGACGTGCCCGGGAATTTGCACAGAAATATGAAGTAAAAAAAGCATATGGATCCTATGAGGAAATGCTGGCAGATGATGAGGTTGAACTGGTTTATATCGCAACTCCTCATTCACACCATTATCTGCATGCAAAGATGTGTCTGGAAGCGGGAAAGCATGTGCTTTGTGAAAAGGCATTCACTGTAAATGCAGAGCAGGCACAGAAATTATTTGACCTTGCAAAGGAGAAAAAGCTTCTGATCACAGAAGCAATCTGGACAAGATATATGCCATCCAGAAAGATGATCAACCATATTATTGAAAGTGGTGTGATCGGCGAAGTTACCGCAGTTACGGCGAATCTCAGTTATACAATAAGTCATGTAGAACGTATCCGTAAACCGGAGCTTGCGGGAGGTGCTCTTCTGGATGTAGGCGTATATCCAATCAATTTTGCCTCTATGGTGCTTGGCGATAAGGTAAAGGATGTAAAGGCTACTGCAATCTTTCAGAATGGAGTGGATATTCTGGACAGCATTGCCATGGTGTTTGAGGGAGAACGCATGGCAACCCTTCAGTGTGGAGCAAGAGAAATCTCAGACAGAATGGGAAGTATTTTCGGAACCAGAGGATATATGCAGGTGCAGAATATCAATAATCCGGAAAAGATAACAGTGTTTGATACTGACCATAAAGAAGTGGCTTCTTATGTTGTGCCGGAACAAATCTCAGGATATGAATATGAGGTAGAATCCTGCATGAAAGCAATCCAAGAGGGCAAACTGGAGTGTCCGGAAATGCCTCATGCAGAGACAATAAGGATTATGAAAATCCTGGACGATATTCGTAAATCCTGGAATTATGAGATTCCGTGGATTGAGTGAGCTTCCGAGTGCGTTTATTTGTTTTAATGACCGGCTGGCAGGTGGTGCCATTGAAGCGATTCATGAAAAAGGATTGAAAATTCCTGAAGATTTGAGTTTGGTGGGATATGATAATGCAGAAATTTGTAATTTCCTTAATCCAAAACTATCGTCAGTAGAGACCTATGTACCGTCAATTGCTGATCATGCTATAGAGGCTTTGTACTATCAGATGATTTCTAAACGGCTTAGTCCGGCAAAAATACTGATTCCCGTGGAGTATGTAGAAAGAGAGAGTGTCAGAAGAATATAAGATGTAATATTATAGCTTCTGGATAAGAAGCTGTTTGGCAGAAGAGGAGAAAATTGTATGCAGTATATTGAATTTGGAAAAGATAAAGATAAGGTATCTGAAATTGTTATGGGATTGATGAGAATTTCAGAGATGTCCACTGGTGAGGCCTTGGATTTGATTGAGACTGGCCTTGAAGAGGGGATTAATTTTCTGGATCTCGCAGACATTTATGGTGGCGGAAAATCAGAAGAAGTGATAGGAAAAGTGTTTGCAGAGAATCCTTCTTTGCGTGCTGAATTTTTTATTCAGTCAAAATGCGGAATCCGTTGTGATCCGGATTTTACCTATTTCGATTTTTCCAGAGATTATATTCTGGAGGCTGTAGATGGAATTTTGTCCAGACTTCACACAGATCATCTGGATAGTCTGCTTCTTCATAGACCAGATGCGCTTATGGAACCAGATGAAATTGCAGAGGCTTTTGACCGCCTTTATAAAGCTGGAAAGGTACGGAACTTTGGGGTTAGCAACATGACGCCTATGATGATGGAAATGCTAAGCAGGGAAATACAGTTCCCAATTTGTGCAAACCAGATTCAGCTTAGCTGTGCCGTTACCCAGGTTTTTGACGCTGGTTTTCACATGGATATGCAGTGTGATAAGGGAATCATGCGGGATGGCGGTGGAGTACTGGAATATTGCCGTATGAAAAAGATTCCGGTTCAGGCGTGGTCTTCCCTTCAGTATGGATATTTTCAGGGAACTTTTCTTGGATCTGATAATTATTGGGAATTGAACACTGTGCTCAACAGAATTGCTTCTGAAAGGGAGGTCGCTCCTATGGCTGTCGCTCTTGCCTGGATTCTTCGCTACCCCGGAGCAACTCAGGCTGTAATCGGCACTACGAAATCGACTCGTGTTCGTGAAGCAGCAAAAGCAACTGAAGTTAGGTTGAGCAAAAAAGAGTGGTACGAGATATATCTGGCTGCAGGAAATGATCTGCCGTGATGAAATAATTAAAAAAGGATCAGGGAGCACGAATACTTATAGATACAGCTGATAATAATTGAAATAAGTCAAAAAAAACAATCGTAAAAAATACGATTGTTTTTTTGCGCGTTTTTGCCGTTGTTTTGAAGTATAGTAATTTATTCTTTCCCTTTACTTTTTTCTGTATTGTTTTCATTTTGCTCTTTGCTATAAATTGATAGTCTGTCCTAAAACCACAGCTTTCATGAAGAGCATCCGTAATCTTTTCGCGTTTATACAGCGGGATGAATCCCTGTTCCTGTATTTCTGCAAAATTCATTGCCTTTAGAGTGCCCAATAATTCTTCGCAGGTATATTGCAAATTTAACTTTTTCTCAAGATAACGGTAGATTGTTAATGAGAGAAAACAGATTAGAGAAAGAGCGTTTACTGCAAGGCTCCAGGATCTTTGTATAGATCAAGTCGGAAAGGATTGCATTGATGTCATATTTAAATTTGTATTTCTGTTTTAATTTTCGGCAGACTTTATTTATCTGCAACTGGTAATAAATGGATTGCAGAAAAAGGTATCCGCCTCGGAAAAAGGTCTGTTTATCATAATTTAACTGTCTGTCAGCATGAAATGGAATCAATACTGTTTTTTCTTCATTTTCTTTTTTGTATTTTTCGGTTTCTATTTTCACTTCATTTTTTGTCCATGCAAGGACATCATCTCTTGTTGGACCATGTTCAATCGAAAGCTGTTCCAACGTTCCGAGTTTGCGGACAATCATGGAAGATGTGCTGCCGTTAGCTTTTACATAAGATTTGCAGATATAAAAGGACTCTGCATTTTTGGATTTTGCATTTGTTTATGAATATTTTATTTTGAATTATAAGTATAATGTGTTACAATGAATATAACCATTAAGACTACCAGGCAGGTCAGAATTTGACCTGCCTGTAAATAAATACGGAAATAAATCGGGGTCAAAAGAATCGTTAATAATTGTGACAAAATAAAATTACCGGTGTAGCAAAAATGAAATTACAGGGGAAATGCGGATGAGTGAGATGACAGATGCATATGTAAAACTGGATAAGGTTTCCAAGATATATGGAACCAAAGAAGTAAAGATCGTTGCAGTAGATGAGATCAGCTTTGAGATTGCCAAGGGAGAGTTCGTAGTGATCGTTGGTCCCAGCGGTGCGGGAAAGACAACAGTGCTGAACATTCTTGGGGGTATGGATAAGGCTACCAGTGGAGAGGTTCTGGTGGATGGCAGGAATATTGCCAGGTATAACAGCAGGCAGCTTACCGGCTATCGGAGAAATGATATTGGATTTGTATTCCAGTTCTATAATCTGGTTCCTAATCTTACAGCGCTGGAGAATGTAGAACTGGCATTGCAGATCTGTAAAAATCCGCTGGATGCCAGGGAGGTTCTGGAGGAAGTGGGACTGAAGGACAGACTGACCAATTTTCCGGCACAGCTTTCCGGTGGTGAGCAACAGAGAGTTTCCATTGCCAGGGCACTGGCAAAGAATCCCAAGCTGCTGTTGTGTGATGAGCCAACTGGTGCACTGGACTACCAGACTGGTAAGGCAATCCTGAAGCTTTTGCAGGATATGTGCAGAGAGCGTGGAATGACAGTGATTGTCATTACCCATAACTCGGCACTGACACCTATGGCAGACCGTGTGATCAAGATCAAGAACGGAAAGGTTTCCAGGATGACAATGAATGACCATCCTACACCCATAGAGGAGATAGAATGGTAGGTGATGAGTATGAAAGCAATGCATAAAGATTTCTGGATGGAGATACGCAAAAGTAAGGCCAGATTTATTTCCATATTTATGATTGTTGCTCTGGGAGTTGCGTTTTTCTCCGGGATACAGGCCTCGTCACCGGATATGCGCTTCTCAGGTGATGCCTATTATGATGAAACCAATCTTATGGATATCAAAGTAGTGGGAACTATGGGACTGACGGAGGAGGATGTAGCTGCCATTAAGCAGGTGGACGGAGTAGAGAATGCAGAGGGTGCCTATGGGACAGATGTAATGTGTGGAGAAGGCGAGCAGCAGAAGGTACTCCATGTGGAAGCTGTGAATCAAACCATGAACCGGATCTCAGTGACAGAGGGAAAAGCTCCGGAAAAAAGCGGAGAGATTTTCCTTGACTGTATTTTTGCTGAGAGCAATGGATATAAGGTGGGTGATCAGATTACTCTGAAACAGGGCGGAGACAGCGAACTGCTGAAAAAGACAGATTACACAGTTGTGGGTTTGGGCGAGAGTCCTCTCTACATATCCTATAATCGGGGAAATTCCACTCTGGGTTCCGGTGAGGTTAATGGATTTGCCTATGTGCTTCCTGAGGATTTTGACCAGGAGGTTTATACACAGATTTATGTGCAGGCCCATGGGGCACAGGATCTGATCAGCTATACAGATGCTTATGATTCCCTGATAGAAAGAGTGCAGGAGCAAGTGGAGGGGATTGAGGCAGAACGGTGCCAGGTCAGATATGATGAGATTGTAGAGGAAGCTAATGACAAGCTTGCAGATGCCAGACAGGAACTTGAAGACGGCAAGAAGGAGGCTGATGAGAAGCTTGCGGATGCCAGAAAAGAATTGGAGGACGGCGAAAAGAAGTTAAAAGATGGCAAGAAGGAATATAAGGATGGCAAGAAAAAGCTTGCAGATGCAAAAAAGGAGCTGGAGGACGGAAAAGCCCAGCTTGCAGACGCAAAGAGGGAATTAGAGGATGGCAGATCCCAGCTTGCCAGTGGGAAAGAGCAGATTGCCAGTGGCAGAGAGCAGATTGCATCTGCAAAGGAACAGTTGAATGCCGGATGGGCGGAGGTTTCCGAAAACCAGGCAAAGCTTGATAACGGAAGGGCTCAGCTTGAGGATGGCAAGAATCAGCTAAGCGCCGGTGAGAAGCAGATTGCGGATGCAAAGACGCAGCTTACCCAGAGCCAGCAGGAACTTGACAATGGAAAGGCGCAGATCCAGTCAGGCAGAGAGCAGATTGCAGCAACCAGACAGGACTTAAATGCCAAAAAGGAAAGCTGTAATCAGGGACTGGCCCAGATTGAGCAGCAGGAGGCCGGACTTGCAGAGGGAGAGGCTCAGCTTGAGAGTGCCAGAAGTCAGCTTGCAGCATTGCAGGCACAGTATGAGCAGGCACAAGCTTCAGGCACATATTCCGAGGAAGACCTGGCAGCTCTGGCAGCACAGGTTTCCGCTTATCAGGAGCAGGTGGACAGTCAGGCAGCCCAGCTGGAAGCAGCCAGAAACCAGATCGCAGCAGCAAGAAGTGAACTGGAGAGTGGTTTAAGCCAGGTGGAGAGCGGACTGGCTCAGCTTGATGCGAAAGAAGCAGAGTTGAACCAGCAGGAAGCAGCACTTCCCGATGCCCAGGCAAAGATTGATGCAGGATGGAAAGAAGTGCAGGACCAGGAGAAGAAGCTGGAGCCAGCCAGAAAAGAGATTCAGGAAAAAGAAGCCCAGCTTGAGTCAGCACAGGAACAGATCGATGCTGCAAAAGCAAAACTAAATTCCAGCCAGGCTCAGTTAGAGGAGAAGGAAGCAGAACTTGATTCAGGAGAAGCACAGATTCAGGAGAATGAAGGGAAGCTTGCTTCCGGCGAGCGAGAGATTGCCGAGAATGAACAGAAGCTCCGAGATGGCGAGAAGGAAATCACTGAGAATGAGCAGAAGCTGAAGGATTCCAGAAAGGACATCAAGAAAGCAGAAAAAGACCTGGAAGAAGGTAAAAAGGAATACGAAGACGGCAAGAAGGATGCAGAGAAAGAGATCGCAGACGGTGAGAAGAAAATACAGGATGCCCAGGATGAGATCGATGATATCAGTATGCCGGAATGGATGGTAACGGACCGCAATGATCTGCCGGAATATTCAGATTATGGGGATAATGCAGACAGAATGAGAAGTATCGGACAGGTTTTCCCTGTTATCTTTTTCCTGGTGGCTGCACTGGTAAGTCTGACTACCATGACACGAATGGTGGAGGAACAGAGAACCCAGATTGGTACAATGAAGGCTCTGGGATACGGCAAGTATGCGATTGCATCCAAATATCTGCTGTATGCCTTTCTTGCCACAGTGGGAGGCAGTATTCTGGGAATCCTGATCGGAGAGAAGATCCTGCCTTTGGTTATTATTAACGGGTATGGCATTATGTACAAGGGAATGATGAACAATATCCAGATCCGTTATGAATTTAAATTTGCAATGATCGCAGCAGGTGCGGCAACGGTGTGTACCGTCGGAGCCACCATTTTCTCCTGCTACAGAGCACTGGCGGAAACTCCGGCATCACTGATGCGTCCCCCTGCTCCCAAAGAGGGTAAGAGAATCCTGCTGGAACGAATCCCCATTTTTTGGAAGCATCTGAATTTTACATGGAAATCTACTCTGAGAAACCTTTTCCGATATAAAAAACGTTTCTTTATGACGATTTTCGGTATTTCAGGAAGTATGGCGCTGATGCTGGTAGGCTTTGGACTCAGGGATTCCATTTTGGATATTGCCAGACGACAGTATCAGGAGCTTCAGCATTATACAGGAACGATCATTGATGATGAGGATGCCACAGATAAGGAGAGACAGGAGCTGGATGAGTTTCTGAAAAGTAACAGCCAGATTGAGAGATATACCCATGTCCAGTTTACCAAGATGAGTGTTCCCAGAAATAAATCCAATATCAGCGTATATGTGTATGTGCCTGAGAATCTTGAGACCTTTAATAAGGATGTAACTCTTCAAGACAGAAAGACAAAAGAGAAATATAAGCTGACAGATGCAGGTACAGTAATCAGTGAGAAGACGGCAACCCTGACAGGACTGAAAGTGGGGGATACCATGACCATCACAAAAGATGGGAAAAATTATGAGACAAAGATCGCAGCAGTGACAGAGAATTACATGGGACATTATATTTATATGACAGGAAATATCTATGAACAGACCTTCGGGGAAAAGCCTGACTATTCTGCAACTGTATTCACGGTAAAAGAGGAATATAAAGAATCAGAATCTGAGGTGGGAAATGAGATATTGAAGTATCCGGCTGCGTTAAGCATCAGCTACACCAGCAGTCTGGAGGCTCAGCTTCACAGAATGCTGGGGGCATTGGATACGGTAATTATAGTGCTGATCATTTCTGCAGGAATGCTTGCTTTCGTGGTTCTGTATAATCTGAACAATGTCAATATCACGGAGCGCCAGAGAGAACTGGCAACTTTGAAAGTACTGGGATTCTATGATACTGAAGTTTCTGCCTATGTGTACAGGGAGAATGTTATCCTTACCTTCATAGGCGTGCTGGCAGGGGCTGTATTCGGAATCTTTTTGCACAGGTATATTATCCGTACTGTGGAAGTGGATGCAGTTATGTTTGGAAGAAATATTAATCCTGTCAGTTTCCTGT
The DNA here is from genome assembly GCA_000285855.2 of Ruminococcus sp. JC304. Lineage (GTDB taxonomy): Bacteria > Bacillota > Clostridia > Lachnospirales > Lachnospiraceae > Blautia_A > Blautia_A difficilis. The sequence goes on along the minus strand of HE978651.1, from coordinate 2,578,304 downwards.
ACTGCGGACTGCTGACAATTGGATTCTCCATGATCGTAAATCTGTTTATGCATCAGAAATTAAAGAAGATCGATATGGTAGAATCCCTGAAAAGTGTGGAATAAACGATTTGTCGCTTTATTGCAGGAAAGAAGAAATACAAAAATACAGGATAAAATGTGGAAATATCAGATAAAACGCAAAGAAGAACGGAAATACAATAGCGATTTTTAACAAAATAAAAAAGTGGGTTGACGTATTTTTGTAACTTTGTTGATAATGATTTTATCAATTGAAAACACACGGATTGTTACTGTTTGGCAGGCAAAACCAGAATCTATGGCTGAGGCAATCAGTCTATAAATTCTGGTTTTTTTTATAGGGAACTAGTACATCACTGTCAAGCAACATATGGTTTGGAAAAGGAAAGACATGGATCATATTATAATTGAAAAAGTGATCAATAACAATATTATCTCGGCATATGAGAAATCCGGTGCAGAAGTAATTGTGATGGGACGTGGGATCGGTTTTAAAAAGAAACAGGGAGAAGTGGTTCCTGCTGACCAGATCAGTAAAATCTTTCGCATTAAAAGCCGGACACTGACGGAACAGTTCAAGGAGCTGTTGGCCAATATGCCGTTGGAACGAGTGAGGATTTCAGACGAGATCATCTCTCATGCAAAGGATCATCTGAAATTAAAACTGAATCAGAGCATTTATGTGACGCTGACGGATCATATTAATTTTGCAATTGAAAGAGTGAGTCAGGGAATTGAACCCCAGAATGCATTATTGTGGGAGATTAAGCGCTTTTATCCTCAGGAATTCCAATTAGGAATTTATGCGTTAGAGTTGATCCAGGACAGACTTGGTATTCTCTTGCCGGAGGATGAAGCAGGATTTATTGCCCTTCATTTCGTAAATGCAGAATATGGTACAGATATCCGGGATGCGGTGAAATTTCCGGATCAGATGCAGGCAATCGTGGATATTGTAGAACATGATCTGGGAATACTGTTAGATGAATCATCCTTACATTATGAACGTTTTGTGACACATATCAAGTTTTTGATACAGCGGATCTACCGGAAAGAACTGCTTTCCAGTGAGGACAGAGAGCTGTCCCTGATGATGCAGCGGAAATACCCCAGGGAATATGAATGCAGTGTAAAGGTTGCAGAATATATTATGCAGGCAACCGGCAGCAGATTATCTGAGGAAGAAATCATGTATCTGTCTGTGCATATCCGCAGAGTTAGTACTATAGATTTATAAAATGATGTTAGGGTCAAAAGGCATTTTGCCCCTAACTTGATATCTACGAATTGCTCCGCTGCAAAGCAGCTCCCGCAATTCTCAAACATTCGAAATTCGCTGATTTACTACGTAAATCGCTACTTTCTCATGTTTGGCGGGTCCCAAGTTCAAAAGTCTTATCGTGCAAGCACGAACGACTTTTTGACCTTTTGACCCTGATATCATAAAATTATAAATGTAAAAAACAAGGAGGCTTTTAAACATGTTTGATTTTTTTAAGAAGAAAAAGACATCTGGACTGATCATCGGATCTCCGGTGAAGGGGAAAACAGTTCCTCTTTCCAGCGTAAATGATCCGACTTTCAGTGAGGGGATGCTGGGAAAGGGTGCGGCAATCCTTCCGTCAGAGGGAAAAATTTATGCACCTGCAGACGGAACCATTGAAACACTGTTTGATACCCTTCATGCATTCAGTCTTTCTACAGCTGATGGTGTGGAGATTCTGGTCCATGTGGGTCTGGATACTGTCAAAATGGACGGTGACGGATTTACAGGTCATGTACATTCCGGGGATGCAGTAAAGAAGGGAGATCTGGTTCTGGAAGTGGATCTGGACAAGGTCAAAGCTGCAGGATATGATACCAGTACACTTGTTGTTATCTGTAATACAGATGACTATGGAGATGTCCGTGGGATGGATAACAAAGAGGTACAGCCTGGTGATGATGTGATTGTGATCACAAAATAAGAATCATGTATTTTTCCCGGAGGTGTCCGGGTAAAAATAAATAAAAGGGGATTTGAAAGAGTAAATCATTCTATCTAAGGAGGAAAAAGTATGAAGTATTTACAGAAATTAGGTAAAGCCCTGATGTTACCGGTAGCTTGTCTTCCAATCTGCGGTATTCTCATGGGTATTGGTTATTTACTTTGCCCTGCAAGTATGCAGGGTGGTGATATCACCGGTATTGGTCCGATGATCGGTATTTTCCTTGTAAAAGCCGGTGGTGCCCTGATCGATAATATGGCACTGTTATTCGTAATCGGTGTAGGTGTGGGTATGTCAGATGACCACGATGGTACAGGCGGTCTTGCAGCCCTTGCTTCCTGGCTTATGATCACAACACTGTTAAGCACAGGATTTGTTACCACACTGTTCCCGTCTATCGCAGACAATGCAGACAAAACACTGGCATTTAACAAAATTGCCAACCCGTTCATCGGTATTCTTGCAGGTGTGATCGGATCTAGCTGTTACAACAAATTCAAAAGCACAAAATTACCGGACTGGCTTTCTTTCTTCAGCGGCAAACGTTGTGTAGCCATCATCGCAGGTGTTGTATCTATTCTTGTATCCGTAGTGTTACTGTTTGTATGGCCGATCCTCTTCGGTGCACTGATTTCCATCGGTAATGCAATTGCCGGAATGGGAGCTCTTGGAGCTGGTATCTATGCATTCCTGAACAGACTTTTAATTCCTACAGGTCTGCATCACGCATTAAACAATGTATTCTGGTTTGATACAATCGGACTTGGCGACCTGACTCATTTCTGGGCAGGTGAAACATCTGCAGATGTAAGCTGGAGCCTTGGAATGTATATGTCCGGTTTCTTCCCATGTATGATGTTTGGTATTCCTGGTGCAGCTCTGGCAATGATCCAGTGTGCAAAGGACAATAAGAAAAAAGTTGCTATTGGTCTGGTAGCTTCCGCAGCACTTTGTGCATTTATCTGCGGTGTTACAGAGCCGTTCGAATTTGGTTTCATGTTCCTGGCTCCTGGACTTTATGTTATTTATGCGTTATTATATGGTATCTTTACATTTGTTACAGTATTATTAGGATTCCGTGCAGGCTTCTCATTCTCAGCAGGTGCAACAGACCTTCTGTTCTCAGCATCTCTGCCGGCAGCACAGAAAACATTGCTGATCATTCCTCTGGGAATCGCAGCATTTATCGTATTCTATGTAGTATTTAAATTTGCAATCCTTAAATTTGATCTGAAGACTCCTGGAAGAGAAGATGATGATGCAGATGAAACAACTGTAAAGCTTGCAAATGATAACTTTACAGAAGTTGCAAAAATTATCTTAGAAGGTATTGGTGGAAAAGAAAACGTTGCATCTATCGATAACTGCATTACAAGACTCCGTCTGGAAATCAAAGATTACACAGCTGTTGATGAAAAGAAAATCAAATCAGCCGGTGTTGCCGGTGTGATCAGACCTGGTAAAAATTCTGTTCAGGTTGTAATCGGCACGAAAGTTCAGTTCGTAGCTGATGAGTTTAAAAAGCTCTGTAAATAATATAGCAGATAAAAATCCCTTTTTACAAAAAAGACCGCATTCATTGCGGTCTTTTTTTTACTCAATAGAGAAGTAATCTGTGATTTTATGCTTTTGATCAAACTGATTGTTATATTCCAGAATGTGATATTCATTTACCAGCTTCTGAAATTTTTCTGGTAAATTGTTCTGGGAATACCAGGTACCCTCTGTATCACATACAGCACCGATCCCAATGATCGGCAGCTCGTCCTTCAGATCCAGCAGGAAACGATTATAGGGAGTGAGCTTTACTCCGGCCAGGGAGAGCACGTAGCTTCCCAGGTAATTAGAACTCATGTCCTGCTCCATTGTTTCTGAGGGATAATTGGTCCAGATCACATAGGGGGTGGTGTAAGTTTTCTGGGTGCCGTCCAGGCTGAGCTCGGAGCGTTTTTTCCCCAATACACTGGCTGTAAATCCATTCTCTATCTTTGGCCAGTGATCACCGAACATAATGATCATGGTAGGCTCGTCCACCTTTTCAAAATAGGACAGAAGCTTCTGGAAAGCTCTGTCAGATTCTCTGGCAAGAGACAGATAAGTCTCTGCAAGTGGATATTCACGGTTGTAGTGAAGCTTCACATCCGGCTGATAACCATTCAGAGTCTCAGTACCATAGCCTCCGTGATTCTGCATGGTCACACAGAAGGTAAAAAGCTTTTCGCCGGACTGCTTACGCTCAAACAGCTTGATCAGCTTATCATAGGTGGTTTCATCGCTGGCAAAATTCCGGATTTTGTCAAAGCTGTCATTCCCCCAGTTCTCTGTGCTTATGAACTGGTCAAAATCCATATCCGCATATACATTTGTACGGTTCCAGTTGGAAGCATTGTTGGGATGCACGGCTATGGTAGTGTAGCCCTGGGTTTTCAGAATCTGGGCCATACCGGATTCCGGATCATGTACAAACAGCTGATAGGGAACACTTCCGGCAGGCAGAAAATACATACTGTTTCCTGTGAGAGCCTCATATTCTGTACGGGCAGTTCCACCTCCAAAGGTAGGTACATGGAGCTGGCCCTTCTTTACATTTCTGTTGAGACTGTGGAGAAAAGGAAGAATCTCACTGTCTGCCTTTACCTGGCCTATGCTTTCAAAGTCTGTCAGACTTTCATTCATGATCATAATAATATTCTGAGGAACTATAACATTACTCTGGGTAGAATCTGAAACCTGTTCTCCGATCTCCTGTACTCTGCCAACAGAGTATCCGGCCGGTTTCTCAGGGTGTATGTAACGGACCTGACTGACAAGAGCGCACAGATATCCGTTGTCACGATAAGAACGGTTGGTATTCCAGAAGGAAACATTGGCTGCATTTACTACTGCATACAGGGAACCCAGGGCAAAAACAGCAAGCACGACCAGCTGGCTCAGAATATGAAGGCTTTTTTTCTGCAATCTGTGAGGAATACCAAGTCTCTGGAAATGCAGCTGGAGCATACTGAAATCTACGGTAAATAGCAGTGTGATCCCCAGATAGATGGGAATATCCAGTCTGTAATTTCCTGCTACATCAGCGGCAGTGCTCATTCCCATGGCATCCAGCAGAAGAAAGGCCTGTCCCCGGAACTCTGTTACATAATAATTCACCAGCACCAGAAGAACCATAAAAAGGCAATAGACCATACAGGCAATGTTTATTTTTCTGATCAGCAGGATCAGAAGTACCAGGATGAAATAATAGATGACCAGGTTTCTCAGAAAATCTCCCACAGGCATATCAAAGACTGCGTATTTGATAATGCGAAGATAGGAGGTGGAGGCAGTGGATCTCAGCTCTGTAAGCTGCACAATGATCTGCACCACTGCAAACATGGCCAGGGGAGTACCCAACAGCAACAGCAGTTCCAGCCATCTGCAGATGCCAGTCCTGTGCAAAAAGGTACTGAGGCGGTCTCCGGCTGTCAGCAGAATGAAAAAGCTTACACCTGCCAAAGCTACCATAACCAGCTTCCTTTTTCCCAGGGAGAGAAAGGCACTGGGTCCGCCTTCTGTATAGACGATCAGGCCGGAAATAGCAAGGAAGAGAAGAAGATGAAAGACAGACAGAAGCTGCCTGCAAAGCGTCCCCCCTCTGCCAGTTGGTTTCTGTGAAACAGGAGCTTCATGAAGTTGTTTATGATTGTTATTTTCTCGGATATTTGTATTATTCTGCAATGTTATCACACTTTATCTGAATTGGTTGAAGGAGTCAGGATCCAGGGTTAAGGGAAACTGATCTCATAAGGTCTGTGGGCTGCAGATAGTAAGAAACTGCCCGCAAACGGACAGTTTCTGATTGCCAGTATGGCTATTTTATATTATTTTGCTTTAATTTTCAATACCTTTGAATAAGAACTGTAAGCTTTGACATAGCTGTTGGTATCCTTTACATAACTGCGGATACGGAAGTAGTAGGTTTTACCCTTTTTCAGGGATTTCAGGGTATAGCTTCCATTGGGATCTCCGGATACTTTCAGGCGTTTATAGGCACCCTTGGCACTGGTTTTGTACTCGATCACATATCTGGAATATCCATTTTTGTAGTTGGTAGGATAACCGGTCCATTTTAACTGGATTCTGCCTTTGGATAAAGCAGTAGCCTTCAGTACGGGGGTCTTTGGTGTGGCATAGCTGTCAGCAGTACTCAGGCTGGAGTTATAATATGGAGAATAATAATTTCCATCCTCTGTCTTGCGATAGGAACGGATGATCAGGTGATAACGGCGGCCGGCTTTCAAACCGGTTACCTTTACAGAGGTAGTACCCTTCTTTACCATGATCTTCTGGATAGTCTTGTTGTTATTGTTACTGTCCTGGACATACAGGGCATATCCGTCATAGGTATCTGTGGTCTGGTTCCACTTGCAGGTCAGTGAGCTGGTAGTGCGCTTGGTAACCGTAAGTCCTGTTACAGCCTGAGGACTGTAGAGATTGTCAGCACTTACATGAACCTGGCCGATAACAGTTTTCTGATCATTCATATAATAGGAAACAACAGCCTCCCCGGAGTGTCCCTCTGAAGGATCAATGTAGAGACGGGAACCAACCAGTACACCCTTTTCCACATTTGTGATAAGCGCCGGATCCCAGCCGGCTTTTTCCAGATCCAGATATCCGCCGTGCTGTATCTCCACATTGACATAAGAAGGATCCATGTCTACATGGCTTGGGGAAGTATTGCCAAGGCTGATAAACGGATTGGCAGCATCAGTTCCCAGATTTTTGGAATCCTTGATATAGAGTGTGTCAAGGGAAGTGCAGCCATTTATATTCAGGGAGCTTCCAAGGTTCTTTGTGAAATATGCATTCCGGATATCCAGGATCTTAAGCTTTGCACATTTGGAAAGATCCAGGGAACTGATGGTTGTGGAGTCTGTCTCCCCGTCATCACTGGCATAGCCCTGGATATTGAGCTGCTGAAGCTCTGGCAGACGGGAGAAATCAATGCCCTCCAGATCCTTGAAATATGTAATGCTGAGAGTATTCAGCTTGGGCATGCCATATAAGGCATTGATCAGAGCTGTGTGCTCAGGTCTGGCAGCATAATCATAGTCATAATCACATAACATGGAGTATTTGGTGATGTTGCAGTCTGACGGAAGCTTAATAGCACCTGTCAGACAGGAAACAGACAGTGTGTCCAGCTTATTGTTGGCAGACAGATCCAGGCTCAGACCGGAAGAGTAATCATATCCGTTGTCAACAGAAACCGTAAGGCTCTTCAGCTCCGGTAAGGATGAGAAATCCAGAGCTCTGGAGGGATTGGATTTATCATAAACAAGGGAGAGTGTGAGATCCTCCACAGAGGTAAGATACTGGAACCCCTCCATATCAATCCCCTTCAGATCGGATTTGACAGTCTTAATCGCCTTGATCTCAGATGCCTGGAGAATTCCATCCTTATTCAGGTCTCTCTCAGGCTGGGAGAGATAGGTACGGAACTGCTCATTTGGGAAATGGGTGGCATCAATAGGCACATCCTGGGCAACGGGAGTCACAGCATCTGCAGCAGCAGAATCCTGGGCAAAATCAGAATCTGCAATCTCAGGAGCATTAAATTCTACAGTATCAGCATCTGCCGGAGCAGAAAAATCCTCAGCAGAAGCAACAGACGGGGCAGCGAACTCATCAGAAGCATAAGTACCGACAGAAGCCGAACAAACAAGAGCCGCAGCTGTCACAGTCATTAGAAATAACTTTCTCTTCATGAAAATATCCTCCTCTAATTCATAATGATGATGTCATTGGGAAAAGCCTTTTACCGGACATCAAATGGATAGTATTATAATAACACAATGATAAAATATATTCAATAATGATTGGAAAATATATTAACATTGTGTTACAAGTATATAATAATTAGATTTGGAGAATGTAAAATTGGTTTTAACGGTAGGGAACTGTCCTCCAACGGAAAATGGTAGAGAAAAAATAATTTTTTGACGATTCGAGGACAAAAAAGAGCATTTCGAGGAAACAGTTATTTAAAAAAGCACTGTAAGAGATACAATCAATTTCTGAAACGAAGTATAATAGGGAATATCTACACTACAGCATATACCAATCTGGGATTTGCAATAGATGGACAAAATCAGACGGTGCGTGATATACTACGGGAAACGGACAAAACAGTTTCTGATTTCTGGCCAAGAAGAGTTTTGGTATGGAGAGAGTTAATTTCATGATGTAAAGAGATTCAGATTTTATACGTTTATGGAGGAAATAATAAAGAAATGATAAAAATTGCAATACTGGATGATGAAGAAGAAGCTCTGGAGAAAGAAGAGCAGATTACAAGGCAGTATTTTCACAGTAAAAAGGTAGAGTGTGAGATAACCTTGTATCAGAGTTCAGAGTGGTTTCTGCTGGGACTGAAGGAAGAGAAATTTGACCTGTATATTCTGGATGCAGAAATGCCGGGAAAGAATGGAATCGAGGTTGCAAGAGAAATCCGGAAGCTGTATCCGGAGCCTATTATTATATATATTACCAATCATCTGAATTATGCTGTGGAAGCCTATGAGGTAAATACCTATCGCTATATTCCAAAAGATCAGCTCAAGGACAGGTTATACCTTACCTATGATGCTCTGCTGCCGGCACTTATGGCGAGAGAAGAAAAATACTATATTATTAAAAAGCGGAGTGAAATTGAGAAGATTGCGTATTCTGACATTTTCTATGTGAAAAAAGAAGGAAAAAATGTTGTGTTTGTACATAGAAATGGAGAAACCTCTATCAGGGAAAGCCTGTCGACAATTGAAAAGGAACTGAATTCAAAAGATTTTATTATTGTGGACAGAGGATACCTGGCAAATATTAAGCATGTAATGAAGATGAAAAACCGTGACCTATATATACGGAATGGAGAAATTATTGCAGTTGGCAGAGAAAGATTCAAATATGTAAGAAAGGCAATATTAAATTACTGGGGGGTATAAATAAATGCTGATGGTACTGCTGTACTTTATTGCAGTTATGCTTGAGACAGGAGTGGGAGTCTGGATATTTGGAAAAATGTTTCCGAAACGTAAAGAATATTCCAAATATAGAATAGCTGAAAAAATTGTTTTCTTCTTTATTGTATTATTTACATATACAATGTTAAAAGGATATTTGGGGATAGAATCTAATATAAAATATTTTATTGCAATTTATATTATAGTAGTAAGTTTAGATTGCATTGTAATGAAAACTGATTTTATAAGTCGACATCGTGCGAAATATTTTGAGATAAAAGAAATTATGTTGTTTCTTTTGATTTCTGCTCTTCTTACTATTCAGTATTGGAATTCATATTTGTCTGGGATGGAACTTTTAACAGGAAATTCATATATGCCATTTTTTTTATTAGCTTTTTATAATTGCAAATTTTTTCAGGCATATTTGTGGGAAGTTATATATTTAGTTAATATAGGATTCCTGAAAATATTATATATACTTACAGCTGGTTTACTTACTCATCGAACAATGAGGGAGTATTTATACAGTGGAATTAATTTAACAAATTCATATCAGGGGGCACTATGGATTGTAATAATCAGCATTTTAATGTATGTATTGCAGAAAATATTAAATGTTGATGTTTGGATGGGAAAGCTGCTAAAAAAGAATCTAACCATAATTTGGATAGTTTCTGTTATTGAATGTGGTATTCTATATTTGTTTTTCTATTTTTGCAATGGAATAATAGAAGAAAAGGCTTTGATCATTGGTTTTATGGTTATTACAGCAATAATGCTGGTTTTAATGTTGATTGCGATTCATTATTATATAAAGAATATTGATACAGAAAAGAATCTTTTAGAAGTAAGAAATAATATGATGGCAAGTCAGTATCAGCAACTAAATGAACATTATCGTGAATATCGCTGCTTAGTACATGATGAAAAATATATGATAAATTTTATAGAAGAATCTTTGAAAAGCGGTGACTTAGAAGAAATTCAGCAATTGTTGTGCAGGTGTAAGGAAAAATTTGTGAGAAAAGATTATTGGACAGGTATTTCCATTGTTGATCGAGTGATTACAATGGAAAAAAGAAAAATGGATGAACTAGATATAGATTTTTGCTTAAATGCTGAGGTTATGGATATTATTGTGGATGATATGGATTTTATTATTCTGTTTGAAAATTTGATTAATAATGCGATTGAAGCTGCTTCAAAATGTAAAGAGAAGCGAAAAATTGAATTAACGATGAAGAATGTGAATGATACGCTAATATTCAAACTGCGGAATTCTAATAGCAAATTACCGAATAGAAAGGGAAAAAAGTTCCTGACGGATAAAATGGACACAGCTGGGCATGGATGGGGGATAGAAAGCGTGAAGCATATTGTTGAAAAATATAATGGAAGCGTACATTTTAGTTATGATGAAAGTTTTTTTGATGTATTGATTATTATAGAAAGATAAAGAGATAAGATGAAGGAAAAGCAAGTAATTGGAAGCATTGAGAGTGAATTAGAAGAAATAGAGAAAAAATGATTATGTGTAGTAATTTGCATCTTGTTAATGGAGATTCCGGTCAGGATATGTATCATTTATTGAATACTTTAACATTTATTTGAGTTAAAGAATAAAATTAAAGACTCTTCCACTATCCTTATGGATAGTGGAGAATCTTTTTTGAAACAAATTAGTGGTGATTAAATGGAACATAAATACAGAACTATCAGGAGGTAAAATATTCTTATGAAGAAGTTAAAAGAAATTATGGTGGCGGCTGTTGCTGCTGCAATGGTGATTTCAGTACCTGTTTATGCATCTGAAAATGACAAGTTTTCAGACGGCGGAATTGCTGAACAGATGGAAGTGTTTCCGGCAGGTGAATTAACAGGGGATGCTTTTGATGACGGAACAGAAATTGTTTCTGAGATGCCGGATGTGTCCTCAGAAACCGCTGCTTTTGCAGAAACAGAACTGTCTTCTGATCAGTTTGTGTACGAAGGCGTGATCTATTGTAAAGATAGCGGAAGGGACACTTGTGGGATTGTAGGTTATACAGATGATGTGCCGGAGAATCTTATTCTGAAAGAAAATGTCAGTGACGGTGTAAACGAATTATTTGTATACTCGATTGCAGATAAGGCATTTGAAAATTGCACAAAGTTGAAAAAAGTATCTGTTGAATCGGCATTCTTCGAGGTGGGCAAGAATATCTTTGACGGCTGTGATGGTCTTACAGTGGAATGTTATGAAGGAACCTACATTTATAAAGCGCTTCAAGCAAAAAACAATATTACATTGATTGGAAAAGAACGTCCTCAAAAGGTAGAGATTGATAATGTTTCGTATTGGGACGCTAGTAGCAGTCATTATGTTGCCTGGGCTTTGGAAGGGAACGTTTCTATAGAAAAGGGCATATATGGTTCACCTGTAATAGGACTTGATGGAATAGATGAAAAAGTTGAGACAATAGAATTTCCTGATACACTTAAATATATAGGGGATTCCGAAAATTGTATATTTCGCAGTTCCATGATCCGTGAGATTATAATACCGGATTATATTACTGATATTGCTGGAAAATATATTGCAGACGACTGTGAATATCTAGAATATGTACATACAGGAAATGGATATCTTAGAATAGGGTGTAGTGAATTCAGTAATTGTCCAAACTTAAAAACAGTAGAAATAGGAACAAATGTTGAGTCAATTGGAGACGGTGCATTTAAAAACTGTTATAGTCTAAAAGAACTTTATATTCCTTCAAATGTACAGGAAATATCAGCAACAGCATTTTGGGGAATTGAAGACAGCATAACTATTATCGGAGAGTCAGGCTCATATGCAGAAGCTTATGCCAACTCAATGGGGATTAAGTTCCAGAGTAATGGAAAATCAGTGAAAATGCCGTCCATAGTTTTTTTAAATGAACCGTCTGTATCTGGAAATACAATCTGTGCATCTGTTGCCGGAGAAAATTCAGAAGTTGTGGAATATAAATATGGATTGTATTATGCTGTGGAATATGAAGCGGATGAACCGGATATGTGGCTTAAGAAAGATCTGGTATTAACAGAGGAAACAATTACACGTAGATTCGAAGATAAAAGCAAAACTGTAACATTTCCATATGTGCAAGGAGACAGGGAATATTATGTCAGGGTATGCGGAAAGAAAAAAAATGGAAAATATACCCTGTGGAGTCCTCCTAAGAAAGTAACTGTCAAAGTAAACACACCTAAACCGCCGGAAGTTGAAGAAATTACAGTAAAAGGTTCAACTGTAACAGTAACGCTGAAAAACAGAGATGAATATGCGGACGCATATAATTATGTACTTGGAATAAATCCTAAGAAATCTTTGGCATATTCCGAGGTATACGGACTCTCCCCGAAGGTTTACCAAACTGTTCCCAGCGAAAAAAAATACGTCCTTAAGGATCAAAACACTACAAAGGTTAGCTTTAAAAACGTAAAGAAAGGCACTTATTATTTAAGCGTACGTGGCTATGCCAAGGATGGAAAAACAAAGGCTTACAGTCTTCCGTCCAAGATACAGAAGGTAAATGTTTTCTATCCTGCTGCAGTAACAGGGGTAAAGGTAACGGACAGGGCAGATCATTCTCTTACTTGCAGTTGGACTCCGGTTAAGTTGTCTCCTGACGGATACATTGTTTATGTTCAGGACAGTAATACAGGCAAAAATGTTAAGCGTATATCCGTTAAAAATACTTCTGCTTTCGTAACTATTAAAGGACTGGAAGCAGGTCAGAGTTATAAAATAGTTGTTCGAGCCTATAATAAAGTAAATGGTAAGAATTACTATTCCTCTTATGACAAAAGCCAGATTATAGCTTTTACCACTCCAAAAACTCCTTCCCTGAAAGCACAGGCTGTATCAGGACATAAAGTAAAACTCACCTGGAAACCAATATCTGCAGCTTATCAGAATGGAAAATGTGAATACGTTATCTACTACCGAAATGCCAAAGATAAAAATTATCAGCGATTAACTCGACTTTCCGATACCAAAGGAGGCTATACTACGAAAGCATTAAAGAAAAACAACACTTACTACTTCCGTATGCGCAGTAGTATTTGTGACGAAAATGGTAACCACTCCACAACAGGCACATACTCCAACACAGTTAAGGTAACCGTTAAATAAAATTCATCCTTTACTGCAAACGAGGACTGATGGAAAACTTCATTAAAGAAAGCAAATCCGGTTTTGATTTCAGATATTTATTGATTTTTGGGGTATTAGTATTACAATTACATAATTATACAAGGGAGGAAGAAAATGAAAAGTTATAAAACCATAACAGCATATTTTCTTTGCGCTGCAATAACAGCAACGATGCCATCTTATGCCTGGGCTTCTGAGACGGATATCACTGTATTTTCTGACGGACAGACTGAGCTGACAGATGGTGACAGTACGATGGATACAGAGGATGTGGAGATAGCGGATGATGCAGTAAGTGATAATGAAAATACAGGAAATTTAACAACCGTA
>HE978651.1:2469751-2563289 GCA_000285855.2 Ruminococcus sp. JC304 | reverse complement strand
ATGGCCGGAGGTCTGCATTTCGGAAAAGGGATACAGGATAACGGATACGGTCAGTTCCTTTCCATGCTTGGATATAAGCTGGAAGAACGTGGAAAATATCTGATAAAAGTAGACAGATATTTTGCATCCAGTAAGATATGCAGCGTATGCGGATATAAGAAGAAAGAGCTGGCATTATCAGAACGGATATACCTATGCGAATGTGGAAACCGGATGGACCGGGATGTGAATGCGGCGGTCAATATTCTGGAAGAAGGAAAAAGAATATATAAAAAATGTGCATAATAGCACAGAAAAGATCCGTAACCGGATAAAAAAGAACCGCGGGACACGCGGGGATAGCCTGTTTTAGCTTTGCCCTGAAGGGCAATCGAGCAGGAAGCTCCCACTTCAAAATCTGTAAGATTTAAGTGGCGGGAGCATGTCACCGGATTCATCTGAAGTATTTAATGCAGATGCAGAAAACGATGAAACAAAAGATAATCCCTCAGAAGTATTTTCTATTTTGACGGATAAACTGGAATACGGTCATGTAGATAAATTTTATTCTGTACAACTGAAGTCTGACAGTGAAATGCCTGTGAAGTGGAAATTGTGCGGAGAGAATAAGCTGCCGGATGGTTTTACTTTTTCCGAAGATGGAGTGCTCAGTGGAATGCCGAAGAGAATGGGGTATTATTCCTTTGGAGTTCAGGCGGATAACGGAGAACTGATTGTATATAAAAACATCTCTTTTCAGATTAGAAGCAGGGAAAGAGAGGAGGTTCCTTACAGACTGGAGCTTCTGGATAATTATGATCAGGCGAAGCTGGATTCGAATGAGGACCTGGGAGTAATTCCGGAAAGTCAAAGCAGCGATTATTCAGGAAAAGTACCTCTGATCAACACAGGAACCCAAACCTTGCATCCGGTATATGAAACAATAGAAGGGACTTATTTCAAATGTAAAGTAAGTGATAGGGAAGAGATTGAAACGCACACCTATTTGTGGGTGGAAGTGAGCCTTCAGAAGCAGCTCCCAAGGGGAACATATGAAGAAACAGTAACAGTTCATACAGAAGAAGGCGCATCCTGTGACATAAATCTGAAGCTGACCATAGGACCATCTTCGGACAGGGATTATGATTTAAAGCCGGAATATGACAGGATTTGGTTTACAGAGGATGAGGAGAGCTGGGAAGACTGGCCGAAAGGAATATATTTCAGAGTTACCGGACAGAAAGATACTACGGTTACAGTAGATGCTTCAGAACTGAGACATTTCGTATTTATGGATAAGGAAGGATTGAATGAAATTGATCCGGGACAGATTAAGCTGAAAGATTTGAAGCCAGGGCAGCAGGAGAGGCTTATGATCATGCCCAAACAGGAATACGGAGTTTATGATGAAGTGGTTTATCTTTGTGCAAATGACGGAAGCAGATATCCAATACATATAAAGATGGACAGAGAGAAACCGGACAAGACAGAGTATCTTCAGGTCACAGCAGACAAGACAGATTTTGGAACGAAGATATGGAAATATGATACACTGCCTGAAGCCTTATCCATGGAAGTGAAAAATGTCAGCCGGGAAGATATGACTCTGTATATAGATAAAAACAGTACTGAGTTTAAAATAAGTATGCCATCCACAAGAACATTAAAGGCAGGAGAAACAGTTACCATAAATGTGCAGCCAAAAGAAAATCTGCCCACGGGCTGGCATTCCCTTGAACTTAAGGTTATGGGAGAGAATTCAGAAGGAAAAATATTCTGTAAATCAATATACTATCGTTTTGAGGTAAGTGATCAATACTTTTGCGGAGTAGTACCTTCTGAACTACAGACAATAAAACATGTAAATGGTGTGAAAAAAACACAGGAAGGATTAGGTCTGCCCGAATATATACATGTTTATGGAGCCGAGAAAAAAACGACTTTTGCTGTAGATGTGAAATGGGATGTTAAACACTGTGCTTATCAGAAAAACTGTAAAAAAGCACAGAAATTTGTAGTTATGGGAGAATTGATATTTGATGATCCTGAAACAAATGGCGACCATCTGGATACAACAGTAAAAATGCCGATAAAAATTGCCGCATATAAAAAACTTAATGCACCGTTGCTGGGGAAAGCCAGAACATATGACAACAGTAATATAGTTAGGGTTTGTATAGCAGAAGCTTCTGCACAAGCGCAGGGATATCAATGTGTATTGGTATCTGACAGGAAAAATCTTGCAAAACAAAAATTTGCAGCAGAAAAAAAGTTTAAAAATGTAAAAACGGATACCTACATGACGCTTAAGCACATTCAGAAAGGAAAATATTATCTGTATTGCCGGGGATATAAGAAAAAAGCTAATGGCAGGCTGGAATATGGAGACTGGTCTAAAGTACAGAAAGTAGAAATCAAAAAAAGATGTCGGGTGCACCAAAGAAAGTCCTGATCAGCAGTGATGCTTCATAAATTTGTGAAATCCGGAGAAACATTCTTGACAAGAAAGCCTTTTTTCATTATAGTAGAATCCAGAAAAAGGCTGTGAGAAAGAGGAGTAGGCGGTAATGCCCCACAGAGAGGGAAGCTTATAAGCTGGAAGGTTTCCCGGGAACAGAAGCGCTGAAGGTAGCTTTGGAGCCGGGAGGCTGAAGTGAGTGGTATGGCGGTGTTAATGTTCATATGCGCCCATGGTAGGCTTTCACGTATCCCGCGTTAAGGGAATGAGAGATAAACTAAGGTGGTACCGCGATCTATGTCGCCCTTTGCACGTATAATGCGTGTAAAGGGCGTTTTTTATCGTTAACTGCTTACAGCGGAGTGATCCGCAGATGCTTTTATTAAAGATATAGAATATCAGGAGGACATTATGAGCAAAGAACTTGCAAAAACTTACGATCCTAAGGGAATCGAAGAGCGTCTTTACACAAAATGGATGGACAATGGATATTTCCATGCAAAAGTAAATCCGGACAAGAAACCGTTTACTATTGTTATGCCGCCGCCAAACGTAACCGGACAGCTTCACATGGGACATGCACTGGATGAAACTATGCAGGATATCCTGATCCGTTTCAAGAGAATGCAGGGCTATGAAGCATTATGGCAGCCGGGAACTGACCATGCAGCTATCGCTACAGAGGTTAAGGTTATCGACAAGCTGAAAAAAGAAGGTATCGACAAACACGATATCGGCCGTGAGGAATTCTTAAAACATGCATGGGCATGGAAAGAGGAGTACGGCGGAAAGATCATCAATCAGTTAAAGAAACTGGGTGCTTCCGCAGACTGGGAGAGAGAACGTTTCACAATGGATGAGGGATGTTCCAAAGCAGTACAGGAAGTATTTATCAAGTTATATGAAAAAGGCTATATCTACAAAGGTTCCAGAATCATTAACTGGTGTCCTGTATGCCAGACTTCCATCTCTGATGCAGAGGTTGAGCATGAGGATCAGGACGGATTTTTCTGGCACATCAATTACCCAATCGTAGGGGAAGAGGGACGTTTCGTAGAGATCGCAACTACACGTCCGGAAACTCTGCTGGGTGATACTGCTGTTGCCGTAAACCCGGAAGATGAGCGTTACAAAGATCTTATCGGTAAGATGCTGAAGCTTCCGCTCACAGACAGAGAAATCCCGGTGATCGCTGATGAATATGTAGACAAGGAATTCGGAACAGGATGTGTAAAGATCACACCTGCTCATGACCCTAATGACTTCGAGGTTGGACGCCGTCACAATCTGGAAGAGATCAACATTATGAATGACGATGCGACCATCAACGAACTTGGCGGAAAATACGCTGGTATGGACCGCTATGAAGCACGTAAGGCAATGGTTGCAGATCTGGAAGAACTTGGACTTCTGGTAAAAGTAGTTCCTCACAATCACAGTGTTGGAACCCATGACCGCTGCGGTACAACTGTAGAGCCTATGATCAAACCACAGTGGTTTGTAAAGATGGACGAGATGGCAAAGGCAGCGATCAAAGCTCTGGATGACGGAGATCTGAAATTCGTTCCGTCCCGTTTTGACAAGACATATCTGCACTGGCTTGAGAATATCCGTGACTGGTGTATTTCCAGACAGTTATGGTGGGGACATAGAATCCCGGCTTATTACTGTGATGAGTGCGGTGAAGTAGTAGTTGCCAGAGAAATGCCAGAGAAATGCCCGAAATGCGGATGCACACATCTTCATCAGGATGAGGATACGCTGGATACCTGGTTTAGTTCTGCATTATGGCCATTCTCCACACTTGGCTGGCCGGAGAAAACACCGGAGCTGGAATACTTCTATCCCACAGATGTACTGGTTACAGGATATGACATTATCTTCTTCTGGGTTATCCGTATGGTATTCTCTGCTCTGGAGCAGACAGGAGAAGTTCCGTTCCACCATGTACTGATCCATGGTCTGGTACGTGACTCCCAGGGACGTAAGATGAGTAAGTCTCTTGGAAACGGTATTGATCCTCTGGAAGTTATTGATAAATACGGCGCAGATGCACTTCGTCTTACTCTGATGACAGGTAATGCACCTGGAAATGATATGCGTTTCTACTGGGAAAAGGTAGAATCAAGCCGTAACTTCGCAAACAAGATCTGGAATGCTTCCCGTTTCATTATGATGAACCTGGAAGGCAAGACAGTGACAGAGCCGGAGAACTTAAATGATCTCTGTGCAGAGGATAAATGGATTTTGTCTCACTTAAATACAGTGATCCGCGAAGCTACAGAGAACATGGAAAAATATGAGCTTGGTATTGCAGTACAGAAGGTTTATGACTTCCTGTGGGATGAGCTTTGCGACTGGTATATTGAGATGGCAAAGGTTCGTCTGTGGAAGGCAGAGGAAGATCCGAAGGCTGCAAATGATGCACTCTGGACATTAAGAACAGCACTGACAGAAGGTCTGAAGCTTCTTCATCCGTATATGCCGTTTATCACAGAGGAAATCTACTGCACACTTCTTCCTGAAGAAGAGTCTATTATGATCTCCGAATGGCCTGTATACAGAGAAGAGAGAAACTTCCCGGACGCTGAGAAAGCAATCGAGGGCTTCAAGGAGGTTGTAAGAGGTATCCGTAATACCAGAACAGAAATGAATGTTCCAAACAACCGCAAGACAAGCCTGCATATTGTGGCAAAGGATGCGGATACAGCAGCAATGTATGAAAACAGCAAGAAATCCTTTGTAAATCTTGCATTTGCAAAAGAGATCCTGGTACAGACAGACAAGAATGGAATCAGCGAGGATGCAGTTTCCGTAGTTGTTTCCAATGCGGTTGTATATATGCCGTTGGAAGACCTGATCGACAAGGACAAAGAGATTGAGCGTCTTACAAAAGAAACAGAACGTCTCACAAAAGAGATTGCAAGATGCGAAGGTATGCTGAATAATCCAAACTTCGTAAACAAGGCACCTGCTGCCAAGGTGGATGCGGAGAAGGATAAGCTTGCGAAATACAAAGAAATGATGGATAAGGTTAAAGGACAGTTAGAGCAGTTACAGAAATAAGGGAGTGCTTAGATGAAATTATATAGGATTTGTAATAAAATTTCCCTTCTTTTGCATGCACTGGCAAGTGCTGTGGGATATTTTATTATGGAAGCGATTTGTCGTCACTCGTTCGTAGAAGCATGGAATTATATGACACAGAAACCTATGGTTTTTGCCTATAATACCGCATTTATTTTTACCTCGTCACTGATTGTTTATCTGTTTCACAGAAGGGTGTTCTGGAGAGTCCTGGTAACACTGTTCTGGCTGATATTGGCTATTATTAACGGCGTACTGCTGCTGAACCGTGTTACACCGTTTACCGGACCGGATCTGCATCTGATCACAGATGCTTTGAAGGTTGCCAACAAATACCTGCCTGCTGCAGGTGTTGTGGCAGTCTGCATCCTGTTTGGAATCCTTGTTATTTTACTTTTGATTCTTTTTATTAAAGGACCGAAGTATCAAAACAAGATAAAGTACCGTTATAATATTCCTCTGATCCTGCTGGCGGCAGCTCTTTTTGCAGGAAGTACACAACTGGCACTGGAGAAGAGGGTGCTTTCCAATTACTTTGGAAATATTGCTTTTGCATATGAGGATTATGGATATCCCTATTGTCTGGCAACTACGATCTTTAACACAGGAATCAGTTGTCCAAGGGATTATTCTGAGGATGAGATCAAACGAATCGAGAAAACAGAGAAGAACCTGCCGGAGACTCAGGAAGAGAAAAAACCGAATATTCTTTTCCTCCAGCTGGAATCCTTCTTTGATCCTACCCTGGTGAAGTATCTGGATATTTCTGAGGATCCGATCCCTACCTTCCGGAAGCTGATGGAGAACTATTCTTCCGGATATTATAAGGTTCCTTCTGTAGGAGCAGGAACTGCAAATACAGAGTTTGAATCCATCACCGGTATGAGCATGCATTATTTTGGCCCCGGTGAATATCCCTATAAGAGTATCCTGAGAGAGACAACCTGTGAGAGCGCCCCTTATGTGCTGAAGAATCTGGGGTATAGCACCCATGCAGTACACAATAATGAGGCAAACTTCTATGGCAGAAGGTCTATTTTCCCAAATCTGGGCTTTGATACCTTTACTTCCGAGGAGTATATGGCGCGGGAAAATGAGAAAAACCCCAATGGATGGGTGAAGGATGCAGTCCTTACAGATGAGATTCTGAAATGTCTGGATTCCACAGAAGGTCCGGACTATGTGTATACGATTTCTGTCCAGGGCCATGGTGCTTACCCGGATGAGCAGATTCTGGAGGATCCGGAGATCACGGTTTCCGGTGCGCCTACGGAAGAAGAAAATAATAAGTGGGAATACTATGTGAATGAAATCCATGAGATGGATAATTTTGTAAAGGATCTCACAGACAAGCTGGCTGATTATCCGGAGGATGTGGTTCTGGTTATGTATGGGGACCATCTGCCTACTATGGGACTGACTGTGGAGGATCTGGATAATAAATATCTGTTCCAGACAGAATATGTAATGTGGGATAATTTTGGCCTGAAGAAGAAAAAAGAAAATCTGGCTGCCTACCAGATGGCTGCAGAGGTCATGGACCGGGTTGGTATCCATGAGGGAACCATTTTCCGCTATCATCAGGCAAGGAGAAATACAAAGAATTATCAGGTGGATCTGGAAACCTTGCAGTACGACCTGCTTTATGGAAAGAGATATTCTTACGGGGAGACCGGAGAAAGCCCTTATCTGCGCACCAAAATGCGGATGGGTATTTATGATACCACTCTGGATTCCATTCGGTGTATTTCGGATACTGATTATACCTATTATATCAAGGGAACAGAGTTTACTCCTTCCAGTGAGGTTAAGCTGAACGGAGAATGGTATGACACGGTTTATCTGAATCCTACCACACTGATGATCACGGGAACCCAGCTTAATGATTTTGACAGGCTGGCGGTGATCCAGCGAAGCAACAGTTCTACCAGAAAGCCGTTGAGTAAGAGCTATGACCGGTCCTGTTATGCTCTGTATGCACAGAATCCATGGAAACTGGATACAGAATCTGATACGGACAGTTAAACTTTAAAATCAGAGTTACTGTTTACAGATTTTGTCGGATAAAATATTACGATTGGTACTGGACATATTCCATCACTATTATATAATGTTAGAGTAACTAATTGGTATAAGCCACAGGAAAAAGTCTGTTGTGGATTATACGAAAGATAACGAAACATTATATAAAAGTGGTGGATTTTTTTATGACATACGAAGAAGCGGTTGCTTATATTGATGAAACTCCCAAATTTACAAAGAAAAACAGTCTGGAGCATACGAAGGAATGCCTGAGGAGACTTGGCAGTCCACAGAACAAATTTAAGGTGATCCATGTGGCAGGAACCAATGGAAAGGGAAGTACCTGTGCTTTTCTTACTTCCATTCTCAGAGAGGCTGGATATTCCTGCGGTCTGTTTACCTCTCCTCATCTGGTGGAAATCAATGAACGTTTTCAGATCAATGAGGTGAATATTGATAATGATACATTTCTGAAGGCCTTTCATAAGGTGAAGGCACTGGCAGATGAACTGGTGGCAGAGGGAAGCTATCATCCTACCTATTTTGAGATGCTGTTTCTCATGGGAATGCTGATCTTTGCAGAAGCCGGTGTGGATTACGTAACACTGGAGACTGGGCTTGGTGGAAGACTGGATGCTACCACTGCTGTGGAGAATCCGGTGGCCTGTGTGATCACCTCTATCAGTCTGGATCATATGCAGTATCTGGGAGATACTGTGGCAAAGATCGCAGGAGAGAAGGCCGGGATCATTGTGCCGGGAGTGCCGGTGATTTTTGACGGGAATGCGCCTGATGCTGCAGAAGTGATCAGAGAGACTGCCAGGAAGCTGGGAAGTCCCTGGTATGAGGTAAAGAGGGAAGATACGGAAATTATGAGAAATACTTCTGCAGGCATTGATTTTTCATTCCGAAATGATTATTATGGGGATACGGTCTTTTCCATCCCGTTTATTGCAAAGTATCAGGTGATGAACAGTGCCCTGGCCCTGAAAACCATGGAGGTTTTGAGAAAAGAAATTCCTGTTTCCATGGATAAGCTGCAGGAGGGAATCAGAAGGACCCGCTGGCAGGGACGTATGGAGACAGTTCTGCCGGGCGTGATCGTAGATGGTGCCCACAATGAGGACGGTGTGGAGAAATTTGTGGAGACTGCAGAGCATTTTCAGCAGGAATATCCTCTGACATTGCTTTTTTCCGCAGTAGATGATAAGGATTACCGGGATATGATACAAACGATCTGTGACAGGATTCACTTTGAGCATGTGGTAGTGACTTCAGTGGGAGGCTACCGCCAGGTGCCTGCAGAGGATTTTGCCCGGTTGTTTGAGAACGCAGGCTGTGACTGTGTGGAGGCTGTTCCTGATCTGGAGGAGGCTTTTGCGAAAGCACTGCAGCTACGTGGAGAGAAGGGCATGTTGTTCTGTGTAGGTTCTCTGTACCTGGTGGGCGAGATTAAAGATGTGATCAGGAGAAATAAAAAATGATAGATTATGAAGAGGAACTTAAGAAATTTGAGCCCTGTCTGGATGTGACAGATGCTGAGGGTGCCATATATGACAGAGAACTGACGGATATCCTGGATGTACTTCAGGAAGTCCTGAGGGAAGCGAAAAGCGGCAGAAGGGCGAAATAAGGAGAAACAGATGAACTGTATGAATTGTGGTGCGTTCCTGACAGACAGGGACCTGGATTACTGTCCGCACTGCGGATGTAATGTACTGATCCAGAAAAAGGCGGATTATCTTTCCAGGCAGTATTATAACCTGGGCCTGGAGAAAGCCAGTGTCCGTGATCTGTCAGGAGCGATCAGCTGTCTGAAGCAGAGCCTGATTTACAGTAAGTACAATATTCAGGCAAGGAATCTGCTGGGACTGGTATATTTTGAGACAGGTGAGGTGGTAGCTGCCCTCAGTGAGTGGGTGATCAGCAAGAATCTGCAGCCCAGCCGTAATCTGGCTTCGGAATATATTAATAAGCTTCAGGCTAATTCCAATAAGCTTGAGGTGATCAATGAGACAATACGAAAATATAATGAGGCCCTGAATCTGTGCAGAGAGGGGCATGAGGATATGGCAGCCATACGGCTGAAAAAGATACTTTCCCAGAATCCAAAGCTGATCAAGGGATATCATTTGCTTGCCCTGATCAGAATCAAGGAGGGAGAATACAACAAAGCCAGAAGAACCCTGAAGAAGGCAGCCAGGATCGATCAGACGAATACAACGACCCTGCGCTTCCTGAAGGAAATTGAGGAACAGACCGGAGTTTCCACAAAGCTTGGACGTCAGAATAAGGGACTTTTCAGGAATGGGGATGAGACTGGTGGTGAGAAAGCAGGAATGGGACCGGAGATGATGGTTCAGGCGCCTGCTTACAGGGAACGATCCAGAGTTTCTTTGTTTTTTACTCTGGTGGCTGGTTTTGCAGCTGGTCTGCTGGCCTTTTATCTGCTGGCTGTACCGGCGATCAAGCAGAGAATTTACAGAGAAGCCAATCAGCAGATCGTCAGTTACAGTGATGCGGTATCCAGCCAGGGAGCAGAGCTTACAAAAGCACAGAGCCAGGTGAAAGAGTCAGATGATACGGTGGAGGCAGCTTCCGCCCAGATCGCACAGGAGCAGAAAAAGAGCAGTACCTATCAGGCTCTTCTGGAAGCCTATGCTGCCTATAAGCAGCAGAATATGGATGAGGCTGCCCTGAAGCTTCAGAATGTATATGTAAATGTACTGCCGGATGATCTGAAGAGTATTTACAATACCATCAGTAATGATACCGGTGTGACAGGTATTGATGAAAGTGCGGACGGATCTGAGAGCAGCAGTGCTGCAGGACAGGCAGATTCCTCCGGGGATAATGCTGACAGTGCAGGAGATACAGGAGCAGACGATACCGGTGAGGGTTATTCAGACAGCGGAGATGGTTCTTATGACGACAGTTCTTATGATGACAGCTCCTATGATGACAGCTCCTATGATGATGGCTCTTATGATGAAGGGAATTATGATGAGGGTTCTTATGATGATTCCGGATATTAACCGAAGCGGATTGCGAATATCCACTTGACATGAATCTGATACATGAATTGGAAAATAACGGATCATTGCGAAAATACAAAAGAGATACACATAGAAATATGGGTGTCTCTTTTTTTCGTGATCTTATCCGTTGGACAGAAACAGGGGGATTATATGAAGAACAGATTTGAAATTCAGGGAAATTGTCTGACCGTCCACCTGCCCAGGGAAGTAGACCACCCGGCAGCAGATGAGATCCGGCGGGAATCAGACAATATATTGCGTAAAAATTATATACGGACTATGGTATTTGATTTTTCGGAGACAATGTTTATGGACAGCTCGGGAATCGGCATGATCATGGGGAGATACCGGGCTATGGGGATGAGGGGAAACTGTATCCGGGTAACCGGGGTCAGTGTTTATATTGAGAAGCTTTTGCATTTATCCGGGGTGTATAAATTTGTGGAAATCTGCAGGGAAGCCTGAAAAGGGGGAAAGGAGTTTATTATGGAAAATACCAATGAAATGGAACTTATATTTGACAGTTCTCCTGTAAACGAGGGACTGGCCAGGGTAACAGTGGCGGCTTTCTGTACACAGCTGAATCCCACTTTGGAGGAGGTGGCGGATCTGAAAACCGCTGTTTCCGAAGCTGTGACCAACTGCATCATTCATGCCTATGAAGGAAAGGTATGCAAGATCAGACTGACCTGCAGGCTGGCAGAAAAAGCACTCTGGGTGGATGTGGAGGATCAGGGAGTGGGAATTTCAGATATCCGACAGGCTATGGAGCCGCTTTTTACCACAAAGCCGGAGAAGGACCGTTCGGGAATGGGTTTTACTTTTATGGAGGCGTTTATGGACGAGGTCAAGGTGGAATCCCAGGTAGGTAAGGGCACCATTGTCCATATGAAAAAAGTGATCGGGAGGTAGAAATGGATCATACTCTTGCTCTGATCAAAAAGTCACACCAGGGAGATAAAGAGGCAAGAGATACCTTGTTCAGAGAAAATACCGGACTGATATACAGTACAGTGAAGAGATTTCAGGGAAGAGGGGTGGAGAGGGAGGATTTGTTTCAGATCGGAAGCATCGGACTTCTGAAAGCAGTTGATCACTTTGATACTTCCTTTGAGGTGAAATTTTCCACCTATGCAGTTCCCATGATCATCGGAGAAATCAAACGTTACCTTAGGGATGACGGTATCCTGAAGGTAAGCCGTAGTCTTAAGGAAAACTGTGTGAGGATCTGCCGAAGCAGAGAGGAGCTGGAGAAAAGGCTGGGAAGGGAGCCAGGGGTGGCTGAAATTGCTGCTGCACTGGAGCTTCCTGTAGAGACTGTGGTGATTTCCATGGAGGCTGCAGCAGAGGTGGATTCTCTTCAGAAAATTATCTGCCAGGGGGAGGGAAGTGACATCTCCCTGCTGGACAGGCTGCCGGAGAAGGTGAACGGACAGGAGCAGGCTTTGAACAGGATTTTCCTGGATGAAATGCTGGGAAAATTAGAAGCCCAGGAAAGACAGCTTATTTATATGCGATATTACAGAGATATGACACAGACGGAGATTGGGGAGAAGATGGGGATTTCCCAGGTGCAGGTGTCCAGAATGGAAAAGAGGATCCTTCAAAAGCTGAAAAAGGAATATGGGTAAAAATAATGCCTTTATATTTGAGCAGTGCAGTTTGAAGGATCAATTTGGCGGAGGGTCAATATTTTTTGTACGGTCTGCTTCTTCTATGATGGTAGTGTTTACATCATCTTCATAGAGGCGCATCTGTATCTGCATGGGAGTGGGATCAGCAGTAAGTTTCCTATGTCCGAAATGATTAAAGAAAAACAGAACTCCCAGTCCGATACCAATGGAGTAGGTAATCTCAAGGATTGTAAAATGATCAGAAATCCTGCCGGTGACCTGAGTATAGATGGAGGCAAAAAGTTTTCCTACATCTACATCGTTGTTGAAGGTCATAATGGAAAAGGCAGCACCGAAAAATGTGGAGAGACCTACGAATAGGATTTTGATCCATTCCCACAAAAGTCCGGGTCCGGGTTTGTTTTTGTATGTGATGATAAAAGTAGGTTCTCCCATAGGTGTGATCTCCAGATCCGGCTCTTTTTGCTGGATTTTGGAGATCAGGTCCATAACAGAAAGCACATAACGTCCCGGTTTGTCAGGAGGAAGATTTACCACAGGCATGACACGGAGGCGATTCAGAAGTTTGCTGTTGCTGCAGGACAGACTGGCAATGTCCTGCAGATAGATGTGGGGGTGCAGGGTCTGGATGTTTTTGTCCAGAAGCAGATAGAGGGTATCACTCATAGCAATTATCCTTTCATTTTTGGTTTGAAAATAAGACTGGCCAGATATGAAAAAATCAGTGCTGCAGAAACTCCTACAGCGCAGGCTTTAAACCCTCCGGTAAAAAGGCCGAGAAATCCCTGGCTGTCAATGGCCTTCCGTGTTCCCGTCCATAGTACATTTCCAAATCCAAGGAGAGGGACAGAGGCGCCTGCACCTGCAAATTCTACGAAAGGCTGGTAGATGCCTACAGCGCTTAAAAGTGCACCGGAGCAGACGAGAAGGACCATGATCCGTCCAGGCATAAGCTTGGTTTTGTCTAACAGGATCTGGACCAGGGCACAGATCAGGCCTCCTGTCCAGAATGCATGAAAATATTCCAAAATAGGAACCTCCTTTTATTATGAAGTGATTTCGTATTTTTCAATTACTACTGCATGGGCGATGCCGGGGATGGTGTCGCCTTCGTTGAAGCTGACCTTGGAAAGAAGGGCTCCGGTAGGGACAAAAAGAATCCGCTTCCATTTTCCGGCAAGAAGCCCTGGCAGGATATAGCTGCTCAGAACAGAGGCTGCACAGCCACAGCCGCTTCCGCCGGAGTGGGTGTCCTGTTTTTGGGAGTCATAGATCAGGATACCGCAGTCCTGGTGGCAGGAACAGATATCATAGCCTTTTTGATATAGCAGATCGATCAGGATTTTCTGCCCTACTGCGCCCAGGTCACCGGTAAAGATGGCGTCATAGTCTGCTGGTGTCCGGTGGAAATCCAGAAAATTCTGATGGATCGTGTCACAGGCAGCGGGAGCCATACAGCCGCCCATGTTCATGGAATCTTTTAGTCCGTAATCCACCAGTCTGCCGGTTGTCAGGCCGGTAATAGCGATGCAGCTGTGTCCGCAGCGCAGAGGACGGGATTTTCCGGATGCAGGGAGAGGAGGCTGGCTGCCAAGTACACAGGCGCCGGCACCGGTAACTGTCCAGGTAGCAGATAAGGGCCTTTGATTTCCGTAGCCCAGGGGAAAACGGAATTCTTTTTCCGCACTGCAAAAGTGGCTGGAAGTTGCGCACAGGATATGTTCTCCGTATCCGGCAGCAATGCAGAGGGCGGACAGGGAGAGGGCTTCTCCCATGGTAGAGCAGGCGCTGAACAGTCCGTAGAAGGGAATCCCCATACCTGCAGCGCCAAAGGAAGAGGCTGCTGTCTGTGCCAGCAGGTCACCTACAAAAAGCAGACGAATGTCTGCGGGCTTCAGGCCGGCTTTTCCTATGGCCAGTGTGGCTGCCTCTTTCTGCATAGTGCTTTCTGCTGCTTCCCAGGTGGAAGCACCGAACATGGGATCCGGACAGATCATATCAAAGCAGGAGCCCAGAGGACCGTCTCCTTCTTTCTGTCCGGTTACAGAGGCACAGCTCTGGATAAACACAGGTTCTTGAAAGGAAATGCTGGAAGCTCCACAGGTGTATTGTTTTGTCATGAAAGTACCCCCATTATTTTCAGAAGATAGTAGATAAGACCCAGAAACCAGGAACTCAGGATTCCGTACAGGATTACAGGCCCGGCAATGGTAAATATTTTACAGCCGATTCCGAATACATGGCCTTCCACCTTGTATTCAATAGCTGAGGCTGCAACAGAATTGGCGAAGCCGGTGATGGGAACAAGGCTTCCGGCACCTGCAAACCTGCCGATTTTGGAATAAAGATTCAGGCCTGTAAGCAGGACACTGATCAGTATCAGGATCAGGGAACACCAGGAGCCAGCAGATTCCCTGTCCAGGCCCAGGCTGTATGCGTAATGCAGGATCAGTTGTCCAAACATGCAGATGAGGCCGCCTGTAAGGAAGGCTTTCAGCATATTTAGTCCCAGGCTGTGGGTGGGAGTTATCTGCTTTACATATTTTTCATATTGTTGCTGCTTTTTTTCAGAAGTCATAGACATTCTCCCTTCTGTTTTTCTTTAGTGTGTGAAAAAAGAGCAGAGAATATACTTCTTATTTTGACTTTTTGGGGAATTCTATTTATAATGGTACTATTGTTGACCAAATCAGGGAAGCCATCTGTTGAAATAGTAGATCAGGGAGCCTGTGGCTTTTCCAAGGGCAACACAGAGGACTACAATGGAGAGTCCTTTTTGGAAACGGATCCTTCGGGTGAAGATTGGAAAAACATCTGCCATTTCTGCCAGGGCCATGATCCATCCGCCCAGGAAAATTCCGGAAAAAATCCCGTACAGCATGAGAAAAGGAGATCCGAGAGGAAGTTTCCACTGAAAAAGATAAAACAGATTTCCGGTAACTGTACCCAGGAGTGCCAGGTCTTCATATAAGAGAATATGGTCTGCAGTCCGGGTGATCCCTGCATAGCGGGGAACAATGGAAAGACCCATAAGAAGTCCGGTGATCCCGCCGGCTATGATCACACCGGAGCAGAGCCCTACAAAGCCGAGAAAAATATACTGAAACATAAATACCTCCGAAAAAATGGATATGGTAAAGAAAATTGCCCCTTCAAAAGACAGCTGCCATTTAGAAATCAGTATGCACAAATGCCGGAAAACTATACATAAATGGAAAATATAGGGGAATGTATGAAAAACTGTACTTTTACAGGGATAGATAGTATAATTAGAAATATCGTTGGCATGGACAGACTGGCTTTTGTCAAAGCTCTGTCTGACTGCAGATGAAGAGAGTTTGAGGAGGTTTATGTATGGCGGAGGCATTTTCAGGGGCAAAGGTTCTGGCCGGAACTGCTGTGGCTGATGTACTGGGGCGGGCCAGGATCGCAGTCTTCGGCCTGGGAGGTGTAGGTTCCTGTGTAGCTGAGGCACTGGCCAGATGTGGGGTGGCAAGTCTGACCCTTGTGGATAATGGAAGGGTATCTGTAAATGATATAAACAGAACCTTCTATGCCCTTCATTCTACTGTTGGCGAGAGCAATGTGCAGGTAGCCAAGGCGAGGATCAGAGATATTGATGAGGAAATACTGGTTCATACCTATGAGACCTTTTATAATGAAGAAACAGCGGGAATGTTTGACCTGAGTAATTATGATTATATTGTAGATACCATTGATAGTGCAGCGTCCAAGGTGCTGCTGATCGAAAATGCAAGAATAAGCAAAACTCCGGTGATTTCCTGTATGGATGTCTGTGATAAGCTGGATCCGTCCAGACTTGAGGTTATGGATATTTCCAGAACCAGTGTAGGTCCGCTGGCCAGGGTGGTTCGTACCCAGCTTCGAAAAAAAGGAATCCGAAAGGTAAAGGTGCTTTGTTCCAGAGAAAAAAATGACTGGAAAACAGAAAACAGCCAAGAGGGGGACAGCCTTTCCTTTGTAGCGGGGACAGCAGGATTTATGCTGGCAGGAGCAGTGGTGAGAGACCTTCTGGGGAAAGAATCGAACAATCAGCCCAGGGGAAAAAGAATGGGCAGGAAAAATAAAAATAGAAAGTATGAGGAATAGAATCTGTGAATCAGAAAGTAATAGAGAAATTTTGGAATCTGCTGGGAAAGGACAGGGTACTTGTAGATGAGCCTATGAAACGCCATACTACTTTCCGCATCGGAGGTCCGGCGGATTTCTTCTTACTTCCGTCTACAGTAGATGAGGTAAGGGGAATCTTGGAAATATGCCGTGAGGAGGAACTTCCGTATTTTATACTTGGAAATGGAAGTAATCTGTTGGTAAGTGATAAGGGATACAGAGGGGTGATCATACAGCTGTACCGTAATTTCAGCAATATTTCAGTAGAAGGAAATGAAATCTGTGCTTCTTCAGGAGCACTGCTTTCCCAGATCGCGGCAGCCGCAAGGAACGCATCTCTGACAGGATTTGAATTTGCAGGCGGGATTCCGGGAACTCTGGGAGGAGCTGTATTTATGAATGCCGGTGCCTACGGCGGAGAGCTGAAGGATGTGCTGAAGGAAGCGGTTGTTATGACAGAGCAGGGAGAAATCCTGACACTTCCTGTGGAAAAGCTGGACATGGGATACAGAACCAGCAGGATCAAAAAAGCTGGTTATCTGGTTCTGGAGGCAAGACTTGTTCTGGAACAGGGAGATATGGATAAGATCAGAGACACAACAAAGGATCTGACAGAAAAGAGAGTGAGCAAACAGCCGTTGGAATATCCAAGTGCAGGAAGTACCTTCAAAAGACCGGAAGGATATTTTGCAGGGAAGCTGATCATGGATGCAGGCCTGAGAGGTTATCAGGTAGGGGACGCCCAGGTATCAGAGAAGCATTGTGGCTTTGTGATCAATAAAGGAAATGCAACAGCAGCAGATGTACTTACACTGATAGAGAATGTCAGGGAAAAGGTTCAAGAGCAGTTTGGTGTAACACTGGAACCGGAAGTGAAATTCCTTGGAGAATTTTAAACAGAACAGGAGATAAATCATGCGTTTTGTGATCGTGACGGGAGTATCAGGGGCAGGAAAAACAGCAGCATTGAAAATGCTTGAGGATGCAAATTATTTTTGTGTGGATAATCTTCCTATTCCATTGTTGGAGAAATTCGCATCTCTGATGCCGGAAATACATGGAGAGGATGTGCAGAATGTGGCGCTGGGAATCGATGCCCGCAGCGGCAGATCCCTGGATGAGCTGGAGGCTGTGCTGGATCGGATGAAGAAAGCAGGATATGAGTTTGAGATCCTTTTCCTGGATGCAGAGGACAGTGTACTGGTGAAGCGCTACAAGGAAACACGCAGAAGCCATCCTCTGGCTATGGGCGGCAGAGTGGATGATGGAATCCGCTTGGAGAGAGAAAAAATGCAGTTCCTCAAAAAAAGGGCAGACTATATTATAGATACCAGCCATTTGCTTACCCGGGAGTTGAAGCAGGAAATAGAGAGGATTTTTGTGGCAAATCAGGATTTTTGTAATATGATGGTCTCTGTGCTTTCCTTTGGGTTTAAGTATGGAATCCCGGCGGATGCGGATCTGGTGTTTGATGTGCGCTTTCTGCCCAATCCATATTATGTGGATGAACTTCGTCCCATGACAGGAATGGACGATGGAGTGTTCAATTATGTAATGAACTGTGATACTGCCAGGAAGTTTGCAGATAAGCTTGAGGATATGATCAATTTTCTGATCCCCAACTATGTAAAGGAAGGCAAGACCAATCTGGTCATTGCCATTGGATGTACAGGCGGAAAGCACCGTTCTGTGACTTTGGCCAGAGAATTATATTCCAGGCTGTCCGGAAATGAGAGATATGGATTCCGTCTGGAGCACAGAGATATAGGTAAGGACAGACTGCTAAAAAAACATGAGAGGTGAGACCGGGAAATGTCTTTTTCAGGGATGGTGAAAGAAGAACTTTCCAGACAGGTGGGAACGGCAAGGCACTGTATGATCGCAGAACTGGCTGCTATTCTTTGTTCCTGCGGAAAAATGCAGCATCTGCCTCAGGGGGATAAACTTAAAATCCAGATAGAAAATGAAGCAGTTGCAAGAAAGTGCTTTACATTATTGCAAAAAACATTTAATATAGAGAAAGAAGTATCTGTGCGGGAGAGCAGTCACCTGAAATGGGTCAAGGTATATACAATTGAGATATCCAGACCAGAAGAGATCCAGGCAATTCTTCAGGCGGCAAAGCTGGCCCCGGACAGTAAAGACCATGATTCGCTTTTTCTGCAGGATCTGCTGGTAGTACAGCAGAATTGCTGTAAGAGGGCGTATATCAGGGGGGCTTTTCTTGCATCCGGTTCCATCAGTGATCCGGAGAAGGGGTATCATTTTGAAATTGTATATCCCAATGAGAGGAAGGCCAGAGAACTGCAGACAATTATTCGTAGTTTTTCAGTGGATGCCAAGATCGTGCAGCGTAAGAAATCACATGTGGTCTATGTGAAGGAGGGCGCACAGATTGTAGACATGCTGGCCGTGATGGAAGCGAATGTGGCATTGATGGACCTGGAAAACATCCGTATTCTGAAGGAAATGAGAAATTCCATTAACAGAAAAGTGAACTGTGAAACTGCGAACATTAATAAAACGGTAAATGCGGCTGTCAAGCAGATGGAAGATATCAGACTGATTCAGCAGACAATAGGGTTTGAACAGCTGAATGAGGGACTTGTACAGATCGCAGAGTTGAGGATGCAATATCCGGAAGCTACATTAAAAGAATTAGGGATGATGTTGAATCCGCAGGTGGGCAAATCGGGAGTCAATCACAGGCTGAGAAAGCTGAGTGAGCTGGCTGACGAACTGCGGGAGAAACAAGGAGGAGAAGTATTATGATTAAAAAACCAATCACCATTAACCTGTCAACCGGTCTGGAGGCACGCCCTGTGGCACAGCTGGTACAGGTGGCAAGCCAGTTTAACAGCGAGATATATGTAGAGATTGGAAAGAAAAGGGTGAATGCAAAGAGCATTATGGGCATGATGACTTTGGGACTTGATTCTGGTGAGGAGATAACCCTTTCAACAAATGGTGAGGATGAAGAGGCTGCTATGAACAGTATTGAGCAGTATCTGAGTAATCAGTAATTATTGATCTGAAAACTGAAAACACATCCGGAAAGGAAGACCGCTTTCTGGATGTGTTTTTGAGAGATTAGAAGAAATGAGGGGCATTACCTATGTCGAAGTTTTTGAAATTTATTGTACATTTTATTGTTATCTGTACTATTATATGCGTTGTCGGCCTGGCTGTTCCGCCTTTTCTGGGAATTACAACAGAGATCCTGGATGACTCCAGTAAGGAAACCAATCTTCCGATGGGATCAGTTACCTATGCAATTCCTGTGAAAACGGAGGAAGCTGCTGTGGGAGATTCTATTCTTTATCAGGGAGATTCCAAGGCTTACAAATATATGATCACTGAGATCGACCAGGAGAATAAGACCTTTCAGGTCATTGATGCTTCCAATTCAAAAGAGAAAGCTCTTACAGTACAGGCGAAGGAGTACTTCCCAAAGGTAGTGATCACTATAGGATATGTGGGATATCTTCTGATCGCCACTGAAAGTATTGAGGGACTTATTATTCTGGGACTGGCTGTACTTTTCTTGATTATCCTCTATATTATAGCAGAGCTGTGGAAGAAAGATCCCCAGGATGATTATGATGAGATGGATACAGAGCCCGGTTATGTGAAAAGTAAGAAAGAACTGAAACGGGAAGAAAAAGCCAGACAGCGGAGATATAAAGAAGAAGAAAAACAGATCAGAAAAGAAGAAAAGCAGAACCGGAAGGGAGCAGATGCCCCCAGGAAAAAGATACGTACCGGTGGCTTCGTGGATACGATCTATGAGGATGAACTGGAAACGGACAACGAAAAGCCGGTTACAGTACAGACTGCTACCAGCGAGGCGCATGAACTGCTGAAAAAGGAAATTGCAGCAGCAACAGCAGATGAGCCGGAGGCACAGCAGGAGGAGCCGGAGAAAGAAGTGGTGATTTCTCCTACAGAGAATATTGTGACACATCTAAAGGAAGCGCTGGAAGAAGAAAAACAGGAGCAGGAAGCACCTGTGGATGAGGAAGAAGAGACAGAATCACTTCCTATAAGACGTATGGCGATTCCGGTGTGGTCAGCAGCACAGATCGCAGAGAACGCCAAGAACCAGGGAGATGCCCCTGATATCGTGAAGGATGATGTTACAAAGGTTACACTTTTTGATTATTCAGATATTGTGGCCGGCGATAAAACCACATCTGCGGAAAAACAGAATTAGGAATGAGTAAATGCGAAATCTGATATAAATTCAGGTTTCGCATTTGTTATTGTGC
Organism: Ruminococcus sp. JC304; assembly: GCA_000285855.2. Lineage (GTDB taxonomy): Bacteria > Bacillota > Clostridia > Lachnospirales > Lachnospiraceae > Blautia_A > Blautia_A difficilis. The sequence goes on along the minus strand of HE978651.1, from coordinate 2,542,672 downwards.
AAAATGTCTGTGTTTTTCTGGCGAATGCCTGATCACAGGGTAGAATAAACAAAAAATAAAAAAATAAAAAAAATACTTGCAATTTCCCAAAAGGTCGTGTATACTCCTATTTGTTGTGACATTGATAGCAATGAAGCGCGAGGTTGCTGCCACAAAGCTGGCAGGTTTTCCGTGGAGCGAATGTCAAGTTTGAAAACTGACGACAAGTCACTGTACAAGTTCAGAAAGACCATCATGGGATGGGCGTGTGTGGAAAAATTTGATGACACACACGGAGATGTGTACAGTCGCCGCTTGTCGTACTGCTTAAAAAGTACGAATAGGAGGAGACTTTTTTTATGGCAAATCAGGTAATGAGAATCACATTAAAGGCATATGATCATCAGTTAGTAGATGCATCTGCTGCAAAAATCATCGAAACTGTTAAAAAGAACGGGGCAATGGTAAGCGGACCGGTTCCACTTCCTACAAAGAAAGAGGTTGTTACAATCTTAAGAGCCGTTCACAAATACAAAGATTCCAGAGAACAGTTTGAGCAGAGAACACATAAGAGACTGATCGATATTCTTACACCAACCCAGAAGACAGTAGATGCGCTGTCCAGACTGGAAATGCCTGCAGGTGTTCATATTGATATCAAAATGAAGACCAAATAAGCATCTTAAATTATGATAATGCTTTAAGCATTAAGCTATTTACTATATGATTGCCGGTAAACGGTAATCCGCTATAAGGAGGAAGAAAGAAATGAAGAAAGCTATTTTAGCTACTAAAGTCGGAATGACTCAGATCTTCAATGAAGAAGGCCAGTTAATTCCGGTAACAGTTTTACAGGCTGGTCCTTGTGTCGTAACTCAGGTTAAGACAGAAGAGAACGACGGATACGCTGCAGTTCAGGTTGGATTCGGCGATATCAGAGAAAGCCTTGTTAACAAACCGGAAAAAGGACACTTTGACAAAGCTGGCGTTGCAGTAAAGAGATTCGTTAAAGAGTTCAGATTTGATAACGCTGCTGAGTATGCAGTAGGACAGGAAATTAAAGCTGATATCTTTGCAGACGGCGATCACATTGATGCAACAGCTGTTTCCAAAGGTAAAGGTTTCCAGGGTGCGATCAAGAGACACGGCCAGTCCAGAGGACCTATGGCTCACGGCTCCAAATATCACCGTCATGCAGGTTCCAATGGTGCTTGTTCTGATCCGAGCAAGGTATTCAAAGGAAAACACATGCCAGGTCATATGGGAAATGTTCAGGTTACTGTACAGAACCTTGAGATCGTACGCGTAGATACAGAGAATAACTTACTGTTAGTTAAGGGTGCTGTTCCAGGACCTAAGAAATCTTTGGTAACAATCAAAGAGACAGTAAAGTCCTTATAATAAGAAAGGAGGAGCACACAAATGGCAAACGTAACTGTTTATAATATGGAAGGCAACGAAGTTGGAACAATGGAACTGAATGATGCAGTGTTTGGCGTAGAAGTCAATGAGCATCTTGTTCACCTTGCTGTTGTTCGTCAGCTTGCAAATAATCGCCAGGGTACTCAGAAAGCGAAAACTCGTTCTGAAGTAAGCGGCGGCGGAAGAAAACCGTGGAGACAGAAAGGAACAGGTCATGCTAGACAGGGTTCCATCCGTGCACCACAGTGGACTGGCGGCGGTGTTGTATTCGCTCCGGTACCAAGAGATTATGAAGTAAAAATGAACAAGAAAGAAAGAAGAGCTGCTTTAAAATCTGCTCTGACTTCCAAAGTTCAGGACAATAAATTAGTAGTTGTTGATGCTCTTACATTAGCAGATGTTAAGACAAAGGAAATGCAGAAGGTTCTTACAAACCTGAAAGCAGAAAAAGCTCTGGTTATCACAGCAACAGATGACAAGAACGTAATCCTTTCTGCAAGAAACATCGCTGATGTTCAGACTGCAACTCCAAGTACAATCAACGTATACGATGTTATGAAACACAACACCGTAATCGTAACCAAAGATGCTGTAGCATCCATCGAGGAGGTATATGCATAATGGCTGATATCAAGTACTATGACGTAATCAAGAAACCAGTGATTACAGAAAAATCCATGAATGCAATGGCTGAAAAGAAATACACTTTCTTAGTTCATCCAGAAGCAAATAAATCTCAGATCAAAGAAGCTGTAGAGAAAATGTTCGAAGGAACAAAAGTAAAGAGCGTTAACACCATGAACATGGATGGAAAGAAAAAACGCCGTGGTATGACAGTTGGAACAACTGCTAAAACCAAAAAAGCTATCGTAGCTCTGACAGAAGACAGCAAAGACATCGAAATCTTCGAAGGACTTTAATTAACAGATAGCGATTATACGCATTCAAAAGCGTGAGGACAAATTTGAAAGGAGAACAAAAATGGGAATCAAAAGTTATAACCCATATACACCGTCTAGAAGACATATGACTGGTTCCGATTTCTCAGAGATCACAAAATCTACACCAGAGAAATCTCTTACCGTGTCTTTAAAGAAAAACGCTGGACGTAACAACCAGGGTAAGATCACAGTTAGACACCGCGGAGGCGGAAGCAGAAGAAAATACAGAATCATCGATTTCAAGAGAAGAAAAGATGGAATCGCTGCAACAGTACTTTCCATCGAGTATGATCCAAACAGAACAGCAAACATCGCTCTTATCTGCTATGCAGATGGCGAGAAAGCATATATCCTTGCACCGGAAGGCTTAAAAGTAGGTCAGAAAGTTATGAACGGAGCTGAAGCAGAAGTTCGTGTAGGTAACTGCTTACCATTAGAGCTTATCCCGGTTGGTACTATGGTACACAACATTGAGCTTCATCCTGGAAAGGGCGGACAGATGGTTCGTTCTGCTGGAAACGGCGCTCAGTTAATGGCTAAAGAAGGCAAATACGCAACACTGCGTCTGCCATCTGGTGAAATGAGAATGGTTCCGATCGTATGCCGCGCATCTGTTGGTGTTGTCGGAAACGGAGATCACAACCTGATTAACATCGGTAAAGCCGGACGTAAACGTAACATGGGTATCAGACCTACTGTTCGTGGTTCCGTAATGAACCCGAATGACCATCCACACGGTGGTGGTGAAGGAAAGACCGGTATCGGTCGCCCAGGTCCATGCACTCCATGGGGAAAACCTGCTCTTGGTCTGAAGACAAGAAAGAAAAACAAACCGTCCAACAAGCTCATCGTAAGAAGACGCGATGGAAAAGCTTTATCGAAATAATAAGGAGGATTAAGCATGTCTCGTTCACTGAAAAAAGGACCTTTTGCAGATGCAAGCTTACTGAAAAAAGTAGATGCGTTAAACGCTGCAAATGATAAATCCGTTATCAAAACCTGGTCACGCCGTTCTACAATCTTCCCGTCCTTCGTAGGACACACAATCGCTGTCCATGACGGAAGAAAACACGTGCCGGTATATGTAACAGAGGATATGGTTGGCCACAAACTTGGTGAGTTCGTTGCAACCAGAACCTACAGAGGACACGGAAAAGACGAAAAGAAATCCGGTGTTCGCTAGTATTTGACTTTATATTCTGTCTGCTGCAATGCAGCAGGCAGGTTTAACCTGATATTGAGAGAAAATGGAAAGGAGGCACTTTAAAATGGCAAAGGGACATAGAAGCCAGATAAAAAGAGCCAGAAATGAGAGTAATAGAGAGACAAGACCGTCTGCAAAATTATCTTACGCAAGAATTTCTGTTCAGAAAGCCTGCTACGTGTTAGATGTAATCCGCGGTAAAGATGTGCAGACAGCACTTGGTATCTTAACATACAACCCAAGATACGCTTCCAGCGTGATCAAGAAACTTCTTGAGTCAGCAATTGCAAATGCTGAAAACAACAATGGAATGAATGCAGACAACCTCTACGTTGCAGCCTGCTATGCAGATAAAGGACCTACAATGAAGAGAATTCAGCCAAGAGCACAGGGTAGAGCTTACAGAATCGAGAAGAGAACAAGCCATATCACCATCGTGCTGGATGAAAGATAAGGAGGAAAAGCATGGGACAGAAAGTTAACCCACATGGCCTTAGAGTCGGTGTTATCAAGGATTGGGATTCAAGATGGTATGCTGATGCAGACTTCGCTGATTACCTGGTAGAAGACTACAACATCAGAACATTCCTTAAAAAGAAATTATACAGCGCAGGTGTTTCCAAGATCGAAATCGAAAGAGCATCTGACAGAGTTAAGATCATCATCTACACAGCTAAACCTGGTATCGTAATCGGTAAGGGCGGAGCTGAGATCGAAAAAGTAAAAGCTGAATTAAAGAAATTCACAGACAAAAAACTTATCGTAGATATCAAAGAAGTAAAGAGACCAGACAAGGATGCTCAGTTAGTAGCAGAGAATATCGCACTGCAGCTTGAGAACCGTATCTCTTTCAGACGTGCTATGAAATCTACAATGCAGAGAACAATGAAGGCTGGAGCTAAAGGTATCAAAACATCCGTATCCGGACGTCTTGGTGGAGCTGATATGGCTCGTACAGAGTTCTACAGCGAAGGAACTATTCCGCTTCAGACACTTCGTGCAGATATTGACTATGGATTCGCAGAAGCAGACACAACATACGGCAAAGTTGGCGTAAAAGCTTGGGTCTACAATGGCGAAGTACTTCCAACAAAAGGAACTAAGGAAGGGAGCGATAAATAATGTTAATGCCAAAAAGAGTAAAACGTCGTAAACAATTCCGTGGCTCCATGAGAGGAAAAGCCCTTAGAGGTAATAAGATCAATTATGGTGAATTCGGACTTGTTGCAACCGAACCGTGTTGGATCCGTTCCAACCAGATCGAGGCAGCCCGTGTTGCTATGACCCGTTATATCAAACGTGGTGGTCAGGTTTGGATTAAGATTTTCCCAGATAAACCAGTAACAGCGAAACCAGCAGAAACACGAATGGGTTCCGGAAAAGGTACTCTTGAATACTGGGTAGCAGTTGTTAAGCCAGGACGTGTAATGTTCGAAATCGCAGGCGTTTCTGAAGAAATCGCTCGTGAAGCATTACGTCTTGCTATGCACAAGTTACCATGTAAATGCAAAATCGTTTCTCGTGCAGACTTAGAAGGCGGTGATAACAGTGAAAATTAATAAATTCGTGGAAGATTTAAAGGCAAAATCAGCTGCAGAATTGAATGAAGAATTAGTAGCTGCTAAAAAAGAACTTTTCAATCTGAGATTTCAGAATGCAACTAACCAATTAGACAATACAAGCCGTATCAAAGAGGTTCGCAAGAACATTGCAAGAATCCAGACAGTGATCACTGAGCAGGCTAACGCTTCCAAATAATAGGAGGAAACTATCGTGGAAAGAAATCTGAGAAAAACCCGCGTGGGTAAGGTTGTCAGCAATAAGATGGACAAGACCATTGTTGTTGCTATTGAAGACCATGTAAAACATCCTCTTTACAAAAAAATCGTGAAGAGAACATATAAATTAAAAGCTCATGACGAAAATAATGAGTGTAATATCGGTGATACCGTAAAAGTTATGGAAACCAGACCGTTATCCAAGGATAAGAGATGGAGACTGGTTGAGATCGTAGAGAAAGTTAAATAAGGAGGATACCAGTATGATTCAGCAGGAAACAAGACTGAAGGTTGCCGACAACACTGGTGCAAAAGAAATCCTTTGTATTCGTGTTATGGGCGGCTCTACAAGAAGATATGCAAACATTGGCGATACAATCGTTGCTACTGTTAAAGATGCAACACCAGGCGGCGTTGTTAAAAAAGGTGACGTTGTAAAAGCTGTTGTAGTTAGAACTAAAAAAGGCGCTCGTCGTAAAGACGGATCTTACATCCGTTTCGATGAAAATGCTGCCGTAATCATTAAAGACGACTTAACTCCGAGAGGAACACGTATCTTTGGACCAGTTGCCAGAGAGCTTCGTGAGAAGAAATTCATGAAGATCGTTTCCTTAGCTCCGGAAGTATTATAGGAGGGTGCCTAATGTCAGCTATGAAAATTAAAAAAGGTGATACTGTAAAGGTTATCGCTGGTAAAGATAATGGCAAAGAGGGTAAAGTCCTTGCAGTTAACGCAAAAGACAATACCGTAGTTGTTGAGAACATCAACAAGGTTACAAAACACAGCAAACCATCTGCTGCAAACCAGCAGGGTGGAATCATCACAAAAGAAGCTCCTCTTCATATCTCCAACGTTATGTTAGTTGTTGATGGACAGGCTACAAGAGTAGGCTTCCAGATGGACGGAGATAAAAAAGTCCGTGTTGCTAAAAAGACCGGTAAGGTTATCGATTAATTAAGAGAGGAGGCATGACAAGTGAGTAGATTAAAAGAAATGTACAAAAATGAGATCATGGATGCCATGACCAAAAAATTTGGATACAAAAATGTTATGGAAGTGCCAAAACTCGATAAGATCGTAATCAATATGGGTGTTGGTGAAGCCAAAGAAAACGCTAAGCTTCTGGATGCTGCAATCGCAGATATGGAGCTGATCACAGGACAGAAAGCAATCGCTACAAAGGCTAAAAAATCTGTCGCTAACTTTAAGATCAGAGAGGGTATGCCGATCGGATGTAAAGTTACATTAAGAGGAGAAAAGATGTATGAGTTCGCTGATCGTCTGATCAACCTTGCACTTCCTCGTGTACGTGACTTCCGTGGTGTTAACCCGAACGCATTCGATGGCCGTGGAAACTATGCTCTGGGTATCAAAGAGCAGCTGATCTTCCCGGAAGTTGAATATGATAAAGTTGACAAAGTAAGAGGTATGGATATCATCTTCGTTACTACAGCAAAGACTGATGAAGAAGCTCGTGAATTACTGACATTATTCAATATGCCGTTTGCAAAATAATAGGAGGAACGATTCATGGCTAAAACAGCAATGAAAATCAAACAGCAGCGCAAAGCTAAATTCTCCACAAGAGAATATACACGCTGCAACATTTGTGGACGTCCACATTCTGTTTTAAGAAAATACGGAATCTGCAGAATCTGCTTCCGTGAATTAGCTTACAAGGGACAGATCCCGGGCGTTAAGAAGGCTTCCTGGTAGGAACCGGATTTCAATATTAATAAACGATCGGCTGATTTATCAGTCCGGTCATGTGTCCAAGCGAGATTTATGATAAAACAGGTAACAATGTAAACAATAAATATACATGCACATGTAAAGTCTGAATTATAGGAGGAAACTAACATGACAATGAGCGATCCAATCGCAGATATGCTTACAAGAATCCGTAACGCAAATACTGCAAAACACGACACAGTAGATGTTCCGGCATCCAAAATGAAAATTGCAATTGCTAACATCCTTGTTGATGAAGGATATATTGCAAAATATGATTTAGTTGAAGACGGAGTTGTTAAAACTCTTCATATCACACTGAAATATGGTGAAGACAAAAACGAAAAAATCATCACTGGTTTAAAGAGAATCTCCAAACCTGGTCTTCGTATCTACGCAGGCAAGGATCAGCTTCCAAAAGTTCTTGGTGGACTTGGAATCGCAATCCTTTCTACAAACAAAGGTGTTATTACTGACAAAGAAGCTCGCAAACTTCAGGTTGGCGGCGAAGTATTAGCATTCGTTTGGTAATTTGAACCAAGATTTTTTATAGAGAACAAACTGAAAACAGAGAGGATGTAACATCCTCTCCGATAATCTAAGTAAGGAGGACAAACATATGTCACGAATTGGTAGACTTCCGGTTGCTATTCCTGCAGGCGTAGAAGTAAAAGTCGCTGAAGGCAACGTAGTAACTGTAAAAGGACCAAAAGGAACACTCGAAAGAGCACTTCCTACAGAAATGGAAATCAAAGTTGAAGATGGTCATGTAGTAGTATCCAGACCAAACGACTTAAAGAAAATGAAATCTCTTCACGGTTTAACAAGAAGCTTGATCCACAACATGGTTGTTGGTGTAAGCGAAGGCTATACAAAAGAGCTTGAAGTTAACGGTGTAGGTTATAAAGCAGCAAAACAGGGCAAGAAGCTCACACTTAGCCTTGGATACTCTCATCCGGTAGAAATGGAAGATCCAGACGGAATCGAAACCAAAGTTGATGGTAACAAGATTATCGTATCCGGTATCAGCAAAGAAAAAGTCGGCCAGTTTGCAGCTGAAATCAGAGACAAGAGAAGACCTGAGCCATACAAGGGCAAAGGTATCAAGTATGCTGATGAAGTTATCAGACGTAAAGTTGGTAAGACTGGTAAGAAATAATTCAGGAGGGTGAGAAAATGGTAAATAAAGCATCTAGAGCGAAAATTCGTGAGAATAAGCATAGAAGATTACGTCATCATTTAAACGGAACTGCAACAACACCTCGTTTAGCAGTATTTCGTTCCAACAAGCATATGTATGCTCAGATCATTGATGACACTGTAGGAAAAACTTTAGTATCTGCTTCTACTCTTCAGAAAGAAGTAAGAGCTGAGTTAGAGAATACTGATGATGTAGCAGCTGCTGCACATTTAGGAACCGTTATTGGTAAGAAAGCTGTTGAAGCTGGTATCGAAAGCGTTGTTTTCGACAGAGGAGGCTACATCTACCACGGTAAAGTTAAAGCACTGGCAGACGCAGCAAGAGAAGCTGGGCTGAAATTCTAATAAGGAGGAGCGAAACACATGAAACGTAATCTTATTGATGCTAGTCAGTTAGAATTAGAAGATAAAGTAGTATCAATCAAGCGTGTTACCAAGGTTGTTAAAGGTGGTCGTAACTTCCGTTTCACAGCTTTAGTTGTTGTAGGTGACGGCAACGGACACGTTGGTGCAGGTTTAGGTAAAGCAGCCGAAATTCCTGAAGCAATCCGCAAAGGAAAAGAGGATGCTATGAAAAAATTAGTAACAGTAGCAAGAGACGAAAACAACTCTATTACACATGACTTCGTTGGAAAATACGGAAGCGCTGAAATGCTTCTGAAGAGAGCTCCGGAAGGTACTGGAGTTATCGCCGGCGGTCCTGCCCGTGCGGTAATCGAGTTAGCTGGTATCAAAAACATCCGTACAAAATGTATGGGATCCAGAAACAAACAGAACGTTGTTCTTGCAACAATCGAAGGCTTAAGACAGTTAAAAACTCCAGAAGAAGTTGCTAAACTTCGTGGAAAATCTGTTGATGAGATTCTGGCTTAAGGAGGAATACAAAAATGGCAGATACATTAAAAGTTACATTAGTAAAATCTCCTATTGGTGCAGTTCCGAAGCATAAAAAAACTGTTGTAGCTATGGGTCTTACAAAAATGCACAAAACAGTTGAAATGCCAGACAATGCTGCAACCAGAGGAATGATTCAGCAGGTACAGCACCTGGTAAAGGTTGAAGAGGCTTAATTGCTTCTTCTCCCTGAATGAAGAAAATCTAAACTCAACGATTTGAAATTATAAAAGGAGGTGCCAACATGGAATTATCAAACTTAAGACCAGCAGAAGGTTCTAAGCACAGCGATAACTTCAGAAGAGGCCGTGGACATGGTTCTGGAAACGGCAAGACAGCCGGTAAAGGACACAAAGGACAGTTAGCTCGTTCCGGTCACAAGAAACCGGGATTCGAAGGTGGACAGATGCCTTTATACAGACGTCTGCCTAAGAGAGGATTCAAAAACAGAAATACAAAAGAGATCATTGCAATCAACGTTGACGTACTGAACCGTTTTGAAGATGGTGCAGAAGTTACAGTAGAAAGCTTACTTGCAAGCGGTGCAATCTCCAAGATCGCTGATGGCGTTAAAATTCTTGGAAACGGTGAGCTGACAAAGAAACTTAATGTCAAGGTTAACGCTGTCAGCGAGACTGCAAAATCAAAAATTGAAGCTGCTGGTGGTACAGTAGAGGTGATCTAATGTTTGAAACTCTTAAAAATGTTTTTAGAGTGAAAGAAATGAGACGTAAACTGCTGTATCTGATATGGATGATTTTTATCATCCGTATCGGCTGCCAGATCCCGGTACCGGGTGTTGACAGTGACTTCTTCAAACAGTGGTTCAGCAGCAATACCGGAGATGCATTTAACTTCTTTGATGCATTTACCGGTGGCTCATTTGAGCGAATGTCAATTTTCGCATTGAACATCACACCATACATTACATCTTCCATTATCATTCAGCTTCTTACCATTGCCATTCCGGCACTGGAAGAAATGCAGCGTGATGGTGAAGAGGGAAGAAAAAAGATGACCGCGATCACACGTTATGTGACAGTCGGTCTTGCATTGTTTGAATCTGTTGCAATGGCAATCGGTTTTGGTCGCCAGGGCATGATCCCGAACATGAATTTCTTCAAAGGTGTGGTAGTAGTAGCCTGCCTTACAGCCGGTTCTGCTATGCTGATGTGGCTGGGTGAGCGTATTACAGAAAAAGGTGTTGGAAATGGTATTTCCATCGTACTTACTATTAATATCATCTCCAGAGTGCCAAGCGACTTAGCTTTGTTATATGAGAACTTTATTAAAGGAAAGACCATTGCAAAAGGTACTCTTGCCAGTATCATTATTGCAGCGATCATTCTTGTGGTAGTGGTTCTTGTACTTATCCTGAATGGTGCAGAGAGAAGAATCCCTGTACAGTATTCCAAGAAAATGGTGGGAAGAAAAATGATGGGCGGTCAGTCCACCAATATCCCTCTGAAGGTAAATACTGCAGGTGTTATTCCTGTCATTTTTGCATCATCCCTGATGTCTTTCCCAACTGTTATTGCACAGCTGACCGGTAAAGGCAACGGAACAGGAATCGGAAGTGAGATCCTGAGAGGTCTTTCTTCTAATAACTGGTGTAATCCTTCTCAGCTTCAGTATAGCTGGGGACTGGTTCTTTACATCGTGCTTTGCGTTTTCTTTGCATATTTCTATACTTCCATCACATTCAATCCGCTGGAAGTAGCAGACAATATCAAAAAGCAGGGTGGTTTTATCCCGGGCATCCGTCCTGGAAAACCTACGTCAGATTATTTGACTAATATCTTAAATTATATTATATTTATAGGTGCAGTAGGTCTTATTATTGTGTGCGTAATCCCATTTATCTTTAATGGTGTATTTGGAGCAAATGTTTCCTTTGGTGGTACATCTATCATCATTATCGTAGGAGTTATCCTTGAGACAGTGAAACAGATTGAATCTCAGCTTCTCGTGCGTAATTACAAAGGCTTCCTGAACAATTAAAAATGAGAGGTTGTGGTGCATTGCATCACAGCCTTGATTTGCTAAAAAAGAAAACGGAGGGTATTATCTTATGAAAATCATTATGTTGGGTGCACCGGGAGCAGGAAAAGGAACTCAGGCGAAGAAAATTGCTGCGAAATATCAGATTCCGCACATTTCTACTGGAGATATTTTCCGCGCAAACATTAAAAATGGAACAGAGCTTGGTAAAAAAGCAAAAACTTATATGGATCAGGGACTTCTTGTACCTGATGAACTGACCTGCGACCTGGTTGTGGACAGAATACAGCAGCCGGATGCAGTAAATGGCTATGTACTGGATGGTTTTCCAAGAACAATTCCTCAGGCAGAGTGTTTAACAGAAGCTCTGAACAAACTGGGAAGTAAAGTGGATTATGCAATCGATGTGGATGTTCCGGATTCCAATATTGTAAACCGTATGTCCGGAAGACGTGCCTGCCTGAAATGTGGTGCTACTTATCACGTAGTGCATGCAGCACCGAAGGTTGAGGGTGTTTGTGATACCTGTGGAGAGAAACTGGTGCTTCGTGATGATGACCAGCCTGAAACAGTTCAGAAACGTCTGAATGTATACCATGAGCAGACACAGCCGCTGATCGATTATTATACTAAAGAGGGAATTTTAAAATCAGTAGATGGCACAAAGGATCTGGAAGAGGTATTTGCAGATATTGTTGCCATCCTGGGAGAGTAATCGGGTGTTTTTAAACACCATCTGGAGGTAAAATGTCGGTTTCTATCAAGACAGAACATGAAATTGAACTTATGAGAGAGGCAGGACATCTGCTTGAGAAAGTGCACGATGGACTGATCCCGTACATTAAACCGGGAGTGAGCACCAAGGAGATTGACCGTATCGGAGAACAGATGATACGTGATATGGGCTGCATCCCGAATTTCCTGAACTACGGAGGATTTCCCGGATCATTCTGTATCAGCCTGAATGATGAGGTAGTTCATGGAATCCCGTCTGAAGAGAAGATCATTCAGGAGGGAGACCTTGTAAAGATTGATGCCGGTCTTATTTATAAGGGGTATCATTCTGATGCAGCGAGAACTTATGCTGTCGGTGAGGTTTCACCGGAGGCACGTAAGCTGATGGATGTGACCAGAGAGTGTTTCTTTGAAGGACTTAAGGTCGCACGTGCAGGAAATCATCTGAATGATATTTCCAAAGCGATTGGTGCTCATGCTGCCAAATATCATTACGGAATTGTCCGTGACCTGGTTGGACATGGAATCGGCACTCACCTTCATGAGGATCCGCAGATCCCTAATTTTCCGCAGAAGAGAAGAGGAGTCCGTCTGATGCCGGGTATGACACTTGCTGTAGAGCCTATGATCAATCTGGGACGAGCAGATGTGGCATGGCTGGATGATGAGTGGACAGTTGTAACTATGGATGGTTCTCTTTCTGCTCACTATGAGAATACGATTCTTATTACAGACGGAGATCCGGAGATTCTGACTCTTACGAAATAATTGGACGACATACAGGAGGTTTAAAATGTCAAAAGCAGATGTAATTGAAGTGGAAGGCACTGTTCTGGAAAAGCTGCCTAATGCGATGTTTAAAGTGGAACTGGAGAACAAACATGTGGTGCTTGCACATATCAGTGGAAAGTTACGTATGAATTTCATCCGTATTCTTCCCGGAGATAAAGTTACAATTGAACTGTCTCCGTATGATCTGTCCAAGGGCAGAATTATCTGGAGAGATAAATAAGAAATATTGACTGCATTTGGTGCAGTGATGAGAAAGAGAGCTGGAGAAAATCTGGTTCTCTTTTTTGTGCTGTAAAGGAAATACGTAGAAAAATGCGATTTTATTCAAAAAAGTGCTTGCATTTTATTTTTTGTTGTGATACTATATAAGCCGAACGCGCAGATAGTATGTCTTTTTGCGTGCTCAAAACTGCAGATTTTAATGAATTTACGGAAGGAGGATTTCCAGTGAAAGTAAGATCATCTGTAAAGCCGATCTGCGAGAAATGCAAGATCATCAAGAGAAAAGGATCCATCAGAATTATCTGTGAGAATCCAAAACACAAACAGCGTCAGGGTTGATTCACTGATTCAGGTTTGTGAAACGTGCGGCTGCAGTGTGAGACACCCGGAAGGGTTGTTCAGACTGTTTAAATAGTTTTAGCATGTATTGCCTAATACCGAGAGGCAACGTTGGCCCGTTGGCCGCAACATTCGGAAAGGCTGCTATTCGCCAATTGCAGCTGGGTGTTTTACCGAGGCACCCCAATTAGGAACTAAGAAATAATGAAAGCAGGTGACAGATGCACCCCATTTCACCTTGCGGATCAAATGGATCAGTAAGTGGTGTACAGGCACTATGGAAGCTTTCAAGTAAGAAAATGGAGGAAACAGTACATGGCTCGTATAGCTGGTGTAGACTTACCAAGAGAAAAACGTATTGAAATCGGTCTTACCTATATTTATGGTATTGGTAGACCAAGCGCTGACAAAATTCTTGCAAAGGCTGAGGTTAATCCTGACACACGTGTCAGAGATCTGACTGATGACGAAGTAAAGAGACTGAGCGCAGTAATTGATGAAACAATGACAGTAGAAGGTGACCTTCGTCGTGAAATCGCCCTCAACATTAAGAGACTGCAGGAAATCGGATGCTACAGAGGTATCCGTCATCGTAAAGGACTTCCGGTTCGTGGTCAGAAGACTAAGACCAACGCTAGAACACGTAAAGGTCCTAAGAGAACAGTAGCTAACAAGAAGAAATAATTCTTTGTAACAAATATATTTGATAATCAGGAAAGTGTAGGTTAGTTTTAAAATGGCTAAAGTGACAAAAAAAGCGACAACAAAACGTCGTGTCAAGAAAAACGTTGAACACGGACAGGCACATATTCAGTCTTCTTTCAACAATACAATTGTTACCCTGACTGATAATGAAGGAAATGCTCTTTCATGGGCAAGTGCCGGTGGTCTTGGATTTAGAGGTTCAAGGAAATCTACTCCTTATGCAGCACAGATGGCAGCTGAGACTGCAACAAAGGCTGCTCTTATTCATGGTTTAAAAACTGTAGACGTTATGGTAAAAGGACCAGGTTCTGGACGTGAAGCAGCAATCCGTGCCCTTCAGGCATGCGGACTGGAAGTAACAAGCATCCGTGACGTAACTCCGGTACCACACAATGGTTGCCGCCCACCAAAACGCAGAAGAGTCTGATTGATTTAGAATATTAGGAGGTATTTGAGAAATGGCAGTAAATAGAGTGCCTGTTCTGAAAAGATGCAGATCCCTTGGCCTGGATCCGATTTATTTAGGAATTGACAAAAAATCCACAAGACAGTTAAAACGTGCAAATCGTAAAGTGTCTGAGTATGGTTTACAGTTAAGAGAAAAACAGAAAGCAAAATTCATCTACGGAGTTCTGGAAAAACCTTTCCACAACTACTATGACAAAGCTGATAGAATGCCTGGACAGACTGGTGAAAACCTGATGATCATGCTGGAGAGCAGACTTGACAATGTAGTATTCCGTATGGGATTTGCAAGAACAAGAAGAGAAGCTCGTCAGATCGTTGACCACAAGCATGTACTTGTAAACGGAAAATGTGTAAACATTCCTTCCTACCTTGTAAAAGCTGGTGATCAGATCGAAATCAGAGAAAAATCCAAAGGTTCTGAGAGATACAAAGCTGTTCTCGAAGTAACAGGTGGACGTCTTGTTCCAGAATGGATCGATGTAGATCAGGAAAACCTGAAAGGAACTGTAAAAGAGCTTCCAAACAGAGCTGCTATCGATGTTCCGGTTAACGAGATGCTTATCGTCGAGTTGTACTCCAAATAATCCATAGGATTATAATTAATACCCTCAAACTTTCATTAACCCAGAAGGAGGGAACCCTATAGTGTTTGATTTTAATAAACCAAAAATCGAGATTACTGAATTATCCGAAGATAAGAGATTTGGCAGATTTGTAGTTGAGCCTCTGGAAAGAGGATATGGACTTACATTGGGAAATTCTTTAAGAAGAATTATGCTGTCTTCCCTGCCGGGTGCAGCAGTAAGCCAGGTTAAAATTGATGGTGTGCTTCACGAATTCAGCTCTATTCCGGGCGTAAAAGAGGACGTGAGCGAAATCATCATGAATCTGAAGAGCCTTGCGATCAAGAACCACAGTACAGATAATGAGCCGAAAACAGCATACATTGAGTGTGAAGGTTCCGGTGTGGTAACTGCAGCAGAAATTCAGGCTGACCAGGATATCGAGATCATGAATCCGGATCAGGTGATCGCTACCTTAAATGGTGGTAAAGACTGCAGACTGGCTATGGAGCTTACTATTACAAAGGGTCGTGGATATATCAGTGCTGAAAAGGGTAAATCTGATGATATGCCGATTGGTGTACTTGCAGTGGATTCCATTTATACACCGGTTGACAGAGTAAATATGAGTGTAGAGAATACCCGTGTTGGTCAGGTAACTGATTATGATAAGCTGACACTGGATGTGTATACAAATGGTACACTGGATCCGGATGAGGCAGTAAGCCTTGCAGCAAAAGTATTAAGCGAGCACTTAAGCCTTTTCATTGATCTTTCCGAGAATGCAAAGACCGCTGAGGTTATGATCGAGAAAGAAGACAATGAAAAAGAAAAAGTTCTGGAAATGAGCATTGATGAACTTGAGTTATCAGTTCGTTCCTATAACTGCTTGAAGAGAGCCGGAATTAATACAGTTGAAGAATTATGTAACAAGACTTCTGATGATATGATGAAGGTTCGTAACCTGGGTCGCAAGTCATTAGAAGAGGTTCTTGCAAAACTGAAAGAGCTGGGATTACAGCTTCAGCCAACAGAAGAGTAAGAACTCCCCTAACGAAGAGATTATACGGTGGGAATGCCTAAGCAGCCGGACAGTAAGACCGAACAAGCGTGTCCGGCTGTCCCACAGATGGAGGAAAATCAAATGGCAAAATATAGAAAATTAAGCAGAACTTCTGATCAGAGAAAAGCATTACTGAGAAGCCAGGTAACAAGCCTTTTATATCATGGAAAAATCGTTACCACAGAAGCTAAAGCAAAAGAAATCCGTAAAATCGCAGAGGGCCTGGTAGCTATGGCTGTTCGCGAAAAAGATAACTTTGAAACTGTTACTGTAACTGCTAAAGTTGCACGTAAAGATGCTGAAGGCAAGAGAGTGAAAGAAGTTGTTGACGGAAAGAAGAAAACTGTATACGATGAAGTTCAGAAAGAGATCAAGAAAGATGCTCCTTCCAGACTTCATGCTCGTCGTCAGATGATGAAAGTTTTCTATCCAGTTAAAGAAGTACCTGCAAAGGGCGCTGGAAGAAAGAAAAACACAAAAGACGTAGATATGGTTGCTAAAATGTTCGAAGAGATCGCTCCAAAATATGCTGACCGTAACGGTGGTTACACAAGAATCGTAAAGATCGGACCACGTAAAGGTGATGCAGCAATGGAAGTACTCATCGAGTTAGTATAATTGCTTAAATTTCCAAAAACAGAGCTGTATATATGTGGCGTAAGCCATGTATATACAGCTTTTTTATGTTATAGGCATATTACAGAGTAATTTCCTATAACATAAAAATTTGTAGGAATAATTTTCTCCTTGATTATTAGATGAGGATAGCGTAAAATCGTAGAGAACAATGATTTATACTATTTAGCAGATCTTTATAAAATACATAAGTGAAGATCGCAGGGGAAAATGCATAGGAACCTGTGATCAGGAGAACATAATTGAAACAAGATAAGAAGAAAAGTAAAGCAGGAATATTTGGCCGAATGCTGCTTCTTTTTTTGGAGATGATGGGGATTGCAGCTTTTTTGTGGGGGCAGGAAGTATTTCCTGCTTCTGTAACTACACCGGCTTTTTCCTGGGAGAATTATAGAACTGTGGCACATGCACTGGGAGGAATCGGGGACAAGACCTATCTGAACACAAAGGAAAGTTTTCTGGCCAGTTATCAGATGGGATGCAGACTGTTTGAGGTAGACCTGACAAAGACTTCTGATGGCGTCTGGGTATGCCGCCACAGTTGGACACAGTCTATGGGACAGTGGGAAGGGGATAAGGCAAAAGTTCTTTCTGAAGCAGAATTTCTTTCCAGTCCTATCTATGGAAAATATACACCTATGACCCTGGCAGATTTTCTGAAGCTGTTGAAAAACTATCCGGACGCATTTGTGATGCTGGATTCCAAACAGTATTCGGTGAGAAGCTATCAGACCACAGTGGAGGATTATGCAGACTATCTGGAAATCGCGGAGGCTGCGGGAGCAGAGGAAGTGTTGGATCAGATCATACCTGAGATTTATACCCAGCCCATGTTTGCAGGAACTGCACTGCTTTATAATTTCCCAACTTATATCTATTCTCTGTGGCAGGAATATTCTGTAAAGGATCTGAAGGAAATTGCTGCTTTTTGCAAGGAAAAAGGGATTCCTGCAGCTACCGTATATTACAAATACTGGAGTGAAGATGTGCAGGATATTTTTGACAAAAAGGGAATAAAGCTTTATATTTATACTGTAAATGATCTGAAGGAAGCAAAAGAATATATGCAGAAAGGTGCTGCCGGCATATGTTCCGATTATCTTCAGGACAGAGATCTGAATTTGGATAAAAAGGATATAGATAAACATGAAAATTAGAGTGATGATTGCTGTGACCGCAGCAAAACTGGCAGGATACATCTGTAAGAAAATGGGAAGGCAGGGGGTGACCTGGGCTGGTAAGATCGCGCTGGGTATCTGCCCGGATATTCTGGAACAGCTTTCCTCTCAGGTGCGCAAGGGCATTTTTGCAACCTGTGGAACCAATGGAAAAACCACAACCAATAATATGCTCTGTGCAGCTCTGGAGGCTGAAGGGCAGAAGGTAATCTGTAACCATACAGGTTCGAATATGTTAAATGGAGTAGTGGCAGCTTTTGTACTTGCTGCGAAATGGAATGGAAAGATTGATGCAGATTATGCATGTATTGAGTCAGATGAAGCATCAACCAGACATATTTTCCCACGGATCAAACCGGACTATATGCTTTTGACAAATCTGTTCCGGGATCAGCTGGATCGTTATGGTGAGATTGATATTACAATGAAGATCCTGGAGGAAATGATGCAGAAGATTCCGGACATGAAGATCATTGTCAATGGTGATGATGCCCTGTCAGCCTACCTGGCTATGGATGCCGGAAACCCCTATGTTACTTATGGAATCAGCAAACCTGTGATACAATCTGCAGCTAATGAGATACGAGAGGGACGTTTCTGTAAACGCTGTGGAGAGAAACTGGAGTATGGTTTCTATCATTACAGCCAGTTAGGGGACTATCACTGTCCGAAATGTGGTTTTGCAAGACCTGAGCTTAACTTTGATGCTGAGGATGTAAAGGTGGGAGATCAGTTAAGTTTCCGGGTGGAGGATAAGCATATAGTTGCCAATTATAAGGGCTTTTATAATGTATATAATATTCTGGCTGCTTATGCCGCAGTACGTACAGCAGGATTTGCGGGAGATCATTTCCAGGATATGCTTCAGAAATTTAATCCTGAAAACGGCAGAATGGAGCAATTCCGAATCATGGGAACCGGAGTTACCTTGAATCTTGCAAAAAATCCGGCAGGATTTAACCAGAATATTTCTGCTGTGATGCAGGACAAATCACCTAAGGACATCATAATTGCTATTAATGATAATGCCCAGGACGGGACAGATATTTCCTGGCTGTGGGATGTGGATTTTGATCTTCTGGGTGAGGAGAGCATCCGATCAATTACAGTCAGTGGTATCCGTTGTCAGGATATGCGTCTCCGTCTGAAATATGTGGATATCCCTTCTATTCTGGAGGGAGATGTGGAGAAGGCAATCCGTGACCGTGTAAAAGATGGAGTAGGAAATCTGTATGTACTGGTAAATTACACCGCATTGTTCAGTACCAGGAATATTCTGAAGAAGCTGGAGGGTGAGAAATCATGAAAATTACAATAGGGCATTTATATCCGGATCTTCTGAATCTGTACGGGGACAGAGGAAATATCCAATGTCTGATGAAGAGATGTCAGTGGCGTGGAATTGAGGCCGAGACTATTCCCTTTGAACTGGAGGATGAAATTGATTTTTCAAAGCTGGACATTGTGCTGCTGGGCGGAGGTTCCGACCGTGAACAGATGCTGGTATGCGAAAAGCTTAAGGAAATTCAGAAGGATTTTAAAGCCTATGTAGAGAATTATGGAGTTGTGATCGCAATTTGTGGTGGTTATCAACTTCTGGGAAATTATTATAAAACAGAGCAGGGAACCATGAAGGGACTGGAATTGGTAGATCTGTACACAGAGCAGGGAGAAGGACGTCTGATTGATAATATCGTACTGCAAAGCGATCTGTTTGATATGCCTATTGTAGGTTTTGAGAATCATGGAGGAAGAACCTATATTAAAGAGAATAAGCCCTTGGGAAAGGTTTTATATGGTGCAGGAAATGACGGAAAATCAGGATATGAGGGCGTTGTATATAAAAATGTGATTGGAACCTATCTTCACGGACCTCTTCTGCCCAAAAATCCACAGCTTGCAGACTGGCTGATCAGCCATGCGCTGGAACAGAAGTATGGGAAAAAGATAGAACTTGCACCGCTGGATGACAGTCAGGAAAAAGAAGCAAATGAGTATGTATACCACAGATTTGTAAGGGGATAATATGGCGAAATCATGTAATCAAAAGAGTAAGATTTTATATCTGGAAAAGATGCTGAACGAAAGTGCAGGAGGAAAGCCTATTACTATGCAGGAAATCCTGTCAACACTTGAAGCACATGGAATCCGTGCTGAGAGAAAAAGTATTTATGATGATATGGAAACTCTCCGGGAATTTGGTATGGAGATACAGTATAAGAGAGGCCGTGAGGGCGGTTACTATCTGGAGCGGTCTGCAGATCCTGAGATACAGCAAGGGAAGTCTGTACAGGAGGAAAAGAAAACAGAAGCTACAGAAACAGTGAAGACAGAAGTGGTAAAGACTGTAGCTCCTGAAATCCCTGTAAAAGGGGAAAAGGAGTTGAAGCTTCTCTGCAGAAATTCTGTAAAAGAAAAGATTTTTGATACTTTTGGAAAAGATATTTCCTGTAAAGCCAAGGGAAGTGATAATTTCCTTGTTGTTGTACAGACAGAGCCTGACGAAAAATTTTATGGTTGGCTGACTTCTATGGGAAGAACTGTACATATTGTGAAGCCAAAGAAGGTGGCTATTGCTTATCGAGATTATCTGAAAAGTATTGCCAGAGACTATAAGGGAATTGAAAAATAAGACTGGGAGGATCGGCTATGAAAAAAAGAGCAGTGGGAATTCTGGTGGGAGTGATGGTTTCTTCCATGCTCCTCTCTGCCTGCGGAAGCAATGAGGCCAAAGAGGCAGCAAGCGAGAGTGCGCAGGTAGAAGAAGAGGGCACCGGTGCGAGAACGGAAGAGGGAGAAAAAGTAGAGACTGCAGAGCCTACAGAGGCAGAGCAGAAAGATACTGCCAAAAACAGTGATGAGAAAGACAGCGATTCCAAAGACAGCACAGAAGATCAGTCGGAAGCACCGCAGGCAGAGGATAACAGCGAGGATGCCCAGGCAGCAGCACCGGCAGGGGAAATAGGAATCCTTCTTCCGGAAAAGAATGATAATGCAGCTGTGGATGAGACAGAAATGTCTAAGGTGATCGCAGAGGGTGGCTATGAGGCAGAAGTGAAAAATGCAGAGGGAGATTCCACTCAGCAGATTTCACAGATTCAGGAATTCATTGATAAGGAAGTATCTGCATTGATCATTGATCCGGTGGATCCTTATGCATTGACAGATATTCTGGAGACTGCCAAGGAGAAAAGTATTCCTGTGATTTCCTATGACACGCTGATCCGAAATACGGCAGCAGTGAATTATTATGCCTGCGATGATACCAGAGCGATCGGAAACCAGGTTGCCGGTCAGATTATTAAGAACATGGATCTGGATAAGGCACAGGAAGAAAAACAATCCTATACCATTGAGTTCCTGATGGGATCTACAGATGACAATGGGGCACTTTTCTTCTGTAATGGTGTTCTGGAAAAGCTTCAGGAATATCTGGATGACGGAACTCTGGTATGCAAATCCGGAAATATGACCTTTGATTCTACCGGAATCCTTCGCTGGGACCAGGACGCTGCACAGGCGAAGATGAAATCCATATTGGATGAGTTTTACCAGGAAGAAAAAACACCGAATATTATTATCACAGCGTCAGATGAATTTGCAATTGGAGTGCAGGAGCTTCTGGAAGAACGTGGAATCCTGTCAGACAGTGAAGAATGGCCTGTGATCACAGGATATGGAAGTGAGATGCAGGCTGTAAAGGATGTGGCAGAGGGTAAGATCACACTGACAACATATTTGGATAGAAAAGAGCTGGCGCAGGGTGGAGCAAAGATGGCTCTTGACTATCTTGCAGGAGAGAAAGTAGATGTGAAGGATTATTCCCAGTATGATAATGGTACCAAGATTGTGGGAACCTTTACCTGTGGGGCGCAGCTGATCGATAAGGATAATTATCAGATTTTGGTTGATAACGGAACCTATGATGAGGAAGAAATCAAGCCGGATCCAACACCGACTGCTACCCCGGAACCGACTGCTACCCCCGAACCAACACTGACCCCGGAAGTAACTTCCGATCCGGAGGCAACGATAACTCCGAAGGCAACTGTGACACCCACAGCAAGTGGGACTCCGGCTGCAACAGACAAAACAATATAACCGGATTGAGAATATCCGCTTGACAATATTAAGAACCCCGTCGCAGGTTACAAAGCAACCTGCTGACGGGGTTCTGATATTCTTGATGGTGTTGTAAACAGAAAAATGGATTATTCACGGAAGGTAAGGGAGTCATCAGTCATGGAATCTACGATTGCCAGAGATTCCAGGCGGATACCCATATCACGGATCTCCTGACCGCCATGCTGGAAGCCTTTCTCAATAACGATTCCTGCACCCTCAAGAGTTGCTCCGGATTTCTTTACAATGTCGATCAGGCCCAGAAGTGCACAGCCATTGGCAAGAAAATCATCGATCAGGAGCACATGATCCTCAGGTCCCAGAAATTTCTTGGAAAGAATCACATCATATACTTTTTTATGGGTAAAGGATTCTACCTTTGTAGTATACATTTCGCCATCCAGATTTACGCTCTGCGCTTTTTTTGCAAAAATCACAGGTACATCAAAGTACTGTGCTGCGATACAGGCAATACCGATACCGGAAGCTTCGATGGTAAGAATCTTGGTGATGGGACAGTCAGAAAAACGACGCTTGAATTCCTTGCCGATTTCATTGATGAGAGTGATATCCATCTGATGGTTTAAGAAACTGTCTACTTTTAAAATATTTCCCGGTTTTACGATTCCATCCTTAAGAATACGGTCTTTTAAAAGTTTCATTAGATTTCTCTCCTTCTATGTAATTAATTATAGTATGATAAAGCAACTGATGTGCTATTGATAATTATATCTATGATACGATATAATCTGTCTCAGTGCAATTATTTTTGACAAAAAAGGAGAAAAAAATTATAATATTACCAGAAATGAATCGCAGGGGAGGCCATAAGAGATGAAAGAATATGAACTGATATGGGAAATTTTTAATAAATGTCCGCGGAATCAGATGAGAGATGTTTTTGTGGAAGAACTGGAACTTGAGGATCCGGAAGAATATATCAGAAATAAATTCAAAGGAAAAGAGGTTTCCTATGAAAAAACTGTTCTGGAGGATGGAACCATTATTTTTGATATTACAACTTCACAAATAAAACAGCGTTGCTCCTTTACAGAAATTTGACAAATGTGGTATAATATCATTTACGCTGTACGGAAGTGCTGTAAGCAGGAAAGCCACAGACAGTGTGTGAAGATATAAAGACAGATAAGCAGTAAAAAATCGGATATTCTGAAAGAGAAAGGGGAATGTTATGGCCGAGGAACAAAAGACACATACGCATGTACTGGAGGATGGGACGGTAATTGAACATTCTCATGGGGAGCATGGGCATCATCACAGTCATGCGCATACAAAGGCAGTGCTGAACCGTATGTCCAGAGCAATCGGACATATGGAATCTATCAAACGTATGATAGAGGACGGAAGAGACTGTGCGGAAGTTCTGATACAGCTTTCAGCAGTGAAATCTGCCATCAATAATACAGGTAAGATCATTCTGCAGGATCATATCGAACACTGTATCGTAGATGCAGTGGAACATGGTGATAAAGAGGCAATTAAAGAACTTGAGGTAGCGATTGACAGATTTGTAAAATAATATGGATGAATATAAAGGAGAAGATTAATTATGGCAAAAGAATGTAACAACACTTCATGCGACAAAGCAAGCTGCGAAGGTTGTTCCAGCAGCAAGAAACAGCAGAGCTTTCAGGCAGAAATGAATGCTCAGTCAAATGTAAAACATGTGATCGGGGTTGTCAGCGGAAAGGGTGGCGTTGGTAAATCCTTCGTAACAGGTTCTCTGGCAAACATGATGGCAGCACAGGGATACAAAGTTGGTATCCTGGATGCGGATATTACAGGACCGTCCATTCCGAAAATGTATGGATTAAAGGGTGCAGCAATGGCAAATGATGAAGGTATCTACCCGATGATCACAAAAAACGGGATCAAGGTAATGTCCATCAACCTTCTGCTTCCTACAGAGGATACTCCTGTAATCTGGAGAGGTCCGGTTCTTGCAAATATGGTAAAACAGTTCTGGACAGATGTTATCTGGGGCGATGTAGACTATCTGTTTGTGGATATGCCTCCTGGAACAGGTGATGTTCCGCTTACAGCATTCCAGTCTCTGCCGATCGAAGGAATCGTGATCGTAACCTCACCTCAGGATCTGGTTAAGATGATCGTTAAGAAAGCCTTTAATATGGCTGAGATGATGAAGATACCGGTACTTGGAATTGTAGAGAACTACAGCTATGTGAAATGTCCGGACTGCGGAAAAGAGATCAAAGTCTTCGGTGAGAGCCATATTGATGAGATCGCAGCAGAACTGAAGGTTCCTGTACTTGGAAAAATGCCGATCGATATGGATTATGCAACCAAAGCAGACGGTGGATTCTTTGCAGCAATCGATAATCAGTATATTACTGATGCACTGGCTGTAATGCCGAAATAAGAATGTTGATCAAGTAGCGAAGCAGATTGCAAATATCTGCCGGACTTCAGATTGAAAAGTAGAACAGAAAAATAATAAGAAGTTCTCATTCAGTAGGAAACGCGATTATGAAAAGTGTTGTTTCAGTACTGAATGAGGGCTTCTTTTATTATAAGGAAGCAAACATTTCAATAAAGCGTTCTGCAGCCTGTGAAACTGTCAGGCTGTCATGTTGAGCAAGTACAAGCTGACGTCCGGGAAGAGGATCCTTTAACATGAGCGGTGTCAGCTGATCATTTTCTTTTAACATATAATCAGGAACACAGGCAATCCCCAGTCCGATCCGTGCCAGGTCCAGAAGCAGGTCATTACTGTTTAACTCTACTTCAGGAAGAAGCTTGAGATTATGGGCTGTAAATGCTTCCCGCAGATATTCGCTGGTGGTACTTTTGGGGGAAAGCATCAGGATCGGATAGTTCAGAAGCTCCTGCAGTTCGGTCTGAACAGTGTGTACAGGAAAGTAATCCGTATTGGCAACGAATACATCGTGGAATTCTTTTAGCACACGTGTCTGAAAATGACTGCCAAGTCTGGAATTAGGACAGTTGCATACGATCAGATCTGCCTGGCCTTTTTCCAGAAGCTCTGCACAGCCGATGGAGGTACTGTTTGTGACTTTGATACGGACATCCGGATAGGTCTGATGGAATTTCTGCAGATAATCAATGAGAAAATACCGGCAGATCGTATCGCTGGCAGCAATACGCAGCTGGCCTTTCAGCAGATTGTCTCCGGACAGGAGAGATTCTCCCTCATCCAGAAGCTGGAGCGCAGGTTTTACATGCTGGAGCAGAAGTTCTCCTTCAGGAGTTAACAATACTTTCTTGGTGCTTCGGATAAAAAGAGGATGATTCAGCTTTTTTTCCAGAGTTTTAATGGACTGGCTGACTGCTGACTGGGAGATAAAAAGCTGTCGGGAAGCCTCAGAGAAGCTGAGGGTGGTGGCAACATAGTAGAATACTTTGTATAATTCCAGATTAATATCCATAGAAATAAATCCTTTCATAAAATAGCGGTGATATAAATTGTCTGTAGCAATGGAACTTTAGAACATTTTTCAAATATGCTTTAGCTTGTATGTCTCTGGATTTTGGCATATTCATTCCAAAACATTTCACGGATAGTGATTAATTAGTAGCGCTAATAAAAAATATAAGATATATTAATTTTACTAATGATATTTCCTATGATACTATAAAGAAAGCAATAGTTCAAGCAGCAGGCTCACTGGAGTCGGGCTGCAAGATGCTTTAAAAGCATTTTTAAAACAATGCATACACAAGAAAGGAGTTTCTATGAGTAACGTAAGACGTGTCTATGTAGAAAAGAAACCGGCCTTCGCTGTACAGGCAAAGGAATTAAAACATGAGGTCAGCAGCTATCTGGGAATTAAATCCGTAACAGCAGTACGTGTGCTGATCCGCTATGATGTAGAGAATATTTCTAATGAAGTTTTTGATAAAGCATGCAAAACTGTTTTTGCAGAGCCACCTGTAGATGATTTATACCTGGAGAATTTTGAGGCAGCAGCAGGCTCCCGCATTTTCTCAGTAGAATTTTTACCGGGACAGTTTGACCAGAGAGCTGATTCCGCTGTTCAGTGTGTACAGTTCCTGGATGAGAACGCACAGCCTATCATTCGTTCCGCAACTACTTATGTAATTGAAGGAACTATCACAGATGAAGAATTTGATGCTATCAAGCATCACTGCATCAACCCTGTAGATTCCCGTGAGACAGGTCTGCAGAAACCGGAAACACTGGTAACTGTTTTCCCGGAACCGGAAGACGTTAAGATTTTTGACGGATTTAAGGAAATGCCGGAAGCAGAATTAAAGGAACTTTATGATTCCTTAAACCTTGCCATGACATTCAAAGATTTCCAGCATATCCAGCATTATTTCAAGGAAGAAGAGAAACGTGATCCGTCTATGACAGAGATTCGTGTACTTGATACCTACTGGTCAGATCATTGCCGTCATACAACCTTCTCCACAGAGCTGACAGATGTAAAATTTGACGAAGGTGATTACAAAGCACCGATCGTAGATACTTACAAGAAATATCTTGCTGACAGAGAAGAACTTTACAAGGGCCGTAAGGGCAAATTTGTCTGCCTGATGGATCTGGCTCTGATGGCAATGAAGAAACTGAAAGCAGAAGGAAAGCTTGCTGACCAGGAAGAATCTGATGAGATCAATGCCTGCAGTATTGTAGTTCCTGTAGATGTTGACGGTAAAGAAGAGGAATGGCTGATCAACTTCAAGAACGAGACACATAACCATCCTACTGAGATCGAGCCATTCGGTGGTGCAGCTACCTGCCTTGGCGGTGCAATCCGTGACCCGCTTTCAGGACGTACCTATGTATATCAGGCAATGCGTGTAACAGGTGCGGCAGATCCTACTGTTTCTGTAAAAGAAACTCTCAAGGGTAAACTTCCGCAGAAGAAACTGGTAAGAAGCGCAGCTCATGGTTACAGCTCCTATGGAAACCAGATTGGTCTTGCAACAGGCTATGTAAAAGAAGTTTATCATCCAAATTATGTGGCAAAACGTATGGAGATCGGTGCTGTTATGGGTGCTGCTCCCAGACGTGCGGTTATCCGTGAGAATTCTGATCCGGGAGATATCATTATCTTACTTGGAGGACGTACAGGACGTGACGGTATCGGTGGTGCTACCGGTTCTTCCAAGGTTCATACAGAGGCTTCTATCGAAGTGTGCGGCGCTGAGGTGCAGAAAGGTAATGCTCCTACTGAGCGTAAGATCCAGCGTATGTTCCGCCGTGAAGAAGTCAGCCATATTATTAAGAAATGTAATGACTTTGGTGCAGGCGGTGTTTCCGTTGCTATCGGTGAGCTGGCAGCAGGTCTTAGAGTAGACCTTGACAAGGTTCCGAAGAAATATGCAGGTCTTGACGGAACTGAGATAGCAATTTCCGAATCTCAGGAACGTATGGCTGTAGTAGTTGACCCGAAAGATGTAGATACCTTCCTTGGCTATGCAAATGAAGAGAACCTGGAGGCAATTCCTGTTGCGGTTGTAACAGAGGATCCTCGTCTGGTACTTGTATGGAGAGGCAAAGAAATCGTAAATATTTCCCGTGCATTCCTGGATACTAACGGTGCACATCAGGAAACAACTGTAGAAGTAGAAATCCCCAACAAAGAAGGCAACCTCTTTGAAGAGCGCCCGGATGTAGCTGATGTAAAAGCTAAATGGATGGAAACTCTGGCAGACTTAAATGTATGCTCTCAGAAAGGACTTGTGGAAATGTTCGACGGTTCTATCGGAGCAGGCAGCGTATTTATGCCATACGGTGGTAAATATCAGCTTACAGAGACTCAGTCCATGGTTGCAAAGGTTCCGGTACAGAATGGTAAAACAGATACTGTAACCATGATGAGCTATGGCTTTGACCCCTATTTATCCTCCTGGAGCCCATATCACGGAGCTGCTTATGCAGTGACAGAGTCCGTTGCAAGAATCGTGGCAACAGGCGGTGACTATAAGAAGATCCGTTTCACATTCCAGGAATATTTCCGCCGTATGACAGAAGATCCTAAGAGATGGAGCCAGCCTTTCGCAGCACTTCTCGGTGCTTATGCAGCACAGATGGGATTCGGACTTCCATCCATCGGTGGTAAGGACAGTATGTCCGGTACATTCAATGATATTGATGTACCTCCGACACTGGTATCTTTCGCTGTTGACGTTGCAAAGATCCAGGATGTGATCACACCGGAATTAAAGAAAGCAGGAAACAAACTGGTATGGCTTCGCGCACCGAAGGATCAGTATGATCTGCCGGATTATGCAGGAATCATGGATCAGTATGAAAAACTTCACAAAGATATGCAGGACGGCAAAGTTGTTTCTGCTTATGCACTTGACCGCCATGGTATTGCAGCAGCAGTTGCAAAGATGGCATTTGGTAATGGCATGGGCGTAAAGATTGAGCATAACCTTGATCCGAGAGATTTCTTTGCACCTGGATTTGGCGATATTATCCTGGAAGTTCCGGATGGTAAGGTTGGTGAGCTTTCCATCACTTATACAGTGATCGGTGAAGTAACTGCCGAC
Source organism: Ruminococcus sp. JC304 (assembly GCA_000285855.2). GTDB lineage: Bacteria > Bacillota > Clostridia > Lachnospirales > Lachnospiraceae > Blautia_A > Blautia_A difficilis. The sequence goes on along the minus strand of HE978651.1, from coordinate 2,514,173 downwards.
GGTAACTTCTCCTATGGAAATACAGTGATCACTGTAGACGAAGCTGAAAACGCATGGAAAGGTACTCTGGAAAAAGTATTTAAGACAGTTTCTTCTGAGAATGACAAAGAGGCAGCTGACAGAGATGAGAAGCTTTATCGTGCAGACAGCATTTATGTATGCAAGAATAAAGTTGCAAAACCTCGTGTATTTATTCCTGTATTCCCTGGAACAAACTGCGAGTATGACAGCACACGTGCATTCGAGCGTGCAGGTGCAGAGGTGGATGTAAAAGTATTCAAGAACCTGACTGCTGAAGATATCCATGACTCTGTAGAACTCTTTGAGAAAGCAATCGATCAGGCACAGATCATCATGTTCCCGGGCGGATTCTCCGCAGGTGACGAACCGGATGGTTCTGCGAAATTCTTTGCAACTGCATTCCAGAATGCGAAGATCAAAGAAGCTGTTATGAAGCTGATCAATGAAAGAGACGGTCTGGCACTTGGTATCTGTAACGGATTCCAGGCTCTGATCAAGCTTGGTCTTGTACCTTACGGTGAAATCTGCGGACAGAAAGCAGATTCTCCTACATTGACATTTAATACTATCGGACGCCATATTTCCAAGATGGTTTATACGAAGGTTGTTAGTAATAAATCTCCTTGGCTGCAGAAGGCACAGCTTGGCGGTGTATACTGTAACCCGGCTTCACATGGTGAAGGACGTTTCGTTGCAAATGAAGAATGGCTGCAGAAGCTGTTTGCAAACGGACAGGTTGCAACTCAGTATGTAACTCCGGATGGACAGCTCAGTGTTGATGAAGAATGGAATGTCAATGGTTCTTATATGAACATTGAAGGTATTACCAGCCCGGATGGACGTATCCTTGGTAAGATGGCACATAGCGAACGTCGTGGGGATGGAGTTGCTATTAATATCTATGGAGAGCAGGATATTAAAATATTCGAGTCTGGTGTGGAATATTTTAAATAAACTCTTTCCAGGACGGAAGGTTCCCAGAGGAAGGACAGAAAGCGCTGTCCCTCCTCTGGACTCCACCCTTGCGCTTCCTTTTTAGGAGCGTCGGGATTGTGGTGTGGAGGAGTGTATTAACTTTGCGTATTCGCTTGGTTGGGCAGCGCCCTTTTTTGATGATGAAAATAATAAAAACTATTGCAATTTCGTGGCTTTTTGAATATACTATATGTAACAGAGTTGCCCGAAGCCTTTTTGGCATTGGGGACCAAGCTGAGACTTGTGCTCAGCTTTTTTACGTTAAGGAGTGATTTTATGGATTTGAAAAAGCCATTGACTTTTGATGAGCAATTGGATAAGTTAGCTGCCCATGGGATGATTATCAGAGACAGAGAAAAAGCAAAAGATATTTTGAATTTGTGACATAAACATATTGGCAGCAGTCAAAAGAAGAAGCAATATGTTTGAAAGAAAAATTAAGTCAAAAATGCCGCAGCCTTTGAAAATATTGGCTGCGGCATTTAAAATATATGATATGTTTGATGTAAAAAACATCAGGTTCTCAACCAGACATTTGGGTAAGTCAAGATGATGCTTCTGATATAAGATATGCAACATTAAAATCATCATATACTTGAGAATTTAAATGCATATCTTCATATAACTTGATATAGTCGCCGATTGTTTTGCCAAAAACAGAACTATTACAATTATTGCATGTGTTATCCTCTGCATATATATGAGTGTTTCCATCGTTGTCCTCAACAAATAAGAGAGTAACATCTATTTTATCTTCTGTTAACCAGAAAGAGATATATTTTGAAAGAGTCCCATCAATTTCTGTGGCACCATCCGGAATTTGTTCATCTGATTCCAGCTCATTAATATGTTCCCAAAAAATTTGAGGAGAGAACACAAGTAATTTTAAGTTTTTTTGAGAGTCTTCTGAGTACCATATATGTGCTTCTGTGTTGAGATAGTCGGTTATATTAATATCCGTATCTGCCGGTAACTCATAAGTTTCACCGACGTCGGAAGTCAGTGAAAAGGTTTTGGTATGATTAGAATAAGAAGTGACAATCCCCTTGACAAAATAGTAAGTTGTATCTGACTCACTGTCATAATAAGAGCCGGAACCATCTATATCATAAGATACATGTTGCCCCTCAGGCTCCTTAGGGGCGGAAAGGGTGATTAGATCTGAGGGGGCTTTGCCAAAAGCTTGTCCGGATAGCAATATACTACCGAGTACGATACTGCCTGCGATACATAGAATTTTTACATTATTCATGGTTAAATGGCCTCCTTGTTTAGTTGTTGAATATTATATTAATTAAAGTGTGAAAATTGTAATTTTGACTTATCGAAATATGTTTTAGAAATGAGTAGGATTTCGGTTATTTTTGAATATGATAAAGAATAAAGACACAAGTATTGTTCGGTTTATTAGTCGTGTTCCAATGGTTACTGGAAAATAATTGATGATCAGAAATACAACGTAATATTATCAATAGCAAAGCTATAGGATTTCAAAAATGAAGTCTTATAGCTATTTTTGTGTAGCAGTAAAAATTGTGAAGGGTATGTTTGGGAAAAATATTTTTGATTACTTGATTTGAATCAAGCGGCGAAATTGCTATTTGTCAGACAATAAGATATAATTAGAGAAAATCTTGTTTGCAAAAGAACAGGATAAACAGTAACTTTAAGCAAGATGGTTTTGTCTGTTGATTTTGAGCGTGTAAAAAGGAAAAAGTATGAGTGATGAAAGAAAAAGGGAAAATGAAGAGGAAAAACTGAAAGATTTTTTTCATAATGTAATAGGAATAAAATCGGAAGCTGTGCTGGAGGTGTTGGTGGAGAATTCGGAAATCTGTAATTTGAAAGCAAGAACTTTGCTGATGAAAGAGAATGAGAAGGTAGATGCGATTTCTTTTCTGTATAAAAAGGGTGGTCTTGTAAAATCATATTATGAAAAATCAGATGGAAAAAAACAGGTTCACTGTTTTGCGCATTTTCCGGGTGAAGCTTTGGTAGGGATCATGAATTTGGACAAGCAGATAACCTCTTTCTTGACAGTGGAGTTGATAACTGATTGTGAAATTGTGAGGATATCAGCGGATGTTCTTCGAAAGCTGGCTATGGAGAATATAGAAATTGCTCTGGTTTGTAATCGGATGCAGAGTGTGGCATCAATGAGGGAATATGAATACAGAAAAATGATTCTAACCTGTAATCCGGTACAGAGGTATGAATATTTTCTGGAAACCTATCCGGGGTTGGAAAAATATGATGGGGCTTGACAGAGCTGGAAAGTAACCTGGGCCAAGACAAAAGGTGCATCTGGTTATGAAGTATACAAACTGACTGGAAAGACATGGAAAAAAGTCAGTGACACAAGATCCACTTCTTTTACAGATAAGGGATTAAAAAAGAATACTACTTATCAGTATAAAATCCGCGCATATCAGACAGTGAAAGGAAAGAAAGTTTACAGTGCGTTCTCATCTGTGAAAAAAATTAAAAGATAAGGAGCTAAGAGGAAGAAAAAGTTCTCAGCGATTTTGACAGGTGTTTTTTGATACTGTTTTGTATGGTAATGTCAGTAACTGTAAATGCTGCGCAAAAAATACCTGGAAGAGTAAAAATGGTAAGTGCGTATTCTGGATCCGGATTGCGAATATCCGCTTGACTCAGGTTCATGTTACATGGGACAAAACGACAAATTATTCTCAGATGGATTATCCAAGTCAAAATGAATATAGCAGAGGATGACCTGTAATGGATGCAAAAGTGCAAATCCCAAAGAACCGGATGTGGATGATGGAATTTAATGAATATTACGTTTTCAAAGCAGTAGGATGAAAGGAATATGACCTTTCTCCTGCTGTTTTTCTTTTTCACTAAATCCAGGAGATATAGAATTTAATGTAGTAAAGTGACAAAAATATAGTTTTAAACTATAACTGGTGCTAGCTATTATGAATTGGCATATTTGGAAGTGTAGTGGTATAGTATGTTCATGCTCAACGGAGCGGGGAATAAGAGAGAGGGAGAATGAGATGTCTGGGATTGTGATTGAGAAGGTCCGGAAGTCTTTTGACACGAAAGATGGCGTGGTCGAGGCTTTGAAGGATGTGAACCTGAATATCGATTCCGGTGATATATATGGGATTATCGGTATGTCGGGGGCAGGTAAGAGTACATTGGTACGATGTATGAATTTTCTGGAGGTTCCCACAGAGGGCCAGGTTCTGATAGATGGGAAGGCTCTTGGAGATTTGACAGAGAAGGAATTGAGGAAGCAGAGGGAAGAGATTGGTATGATCTTCCAACATTTCAATCTGCTGATGCAGAAGTCAGTGATTGATAATGTCTGTTTTCCTCTTTATATAAAAGGAAAGAAGAAGGCAGAGGCCAGAAAGAGGGCAGCAGAGCTGTTAGAGATCGTTGGTCTGGGGGACAGGCAGAATGCTTATCCTGCACAGCTCTCCGGTGGACAGAAGCAGAGGGTTGCTATTGCAAGAGCACTTGCATCGGATCCGAAGATCTTACTTTGTGATGAGGCTACCAGTGCACTGGATCCGCAGACTACTTCTTCCATTCTGGAATTGCTGAAAAAGATTAATAAGCAGTTTGGAATCACCATAGTGATCATTACTCATCAGATGTCTGTTGTGCGTGAAATCTGTACACATGTGGCAATCATGTATGAGGGTGAAGTGGTTGAGAAAGGACTGGTTGCAGATATTTTTGCAAATCCTCAGTCAGAGGTTGCCAAAGAACTGATCCGAAAGGATACAGGCTCCGATATCGACGCAGACAGCAGACTGGATGCCGGCAGGGAAAAAGGACAGGCAGAGATTAAAAGTGGTGAGAAAATACGAATCGTATTTTCCGAGAACTCAGCTTTTGAGCCTGTGATCGCAAATCTGATTCTTACCTTCGGAGAACCGGTAAATATCCTGAAGGCAGATACCAAGAATGTAGGTGGTGTAGCCAAGGGAGAGATGATACTGGAGTTTATGGAGGGCAGTACCAGGACAGAAATGATGAAACAGTATCTGAAAGAAAAAGGTTTAGCAATCGGGGAGGTGACAGAATATGTGGGATCATGAGACAATAATGATGATTGTCCAGGGTGTGGGAGAAACACTTTACATGACAGTTCTTTCCACAGTTCTGGGATACCTGTTCGGACTTCCTATGGGAGTGCTGCTGGCAGTGTCTGATAAAGAGGGACTGAAACCAAATGCAGTGTTGTATAAGATACTGGATGCAATTGCAAATATTGTGAGAAGTATTCCGTTTCTGATCTTGCTGATCCTGCTGATTCCTTTTACCAGAGCAGTGGTGGGAAAGAGCTATGGATCTACAGCAACGGTAGTGCCTCTGGTAGTGGCTGCCATTCCTTTTATCGCACGAATGGTGGAATCTTCTATTAAAGAGGTTGATGCAGGTGTGATCGAGGCAGCCAGAGCTATGGGTGCCAGCAATATAAGGATTATCGTGAAGGTTCTTCTGGTAGAAGCCAGAACTTCACTGATCACAGGAGCAACGATTGCAATCGGAACGATCCTTGGTTATTCAGCCATGTCCGGTGCAGTAGGAGGAGGCGGACTTGGAGATATCGCCATCCGCTATGGATATTACAGATATCAGTCAGATATTATGATCGTTACAGTTATCCTGCTGGTAGTGCTGGTACAGATTTTCCAGTCAGTGGGAATGATGATCGCAAATAAGATTGATAGAAGAAAGTAAAAAAAGGCTGTAAAAATGTAGCTGGAAGAAATAGAAACAAGTTAAAAAAATCAATAAAAATATGAAAAATTCAGGAGGACAATTATTATGAAAAAATTAGTGGCAGCAGTTTTAACAGGAGTATTAGTGGCAGGAACATTAAGCACAGGCGTTTATGCAAAGGATGATGACAAAACCATCACAGTTGCAGCGTCTGCAACACCTCATGCAGAGATCCTTGAGGAGGCAAAACCACTTCTTGAGAAAGAAGGATATGACCTTGAGGTTACTGTATTTGACGATTATGTAAGACCAAACGAGGTAGTTGAGAGCGGTGAGTTTGATGCAAACTACTTCCAGCATATTCCATATCTGGATCAGTTTAATGAGGAAAAGGGTACACACCTTGTAAATGCAGGTGGCATTCATTATGAGCCATTCGGAATCTATCCTGGAACAAAAGACAGCCTGGATGATCTGGAAGACGGAGATTCCATTGCAGTACCAAATGATACCACAAACGAAGCAAGAGCACTTCTTCTTCTCCAGGATAACGGAATCATCACACTGAAAGATGGTGCTGGATTAAATGCAACTGTTAAGGATATTGCAGAGAATCCTCACAATGTGGAGATCGTAGAGCTGGAAGCAGCACAGGTCGCACGTGTTACAGGTGAGACAGCTTATGTGGTATTAAACGGAAACTATGCTCTGGAAGCTGGCTTCTCAGTTGGAAAAGATGCACTTGCATATGAGAAATCCGATTCTGAGGCAGCAAAGACATATGTAAACGTAATCGCAGTAAAAGAAGGCAACGAAAACAGTGACAAGATCAAAGCTCTGGTTGACGTACTGAAATCTGATGAAATCAAAGACTTCATCAACGAGAAATATGACGGTGCTGTAATTCCTTTTGATGACAGCGCAGACACTGAAGAAGCTGATGCAGAAGAAACAGACAGCAAGGATACAGATAGCAAGGATGAAGCAAAAGATGATGCTGCAGAAGAGAATGCAGAAACAACTGAAGCAGCGGAAGATGCTGAATAATAACAGATAGTAATGATAAATAACAGGAGATTCCTTTTTCGGGTAAAACTGAAAAGGGAATCTTTTTATTATGCTATAGGAAATTACTCAGTAGTGTTCCATAAACATAATAAAACCTTATAGTTTATTCTTAAAATTCGGAAAATGAAAAATACGAAAAGTAATTGCGTGAAAACCTTTTATACCATATAATGTATTTATGATATTACGATGAGAATATACCTCTGTTTCAGAGAGAAGGAGATAATATGTTTTCTTTGAAGGATAAGGAAGTAAATGTAGGGCGGCAGAGGGAGCTGGATCTGGTAAAAGGTTTCCTGATGATTATGATCGTATTTATACATTCCTTTCAGAGCATTGCAGGTGCAGCGGCAGCAGAATCCAATGTACATAAAATCCTGTTTGCGCTGTTTATGCCTACAGGTGCCTGTCTGTATCTGTTTACCATGGGGTTTGGAAGTGTTTTTACCCGTCATTCGGAACCTAAGGATATGGTCAGAAATGGGGTAAGGCTTCTGGTATACCAGGGATTGTGTAATCTATGCTATGCTGCAGCGATTATAATTTGTTTCCATATAAGAATTTTGCTCACAGGAGAAGTGGCTGGCAGCAGAGAATTATATGAAGCAAACCTGTACTCAGTGCTTACATTTGTAAATATATTTTTTATATCCGGTATGTGTTACCTGGTACTTGCAATCTACCGCAAATTAGAGGTAAAGTTGAGCGGATATATTATAAGTGCTGTAATAGTAGGAATCCTGTCACCATTTACAAAGCTGTTGATTTCTGACAATCAGGCCCTTAACTGGATTTTGGATATGACTTTTGGCGGAAAAGGTGAGACAAGCTTTTGCTTCTTTCCCTATTTGAGCTATGTATTTCTGGGATATGTTTTCGGAAAAGTGATCAGAAGAGTGCCTGAAAATGAAAAAGGTGAGTTCTATAAAAAGAGCGGAACAGTATGTGGAGTGATCGCAGTCATCTGGTTTGTGGGCTGTATCATATCACATCCGAGCGTAGAGAAATTCTTTGATTATATGCTAGTGCAATACAGGACACCGGGACTTTTAAAGGTAGCAGGAAGCTTCTGTGCGATCATATTTGTATTTGCAGTTGCATTCGGGCTCATGCCGCTGGTGGAAAAATGGAAATTCGGATATAACAAATTATGTTATTTTTCGAAACAGATATCCAAGATGTATGCAATACATATAGGAGTATTTTGGGCAATTGCCGGTCTCTCTGCATTTTACCCATATAATGTAAAGGAATGCCTGCTGTGGTCAGTGGCAGTACTGGTGGCAACGGATTTACTTGTGCAGGGATATATGAAAGTGACAGATAAGATAAAAGCAGGAAAAAACTAACATTGTTTTTCCATAAATAAAAAAGTGAATGTAAAGCTGGAAAGAGCTGTAGGAAAAATACAGCTCTTTTCTACAGAGATTTTTGGAGAAAATTGTATAAAAATTTAAAAAAATATGTAAAATTCAAAATCAGGTGTTGACATTCATGAAAATCCATTATATAATAGCAAAGCGAGTTGTGAACGGGAACGATTACAGACTTGAAAGAATATGGGATCTTAGCTCAGCTGGGAGAGCATCTGCCTTACAAGCAGAGGGTCATAGGTTCGAGCCCTATAGGTCCCATAGATATAAAAAATATGGCGAGATAGCTCAGTTGGCTAGAGCACACGGTTCATACCCGTGGTGTCGAGGGTTCGAATCCCCCTCTCGCTACTATAATGAAAAAATCCGTAGATCTGAATTTAAGATCTGCGGATTTTTTTGGGCAAAGTTAAGTGGATATTGAATTGATTCGGTTAAATACATGAAATATACAGTATTTTATATATAAAGAGGGATATTTTTCATAAATTGCCGTATTGTCAGATAAGGACAGATACGGTATACTGGTAAAGAATTAGAGGATTGTAGAGAATACATAACAGGATGTGCCAGCAGAGGTGTGAAAACTACAAGACGGTTATTCCACAGGATAGCTGTCTTTTTTCCTGTTGTGAACGCTGCAATTTCATAAAATGTTACAGGTCACCTAGTACATCGTTTCGTAAACAAGTGAGTGGTATAGTTATTTCGAAAACGATGTACTAGTGAACTGTGACGAAAAATCTGCATTGTACACCGGAAATTGGTGCACAGTTGCGAAAGAGAGGAAAAGGAATGGAAACACAAGAGAAAAAAACGGCAACACCTTATGACCTTGATGGAAGACCTCCGCTGAAAATTGCGATTCCCCTTGGTCTGCAGCACGTACTGGCGATGTTTGTTGGTAACCTTACACCTTTGTTGATCATCACAGGAGCCTGTGGGATTGAGGCTGGTGGAGCGCTTCAGGTGGCACTTTTGCAGAACGCCATGCTGATCGCTGGAATTGTGACTCTGGTACAGATTTTTACGATTGGACCGATTGGTGGCAAACTTCCTATCGTAATGGGGACCAGCTCCGGATTTATCGGCGTATGTCAGAGTGTATCAGCAGTAATGGGCAACAGTATCGGCGGATATGGGGCAATTATGGCAGCCTGCTTTATCGGCGGTCTGTTTGAAACCATACTGGGAAGCTTTCTGAAACCATTGAGAAAATTTTTCCCGTCAGTAGTTACAGGTACCGTGGTTTTGTCCATCGGTCTTTCACTGATCGCTGTTGGAATCAATTCTTTTGGAGGCGGAAGTTCTGCCCATGATTATGGTTCTATGGAGAATCTTTTTGTAGGTCTGGTGGTTTTGATCGTGATCATCGCCCTGAAGCACGGAACAAAGGGATTTACCAGTTTTTCATCTATACTGATCGGTATTATCGTAGGATATATTCTGGTAAGCATTATGGCACTGATCCTGCCTACTACCTTTACTTATGTAGATGATGCAGGTGCAACGGTAGAAGCAACCAAATCCTGGGTCCTGAACTGGGATAAAGTTGCACAGGCTTCCTGGTTTGCAATTCCGAAGCTGATGCCTGTAAAATGGGTATTTGATCCAAGAGCTATTGTTCCTGTATGTATTATGTTTATTGTAACAGCAGTGGAGACTGTAGGAGATATTTCAGGTATTACTGAGGGCGGTCTGGGCAGAGAAGCTACTGACAAGGAGCTTTCAGGCGGCGTTATGTGTGATGGTCTGGGATCTTCCCTGGCATCTTTATTTGGTGTCCTTCCAAACACATCCTTTAGCCAGAATGTAGGCCTTATCGCCATGAACAAGGTCGTGAACAGATTTTCCATTGCAACCGGAGGTATTTTCCTTATTGCCTGCGGACTGTTTCCAAAGCTTGCAGCGGTAATTTCCATTATGCCTCAGAGTGTACTGGGCGGAGCTGCAGTTATGATGTTCTCATCCATTGTAGTCAGCGGTATTCAGCTGATTACCAAGTGGCCGGTAACCCCGAGAAACGTAACGATTGTTTCAGTAGCTCTGGGGCTGGGATATGGAATTGGTTCTAACTCTGCAGTGCTGGCACAGCTTCCGTCTTCTATAAGCCTGATTTTTGGCGGTTCCGGAATCGTACCGGCAGCATTGATCGCTATTATTCTGAATATTGTATTGCCAAAAGAGGCAGAAGCACAGACAAAATAGAATATTGCAATATTAAAAATTAGGGATTGACAAACCGTCTTCACAGTGGTAAAGTATAGAGAAAATTTAACAGACTAAACTGATGAAGCGGAAGTCAAAGCAGTTATGCGCGCACAGAGAATCCGGGCAGGTGAGAGCCGGGTGGAAATGCAGGCTGCCAAATGGGCCGCTGAGGGCACAGTGAAAAGCCGGAGTTCATAGAGCTGGCTGAGTATCCTGTGACGTAGGGCATACGTAAGTTGCCGGAAATATGCAGGTATTTCGCAAAGTGTACGGATCAAACCGTAAATCAAGGTGGCACCGCGGGTGAAGTATAGAATACGCTCGTCCTTGACAGATAGTACAAATCTGTCAGGGGCGGGCGTTTTCATTTTCCCTGACAGATGGTCAAATCAACTACAGGAGGTGTTCCCATGTATCCAACATTAGAAACCATCAGACAGTTTGCACAGAGAAAAGAATACCATCGTATCCCTTTGTGCAGAGAACTTTACGCAGACAGATACACGCCGGTAGAAGTAATGCGCACCCTGCGAAAAGCCAGCCGTCACTGCTATCTGCTGGAAAGTGCCAGCCAGACAGAAGTATGGGGCAGATATTCTTTCCTGGGATATGAACCATCTATGGAAATTACCTGTACAGACGGTACCCTGAAGATCCGTAAAACAGATGTACAGGGAAAGACAGAAGAAATCATAAAGCAGGTTACACATCCCGGAGATACCCTCCGCGAGATCATCCGGAAATACAAAACTCCTGTTATGGAAAATATGCCTCCCTTCACAGGCGGCCTGGTAGGATATTTCTCCTATGATTACATTAAATACAGTGAACCGAAATTGAAGCTTGAAGATAAGGAACAGCAGGATTTTCGGGATATGGACTTAATGCTTTTTGACCAGGTCATCGTATTTGACCACTTTAAACAGAAAGTTCTCCTGATCACCGGAGTAATGACAGATGATCTGGAGGCATCCTATGAAGCTGCAGTAAAGAAACTGGATGAAATGGCAGAACTCATCCGAAATGGAGAACACATGGAATTCGAGCCGCTGAAGCTCCAGTCCGAAATCCAGCCCAAGTTTCCCAAAGAAAAATACGCCGATATGGTGGAAAAAGCGAAACACTATATCAAAGAAGGCGATATTTTCCAGGTAGTACTTTCCAATCCCATGCGTGCAAAAGCAGCCGGAAGCCTGTTTGATACCTATCGTGTCCTCCGTGCAACCAATCCATCTCCCTATATGTTCTACTTTTCCAGCGATGATATTGAGTTGGCAGGTGCTTCCCCTGAAACACTTGCTAAGCTGGAAAATGGCACCTTAAGTACCTTCCCTCTGGCAGGAACCAGACCAAGAGGAAAGACAAGAGAAGAGGATAAAGAACTTGAAGAGGGACTTCTGAAAGATGAGAAAGAGCTGGCAGAACACAATATGCTGGTAGACCTGGGAAGAAACGATATTGGAAAGATCAGCAAGATCGGAACCGTAAAAGTAGAAAAGTATCTCTGCGTAGAACGTTTTTCCCATGTAATGCATCTGGGCTCCACAGTAACAGGAATCATCCGGGATGATAAAGACGCTGTGGATGCAGTGGACGCAATCCTTCCGGCAGGAACCCTTTCCGGAGCACCCAAATTCAGAGCCTGCCAGATCATCGAGGAACTGGAACAGAGCAAACGAGGCATTTACGGAGGCGCCATCGGATATCTGGATTTTGCAGGAAATCTGGATACCTGTATTGCCATCCGCCTGGTTTACAAGAAAAACGGAGAAATCTGTATCCGTTCAGGTGCCGGAATTGTGGCAGACAGTGTACCGGAAAAGGAATTCCAGGAATGCTGCAACAAGGCAAGAGCAGTGGTACAGGCAATTGAACAGGCACAGGAGGGATTAGAATGATATTACTGATCGATAATTATGACAGCTTTTCCTATAATTTATATCAACTCATCGGTGCAGTGGAACCGGATATTAAAGTAGTGCGAAACGATGAGTGTACACTGGAAGAAATCGCAGAGATGAAGCCGGAAGCCATCATTTTATCTCCTGGTCCGGGACGTCCGGAGGATGCAGGTATCTGTATCCCGGTGATTAAAGAATTTGCGGGAAAAATCCCTATCCTGGGTGTGTGCCTGGGACATCAGTCCATCTGCGAAGCCTTTGGAGGAACAGTTTCCTATGCAAAAGAACTGATGCATGGAAAGAAAAAGCTGATGTATAAAACAGGAGAAAGCCAACTTTTTAAAGGTCTGCCGGATACCTTTGCAGCAGCCAGATATCATTCCCTGGCAGCATTAAAAGATACCCTGCCTGCAGAACTTAAGGTAACAGCAGAGTCAGAGGAGGGAGAGGTTATGGCAGTGGAACATACAAAATATCCGGTGTTCGGAGTACAGTTTCATCCTGAATCCGTAATGACACCTGACGGCAGAGTGATGATAGAGAATTTTATGGAGGTAGTAAGAAATGATTAAAGAAGCCATTATTAAATTATCAAAGAAACAGGACTTAACATATGCAGAAGCAGAATCTGTAATGGACGAGATCATGAGCGGTCAGGCAACACCTGTACAGATGTCTGCTTATCTTACAGCGTTATCTTTAAAAGGTGAAACCATTGACGAGATCACAGCTTCTGCAGCAGGTATGAGAGCTCACTGTATCAAACTTCTCCACAATCTGGATGTGCTTGAAATTGTGGGTACCGGCGGAGACGGTTCCAACTCCTTTAACATTTCCACCACTTCTTCTCTGGTGATCGCAGCAGGCGGTGTTCCGGTTGCAAAACATGGAAACAGAGCAGCATCTTCTAAATCTGGTGCAGCAGATGTTCTGGAAGCACTGGGAGTAAAAATCACATTAACACCGGAGCGCAGCGCAGAAATCCTGAAGAAGATCAATATCTGCTTCTTATTTGCCCAGAACTATCACATCGCCATGAAATATGTGGCACCGATTCGAAAAGAACTGGGAATCAGAACTGTATTTAATATTCTGGGACCATTAAGCAATCCGGCAGGGGCAAACATGGAACTGATGGGAGTTTACGACCAGTCACTTGTGGAGCCACTGGCTCAGGTTATGGCAAATCTGGGTGTTAACAGAGGAATGGTTGTTTACGGACAGGACAGCCTGGATGAGATTTCCATGTGTGCACCCACATCTGTATGCGAGATTAAGGATGGTAAATTTACTTCATATGAAATCACACCGGAGAAGTTTGGGTATGAAAAATGTGAGAAAGGTGCTCTTACAGGTGGTACTCCTGCAGAGAATGCAGAAATTACCAGGGCAATCTTAAATGGGGAAGAAAGAGGACCGAAACGTCAGGCAGTCTGCCTGAATGCAGGTGCAGCACTCTATATTGCAGGAAAAGCAACTTCTATAGAAGAGGGTGTGAAGCTTGCAGAATCCCTCATCGACAGTGGAGCAGCATTGAAGAAATTGGAAGAATTTGCAGAAGAAACAAACAAATAATCTGAAAGAATAGTCATAAAGCTTATGAAAAATATATTAGAAGAAATTGCAGCCAGAACAAGGGAACGAATTGCAAAAGAGAAATCGCAGGTTTCGGTATATGAACTGGAAAACAGAATTCAGGAGATCAGTAAAACAGAATCACAGAAAATGACATTCCTGCAGGCGCTACAGAAAGAGGGGATGTCCTATATCTGCGAAGTAAAGAAAGCCTCCCCCTCAAAGGGACTGATCGCACCGGATTTTCCATATCTGGCAATTGCAAAGGAATATGAACAGGCAGGTGCAAGTGCAATCTCCTGTCTCACAGAACCTTTTTATTTCCAGGGAGCAGACCGGTATCTGAGAGAAATCGCAGCCACTGTAAAAATACCTGTACTCCGCAAGGATTTTACAGTAGATGAATATATGATCTATCAGGCGAAATCCCTTGGTGCTTCCGCAGTATTGCTTATCTGTGCCATCCTGGATGACGGAGAATTAAGAGCATACAGACAGCTTGCAAAAGAATTGGGACTGGATGCGCTGGTAGAAGCACACGATGAGTACGAAGTGGATAGAGCCTTAAATCTTGGGGCAGAGATCGTGGGAGTCAATAACCGGGATCTGAGAACCTTTCAGGTAGATATGAATAACAGCATCCGCCTGAGAAAAATGGCGCCGGACAATGTAGTTTTTGTTTCTGAGAGCGGAATCCGCACCTCGGAGGATATCCGGCTTCTTTATGAGAATAAAGTGGATGCGGTACTGATTGGGGAAACACTGATGCGAAGTCCGGACAAGAAAGCAGCACTGGAAAGCCTGAATGGCAGCCCGTTACGCTGAGAGATTAGATATCATCTGGGAGGATAGAACATGGCCAGAGAACAACAGCAAAGAACAAAAATTAAAATTTGTGGTCTGAAACGTCCGGAAGACATTACCTATGTAAATGAAGCAAAACCTGATTACTGCGGATTTATCATAGGATTTCCCAAAAGCAGCAGAAATGTTACGGGCGAGCAGCTAAGAGAACTTACTGCAAGGCTGGATTCGGACATTATCCCTGTAGGTGTTTTTGTAAATGCAGCATCTGAGCGTGTGGAGGAACTGCTTCTTGACGGAATCATCCATATTGCACAGCTTCATGGACAGGAAGATGAGACATATATACGGAGAATCCAAAAGAATACAGGTCATCAGGTTATAAAAGCCTTTTCTGTAAAAACAGCTCAGGATATTGAAAATGCCCTGAAAAGTCCGGCAGATTATATACTGCTTGATCAGGGAGGCGGTGGAACCGGACAGACCTTTGACTGGTCACTGATCCCGGAGATAGACAGACCCTTTTTTCTGGCAGGAGGACTGGGTGTGGAAAATCTGGAAACAGCCGTCCGGACCATTCATCCCTATGCAGTAGATCTGAGTAGCAGTGTGGAGACGGATGGATTGAAAGACAGAGATAAGCTTTTGAAGGCAGTTCAACTGGCGCATATGAAATAAGATAATAATTCAGAAGGAGGAGATATACAGATGTCAAAAGGAAGATTCGGCATCCATGGAGGACAGTACATTCCGGAAACACTGATGAATGCTGTCATCGAACTGGAGGAAGCCTACAACCACTATAAAGATGACCCGGAGTTTAACGCAGAGCTCACTGAGCTTCTGAATGAATATGCAGGAAGACCATCCCGTCTCTATTTTGCATCTCATATGACAGAAGATCTGGGCGGTGCAAAAGTATACTTAAAGAGAGAAGACTTAAACCATACAGGTGCTCACAAGATCAACAATGTACTTGGCCAGGTACTTCTTGCAAAAAAAATGGGCAAGACCCGTGTGATCGCAGAAACAGGCGCAGGCCAGCACGGTGTGGCAACAGCAACAGCAGCAGCTCTTATGGGTATGGAATGCGAAATCTTCATGGGAAAGGAAGACACAGAACGTCAGGCATTAAATGTGTACAGAATGCGTCTTCTGGGAGCAAAGGTCAATGCAGTTACTTCTGGTACTGCAACACTGAAGGATGCTGTTTCCGAGACAATGAGAGAGTGGACAAACCGTATTTCCGATACACATTATGTACTTGGTTCTGTAATGGGACCTCATCCGTTCCCCACAATTGTCCGTGATTTTCAGGCAGTGATTTCCAAAGAGATCAAAGAGCAGATCCTTGAAAAAGAAGGCAGACTTCCGGATGCAGTGCTGGCATGTGTGGGCGGTGGCTCCAATGCAATCGGAACATTTTACAATTTTATCAATGACAAAGATGTCCGTCTAATCGGATGTGAGGCAGCAGGACGTGGCGTAAATACGGCAGAGACAGCAGCTACCATTGCAACCGGCAAACTGGGAATCTTCCATGGAATGAAATCCTATTTCTGCCAGGATGAATATGGTCAGATTGCACCTGTATATTCCATTTCCGCAGGTCTGGACTATCCGGGAATCGGACCGGAACACGCACATCTCTATGACACAGGACGTGCGGAATATGTACCTGTCACAGACGAAGAAGCAGTAGAGGCCTTTGAATATCTCTCCAGAACAGAGGGAATCATTCCTGCTATTGAGAGTGCTCATGCAGTCGCTTACGCAAAGAAAATTGTTCCGCAGATGGGCAAAGACCAGATCGTGGTCATTACAATTTCCGGACGTGGAGATAAGGACTGTGCAGCAATCGCGCGTTACAGAGGGGAGGATATCCATGAATAAGAGAATTACAGAAGCATTTGAAAAAGGAAAGACATTTATCCCGTTTATTACCTGTGGAGATCCGTCTCTGGAAGTGACAGAGCAGCTTGTCTATGCAATGGAGGAAGCTGGTGCAGACCTGATCGAGCTTGGAATCCCGTTTTCTGATCCTACAGCAGAGGGACCGGTGATCCAGGGAGCAAATGAGAGAGCACTTTCAGGTGGTGTGACTACAGATAAGGTATTTGACATGGTGATAAAGATCAGAAAGAACAGTTCTGTTCCTATGGTGTTTATGACTTATGCAAATGTGGTATTTTCTTATGGAACGGAACGGTTTATTAAGACTGCGGCAGAGATTGGCATGGATGGATTGATCTTGCCGGATGTGCCGTATGAGGAAAAAGAGGAATTTGACAGTGTATGTAAGAAATACGGTATTGATCTGATTTCTCTGATCGCGCCGACTTCTCATGAGAGAATCGCACAGATTGCGAAGGATGCGGAAGGGTTTGTGTATTGTGTTTCTTCTCTTGGTGTTACAGGAACAAGAACGAATATTACTACAGATATCGGGGCGATGGTGAAGCTGGTAAAACAGGCGAAAGATATTCCTTGTGCAGTTGGATTTGGAATTTCTACGCCGGAACAGGCGAAGAAGATGGCGGCGCAGTCGGATGGTGCGATTGTGGGATCGGCTATTGTTAAGTTGTGCGCACAGTATGGCAGGGATTGTGTGCCCTATGTGAAAGAGTATGTGAAATCTATGAAATATGTTTCTGCGCTGTGTATTGGTATGAACTGAAAATACTGCAAGCAATCCAGTCCATCATAGCGTGAAGAGCTGCGGAGTAATTCGTATCTTTTATAAGAAAGATTTTAGAATCTGCAGTACTCCGTTTTCCCAGTAGGGTGGGCAGGTATTTTGGGCAGCAGCCTGTACTTCCGGTCGGGAATTAGAAACTGCATAGCTATAACCTGCTTCACGGAGCATTTCAATATCATTGATATTATCTCCGAAAACACAGGTTTCATCAGGTGCAATTCCCAGATGTTTTTGCAGGAAATCCAGAGCCGGACCCTTGCCGGATCCCTGGAGAGTGGCATCCATCCATTCTTTACCTGCAGAGACCAGAGTGACTTTATCTTTCCATGCAGGGGTAAATACAGGAGCACATAATTCTTCACAGGCATTAGGATGATAGACAGAGAATTTGATGATCTGCTGATCCTCAAGGATGTGTGGATCAGAAATTTCCTGGATATCATATCCGTAAGAATCTCTCAGCCAGTGAAACATACGGCTGCCGCCATCCTCTGCAAAGCCACGGTCAGGTGTGGCAATATAGTAATCGCAGGAAGGCAGGCTCTCATGAACCATAGAAAGCATTCCTTTCCATATTTCATCAGGCATAGTATCTACCTTCAGAATCTCCTTCGGAGTTCTTACCACAGTGCCGCCGTCAGTGATGTAAAGCAGCCTGTCTGCAACAGGTGCAAACAGCTTCCTCTCACTTCGATATTGGCGCCCCGAGCACGCAACGAAAATAATACCCTTATCAAGCAGACGACTGATTACATCCATATACTCCCTGTCAATCGCCAGAGTTCCATCCTTCACCAGAGTTCCATCTATATCTGAAGCAATCAATTTAATCATATGAATAAGAAATCCTTTCTATCTATTAATAAATACAATCCTCATTTTATCATGCACAAATATAACTTGCCATAAAAAATTAAGAAAAATTGCAACGATTCACCAGTTCCGATTCATGCGTTACTATCCTGCAAAATATTTTGTGAGAAAATCTCATCTGCGTAGCCTATCGCTGCAAGGCGCATTACTGTGAACGAAGTGAGCAGTAACAGCTCGGTAGTCCCACAGCCATCCAACAGGCAGGAAATATTTTTAGCAGATTTCCACACACCTAGAGTTATTAGCCCGCGAAACCGCACCTGAAACCAAAAATATTTCCTGCCGTCCCCAAACCCCATTGACTTTTCCCCCCTTTTTTTTTATAGTATTATAGATAGAAATCGCATATCTCTTTTTGTATGCGTTTCCAAACTCTGAAAAAAGGAGAGTTGCTCGAAATGAACAAAAAAATGCTCTTTGTTTTCAACCCCAAAGCAGGCAAAGGTAAGATAAAAACCAATTTGCTTGACATTGTAGATATATTTAATAAAGGTGGCTATGAAGTCATTATCTATTCCACACAGAAACCAAGAGATGCCTATGAAAAAGCCAAAGAATACGAATCTAAAGTAGACCTTATCGTATGCAGTGGTGGTGATGGCACACTTGATGAGGTGGTCACCGGTGTGATGGAGGTAAACAGTTCTGTTCCTATCGGATATATTCCTGCAGGAAGTACCAATGATTTTGCCAATAGTCTTTTTATGCCGAAAAATATGGTTGAGGCTGCTGAAGGTATTATGGAAGAGAAGCTTTATCATTGTGACATTGGCAGGTTTAATAATCAAAGCTTTACTTACATAGCAGCCTTTGGGCTTTTTACGGATGTTGCTTATCAGACAGACCAGGATCTGAAGAATATTCTGGGACATGTGGCTTATCTTCTGGAGGGAGTGAAGCGTCTCTTTGATATCAAATTCTATCATATGAAAATCCAATCAGAGGAGCTGACTGTTGAAGATGATTTTATTTATGGAATGGTGACCAATTCCAGATCTGTGGGAGGATTCAAGAATCTTACAGGAAAGAATGTGGATATGAATGACGGTCTTTTTGAAGTGACCATGATCAGACAGCCAAAGAATCCGCTGGAATTACAGGAAATCATGACAGCAATGCTGACAGCTGAGGATAATACGGACATGATCTATTCTTTTAAATCATCACAGCTGACCATTACCTCAGAAGAATCCGTCCCCTGGACTTTGGATGGAGAGTTCGGAGGAGAACATACACAGGTAAAGATTTTAAACTGCCATGAAGCACTGAATCTCTATCTGAAAAGTACAAAAAATGAAGAATCCAAAACAATGGGATTATCTGCATTAATAAATAAAAAGGAGAACAACAATGGGTGAGTATATCAATGTAGTAGAGACATTCGGATGTGATGTGTTTAATGATTCTGTTATGCAGGCACGTCTGCCCAAGAAGGTATACAAGGAATTGAAAAAAACCATAGAAGAGGGTAAAGAACTGTCTATGGAGATCGCAGATGTAGTAGCACATGAGATGAAGGAATGGGCCATTGAAAAGGGTGCTACACACTACAGTCACTGGTTTCAGCCCCTTACCGGCGTGACAGCAGAGAAACACGATGCTTTTATCACTGCTCCGATGGATAATGGCAAAGTTCTGATGTCTTTCTCCGGAAAAGAACTGATCAAAGGTGAGCCGGATGCTTCTTCATTCCCGTCCGGTGGATTAAGAGCTACTTTTGAGGCAAGAGGATATACAGCATGGGACTGTACATCACCGGCTTTTGTGCGTCATGATGCAGCAGGCGGAACACTCTGTATTCCTACTGCATTCTGTTCCTATACAGGAGAAGCACTTGACCAGAAGACACCACTTCTTCGTTCTATGGAAGCAATCAACACCCAGGCACTCCGTTTGCTGAGACTTTTTGGAAATACAACTTCCAAGAAGGTAACTCCGTCAGTAGGAGCAGAGCAGGAATATTTCCTGATCGATAAAGAGAAATGGCTTCAGAGAAAGGACCTGATCTATACAGGCAGAACTCTTTTTGGTGCCATGCCTCCGAAGGGACAGGAAATGGATGACCATTACTTCGGAAGTATCCGTCAGAGAATTTCCGCATACATGAAAGAGGTAAATGAAGAATGCTGGAAGCTTGGAATCCCTGCAAAGACACAGCATAATGAGGTTGCCCCTGCACAGCATGAGCTTGCACCGATCTATGCACCGGTCAATATCGCAGCAGACCAGAACCAGATGATGATGCGTATTCTTAAAAAGGTTGCCAGCCGCCATGGAATGCGTTGTGTCCTTCATGAGAAACCATTTGCAGGAGTAAATGGTTCCGGTAAGCACAATAACTGGTCCCTGACCACAGATGACGGTATCAATCTGCTGGAACCAGGTAAAACTCCTCATGAGAATATTCAGTTCCTGCTGGTACTGACCTGTATCCTGAAGGCTGTAGATGAGCATGCAGATCTTCTGCGTGAATCTGCTGCAGATGTGGGAAATGACCATAGACTGGGCGGCCATGAGGCACCACCTGCGGTTATCTCTGTATTTCTGGGTGAGCAGCTGGAGGATGTATTAGAGCAGCTGATCAGTACAGGTACAGCTACCCACAGTAAGAAAGGTACCCGTCTGGAAACCGGTGTAAAAACACTTCCGGATTTCATGAAGGATGCAACGGACCGTAACCGTACTTCACCTTTTGCATTTACAGGAAATAAATTTGAGTTTCGTATGGTTGGTTCCAGAGATTCTATTTCAGGATGTAATGTAATCCTGAATACAATTGCAGCAGAAGCCTTTAAGGAGGCCTGTGACCGTCTGGAAAGTGCACCGGATTTTGATCTGGCAGTACATGATCTGATCAAGGAATATGCTACAGATCATCAGAAAATCGTATTTAACGGAAATGGTTATGCACCTGAATGGGAAGAGGAAGCAAGACGTCGCGGACTTCCGATCCTTCCTACAATGGTAGATGCAATTCCTGCGCTGGTTACAGAGAAGGCAGTGAAGCTGTTTGAAGATTTTGATGTATTCACAAGGACAGAGCTGGAGTCCCGTGCAGAGATCAAATATGAGATCTATTCTAAGGCAATCAATATTGAAGCCAAGACCATGATCGATATTGCTACCAAGCAGATCATTCCGGCGGTGATCAAATATACAACTGTGCTTGCAGAATCCATTAATTCTGTAAAGGCTGTGGGAGAGGGACTGGTAGATGTAAGTGTCCAGATGGATCTTCTGAAAAAATCTTCTGAGCTTTTGAAGAATACCAACAGTGCCATGGGTAAACTTGGCAAGCTGGTAGAAAAGATCGATTCTTATGAGGAGGGCAAAAAAAGAGCTGTATATTGTAAGGAAGAAATCGTTCCTGCAATGGAAGCTCTGCGTGCACCGGTAGATGAACTGGAAATGATCGTAGATAAGGAAATGTGGCCAATGCCGTCCTATGGAGATCTGATTTTTGAAGTATAATGTTGTAAAAATATAAAGAAGAATGCTATAATAAAAGGGTCGTGAATCTGTAAAAGATAAGCGGCCTTTTTCTATAACACAAACTGGACTATAATAGTTATATAAAGGAGAACTAAATGGAAGAACTAAAATTTCTGGAGGAGCAGCAGGTAGCTCCTGAACTGATAAAGAGAGTAGAAGAATTCCGCAGCCAGTATGAGGTGGTATCGGAGACAGCAGGCAGGATTGTGAAACCATCCATTCCATTTTACGGAAAAGACATTCTGGAAATGACCATTGCCGGACTGCTCAAAGGGGAGAACCTGTTACTCACCGGTCCGAAGGCAACAGGAAAAAATATCCTTGCAGAGAACTTGGCATATATTTTCAACCGTCCCGCATACAATGTTTCCTTTCATGTAAATACAAACAGCGGAGATCTGATAGGCACAGACACTTTCGTGGACAATGAAGTTAAGCTTCGCAAAGGAACTATCTATCAGTGTGCAGAATACGGTGGTTTCGGAATCCTCGACGAGATTAATATGGCAAAGAACGATGCAGTTTCCGTTCTCCATGCAACTCTGGATTATCGTCGTTCCATCGATGTCCCGGGCTATGACAAAATTGATCTTCATCCGGCTGCCCGTTTTATCGGAACCATGAATTACGGTTATGCAGGAACCAAAGAACTCAATGAAGCGCTGGTATCCAGATTTCTGGTCATTGACATGCCGGCTCAGACTGAAGAATCCCTGGAATTTATTTTCCGCCGGATGTTCCCGAATATAAAAGAAAACGCCAGAACACAGTTCATAGGAGTTTTCCTGGATCTTCAGCTCAAAGCCACAAACAGTGAAATTTCCACCAAACCTCTGGATCTGCGAGGTCTCCTTGCAGCCATGAAGATTGTAGAAACCGGACTTTCTCCGAGAAAAGCAGTTACTATGGGAGTGGTGAACAAGACTTTCGATATTTTCGAGAAAGAAATCGTAGAGGATATCGTGAAAACCAGAATTCCGGCAGACTGGACAAGGGATGATGTATATGAAAGATGAGAAAATCGTAGAAATCGACGATTACCGTCTGGAACTGGAAAACAGGATCCGCAATCTCCTCTGGACTATCAGCGGGGATTACACGTTAAATATGAAAGTAGATGTTTCCCTGTATCTGCGCTCAAAAGCAATTGCTCTGTATGACGGCATCAAGCAGGGCGCTCTGGCGAAATATTATGACAGGAATCTGCTTGGTTTATATCTGGTAAAAAAAGTCTTCTGCCAGGCAGGAGAAGGAGAACTGACTGCAGTAGCACAGCTATGTGTAGAAGAAGCAATCGGGGACAAAATCTGTCAGGAGCGTCCGGGAGTCCGGGAGATGCAGAAGGAAGCATTCGAGGATATCCTGGATCAGGAGTTTGAACAGATGCCCGCATACGGAGATATTCTCGGTCGCCTGAAGATTGCCATCCTGCGTGACCGTTTGCAGAATGGAAACCATTATGTAGAAGAGCGTCTTCGGAAGATCCGCGACATGGTTTACAAAGCCAGAACAGCTGCAGACACTATAGAACTGATCCGTATTATTGACAGTCTTTATAACACCATCATTGATCCGGATTTTGAGAAAGATCATGGAACACTGGAACAGGTTATGGCAGTCACCATGGAAGAACTGACAGAATACGACTGGGAAGATTTTCTCACAGAAGAACTCTATGAGGAAGCTCTGGAGAGTTACATCGAACAGATGACAAATAAGATTACGGACATGGAAGACACTGCTGTCACTGAAGAAATGGAAAAACAACGCCAGACCAAACACAAGATCACAATTCTTACAGAGGAAGAACTTGAGAAAGCATACACCTATGTAGAGTTGAATTTTGGAAAAACTTACCTCACTCCTGCAGAAGAGAAGAGGGTGAATTATCTGATGTGCAAAGGAATCCACGGAGACTGCAGCCTTTATTTTACAGAAGGGATCCTGAAGAATCCGGTAAAACGTAATTATCAGTACGAATATGCAGTGCGATTAAAGAATAAGAATATCTGGCTATACCATGACAAACATAGAATCGTAAAACAGAACATCGCATCCCTTACAGATCTTTTGCAAAAGACCCTTGTGCTGAAAAGCGAGACGCAGGAAGTACTTTCAGACAGAGGAACGATCATTCCGTCCAGACTCTGGCGTGTAGGCAGAAGCAGTGAAGCAAATTTGTTCAAAAGGGAATTGAAGTCAGATGCATCTGATTTCGTAGTAGATGTGCTGATTGATGCCAGCGGTTCCCAGATGTCCAGGCAGGGAGATGTGGCATTACAGGCTTACATCATCAGTGAAGCATTAAGCAATGTAAATCTGCCTCACAGGGTAATGAGCTTTTGTACTTTCTGGGATTACACGATCCTGCACAGATTCCGGGAATATGACGATCCCCGTTCTGCAAATGAAAATATATTTAATTACGTAACTTCTTCCAATAATCGTGACGGTCTTGCTGTAAAAACAGTCGGATATGGGCTTCTTCAGCGGCCGGAAGAGAAGAAAATCCTGATCCTGTTGAGTGATGGAAGGCCCTATGATGTGGTCGTAAATCGTCCCCATGCCAGAAATCCCCAGCCATATATGGGAAAATATGCGGTCAAGGATACTGCTACAGAGGTGAGAAATCTGAGAAATCAGGGGGTCAGTGTGCTGGGAGTTTTCGCAGGTGAAGAGAAAGATCTGGCTACAGAGAAAAAAATATTTGGAAAAGATTTTGCCTATATCCGGGATATTTCGAAATTTTCCAGGATTGTGGGGCAATATCTGACCAAACAGCTTGACAGTGACGGATAGATGATATGAAACTGCGTTACGCTACCTTGCTGCCTTAGTAATGCGTTGAAGATGTACAAAAATATAGGTTTAAATCCTTGATTTTTTGTGTGAATTTAGATATAATATCTTATGTTATAAATTCATTCATTTAAGGGAGAGGAAATTATGAACGAAAACAAAGAGTTCAAACCGTATATCCCGGCTGAGAAAATCACACCGGAATTTACGGTGACATCCATTATTATGGGTGTTATCCTTGCAGTCATCTTCGGTGCAGCCAACGCTTATCTTGGTCTGCGTGTTGGTATGACTGTATCTGCTTCCATTCCGGCAGCAGTTATTTCCATGGGCGTAATTCGTAAGATCATGAAAAAGAACTCCATTCTGGAGAGCAACATGGTCCAGACAATCGGTTCAGCCGGTGAATCACTGGCAGCCGGTGCAATTTTCACAATGCCTGCTCTGTTCCTCTGGGCAGAAGAAGGACTTTGTGAAATGCCGGGTATCGTGGAAATCACATTAATCGCACTTTGCGGTGGTGTTCTTGGTGTACTTTTTATGGTACCACTTCGTAACGCACTGATCGTAAAAGAGCATGCAACACTTCTTTATCCTGAAGGAACTGCCTGCGCAGATGTTCTTCTTGCAGGTGAAGAGGGTGGTGCAAACGCTGCGACAGTATTCTCAGGTATGGGAATCGCAGCGATCTTTAAATTTGTCGTTGACGGTTTAAAGGTAATCCCTGCAGACGTTGCAGCAGCATTTAAAGGATTCAAAGGTGAAATTGGTATGGAATGCTATCCTGCACTTCTCGGTGTTGGATATATCGTAGGACCAAGAATCGCATCCTTTATGTTTGTTGGTTCTCTTATTGGCTGGATGGTGCTGATTCCGGTAATCTGTCTGTTCGGAGCTGATACAGTTATGTATCCCGGAACAGAAACAATTTCTGCTCTTTATGCAGCAGGCGGAGCATCTAAAATCTGGAGTACTTATGTAAAATATATCGGAGCAGGAGCTATCGCAACAGGTGGTATTATTTCCCTGATCAAATCCCTGCCTCTGATCATTACAACCTTCCGCGATTCCATGAAGAGCATGAAGGGCGGTAAGAATACAAGTACAGAAAGAACCGCACAGGATATTCCGATGAACATTATCCTGATCGGTATTGTGGCAATGGTTGCAATTATCTGGCTTGTTCCGGCTATCCCGGTTAACCCGATCGGTGCGCTGATCATCGTAATCTTCGGCTTCTTCTTTGCAACTGTATCTTCTCGTATGGTTGGTCTTGTAGGAAGCTCCAACAACCCTGTATCAGGTATGGCTATCGCTACACTTCTGATCGCAACAATGATTATCAAAGCATCCGGCAATACCGGTATCGACGGAATGAAAGCAGCAATTGCTATCGGTTCCGTAATCTGTATTGTAGCAGCAATCGCAGGTGATACTTCACAGGACTTAAAGACAGGTTATCTCCTTGGTGCAACTCCTAAGAAACAGCAGATCGGTGAGCTTATCGGTGTTCTTGCTTCCGGTCTTGCTATTGGTGGTGTTCTTTATCTTCTGAACACTGCATGGGGATACGGAAGTGCAGAAGTACCTGCTCCTCAGGCAACTCTGATGAAGATGATCGTAGAAGGTATCATGGGCGGCAAGCTTCCATGGACACTGGTATTTATCGGTGTATTCCTTGCAATTGGTCTGGAAATCTTAAGAATTCCGGTTATGCCATTTGCTATCGGTCTTTACCTTCCAATCTACCTCAACGCTACTATCATGATCGGTGGTGTTGTTCGTATGTTCGTTGACAGAAGAAAGAATGTTGATGATAAGAAAAAAGAAGAACAGGCAACAGACGGTACACTTTACTGTGCAGGTATGATCGCAGGTGAAGGTCTTGTAGGTATCCTTCTTGCTATCCTTGCAGTAGTAAACGTAAGCAGTGTATTTGATCTCTCCGGAAGCATTAACCTTGGTAATGCAGGCGGTGTGATCCTGATGTTACTTATGATCTTAAGCCTTCTGAAATTCAGTATCTGGAATAAGAAGAAAGCCTGATCAGGCGGGGATGATAATATCTAAATGAGTAAAAAGAAAAAAGAAATACAGATCAATTATCTGGATCTCATTCCTGAGCGCAGTGCACAGCTTCGCTGGCATACGGATATCAGGGGGAGAATGGTGCTGGAAATAGAGAATAAGGGTGTATTTAATACGATTGCCCAGAAACTGTTTGGAAAACCCAGATATACGAAGATACATCTGGATGAGAATGGTACATTTATCTGGCCTCTCATAGATGGCAAGAAAACAGTGGCAGAGATTGCAGCACTGGTAAAAAAAGAATTCGGAGAAAAGGCAGAGCCTTTATATCCAAGAATTGTAAAATACTTCCAGATAATGGAGAGTTATCATTTTGTAAATTTTATCAATAAGCCTGAGAAAAAATAATGATATATATTGTTTGGTTTATGAATCATGAGCCATAATAAGAACGGGAGCAGTCCTTAACCGGATCTGCTGCCGTTCTTGTGATTTACAGAGAAAATAATACAGCGCAGTGTTAAAGCGGAAACAGAGAGGAGCAGTATGAGTTCAAAAAAATCAAGTATGCAGGGCAGAAAACCCCTCTGGATGGAATATCTGATGATCATTGTAGGTACAGGACTGATGTCATTGGCCATTAATTCTGTGTTTGATGCATCTGGAATGGTAACAGGTGGATTTTCCGGCGTTGCAATTATTATCAAAGCCTGGACAAAGGGGCTGGTGAACGGTGGTATTCCCCTCTGGGTAACCAACTGTGTTCTGAATATCCCCCTGTTTTTTATTGCATGGAGGGTCAAAGGATTTTCCTTTATTAAAAAGGCAATTCTGGGAGAAGTATCACTGTCAGCATGGCTGGCAATACAGCCGGTGTTTCATCTTGCCGGGGATGACCTGCTTTTGGCTGCACTCTACGGAGGAGTGATCCAGGGAATGGGAATTGGTCTGGTATTCCTAGGAGGTGGAACTACAGGCGGAACAGATATGATGGCTGCCATTATCCAGAAATTTCTTCAGCATTATTCCATTTCTCAGATCATGCAGATTATTGACGGGGCTGTAGTTGTTATAGGTATGTATGTATTCGGAATCCACAAGGCTCTTTATGCCATTATAGCAGTGTATCTTGTGACAAAGGTATCGGATGGACTGATAGAGGGCCTGAAATTCTCCAAAGCTGTCTATATTATTACAGAAAAGCCGGAGGAAATTGCCGGAATGATCATGGAAGATCTGGACCGGGGAGCTACAGGGATTAATGTGAAGGGGATGTATTCCGGACAGGATAAGCTGATGCTTTTTGTAGTGGTAAATAAAAAGGAAATTGTCATGCTCAAGGAAAAAGTAGACGAAATTGACCCTCAGGCATTTGTGATCGTAACGGATGCCAGAGAAGTCCATGGAGAGGGATTTATAGAAAAAAACCGGTAAAGCTATAGAAAATCTTATATCAGAAGATAAAACTGAGCAAAATATAAAAAAAACATGCAAAAAATTGTAAGTTTTTTATTTTCCCTCTTTCTATTTTGGTGATTTTGTATTAAAATATAACCTAGCGAGAAATATTTATAGTAAAACAGAACGGCAAAATAGAAAAATAAACTGTAGATGAGAAGGGATTGAATTGGGATGATATCGAATCAGGTGCTTCAAAATACTCTGGAAGGATTAAAAGAAATATCAAGAACGGAATTTTGTGTTATTGACACAGAGGGCAAAGTACTGGCCAGCACTTTTGCGGATTTTTCCATCGCAGCAGCAGATGTACAGGCTTTTGTAGAATCCCAGGCTGACAGCCAGCTGGTAAAGGGATTTCAGTATTTTAAGGTGTGCGATGACTATCAACTGGAATATATTCTGGTAGCACACGGCGATGATGAGGATACCTATATGGTAGGTAAGCTTGCTGCATTCCAGATTCAGAATCTGATCATAGCATATAAAGAACGTTTTGATAAAGATAGCTTTATCAAGAACCTTCTTCTTGATAATCTTCTTCTGGTGGATATTTATAACCGTGCGAAGAAATTACACATAGAGGCAGATGTGCGCCGTGTGGTTATGATCCTGGAAATGCCTCAGGAGAAGGATCACAGCTCCATGGAGAGTGTAAAGAGTCTCTTTGGCGGTAAGAGCAAGGATTTCATTACAGCAGTGGATGAGAAGAGTATCATTGTAGTCAAGGAACTGGATGAGGGCGAAAATTATCCAGAGATGGATGCTCTGGCTCATACTATTCTGGATACACTGGGAATGGGAAATGACGGCAGGACTCATATGGCATACGGTACCATTGTCAATGAACTGAAGGAAGTATCACGTTCATACAAAGAAGCCAGAATGGCTCTGGATGTAGGAAAGATCTTCTTTGGAGATAAGGAAGTGATCGCCTACAGTTCCCTGGGAATCGGACGACTGATCTATCAGCTTCCTATACCGCTGTGTAAAATGTTTATCAAAGAGATCTTTGGCGGAAAGTCTCCGGACGATTTTGACGAAGAAACTCTTGTAACCATTGATAAATTCTTTGAAAACAGTCTGAATGTTTCTGAGACCTCCAGACAGCTTTATATTCATCGAAATACTCTGGTTTACCGTTTGGATAAGCTTCAGAAGAGCACAGGACTTGACCTTAGAGTATTCGAGGATGCCATCACCTTTAAGATTGCCCTGATGGTAGTGCGATATATGAAATATATGGAGACTCTGGAATACTGATAACGCAGAATAAAAATGATTGGTCTTTACCTGCCTGCAGTGTATTTATCTGCAGGCAGTATTTATGTAAAAGTCAATATCCGGTCACATATCCGGAGCTTTGTTGGAGTAGACTGTGACAAAAAATATGAACAATCTATGAAACACCAAGAATCCTCTTGCCAAATGACAAAACATATATTACAATAATGTTACGAAAAGATTAATGACCCCACTGGAGGAATGAATAAATGATAGATCTGATAGATGTAAGTAAATCCTATGGGCCCGGACTTCCTGCCGTGAACCATGTAAACCTGCACGTAGACAAAGGTGAATTTGTATTCGTAGTAGGAAGCAGTGGTTCAGGTAAAACAACGATGATCAAGCTTCTCATGAAGGAACTGGATTCCACATCCGGACAGACAATTGTAAGTGGTGAACGCCTGGAGGGAATGAAGCACAGGAGAGTTGCAAAATATCGCAGGAAGCTTGGTGTAGTTTTTCAGGATTTCCGATTACTGAAGGACAGAAATGTATATGAAAATGTAGCCTTTGCACAGCGTGTGATCAACCGTCCCACCCGTGTGATCCGTAAACGTGTACCTGAGGTTCTTCAGGAAGTTGGTCTGGCCGGCAAATACAAATCCTTTCCTGATGAGCTTTCCGGTGGAGAACAGCAGAGGGTAGCCCTGGCAAGAGCACTGGTAAACCGCCCGGATATTCTTCTGGCAGATGAACCTACCGGAAACCTGGATCCAAAAACTTCTGAAGAAATCATGAAGCTTTTGGAGCAGATCAATGACAGAGGAACTACAGTTCTGGTAGTAACACACAATAAGGAAATTGTAAATGCCATGCGTAAGAGGGTAGTAACCATGCATGAGGGTTCCATAATAAGCGACGAGAAAGAGGGAGAATATCATGAGGCCTAGTACAATATGGTATACCCTGAAGCAGGGTATCAAAAACATAAAAAGAAACTGGATGTTTTCCCTGGCATCTATTATCACTATGGCTGCCTGCATTTTTCTGTTTGGAATTTTTTTCTCCATTGTAAATAATGTAAATAATATTGCACATAAAGTAGAGTCAGAGGTTCCGGTCACAGTATTTTTTGATGAAGGGACCAACAGTAAGCAGATGAAAGCAGTAGGAAAGCAGATCAAAGCCCGTCCGGAAGTGGAGAAGATTGAGTTCCAGTCAGCAGAGGATGCGTGGAAAGAGTATAAAGACAAATATTTCCAGGGTTCTGATGCAGCAGACGGATTTAAGGATGACAATCCTCTGGCAAATTCAGCCAATTACCGGGTTTATATGAATGATATTACCAAACAGACAGAACTGGTTTCCTATATCCAAAGTCTGGAACATGTCAGAATGGTAAATCAGTCAGAAGAAGCTGCCAAAACACTGGGAAACATAAATAAGCTGGTATCCTATGTTTCCATCGCGATCATTGCACTTCTTCTTGTTATTTCTGTTTTCCTGATCAGCAATACCATATCCGTTGGTATTGCAGTCCGTAAGGATGAAATCGGGATTATGAAATACATAGGTGCCACAGATTCCTTTGTCCGGGCTCCCTTTATGCTGGAAGGAATCGTACTTGGAATTATTGGGGCAGCAATTCCGCTGATTGGCCTGTATTTTGGATATAATGCAGCAATCTCCTATGTTCTGAATAAATTTAATGTACTGACCGGAGTGGTGGATTTTATTCCTGTTCTGGAGATGTACCGGACTCTGCTGCCGATCAGCCTGGGGCTGGGAATTGGCATTGGATTAATAGGAAGCTTCTTTACAACAAGAAAACACTTACGAGTATGACAATTGTTACTGAGAACAGTGAGAAAAGGTCAGGCTGCCGGACGGAAAACGGCAGCCTTTTTTAACCGAATCAAGCAAGTCCCCTGCGGGGTTATGAAAAGCAATAAGCAATAAGCAGTGGGTGGGGACTTTGGCAGAAGGCGGAAAAATAAAAAACAGGAGACAGAACATGAAGAACAGAGAATTCTGGAAAGGAGCACTGGCAGGAGTCCTGATTACTGCCTGTGTAAGCACCGGGGTTTATACAGGAGTGAATTATTTCAGGGGAGATACAGTACTTGGAGATCGGAAATGTACGGAGAAACTCACATATCTGGAAAGCATGATCGATCAATATTATCTGGGAGATAAGGATGAGGAGAAACTGAAGGAAGGA
The DNA here is from genome assembly GCA_000285855.2 of Ruminococcus sp. JC304. Classification (GTDB taxonomy): domain Bacteria; phylum Bacillota; class Clostridia; order Lachnospirales; family Lachnospiraceae; genus Blautia_A; species Blautia_A difficilis. Next base: position 2,482,739 of record HE978651.1, on the reverse strand, counting down.
TTGTATACAGGTTTGCTCTATGGCCTGGATGATCCCTACTCCAGGTATTATACTGCAGAGGAATATGAGGCGGAGAATACCTCCAATCAGGGTTCCTATGTGGGAATCGGTATCCTGATGTCCAAGAATAAAGAGGGCGGCGTACGTGTGGAAAAATGCTATGAAGGTGGCCCCGGGGAAGAAGCAGGACTGAAGGAAGGGGATATTATCAGTGCTGTTGACGGTGAGGACATTACAGATATGGAAGTCTCAGATGTGGCTGGACTGGTTAAAAATTCTGACAAAGACAGTATTGTTCTTACTGTTCATCGGGAAGGGGTAAAGGAAGCTATGGAGCTTACAGTTTCCATTACAGATGTGGAGCTTCCTTACGTGTTCCATGAAATGCTGGAGGATCAGATTGGATATATCCGTATTACAGAATTTGCAGGTGTAACTGCCGAACAGTACAGAAAGGCTTTTGCAGATCTGGATTCCCAGGGGATGGAAAAGCTGATCGTAGACCTTAGGGATAATCCTGGCGGTCTGTTGGAGTCTGTCTGCGAAATCCTGCGGGATATTTTGCCTGAGGGATTGATTGTATATACAGAAGATAAAGAAGGAAACCGTACAGAAGAAAAATGCGATGGAGAAAATGAACTGCAGCTTCCTCTGGCTGTTCTGGTTAATGAAAGCAGCGCCAGTGCATCGGAGATTTTTGCGGGAGCTGTACAGGATTACGGAATCGGAACTATTGTGGGTACTACTACATATGGAAAAGGGGTAGTACAGTCTATCCGTCAGCTGAACGATGGAAGTGCAGTGAAGCTTACCATTGCCAATTATTATACACCTAAGGGAAGTAATATTAATAAAATCGGGATCAAACCGGATATAGAGGTTTCTCTGGATAATAACCTGCTGAATAAGACCCGGGATGAGATCACACATGATGAAGATAATCAGCTTCAGGCTGCCATAAAGGAAGTAATGAAAAATAGAACAGAATAACAGTTTGTATTGAGAAACACAGCTGTACATGGTACAATTTAAAGGAATATCCCATTGATAATAAAAAGAAAAAAGAGGATGGAGAATATGAGAGATTATGTGATTACCACAGACAATAATGCGGATCTCCCGGATCAGTATCTGGAAGAGCACCAGGTAGGCTGCACCTATCTGAGTTATTCCATGAATGGACAGAATTATACTCATGAGAATTTTCTACCGGTGCATGAGTTTTATGAAGCTATGAGAAAGGGTGCCATGCCCACTACTGCACAGGTAAATCCAGAGACAGCCAAAATGTTTATGGAGCCATATCTGAAGGAAGGCAAGGATATACTGCATATTGCTTTCTCTTCAGGTTTAAGCGGAACCTACAATAGTACAAGGATTGCAGCAGATGAACTGCAGGAGGAATATCCGGATCGGAAGATTATAGTGGTAGATTCTCTTTCTGCTTCTCTGGGACAGGGACTTCTGGTATGGCTGGCACAACAGAAAAAAGAATTGGGCCAGACAATGGAGGATGTTGCAGACTGGGTAGAGAAAAACAAGCTGAAAATGGTACATTTGTTTACTGTGGATGATCTGAACCATTTATACAGAGGGGGACGTGTTTCCAGAACAACTGCAATTGTAGGAAGCATGTTAAATATCAAACCTGTGCTTCATGTAGATAATGAGGGCAAACTGACCGCAATCGGTAAAGTCCGCGGTAGAAAGAAAGCACTTCAGGAGCTGGTAAAGCTGATGGATGAAAAAATCGGAAGCTTTGGAGCGGGCTGCGATACTATTTTTATCAGTCATGGCGACTGCGAACAGGATGCACAGTATGTTGCGGAAAAGGTGAAGGAAAAATATAATATAAAGAACATCATTATTAACCAGGTAGGTGCTACCATCGGTGCACATTCAGGCCCGGGAACTATGGCGTTGTTTTTTGTGGGAGATGTGCGATAAGGTTATACAGCACGTAAAAGGCTGTCGAAATATCAGAATGGATATTCCGGCAGCCTTTCTCTATAACATCATGTATATACAGGTAAAAAACAGTTATAGCAGTATTCTATAAAATATTGATAACAGACAGGAGAAATTATGCAGATAGAAAATTTTACACAGGAACTGATACAGCTGAGGCGGCATTTCCACCAATATCCGGAGCTTGCCCTGCAGGAATATGAGACCTCCGCATATATAAGGCGTTATCTGGAAAAACTGGGATATACCATTACAGAAGTCCCTCCAACAGGACTGATAGCAGAGCTGCCAGGTCTACAGAAGCGGGAAAAGATGGTAGTAGTCCGGGCAGAGATGGATGCTCTTCCCATAACAGAGAAAACAGGTTTGCCCTATGCAGCAGACAATGGCTGTATGCATGCCTGCGGACACGACTGCATTATTGCATCTGCCCTGATCTTGGCAAAGATTGTGGCCAAAGAGCAGGAGGATTTCCCGGTGAGGGTACGTTTTCTCTTTGAGCCGGCAGAGGAAATCGGGGAAGGAGCCAGACGGATGCTGCAGGCAGGAGCTATGGAGGAGCCCAGGCCGGATGCCTTTGTCATGTTTCATTATGCCTCTGATCTGCCTTTTGGAATGGCAGTCCATCGGGGACAGGCTTCTTCTATGATCAACAGTATGGAACTTCATGTCCGGGGGAAATCCAGCCACTGGTGTGAAGCACAGAAAGGCATAGACAGTATCTATGGGGCTGCTCAGGTCATCAATGCCATTCATGATCTGAATGAGAACTTTGGCAGAGAACATCCGGATGTTGGAAAATATATTCTGGGAATCGGAACTGTGCAGGGAGGTAAATATACCAACATTATTGCAGATCATGTAGTAATGAACGGAAATATCCGCGCAGCTTATGAGGAAACTTATCATGCCCTGAAAAATGAGCTGGAAGAGAAGCTGGTGGAGATCGGGCAGCAGACCGGCACACAGATTACCATGGATTTCCCCAAAGAACCGGTCTATCCTTTTGCCAATGATGATGGGCTGGTGGATATTGCGTGTCAGGTGGGAAATAAGATTTTCGGAGACCGTTTTATTCTGGAAGGCGAAGATGAATTATTCCTCTCCGGAGATAATGCTTACCGTTATTTTCGCGAAACAAAAGGCCTCTTCGCCGTATTCCTGGCCGGAATCCCCGGAAAAAGCCACCCCCTCCACCACAACCAGTTCCAGATCGACGAAGCAGTACTGCCCAGCAGTGTGGAGGCGTTGTATGAGATTGTGAAGGGAATCTGAAATTTTAAAAAGTGTGAGCAAAGTAGCGAACATCCAATTCTTGAATGTGAGTGCAGACATATTGTGGATGCAGATTTCTGCATTTTGTGTTAGTATAGAGGAGTAAATACAACTTGCGAAATTGCATAAGTGATTCGCAGATCATTTATTTCAATATTTGAGGTTTGAGAGCAGTGCAAATTCATAGAGAAAATTAGAACTGTGATTTATCTAAATTAAATGATTTTATGAAAAGAAAGCAGGTGAAACGCAATGAACGTTATATGTTTCCATAACCCAGATGAAGAAAATGGCTATTTAAAACGACAACTTGTTGATACAGGTGATGCTGTGTTAGCTGAATGCGCAGTAAAAGATCAAATCTGGGGAATAGGTTTATCCATGGGAGATCCAAACAGGTTTGAGCGAAGCAAATGGAAAGACTACAATCTTCTGGGATATGCTTTAATGTTAGTGAGAGAACAGTTATAAACGGAGGAACATAAAACAAATGCAGATGGAGTTAGCCAAAACATTGCGAAATTACGATGGAAAAAATTTATCAAAGGACATCCTTACCGGGTTAATCATTATGGCTGTTTCGATCCCGATTTCCATGGGCTATGCCCAGATTGCGGGGCTTCCGGCGGTTTATGGACTGTACGGCTCTGTATTCCCGATCATTTTGTTTGGGCTGTTTTCCACATCACCCCAGTTCATCTTCGGGGTGGATGCAGCACCAGCGGCATTGGTTGGAGCAGCACTGGTGGAAATGGGAATCCAGAGTGGTTCGAAACAGGCCATGGCGGTTGTGCCGGTGCTGACATTTTTTGTGGCAGTCTGGCTGTTTGCATTTGCATTTTTTAAAGCAGGAAAACTGGTAAACTATATTTCCGCACCTGTAATGGGAGGCTTTATCACAGGTATCTGTACCACAATTATTCTCATGCAGGTGCCCAAATTAATGGGCGGAACTGCAGGAACCGGAGAGTTGCCGGAGCTGGCAGAGCATATCTGGGCTACATTGGGACAGATCAATCTGCCTTCCTTGATTTTAGGTTTGGTTTCTCTGGCCATTCTTCTGGTGATGAAAAAAATCATGCCTAAGTTTCCTATGGTAGTAGTTCTGATGGTGGCAGGTGTATTATTATCCTATTTCGTCCCGATTTCCAACTGGGGAATCCGCACACTGGATGCAGTAGAACCTGGGCTGCCTGTATGGAGTATTCCTGACTTCTCTGCCATCGGTCTGAAGGAAGCAGTTATCTACAGTCTGTCTATTGCTGTAGTGATCATGGCGGAAACTTTGCTTGGCGAGAATAGCTTCGCACAGAAAAATGGTTACAGGGTAAATGCCAATCAGGAGCTGGTGGCATTTTCCATGGGAAATCTGGCGGCAGCTCTGACAGGCTGCTGTCCGATCAACGGTTCGGTGTCACGTACCGCCATCAGTGAACAGTACCAGGGAAAAACACAGCTGACGGGAATTGTTGCAGGAATTTCCATGATTTTTGTGCTTCTGGGAGCAACCGGGCTGATCGCTTATCTGCCGGTTCCCATGCTGACTGCAATTGTGATATCCTCACTTCTGGGGGCAACGGAATTTGATCTGGCTGTACGTTTGAGGAAAATCAGCAAAAAGGAATGCCTGATCTACTGGGGCGCATTCTGGGGAGTGCTGATGCTTGGCACCATCAATGGAGTATTGATCGGTATTATTCTCTCCTTTGCAGAAATGATCATCCGTACTGCAAAACCGGCACGATGCTTTCTGGGAGTGCAGCCGGGACACAGGCATTTTGAGGATCTTACGGAAAGCCTGCATAACTGCGAGATTGAAGGTGTAGTGATCTACCGATTCAGCAGCAGCCTGTTTTTTGCAAATATAGATATTCTACAGCAGGATATTGAGAATGCCATTGGTACGGATACCAAAGCAGTAATTTTGGATGCCAGCGGGATTGGCAGCATTGATGTTACAGCTGCGGACAGGCTTGCGATTCTGTACCGTTCTCTGAAGGCAAAAGGAATTCGTTTCTACATAACTGAGCATATCGCTGAGCTGAATGAACAGATGCGTGCATTGGGACTTGGATTTATGATCGAAGAGGGACGTGTGCGCCGGACCATACATGTAGCATTAAAGGATATGGGAATCCATTATCCTTATCCTTTGAAGGGCAATGTAGATAATGCAGAACGTTCTCCGTTCAGGAAGCGGGTGGACAACAGTGTACAGGAATTTGTCTGGGCTTTTGGTTCTGATTCCGAGGCAGAGATAGAGAAACAGATCCGTCTGCAGATTGAACAGCTGAAAGAGAACGGAGATATGCAGGAACTGCTCCATGGTCAGTGGAATCATATGGATGAACTTGATGCAGATGCATGGATTGAGCATCTGGAAGAGCATATCAAAGAAATTGTAAAGATTTCAGGACAGGATGAACAGGAACTGACCGTACGTTTTGAGAAGCATCGAAAGAAACTCCGGGAACAGATGCTGAAAGAGCATCCGGAGTTGGTGGCGATGTTCGAGGAGCGCAGGCGACTTTTGGATGAGCAGTTAGAGAAAAAATGGCCGGATGTGTATGCACTGGTTTTAAAGCAGCGTGAGAAGGATAACAGGTAAATGAAAAAGTTTAAGTTAAATGTACAGAGATATATCTGCATTTTATTATGCCTTGTTTTATATGTTACTGTGCTTCCCTTTCCTGTATCAGCAGAGAAAGAAAAAACTCGGACAGTCAGAGTAGGCTGGTATGAAGGAATCTATAATACCACAGGATCAGACGGTCAGAGGAGAGGCTACAGCTACGAATACCAGCAGGCAGTGGCTGCGCATACCGGTTGGAAGTATGAATATGTGGAGGGAAGCTGGGCAGAACTGATGAGCATGCTGAAAAAAGGACAGATCGATCTGCTGGGAGGTATCTCCTATGCAGAGGAACGCTCCACTTCCATGCTCTTTTCAGCATTGCCTATGGGAGAGGATAGATATTATCTGTATGTGAATCCATCCAATACAGACATCTCTGTTTCAAATCTGACTACATTAAATGAGAAGAGAATCGGGATGATGCCGGATACACTTTCTGCCGAAATGTTTCATGAGTGGGAAAAAAGCCATGGAGTAAACACGCAGCAGGTTGATATTATCAATGTAGACGATGTCCGTCAGAAATTGAAAAATCATGAAATTGATGGGTTTGTTTTGAATGAATCTCCACAGTGGGAAAGAGACAACATTTCACCAGCTCTTCTGATCGGCGGCTCCTATAACTATTTTGCAGTCAGCGAAAAACGCCCGGATCTGAAAGAGGAACTGGATCAGGCAATGCAGAAGATTGAGAGGGAGAATCCTTTTTATACAGACGATCTTTATAAGAGGTATCTCTCCGCAAATTCCCTTGAAACTCTTACGGATGAGGAGCAGAACTGGCTGGAACAGCATGGGGCGGTCAGAATTGGATATCTGAAAAATGATGTGGGTGTCAGCCTTGAGGATACGGAGTCAGAGAAACCGGTAGGAATTATTAACGATTATATTAGTCTGGCTTCTGGCTGTCTGGGAGAAAAAAACATAGAATTTCAGTTGACAGGCTTTGATTCCCAGGAGGAAGAGTTACAGGCATTAAAGGATAGCAGGATTGATATGATTTTTCATATGAATCAGAATCCATATGAAGCTGAGCAAAACGATGTTATATTGTCAAATACTGTTTTTGAAGTCAATGTTGCAGTACTCACAGGTGTTAAAAAGTTTGATGAAAATAAAGAGAATACAGTAGCAGTGAGAAGGAATAACCTGCTGGGAAAGTGGTATATTTCTTTTAACTATCCTTTCTGGAAAATAAAGGAATATGACTCATCCGATGAGGTTGAGAAGGCAGTTCACAGCGGTGAGGCAGACTGTTTTGTTGTGAAGGCAGGACAGTCATTAAAGACAATGGCAGACAGCAAAATGCGCAGTATTTTTCTTACGAAATCCGGGGATTCCTGCTTTGCAGTCACCAGGGACAATACAACATTAATGAATATCCTGAACAAAACCATTCAGACTCTGCCTGCTTCCAGACTTTCCAGTCAGTTTTGCGTATATGAAAACGAACCGGGAAAGGTCACTCTGACAGAATACATAAAGGATAACCTGCGAGCAGTTTCTATTGGTTTTGTAAGTACGGTTCTGGTTATTATAATGATTATAGTTTACCTGATGGTGAAAGCAAGAAAAGCCCAGATTCAGGCAGAAAAGGCTAATGCCGCCAAATCAGATTTCCTTTTCAATATGTCTCATGATATCCGGACACCCATGAATGCCCTGCTGGGATACAGTGAGCTGATAAAAAGGGAACTGACAGATCCCAAGCTTCTGGACTATCAGGAGAAGATGGAACAGTCCGGAAATCTGCTGCTGTCTATTATCAACAATGTGCTGGACATGGCACAGATTGAAAGCGGTAAGGTGGAACTGGATGAGGATTATGTGAAGATCAGAGATAATTATCAGGGAATTTACAAAATTTTCCAGGCAGAAGCGGAGAAAAAAGGTATTCACCTTGAGATGGAATACGATGTGCAGCATGAGCACGTAATCTGCGATGGGACAAAGAACAGGGAAATTTTTCTCAATCTGATCAGCAATGCGGTAAAATATACAGCTTCAGGGGGAAGGGTTACCATAAAGATCACAGAACTTGACTGTGACAGGAAAGACTATATGCGGATACGGACTCAGGTAATTGATACAGGTATCGGAATGAGCGAAGAATTCCTTCCATCTCTCTTTGAGGCTTTTGCCAGGGAACGAAATACAACGGCCGGAAAGGTTGCGGGGACAGGTCTGGGAATGCCGATCATAAAGAAATATATTGATATGATGTACGGAACTATTGAAGTAGAAAGTAAGCTGGGGGAAGGAAGTAAATTTACAGTTACTCTGGAATACAGGATTGCTGATAAGAGTTATTATGAACAGGATACGGAAAAATCTATAGATATGGATGAAACAGATAGAATAAGCGGAAAACATATTTTGCTTGCAGAGGATAATGATCTGAATGCGGAAATCGCAGAGTTTATTTTGGAGGATATGGGACTTATGGTTGATCGTGCTGAGGATGGAGTTCAATGTGTGGCAAGGATAGAACAGAAACCGGCAGGCACCTATGACCTGATTCTTATGGACATTCAGATGCCGAACATGGATGGGTATAAAGCAACAGAGGTAATCCGAGGTCTGTCAGATAAGAGCAAAGCAAATATTCCAATCATTGCCATGACAGCCAATGCCTTTGAGGAAGACAGAAAAAAGGCACTGGCAAAAGGAATGAACGGACATATTGCAAAACCTGTTGATGCAGAAAAAGTTGAGAAGACTATTTGTGGGGTTTTAAGCAGGCGGAGCGAACAATAGCATAAAGTATCCTTCAGACACGCCCTAAAGTGCAGAACGGGTATTCAATTGTTCGTTGCCGATTGCCGCTTTTATGAAAAAAAGCCAAGGATTCCAGGTATCAGATTTGAGATGAATGCATAGATCGAAAAGAAAAAACAGAATAAGAAATAAGGTGTGAGAGGTAGCGAAAGCTGCCTCTTTTACATATAGGACTATTTATATTGAATGTTTTTTACGAAACCGTCCAAAATATTCAATAAGGTTTGCATTTTGAATTGTAAAGAAGTATAATGCTATTGAACAAACAAGACGAAAATGTAAAAAATATTCAATAATAATTTAATTGGATAAAGTGAAAATTTATTTAATTGAATATTTTTTACGGAATTGTATAAAATGTGTAATAAAGGAGAGTGACTTATGGATATCAAGAGAGATAAATACCTGAATGATTTGATTAACCGTATGCACAATGGAATGATAAAAGTTGTAACTGGTATCAGAAGATGTGGAAAGTCTTATCTGTTATTTAATATTTTCAAAAATTATTTGCTGGAGCATGGTGTGGCTTCTTCGCATATTATTACGATTGAACTGGATCAACGTAAAAACAAAAAGTATCGTGACCCGGATACAATATTAGATTACATCGAGTCTTTGATAGAAGATGATGGACAGTATTACGTCATGCTTGATGAAGTACAGATGTTGCAGGAGTTTGAAGAAGTTTTAAATTCGCTGCTTCATATCAGAAATGCGGATATATATGTGACAGGAAGTAACTCTAAATTCTTATCTAAGGATGTGATTACGGAGTTTAGGGGTAGAGGTGACGAAATTCATATTTATCCATTAACGTTCAAAGAGTTTATGGAAGCCTACAATGGTGATATGTACCATGGATGGGCAGAGTATGTTGTGTATGGTGGTCTTCCGCTTACTGTAACAATGAAAACGGAAGAACAGAAAATTAGCTATCTGACAAATCTTTTTAAAGAGACTTATCTGAAGGATATTATTGAAAGACACCATATTGAAAAAACGCAGGAGCTAGAAGATTTGATTAATATCTTAGCGTCTGCCATTGGTTCGCTGACAAATCCACCGAAAATTGAAGCTACCTTTAAAAGTTCGATTCAGTCAACAATTAGCCTAAATACAATCAGACAGTATATTGAACATTTGGAAGATGCATTTATTATCAATAAAGCCAATCGTTATAATGTAAAAGGCAGAAAATACATTGGTACACCGTTGAAATATTATTTTGAAGATGTGGGACTTAGAAATGCGAGATTAGGATTTAGACAGGTTGAAGAAACACATCTGATGGAGAATATTATTTACAACGAATTACGAAGCAGGGGATACACAGTAGATGTTGGTGTTGTAGAAAAGCGTGGAACTGATGAAAATGGTAAAGAGTACAAGAATCAGCTGGAAATTGATTTTGTAGCTAATCTTGGCAGTAAACGTTATTATATCCAGTCCGCTTTCAGTATGCCGACAGAAGAAAAGCGTATTCAGGAAAAGGCTTCTCTTGTAAACGTAAATGATTCTTTTAAAAAGATTATCGTTGTGAAAGATGTTGTAAATGTTACAAGAGATGAAGACGGAATTACTACGATGAGTATCTATGACTTTTTATTAAAAGAAAATAGTTTAGAATTATAATATAGGTCCAATAATATTTTACAAATACTACGGATCCGTAGGTGCTTCCTAAAGAGGAGTTTAACTTGTCAGAGATGAATTACATGGATTCAGTGGCTTTGGAATTGGCAGTATAAATTGTGAAATATTTGTGTGAGAAATATAGAGGTATTTGTGATCTCTATATTTTATACCGATTGTGGTACACTATACTGATTGAGAAACGAGAGTAAACTGGTTATAATAAAATTAAGAAGTAAGCAGAGTATAGAATGATCAGCAGAAAATGAGGTGATGATATATGCCAAAGATGATGCAGGATTGTTTCAAGAATCAACTTGTCGGCACACTAGAAAAGGGAAAAATATTCAGAAATAGTTTTTTGAACAAGTAATATAGAAAATATATAAAGTATAGAACGGGTATTCGCTTGTTCTGTACTTTTTTTATATGGGATGATATACTGAAAACATAACCATATTAAACATATCTCAATTTTTGATAAGCGAAATTTGATTAAAACAGGAGAATATTATGGATCATTTTAAATTACACTCCGAATACAAACCCACCGGTGACCAGCCTCAGGCAATCGAGAAACTGGTTGAAGGTTTTAAAGAAGGCAACCAGTTCGAGACTTTACTGGGGGTCACAGGCTCCGGTAAGACCTTCACTATGGCGAACGTTATCGCCCGGCTTAATAAACCAACCCTTATCCTTGCCCACAACAAAACTCTCGCGGCACAGCTTTACGGAGAGATGAAGGAATTCTTCCCGGAGAATGCAGTGGAATACTTTGTCTCCTATTATGACTACTATCAGCCGGAGGCCTATGTCCCGTCTTCAGACACCTATATCGCTAAAGATTCCTCCATCAATGACGAGATTGACAAACTCCGTCTCTCTGCCACAGCCGCAATGTCAGAACGGAAAGATGTAGTGGTCATTTCCTCCGTTTCCTGTATCTACGGACTGGGATCCCCTCAGGAATTTTTTGACATGATGATCTCCCTGCGTCCGGGTATGACCAAAGACCGGGATGAGGTGATCCGGGAGCTGATCGACATTCAGTATACCAGAAATGAGATGGACTTCCACCGAAGCACCTTCCGTGTCCGGGGAGATACTCTGGAAATTTTTCCTGCCAACAGCTCCGACACAGCCGTGAGAGTAGAATTTTTTGGAGATGAGATTGACCGTATTTCAGAAATTGATGTACTGACAGGAGAAATCAAATGCCAGCGTTCTCATATCAGCATCTTCCCTGCATCCCACTATGTAGTGCCGGCAGAACAGATTCAGAGAGCAGCCGTAGCAATAGAAGAAGAATTAAAAGAACGCGTAGAGTATTTCAAAAGCGAAGACAAGCTTCTGGAAGCCCAGAGAATCTCAGAACGCACCAATTTCGATATTGAAATGATGAAGGAAACAGGATTCTGTTCAGGAATTGAAAACTATTCCAGACATCTGTCAGGATTAAAGCCCGGACAGCCACCATACACGCTGTTGGACTATTTTGGAGATGACTTCTTACTTATTATAGATGAATCTCATATCACAGTTCCTCAGGTAGGAGGAATGTATGCCGGTGACCAGAGCCGGAAACAGACACTGGTAGACTACGGATTCCGACTTCCTTCAGCCAAAGATAACCGCCCCTTAAGCTTCGAAGAATTCGAATCCAAACTGGATCAGGTCATGTTTGTATCTGCCACTCCGGGACAATATGAGTATGATCACGAACTCCTCCGCGCAGAACAGATCATCCGTCCGACCGGACTTCTGGATCCGAAGGTAGAAGTCCGCCCCATTGAAGGACAGATTGACGACCTGATCGGGGAAGTAAACAAAGAAGTGTCAAAGAAACACAAAATCCTGATCACCACTCTTACCAAACGAATGGCAGAAGACCTGACAGAATATATGAAAGAAGTAGGAATCCGGGTCCGCTACCTCCATTCAGATATCGATACCTTAGAGCGTGCCCGGATCATCCGTGATATGCGTCTGGATGTCTTTGATGTACTGGTAGGAATCAACCTCCTCAGGGAAGGCCTGGACATCCCGGAAATCACCCTGGTAGCAATACTGGATGCAGACAAAGAAGGCTTCCTCCGTTCCGAAACCTCCCTCATCCAGACCATCGGACGAGCTGCCCGAAACAGTGAAGGCCATGTAATCATGTACGCAGACAACATGACCGATTCCATGCACAAAGCCATCACCGAAACCAACCGCCGCCGCACCATCCAGGAAGCCTACAACAAAGAACATGGAATCACTCCGACCACTATCAAAAAAGCAGTCCGCGACCTCATCGCCGTATCCAAAGCAGTAGCCGAAACTGAAGTCCGACTCCAGAAAGACCCAGAGTCCATGACCCGCAAAGAACTCACCAAACTCATCGCCCAGGTAGAAAAACAAATGCGCGCCGCAGCCGCAGACCTCAACTTCGAACAGGCCGCCGAACTCCGCGACAAAATGATCGACCTGAAAAAGAACCTGGATACACTGGACAAATAATGCTACACCGAGTTTTAGAAAGGCGATTCGCCTCCCAGGCGAGAGCCCCGCTTATATGATCATCATCCTGAACAGCCAGCGGGGAGAAAGTATTGATATTGTGTGCATTTGCAGGATGCTTAGAGATACTTAGTCCGCAGAAATCTGCGTTATGAGCCGGCTGCATCACCTGTCTGAGCGGAGTCTGCGACGGAG
>HE978651.1:2268296-2469319 GCA_000285855.2 Ruminococcus sp. JC304 | reverse complement strand
ATGCTTAGAGATACTTAGTCCGCAGAAATCTGCGTTATGAGCCGGCTGCATCACCTGTCTGAGCGGAGTCTGCGACGGAGCGAGTTTGACAAGCCGGCTCATGCCTTTAGCAGATTTCTGCAGACTTAGTATCTCTTAGCGTCCGAAACCGCACACAATATCAATACTTTCTCCCCGCGTCCCTTTCTATAACATAATCTTAATAATTCCCATTGTTCATAAAATAACAAAAAATTCACAAAATAATATTGACAAACCAAATCAAGAGTGCTATCTTATGAGCATAAGGTGTTAGCACTCCTAAAACATGAGTGCTAACAAACCAAAAACAAAGGCAGTAAAGGAGTGGAACTTCATGGATCAGGAATTAGATGATCGTAAAAAGAAAATACTAAAAGCCATCATCAAAACCTACATGGAAACAGGCGAACCGGTAGGTTCCCGGACCATTTCCAAGTTTGCAGATTTAAATGTAAGCTCTGCCACCATCCGGAATGAGATGTCAGACCTGACAGATATGGGATATATCGTACAGCCCCACACCTCAGCCGGAAGAATTCCTTCTGATAAAGGTTATCGCCTCTACGTAGACGAGCTGATGAAAGAAAAGGAATCAGAGGTTCAGGAAATCAAAGATCTCATGATAGAGAAAACTGACAAACTGGATAAGATGCTGAAACAGGTAGCAAAGGTACTTGCCTCCAATACCAACTATGCAACAATGATCTCTGTTCCACAGTACAGCGGAAGCAAGATTAAATTCATCCAGCTTTCCCGCGTGACACCACTTCAGCTTGTGGCAGTAGTAGTGAGTGATAACAATGTCATCCGAAACCAGATCATCAATCTGGATGAGGAGATGGACGATCAGACAATCCTGAAATTAAATCTTCTTCTTAACACCAACTTAAATGGGGTGCCCATTCAGGATATCAACCTGGGAATGATCGCCCGCCTGAAAGAACAGGCAGGTGTACATGGCTCTGTGGTTGGCACAGTCCTTGATGCAGTGGCAGACACCATCCAGGTAGATGAAGACGATATGCAGATATATACTTCAGGAGCAACCAACATTTTCAAGTATCCGGAGCTTGCAGACACAAGCAAAGCGAGCGAGCTGATTTCAGCATTTGAAGAGAAGCAGGATCTGGTAGACCTGGTGAAAGAGAGAATGTCTGATACCGAGAACACAGGAATTCAGGTGTACATTGGTGATGAGATGCCGGTGCAGACCATGAAAGACTGCAGTGTGGTCACAGCCACTTACGAACTTGGAAAAGGAATGCATGGAACCATCGGTATTATCGGTCCCAAGCGTATGGATTATGCAAACGTAGTTGACAGCCTGAAGGCTTTGAAAGTCCAGCTGGACGAACTGATTAAGAAAGAGAGTTAGAAAGGCGGTAATAGAGAGTGTCAGAAGAAACAAAGAACACAGCTCAGGAAGAAGAGACAACAGAGACTCCGGTAACAGAAGAAACTGTTGAAAATGAACCTGAAGTTGTAGAGAACGGCGAAGCAGAAACAGAGGAAATCCCGGTAGAGGATGGAGATGAGGAAGCTTCCCAGGATGATGTTAAAGACAGCAAATCAAAAACTTCTTTCTTCGGCAAGAAGAAAAAAGAAAAAGATAAATTTGAACAGCAGATCGAAGAACTCACAGACAGACTGAAACGAAACATGGCTGAATTCGATAACTTCCGTAAGAGAACGGAGAAAGAGAAATCCAGCATGTATATCATCGGAGCTAAGGACATTGTTGAGAAGATTCTTCCGGTTGTGGATAACTTCGAGAGAGGTCTTGCACAGGCGCCTGAAGGAGATTCTTTTGCAGATGGCATGAAGATGATCTACAAACAGCTGATCACAACATTAGATGAGCTGGGCGTGAAACCGATTGAAGCAGTAGGTAAGGAATTTGATCCGAACTTCCACAACGCAGTAATGCATGTGGAGGATGAAGAAGCCGGTGAGAATATTGTGGTAGAAGAATTCCAGAAGGGTTACACCTACAAGGATTTCGTAGTCCGCCACAGTATGGTAAAAGTAGCCAACTAATTTACATGAAAATATAGAATATATCAAATCTAGTTGAAAATAAACAGGAGGAACAAGATTATGGGAAAAATCATTGGTATTGACTTAGGTACAACAAACAGCTGTGTAGCCGTAATGGAAGGTGGACAGCCAACAGTTATCGCTAATACAGAAGGCGCAAGAACAACACCATCAGTTGTCGCTTTCACAAAAACAGGAGAACGTCTTGTAGGTGAACCTGCAAAACGTCAGGCAGTAACAAACGCAGAGAGAACAATCTCTTCCATTAAAAGAGAGATGGGTACTGACTACCGTGTAACAATCGACGACAAGAAATATTCCCCACAGGAAATTTCCGCTATGATCCTTCAGAAACTGAAAAAAGATGCAGAAGGATACCTTGGTGAGAAAGTTACAGAAGCAGTTATCACAGTTCCTGCATATTTCAATGATGCTCAGCGTCAGGCAACAAAAGATGCCGGTAAGATTGCCGGTCTTGATGTAAAACGTATTATCAACGAGCCAACAGCAGCAGCTCTTGCATATGGCCTTGACAATGAAAAAGAACAGAAGATCATGGTATACGACTTAGGTGGCGGTACATTCGACGTATCTGTAATCGAGATCGGTGATGGTGTTATCGAAGTTCTTTCCACAGCAGGTAACAACCGTCTTGGTGGTGATGACTTTGACCAGAAAGTTACAGATTACATGCTTGCAGAGTTCAAGAAAGCAGAAGGCGTTGACTTAAGCAATGATAAGATGGCACTTCAGAGATTAAAAGAAGCTGCAGAGAAAGCAAAGAAAGAGCTTTCTTCCGCAACAACTACAAACATCAATCTGCCATTCATCACAGCTACAGCAGAAGGCCCGAAACACTTCGATATGAACCTTACAAGAGCTAAATTCGATGAATTAACACATGACTTAGTAGAAATGACAGCAGAACCGGTACGTCGTGCACTTTCAGATGCAGGTATCACAGCATCTGAACTTGGACAGGTACTTCTGGTTGGTGGATCTTCCCGTATCCCGGCTGTACAGGATAAAGTAAGACAGTTAACAGGCAAAGAGCCAAGCAAGAACCTGAACCCGGATGAGTGTGTAGCACTTGGTGCTTCTATCCAGGGTGGTAAACTTGCAGGTGATGCAGGCGCAGGCGATATCCTTCTTCTGGATGTTACTCCACTGTCACTGTCCATCGAGACAATGGGTGGTATCGCAACAAGACTGATCGAGAGAAATACTACGATTCCTACAAGAAAGAGCCAGATTTTCTCAACAGCAGCAGACAACCAGACAGCAGTAGATATTAACGTTGTACAGGGTGAGCGTCAGTTTGCAAAAGACAACAAATCCCTTGGCCAGTTCCGTCTGGACGGAATCCCGCCAGCACGTCGTGGTGTTCCGCAGATTGAAGTTACATTTGATATCGATGCAAACGGTATCGTAAATGTATCTGCTAAGGATCTTGGAACAGGTAAGGAACAGCACATCACAATCACAGCTGGTTCTAACATGTCTGATTCCGATATCGACAAAGCAGTAAAAGAAGCTGCTGAGTTTGAAGCACAGGATAAGAAACGTAAGGAAGCAATCGATACAAGAAACAATGCTGATTCCATGGTATTCCAGGTTGAGAATGCACTGAAAGAGGCAGGAGACAAGATCGATGCTAATGATAAAGCCGCTGTAGAAGCAGACCTGAATGCACTGAAAGATTTACTGTCCCAGACTGCAACAGCAGAAGAGATGACAGATTCCCAGGTAGCAGATATCAAAGCTGCTCAGGAGAAGATGATGGAAAGTGCTCAGAAGCTTTTCGCTAAAATGTATGAGCAGACACAGCAGGCAGGCGGCCAGGCAGGACCGGACATGAACATGGGCGGCGGTGCAGCAGGCAGCACAGATGCAGGAAACAACGATGATGTTGTAGATGCTGATTATAAAGAAGTATAATATGACAAATCATAACTGTTCAGTGGGAGAGTTTCTCTCACTGAATAGTTGTGCTATAAATCCAGTATCAGGTACTGGTGCAGCGAAGAGACAGAACAGTTGAATATAGGTATAGGAATTAATTAAAATAATGGCTGATAAGAGAGATTATTATGAAGTTTTAGGCGTGGATAAAAGCGCCGATGACGCAACACTTAAAAGAGCATACCGTAAACTGGCCAAGAAATATCATCCAGATGTAAATCCGGGAGATAAAGAGGCAGAGGCGAAATTTAAAGAAGCAACAGAGGCTTATACTATCTTAAGTGACCCGGATAAGAGGAGACAGTATGATCAGTTTGGTCATGCAGCTTTTGAAAACGGCGGCGGTGGTGCCGGCGGCGGTTTTGGAGGGTTTGATTTTAACGGTGCTGATATGGGCGATATCTTCGGCGATATCTTCGGCGATTTATTTGGCGGCGGCGGAAGAAGCAGACGTGCCAATAATGGACCGATGAAAGGTGCGAACCTTCGTGCACGTGTTAATATTACTTTTGAAGAAGCTGTCTTTGGCTGCGAAAAAGAACTGGAGATCGTACTGAAGGACGAGTGTACCACCTGTCACGGAACAGGTGCAAAGCCAGGTACTTCACCGGTAACCTGTCCGAAATGTAACGGAGAGGGTCAGGTAGTATTTACCCAGCAGTCCATGTTTGGAATGGTGCGTAATGTACAGACCTGTCCGGACTGTCATGGAACAGGTAAGATCATTAAAGATAAATGTACAGCATGCCGTGGAACTGGTTATACATCTTCCAGAAAGAAAATCCAGGTATCTGTACCTGCAGGTATTGACAATGGTCAGAGTATCCGTATCAGAGAGAAGGGGGAACCGGGAACAAACGGAGGCCCAAGAGGCGATCTGCTTGTAGAAGTAAATGTTGCCCGTCATCCGATTTTCCAGAGACAGGATATGAATATTTTCTCCACTGCACCTCTTACCTATGCACAGGCTGCTTTGGGTGGTACAGTGCGGATCAATACCGTAGACGGGGAAGTTGAATATGAGGTAAAACCTGGAACTCAGACAGATACCAGAATCCGTCTGAAGGGCAAAGGTGTGCCGTCACTGAGAAATAAGAATGTCCGTGGAGATCACTATGTGACTCTGGTAGTACAGGTTCCTACAAATCTGAATGAAGAGGCAAAGGAAGCACTGCGCAAGTTTGATGAAGCCTGCGGTAACCGTCCGAAGGAAACTGCGGATGGCAGTGAAAAGAAGAAAAAAAGCTTTATGGATAAATTAAAAGAAACTTTTGAAGACTAATATTTCAAAAAATATATCCTATAATGAAAAATAAAAATCAAGAAAAGAGGGGAAACCTCTTTTCTTTTTTTGAGTGTTCGTGTATAGTGAATAGTAATGGGCAAAAATGTCCTGTAACCTGAGACTTGGTATGCATATAGGCTGAATATGAAAAAAAAGTTTGAAGATTTTATAAAAAAATATCTTCCGGGATGGGCAATTCTTCCGTTGGTCACCATTGTAGTGCTGAATTGCCTGATTTACTGGGGCAGTGATCAGCTTACCTCGGGAAGATATCATTATGACTTTACCGGCACACTGGACCGCATGGTACCATTGGTTCCGGCATTTATCTGGATTTATATTCTGGCATTTCCATTCTGGGCAGTGAATTATATATTAGCTGCCCAGAGGGGAAAGGATCAGTTTTACCGGTTTGTGGCCACAGATCTGACCATTCATCTGACCTGTTTTGTGATTTTTCTGATTCTTCCGACTACCAATGTAAGACCGGAAATTACAGGAAACTCCTGGTCAGAACAGATGCTGCAGTTGGTTTATGCCATGGATGGAGGTAACAGCCCTTCGAATCTGTTTCCATCTATTCATTGTTATGTGAGCTGGCTGAGCTGGCGTAGTGTTCACAAATCTGAGAAAATACCGGAATGGTATCAGCATTTTTCTCTGATCTTTGCAATATTGATCATTATTTCCACACAGGTGCTGAAACAGCATTATCTGGTGGATGCAGTGGCGGGAGTGGTGCTGGTGGAGCTTGCATGGAATTTTTATAAAAAGGGAAACAGGCATCAGATCGTTAAGAAAATTTTCAGGGAAAAAATATAGGATAAATATAGGATAAAGAAATGGAGACAAATTATGAAGTGGAACCGTTTTACATTAAAAACAAAAACAGATGCAGAGGATATGGTGATCTGTACTCTGGCAGAAGTAGGGATTGAAGGAGTGGAGATCCAGGATAAGAAGCCACTTACGGAAGAGGATAAGGCACAGATGTTTGTGGATATTATGCCTGAAGGACCTGCAGATGACGGGATTGCCTATCTGAATTTCTATCTGGAGGAGGATGCTGATAAGGATGCGATTCTGAAGGATGTGCGTGCTGCCCTGGATGAGCTGAAAAGCTACATGGATATCGGAGAAGCCACCATTGAGGAATCCCAGACAGAGGATAAGGATTGGATCAATAACTGGAAACAATATTTCCATCAGTTTTATGTAGATGATATTCTCATTGTACCATCCTGGGAAGAGGTAAAGGCAGAGGATCAGGATAAAATGATCCTTCATATTGATCCGGGTACAGCTTTTGGTACAGGTATGCATGAGACTACACAGCTGGTGATCCGTCAGTTGAAGAAATATGTAACACAGGATACAGAGATGCTGGATGTGGGAACCGGAAGCGGAATCCTTGGAATTGTAGCTATTAAGCTGGGGGCAAAGCATGTGCTGGGAACAGACCTGGATCCCTGCGCAGTTCCTGCTGTGGCTGAGAATAAAGAAGTCAACGGTATTCCGGAGGAAGCCTTTGACATGATGATCGGAAATATCATTGATGATAAAGATGTACAGGATCAGGCAGGATACGAGAAATATGATATTGTGACAGCCAATATCCTGGCAGATGTACTGATTCCGCTGACACCAGTCATCGTGCACCAGATGAAGAAGGGAGCATATTATATTACTTCTGGTATTCTGGATGTAAAGGAAGAGGTAGTTGTGGAAGCTGTAAAAGCAGCAGGACTGACAGTAGTAGAGGTTACTCATCAGGGTGAATGGGTTTCTGTGACAGCCAGAAAGGACTGAATCTATGCAGCGCTTTTTTGTAGAAACTTATCAGATTGAGGAAGAGAATCACTGTATCCATGTTACTGGAGCAGACGTAAATCATATTAAAAATGTTCTCCGTATGAAGCTGGGAGAGGAACTCTGGATCAGTGACGGTGGAACAAAGGAATATCGCTGTGAGATCGAGGGGCTGGGAGATGAGGAGGTACTGCTTCATATTATCTACGCCCAGGAGCCGGATTATGAGCTGCCCAACCGGATCTATCTTTTTCAGGGACTGCCAAAAGCAGACAAAATGGAGCTGATCATTCAGAAAGCAGTGGAGCTGGGAGCTTATGCAATTGTGCCGGTGGAAACAAAACGCTGTGTTGTAAAGCTGGATGAAAAAAAGGCTGCCAAAAAGACTGCCCGTTGGCAGCAGATTGCAGAGAGTGCGGCAAAACAGTCCAAACGAATGCTGATTCCGAAAATTCATGAGGTGATGAGTTTTCAGGATGCATTAAAGCTGGCAGAAGAATTGGATATCCGTCTGATCCCCTATGAGCTGGCCAAAGGAATGAAGGAAACAAAGGAAATCCTGAATCAGATCCGTCCCGGACAGTCTGTGGGAATTTTTATTGGGCCGGAAGGCGGATTTGAGGAAAATGAGATAAGCCAGGCTCTGGAAAAAGGTGCACAGGCAATTACTCTGGGAAGGAGAATCCTTCGTACAGAAACTGCAGGACTGGCAATTCTGTCTGTATTAATGTTTCAGCTGGAAAATGACTAATGACAGCCAAATAGTGGAGAGATAATAAGAAATGGAAGTATATTTTGACAATTCAGCCACTACCTGTTGCTATGAGGCAGTGAAGGATATTGTGGTGAAAACAATGATGGAGGACTTTGGGAATCCGTCGGCCATGCATCAGAAAGGTGTAGATGCAGAACAGTATGTAAAGAAATCAGCCCGGACACTGGCGCAGCTTTTAAAGGTGGAGGAAAAGGAAATACTTTTTACCTCCGGGGGAACAGAGTCCAATAACCTGGCACTGATCGGAGGTGCTATGGCAAATAAACGCAGTGGAAACCATATTATTACAACAGCAGTGGAGCATGCGGCAGTAAGCCAGCCGGTAGCTTTTCTGAAAGAGCAGGGCTTCGAGGTAACAGTACTTCCTGTGGATAAAGATGGTGTGGTAAAGCTGGAGGCTCTGGAGAAGGCATTAAGGCCGGATACGATCCTGGTTTCCATTATGATGGTAAATAATGAAGTGGGAGCAGTGATGCCGGTAGAAAAGATAGGGGCATTGATCCAGGAGAAAAGTCCGAAGGCTCTTTATCATGTAGATGGAATACAGGCTTTTGGAAAATACAGGATTTATCCTAAGAAATGGGGAATTCACTTGTTGTCTGTCAGTGGACACAAGATTCACGGACCCAAGGGTGTGGGATTTTTGTATATCAACAGCAAGGCAAAGGTGCAGCCTTTGATTTTGGGTGGTGGACAGCAGAATGGGATGCGTTCCGGAACAGATAATGTACCTGGCATTGCAGGCCTGGGAGTGGCGGCAGAGTTAAGCTACAGAGATCTGGAACAGAAGACGGAGCATCTGTATCAGCTGAAAGAAAGACTTGCGGAGGGGCTTTCAGGGATGGAAGATGTGGTGATTAATGGAATGCCATTGCGTGAAGGTGCCCCCCATATTATGAGTGTCAGCTTTTTGGGAATCCGCAGTGAAGTACTTCTTCATACATTGGAGGACAGAGGTATTTATGTATCTGCAGGAAGTGCCTGCTCCAGTCATAAGAGAAAACCCAGCGCCACACTTTCAGCCATGGGAATGAGTAATGGACAGATTGAAAATACTGTGCGGTTCAGCTTTTCAGAGGAAAATACTTTTGAAGAGATTGATTATTGTCTGGAAGTTTTGAGGGAAGTACTTCCCATGCTGAAGCGCTACGCACGCAGATAAAAGGAAAAGGAGAAAAATATGATATTTCACGCATTTTTGATAAAATATGCAGAAATTGCTATCAAAGGCAAGAACAGATATATGTTTGAAGATGCCCTTGTTCATCAGATGAATATTGCTCTTTCAAAGATAGAAGGAGAATTTGAGGTAAAAAAGGAACAGGGAAGAATCTATGTATTTTGCCCGGAACAATATGATTATGAGGAGACTGTGGAAACTCTTCAGAGAGTGTTCGGTATTGTAGGAATCTGCCCGGTTGTGATTTATGAGGATCAGGGCTTTGAACAGATGGCAAAAGACGTTGTTTCCTATATGAAGGACTGCCATCCGGACTATAGCGGAACCTTCAAGGTATATACCCGCAGGGCCAGAAAATCTTACCCTGTTACTTCTATGGAAGTAAGTGCGGAAATAGGCGGACGTATTCTGGATGAATTTCCGGATGCCAGTGTGGATGTACACAGTCCGGAGCTGACCATTTCTGTGGAAATCCGTGATAAGATCTATGTATATTCCCAGACCATCAAAGGTGCAGGCGGTATGCCTATCGGAACCAATGGAAGAGCAATGCTGCTTCTTTCCGGTGGTATTGACAGTCCGGTAGCCGGCCATATGATCGCGAAACGTGGAGTAAAGATTGATGCAGTATATTTTCATGCACCGCCTTATACCAGTGAGAGAGCAAAACAGAAGGTAGTTGATCTGGCAAAGCAGGTGGCAAAGTTCAGTGGACCTATCCGTCTCCATGTGGTGAATTTTACAGATATTCAGCTGTATATTTATGATCAGTGTCCTCATGATGAGCTGACCATTATTATGCGCCGCTATATGATGCGTATTGCAGAGCATTTTGCAAAAGAGAGAAAATGTCTGGGACTGATCACAGGTGAGAGTATCGGACAGGTGGCAAGCCAGACTCTGCAGAGCCTTGCAGCTACCAATGAGGTATGTACACTTCCGGTTTACCGTCCGGTGATTGGATTTGATAAGCAGGAGATCGTGGAACGATCCTGGGAGATCGGTACCTATGAGACATCTATCCAGCCATTTGAAGACTGCTGTACGATTTTTGTTGCCAAGCATCCGGTGACCAAACCTAATCTGAATGTGATCCACCGTTCAGAAACAAAACTGGCAGAGAAGATTGATGAATTGATGAAAACAGCTCTGGATACTGTGGAAATCATAGAGGTTGAATAGGATATGATCCTGTTCAACCCAAACAAAAAGAGGAACTGATAATCAGTTCCTCAGCAGCTGCTAAAATAAATATAACGGAATTATTCAGTAACATATTTGCTGACAATTGCCATAACGGTATCAAGAGCAGCTCCATCAGCATGGATGTTTAAGTCGATTGGTTTGGATAAATCAAGACTGAAAATACCCATAATAGATTTTGCGTCGATTACATATCTTCCGGATACTAAATCGAAATCGCAGTCGAATTTGCTGATTTCATTAACGAATGCTTTCACTTTATCAATAGAGTTCAGTGAGATTTTTACTGTTTTCATTATGAGAACCTCCCTTTAGAATATTAATGCTGATTGATTTTCCATCAGCTTACAGTTTTCATCTTAACGTTCTACAGGAGAAAAGTCAAGGTGAAAAGGGATAAAATTTCCAGAAAGATTTAGTGAATATGTATAAATTTAAAAAAAATTCAGGAGGAGATAATGAAGAAAAAAGCCGCACTTCACAATTTAGGCTGTAAAGTGAATGCCTATGAAGTAGAAGCCATGCAGCAGCTTCTGGAGAAGGCCGGTTACGAGATTGTGCCTTTTGAACCGGGAGCAGATGTATATCTGATCAATACATGTACGGTGACGAATATTGCAGACAGAAAATCCAGGCAGATGCTGCATAAAGCAAAAAAAATGAATCCGGATGCCATTGTGGTGGCAACAGGGTGCTATGTGCAGACAGATGAGGGAAAACTGGATAAAGACGAAGCTGTGGATCTGATTCTTGGTAATAATCAGAAGAAACAGATTGTAGAGGTGCTGGAGGAATATGAGCGCCAGCACAAAAAACAGAAGCATGTGATCAAAATTAACCAGACAAAGGAATATGAAGAGTTGGAGATCAGTCATACAGCAGAGCATGTGCGTGCCTATATCAAAGTACAGGATGGATGCAATCAGTTCTGTACTTACTGTATCATTCCCTATGCCAGAGGCAGGGTGCGCAGCCGTAAGATTTCCCAGGTCATAGAGGAAGTTCAGGCACTGGCTGCAAGAGGGTACAAAGAGGTAGTTCTTACAGGAATCCATCTGTCTTCTTATGGTTTGGATTTTCCGGAAGAAGAACGAGAGACACTGCTTTCGTTGATTCAGGCTGTTCATGAGGTTCAGGGAATACAGAGAATCAGGCTGGGCTCACTGGAGCCAAGGATTATTACAGAGGAGTTTGCCAGAACAATTTCTGCTTTGCCGAAAATGTGTCCGCATTTTCACCTGTCCCTTCAGAGCGGATGTGATGCTACACTGGAGAGAATGAACCGGAGATATACAAGCACAGAATATGCGGAAAAATGTACATTGCTCAGAAAGTATTTTGATAATCCTGCATTGACTACAGATGTGATCGTAGGTTTCCCCATGGAAACAGAAGAAGAATTCAGGATGTCCCGTGATTTTGTAGACAGTATCCATTTTTATGAGACCCATATTTTTAAATATTCCAGACGGCATGGAACAAAGGCAGCTGCAATGGATGGTCAGCTGACAGAGTCTCAAAAGGCAATCAGAAGTGATGAGATGCTGGCATTGAATGAAAAACATTCCAGAGAGTATGAGGAATCCATGTTGGGCAGAGAACTGGAGATCCTGCTGGAAGAAGAAATAGAGATGAACGGTGAGCAGTGGTATCTGGGGCATAGCAAAGAATATATAAAGGCTGTATTGAAGAAGCAGCCGCAGTATGGAATCAATGATATTGTCCGGGTAACAGCAGATGACTTTCTGGAAAATCATATTGTTACAGTTCATACATCCTGAGCGATCCTGCAGGGAATAAATTTTGGCTACGTTACTGTGAACGGAGTGAACAGTAACAATAAATTTAGAGTTGATAAATACTGTGAATTATATTAAAATAGTATAGATATAAAAAGTAGAACGGATAGTTTTGCAATTTTTGATAATGATTAAAAAAGTAAGGACGTGAGAGAAATGGCAGAGAATAATCTGGGAAATACCCAATATTTCAGAACAAGACCGGATCAGGAGATTCAGGTAAAAGAGGTCCTGGATCTTGTGTACAATGCAATGGATGAAAAAGGATATAATCCGGTGAATCAGATCGTAGGATATATTATGTCCGGAGATCCTACTTATATTACCAGTCATAAAGGTGCCAGAAGCATGATCATGAAAGTGGAGCGTGATGAGCTGGTAGAGGAACTTTTGACAGAGTATATAAAAAACAAATCCTGGGAACGCTGATATGAGAATCCTTGGATTAGATTATGGCTCCAAAACAGTAGGGGTAGCGGTGAGTGATCCACTGGGGCTGACTGCACAGAGCGTGGAGACCATATGGCGTAAACAGGAGAATAAGCTGCGCCAGACTCTTGCTCGTATTGAAGAACTGGCAGCGGAGTACCAGGCAGAGAAGATCGTACTTGGACTTCCCAAAAATATGAATAATACCATTGGAGAGCGGGCTGAGAAAACTCTGGAGTTCAGGGAGATGCTGGAGAGACGGACAGGCCTGCCGGTTGTGATGTGGGATGAACGCCTTACCACAGTGGAGGCAGAGCGTACTTTGATGGAGGCCAGTGTGCGCAGAGAGAATCGTAAGCAATATCTGGATCAGCTGGCTGCTGTTTTTATTTTGCAGGGATATCTGGATTCTCTGCATTGTTAGGAGAATATTATGGAAAAAATCAAATTTCAGCTGGAAGACGGAACAGAAGTAGAGTTTTATGTAGAGGAGCAGACCAGAATTGGAGGAACTGCTTATCTTCTTGTGTCCGATTCCTTAGATGATGAGGCAACAGCGTATATTTTTAAAGATGTATCTGCAGAGGAGAGTCAGGAAGCCTGTTATGAGATGGTAGAGGACGAGGACGAGCTTCAGGCTGTATTTAAAGTATTTGAGCAGATGCTTGATGATGACGTGGATCTTGAAATGTAAGAATGAAAAGCTGCATAAAACAAAATACCCGGAACAGATCAGAAAAGAGGTATGGTGAGCAGCAGGAAATAAGCATGGAGGTGTAAATGCTTGAGTAACGAAAATAATTACGAATTTAATAATGAAGAACGTGGCGCCCATGAAGGACAGTCTGGACATGGAGCGAAGAGACCGTATAACAGACAGAAAAATTATAAATATAAATCCCAGCACAAAAACAATTATAACAGAAAACCAGGCTTGAACGGGGAGAGAAAACAGCAGCCGGAGAAGGAAAAAACAGGAAAACCGATTTCGTTTAAAACTCCAATCAAGGCTTCTGTAAAGAATAATCTGCGTAAATCCAGAAAACCGGCATCCAAATTGAAAATCATTCCGCTGGGAGGTCTGGAGCAGATCGGAATGAATATCACTGCTTTTGAATATGAAGACAGTATTGTAGTTGTGGACTGTGGTCTGGCTTTCCCTGAAGATGATATGCTGGGAATTGACCTGGTTATTCCGGATGTGACTTATTTAAAAGAAAATATTTCCAAGGTAAAGGGCTTTGTGATCACTCACGGACATGAGGACCATATAGGAGCGCTTCCTTATGTGCTTAAGGATGTGAATGTGCCGGTTTATTCCACAAAGCTGACCATTGCTCTGATTGCTAATAAATTGAAAGAGCATAACATGACCCGCACTACCAAACTGAAAGAAGTAAAGCATGGACAGGTGATCAATCTGGGAGACTTCTCAATTGAATTTATTAAGACCAACCACAGTATCCAGGATGCGTCTGCACTGGCTATTTATTCTCCGGCAGGAATTGTAGTCCATACCGGTGACTTTAAGGTAGACTATACACCTGTATTCGGAGATGCCATCGACCTTCAGCGTTTGGCAGAAATCGGCAAAAAAGGTGTTCTGGCACTGATGTGTGACAGTACCAATGCAGAGCGCAGTGGCTTCACCATGTCAGAACGTTCTGTGGGACATGTGTTTGATAATCTTTTCAATGAATACAAAACGAACAGAATTATTATCGCAACCTTTGCTTCAAATGTTGACCGTGTGCAGCAGATCATCAATACTGCATATCGTTTTGGCAGGAAGGTAGCAGTAGAGGGACGCAGTATGGTGAATGTTATCACAACTGCTGCGGAGCTTGGATATCTGCGCATTCCGGATCAGACTCTTATAGAGATCGATCAGGTGAAGAATTATCCGGATGAGCAGGTAGTGCTGATCACCACCGGCAGCCAGGGAGAATCTATGGCAGCCCTGTCACGTATGGCAGCTAATATTCATAAAAAGATTGTGATCAAGCCAAATGATACGATCATTTTCAGTTCCAACCCGATTCCAGGTAATGAGAAGGCAGTATCCAAGGTAATCAATGAATTATCCATGAAGGGTGCCAAGGTAATCTTCCAGGATGTACATGTATCCGGACATGCCTGCCAGGAAGAAATCAAACTGATCTATTCTCTGGTGAAGCCCAAGTATGCAATTCCTGTGCATGGAGAGTACCGTCATCTGACAGCTCAGAAAAATATTGTTATGGAGCTGGGAATTCCAAAGGAGAATGTATTTGTTCTTGCTTCCGGAAATGTGCTGGAGCTTGACAGCCAGAGTGCACAGATAACCGGAACTGTACACACCGGAGCGATTCTGGTAGATGGGCTTGGCGTAGGAGATGTAGGAAATATCGTGCTTCGTGACCGTCAGCATTTGGCAGAGGACGGAATTATGATCGTAGTTGTGACCCTGGAGCGTCACAGTAATGTAGTTCTTGCAGGACCGGATATTGTGTCCAGAGGATTTGTCTATGTGAGAGAATCAGAGGATCTGATGGATAATGCCAGGGAAGTAGTGGAGAATGCGTTGGATTCCTGTCTGGAACGCAATATTACAGACTGGGGCAAGATCAAGACTGTGATCAAGGATGCTCTCAGTGAATTCCTTTGGAAACGTACAAAGAGAAGCCCTATGATCCTTCCGATCATTATGGAGGCATAATAAAAATGGAAGAGAACACATTAGAAGAAAGTATCAGCAGACTTCTGGCATCTATAAAAGAAAGTGCTGAATATATAGAATTTGAGAAACAGAAAGAAATCCTAAGTCAGGATTCGGATCTGAAGAAGCGTGTGGATGCATTCCGGGCCAAAAACTACCGGATACAGAGCCAGTGCAGTTCAGACCAACTTTTTGAAGTGGTAGAACAAATGGGAAAGGAATCTGCAGAGCTTCGCAGGCTTCCACTGGTAAATGCATATCTGGATGCAGAGCTTGCTCTCTGCAGGATGATCCAGAGGATTTATATGGAACTGACCGATGGAATAGATTTTGATACTCCGAATATAAGCTAAGGATCAGAAAGGAAGAGAACTATGGGTGATACTGGTGAGACAAGAGACCGGGTAGGCGCGGCGGGAGTTGCAATTGCAAGTGTCTTTTTCAAAATCGCGCTTTATATCTGTGTTATTGTCCTGCTTTTCTGGATCGGTAAATCTGCTTTTCAGTTTGGGCATGACGTATTTAATCAGCAGGCTATGAGCCCTGGTGAAGGCCAGGAGATAACAGTTGTTATTAAAGAGGATGCTTCTCTTTATGGAATAGCAAAGACACTCCAGAAAAAGGGACTGGTGAAAAGTGCACCGGTATTTTATGTGCAGGAGAGACTTTCCACTTATCATGGAAAGCTGAAGGCAGGTACCTATTTACTGAGTACAGCTTATACTCCCAATCGGATCATGGGAATCCTTGCGGGAGATGAGGAGCAGGAAGGGGTAAGTACTTCGTGATAGTAGAGGAGCGGATGCGTACCTATATCAATTCTCTGGATAGGGGAAATACCCCATTTCTGGAGGAACTGGAACAGACAGCCCTGAGAGACAGGGTGCCTGTGATCCGAAGAGAAATGCAGAGCTTTATAAAGACGTTTCTGGCTATGAACCAGCCGGGACGCATTTTGGAGGTGGGGACAGCCATTGGCTTCTCCACACTTCTTATGTGCGAATATGGGAGAGAGGATCTGCAGATTGTAACAATAGAGAATTATGACAAAAGGATTCCTATTGCCAGGGAAAATTTCCGCAGGGCCGGACGAGAAGATCAGATTACTTTGCTGGAAGGAGATGCAGGAGAACTGCTGAAAACTCTGGAGGGACCATTTGACATGATCTTTATGGATGCTGCCAAAGGGCAATATATTCACTGGCTTCCGGATATCAGGAGGCTGATGACTAAGGGCAGTGTTCTGATTTCTGACAATGTACTTCAGGAGGGAGATATTATTGAATCTCATTACCTGGTAGAGCGCAGAAAGAGAACTATATATAAACGGATGCGGGAGTATCTGTATGAACTGAAGCATGATCCATCCTTTGTAACATCCATTCTTCCTCTGGGAGATGGAGTTACAGTCAGTGTGAAACAGGAGTAATCATTATGAGAAAAATCGAATTGCTTGTTCCTGCAAGCAGCCTTGAAGTATTAAAAATTGCTGTTATTTTTGGAGCAGATGCTGTATATATCGGAGGGGAAGCTTTTGGACTAAGAGCAAAGGCCAAGAACTTTTCCCATGAAGATATGAAAGAGGGAATTGCATTTGCCCATGAGCATGGGGTGAAAGTATATGTGACTGTAAATATCCTGGCTCATAACTATGATCTGCCAGGTGTAAGAGAATATCTGACAGAGCTTAAGGAACTGAAGCCTGATGCCCTGATCATTGCGGATCCCGGAATCTATATGTATGCAAAGGAAATCTGTCCGGAGATTGAACGCCATATCAGTACACAGGCAAATAATACGAACTATGAAACATACCGTTTCTGGTATCAGCTGGGAGCCAAGCGTGTGGTAACAGCAAGGGAGCTTTCACTTGCTGAGATCAGAGAAATCCGGGAGCACATTCCGGAGGATATGGAGATAGAGACATTTATCCACGGTGCAATGTGTATTTCCTATTCAGGAAGATGTCTGCTCAGTAATTATCTGGCAGGACGTGATGCAAATCAGGGAGCCTGTACTCACCCCTGTCGCTGGAAATATTCTATTGTGGAGGAGAAACGTCCTGGAGAATATATGCCTGTATTTGAGAATGAGAGAGGGACCTATATCTTTAATTCCAAAGATCTGTGCATGATCGAGCACATGGACGACATTGTGAACAGCGGGATCGACAGTCTGAAAATTGAGGGACGTATGAAAACTGCCCTTTATGTTGCTACAGTTGCCAGAACCTACCGCAAGGCAATTGATGATTATATGGAGAGTCCTGAGAAATATCAGGCAAATATGCCATGGTATCAGGAGCAGATTTCCAACTGTACTTACAGACAGTTTACCACCGGATTTTTCTATGGAAAACCAGATGAAAATACACAGATTTATGATAATAATACTTATCAGAAAGAATATACTTATCTGGGATTTGCAGAGGCAGTGGATGAACGTGGTTTTGCACAGATCACACAGAGAAATAAATTTTCTGTAGGAGAGACCATCGAGATTATGAAACCGGATGGACAGAATTTATCTGTTACTGTCAGGGGGATTTATGATGAGGATGGCAATTCCATGGAAAGTGCACCTCATGCACAGCAGAAGCTGTTTATTGATTTAGGAACCGAAATCCAGGTTTATGATTTATTGAGAAGAGCAGAGTAAAAGTAAACGCAGCCAACAAATGAAACGTTGGCTGCGTTTATTCTGTCTGGGGAAAAAGCCCACGGAGTTTCTGCAAAGCAGTTTTCTCAATTCTGGAAACATAGGAGCGGCTGATACACAGCTTTTGTGCGATTTCCCGCTGAGTTTCTTCCTCCATGCCAAAGAGCCCATATCTGTAGCAGATCACCTGATATTCCTTTTCTGACAGGATTTTTTTCAGAGATTGCAGCAGATATGTGGTATTTTCCCGGATGTAACATTCTTCTACAATATCCACAGGCACGCTTTCTATTACATCTAACAGATTGATTTCATTTCCTTCTTTATCCGTTCCGATGGGGTCGTACAGAGATACTTCTTTCGAATGTTTCTTCTTAGCCCGAAAATACATCAGCAGTTCATTTTCTATACATCTGGCAGCATAGGTAGAAAGCCGGGAGGCTTTCTGTGGATTAAAGGTTGTGACAGCCTTGATCAGACCGATGGTGCCAATAGAAATCAGATCATCGGTATCCTCACCGGTTCCCTGATACTTTTTGACCACATGGGCCACCAGTCGGAGATTATGCTCAATCAGGATATTCTTTGCCTGGGAATCGCCCTCCTGATATTTTTGAAGATAATATTTTTCCTGGGATATGGACAAAGGTTTTTGAAAGGCCTTCAAATCGCTACCTCGAAGGGGATTTCTATATAGTTTATGTCGAGGACAGGGTGTTGGTGCTTTTCCAAGAAATTTTGAGTCTTTTTACAATTTGCAGCGGCTGTTTCAAATCTGCATTGAGAAAACAGAATAACTACAGTATAATGAATGAAGAGTACAATAAATACAACAGGAGAAGCACATGAAAATATATTTAGCTCCCCTTGAGGGAATCACAGGATATACATACAGAAGGGCACTTTACCAGTGTTTTGGAGGTTTTGACAAGTACTTTATTCCCTTTATCCTTCCAAATCAGAAAGGACATCTCAGCACCAGAGAAAAGAAAGATATTATGCCAGAGAATAATGAGGGAATGTATGCAGTTCCACAGATTCTCACAAAGAATGCAGAGGATTTTATCCAGACAGCGGAAACTCTGCAG
Organism: Ruminococcus sp. JC304; assembly: GCA_000285855.2. Taxonomy (GTDB): domain Bacteria; phylum Bacillota; class Clostridia; order Lachnospirales; family Lachnospiraceae; genus Blautia_A; species Blautia_A difficilis. The sequence goes on along the minus strand of HE978651.1, from coordinate 2,450,375 downwards.
GAATATGGATATAAAGAAGTCAATCTGAACCTTGGCTGTCCGTCAAAGACCGTTGTGACGAAGGGCAGAGGTGCAGGATTTCTGGACAGGCCGGATGAACTGGACAAATTCCTGGATGAGATTTTCCGTAAATGTGATATGAAGATTTCCATCAAGACCCGTCTGGGTATGGATGATCCGGAAGAATTTGAGGATCTGCTGACGATTTATAATAAATATCCGCTGGAGGAGTTAATTGTTCACGCAAGAGTGCAGAAAGACTATTACAAAAATACGCCACGTCTGGAAACATTTGGAGAGGCTGTGGAGCACTCAAAGAGCCCGGTTTGCTATAACGGAGATATTGTCACAGCAGAAGACTGTACCAGATTACAGGAAATGTTTCCGACCCTGGACTGCATTATGACAGGCAGAGGAACACTGAAGAATCCTGCACTTGCCAGAGAAATCCGTGGCGGTGCACCTGCGTCAAAGGAAGAAATCCGCAGATTTCATGATATGATGTACAATGAATACTGTGAAGACCTGTCCGGAGACAGAAATATCCTGTTTCGTATGAAAGAATTATGGTCTTATCTGGTACCTATGTTTACAAACAATAAAAAATATGCCAAAAAAATTAAGAAGGCTGAGAAATGTGTGGTATATGAAAATGCAGTTAGAGAATTATTTGGCTGTGAACAGTTAATTGGAGAAGTGGAAAATGGGGATATGGAAAAAAATACTGGATTATTATAACAGCTGGAAACTGGGGCATAAGCTGCTATGTGCATTTACACTGGCATCTATCATTCCCTTGCTCCTGATACAGATTTTTGCATTTCAGGTAAACCGTAAACAGATGACGGAGAAGATTGATGAGCTGATGGTCAGTAACCTGACGCAGATTGCGGAACGTGTAAACCTAAACATGGAAGTATATACAAACCTGTTATATCAGATATATAAAGATGAGCAGGTGATCGACAGCGTGACAGCACTGACTGACGATCAGGAAACACATAAGGCAGTAGCGTACAACCAGATTGTAAAAAGAATGAAACAATACCGCAACAGCGATGCGGGGATCCGCTGTCTGAGTATTATATGTCCGGATGGATTAGCTGTAACATATGATTTTGAAACAGATTCTTCTCTGAATACAATCTGGAATAATTATTCAGATATGAGGCAGGCACCACCCTACTGTGAGGCTGTAGATGCACCGGGAATGGTACTGTCTGATACGATGAGATTTGAAGAAGGGGAAAATCTCGGTCATTTTTTCCATATTTCCAAAAGACTGTTTGACTTTGATGATCTGGAAAAAGGAAGTATTGCTACTGTTGTTATGTCGGTGGATCAGAGTATACTAAGCTCTATCTGCGGAAACGGCACAAAGCGGGATAACAGTATTAATTTTATTATGAATCAGAAGCAGGAAATAATTTCTTATCCGGATGAAGACTTCACAGGTATTTCCATAAATCCGGATCTGAGTACAGAAGAATTTGTAAAGGTTTCCGGATATCTGAAAAATAAGAAAATAGCACTGAATCAATATGAAGATGCAGATACAGGATGGATCTTCTGCAATGCGTATGACAGAGATTATATGCTCCGGGACGTGACCAGAACACAGGGAATGCAGCTTGGGATTACGGTATTGCTTTTAAGCTTTGCTCTTGTTCTGATTATCTATACAATACGAAATATGGATGCATCCGTAAAATCGGTTGTGCAGGGAATGCAGGAAGTAAAGAAGGGAAATCTGGATGTTCTGGTTCCGGTTCAGTCTTTTGATGAGATTGGTACGATCACGGATAACTTTAATGAAATGACAGTGAAAGTACGGGAATTGATCCGGGAAGTGACAGAAGCACAGGAGAATCAGAAGAATGCGGAAATTCGTGCTCTGGAAGCCCAGATTAATCCACATTTCCTGTATAATACTCTTGATTCCATTAACTGGATGGCAATTGAGAAAGAGGAATATGAAATCAGTAAAATGATCCGAAATCTGGGAGTGATACTCAGATACAGTGTAAATAAGAGCAACCAGATTGTAACCATAAGAGAACTGGCAGACTGGCTGGAAAAATATATCAGTCTGCAGCAGATGCGCTTTAATGATGCATTTGCCTATCGCCTGAATATAGACGAGGAGACTTACGACAGGAAGGTTTATAAGCTGCTGCTTCAGCCCTTTGTAGAAAATGCAATCATTCATGGGTTTAAGGAAATGGAAAGCGGCGGACTTCTTCAGATTGATATTATGCCGGCTCAGCACGATCCGGGAATTGTTATCATTATAGAAGATAATGGAAAAGGAATGCCACAGGACATGTTGAAATGTTATAATGACAGAGAAGAAGCCATTAAGGATGAAGGAAGAAGCATCGGCCTTCATAATGCTTTTTCCAGAATGAATATGTATTACGGTGAGAAAGCGTCCTGGAATGTCAGCAGTATGGAAGGTATGGGAACTGTGATCACCCTGCGTATTCCTGTCCTATAGCAGTCCTTGTAAATAATACATTTAAGACAGTTTCATATAAAATACAGTATTTAAGGAAAAGAGAAAATGCGAATATTAATCGTAGAAGATGAAATAAAAATCCGTATGGGAATTTCCAGACTGATTACTTCACATACACAGCATACAGTAGTAGGAGAAGCAAAAAACGGAAAAGAAGGACTGGAGATGATCAACCGCTATCATCCGCAGCTTGTAATATCCGATATCCGTATGCCGGTGATGGATGGTCTTGAGATGCTTCAGGAGTCAGTGAAGCAGGGAAACCATTGCCATTTTGTAATTCTCAGTGGTTACTCGGAATTTGAATATGCGCAGAAAGCACTCAGATATGGTGTAGATGATTATTTGCTCAAACCGTTGGCTCCTGAAGATGTTACAGAACTTCTGGACAAAATCCAGCAGAAAGTGGATGAGGAAGAAGCAAAAAACATTCAGACAACAGAAGGACTGCTCAGAGAAATCCTGACAGGTGGACGTATTGACATTACAGATATTTGCCGGGAACTTCAGGAAAAACATATTTTTACAGAAAATCAGCCAGTTTTTGTTGTGGCAGGATATACGGGAAATACCAGTCCGAAATATTCTCAGGCATTAACCGGACAGTGGGAGAAAATGAAAGAGACTTATCCTGACATGAGGCTTTTTTATGTTACGTTGGAAAATACGCAGGAAATGTTTTTGTTAATTCAGGGAGAAATCACAGAAGAGGAGCTTGAAAGAAAGCTGAATCGGAGAGTATACCAGAATATAACAGAAGAAGATCAGCCAGTATGGACATTTGCTGTCTCAGATCAGCCTGAGGAAATACAGAATATTGTTGAAAAACTGAGAAAGTGCTATTTGTACGGAATTCGTCTTGGCTATCGTACGATTATCACAGAAGAAAAAATAGAAATGATTGCAGAAGAAGAATTTCAATATCCGATACATCTGGAAAATCAGATGCAGACAGCCTTGTGTGAGACAGCCATAGAGCATTTGCGAAAAGAAACGGACTTTTTTATCAACTATACGAAAGAGATGAAATGCAGTCCACGGTATATCAGAAAAACCTATAAAAAAATGCTGGCATTTCTGGAACATATCTGTCATGAAGTAAATCCGGAAGCCTATAAGCTGCTACAGAACCAGGATCTGGAGAGAGCAGCGTCTGAAATGGTGACTCTGGGTGAACTGGAAGCAGTTTTCAGAAAGGCAGTGGAGATTATTATTGAATCTAAGGATAGGAAAGAAGATATCCGTAATTATGCGATCCGCCGTGCAATCAATTTTATTCGGGAACATTACAGTGAAAATATTTCCCTGGATATGCTGGCAGAACGTCTGGAAATCACACCGGAATATTTAAGCGCATTGTTTAATAAAGAGGTAGGAATTAATTTTTCAACGTTTTTAAAACAGTTCAGGATCAGTCAGGCGAAGAGACTTCTGAAAGGTACGGACGAGAAGATTTATGCGATCGCACAGCAGGTTGGATACAATGATCCGAAATATTTTAACAGAGTATTTAAAGAAGAGGTTGGCATGTCTCCCGGTGATTACAGACAGAAAAATTAGGACAGACATTTTGCCTGAATGATTTTTCAGACACGCCCGAGTGAGCGGAGGATAAAGAGAAGGACAGTAAGAGGATGAAAGATATATGGAAAAAAGTCAGCATATTTTTTCTGGCAATGTTAATCGTGTCGTTTAGCGGCTGTTATAACGCATCAAAAGAAAAAAGGAAAAAACTGTGGCAGAGCAAAAAGAAAATCTGGTGATCTGGGCTTATTATGAAACACAGGCTCAGAGAAATGGATTGAATGAACTGGTAAAGAATTTTAACCAGTCTCAGAATGAATATGAAGTAGAATGGGAATATGTGCCTATGACAGGTTTTGTAAAAGGTCTGTCTTCGGCTTATACAGAGAATAAGCTTCCGGATATGGCAATCCTGGACAATCCGGATACACCGTCCCTGATCCGGCTGGGAATGTTCGAAGATATCACAGAACAGGTAAAGAACTGGAATCTGGAAGAGGAATATTATCAGTCAATCCTTAATACAGTGAAATATGAGGAACGGTATTATGGACTTCCTCTGAATTGTAACAGTACAGCATTGTTTTACAATAAACATATATTGGAAGAGGCAGGTGTCACGCCTCCGTCTGACTGGCAGGAGTTAAAAGAAGCAGCGGAGAAACTCACCACAAAAGACAGAAGCGGATTTCTCATGTGTGGTATGGAAGGAGAGCAGGGAGCATTTCAGATTCTTCCATGGATTTTATCAGCAGGCGGTACTGTAGATGCAATTGACGGACTGCCATGGACAGAAACCTTTGAGTTTTTTTCAGAACTTCTGAAAAGCGGAAGTATGTCAGCAAACTGCATCAATCTGACACAGACAGATGTGGCAAGAGAATTTAATGAGGGAAAAACAGCTATGATGCAGAATGGTCCCTGGGTTTTGCCGATGCTGAAAGAGGCAGGTACAGACTATGGAATTGTATCACTGCCTGAGAACGGTTCACCTGCGGCAGTGCTGGGCGGAGAGAATATAACTATTATTAAAGGTAAAAATGCAGAAGGATCTCTGGTGTTTTTGAACTATTGTATGGAAAATGAAGAGCTTTTTAAGTTCTGCAAGTCTGCAAGTATCCTTCCTGCGAAGATCAGTGCTGCAAAGGAAATGGCAGCAGAAGATGAAGATATGAAAGTCTTTGAGGAGCAGATGAATTATGCAGTTTCCAGAACTTCTGTTCCGCAATGGGAAACAATTGCACAGAAGCTGACTGACAGGATGTATAGCCTGGTACAGGAGAATTAATCTATCAGTACAGAGAATATTATAGCGATTCCATAAAATAATGCACTAAAATAAAATAGTCCACCTTTCTTAAATTATTAGAATTAACCAGAAGGACAATCTCCCATATAATGAGTTCAACAGCAAAAGAGCTGAAACAAATCATTATATGGGAGGTTTTTTTATGAAGATGAAAAAAGTGTTAGCAGCGGCGTTATCCCTGGCATGTGCAAGTACTTTATTTGCAGCGACAGCAGTAACCGCATCTGCAGCAGACAAAAAGGAAGTTGTGATCTGGGATTATTTCGAAACAGATGCACAGAAACAGATGATGCAGTCATTAATTGACGAATTTAATGCATCACAGGATGAGTACGAAGCATCTCATGTATATGTACCATTTGCAGATTACGAGAAACAACTTACACTGGGTATCGCATCAGGAGAACTTCCGGATCTGGTTATCCTTGATGGCTGTGGTATGGCATCCTTCATTCAGTTAGGATTGTTTGGTGATATCTCCGATGCAGATATTAACTGGGACGAGTACATGGAAGGACCGATGGAATCCACAATGCTGGACGGAAAACATTATGGAATCCCATTTGCAACAAACTGTACCGCTCTGTTCTACAACAAAGATCTGTTTGATGCAGCAGGAATTGATTATCCGGATGAAAATACTACATGGGATGAATTCCACGAAATGGCAAAAGCTCTGACAAAAGACGGAGTATCCGGATTCGGAAATGCAGCAACAAACACAGATGAAGGTACATTCCAGTGCTTACAGTGGCTTTACACAGCAGGCGGATCTTATACAGACATTGAAGATGGTGTAGATGCTTACAAATTAATGCAGGAAATGATCGAAGACGGTTCCTGGACAAAAGAATGTGTAAACTGGACTCAATCAGACGTAAACAATAACTTTATGGCAGGAAACCTTGCAATGCAGCAGAACGGACCATGGCAGATTCCCGGAATCGAAGCAAATGCTCCTGATTTAAACTACGGTGTAACTGTTCTTCCTAAGAAAGATGCAGATTCCGAACAGGCAACATCTATCCTTGGCGGTGAAAACATGGGTGTTGTAAATAAAGATGATACTTCAGGCGCTGAAGCATTCCTGAAATATTATGATCAGACTGATGTTATGGTTGACGCTATGAAACAGTACGGTTCCTATCCTCCAAAAACAGAGGCAGCAAAAGATTCCTACTGGACAGATGATCCAATCCAGAAAGCGTTCCTTACACAGATCGATACATCCATTCCAAGAGGACCAAGCGCTGCATGGCCATCCTACTCAAGTGCGATCCAGACTGGTTTCCAGGAAGTTATGACATCAGCCAAAACTCCGGAACAGGCAGCCAAAGATACACAGGCAGCAGTAGACGCAGTGAAATAATATTAAATGAAATATAATGGAAAGAATGCCTCGCTTTGTGAGGCGGGGCGTTCCTTTCTGAAACTGGACAATATCCATGAATTTGCTCATACAGATATCCATATATGGCTTATTCATGGATGTTGTTCAGAATTTTCAGACAGTATTTTAACTACCACTTTAAGGGGGCAGAAGAATGAAAAAACAAAGAAAGTTAAACGGCGGGGCAAAGATGGGATTTCTGTTCGCCCTTCCCGCAGCGATTTATATGATGGTTTTTATAGGCTATCCTATGATCCAGAACCTGATCTTAAGTTTTAAGAATGTAGATGTTTATTCTTTCGCACAGCCGGACAATCAGGTATTTGTCGGATTACAGAACTATATCGAGTTATTTACCAGTGGTAACTCTATCCTGACTAAATCAATTGCAAATACATTGATTTTTACAGTTGGTTCTATTTTCTTCCAGTTTATCATTGGTTTTGCACTGGCATTGTTATTCAATAAGAAATTTGCCGGATGTTCTTTCTTCAGAGGTATGACAATGATCTCCTGGCTGCTTCCGGTAACAGTCGCAGGACTTCTTTTCAAATTCATGTTCGCAAGTTCTGGCGGTATTATCAACCAGTTCCTTGTATCTCTACATATCATCGACCAGCCAATGGAATGGCTTTTACATCCAAAGTCTGCAATGGTAGCTATCATTGTAGCAAACATCTGGATTGGTATTCCGTTTAATATGATGCTCCTGATTACAGGACTTACCACAATCCCGGCAGAAGTTTATGAAAGTTGCAGCCTGGATGGTGCAAACAAGATCCAGACATTAGTTATGGTAACAATTCCGATGATCAAACCGGCGATTATGTCTGTTTTGACATTAGGATTCGTATATACATTCAAAGTATTCGACCTTGTATGGGTTATGACGAAAGGCGGACCGATCAATTCTACGGAACTGGTTTCCACTTATGCATACAGGCTTTCCTTTGAGGAATTCCAGTTCAGTAAAGGCGCGGCAGCAGCTAATATTCTGTTCCTGATCCTGCTGGTAGTCGGAGTCTTTTATATTAAATTAATCAATGAAGAGGAGGAGATCATGTAATGGGTAAAAAACAGAAAAAAGGTCAGATTGGCGCTTTTATATGCGGATTCATTATCTTTGTGATTTTTATATTTCCTCTGTACTGGATGGTAGTTACAGCATTAAAAACACAGGTGGAAATCTTTGAGATTCCCACACCATTATGGCCGAGAAATCTCTCTCTTGATGCATTTAAAGCACAGCTTTCCGCATCCAGTGATACACTCCGTGGATTCAAAAACAGTGCGATCATTGCTGTTGGAGCAACTATTATTTCCACTGTTTTATCCATACCTGCATCTTATGGTCTGGCAAGATTCCGCTTCCGTGCAAAAAAAGTCATGATCCTGTTCTTCCTGATCACACAGATGCTTCCATCTACTCTGGTACTGACATCATTATATATCATGTTCTCAAAAGTCGGACTGTTAAATACATACTGGGCACCAATCCTGGCAGATGCTACACTTGGTATTCCTTTCAGTATTATCATTCTGAGAACCTATTTCCTGTCCATCCCGAAGGAACTGGATGAGGCGGCAAATATTGACGGCTGTGGATATTGGAAATCCTTCTTCCTGATCATGCTTCCGATTGCAAAGCCGGGTGTAGTGGTTGCAGCAGTATTCTCATTCGTATATGCATGGGGCGACCTGATTTATGGTATTACATTCATCACAAACCCGAACATGAGACCAATCACTTCCAGTATTTATAATTATGTACAGCAGTATCAGACACTGTGGAACTCCACAATGGCATTTGGTATCATTGCAATTTCTCCTGTTGTATTAATCTTTATCTTCATGCAGAGATACATTGTCAGTGGATTGACAAACGGAGCTGTAAAAGCGTAAAAAACAAAAATAATAAGTATATGAATGCAAATTGGAGCGTGTCTGAAAAATATTTAAAATAACTGACATGCTCTAATTTGCTATCAAAAACAGTAAAAGGAGACATAAAATATGAGAGCAAATTCACTGGACTTAAAAAAAGTTTCCATTCATGATTCATTCTGGTCCAAACACGTTGACCTTGTAAGAAATGCGATCATCCCGTATCAGTGGGAAGCAATGAATGACAGAATCCCAGATGCAGAATCCAGCCACTGTCTGGAGAACTTTAAAATCGCAGCACGAAGAGCGAAAGGTGATTTTTACGGAGCAGTTTTCCAGGACACAGACGTTGCAAAATGGCTGGAAGCAGTAGGATTTTCCCTTGCCTGCTATCCGGATGAAGTACTGGAAAAAACAGCAGATGAAGTAATCGACCTGATCGCAGATGCACAGTGTGAGGACGGATACATCAATACCTATTTTACAATCAAAGAGCCGGACAAACGCTGGACAGATCTCTGCGAGGGACACGAATTATATACAGCCGGACATCTGATGGAAGCAGCAGTTGCCTACTATGAAGGAACAGGAAAGAGAAAATTTCTGGACTGTATGTGTAAATTTGCAGATCTGATTTGCGACACTTTCGGAACAGAAGAAGGCAAGATCCACGGATATCCGGGACATGAGGAAGTAGAAATAGGACTGATCAAACTTGCACGTGTAACAGGAAATAAGAAATATATGGATCAGGCAAAATATTTCGTAGATGCCAGAGGTGTTGGCGAAAATTATTTTATGAAAGAAATGAGCCGCCTGGACTACAAGATGATCTTTCCTGAATTTGCAGATTATACACCTGCATATTCTCAGTCACATAAACCAGTCAGAGAGCAGACAACAGCAGAAGGACATGCAGTACGTGCCGTTTATCTGTATTGTGCAATGGCAGATCTGGCAGAGGCTTATCAGGATGAAGGACTTCTGAAGGCCTGCAAAACCTTATGGAATAATATTGTAGAGAAACGTATGTATCTTACAGGTGGAATCGGTTCTTCCGGACATCTGGAACGTTTTACAGTAGATTATGATTTGCCGAACGAATACAACTATTCTGAAAGCTGTGCATCCATCGGACTTGCCCTGTTTGGTCTGAGAATGGACCAGATCACAGGAGAAAGCCAGTACATGGATGTGGCAGAACGTGCATTATATAATACGGTTCTTGCAGGAATTGCGCTGGACGGAAAGAGTTTCTTCTATGTGAATCCTCTGGAGGTATGGCCGCCTGCATGCATGGAAGGAACCTCCAAGAAACATGTAAAACCAATCCGCCAGAAATGGTTTGGAGTAGCATGCTGCCCTCCAAATATTGCTAGAACACTGGCATCTCTTGGTCAGTATGTCTATTCACAGAGACCTGAAAAAAGAGAATTATATGTGAATCTCTTCGTATCCAATGAGACAGAACTTGACTGGAATGAAGATAAGATTTCCGTGAAACTTCAGACAGAATTTCCATGGGTAAATACCTACAGTCTGGAAGTAAAGAATGTGCCGGCAGGCGGAATGAATCTGATGCTTCGTGTACCGGACTATGCACAGGATTATCAGGTAAAAGCAGACGGAAAATTATATGAAGAAAACAAAGAACCGGAAAAAGGCTACCGTAGAGTTCATGTAGAAAAAGACACTAAAATTGAGGTAAGCTTTGCTGCACCTGCCAAATTTGTCTATGCAAACCCACAGGTACGTGCAGATTCCGGAAAAGCAGCAATCGTACGCGGACCACTGGTATACTGTCTGGAAGAAATCGACAATTTCCAAAATCTCCCGGCAATCTTTGTAGATACAGATGCACCTCTGAGAGAAGAAAAATCTGATCTCTTCGGCGGAATCATAACAGTGAAAGCAAAAGGAAAGAAAATTGTAGAATCTTCCGTTTCCGACAGCCTTTACAGCGGACAGAAACCACAGCTGGAAGATGTAGAACTTACAGCAATCCCATATCCTTACTGGAATAACAGAGGTGAAGGCGAAATGCTTGTGTGGATGAAGGAACTCAGACCATAGAAATGAAACAGATACCCCTTAAGTAGATGAAAAATATCTATTTAAGGGGTATTCTTAATTTATATCGCAAATCATTTGCAAATTATTTGCAAATTTATATCTTGACTAGGATTTAAAAAAGTGTAAAATATTATTTCGATAAAAAGTAACTGATTAGTATCTTTAAGGTTGCAATATTTTTTATTAAGAAGGAGAAAAAAGAATCCTATGAAAGCTCATGCATTTCAGATGAAATATTTCTTAGCAGGCATCTATATTATCTGTGTTATATTTACCTGCTTTAACGCCAGGTTTTATCATACGCCTCTGGCGAAGATATCTTCAGTAACAGAAAAGGAAACAATGAGCAGAAAAGGAACCAGGGATGCAGAAGAGTATTATTATACTCAGAAAATTACAGCGCGTATATTAAACGGTACCCATAAAGGGGAAGAGATTTCTATTTCTAATGAATATACATCGTCTCAGGTTCAGAATCAGAAATATCACAAAGGAGACACGGTCCTTTTAAGCGGTTCAAGGGAAAATCCAGGGAAATCCATACGTTCCATAAAGCGTGATGGCTATCTGGCATTGTTGGCAGGTGGTCTGTTTTTTCTTCTGATCTGTATTACAGGAAAACAGGGATTCTATACGATCATATCGCTGATATTGAACACAATTATATTCGCGTTTGGATTTCAGGCTTTTATGAAAGGGGAAAATATCTTAAATATCTGCAATGTAATTGCTTTTTTATTTTCGATAACAACTCTGATCTGTTTGAATGGAATCCACAGAAAAACAGGGGCTTCTGTTATTTCAACTATATGTGTACTGTTTCTGATCATGGCATTATTTGAATTTTCTATTCAGTTTTTTGGAGATCTGGATTATTCTAATCTGGAATATCTGGGGAGTATGAGTAATTCCGCTGATATATTCTGGACAGATATTATGCTGACAGGACTTGGAGCTATCATGGATGTAGCTGTAACTATTAGTGCTGCAACAGGGGAAATTGTCCGGAAAAATCCAGATGTTTCTCTGAGAAAATTAATACATTCAGGACGGGAAATCGGATATGACATTATGGGAACCATGATAAATGTGTTGCTTTTTGTTCTGGCAAGCGGCATGATTCCTATGTTTATCCTGAAAATGAACAATGAGATCAGGTTTATAACGATCATACGATATCATATTCCATATGATATCTGTCGTTTTCTGATTGAAAGTATAGGAATTGTACTGGCAATCCCTGTATCTGTTTTTATTTCTTCTATTATCATGAAACTACCATTTCTGAAAAGGAGCGACAAAAAATGATAATTTTTCTTGCACTGGTGTTGATTATTTTAATGATTCTGATTGGTGGGGAGCGCGGAGCAGTTTCTCTTATGACATTGTCCGGTAATATTGTAATTCTGTTTATTTCGATTCTTCTGATGTCCATTGGTTTCCCGGCTCTGCTTCTGATATTGGCAGCAGGGGCAGGAGTCTGCTATAATTCCCTGTTCTACCAAAATGGAAACAATCCAAAGACACGGGCGGCTTTTCTGGCTACCTTGCTTGTGATGCTGCTTTTATTTATTCCGATTTATCTTATTATATGGAGATCAGGAAGCTATGGACTGAATGAGCTTCAGCTTTCAGAAGATGATTTTATGTATTATTACAGTACGGATATCCATATTAATATGCTTCATGTGGCAGTTTTTGTAACTGTTTTCAGTACTCTTGGAGCGGTTATTGATACTGCTTTATCTGTAACTTCTTCTGTATATGAAGTCTGGACACATAAAAACAGCCTGACAGCGAAAGAACTTACTTCGTCCGGCTATCAGGTTGGAAAAGAAATTATAGGAACAACTGTAAATACGTTGCTTTTTGCTTATCTTGGAGGCTCTATTCTGTTATTTGCCTATGTTCAGACACAGCAATATAACCTGGAAATTATTCTCAATTCCAAATTTCTTTTTCAGGATGTTGCAATCATGCTGTCTGGGGCGATTGCCTGCCTTTTTACAGTACCGGTATCAATCAGATGTGTGATCCGCCAGATCCATCATGCTGCATCTGAAACAGATCATAGCTGATCGGATTTGTTTTCACAGTCTTTGCAGATTCCATGAAGCATATCTCCGCTGCACTGCAGACGGAATCCATGATCCCGGAACAGATGCTCTTTTAATTCATCCATAAAGTCACAGTCAAGATGTACAACCTTGCCGCATCTGATACATTTCAGATGCAGGTGGTCTGTACATTTTTTTTCTTCTCCTGCGAACTGAAACACTGCTTTGTCAGAATTCAGATCCGGGTATTTAATTACAACGTGTTCCGCGCAAAGCTTATCCAGATAGCGGTAGACAGTTGTTGTGTTTACTTTAATTCCCATTTCTTTTAAATACTTTTCAATATCAGCAACACTGACAGTAACTTCGCTTTGTTCTTTCATATATTCCAGAATAACCTGCCTTGTTTTTGTAGTATAGGGTTTTCGTTCAGCCATTTCTTTATATCCTCCATTATTAAGTTGGTATGTAGCAATCAATTATGCGCTTCTGCTTTTATTTATTATTGTAGCCTTTTATTTCTTCTGCGTCAATTCGGCTTTGAGATAGTTATGGCCAGCTTTTATCCTATGTATGGTTTTGTAGAACATCTGGAAGAATACAGGATCGCAGGAAAGAATTACCGGACTCATATAAGCTTATGGGATACCCTTGAATGAAACAATGCTATCTTTTTGCGTTCCGACAAAAGTGCCGTTGTGGCAGACTGCAGCAAGATTTGAATAACTGCGCATCGCATTCTCGTTACTTCAGTGATACTTAAATGAAAAACTAAATTCCATCTGTGGATTATCTGATTTTGTACTGACAGATGAGGAAATGAAGCAGATTGAAGTGCTTGATACTGGAAAGAGTTTGTTCTTTTCTCATTATTCACCAGAAACGGTGGAATGGTTTATGAGTATTGTGTAACAAAGTAGCTTTATAAAGGAACAGAATCATCCGAATGTGATCAAAATTATGAAAAGACCGACAATCTCAGAAAGTGAGGACGCTGGTGGGACGATATAACACAAGGGAAACAATAAGGGAAAGCTCACCTGCGATAAATCCAGTGTTTCAAGGACTTACGGAGAATTTGATAATAAAATATAACAGTTATTAAATCGTTTAAAACAGGTGAAATCTAAATCGAAGTTTGTCTTGCTGTGTTCAAATCACAAAAAGGTCATCGTTCCACGATTATGGTAAAACGATGATCTTTTTTATTTCTTCCAGTAACAGATTAGCAACAGGAGTGAATATTTGATATTTTTTCCATATAACATACATTTTTGTATGGAGGGGCGGTGTAATCGGACGGAAGCATAAATCACTTTCTGCATTTGTTTCTACTAACTTGTCAAAGGTAAGCTCAACCCCCAGCCCTTCACGGACAAAAACGGCACCGTTATTGCAGAGATTAAATGTCGCTAATATATTAAGTCGGTCAAGGTTATCGGAACACCAACGGGGTAAATCCATTTTAGCAGACTGTTCCGAACAAAAAATAGGAATATCCAATAAGTCATCAAAGATAATAGCCTCTTTTGTGGCTAATGGATTGTCCTTTCTCATCAGAACACCCCATGTATCGTATTCAGGAACTTCAAGATAATTGTATTTTGATAAATCTGGCGGTTCTACAATAAATGCCATATCCAGAAGACCACGGTCTAATCGTTCCGTTACCTGTTCGGTATCACCGCTGGTAACATGATAATGAATATTGGGATAAATGCTGCTTAACTTTTTTACAGCACGGGCAAGATATTTTACAAGATAAGATTCTGCACAGCCAATATAAATATCACCGCCTGTGATATCATCCATTGCCTGAAATTCGTTTGTGATTTTGTCAGCCAAGGCCAGTAAATCTTCTGCTCTTTTTCGTAGAAGCATACCCTCATCAGTAAGACTGATGCTGGTGCTGCCACGTTTAAATAATTTTTTGCCAAGCTCTTGTTCCAGATCCTTCATCTGCTTAGACAGCGTTGGCTGTGTAACATGAAGTCTTTCAGCAGCCCTTGACATATTTCCTTCACGTGCAATTTCAAGAAAATAACGAAGTACACGAATTTCCATAGTACACCTCCAACCTTTTTTATTATCCTATACTCAAATGATATTCCTGTCAAGAATATCGTGATATGAATTATAAGTATTAGATATATCGTTTGAAGCATGTATAATTTAAGCAGGAGGTGCAGACAGATGGCAGAAGCAAATGACAAATATGGAAGAATTTATCAGAATCTTGTGGACGCAGGCTGTAATCAGAAAACAATCCAGCGTTGCATGAAACTGGCACAAGAAAACAATGTAGAAGCGCTGTTATCACAGTTGTGTGTGTATAGAAAACATTTAATGGAACAGACACATAATTATCAGGAAAATATAGATTGCCTGGATTATTTGATCTACTCGTTAAAGAAATCTAATGAAAATAAGGAGAATGTAAATGACAGATTATAAAATTATTCAAACAATTAACGGACCGGAAGATGTAAAAAAATTGTCTATGGAGCAGCTGGAGGAACTTGCTTCGGAAATCAGAGAGGCATTGTTTAACCGGTTGACTAAAATCGGCGGTCACTTTGGTCCAAATTTCGGTATGGTGGAGGCAGAGATTGCCATGCATTATGTTTTCTCTTCGCCTAAGGATAAGTTTGTATTTGACGTATCTCATCAGAGCTATCCTCATAAGATTCTGACCGGAAGAAAGAATGGATATATTTCCGATGAGCACTTTTCAGAGGATTCCGGTTATACAAATCCGGAAGAAAGTGAACATGACTTCTTCAATGTAGGTCACACTTCGACTTCAGTTTCTTTAGCTACGGGTCTGGCTAAAGCGAGAGATATAAAAGGAGATAAAGAAAATATTATTGCAATTATTGGTGATGGCTCCCTCTCAGGCGGTGAAGCACTAGAGGGATTGAATGTAGCCGGATCAGAGATTAACTCCAATCTAATTATTATAGTAAATGATAATGAGCAGTCGATTGCCGAAGTACATGGCGGAATGTATAAAAATCTTGCCGAATTAAGAGAGACAGGCGGAACTGCTTCCAATAATCTCTTCAAAGCGTTTGGATTAGATTATATATATGAGGAAAACGGCAATGACATAGCATCACTAATTTCCTTATTCCGCAAGGTGAAAGATACGGATCATCCAATCGTAGTCCATATCCATACACAAAAAGGAAAGGGATATGAGATTGCTGAAAAAGACAAAGAGGGATGGCATTGGTGTATGCCATTTGACCGTGAAACAGGCAAACCTACAATTTCTTTTGGAGATGGAGAAGATTATACATCTATCACTGCTGAGTATATTATGCAAAAAGCAAAAAGTGATTCTGAGTTTCTTGTGATTACTCCTGCTATGCCGGGCAGTGCAGGCTTAAATAAGGAGCAGCGAAAGGAGCTTGGATTGCAGTATGTGGATGTAGGGATTGCGGAGGAACAGGCGGTTGCCATGGCATCTGGTGCAGCAAAAAACGGTGCGAAACCGCTTGTGGTTACTAACACAACCTTTATTCAAAGAGCGTATGACCAGATTTCTCATGATGTATGTATTAACAATAGTTCTGTTACGATTCTCTTAAACTACAATTCTTTTGACAGTTTGACAGATGTTACGCATCTTGGAATTTTTGGACTGGCGGCATACACGAATGTTCCGAATCTGGTAGTGCTTGCACCTACCTCAAAAGATGAATACCTTTCTATGCTTGATTGGTCAGTTGATCAAAGGGAACATCCTGTTATGATTCTCATCCCCGGAAATCAGGTAACCTATCGTGAAGCAGATAAGGATTTTGACAGACTGAATCATTTTAAAGTGGAAGAAGCTGGTGAAAAGGTTGCAATTCTGGCACTTGGTGATTTTTATCAGCGTGGTGAACAGCTCAGTGCAAAAATAAAAGCAGAACTTGGCTTTACGCCGACACTGATCAATCCTCGTTTTGCTTCTGGTATTGACAAAGAATTACTGGAAAGTCTTTCCGAAAGACATCAGATGGTCATTACCATGGAAGACGGTATTTTAAGCGGCGGTTTTGGCGAGAAAATAGCTTCCTTCTATGGTAGTTCTGATATGAAAGTGAAAAATTACGGACTTGAGAAGAAATTTTATGACCGATATGACCCAAATGAATTACTGAAAGAGGTTGGTATGACACCGGTTCAGATTATTGCGGATATTTGCAATCAGATAAAATAGAAATTGGGAGGCTGGAAGTAGTGACACCAGAATTGTAATTCCGGGTTCAAGCAATCCTGATCACATCATGGAGAACACGCAGTTGTATGATTTTGAATTAACTGACGAAGAGATGGAGCAGATTGAGGCTTTGGAAAAAAATGAGAAGCATGACTGGTACTAAGATTGAAGAATAAAAAGATAAGGTGATGGAAATGAAGATATTAGTATTAAATGGAAGTCCACATCCACAGGGAAGTATATAATCTTTTGAAAGAAGCAGAAATGCTTGTTATTGCATCGCCCATTTATTATCACGGCATATCCGGTCAGCTAAAATGTGTAATCGACAGATTTTATTCTGCGGCATATCCGAGAGGACCGAAGAATTTGAAAAAAGTTGCCATGATACTTAGCTCCGGAGATGCTAATATGTATGAGGGTGCTCTTTTCTCGTTCAAAGGAGACTTTCTGGATTATCTTAGACTTGAAAACATGGGTGTGTTTACAGCACATGGGTCTGAAAACAAGAGCGAGAAAAAGAGAGAAGAACTAAGGGCGTTCGGGGCATCGCTGCGTTAGGTAAATTCCATTTGGCGAGATGTCGATAGACCATAAAATTGTTTTTTTTCTTTGTTACTATTTGTAACGATGAGGAGGGGCGACTTATAGTCTGGATTGGTTATCAGGTGGGGAAAATCTACCGGAAATATTGCTGGGATATCATCTGTATCATGATGGCGATAATGAGTACAGCTATTGCAATCTACTTCGAAAAATGGATAAAATCAATCATTCCGATGAACCTTATTCTACTGTTAATTCTTGTGCAAGTGGTCTATATCGGAATCCGATGTTATGTGAAAGACTGGCGGGAGGAACGAGGATATTACTAAAACAAAAAGAAAACAGGAAGATTTTGTAAAGTATCTTTCTGTTTTTTCTAAAGCAGACTATTGATTGTATTTATATTAAGTTTTCAACAACAATGTAACCATTGAAATTACATCTGTTTTTTGATATGATTACTGTCAAAGAGAGGTGTTTATAATGCAGATTTCAAGCAGATTTACAATGGCAATCCATATGTTTGCCTGTATAGATACATTTTCGGATCAGAAGATGACTAGTGATTTTATGGCAGCAAGCATTGGAACTAATCCGGTGATTGTTCGTAAAATATTGCAACAATTAAAGGCTGCTGGTCTTATTGAAGTTGCAAGAGGGACAGGCGGTGTGACAATTACCAGACCATTGGAGCAGATTACATTCCTTGATGTGTATAAAGCAGTGGAATGTGCACCAGATGAAGAACTGTTTCATTTTCATGAGAATCCCAATCAGAAATGTCCGGTAGGAAAGAATATTCACCATGTTCTTGATAAGAGACTGTTAGAAGTACAGAAGGCAATGGAGGAAAAACTTTCAGAAATGACACTTGCTGATGTGAAAAAAGATATTGCAGTGTATACAGAGAAAGAGTAGCCTACAGAAGGCTTCGGATGAGTGATTATATCATCACAATTTCCGGAGCCTTTTCGTTTTTCATAATCAATGTAAAATCTTCAAAAGGAGTTGTAACAAAAAAAGTTACAAAAAGTTTGATGTAACTATTGACATTACATTAAACGGATGATATTGTATAGCTACAAGATGTAACAATCATTGTTACAGCATATCAAGGAGGTAATTTAAAATGCAGAAAGTAGTAGAATTTTTACAGAAAAACCCGGTTCAGTATTTAGCAACCGTCGGAAGAGATGGAAAGGCAAAATGCCGTCCATTCATGTTCTGTTTTGAGCAGGATGGAAAGCTTTGGTTCTGTACTAACAACACAAAGGATGTTTACAAGGATATGTTAGCAAATCCTGAAGTAGAAGTATCAGTATCTTCCCCTGAATACGCATGGATTCGCCTTCATGGCAAAGCAGTATTTGAGGACAACAAGAGTGTAAAGGAAGGATGCATGAACAATCCTATCGTTAAGGGACAGTACCAGACAGCAGATAATCCTATTTTTGAGGTATTCTATCTTGAAAATCCGCATGGTTTAATCGCAGATTTCTCTGGAAATCCACCTTATGAATTTTAAAGATAATTAACAGAAAAAATTACAGTCTTCGGGGCAAGGTGTAATTCCTGACCGGCAGTATAGTCTGCGAGCAAAAGCTGATATGGTGCAATCCCATAACCGACGGTAAAGTCCGGATGAGAGAAGATATGATAAAACAAGTCCCGCAGGGAATCCCGTCCTGCGGGCTGTTTTAAATTCAGGCATATCTCACAAAAAGGAGATTTATGAGTAACAATACAGCAACTATTAAAACAAGAAAAAATTTAGTTTCTACAAGGACGATAACAATGACAGCTCTACTGGCAGCTATATCATATGTGTTGGCATTTTTAGAGTTTCCGGTTCCTTTGAGTCCATCATTTGCACGAATGGATCTGTCAGATTTACCTGCACTGATTGGGGCGTTTGCGTTTGGACCGGTTACAGGAGTGATGATAGAATTGATAAAAAATATATTACAGCTTCTGTCAACATCAACAGGAGGAATTGGTGAACTTGCCAATTTCCTGATGGGGGCATCCTATGTACTGGCTGCCGGTTTTATATACAAATACAAAAAGACTAGGAAAATGGCGATGTGGGCATGTGTTATTTCAAGTGTAGTTATGGGAATAGCAGCAGCGATTGTAAATTATTTTATACTACTTCCACTGTTTGAAGCATTTATGCCGCTGGATCAGCTGATTGCATCATTTGGCGAATTTCTGCCATTTATTAAGACCAGGCTGGACGTTGTGCTATTCAATGCATTGCCGTTTAATATCTTAAAAGGCTTGGTGATTGGAGCAATTGCCATGATGATATATAAAAAACTTACACCGATACTGAAAGGAGAGACTTTGAAATGACAAAAATGGATTATCTTAAACTTCTGGTGGATGAAATTCATTCAACAACAGTTGCAACGATAGGTTCAGATGGACATCCTCAGACAAGAATCATAGATATGATGTACTATGATGAAGAAGGTGTGTATTTCCTTACAGCAAAGGGAAAAGCATTTTATGACCAGTTAATGGAGCAGCAGTATGTGGCAATATCCGCAACAAAAGACAAAATTGCGGTGTCTCTGCGTGGAAAAATAAAGAACATCGGAAAAAAGAATCTTGATATTATGTTTGAAAAAAATCCATATATGAAGAAAATCTATCCGGGAGATACGAAAGACGCAATCGAAGTGTTTCGGCTGTATGAGGCACAGGGAGAGTATTTTGATATCAGCAATCCATCAAATATTGTGAGGGATACTATAACAATTGGAAAAACCGAGGCAGTTCAGACAGGGTATTTTATTGGAAAAGAATGTATTGGATGCAAACTGTGTTACTCTGTATGTCCGCAAAAATGCATTGATATATCTTCAGTTCCGGTTACTATCAACCAGAATCATTGTCTGCATTGCGGAAGATGTGCAGAAATTTGTCCGAAGCAGTGTATTGAGAAAAGAGGTTCATTATGATTTTTAAGAAAATCAGAAAAGGGCATGCTGACTGGAGAAACTTTTTATGTAGTACTCCGGCAAGGGATTATGTATTCCAAAAAGATGCATATGAAGACCAGATTGACAGGGCTGCAAAGAATATAAGAAATACAGACTGTGTTATAATTGGGGCAGGAGCCGGGGCATCGACAGCTGCGGGAATCCAATATGGTGGTAAAAGGTTTACAGACAATTTTGCAGAATTTATAAAAAAATACGGCGAGTACTACATGACAGATATGTATGCAGCCGGATTTTATCCATATCCGTCTGAGGAGGCAAAGTGGGGATACTGGTCAAAACATGCATTGATGAACCGCTTTGATCCTCCGGCATTGCCGCTTTATACAGAGCTTTATGATATTGTAAAGAACAAAGAATATTTTGTACTTACAACCAATGTGGATCATCAGTTTTATAAAGCGGGATTCGATGAAAAAAGAATATTTGCAACACAGGGAGATTATGGGAAAATCCAGTGCCAGAAAGCCTGTCATCCAAAGACTTACGATGCAAAAGACCTGTTTCGTAAAATGGATAAAGCAAGAAGAGACTGCCTGATTCCATCAGAACTTGTACCAAAATGTCCGGTGTGTGGCGGCAATATGGCTATGAATCTCCGTTGTGATAATTATTTTGTGGAAGATGAAGCGTGGCATGAGGCAGCCGACAGGTATGCGGGTTTTCTGGAACAGAATAAAGATAAAAAGGTTGTTCTTTTGGAACTTGGAGTTGGATTTAATACGCCGATTATTATACGTTTCCCTTTTGAAAAGATGGTGAGGGAGAACTCGTCTTATAGTTTGATACGCCTAAATATAGATGAAGCGGTAGTTCCGGAAAGCTTCGGGGAACGTGCAATCGGTATTGGCGGTGATATGGCAAAGGCAATTACTGATATAAGGGGGCTGGTATTATGACACAGGATGAGCGAAGAGAATATCTGATTCAGTATCTTTTAAAAGAAGAAATACCGTTTGGCAGACAGAACATTCCTACGGATAAGCAGGGGCAGGAAAATCTGCTCCGCTCACTTATGAATGTCAGACCGCCAAGACCAATCAATAATGATTTTTTGAAAATACAGGATGAGTATCTTACAGAAAGAAATATAGAGCGTGGAATCACAGATGTTGACACGCTTGCACCTGTAAAATCCGATTCGAGATTATATATCTGGCAGGGAGATATTACCACTTTGAAATGTGATGCGATCGTGAATGCGTGTAACTCACAGATGCTTGGTTGTTTTTCACCGATGCATGCCTGTATTGATAACTTTATTCATACTTATGCTGGAATGGAACTTCGTCTGAAAATGCATGAAATTATGGCAAAGCAGGGGCATGAAGAAGAGACCGGCAAAGCAAAGATAACATCGGGATACAATCTTCCGACAAAATATATTCTTCATACGGTAGGACCTATTATACAATGGAAAGTCACAAAAGAAGATGAAGACCTGTTGGCAAGCTGCTACACAGAGTGCCTAAAGCTTGCAGCTGATACTGGTGTGGAATCTATTGCATTCTGTTGTTTGTCTACAGGTGTATTCCGTTTTCCACAGCAACGAGCTGCCGAGATTGCAACGAACACTGTAAAACAGTATCTTAACAAAGACAGCAGAATAAAAAAGGTAATCTTTAATGTGTTTAAGGATGAAGATTTAAAAATATACAGTGGATTGTTATAAGCGTCTGTTGAAATATCCGATAAATCTTATTGTACTGTTATTGCCTGAGAATGTGATTTATATTGGAATCCGATGTTAAGTGAAAGACTGGTGGGAAGAGCGAGAATATTATTAAAAAAAGTGGACAGTTCACCAATTGGGGGCCGTCCACTGAGAGAACGGCGGTTAGTCACCGGCACTGGTATAAACATCAATACTGTTGCATTGTGGATTGTATTCTGCAAATATTGTTCTCATCGTATTCCATCTCCTTATTATTCAATCAATCATTAATTGTAAAAATTAAGAAGCATTTCAATCAGTTCATCATGTCACTTTTATTTTGTGTTATACTGTTTTATAGGATTTTCTTGGTCTCCGCTGCCGCTTCGGTCGGCACAGAGCAGATGTCCACCGGACATCTTGTGCCCTTGTATTTGCCCTTATCAGAGTTCGTAAACACTGGTGGGAAGATATAACACAAGGGAAACAATAAGGGAAAGCTCACCTGCGACAAATCCAGTGTTTTCAAGGGATTGCAGAGAATTTAATAACAAAATATAACAGTTATTAAATCTCTTAAAACAGGTGAAATCTCAATCGGAATTTGAAGGAGTGACAATATATGAAGTATTTATATTTGCATGGACTAGGGCAAAAACCAGACAGTTGGAATAGAGTAATAAAAGAAACGAAAGTATCGAAAAGCAGTTGCAGTTTGAGTTTATCAGAGATGTTAGAAGGGAAATCTGCTACATATAGGGAATTATATTCAGCATTCTCATCAGAATGCGACAAGGAGAACAAAGAAATTGTCTTATGTGGGCTTTCTCTAGGAGCTGTTTTGGCACTTAATTATGCGATAGACCACCCAGATAAAGTAAAGGCACTTGTATTAATTGCAGCACAATATAAAATGCCCAAAAAATTATTGAAAGTTCAGAATATGTTATTTCATCTTATGCCAAAGTCGGCATTCAATAAAATGGGCTTCAAAAAAGCAAATGTTATTAACCTATGTGGTACGATGGCTGAATTAGATTTCAGTGACTCGCTGCATAAGGTAGCTTGTCCGGTATTAATCGTTTGTGGAGAGAAGGACAATGCAAACAAAAAAACTTCAAAAGAACTTTGCCATTATTTGAACAATTCCTACTTCCATGAACTTATGAAAACAGGTCATGAAGCAAACATAGAAGCTCCGGAAGAGTTGGCAATCGTGTTGCAAAGATTTTATGATAGTATCAGTTAACTTCAAGTTTTATTGACTAGGAAATTGAGGAGTCATGCATTTGGTAAAGGGGGATCTATAAATGAAAACGTGTTGTTTAGTATGGGAAATTCCTGTAATAGAGGGAGAACATTATAATCCAATTATGAATGTGATTTATATGCAAAAAGCAAAGAAATTTTTGAATCAACTAAATCGATATTTTCAGGATGAGAATATGGATTGGAAGTGTGTTTTAGACCATTCAGCATGTACTTATAATGAGATTTTTTCCAGTGAACATCAAGCAGTTATTTTTGCTCCGGAAGCCAAAACAAGACAATGGTTATATAAAAAAGAAATTCAGGCTGTAAGTATTCCAAAATATTATTTGGATTTTGCAGAATATAATGAAGCAAAGTTGGATAAAATAGCAATTTTTTTTATGAACTTAAAAAATAATGTACAATAGATTTCCTTGTTATGGGGCAATGATATGTGGTGTTGGAGGATAAGCTTATGAAAAGCAAAAGGACGGTTATAGGTATCATCATTGGAATCATAGCAGCGATGCTCTGGAGTGTTGTTTTTATAAACTCATTAAACAGCATGGCGGGAATTGGAATCGGAATATGCTTGGGTATATCTTTTGGTATATCTGGCAGTCTTATTTTTTCAAAAAAAGATAAAGATAAGTGATAATACAACTCGGGATTTGACAAAGGGATGTGATTGTATGAAGAAGAAAAGCATAAGTGTGATATGTGCTGTATTAGTAATTTCAGGTGTGGCAACAGTCCTTGTATTAACTGGAAATAGAGGAAATGTATCAAATGTTAATCGTGTTGTTGGTTACTCTGCACTCTATGGTGAAAATTCAATTAATGAAGCGTTTGATGTCATAGAGAAAAAATTTGCAAAAGATTTTAAAGGTTGCACACTTGCTGAACTTCGCTATGACGAGGATGTTGAAAACAGATTTGCAGAAGAAATTGAGAAGTATCACAAAGAGAATAACCAAGAACTTATTGTGGTATTATCAATCTTTGATACAGACGAAAAAGGTGGAGATGGTGGGTTCAATCCTAATGATACATACGCCAACTGGCAATGGTATTTAGTGAAAACGGCAGATAAAAAGAGTTGGGAAATAATCAATTGGGGTTATTAATCAACTTCCGGATTTCAATGCTTTGCAAATAGCATGATATGATACCTCTAAAGCAGACAGATTAAATATAAAAATCTGTTACTTTGGAGGTATTTTTATTGGTTCATCAATGATTTGATATTTGGGGCTGTGTGGATTTTTTTCGATACAGCAGGAATAACATAAACAATAGAATTACCGGAAAAATAAGTCCGAATCCCATGCCAATCCTAATATTATTTCCGGCATTCTGGGTGATACGACCAACAATTCCAGGTCCAATGCTGCCACCTAAATCTCCTGCCATGGCAAGAAGAGAAAACATAGCCGTTCCACCTGTTGGAAAAGTTTTTGAGGAAATACTGATTGTTCCAGGCCACATGATTCCAACTGAAAATCCACATGCAATACAACCGATAAGTCCGATAATCGGGCTGGATGACAAAGCGGCAAGTAGATAACAGACAACGCATAATATGCCTGAACCACTCATAAACTTCATTAAATCTAACTGTTCTCCATATTTCCCAAAAATTATACGGCTGATTCCCATTGTTACTGCAAACATACATGGACCTGCTAAATCGCCCAGGGCTTTTGACAATCCCAGTGCGGCTTCTGCATAAGCAGAAGCCCATTGAGCCATTGCAAGTTCAGAAGCTCCGGAACAGATCATCAGACATATTGCAACCCAGAAAAATGGTCTGGAAAACAGATTCTTAATGCCCATTCCAGAACCGTTGTCAACCAGAGGTTCAATGGGACAGGTCATGAAGTTATAAGTATTAACTGCAGGAATGATTGCCCATATTACGGCCAGCCATTTCCAGTTGTCTATTCCAAATATCAGGAAAAATAAGCTGGAAATCAAAATTGTCCCAACTGCTCCCCAACAGTAAAAGGAATGGAGCAGACTCATAGTTGCTTCTTTGTTTTCAAAGGGACAGGCCTCGATAATAGGGCTGCAAAGTACTTCTATTAAACCGCTTCCGATGGCATAAACAATAACACTACATATAATTCCAATAAAAGGATCAGGTAAAAAATCAGGTAAAAATGCCAGCCCAAGCAGACCAAGTGCAGCAAATATTTCTGATGCAACAATGCACACACGATATCCGATATGATCTACGAATTTGGCACAGAACAGG
The DNA here is from genome assembly GCA_000285855.2 of Ruminococcus sp. JC304. Taxonomy (GTDB): domain Bacteria; phylum Bacillota; class Clostridia; order Lachnospirales; family Lachnospiraceae; genus Blautia_A; species Blautia_A difficilis. The sequence continues at coordinate 2,424,694 of HE978651.1, read as the reverse complement.
TCAACCAGAAGCTGTGTGAAAAAGAAGAAAGTGGATATCAGAGCAATGTTACCGAGAGAAATATGGTAGTCACTGTGAAATTTCAAAAAAAGAAGCGGTGCGAAGTTTGCAGCAATAGCCTGTGTGATAAAACCCATATAACAGGCGATTTTTGTCTTATGGTAGTTACTTTTTTTTACAGCATTCATTTTTTATTTTCCACTCCGAATGTTTTTAACAGTTTTATGCTCGATAGAAAGGTGCTCATAAATGCGTTTTCCACCGTTTCCACTTGGAGCCTGGGCGAGTAATCCAACTTTGATGAGTGATTCAGCTGGCAAATGGAAATATCTCATCATGTAAAAGTTTATACCATCTGCAGAATAGTGGAACGCAAAATTATTTCCAACTCTGCATACCTGAAGCCAGGCAGAATTGCCTTCAAGATTACATCCGTTTGCGTCATCTGAATCGCCTTTTGTAACAACACTTACAGCAGCATGAGTTCCAAAATCAGTCAGCTCATAACAACATTTTGCCCAGTGACTGTCATCCGCCATTACCATTACAGAAGCAGAATCATAGGTCTCTTTAAAATCATGAGATACTTTTACTTTAAGGATAAAGTCTCCCTCAATTTCGGTATAATAATATGGGGCATTACAAAGTGATTCCGGTAAAATACCTTCTTCACATTCATCAATACTTCCGCAAAAAAAGTCTGTTCTGGGTGGTGCGGTTATTTCAATTTTGTCGCCCTCAATGCTGATTTCACTTTCATTCATCCATTTAAAAATCATAAGAATACCTCTTTTCTTTTTTTACTTGATTATATAGCAAATATTAGATATATACATTGAATTAAATTGTAGAAATACTGTATAATATCGTAAAAAAGAAAGAATGTGATATGAAGATGGATTATAATAAAACATATAATAAGATACTTACAGACGAGGAGTTCATGGAAACTAAACAGCATGGAAGCAGTGATTATCCATTCCAGTATTATTATGATAATCTGGAATTGTTTGATTTTCATTGTATTGAGTGGCACTGGCACAGAGAATTTGAGTTTTTATATGTGGAGTCTGGACAAGTTACATGCGGAATAGGAGAACAACAGATTATATTGTCAGAAGGAGAGGCAATTTTTATTAATTCTAAAATATTGCACCGCTTTTACGCATCATCAGGTGGTATCATTCCTAACTTTGTATGTATGCCGGAATTTATTGCACCGGAGAACAGCCTGATCTATAAGAAATATATCTTGCCAATCATTTCATCGAATATATATTTTCAGTGTTTTCGGACTGATGAATTATGGCAGACAAAGATTATACAAACTATGATAAAAATAATGGAAATACAGGAGAATGAGAAAATAAGAGAACTTGCTACTTTATCATTGATGCAGGATTTATGGCTGACTTTTTATGAAAATGTAAAGTTATCTGATAAAGGAGATGTACAGACAGTTGATGAAGTTGCACAGAAAAGAGTACAGTTAATCATGCAATATATACATGAAAACTATAATCGCAATTTGTCTCTGGATGAAATTGCCTCGCATATAGGAATCAGCAAAAGTACTGCACTTAATTTGTTCCACCGGTTTTTACATACTACACCGGTTAATTATCTGATAGGATATCGACTTCAGGCAGCTTCCTGGTTATTGAAAAATACAAATAAAAAAGTAAAAACAATCGCCTATGAAAGTGGATTTCATAACGTTGATTATTTTTGTAGATTGTTTAAAAAACGTTATCATTTAACTCCATCAGAATATCGTTGCGCATGTTTAAAATTGCTGTCGGTTGATCCGAGCCTTCAGACCTATAAATAAAGCCGATGCGGGATTTTTGCATCCTGTATCGGCTTTGTTAATTTTGCGAAGATTTTGAAAAATTTATTTTACTGCTTCATCAGTGCTTTGATATCTTCATCCGGTGTGGTGATAGGTGCAATGCCATAATTTTCCACCAGATAGTTCAGAATATTAGGAGACAGGAACGCCGGAAGAGAAGGACCAAGACGGATGTTTTTGATACCCAGATGCAAAAGTGTCAGCAGGATACAGACTGCTTTCTGTTCATACCAGGAGAGAACGAAGGAAAGCGGAAGCTCATTTACAGAGCAACCAAATGCATCTGCGAGTGCCACGGCAACCTGGATCGCACCATAAGCATCATTACATTGGCCCATATCCATCAGTCGTGGCAGACCACCGATTTTTCCCAGCTCAAGATTATTGAAACGGAATTTTTATCCTCCGCCAATAGATTTACCTTTTGTTTCTGTCAGCATTATAGTATAATAAATACAACTTGTATGTTTGATTTCCAACAAGGAGGAATGATTTTGAAAAAATATTTATCTATTTTAAAAACTAGTCCATTTTTTACAGGCCTTACTGATAACGAGATATTATCTATACTGCATTGTGTAAAAGCAACAACAGTTTCCAAAAAACGAGATTCTTATATTTTCAGAGCAGGAGATTCTACTGAAGTGATGGGGCTTGTGGTGTCCGGCTGTGTTCTTGTTATTCAGGAAGACCTTTGGGGGCATCGGAATATTCTGTCAAAATGTCATACCGGTGATTTCTTTGGTGAGCCATATGCAGCAAGCCCGGGAGCTGTTCTGAATGTCAGCGTGGTGGCAGATACGGATTGTGAGATTATTCTGCTAAATGTCCAAAGGCTTTTGATTTCCTGCCCGACTGCATGCGAACACCATCAGAAGCTGATCCGCAACCTGGTCAGTGTCCTGGCAAATAAGATATTGATCCTAAACGACAAAATTACACATGTGGGCAAGCGAACGATAAGGGATAAACTATTGTCCTATCTGTCGGCAGAGTCTATCAGACATTCGTCGTTATCCTTTGATATTCCTTTTGACCGGCAGCAGTTGGCAGATTATCTGTGCATTGACCGTGCGGCAATGTCTACGGAGATATCAAAGTTACAGAAAGAAGGATTTATAAAAACAAATAGAAATCATTTTGAATTGAAGTTGCAATGAAGTTACTGTCTGTGATATTATGAAAGTGATATAAGCGAAAATGACTTTTGCAGAAACGAAAGTATCTTTAAATTTTATTTACAAATATACTTCCTCTAATGGCTTAAAAGGAAGTTTTACGGATACGGAACGGTATGAGTACAAATGAGCAGGAAACAGTAATGTCAATGCTGTATGGACTTCAGAAGTAGGAGAACAGTTCGAACATATGTATCGGCTGTTCTTTTTTTGTTTTCAGGCATTAACGCGGTGGTACTTTCTATATAAGTGTTGGGAGATTATATGAAAAAGTTTAAGGCAAATGATAATAAGAGTGAAGAACATGAGATTAACTACAGACAATTTAACAAAAAGCTGGAACTGCTGAATCAGATTCTGTCTCTGATATCAGACATCAATCAGGCGTCGGATGAGAAAGAAGTGAAGGATTGTATTCCTGCATTGCTTCAATACACTGGTGAATATACAGATGCAGACAGAGTATATATTTTTGAACTGCTGTCTGAAAAACAGGATTATTACAGCAATACCTTCGAATGGTGCAGAGAAGGGATCATCCCTCAGATTGACAATCTGATTCGTATTCCTGCCGGCAGTATGCCGGTGTGGCATGAGAAATTCCTCTGTGGAGAAACCATTATTATTCATGATCTAGAGAAAATACGCGAAACTATGCCTTCGGAATATGATATCCTGAAGGTTCAGGACATTCATTCTCTGCTGGTTTTACCTCTGTTTGCAAATACGCAGTTGAGCGGTTTTATCGGTCTGGATAATCCGGAGCTGGTTAATCCAGGTGTTTCCATATCGCTTCTTTCCAATGCAGGCGGACATCTTGCCAGTACACTGAATAATCTGCGTATGTTCAGGATGCTTGAGGAAAAACAGAAAACACTGGAGAGTAATCTGGAGGAACTTCAGAAGGAGAAGCATATCCTGGAAGCTCTCTGCGTAGATTATACCTCATTTTATTTATGCGATCTGGCAAATGATACTCTGGAAGCAATCAAACAGAGCATACATTCCAATTGGGCAGAGATTGATGAGATGCCGGAGCTGAAATCCAGTTATACCTCTGGAATCAGATATTATTATGATCATTATGTAATCCGGGAATCAGCACCGGATTTCCTCCGGAAGATGGAACGTCACGCTCTCATAGAGTATCTGCGGAATCATAAACGTTTTGCATATCGTTATCAGTCAGTGAAAAACCATGCCGGGCATGAGTATTTTGAATTGCAGGTGATCCGTCTGGAGACAGGCAACAGGGATGATTATAAGATCATTATGGGTTTTCGCTATATTGATGATATTGTGCAGGAGGATATGAAAAAGAAGCAGCAGATGGAAGAGACTATGGCTGATCTGAAAATGAATAATGAGATCATCTCTGCAATCAGCAAAATGTACTGGATCATCTACCGGATGGATCTGCTCCATGATACCTATGAGGAGATTTCCAGCAAGGAATCCATACACCGTCCGACCGGCAGAAATGGAAAGATTTCTGTTCAGTTTACAAAAGCCAGAGAGAAATTCATAGCGCCCGAATTTCAGGAAAGAATGAGAGAATTTCTGGATGTTTCCACGCTGGCAGAGCGTCTGAAGAACAGAGAGGAGGTTTCCACAGAATACAGAGCCATAACCGGAGTCTGGCATCAGGCCAGATTTATTGTGAAACTGCGAAACGAAGCAGGGGAAGTGACCAATGTTCTCTATGTAACGAGAGATATTAATGACCAGAAAATATCTGAGCTGGAGAGCCGGGAAGAACTGAGAAGAACTGCTCAGGAGGCTGAGAAAGCCAATCTGGCAAAGACAGATTTCCTTAGGAGAATGAGTCATGATATCCGCACACCGATTAACGGGATTCAGGGATGTGTGGATATTGCAGACCGTTATCCCGATGATCTGGAGCTTCAGCAGGAAGCACGTACCAAAATCAGGACTGCTTCCGGTTATCTTTTAAACCTTGTTAATGATGTGCTGGATATGAATAAGCTGGAATCCGGCAATATACAGCTGGAGAGAAAGCACTTTAATCTGCTGGAACTTTTGCATAACACGAATGAAATCACCAGGATGCAGGCAAATGAATCCGGCATTAATTATTATGTGGAAGATGGAGAAATCATCCATACACAGCTGATAGGAAGTCCGGTGCATTTCCAGCAGATATTGATGAATATCGGCAGCAATGCAGTAAAATATAATTATGATGGTGGTTCTGTGACAGTTACCTGTCGTGAGGTTTCCTATACGGATACCACTGCGGAATATGAACTGACCTGTACGGATACCGGAATCGGCATGAGTGAGGAATTTCAGAAAAAGGCATTTGAGCCTTTTGCCCAGGAAGGGCAGTCAGCCAGAACAAATTATGCAGGTACCGGTCTGGGACTTGCCATTGCCAGAAAGCTGATAGAGCTGCAGGGTGGAACCCTTTCCTTTGAGAGTATACAGGGAAAGGGAACTAAATTTATTCTTCATATTTCTTTTGAAATCTCTGCTGAGGAATCGGAAAAGAAATCCCAGATGTATCAGAACTGTTCAGTGGAAGGAATTCAGGTTCTGCTGGTGGAAGACAATGAGCTGAATATGGAAATTGCTGAGTTCCTGCTGAAAGAAGAAAAAATGATAGTGACAAAGGCATGGAATGGACGGGAAGCTGTAGAAATATTTGAGAATTCAGAGCCCGGATACTTTGATGTGATTCTGATGGATCTGATGATGCCACAAATGGGAGGGTTGGAAGCTACCCGTAGAATCAGAAAGCTGGATCGAAGGGATGCGAAAACCATCCCCATCTTTGCTATGACAGCTAATGCCTTTCTTGATGATATTGCACAGAGTAAAGCAGCAGGAATGAACGAACATTTTTCAAAACCGCTTCAGATGGAGAAAGTGATAGATGCGATACGATTTTATTACACAGTCCGGTGAGAAACAGTTGGAAGATAATATAATGAGGAAAATTTAATGAAAATAAATAAATCCGCGGATATGATTACATAAATTGATCATATCCGCGGATTTTTTGTCAAAATCTATAAGTTTATATGCTACTGTTCACTCCGTTCACAGTAACGTTTATATAGTATTAAAAACTATATAAAATGGTTTCTCTTGACAAGAACAAATATTGTGATATACTTTGAATATCAAAATATTTAAAACACAAACAAAATAACAGGAGAAGAATCACAATGAAGAATTTCAAAATAGGAGATAAAATCACAAGAGTTCCGTTAATTCAGGGGGGAATGGGAGTTGGAATCAGTCTTGGCAGACTTGCAGGTTCTGTTGCGAAAGCAGGAGGAGTTGGTATTATTTCCACTGCACAGATCGGCTACAGGGAAGAAGATTTCGACAGAAATCCGGCAGCAGCCAACGAACGCGCCATTGCCGCTGAAATGAAAAAAGCCCGTGAGATTTCAGGAGATGGAATTATAGGATACAATATTATGGTTGCACTGAAAGAATATGCATCTCACGTAAAGGCTGCAGTAAAAGCCGGCGCAGACATCATTATTTCCGGCGCGGGACTTCCCACAGAGCTTCCGGAACTGGTAAAAGGAAGTCTGACAAAGATCGCTCCCATCGTATCTACAGACAAATCCGCAAAAGTAATCCTGAAATACTGGGACAGAAAATATAAAAGAACTGCAGATTTGGTAGTGATCGAAGGACCTCAGGCAGGCGGACACCTTGGTTTTCATAAAGAAGAACTGGAGAAATATACCGAGGAATCCTACAGCGAAGAAATAAAGAAAATCATCACAACAGTAAAAAGCTACGCAGAAAAATATGAGACAGAAATTCCGGTGATCGTAGCTGGTGGTATCTATAACAGAGAGGATGTCCAAAAAGTGGATAATCTGGGTGCTGATGGCATTCAGGTAGCTACCCGCTTTATCACAACAGAAGAATGTGATGCAGACATCCGCTACAAAGAAGCTCATTTAAAAGCAAAAGAATCCGACATTGCCATTGTAAAAAGCCCGGTAGGAATGCCAGGTCGTGCCATTATGAACAAATTCATGACCCGTGTCATGAACGGCGAACAGATTCCACACAGTCCCTGTCATGGATGTCTCGTAAAATGCAGCCCAAAAGAAATTCCCTACTGTATTACTGACGGACTGATCAATGCAGTAAAAGGAAATGTAGATGAGGGACTTCTTTTCTGTGGTGCAAAAGCATGGAAAGCAGAGCATTTGCAGACAGTACAGGAAGTGATTAATGACCTGTTTTAATCAATCAAGTAGCGAAGCGGATTGTGAATATCCGTTTGACTATAGAAATGCATGATTTAAGGGGTGAACGTTTTGTAATGTTCACCCCTTATTATGGATTTGTACAGTATTTAATATTTTTTAATTCCGGATTTCTGCAAGTGCCTTTTTAAACTGAAATGTAAATAAAACAGAGGTAAAGATCACTGCAGTAATATCTGCAATGGGTTCTGCCATATATACGCCTGTTGTTGGATCAGGTACCATATGAGGCATAATATAGATCAGCGGGATCAGCAGTACAAATTTACGGACAACAGCAACAATAATAGAGTTTACAGCCTTTCCAAGTGAGGTAAAGGTCATCTGGCAGGCAATCTGGATACCGAAGAGGAACAGACCACCCAAGTAGATTTTCAGCATTGGTGCAGTAAATCCAATAAGATCTGTATCAGCAGTAAAAATGCTTACAAATACTCTGGGAACAAGCTGTACAGCAGCCCAGAGAAGTACAGAATATGACAGACAGGTGATCAGAAGCAAACGGAACGTTTTCTTTACTCTGTCTGCATTTTTGGCACCGTAATTATAACTGGAAATTGGCTGTGCTCCCTGCGCAATGCCCTGAAGAGGAAGCATGGCAAACTGCATAACACTGGTCAGAATGGTCATGGCTCCCACCGCAATATCACCGCCGTACCGAAGCAGGGATGAATTGAAGCAGACAGTTACAATACTTTCGCTTGACTGCATGATAAAAGCAGCAAGTCCCAGTGCGATACAGGGAAGAACGACCTTTGCCTCCAGATGGAGATGTTTTTTCCTGAGGTGAAGCAGTGTCTTTTTGCCACAGAGGAATAAAACTACCCAGAGTGTGGAAATCGCCTGTGAGATAACTGTTGCCAGTGCAGCGCCGCGTACCCCCATATGAAAAACAAAGATAAATACAGGATCCAGAATAATATTGCAGACAGCACCGATCAGGACGGAAACCATGGAAAATGTGGTAAATCCCTGTGCAGTGATGAATGCATTCATACCAAGGGTTAACTGTACGAACAAGGTACCGAAAGCGTAAATATGCATATAATCGGTTGCATAACTGATGGTGTTTTCACTGGCGCCAAAAGCCAGTAATAAATCTCTGCCCCAGATCAATAAAATGGCAGTGAGGATAACAGAGATAATAATCTGAAGAATAAAACAGTTGCCTAATATATTCTCAGCAGATTTATTATCCTGTTTTCCCATACAGATAGAAGCCCGTGGTGCACCGCCGGAACTGACCAGTGCCGCAAATGCGGAGACGATCATGATGATGGGCATACAGACTCCCACACCGGTAAGGGCCAGACTGCCTTCCCCCGGGATGTGGCCGATATAAATACGGTCTACAATGTTATAAAGCATGTTGATAAGCTGGGCAATTACTGTTGGAATGGATAGCTTTAAAAGAAGCTTTCCAACAGGTTCTGTGCCCAGAAAATTTTTGTTATCCTGCATGGACAATAACCTCCTGTCTGATAATATCATGAAAAATCCCTCTGACAGTACCACATAAACGGTTTTCGAAATATGTGACAGTCAGAGGGATGGTCTATCAGGATTTATTTATTTTCTTCCTGAACCTCGATCTTGCGGATTGTCTTATTTTTGATCTCTTCTTTGATGGATGCAAGGAATTCACCAAGGTCTTTCATTCCTTCATCGCCAAGATAACGGCTTCTTACAGAAACCTTGCCTTCTTCTTCCTCTTTGGCACCAACAATGAGCATGTATGGAACTCTTGCAAGACGTGCTTCACGGATTTTGTAACCCATCTTTTCGGAACGCTGGTCAACAGAGCAGCGGATTCCGTTTTCTTTTAACTGAGCTTCAACTTTGGCAGCATAGTCGTGGAATTTCTCGGAAATCGGGATTACACGAACCTGTTCCGGGCAGAGCCATGTTGGGAACATGCCTGCATATTTCTCAATGAGCCATGCCAGTGTTCTCTCATAGCATCCCATGGATGTACGATGGATGATGTATGGACGCTGTTTTTCGCCGTTTTCGTCGATATAATACATGTCGAACTGTTCAGCAAGAAGAGCATCCCACTGAATTGTGATCATTGTATCTTCTTTTCCGTATACGTTCTTTGCGTTGATATCAACCTTAGGTCCGTAGAAAGCAGCCTCTCCAACATCCTCTGTAAACGGAATGTTCAGTTCTTCAAGCATCTGGCGGATATGAGCTTCTGTCTGATTCCACACTTCTGCATCACCGATGTATTTCTCTCTGTTGTTCGGATCCCATTTGGAAAGATGATAGGTTACGTCTTCCTCCACGCCGAGAACCTGTAGGCAGTACTGTGCAAGTGCGATACAGTCTTTGAATTCCTTTACCATCTGGTCAGGTCTTACGATCAGATGTCCCTCGGAGATTGTGAACTGACGTACACGTGTCAGACCGTGCATTTCTCCGGAATCCTCATTACGGAACAGAGTGGATGTTTCGCCGTAACGAAGAGGCAGATCACGGTAGCTGTGCTGTTCTGCTTTGTATACATAATACTGGAACGGACATGTCATAGGACGAAGTGCAAATACTTCCTTGTCAGTCTCCTCATCACCGAGAACGAACATACCGTCTTTGTAATGATCCCAGTGTCCGGAAATCTTGTAAAGGTCGCTCTTTGCCATTAACGGAGTTTTTGTTCTTACATAGCCACGTTTTGTCTCTTCGTCTTCAATCCAGCGTTGAAGCTCCTGCATTATGATCACACCGTTTGGCATAATAAGCGGAAGTCCCTGTCCGATTACGTCTACAGTTGTGAAAATTTTCATTTCACGGCCAAGCTTGTTGTGGTCACGTCTTTTTGCTTCTTCCATCTGTTCCAGATGTTCTTTCAGTTCATCCTTGGAAGGATAAGCGGTTCCGTAGATACGTGTGAGCATTGCGTTCTTTTCGCTGCCTCTCCAGTAAGCGCTGGAAGAGGAAAGAAGCTTGAACGCTTTTACACCTTTTACGCTCATAAGGTGAGGACCTGCGCAGAGGTCTGTCCAGTCGCCCTGGGAATAGAAAGAGATTTCGGAGCCTTCCGGAAGGTCTTCAACCAGTTCGACTTTATATGGTTCATTTTTTTCTTTGAAGTATGCGATGGCATCTTCTCTTGATTTTGTGAAGCGTTCGATCTTAGCGCCTTTTTTGATGATCTTTTTCATTTCTTTTTCGATTGCATCCAGGTCATCACGGGAGAATGGAGGGCAGTCGAAATCATAGTAGAATCCTGTGTCAATAGAAGGTCCGATAGCAACCTTTGCATCTGGATATAATGTCTGCACTGCCTGGGCAAGTACATGGGATGCTGTGTGACGGAGAACTGCAAGTCCTTTTTCGTCTTTTGCTGTCAGGATGTTTAATTCGCAGTCACTGTCGAGAACTGTTCTTAAGTCCACGACTTCTCCGTTTACTTCACCTGCACAGGCTGCACGTGCAAGGCCTTCGCTGATGTCGTAAGCAATGTCGATGACTGATTTTGCTTCAGCGTATTCTTTTTTTGATCCGTCTTTTAATGTTACGATCATGGTCATTATCTCCTTTATTATATATTCTTTGTATGCTGTCAGATGTCCGGCTGCCTGTTTGGATGTGAGGATCATCTTTCAGTGTATTTTGTACTGCAAAGGGGGAAAAGAAAGAATAAAAAAATCCCCTACAGTACGGTTAAATACTGTAGGGGACGAGATATCATTACTCGCGGTTCCACCCCGGTTGTTCTGAATGACTGAAAATAATAATTCAGAACCACTTCATTCGATGGTAACGGAATCACCGGACTGTATTAAAGTCACTCAGAGGTGGTCTTCGGCTGTTTCCCGATGAAATGCTTGCACCGGAATGCATTTCTCTCTGTAACGTTCCTCAGCTTACTCTTCTCTTCAACGTTTTAAGCTTTCTTATCTTTTCTGCCACTGATTATAAACTTGAAAAATAGGTTTGTCAATTGCTAAATTACAAATTCGTTACTGTTCACTCCGTTTACAGTAACGGTGTTCGCAAGGTTAAAAACATCCGGTCAAGCCAAATATTGCACAGGTTGCGGTTGTGGTGTATAATAAACAGATAAGGTTATTTGACAGTGATAAATTATGATGAACAGGGAAATATAGGTGAACAACTTGAAAAAGACGATAGAAGAACTCTTAAGTGGAAAATTCAGATATGAGCAGCCGGGCCTTCTTTTTTCAAAAGAGAAAATTGAAGTGACACTGAAAGCCGGAGATGTATACAGGGGAGAACTGTATTTCGGGACAGAAGATAACCAGAGGATCCGTGGATATATTACATCTTCCAACAGGCGGGTTGTTCCGGGAACAGATCAGTTCACAGGGACTACAATACGTCTGCAGTACGGGGTAGATGGTGTAGGAATGAATCCGGGTGACAGACATGAGGGCTGGCTGTGCTTTACCACCAATGTAGGAGAGTACAGAATTCCCTTTGTGATCCAGGCTGAAAAGGAAGAGATGCACAGTGTGGCAGGTTCTGTAACGGATATGGATTCCTTTGTAAAGATTGCAAAAGAGGATTTTAAAGAAGCCTACCGTCTTTTTACAGATCCTGGATTTCCAAAACTTCTGAAAAATGCAGGAACAAAGGAACTGGCTCTTTATAAGGGGCTTTCCAGACAGCCGGTAACTTATCAGAATCTTGAGGAGTTTCTTGTGGGAACCGGACGGAAGAAACCGGTAAACATGGAATTAAAATTTGATCATAACAGTTTTTATGAAATTACAGAGACTGTGAGAGAGTCTTTTCCTGTACATAAGGATGGTTGGGGACATTTAAGACTGGACATTGAGGCAAGAGGAGATTTCCTGGAAGTGTCGAAGTATGTGGTCACAGATGAGGACTTTATCGGTGGATATTATCAGGTTGAGTATGTGATCCACAAAGAAGCTTTACAGAAGGGACGGCAGTACGGGGAAATTCATGTAAAAAGCCCTTATCAGGAGCTGGTTTACAGAATTACAGCATCCGGCGGTCCTAAGGTACAGCTGAAGACCAGCCTTCATGAGAAGCAGCAGTGTTTGTCTTTAATGAAAGATTTTATGGAATATTCCTGCGGAAAAATGGAGCAGGGCACCTGGATCAGCAGCAGCCGTTTTCTGTTGAACCAGCTTCAGGAAGAAGGCTGTAATTATCCCAAATATCAGATGTATGAGGCATATCTCTGCCATGTGGAGGGAGAAGAAGAACAGGCAAAGGAAATCCTGCGCAGATTTAAGGATCAGACCTTCCTGCGTGAGGATCTGGAAATGGCAGGCGCTTACTTATATCTCTGTACCCTTACCGGATTATACAGAGACAGAGAGCAGGCAGTGCGCAGACTTCGCAATTTCTCCATGCAGAGAGAGGACAGTTTCCTGCTATTCTGGATTCTGCTTCAGGTGGATCAGGAGCTTAGGAATTCTCCATCCAGAGCTGTGTTTATGATGGAGGAATTATTTGAAAAGGGCTGTCACAATCCACTTCTCTATCTGGAAGCCTGGAAATATATCAGTAAAGATATGTCTTTGTTACACAGAATGAGCAGTTTCTGGACTCAGGTTTTTCTCCTGGCAGGAAAAGAAGAAATGCTTACAGAGGAACTTGTAATGCGGTTTGCTTATCTGACCGGTTATGAGAAAAACTTCTGTCCAAGCATGTACCGTGCCCTGGCAGCAGGTTATGAAGCTTTTCCGGCAGATGATACCCTGGAAGCGATCTGCCGTTATATTATGTTGGGAAATCCGAGAGAACGAATCTATTTCCGCTGGTTTGCTCTGGCTGTTGAGCGAGGGCTCAGGCTTACCAGATTGTATGAATATTATGTGGAGACAATGGATACCTCCTATCAGAGAGAGCTGCCAAAGCCTCTTCTGATGTATTTTACCTATAATAATAATTCCCTAGGCGATGATAAAAAAGCCTTTATTTATGCAAGTATTGTGGGAAATAAGGTCGTACAGCCGGAAACCTATAGGGACTATCGGGAGAGTATGGCTGAATTTGCCGGTAAAAAGGCAGCAGAGGGCCGGATGGATGAGAATTACGCAGTACTTTATCAGGAATTTCTCACAGAACCGGAGAACAGGGAACAGGCAGAGCTGATCGCAGGGAAAATGTTTACCTGCAGGTTGTACTGTGATGATAAAAAAATCCGCACGGTGATCGTACGTCATGATAAATTCTCTATGGAGGAAGTCTATCCCTGTGTGCAGGGAGTTGCATATCCAAGGATTTATACAGAGGATGCAGTGATCCTTTTCCAGGATGAAAAACAGAGACGTTATTATGCAACGGTAGATTACAATGTTAAGAAGCTTTTTGATGAACGGGAGCTTATGGAAAAGGTTCTGTCCCTGGGCATAAGAGAGCCGGGGGTTCTGCTTCATTACTGTGTGAATGCAGAGTTAGGAAGGGATAATCTGGAATTATATCAGGAAGCTGCCAAGATGAAAGCATTTTCTGAAGGATACCGGACAGAAATCCGGAGAAGTCTGCTGAAGTATTATGGGGAGGAAAACCCTGCAGGAGATCAGGAGGAATATCTGAAAAAGCTTGATTATCAGGAATATGCGGCAGCAGACAGGATACAGCTTCTGGAGGTGCTGATATCCAGGGGGCTTTATTCTCAGGCCATGTCTGTGATCGAGGAATCCGGATATGAGGGAATCCGCCCGGAAAGCCTGCTGAGACTTACCAGCAGAATGCTTACCAAATGTGAGATGGCTGAGGATGAAGAGCTTCTGGCTCTGGCCTCAGATGTATACAGAATGGGAAAATATGATGAGGTGATCCTGAAATATCTTATGGATTATCGATTTGGACCATTGGATGAGCTGCTGTCAGTGTGGAAAAGTGCTCATGGCTTTGATATGGATACCTATGAATTGGAAGAAAAGCTTCTGGGACTTCTGATGTTTACTTCTGATTATCGTAAAGAAGGAGAGAAGATCCTGGAGGATTATGTAAAGCATGCAGGTAAAGAATATCTGATTGGTGCTTACCTGACACAGATTGCTTATGGCGTGTTTGTGCGGGAATATCCTATGAGTATTTTTGTGCGCAATGAACTGGAGACTGCCTGCAGGCAGAAATGGCCGGTGAATTTTATCTGCAGTCTGGCTCTCTTTGAGTCACTTTCTAGAGAGAAGAATCCAAGTCAGGATCAGCTGGCTCTGGAAAAAGAGATTTTGCAGAAATGTATGAAGAAAAATCTGAAATTTGCATTTTTTAAAAGGCTTCCGGCGTCCATGCTGAGCCCTTATCAGCTGGATGATAAAACCTTTGTAGAGTACCATACAGATCCGGCCGGAAAGGTGACTCTTTATTATGCTCTGGATGCTGGGCTGGGCGGAGAACTGAAATATCAGATGGAGCCCCTGCGTAATCTGTATGAGGGAATTTTTACCAAAACCTTTACGCTGTTTTACGGTGAAACTCTGCATTACTATTTTAAGGCTGAGCTGGGGGAAAAAACCTGGCAGACTCAGGAGCGTGTGATCACCATGGACAAGGTTGAGGGCATTCCGGTGAGCAAATATCAGCTGATCAATCAGATGCTTTCTGCCCGCAGATTGGATAACAGCCAGGAGGTAATGACTCAGCTGAAAAAATATCTTCGTCAGGAGCAGTATGTGAAGAGTATGTTTTCCATTGAAAAGGAATCTGGAAAATAGGAAAGACAGGAGAAACAGATGAACGAAATCCGTGATTTGATCGTGGGAATTGATTTTGGCAGAGAATATTCCCAGATTTGTTATTATGACCGTAAAGGAGAGGAACCACGTTCTCTTTCCATGAAGGTGGGAGGAAGTCAGTATGAGGCACCTACCTGCCTGTGCAGGAGAACAGAGCAGAAGGATTACTGTGTAGGACTGGAAGCAGAGTATTTTGCCAGGGAAAAGGGCGGAATTATGATCCATGATCTCTACGGAATCTGCGAAAAAAAGGATTCCGTAGTGGTAGAAGGACAGGAATATGAGCCCTGGGAGCTGCTGGCTGAATTTCTGAAAGGAATCCTGAAGTTCCTCGGTATCACTGAACTGGTAAAAAATACGAAATGTATTGTAGTTACACTGGAGGATCTGGGAAATATCCAGGTGGAGAATTTTCGGAAGGCGTTTTCGTCCATGGGATTTCCGGAAGGAAAATATATGCTTCAGGATTATGGGGAAAGCTTTTATTATTATGCGCTTTCACAGAAGCGGGAAACCTGGAACCGCAGTGTTGCCTGGTACGCGTTCACTCCGGAAAATGTGTCTTTCCGGAAGCTGACCTTAAACGGAAGTACGAAACCGGTATCTGTCAGACTGGAAGAACCTGTTGTCAGGGCACTTCCGGTCAATGATGAGGAAAGAGATATTGAATTCTGTAAATTTGTCCAGCAAACCTTGGGCAGGGATTTATATTCCAGCATTCAGATCACAGGCAGAGGCTTCTCACAGGATTGGGCCGGACAGTCCATAAAAATTCTTTGCTATCAGAAACGTAAGGTGTTTTATGGGAATAACCTGTTTGCTAAAGGTGCCTGTGCAGCAGGTAAAGAAAAACTGGAGGATAAGGCATTAAAGGGATATCGTTTCCTTAGTGATTCTCTTGTTATGGCAGATGTGGGAATGGAGATGCGTGTTATGGGTTCTCCGGCTTATTATCCTCTGATCGAAGCAGGAAATAATTGGTATGACTGCAAGGCTTCCTGCGAATTGATCCTGGATAATACGGAAGAGCTAGTGTTTGTTGTGAGTACTTTTGACAGACCGGAGAAAAGACGTGTGGGCATGATGCTTCCGGGAATTCCAAGGCGTCCAAACAAAACCACACGGCTTTATCTGGAATTGCAGTATATTTCTCCAAAAGAGTGTAAAGTAACGGTGAAGGATCTGGGATTTGGAGAATTGTTTCCGTCCTGCGGTAAGGTATGGACAGAGACAGTAGAATGGTAAAGGAGACAGACAGATGAGTGGATATATTTTATGCCAGACAAAAAAAGCAGAGCGTCCGTATTTTATAGAGAATATCAGCACGAATATTTATTCTGTAGAAGAGCTTTGCTACTATCTGTACCATAACCTTTATCTGATAGATAAAACCATCATCAATGAGGAGCTTTGTATCTGGATAGGAGAAGAATTGAACCTACCCGGACTGGCAGCAAAGATCAGACAATTTCTGGGACAGGATATCCATGTAGATGATGTGATCTATCCGGTATTTAAGGAAATTAATTATCTTACCTATGAGGAATTAAAAGCACTCAACAGCAGATTGGTGCTGATAAGTAAGGAAAGTGCAGACATGCGTCAGAAGCAAAAGGGAGATTCTCTGATGGAAAACGGAATGTATGTAAATGCTATCCGGGTATATCAGAAGCTTCTTGAGAGGACAGATTTGGAGAAGCAGAGGGAGGGATTTGTGTCGGATGTATGGCATAACCTGGGATGCGCCTACAGCTATCTGTTTCAGATGGAGAAAGCCATGGAGTGTTTTTATCACGCATGGGAAAAGGAAAAATCTCCGAAAGAATTAAAAGCATATCTGTTGTCATACCGGAGCATCCGTTCCGGGGCTGAGTATGAAAAGGAACTGGTCAGGCTTGAAGTGACAGATGAGATCAAAAAGGATATACAGAATGCTTTGAAACAATTTGCTGCTGTTCCCGAACCTGCCCTGGGAGAAAAGGATGTGGACAGTACGCTTGCAAAACTTACTGCAGGATATCACAGGAGTACAGGTTCCTGATACAGTTACTGTTCACTGGTAATATCCCGCGAGGTGTTTTTTGTGAGCGAAGGTCACAGAAAACCCGAGACATACCGCGCGAATTTATGCGATTAGCATAAATTCTGTGCATCGCGAAGCGTGTTGCTGGGAACGGAGTGAACAGTAACCTGATACAGGAAAATCCTCTGGCTATTTTGAAAAGAAGGGTTGACAGCCATGTGGGCTTATGTTAGGATAAACACATGCTTTCGCGTGGTAGAGTGACTGCGTGATAAAAGACAAAATAGATGAAGAGGAGATGTTTATCATGAAAAAGAGAACATTAGCAGTACTTATGGCCGGCGCAATGGCAGCTTCTCTTATGGCTGGTGTTGTTTCTGTATATGCAGATGTTGAGAATAAAACTTTAACAGTTGGTTTTGATGCAGAGTATCCTCCTTTTGGATATAAGGATGATAATGGAGAATATGTAGGCTTTGACCTTGATCTTGCACAGGAAGTCTGTGATAATCTTGGATGGGAACTGGTCAAAAAACCGATCAACTGGGATTCTAAGGATATGGAACTGAATTCAGGATCCATTGACTGTATCTGGAATGGTTTCACGATCAATGGACGTGAGGATGATTATACCTGGTCTGATCCATACCTGAACAATGAGCAGGTAATGGTTGTTGCCGCAGATTCCGGTATTGAGAAGCTGACAGATCTGGCAGGTAAGAATGTAGTTGTGCAGGCGGCTTCTGCAGCTTTGGATGCACTGAATAATGACGACAACAAGGATCTGACAGCAAGCTTTGGGTCACTTACAGAGAATCCTGATTATAATACAGCATTTATGAATCTGGATTCCGGTGCAGCAGATGCCATTGCAGTAGATATCGGTGTTGCCAAATATCAGCTTTCTCAGAGAGAAGAAGGTAAATATGTGATCATGGACGAGCCGATTCAGAGTGAGCAGTACGGCATTGGTTTCAAGAAAGGCAATGACGAACTGAAGGATACTGTATGGAATGAAGTTCTGAAGCTTTATGATGCAGGTGAGGTAGATAAGCTTGCTGAGAAATATGAAGTAGCAGATATGCTTTGCATTGGTGGAGAGGAAGAGAAGAATGCAGCTGAGGATGAAACCGAAGAGGCTGAAGCTACTCCTACAGAAGAAGCAAAAGCAGAATAATAGTTGTGTTAAATAAATAAAGGAACGGGGCTATTGCAGCAGAAAGCATTTTTGTTGTGACAGTCCCTTTCGTACTGTACAGGATATATTTTATTCAGGAGGAAACTTATATGTCAATAAGCGTGATGCTTCAACAGCTTGCCAGTGGTATGGTGGTATCTGTGGAGATTTTTGTTGTGACACTGTTGTTTTCCCTGCCGCTGGGACTTCTGATCTGTTTTGGCAGAATGTCGAAGAATCCGGTGATGCGGGGGATTGTATCTGCATATATTTCCATTATGCGTGGAACGCCCTTAATGCTGCAGCTGATGGTAGTATATTTTGGACCCTATTTTATTTTTGGCATCCGTATTTCCATGGGTTACAGCCTGATCGCTGTGTTTATCGCTTTCAGCATTAACTATGCGGCATATTTTGCAGAGATTTACAGAGGTGGAATTGAATCCATTTCCGCAGGTCAGTATGAAGCAGCCAAAATTCTGGGATATAATAAGATGCAGACATTTTTCAGAATTATCCTGCCCCAGGTGATCAAGAGAATTCTTCCGGCTGTGACAAATGAAGTGATCACACTGGTGAAGGATACCTCGCTGGCCTTTGTGGTTGCAGTAGCGGAAATGTTTACCATTGCCAAACAGATTGCCAGTGCCCAGACCACTATGATGCCTTTTGTGATCGCGGCAGTATTCTATTTTGTGTTTAATCTGGTGGTGGCAATCGTAATGGATAAAATTGAGAAGAAACTGAATTATTACCGTTAACAGAGTAGATGACAGAATTGTCAGGAAGCTGATAGATATCAGTGAGTTCAGTGACAGATAAGAGGAAAATATATGAAGTTATTTGAAATGAAGCATATTAAAAAAAGCTTCGGAAACCTTGAAGTCTTGAAAGACATTTCCCTTGAGGTGGAGGAGGGAGAAGTTTTAAGCATTATCGGACCTTCCGGTTCCGGTAAATCTACACTTCTTCGTTGCGCTACAGGACTTGAGACACCGGACAGCGGTGAAATTATCAAACAGGGGGATGTGGGGCTGGTATTCCAGAATTTTAATCTATTTCCCCATTTTTCTGTATTGAAGAATATTACAGATGCTCCCATCAGGGTGCAGAAAAGAAAAAAGGATGAAGTGTATGCCCAGGCAAGGAAGCTGTTAAAGCAGATGGGGCTTTCTGACAGGGAGAATGCTTACCCATTCCAGTTGTCAGGCGGACAGCAGCAGCGTGTATCCATTGCCAGAGCTCTTTGTATGAATCCGAAGATCCTGTTTTTTGATGAGCCTACTTCAGCATTGGATCCTGAGCTTACAGGTGAGATCCTGAAAGTAATCAGAGATCTGGCAGCGGAGCATATCACCATGGTGATCGTTACTCATGAGATGACTTTTGCAAGGGACATTTCGGATCATATTATCTTTATGGACAAAGGCCTGATCGCAGTAGAAGGAACTCCCCAGGAGGTTTTTGCCTCTGATCATGTGCGAATGAAGGAGTTTCTTGGCAAATTCCATCAGGGATAAGGTTTTTGTGGTTGCTTTTAGGGGAATGATGGTATATAATTTCAAAGGATGAAAACCATCCTACTAAAAAACAGGAGAGTGAATGATGAGTACAGACAGATATGTAAGTCCTTTATCAGAACGTTATGCCAGCAAAGAAATGCAGTATATCTTTTCTCCGGACATGAAATTCCGTACCTGGAGAAAACTCTGGATCGCACTTGCAGAGACAGAGAAGGAGCTTGGTCTTAACATTACACAGGAGCAGATCGATGAGCTGAAAGCTCATGCAGAAGATATTAATTATGAGGTTGCCAGAGAGAGAGAACGTCAGGTACGCCATGATGTTATGTCTCATGTATATGCATACGGTGTACAGTGCCCGAAAGCAAAGGGCATCATCCATCTGGGAGCTACCTCCTGTTATGTAGGTGACAATACAGATATTATTGTGATGACAGAAGCCTTGAAGCTTGTACGAAAAAAGCTGGTCAATGTTATCGCAGAGCTTGCTGCTTTTGCAGACAAATACAAGGCACAGCCGACCCTGGCTTTTACACATTTCCAGCCTGCACAGCCTACTACTGTAGGAAAGCGTGCAACATTATGGACTCAGGAGTTTTTACTTGACCTGGAGGATCTGGAGTATGTGTTAAGTACAATGAAGCTTCTTGGCTCCAAGGGAACTACAGGTACACAGGCAAGCTTCCTTGAGCTTTTTGACGGAGACCAGGAGACCATTGACAAGATTGATCCTATGATCGCAGAGAAGATGGGATTTAAGGAATGCTATCCGGTATCCGGACAGACCTATTCCCGTAAGGTAGACACTCGTGTTGCCAATATTCTTGCCGGAATTGCAGCAAGTGCACATAAGATGTCAAATGATATCCGTCTCCTTCAGCATCTGAAAGAGGTAGAGGAGCCATTTGAAAAATCACAGATTGGTTCTTCTGCAATGGCATATAAGAGAAATCCTATGAGAAGTGAACGTATTGCATCTCTTTCCAGATATGTGATGGTAGATGCTCTGAACCCTGCGATCACATCTGCAACTCAGTGGTTTGAGAGAACACTGGATGATTCAGCAAACAAGCGTCTGAGCATTCCGGAAGGATTTCTGGCAATTGACGGAATCTTGGATCTGTGCCTCAATGTAGTGGATGGACTGGTGGTATATCCTAAAGTTATTGAGAAACATATGATGGCAGAGCTTCCATTCATGGCTACTGAGAATATCATGATGGATGCAGTAAAGGCAGGCGGAGACCGTCAGGAACTTCATGAACGTATTCGTGAGCTTTCCATGGAAGCCGGAAAGACCGTAAAGGTAGAGGGCAAGGATAACAATCTCCTTGAGCTGATTGCGGCGGATCCTGCATTTAATCTGACACTTGAGGATCTTCAGAAATCCATGGATCCTACAAAATATGTGGGACGTGCCAAGGAGCAGACAGAGAAATTTGTGAGCAAAGTGGTTCAGCCCATTCTTGATGCTCATAAGGATATGCTGGGAATTAAAGCAGAGATCAACGTTTGATTTAAGCGAGTCAAGTAGCAAAGCGGACTGCGAATATCCGCTTGACTTATACAGATTTCAGGAGGAATAGCAAATTATGGTAAAAGCGGTTGTAGGTGCTAACTGGGGTGACGAGGGTAAAGGTAAGATTACCGATATGCTTGCCCAGAAAGCAGATATTATTGTAAGATTTCAGGGCGGAGCAAATGCAGGTCATACTATCGTAAATAATTATGGTAAATTTGCCCTTCATACCCTTCCGTCAGGTGTATTCTATGATCACACAACAAGTGTGATCGGTAATGGCGTAGCTTTAAATATTCCGGTATTTTTCAAGGAATATAATGAAGTAGTAAGCAGAGGTGTACCGGCTCCGAAGATTCTTATTTCTGAGAGAGCGCAGATGGTAATGCCTTATCATATCCTTTTTGACCAGTATGAGGAGGAACGTCTGGGCGGTAAATCTTTTGGATCCACTAAATCCGGTATTGCACCGTTTTATTCAGACAAATACGCAAAGATCGGTTTCCAGGTCAGCGAGCTTTTTGATGAAGAGCATCTGAAAGAGAAGCTGGCAAGTGTATGCGAGACTAAAAATGTTTTACTGGAGCATTTATATCATAAACCACTTCTTGATCCTGAGAAGCTTTTTGAAGAAATGATGGAATATAAGAAAATGGTTGAGCCATATGTATGTGATGTTTCTCTTTATCTGTGGAATGCACTGAAAGAGGGAAAAGAGGTTCTTCTTGAGGGACAGCTTGGTTCTCTGAAGGATCCTGATCATGGAATTTATCCAATGGTTACTTCTTCTTCTACACTGGCAGGATATGGTGCAGTAGGAGCAGGTCTTCCACCATATGAAATTAAGGAGATCGTCACTGTATGCAAGGCTTATTCCAGTGCAGTAGGAGCAGGAGCATTTGTTTCTGAAATTTTTGGGGAAGAGGCAGATGAGCTGAGAAAACGCGGTGGTGACGGCGGTGAGTTTGGTGCTACTACAGGACGTCCGAGACGTATGGGATGGTTTGACTGTGTTGCTTCCAAATACGGATGCCGTATGCAGGGAACTACAGATGTAGCATTTACAGTACTGGATGTTCTGGGATATCTGGATGAGATACCGGTTTGTACTGCATATGATATTGACGGTGAGATTACCACAGATTTCCCGACTACTGTAAAGCTTGAGAAAGCAAAACCTGTTCTGGAGAAACTGCCAGGATGGAAATGTGATATCCGTGGAATCAAAAAATATGAGGATCTGCCTGAGAACTGCAGAAAATATATTGAATTTGTAGAAAAACAGATTGGATTCCCCATCACTATGATTTCCAACGGACCTGGAAGAGACGATATTATCTACAGAAATAAATAAAAATGTGGGTTGCTGAAAGCTGCAACCAATAACCAGGAAAGGCTGTCGCAGATCACAGATTTTTTGCGGCAGCCTTATCTTTATCTTGGAGAGGTATAAAATGAAAAATAATAAAAAGAAACAGATTGGAGCATGGATTGCCATTATTGTCCTGCTTCTGGCAGCGTGCATGCCCATGTTTTTTGCTTTTGGCAAGGGCGAAAATGCTGGTAATTATTTCAGGGCAGCAATTGGAGTTGCCATTATTGTCCCTGTTCTTGCTTATGCAATGTGGATGGTTTACAGGATACTGGACCGTGACAAAAAGAAAGAGAGGAATTCAGTGGTGGAAAATATTATTTTTGATGTAGGTAAGGTGTTGGTTAAATTTGAGTGGGAGGCCTATCTGGACAGCTTTGAATTTACACCGGAGAAAAGGGATAAGATCGCAAAAGCTGTATTTCTCAGTGATACATGGAATGAACGTGACCGGGGAAGCTATGAGGAAGAATATTATGTGAATCAGATGGTGAAAGCAGCGCCGGACTGTGAAGCGGAAATCCGGGCTGTAATGAAGGACTCCGGTAAAACTATTGAAAAGATGGAGTATGCAGATACCTGGGTGCGCTATCTGAAAGATAAGGGATATAAAGTCTATATTTTATCTAATTATGGAAATGAGACCATGCGAATGACAAAACAGAAACTTACGTTTCTGAAATATGTAGACGGAGCGGTTTTTTCCTGTGATGTAAAGCAGATCAAACCAGAACCGGAAATATATCGGACTTTGATCGAACGTTATCATCTGGAGCCTGAGAAATCTGTTTTTCTGGATGACAGAAAAGAAAATTGTGAAGCTGCAGAGAAGTTTGGAATTCATGCTATTCAATTCCATTCATTTAAGCAGGGAACAGCAGAACTGGAGAAACTGGGAGTAAAGTAGAAAGTACTGGTTTTGTTTTCGGCAGAAGAAAAGACTATTTACGGTTACTGAGAACGGAGTGAACAGTAACACTATTTACGAAAATTTCACCAAAAATATAAACAATAGGATTTGTATTTTGGAAAAAAAGATGATATAATATAAAAGCTTGTGGGGAATATATTCGTTCAGATACTTTCACAGGCGTATTACCTAAACGGAAAAGAGGATTAAGGAAATGAGCGATAAAACAATTTTAGAGCAGTGGCGTTCCATCGCCTATGACCAGCAGGCAGACCGTAATAAACTTCAGAGATTCTGGGCAAATTATTTTAATATTGAAAAAGGTATTTATGAAAAACTTCTTGCTAATCCGGACGAAGTGGTAACCGGTACTGTTAAAGAACTGGCTGACAAATATGGTCTGGAAGTTCTCACAATGGTAGGTTTCCTGGATGGTATCAATGACAGTCTTAAGATTCCGAACCCTATTGAGACAATGGACGAGAATACAAAGGTATCTCTTTGCTTTGACAAAGAGCTTCTGTACAAAAATATGGTAGATGCAAGAGCAGACTGGCTCTATGAACTGCCTCAGTGGGATGCAATTTTCACACCTGAGAAGAGAAAAGAACTGTATCTGGAGCAGAAGAAATCCGGTACAGTGGTAAAAGCACATAAGATTGGACGTAATGATCCGTGTCCATGTGGCAGTGGAAAGAAATACAAATACTGCTGCGGAAGAAATGCGTAAGCAGCCTGACGTGGAATATATTATTGTCCTGGGTGCCCATGTAGATGGTACCCGGCTTACATTAGCCCTTCTGGAACGAACCAGAAGGGCTTTGCAGTATCTGGAGGATCATCCGGAGACGAAGGCTGTTCTGTCGGGAGGTCAGGGGGAAGGCGAACTGATCACAGAGGCCAGGGCAATGTATCATTATCTGACAGAGCATGGAATTGCACCGGAACGTCTTTTTCTGGAAGAACGATCTGTCAGTACTGCAGAAAATCTGCGTTTCAGCAGAGAACTGATCGGAGCAGACCATTCAGTGGGAGTAGTGACAAATAATTTTCATGTATTCCGCGGCACAGCAATAGCCCGAAAATGTGGATTCCGTGAAGCATATCCCATACCTTCCAGATATAATTCCTGGAGACTTTTAATTTATATTCCAAGAGAAATACTGGCGATTTTAAAGGATAAGCTTTTGGGAAACTGGTAGAAAAATCAGAAACAGTAACAGTAAAATACGGTAGCAGCAGATTCTTCGGGATTTGCTGCTACTGTTTTTTTATGATGTTTTCTGTCGTATTCCTGCGATAAATTCTAAGGCCGGTCTCTGCCATTTTGACAAAATCTGCAAGGGTAATCTCCTATAATGAATAGCACTTACCAAAGGGAAGGCTTAACAGAAAAAAGAATACAGGGGGAAGGAGAATGCATTATGAAGTATACATAGATGTAGTTTTTTTAACGAATCTTCTGATGGATTATATCCTTCTCTGGTTTGTTGGAAGGGTATTCCGATGTAGAAAAAGCTTTTTCAGAACACTGCTGGGAGCTTTTCTTGGGGCATTGTTTTCCAGTTTGATTCTTTGTATCCCCTTTGAATTGTTCCCGCCGGCATTTATACTCCTTCACGGAGCCTGTGGAACAGGAATGCTGATTTTGGGCTGTGGACTGAAAAAGGGAAGTCTCCTTGTAAAATCGGTGCTGACATTGTATTTGGCTGCTTTTCTGTGTGGGGGCTTCTGGGAGACTGCAGATAAAGGGAATCTTACCATGAAAACCTTTCTGCTTCTTGGAACAGTGACCTGGCTTTTGCTTACTGCATGGTCCTATCTGCAGGATTCTATAAAAATACGGATGAAAAATGTATATCCTCTTACCTTGTCCTATCAGGGGAAAACATTTTCTTTTTATGGATTTTACGATTCAGGAAATCTTCTGATGGATTCTGTAACAGGAAAACCGGTTTCTATTGGAAAACCGGAAATTCTGGAACAGATATTGTCAGAAAAAACAGCAGATCAGTTAAGGAACCTGCAGGAGAAACCGGGAGAGCTGCAAGATACTGAGATCGCAGGGCTTCGTCCACATCTGATTTCCTATCGGGGAATTGACAGGGAAAAGGGAATGCTTCTGGCGATCACACTGGAGAAGCTTTGTGTTCAGACCGCAGCAGAAGTGGTTCAGATAGAAAGTCCTGTGTTTGCATTTCCTTTTGAACCCTCCGCTTTTGGTAAGGAATATGAAGTACTTTTAAATTCCAGATTACTACAGTAGGAGGGGGATTATTATGAGTTGTTATCCAGTTCAGTTTGTATCAAGAATGGTAATGAACCGGTCAGGGGATATTTTTTATATTGGGGGAAATGATGTGCTGCCAGCACCTTTGGATCCTAAGAGGGAAGCATTTGTGTTGGGTAAACTGGAAACAGATCAGAAGGAAGAGGCCAGATCTGTACTGATCGAACACAATCTCCGGCTGGTTGTTTATATTGCAAAGAAGTTTGACAATACAGGGGTAGGAGTGGAGGATCTGATCTCTATCGGAACCATAGGTCTGATCAAGGCAATCAATACCTTCAATCCTGTGAAAAATATTAAACTGGCAACCTATGCATCCAGATGTATTGAAAATGAAATTCTGATGTATCTGCGCAGGAACAGCAAGACGAAAATGGAAGTTTCCATTGATGAACCGCTGAATGTAGACTGGGATGGCAATGAACTTCTTCTGTCAGATATTCTGGGAACGGACGAGGACGTAATATCCAGACGTCTGGAGGATGAAGCGGAGATTTCTCTGCTGACAAAGGCCATTGGAAAATTGTCTGACAGAGAGCAGACAATCGTAAGGCTGAGATTTGGAATCGGAAGCAGGGACAGCAAGGAACAGACACAGAAAGAGGTGGCTGATCTGTTGGGAATTTCTCAGTCTTATATTTCCAGATTGGAGAAAAGAATTATGAAGAGACTGAAAAAGGAAATCGTAAAATATGAATGAAGGCCCTCTTGACGGAAAAGAAAATTTACAGTAAGCTATGGCTGACAAATAAGAAAGAGAAACGGAATGAATCAAACAGATGATGCAGAAAAAAACAGATGAAATAGAAAAATATATGAAAGACTGTACTCTGTGCCCCAGAAATTGTCATGCAGACAGAATGGCAGGCAGGACAGGATACTGTGGAATGACGGATAAAATCTATGCAGCGCGGGCTGCTTTGCATATGTGGGAGGAACCCTGCATTTCAGGAAGCAAAGGCTCAGGGGCAGTGTTTTTTACTGGTTGCGGGCTACGGTGCTGCTTTTGCCAGAACCGTGAGATTGCTATTGGAAAGGACGGTTGTGAGATTAATGTAAAACGGCTGGCTGAAATTTTTCTGGAGCTTCAGGACAAGGGAGCAGCAAACATCAATCTGGTTACAGGAGCCCATTATGTGCCTCAGATTACTGCAGCTTTGGATATAGCAGGAAAACAGGGAATGGGATTGCCGGTGGTGTATAATTCCAGTGGTTATGAGAAGGTGGAAACCTTAAAGCTTCTGGAGGGGTATGTAGATGTTTATCTGCCTGATTATAAATATGCAGATCCTTTGCTGGCACAGCAGTTTTCCCATGCAGCGGATTATCCTGAAATTGTAGGAAATGCACTGGCAGAGATGGTGCGTCAGACCGGTCCTGTTGTTTTTGATGAGAATGGATATATTAAAAAAGGAACCATTGTGAGGCATTTAATCCTGCCGGGACATACCAGAAATTCCATTCAGGTACTGAAGCATTTACAGCGTGCATTTGGAACGCAGATTTATATCAGCATTATGAACCAGTATACACCAGTTTATGAGCAGGAGAAATACAGGGAATTAAATCGCAGGGTAACAAAAAGGGAATATGAAAAGGTATTGAATGCAGCATTGGAACTTGGAATAGAAAATGGTTTTTTTCAGGAAGGTGAGACTGCCAGAGAAAGCTTTATCCCGGCATTTGATTATGAGGGAGTTGGCAGAAAATAAAAAAACTCCCATAAATGGAAGGAGGCCGGTACTTACGTACCGGCGCGTATGAAAAAGAAAAATATTTATAAGAAAGATATAGTTATCTTTCTTACTGATACTATACCCAATAAATATGGATAATATATGAACAAAATGTAAAAGATAAAATAAATTTAGAGATATATTTCTCTGAGTCTTAGAATTTTTTCCAGGTATCCCTTACAAACAGCAGCAGTAATGGGAAAATTTCCAGTCGGCCTGCCAGCATATCAAAAGAGAGGACGATTTTGGAAAACCAGGAAAACATTTCGAAGTTTCCGATAGGACCTACTATCTCCAGACCGGGTCCGATGTTATTAAAGGTTGCTGCAACTGCAGTAAAGTTTGTAATCAGGTCAAAGTCATCAAAGGCAATCAGGAAAATAGATCCGGCAAAGATCAGTATATAAACAATGATAAAGATATTGGTAGAGCGAAGCACTTCATGAGGAATGACTTTGCCATCCATCTTTATTTTTTTTACTGCATTGGGGTGCAAAAAAATATGAAGTTCCTTGCGGATTGTTTTACAAAGGATCAGGATCCTGGAAACCTTGATACCGCCGCCGGTACTTCCTGCACAGGCTCCTACAAACATAAGCATTACCAGTATAGTTCGTGAAATCTCCGGCCACAGGTTAAAATCTGTTGTGGCATATCCGGTGGTTGTGATGATAGATCCTACCTGAAAGGCTGCCTGCTGAAGGGATTCTGATACACTTCCGTACATGTGATAAATGTTGCAGGTAATGATCAATACTGCAATCGCAATAATTCCCAGATAATAGCGGACTTCCTCCATTTTAAAGACCTGGGCAAATTT
Organism: Ruminococcus sp. JC304; assembly: GCA_000285855.2. Lineage (GTDB taxonomy): Bacteria > Bacillota > Clostridia > Lachnospirales > Lachnospiraceae > Blautia_A > Blautia_A difficilis. The sequence continues at coordinate 2,396,344 of HE978651.1, read as the reverse complement.
CCTGGTGATAAGCAGGAAATAGGCATTGAAGTTAATTCCAAACAGGATCATAAATATAGTGATCACAACCTGAAGGTAAGTGCTGTATCCGGCCATGCTGTCGGATTTGATACCGAATCCTCCGGTACCTGCAGTACCAAAAGCAGTACAGAGGGAATCAAACAGAGGCATTCCTCCAAGAAGCAGAAGAATGATCTGTATCACTGTCATGACAAAATAAATTCCATACAGAATTTTTGCAGTGGACTGTACTTTTGGGACCAGCTTGCTGACAGAAGGTCCCGGGCTCTCTGCTTTCATCAGGTTCATATGATAACCACCTGTCAGAGGCAGGAGAGACAGGATAAATACCAGAACACCCATACCGCCGATCCAGTGTGTAAAGCTTCTCCAGATCAGTACACAGTGGGGAAGGATTTCTACATCAGCCAGAATACTGGCTCCGGTAGTGGTAAAACCGGATACAGTTTCAAATATTGCATCTACAGGGTTTGGAATGCTTCCGCTGAAGATAAAAGGGAGTGCTCCCATAATACTTAGTACAATCCAGCTTAAAGCGACTGTTACAAACCCTTCTTTTGTGTAAAATGCTTTTTTGGATGGCTTTTTCCAGGTGAGTGGAATGCCAAGAGCCAGACAGATGATAATGGTGATCAGAAAAGCAAAGCCGGAAGTTTCACCGTAGATCACAGCGGTGATTCCGGGAAGAAACATAAATATAGCTTCCAGCTTGAGAATCCATCCGATAATATAAAAAATGATAGAATAATTCATGATCAGACTCCTTTACTTCTCAAGAATGTCTGTAATATCACGAAGTCCCTTATGGGTAGTTACGATGATTACAGTATCACCTACCTGGATGGTGTCATGTCCGCGGGGGATTTTTACTACACCATTATGGTTGAGATATCCAACCAGAAGATTCTGGCGGAGATTCAGCTCTGACAGCGGAATCCCAACTACCGGAGAATTATCACGGATGGCAAATTCCAGAGCCTCTGCCTTATTGTCCAGAATATGATAAAGGGTTTCTACATTACTTCCGATACTGTTCTGCATGGCACGTACATACTGCAGAATCGTGTCAGAAGTGATATATTTGGGATAGATCACACTTCCAATATCCAGATTGTCAATAACATCGTCAAAAGCAAGACGGTTGACCTTGGCTACCAGCTTGGCATTGGAAATCGTTTTGGCAAACAGTGCAAGGAAAACATTTTCCTCATCCAGATTGGTAAGAGACACAAAAGCTTCAGTCTGGGGCAGACCTTCCTCCATGAGAAGATTGCGGTTGGTTCCGTCACCATTGATAATAGTGGCATTGGGAAGCAGATCACTCAGGGTTTCGCAGCGGGCTGTATTCTGCTCAATGATTTTTACGGAAATATTCATGTCAAGCAGTGCCTTGGCCAGATAATAGGAGATTGTACCACCGCCTACGATGATGGCATTTTTCACCTGATGGGTCTTCAGTCCGATTTTTTTGAAAAAGGCAGCTGCATTTACCGGAGAAGCAAGAATAGAAACATTGTCTCCGTTGTGGATCATATGATTACCGCCTGGGATAGAAACCTGATCCCTGCTCTCAACGGCACAGAAAAGCACATCGCATTTGAGTGTCTCTGTAATGCGCGAAATCGTCATACCATCCAGTCCAAACTCAGGCAGCACCTTGAATTTCAAAAGCTCTACCCGTCCTCTGGAAAAGGTATCGATCTTAATGGCAGAGGGGAAGCGGAGCAGACGGGAAATCTCCTGGGCTGCTGCCAGTTCCGGATTAATGATCATGTTTACACCGAGACGTTTTTTGATAAAGCTGATCTCATTGCCGTAAATTGGATTGCGGACTCTGGCGATTGTCTGGCAGTGTCCTGTTTTCTGGGCGATCAGGCAGCAAAGAAGATTCATTTCGTCAGAGCCTGTCACTGCAATGAGAATGTCTGCCTTGTCAACCCCGGCTTCCATAAGCGTATTGATGCTGGCACCGTTTCCTACAATTCCCATTGCATCAATGTCATCCTGCAATGAGTTGATCACATTGGCAGAGACATCAATAAGAGTTATATCGGATTCTTCTTCCTGTAGCTGCTCGGCAAGAGTTCGGCCGACCTTTCCACACCCAACAATAATAATCTGCATAATTCCTCCAAAAGATAGTCAAGGGGCTGCTGCACTTTCTGTTATCCTCAATGATAATCTGTGCAACAGCTCCCCCGAAATATTTTATAATATTATATAGCTTTTATACATATGAAAACAAAGATACTATAGCACTATTAAATCTGTTTGTAAATATGAAAATTTTGTGATTTTTTTGGCGTTAGGAAGTTACTGTGAACGGAGTGAACAGTAACGTCAGGAATGCTGATTAAAAAATACATAATAGGTAATCTGGGCACCTTTTGGGAAAGGTATCATAAAATATAGGGTAACTGAATATAGAAAATGATATCAGGAAGGATTGAATATGGAAAATTATCATATGGCCTGTTCCTGTGGCAGACCCTATAACCGAACCTGCGGCATGAACCGCCAGCAGCCAATGAATGAAATGGTTACCCGCCCCAAATCTCCGGAACCTGCCATGGCGTATGTTCCCAGTCAGGAATTTACAGATATTTTTGAGTTGTCTTATGCTTTGAATGTGGGAACAGTTTTCCCACAGCTTTGCAAGCCATTCTGCGGAAAGAGAGGTGGGTTCCGATGAACGAAAACAGATCCGGAAAGCAGCTTCTGAATCGGATAAATCAGGTCAGCTTTGCTGTAGATGATCTGCTTTTATACCTGGATACTCATCCCTGTGATGAGAGGGCTCTGATGTTATGCAGAAAAATGGTAAAGGAGAGAAAAGAACTTCTGGAAGAATATGCCCAAAACTTTGGACCTCTTACTATAGATTGTACGGATATGTCAGAGTCAGAGAGCTGGAAATGGATGGAACAGCCATTTCCCTGGGAAAGGGAAGGAGGATGCAGGTAGCTTATGTGGAATTATGAAAAAAGACTTCAGTATCCGGTGAATATTACCAAACCGAATGCAAAGATTGCACAGTATATCCTCAGCCAGTATGGTGGCCCGGATGGCGAGATCGGGGCATCTATGAGGTATCTGTCTCAGAGGTTTACCATGCCAAACCGTATGGCTGCAGCAGTGCTGAATGATATCGGGACAGAGGAACTGGCCCATTTAGAGATGGTATCTACCATTGTTCATCAGCTTACACGGGATCTCTCCATGGAGGAAATTGAAAAGTCAGGTTTTGGACCTTACTATATTGATCATACAGTGGGAGTATGGCCTCAGGCTGCAGGAGGAATTCCTTTTAATGCCTGTGAGTTTCAGAGTAAGGGAGATCCTGTTACGGATTTATTTGAAGATCTTGCAGCAGAGCAGAAGGCCAGGTCAACCTATGATAATATCCTGCGTGTTGTGCGGGATATGCCGGAGATAGCAGATCCCATCAGATTTCTGAGAGCCAGAGAAATCGTACATTTTCAGAGATTTGGAGAAGCGCTGCGGTCTGTTCAGGAGAATCTGGATGCAAAGAATTTCTATGCCTTTAATCCCAGCTTTGATAATCCTTGTAAGGCATCATGTAAAGACTGCAAATAGCATATAAAATTTAAACAGGCTGATCAGGAGCTGCCTCAAAAGTCTTCATAATGGCAGTAATGGAGGCATGCAGATAAGGCCGGTACTGTACCAGAGGTACCGGCTGCTGATAGAGGATGCAGCTGTAACAGGAGGAGCCGACCAGTTCAATAATAGTGAAAAGAAGCAGCTCCGGATTTTCGTAGGTAACCCTGCTTTTTGAAAGCATATCCAGATAGGACTGATAGAAATGGTAGTCTTCATCTGGCATTTTTTCCTCAAAAGCACCCTTAAAGATTCCCCAGGAGAGATTCTTGGAGATGAAAAGAAGGAGAGTATGGTCTCTGTCTAATTCTGTAAGTATATAATCTACAATAAAATGTACCTGTTCTTCAAAATCACAGATATCAGTTTGAGCCAATGCTTCATGGGCATGATAAAAAAGCTCCCCTGTCTTGTGGGAGATAAGTTTATTTCGGACATCATATTTATCTTTGAAATAAAGATAGAAAGTTCCCTTGGCTACACCTGCCTGATTTACAATATCTGAAATTGTGGTTTTTGTAAGCCCTTTTGTGGTAAATAGCTCAAAAGCGGTAGTGAACAGAGCATCTTTTTTCTTTTTCTTATTCAGCTCCAGTTTTCCCATTACAGTTCCCTCTTTCATACATTCTTATTTTTTATTTTAAACAAAAATGACTGAAAGTCAATATTACATTTTTATTCTGAAAAAATTTAGGCAAATTGTGAAGAATGATTATTGACTGACAGTCAGTTTTGGTATATAACATTTCATGAAATAAAAAATGACTGTTGGTCATAGAATGATTAAACAGTATCAATAAGAAAGAAAGAAGAGGAGAAAAGGATGATTAAGGTAGGAAAGTGGATTGCAAAACACAAAATACTGATCATTATCATTGGAATTGCATTGCTGATCCCGTCATATCTTGGTATGGCGGCCACCAGAATCAACTATGATGTACTGAGCTATCTGCCGGATACTCTGGAAACAGTAAAGGGTCAGGATATTATGGTAGATCAGTTTGGAATGGGAGCCTTCTCCATGATCGTAGTGGAGGATATGGAATTAAAGGATGTGGCAGCTTTGAAAGAAAAGATAGAGGCTGTAGATCACGTGAAAAAGGTTTTGTGGTATGACAGTGTATTAGATCTGTCTGTACCTGTGGAAATGCTTCCTAAGGATTTGAGAGATGCGTTTTTCAAGGGAGATGCCACTATGATGATTGCTTTGTTTGATAATACAACATCATCAGAAACTTCCATGGAAGCTGTAACACAGATTCGTAAGATTACTTCAAAGAATTGTTTTGTCAGTGGAATGACAGGTATTGTTACTGATATCAAGCAGATCGCGCTTAAGGAAATGCCGATTTATGTTGTGATTGCGTCTTGCCTTTCTCTGGTAGTCCTGCTTCTTGCAATGGATTCCCTGGTGGTTCCGGTACTTTTCCTGCTCTGTATTGGTGTGGCAGTCTTGTATAATCTGGGAAGTAATATTTTCCTTGGTCAGATTTCCTACATCACTCAGGCTTTGACAGCAGTACTTCAGCTGGGTGTTACTATGGACTATTCTATTTTCCTGCTGAACAGCTATGAAGAGAATAAGAAACGCTTTGAAGGTGATAAAGAGAGAGCCATGGCACATGCTATCAATGCAACCTTCAAATCCGTAATCGGAAGTTCCATTACAACTGTTGCAGGATTTATCGCACTTTGTTTTATGACATTTGCACTTGGACGTGACATGGGTATTGTAATGGCAAAGGGTGTTGTGATCGGTGTTTTATGTTGTGTAACTTTACTTCCGGCTTTGGTACTTACCTTTGACGGAGCAATTGAGAAGACAACACATAAGCCATTGCTTCCAAGCTTTGACAAGGCCTCTGCTTTTATTACAAAGCATTATAAAGTATGGCTGATCATTTTCCTGGTAATGCTTTTCCCGGCTATCCACGGAAACAATAATCTGAAAAACTACTATAATATTGATAAATCATTGCCTTCTACGCTGGATAGTAATGTGGCAAATGCAAAGCTTCAGGATACCTTTAACATGAATAATGTACATATGGTATTGCTAAAGAAGGGACTGACAACAAAAGAGAAAACAGAAATGCTTAACCAGATCAAAGATGTTGACGGTGTGAAATGGGCACTGGGAATGGATTCCTTCGTAGGTGCCGCATTTCCTGATACCATGATTCCCAGTGATCTGAAGAAGATGATGGAGAGTGATGAATATGAAATGGAATTTATCTGTTCTGAATATAAGACAGCAACAGATGAAGTAAATAACCAGATAGATGAGATTCAGAAGATTGTAAAAGGTTACAGTCCTGAATCCATGGTAATTGGTGAAGCACCTCTGACAAAGGATTTACAGGATGTTACAGATGTAGACTTAAAGACAGTAAATACCATTTCCATCCTGGCAATCTTTATTATTATCATGATCGTATTCAAATCCATTTCTCTTCCGGTTATCCTGGTTGCAGTTATTGAATTTGCAATCTTTGTTAATATGTCTGTTCCATATTATCAGGGAAAGGAAGTTGTATTCGTAGCAAGTATCGTTATCGGATGTATCCAGCTGGGTGCAACTGTTGACTATGCGATCCTGATGACCAGCAGATATCAGAAGGAGAGAGGCCTTGGAAAAGGCAAGAAAGAAGCCATTGCTATTGCACATAAGACTTCCATGAAGTCAATTGTGATCAGTGGATGCAGTTTCTTCGCAGCAACCTTCGGTGTTGGCCTCTATACACAGGTTGACATGATCGGAAGTATCACAAACCTGCTTTCTCGTGGCGCGGTTATCAGTACTTTAGTTGTACTTCTGGTATTGCCGGCAATGTTTATGATATTTGACCCGCTTATCTGCCATACATCTATTGGATTTGCCAAGAAAAAAAGGTAGAAGAGAAGACAAAATAAGAGATTGATTTGTTAAGGAAGCTTATTGTAAAGAGATAGAATATAAAGGAGTAATTTATTATGAACAGAAACAGAAAAAAAGCAGCAGCCGCTACTCTGGCAGCAGGAATGGCAGCAGTTTTAAGTGCAGGAACCGTGATGGCAGCAGTGCAGACAGGAAGCGGTGATGTTTCAAAGGAAGAGACCGTTTATGTAAATACAACCGCAGAGGGAGAAGTTACAGATGTAACGGTATCTGACTGGCTGAAAAATTCAGGAAAAAATTCCACTGATGTGGAGGATACTTCAGACCTGACAGATATTAAAAATGTGAAGGGCGATGAGACCTTTACTCAGAAAGGTGATAATCTTACCTGGAATACAGACGGCAAAGATATTTATTATCAGGGTAAAACAGATAAGGATTTACCGGTTTCTGTAAGTATTAAATATTATATGGATGGAACTGAGATTTCTCCGGAGGAGCTGGCCGGCAGAACAGGACATCTGAAGATGGTGGTCACCTATACCAATAATTCTAAAAAGACAACTAAAATTGACGGAAAACAGACAGAGATTTATTCGCCCTTTGTTATGGTTACAGGAATGATCCTGTCCACAGATAATTTCAGTAATATTACAGTGGATAATGGAAAAGTTATTTCCGATGGAAGCAGAAATGTGGTAGTAGGTCTGGGAATGCCGGGATTGAAAGAAAGTCTGGATCTTACTTCTGATATGGCAGATAAGATTGATATTCCAGAAGGATTTACCATGGAGGCAGATGTTACAGACTGTGAAATGAGTTCTACCTTTACTGCTGCATTGACAGATATTTTCAAGAACATGGATCTGGGTGATGTGAATGGACTGGATGATCTGAAGGATTCCATGAATGATCTGAAGGAGGCTGCCCTGAAACTTGTAGATGGTTCTAAAGAACTGTATGACGGAACAGATACCTTAAATGAAAAATATAAAGAATTTGCAGATGGAATCAGCAGCCTTCAGTCGGGAGTAAATGAGTTAAGTGATGGCGCCAAGACACTGGATGACGGAGCAAAGAGCCTGGATGAAGGTGCCCAGAAAGTAGACAGTGGGGCAAAAACCTTAAGTACAGGAGCGAAATCCTTGGATAGCGGCGTATCCTCCTATACTTCAGGAGCGGATACTCTTTCTGCAGGAATCAGACAATATACAGCAGGTGTAAATACACTGGACAGTAAAATGGAAGAGTATCAGGCAGGAATGAAATCCCTGAGCGACGGTGTAAATGCGTATGTTGCAGGAGGCAATCAGCTGGCAGGAGGTGTACAGGATTACGTCAATGGAGCTACCACACTGACAGATGGAATGAAACAGTATATTGCCGGAGCCAGTCAGCTGGCGGGAGGCGTAAGCCAGTATGCAGGAGGAATCAAGAGCCTGGTTGAGGGAATGGGTCAGATGGTTCCGGGAATTGATACAGCAGTAAAGGGAATACAGTCTGCAGCAGAGAAAATGACAGCCCTTCTTCACAGATTGATCCTGACATGATCAAGAATTTCGGACAGAATGTAACACAGTATACAGATGGCGTATCTGCATATACTGAAAAGGTACAGGAATATATAGACAGTGTGGAAAAGCTGGCAGCAGGTTTATCCTCATTGGAAAGCTCATTGAATAGGCTGGCTTCCTCTCAGACTTCTTCCATTCAGCAGGGAACAAATGCCATGTCCGCACAGTTGGACAGCAGTGCGGATACTATGAACAGTCAGGCTGATGAAATTGAATCCTGGATCAGTAATGCTTCTGAGGTTTCAGTGGATGCTTCTTCTGTGGAAGCAGGTATCAGCTCTGTGAATGGAAGTCTGGAGGCCGCAGAAGCTGCACTGAACAATATTGATTACAGTAACATGGATGAGGAAACTGCAGCAGCAGTGGCATCTGCAGTAAACAGTGCACTGGGCTCTGTACAGGCAGCAGAGGCTACAGCTTCAGGTATTGATACCTCTACGATTACAGCATCAGCACCGGATACCTCAGCGCTGCAGGCGACAGCATCAGCACTGAGGAGTTCTGCACAGACAGCATCTGCAACTGCAGAAACCCAGGAAGAAACTGTTAATTCAAGTGTAGAGACCCTTCAAAAACAGTTGGAGCTTCTGAGTTCCGGAATGCAGAATGTAAAAACAGCAGTAGATACGCTGAATGCAGGAGCACAGACACTGACAGCAAATGATGAAGCATTGAAGAGCAGCGGAGCACAGCTTTCCGGACTTGGAACACAGCTTTCTCAGGGCGTTAATGGAATGAGCACTTTATTTACCCAGATGGAGGAACAGCTTCCGGTTATGCTTGAGGGAGTAAAACAGCTGCAGGCTGGTTCTGATCAGCTGACAACAGCCAACACAAAGCTTCAGAGCGGTTATGAAAGCCTGGCAAAGGCAAGCACTGAGCAGATGATCTCAGGAGCAGATACACTTCTGAAGTCAGGTCAGACCCTTACAGATGGTATTACAACTTTGCAGGGCAAAAATAATGCCAATGCCAGTGCTTTGCTGAAGGGAGCTAAGACTCTTAAAGATGCCAGAAAGACTTTGACAAGCGGTATCTCTCAGATCAGTTCAGCTACCGGACAACTGGTAAGTGGCGTAGGAACACTTGCCTCCAACAGCGGAGCTCTTACCAGTGGAGCTTCTCAGCTTTCTGCGAACAGCTCTTCATTAAACAGCGGAGCCTCCAAGCTGGCAAGCGGGGCAGATACGCTTGCAAATGGAACAGGTACCCTTGCAAGCGGAACCAAGACTTTAAAGAGCGGAACCAGCAGTTTGGTTTCCGGAGTGGGTACACTGCAGGCTGGTGCTGATAAGCTGGCGGATGGAAGTGATCAGTTAAAGAATGGAATCAGTGATCTGAAGGACGGAGCAAAAGAACTGTATGATGGCCAGGAGAAATTTTATAAAGAAGGAATTGAGAAACTGGATGAGACAGTCACCGAAGATCTGCAGAAGATCCTGGATCGTTTTGAGGCAATTCAGTCTGATGATGTTATGTATACAACCTTTACAGACAAAACTTCTGATATGGACGGAAATGTAAAATTTATTTTTGAGACAGATCCGGTGGAAATTTCAGACGAAGACTAAATGTTATTATGGTAATTCATTGCGTCTGCGGAAACTTTCTGCTATAATACGAAAAAGATAAAAGGTTATCATAAGATGAATGGTAACAAGCGATATAATGAAGGTGATTCCATGCAGAAAACAAAAACGCAGAAGCAGAGCAGGATTTCTGGTGCAAAAGCAGGCAGATCCATACAGCATGCCAGGGCAGATTATTACGATTACAGTCTGGTGGCAGTTATAGTGCTTCTGATCTGCTTTGGACTGGTTATGCTATACAGTACCAGTTCCTATATGGCGGAAGTGAAATATGGAAATGATATGTTTTATTTTAAAAAACAGGCAGCGATCAGTGTAGCGTGTGTTGTGATGGCCCTGATCATTTCCAGAATTGATTATCATATTTTGCATTATTTTACTACAATTTTATATGTAGCAGCATTTGGACTTATGCTTCTGGTAAAAACCCCTCTGGGAACCGCTGCCAATGGTGCCCAGAGATGGCTGCAGATCGGACCGATCCAGTTTCAGCCATCAGAGATTGCAAAAGTGGCAGTCATCGTGTGTCTGCCCTACATGATCATCAAAATGGGACGCAGGATCAAAACTCTGAAAGCATGTATGGTTCTGCTGGGCGTAGGTGGTCTGCTTGCGTTTGGGGCTTACCAGTTTACAGATAACCTGAGTACAGCAATTATTATCTTTGCGATTACGATTGGTTTGATCTTTGTGGCACATCCGGATACAAAAATATTTTTTATCCTGGGAGGAGCAGGACTTGCCGGGATTGCAGCTGTGGTCATGTTTTTGAATGCAACAGTCAGCGTAGACGGAGATATCAGCTTCCGTCTTCGCCGTATTATGGTATGGCTGCACCCGGAGGATTTTGCAGATACCTGGGGCTATCAGACAATACAGGCTCTGTATGCCATTGGTTCCGGAGGTTTTTTCGGCAGAGGGCTGGGCAACAGTATCCAGAAGCTTGGAAGTGTGCCGGAAGCACAGAATGATATGATTTTTTCTATTATCTGTGAGGAATTGGGGATTTTCGGTGGGATCATTGTGTTGCTTCTATATGCCTATCTTTTGTATAGATTATTTTTTATTGCACAGAATGCGCCGGATATGTTTGGGTCACTGATGGTCAGTGGTATTTTTATCCACATTGCGCTGCAGGTTATCCTGAATATTGCGGTTGTGGTAAACCTGATGCCGAATACAGGAGTTACACTGCCATTTATCAGCTATGGAGGGACATCCATTGTATTCCTTATGGCAGAAATGGGACTTGCTCTCAGTGTGGCACGGCAGATTAAATTTAAGGATTCCTGACAATAATAAGATAACAAAAATAGTGCTTGACAAACGGAATAGGAACATATATACTTTGAACATCAAAGTAATTATGAAATAAAACATCCGGCAGAGAGATAATAACCGAATCATACTGCAGGACTTGATTAAAGGAGAAAAAAGCAATGTTAGAAAAAATGAGCAAAATGATTGCAGAGCAGTTAAATTGTGATGCATCCGAGATTACTTCTGAGACTTCTTTTAAAGATGACCTGGGAGCAGATTCCCTTGATCTGTTTGAATTGGTTATGGCTCTTGAGGACGAATATAATATTGAGATCCCGGCAGAGGAGCTTACAGATCTGACAACTGTTGGTGCAGTTATAGATTACCTTAAAAACAAAGGCGTAGAAGCATAATAAAGTGAAGTAGAACTCCTTGGAGACCTGGCTGTTACCAGGCTCCGGGGAGAATTTTTTAAATATATACTTTGATATACAAAATATTTTATTGTAAAACTAATGGAATATCAGGGAAAAATATTTTTTGTCCTGATATTGCAATATATAACTGATAAGAGTGGAGAAAGATGAGGAAATAATATATGTCCAAGATTGCATTTGTATTCCCTGGACAGGGTGCCCAGTATACCGGAATGGCAAAGGATTTTTATGAGAACTTTCCGGTAAGCCGTCAGGTTTTCCAGACAGCGTCTGAAGCCAGCGGGCTGGATGTCAGGGCTTTATGTTTTGAAGAAGAGGACAGATTAAATATTACGGAATATACACAGATTGCCATGCTTACTGCGGAAATTGCCATGCTCCGCGCGCTGGAGGAAACAGGAATCTATTCTCAGGTAAACGCAGGACTGAGCCTGGGAGAATACGGAGCACTGATTGCTTCCGGTGTGATGAAGGAGAAGGATGCTTTTGGAGTGGTAAGAAAAAGAGGCATCTATATGCAGGAGGCCTATCCCACAGGTGGCGCTATGTCAGCAGTTCTGGGAACAGATGCAGGACTGATCGAAAAGGTATGCGAAGAGACCGAAGGAATTGTTTCTGTTGCCAATTATAACTGTCCGGGACAGATCGTGATCACAGGAGAGGAAAAGGCGGTTTCTGCTGCAGGAGAAGCTTTGAAAGAAGCGGGAGCCAGAAGAGTGATCCCGCTGAAGGTCAGTGGCCCTTTCCATTGTGAATTGCTGAAGGGCGCAGGTGAGAAGCTTGGACAGGCACTGGAAGCAGTGGAGCTGCAGCCATTTTCCATACCCTATGTCACGAATGTTACTGCCGGATATGTAACAGAACCTGATTCAGTAAAAGAACTTTTGGTAAGGCAGGTGTTCTCTTCTGTACGTTGGCAGCAGTGCGTGGAAGCTATGATCCGTGACGGGGTGGATACCTTTGTGGAAATCGGACCCGGAAAAACACTTACAGGTTTCCTGAAAAAGATCAACAGAAATGTGAAGGCTCTTCATGTGGAAAAGGCAGAGGATCTGGAAACGGTCAGAAAGGAGTGTCTGTAAATGCTGGAAAATAAAGTAGCTCTGATCACAGGAGCAGGAAGAGGAATCGGCAGAGCCATTGCTGTGGCTCTGGCAAAAGAAGGAGCACAGGTAATTATCAATTATAATGGCTCAGAAAAAAAAGCTTTAGAGGTAAAACAACTGATTGAAGAACAGGGTGGAAAAGCTGTTACCTGCCAATGCGATGTCAGTGATTTTACAGCCTGCGAGAAAATGATCAGGGATGTGGTAGCTGAGTTTGGACATCTGGATATTCTGGTGAATAATGCCGGGATCACAAGAGATGGGCTGATCATGAAAATGAAGGAAGAGGATTTTGATGCTGTATTAAATATCAACCTGAAGGGAACCTTCAATACGATTCGTCACAGCGCAAGACAGATGCTGAAGCAGCGCAGTGGTAAAATTATCAATATTTCTTCTGTGTCCGGTATTCTGGGAAATCCAGGACAGGCCAATTATGCAGCATCCAAGGCTGGCGTGATCGGTCTGACAAAGACTATGGCCAGAGAACTGGGAAGCAGAGGAATTACAGTAAATGCCATTGCACCGGGCTTCGTGGATACAGAGATGACAGAGGTTCTGGGAGACAGCGTGAAAGAAGCGGCCTGCAGGCAGATTATCCTGGGACGGTTTGGAAAACCGGAGGATATTGCCAATACAGCAGTATTTCTGGCATCTGAGAAAGCAGATTATATTACAGGACAGGTCATCAGTGTGGATGGCGGTATGAATGTATAAAGGAGAATAAAATGAGAAGAGTAGTGATCACAGGTATGGGAGCTATCACTCCTGTAGGTCTTAGTGTAGAAGAATTCTGGAACAGCGTAAAAGAGGGCAGAACAAATTTCGCAGAAGTAACCCGATTTGACACAACAAAATACAGAGCACATATGGCAGCAGAGATCAATAATTTTAACCCCAAAGATTACATGGATTTTAAATCTGCCAAACGTATGGAACTTTTCAGCCAATATGCAGTAGCTGCAGCAAAAGAAGCCATCGAGCAGTCCGGTCTTGATATGACAAAAGAAGATCCGTTCCGTGTAGGATGCAGTGTAGGAAGCGGTATCGGGAGCATGCAGGTAGTAGAGAAATCCTGCGAAATTCTGGAGACAAAAGGTCCTGGCAGACTGAATCCGCTGATGATTCCACTGCTGATCTCAAATATGGCATCTGGAAACGTATCCATTCAGTTCGGGCTTCGTGGAAAGAATATTAATGTTGTAACAGCCTGCGCAACAGGAACACACAGTATCGGTGAAGCATACCGCACTATCCAGTGGTCTGATGCAGACGTAATGGTAGCAGGGGGAACAGAAGCTGCTATCACACCAACAGGCTTTGGTGGTTTCGCAGCCCTGACAGCTCTCACATCTTCTACAGATCCAAAGAGATGTTCGATTCCTTTTGATAAAGAAAGAAGCGGCTTTGTTATGGGCGAGGGCGCAGGTGTTGTAGTTCTGGAAGAATTAGAGCATGCCAAAGCCCGCGGTGCGAAGATTCTTGCAGAGGTTGTAGGATATGGTGCGACAGGAGATGCATTCCACATCACATCCCCTGCAGAAGACGGTTCCGGTGCTGCCAAAGCCATGGAGCTTGCTGTAAAAGAAGCTGGTATTTCTACAGATGATGTATGGTATGTGAATGCCCACGGTACAAGCACACATCACAACGACTTATTTGAGACTATTGCCATTAAGAAAACATTTGGTGAGCATGCAAAAGAAATGAAAGTAAATTCTACTAAATCCGTCACAGGACATCTTCTGGGAGCTGCCGGTGCAGTAGAAGTGATCACCTGTGTTAAAGAACTTCAGGAAGGACTGATCCATCAGACAGTGGGCTATCAAGTACCGGACGAACAGTGCGACCTGGATTATGTAGGAAACGGCCCGGTTAAGATGGATATTAAATATGCATTGTCAAATTCGCTTGGATTTGGTGGACATAATGCATCCTTACTTATTAAAAAATACGAAGACTGATTTTACAGAAACATAATGAATACAGATCCGGCGGAGGCGAAAGATCAGATATCTGGCTGGATCAGACAGCCTGAATCTCTGATTGGTTCAGGCAGGAGGACATAAATGGAATTATCAAATATAATAGAACTGATCCACGCAGTCAGTGATTCAAATCTGACACAATTTAATCTGCAGGACGGAAACTTAAATATCTCCATGTCAGCAGAGAAAACAATCGTACAGCAGGTTGCAGCAAATACAGATGCTGCATTGTCAGTTCAGTGTCAGCCGGTGATGCAGCCGGCAGCGCAATCTGCAGTGCAGAATCAGATAACTGGTCAGGCATCCGGTACAGAAACATTTACAGGAAATGTAGTGAAATCTCCTCTTGTAGGAACCTACTACGCAGCTTCATCTCCTGAAAGTGCTCCGTTCGTGAAAGTGGGAGATAAAGTAAACAAAGGCCAGGTTCTTGGTATTGTTGAAGCAATGAAGCTGATGAATGAGATCGAGTCAGAATTTGACGGTACTGTCAAAGAAATTCTGGTGGAAAATGAACAGATGGTAGAGTTCGGACAGCCAATGTTTGTGATAGAATAGAGAAAAAAGATAAGGAGGCATTCACAATGAAGCTTACAACAAAAGAAATCATGGAAATCATTCCCCACAGACACCCGTTCCTCCTGATCGATACAATCGAAGATCTGGTTCCGGGTGTAAAGGCAACAGGAAAGAAATGTATTACTTACAATGAACCGCAGTTTGCAGGACATTTTCCACAGGAACCAATCATGCCCGGAGTTCTGATCATAGAAGCACTTGCTCAGACTGGTGCAGTTGCAATCCTGAGCAAACCGGAGAATAAGGGAAAAATTGCATATTTTGCATCTATCAATAATGCAAAATTCAAGAACAAAGTAGTTCCGGGTGATACTCTTACACTTGAAGTAGAGATCATCAAGGAAAAAGGCCCAATGGGAGTTGGAAGAGCAAAAGCTACAAATCAGGACGGCAAAGTAGCAGTGATCGCAGAACTGACCTTTGCAGTAGGAGCATAACAAATGTTTGGAAAAATTTTGATTGCCAACCGTGGAGAGATTGCAGTGCGCATTATCCGTGCATGCCGTGAAATGGGAATCCGCACAGTTGCTGTATATTCAGAACCAGACAGAGATGCCCTGCATACTCAGCTTGCAGATGAAGCAGTCTGCATTGGCAAAGCACAGTCTACAGACAGCTATCTGAATATGGAGCGAATCTTAAGCGCAACTATTGCCACAAATGCAGAAGCTATCCATCCGGGCTTCGGATTTCTTTCAGAGAACAGCCGATTCGTGGAAATGTGTGAGAAATGCAACGTAGCATTCATCGGTCCTTCTGCAGAGGTTATTTCCAGAATGGGAAATAAATCAGAGGCAAAAAATACTATGCGCAGAGCTAAAGTCCCGGTGGTACCAGGCACAAAAGAGCCGGTTTACACAGTGGCAGAAGCACAGGAAGCGGTAAAAGAAATCGGCTTTCCGGTTATGATCAAGGCTTCGGCAGGTGGTGGTGGAAAAGGAATGCGCGTAGCACGTAATGAGCAGGAATTTGCCAAATTATTTGAAACAGCACAACAGGAATCTGTCCATTCTTTTTCTGATAATACCATGTATCTGGAACGATTTGTGGAAAATCCAAGACATGTAGAGGTACAGATTCTCGCAGATAAATACGGAAATGTGATTCATCTGGGAGAGCGTGACTGCTCTGTTCAGAGACGCCACCAGAAAATGATCGAAGAATCTCCCTGTATTGCAATTGCAGACAAACTACGAAAGAGAATGGGAGAAACCGCAGTCCGTGCAGCAAAGGCAGCAGGCTATGAAAGTGCAGGAACCATAGAGTTCCTTCTGGATCAGTCAGGAGAATTCTATTTTATGGAAATGAATACCAGGATCCAGGTAGAGCATCCTGTGACAGAATTTGTGTCTGGCGTAGACCTGATCAAAGAGCAGATCCGTATTGCGGCAGGAGAACCCTTAAGCGTTCAGCAGAAAGATATAGAAATCCGCGGTCACGCCATGGAATGCAGGATCAATGCAGAAGACCCTGAGAGACATTTCATGCCATGTCCTGGCAGGATCACAGATCTGCACCTTCCAGGCGGAAACGGAATCCGTGTGGATACAGCAGTTTACAATGACTATGCAATCCCGCCATACTATGATTCCATGATCGCTAAGATTATCGTCTATGACAAGGACCGCCGCAGTGCTATCCGGAAAATGATCAGTGCACTTGGAGAAGTTGCGATTGAAGGAGTAAAGACCAACGTAGATTTCTTATATGAGCTTCTCAATCAACCGGATTTTCAGGAGGGAAACATTACAACTGATTTCATTCCACAGCATTATCCGGATCTGTAAAAGAAAATCTGGTGCAGATATATTTTATAGTTCAGTAGAAATTACATATTTATCAAAAGGTAATTAATGAGCGAACCGATAAAATTATTTTTGATAGAATTAGTTTGATTAATAGTTATTAACGTTATTTTGTTGTGTGAAAGCAACAGCAAATTGGGTTACATAAAGGAGCAGGATTTTAATGGCAGACTTGAAGAGATTTTTTAAGAAAACAGTTTCAGAAGAGCGGAATAAACAGTCCGCATCTGTTTCCGTACCTGAGGGTTTATGGATCAAATGTCCAAAGTGCGGAGAAATGGTTTACAGAGAAGACGTAATATCCAACGCCTATGTGTGCCCGAAATGCGGAGGATATTTCAGAATCAGCGCAAAACGCCGCATCAAAATGATCGCAGATAAAGGAAGTTTTAAAGAGTGGTTCACAGGAATTGATAACAGCAATCCTCTGGATTATCCGGACTATCCACAGAAAATTGAGAATCTGAAAGAGAAAACCAAAATGGATGAGGCCATTCTTATTGGAGAAGCTACAATCGGCGGCATACGCACCGTACTCGGAGTAATGGATGCCAGATTTCTGATGGCATCCATGGGTTATGTAGTAGGAGAAAAAATTGCCCGTTCATTCGAAGAAGCTACACGACAGAGTCTTCCGGTTATCCTGTTCTGCTGCTCCGGCGGTGCCAGAATGCAGGAGGGGATTGTATCACTGATGCAGATGGCAAAAACCTCCGCTGCTATCAAGCGCCATTCCGAGGCAGGACTTCTCTACACATCTGTGCTTACAGACCCGACAACCGGTGGCGTCACTGCAAGCTTCGCCATGCTTGGAGACATTATCCTTGCAGAACCAGGTTCCCTGATCGGATTTGCCGGCCCGAGAGTCATTGAACAGACTATAGGTCAGAAACTGCCGGAGGGTTTCCAGAGACCGGAGTTTCTTCTGGAACATGGATTTCTCGATGGAATTGTCGAACGAGGCTCCATGCGTGATGTTCTTTCGCTGATTCTGAAACTGCACAATACCAGAGAATGTTATGGAGAATTTCCTCAGGAAACAGCAGCAAGGGCATTTGATACTTTTGGCAAAAAGAAAAAGCAGAAGAAACAAAAAAATCTTACAGCCTGGGACAGAGTCCAGATCGCCAGAAGCAGCGACCGTCCGTCAGCAGCGGAATATATTGATGCCATTTTTGATGATTTCATGGAATTTCATGGTGAAAGAGGTGTCAGAGACGACAATGCCATCATCGGTGGTGTTGCCACACTGGATGGACAGCCTGTTACAGTAATCGGAATCCGTAAAGGGCATACTACAAAAGAAAACATCAGATGCAACTTTGGAATGCCGTCACCGGAAGGGTACAAAAAGGCTCTTCGCCTGATGAAACAGGCAGAGAAATTTGGGCGCGCAGTCATCACATTTGTAGACACTCCGGGAGCATTTTGCGGACTGGAAGCAGAAGAACGGGGACAGGGCGAAGCCATTGCAAGGAATCTCCTGGAAATGTCAGATCTGAAGGTGCCGGTTCTTTCTGTTGTAATTGGTGAAGGCGGCAGTGGCGGTGCACTTGCACTTGCAGTTGGCAATGAAGTCTGGATGATGGAAAATGCAACCTACACCATTCTCTCGCCGGAAGGATTTGCTTCTATTCTCTGGAAAGACAGCAGGAAGGCACCGGAAGCTGCGGAGGTTATGAAAGTAACAGCGGCGCATTTGAAAGAGCTTGGGATCATTGAACGGATCATACCGGAGGAATATCCGGCAAGTGAAGAGAATCTGCCGGAAATCGCAGAGTATATGAAAATTCGGATGAAACAGTTTCTAGTGAAACAGGCTGGTAAAAGTGGGGAACAGATTGCACAGGAACGGTATGAGAGGTTTCGTAAGATGTAGCGTGTGAATGGCAAGAGGGACGCGCAGAAAAATATTTTATTGGGAGTGCGGTTTCGGGGGCTAAGATATTCTAAGTCCTCAGAAATCTGCTAAAACCATGAGCCGGCTTGTCAAACTCGCTACGTCTCCGACTTCGCTCAGACAGTGATGCAGCCGGCTCATAACGCAGATTTCTGAGAACTAAGAATATCTAAGACCCCTGCAAATGCACTCCCAATAAAATATTTTTCTGCGCTGTTTTGCTGCATGTTGTCATGCGTTTCTTCAGGATTTATATCTATAGCAAGCCTCTTGATTAATGCATTTGAGACAGTTCAGAAGAGTGCGAAAAACAAGGAAGATATCTGCAGGCGTGCTGACGCACGTCAGGGATATCTGACACAGGATTTTATATCCAGATGGGTTGGATTAAGCTGCATTATTTTAGAGGGCTTCTATAGTTATATTCTACAGTAAATATCTTACACAGCCAATGACCAGCATGGGAAGCAATTATGTCCGGGGCGAATTTGAGGGTTCATTGTAGTTCTTGGCATTTGGGAAGACGCGTTATGAGCCGATCGTTTCACTGTCTGAGCGAAGTCGGAGACGTAGCGAGTTTGAGAGAGCGGCTCATGGTTTTAGCGGCTTTCCAAATGCCTAGAAATACAATGGTTCCGAAACTGAGTCCCGGACATAATTGCTTCCCATGCGTCCCTTTCTACAACAAACTTTTTTAAAATTTCCTCATCCCGACTTGAAATAAGAAAGCCTCTGACGTATAATAAACCCGAAAGTAGAAAGGCGCTGCTTTTAAGCAGGGTCTTTTTTTACAGATTTTGAATATATGAAAAATTCAGGAGTGAAAAAAGTTATGACCAAGATCAGAACAAGATTTGCACCAAGCCCTACAGGCAGAATGCATGTTGGAAATTTAAGAACAGCATTATATGCATACCTTATTACTAAACATGAAGGCGGAGATTTCATCCTCCGTATTGAAGATACAGACCAGGAACGTTACGTAGAAGGCGCTGTAGATATCATCTACCGTACCCTTGCAAAAACAGGACTTCTCCATGATGAAGGACCGGACAAGGACAAAGGCTTTGGACCGTATGTACAGAGTGAGCGTCAGGCGCAGGGAATCTACCTGAAGTATGCACAGCAGTTAGTAGAGCAGGGAGATGCATACTACTGCTTCTGCAAGAAGGAAGAACTGGAAGGTATGAAACGTGTTGTGGCAGGTAAAGAGATTTCTATCTATGACAAACGTTGTCTGAAACTTTCCAAAGAAGAAGTACAGCGTCGTCTTGATGCAGGAGAACCACACGTAATCCGTTTTAACATGCCGACAGAGGGAACTACAACATTCCATGATGTGATTTACGGAGATATTACAGTAAACAACGAGGAACTGGAAGATCTGATCCTGATCAAATCTGACGGATACCCAACTTACAACTTTGCAAATGTAATTGATGACCATTTAATGGAGATCACACACGTAGTAAGAGGTAACGAGTATCTTTCTTCAGCTCCGAAATACAACCGTATCTACGAAGCTTTCGGATGGGATATTCCGGTTTATGTACATTGTCCGCTGATCACAGATGAGACACACCAGAAGCTTTCCAAGCGCTGTGGCCATTCTTCCTATGAAGACCTGCTTGATCAGGGATTTGTTTCAGAAGCAATTATTAACTATGTGGCACTTCTTGGATGGAGCCCTGCTGACAACAGAGAGATTTTTACACTGGATGAACTGGTACAGGCATTTGATTATCATCATATCAACAAATCTCCGGCAGTATTTGATATTGCAAAACTTCGTTGGATGAATGGTGAATATATCAAGAAAATGGATGCGGATGAATTCTATGAGAGAGCACTTCCGTATATGAAAGAAGTTCTGAAGAAAGACTACAATTTCAAGAAGATTGCAGGAATGGTACAGACCAGAATTGAAACATTCCCTGACATCCCGGCCCTGATCGACTTCTTTGAGGAAGTACCGGAATATGATTCTGCCATGTATTGCCATAAGAAAATGAAAACAAACGAAGAGACCTCTCTCGCAGTATTAAAAGAAGTACTTCCGGTTCTGGAAGAGCAGGAAGATTATACAAATGATCCGTTATTTGAGTCATTAAGTGCATTTGTAAAAGAGCATGGTTATAAGAACGGATATGTAATGTGGCCTCTGCGTACTGCTGTTTCCGGCAAGCAGATGACACCTGCAGGAGCTACAGAGATCATGGAAATCATCGGAAAAGATGAGACAATCAGACGAGTAAAGGCAGCTATTGAGAAATTAAGCAAATAAATATGAAAAGAAATCCATCTCAAATCCGGGCGATCGCTCATCTGTCAGGGCCAATGATGGTCCTGGCAGGTCCCGGCTCGGGAAAAACTTCAGTGATCGTGGAGAGAACTGCATATATGATCAATGAGGGGAAGATATCCGCTTCCTCTATTTTGGTTGTAACTTTTTCCAGGGCAGCGGCAGTTGAGATGAAAGAACGTTTCCTGAAATTCGTGAACAGGGATCGGAGTGAAGTGACCTTCGGAACCTTTCACGGAATTTTTTATGGCATTTTAAAGGCTGCATATAATCTGAATGCATCTAACATCCTGTCAGAAGAAGAGAAATATAGTATTCTTCGGGAAATGACGGAGAAATTCGGACAGGAAATGGAGCAGGAGGGAGACTTTCTCGAGGAGATAGCAAAAGAAATCAGTGTAGTCAAGGGAAATTGCATTTCCCTTGAGCATTATTATGCATCCTGTTGCTCAGATGAGGTTTTCCGGGAAATTTATAATGGATATAAGAATGCTCTTCGCACCCGACGGAAGCTGGATTTTGACGATATGATCCTTTGTTGTTATGAACTTTTTTCCCAGAGACCGGATATTTTGAAAGCCTGGCAGAAAAAGTTTGTTTACATTCTGGTGGATGAGTTTCAAGATATTAACAGTCTTCAGTATAAAATACTGCAAATGCTGGCTGCACCTGCAAATAATCTGTTTATTGTAGGGGATGACGATCAGTCCATCTATCATTTTCGTGGAGCCAGACCGGAGATCATGCTGAATTTTACCAGAGATTATCCGGGGGCAGAAACAGTCCTTCTGGATGTGAACTACAGATGCTCAGGTAATATTCTGAAAACAGCTATGAATGTGATCAACTGTAATAAAAAACGTTTTCGTAAGAAACTTACTACACCCAATGATGTTGGGATGCCTGTTACCTGTAAGGTTTTTGACAATCCCAGGGAAGAGGCTGTCTGTGTTGCAGCAGCTCTGAAAAAAAGACTGGAAAAAGGAGAAAAACTGGAAAATACGGCGATTCTTCTTCGCACCAATCAGGAGGCAGAGAGTCTGATCACAGCTCTTATGGAGTATCAGATTCCTTTTACGATGAAGGAACAGCTTCCGAATCTGTACAGACATTGGATCTGCCGGAATCTGTTGGCATATCTGCATATGGCAGCAGGGGACAGAAGCAGAAAAAATTTTTTGGAGCTGATGAATCGCCCAAACCGCTATATTTCCAGGGATGCGTTAAAGAATTCCCAGATTAGTTTTCATGATCTCAGAGAATATTATAAAGATAAGGATTGGATGTGTGACCGGATCACTACACTGGAAACGCACCTGCGGATTCTTGGTACCCTTTCTCCTTTTGCTGCTGTTAATTTTATCCGCAAGGGGATGGGATATGAGGAGTATCTGTGGGAATATGCTCAGTTTCGAAGATTGAAGCCGGAGGAGCTTTTGGAAATCCTGGATCGGATCCATGAGAGTACCAGAGGTATGAAAAACCTGAAGCAGTGGGAAGATTATATAGAGGATTATACGGAGAAGCTGAATGAACAGGCAAAAAGGCAGAGAGACCGTAAGGAGGGAGTAACAGTATCGACTCTTCATGCAGTGAAGGGGCTGGAATATGATATTGTTTATATTCTGAATGTAAACGAAGGAAGCATTCCATACAGAAAGGCTGTTCTTGCAGAATCTGTAGAGGAAGAGAGAAGACTGTTTTATGTAGGGATGACCAGAGCCAGAAGAAAACTGGTTCTTGCCTATGTGAACCGCCAATATGAAAAGGAGCGGGAGCCATCCCGTTTTCTTGAGGAGACAGGCTTATGAATAAAGGGATTATTTATTATACCAGAATAAGGGGAGAATATCAGAATACCCATCTGGAGCACATGATCGGAGATAAGCTTCTGGAGATAGCCTTGAAACAGGAGCGAAATATAAAGCTGAGTGAGGAACCCAGGGGTGTGGGAGAGCATGGAAAGCCCTTTCTTTCTTACCGACCGGGTGTACATTATAATATCAGCCACTCAGGTGCTTATGTGGTATGCGTTCTGGCAGACCAGGAGGTGGGAATCGATATACAGATTCACCGAAAGGTAGACTATGACAGAATGCTCAGAAGGATGGTTACAGAGGAAGAGAGAGAAGAAATACGAAAGAGACCAGATCTGGAACAGGAATTTTTCAGGCAGTGGGTAATGCGTGAGGCTTTTATTAAGTGGACAGGAGAGGGGCTTTCCAGGGATCTGCGAAAAATTTCTGCAAAAGAAGGTATCTGCAGGTTTTTAAACCTGCCGGAAAGGGAAAAAGGGTACAGCTGTGCCTTGTGGTCTGCTGATCCCATGGAAATAACCTGGAAATATGCAGATATTATGCTTGATTAAAAAATGGATAAACAGACGAAAAAAGAAATCCGAAGGCTGACTGTAAAAGTGATTATAGTAGCAATGGTATTTGGGCTGGCTTTCTGGGGGTATGCATTTGTCTACAGAGGCAGAACAGAACCGCCGGCTAAATATCCGGTCACCAATCAGGATGCAGCGGTTTATTCTCTCAGAGGACAGATCCAGATGCTTTCCCAGAAGGAGGATCTGATCGCATTTGCTTTTGAAGACAGAAAAAATGAAAAAGAATATGGAACCTATATTATTCCGGGACTGAAATATACCAGAACCTTTCTGAGTGCCCAGGGAAGCAAAAAGGCTGTGTGTACTTCCATGACTCCCCAGGGGCTGGCAATCACCCCGGAATATGTGCTGATCAGTGCCTATTGTCATACAGGAAAGCACAATTCGGTTATTTATGTGATAAATAAAGAAACCCACCGGTTTATCAAGGAGGTTGTTCTTCCGGGACGGCCCCATGTGGGAGGCCTGGCCTATGATGAAGCGCATAATATGTTGTGGTATTCCTCCAACGTAAATGGGATTGCTCAGGCGGTGAGTATTAAAATGGATGTACTGCAAAATTATAATTATACAGAAAACAATATGCCGATACAGACAAATCAGACCTGCAGCCTTTATGGAATTATGAGAGATTCTTTTATGACTTTTTACAAGGGGTGTCTTTATGTGGGCTGCTTTAATAAGTATACAGAGAGTAATATTGCCAGGTATAGCGTGGACGGAGAGGGAAACCTGATCAATACCTTTGACAAAACGTTGGGAATGAATTTCGAGATGGCTGTTCCTCTGGATTATTCAACAATTTCTGAGCAGGCTCAGGGAATGGCATTTTATAATGATAAGCTTTTGCTGTCCCATTCTTTTGGAATTTTGCCATCCAGAGTGGTTTTTTATGAACAGTCGGATAAGAGATTGTATGTCAACGAAAATTCGGCAAGAAGTTTTCGGTTTCCGGAAATGATCGAGCAGATCGTAGTAGAGGGAGATGACCTTTATGTACTGTTTGAATCGGGTGCTTATGCTTATCGGGGATATACTGGTAATGTGGTAGACAGAGTGCTGAAGTTGAGTCTGCCCAAAATGGAGGCTTTCGAAAGCAGAAATGAAGTGGGAAATCTGGACTGAAAAAATCCGGGGAGAAAAGTTTCAGGGAATAAAATCGGATTGTCCACATATATTAAGTGTAAAGAGGTGAGATATATAGAAGCAGAACAGATTGAAAACCTGTTTGCCGGGAATATCCGGCAGCTTTTAATGGATGCGAAATTGAATTATGATAAATTATATGAAATACGCCTTCGGGTGGGGAGACCTTTGTTTCTGACTTATGATGGCGGAGAATGCTTTCTCAAAAGACCGGGGCAGGAACAGTATCTGGTTACCCGTGAGGATTTGAAAGAAACTCTGGAATATGTGACAGGCTACTCGTTATATGCTTATGAAGATGAAATCCGACAGGGGTATATCAGTGTACAGGGAGGACACAGAGTAGGAGTGACAGGAAAGGTGATTCTGGACAGGGGCAGGATTATGGGGATGAAATATATTTCCTGTATTAATGTCCGGCTGGCTCATGAAGTGCAGGGATGTGCGGACAGTATCATGTCCTATATCCGTACACAGAACTGGGTAGCAAATACACTGATCATTTCACCACCCCGCTGTGGTAAGACAACTCTCTTGCGTGATATTATCCGTCAGCTCAGTAACGGATGGGCGGATACTCAGGGCCTGACTGTAGGTGTAGTAGATGAGAGAAGCGAACTGGCAGGATGCTACCAGGGAATTCCTCAGAATGATCTGGGAATGCGCACAGATGTGCTGGACTGCTGTCCGAAATCTGAAGGAATGCAGATGCTGGTACGATCCATGTCTCCGGATGTGGTGGCTGTGGACGAGCTGGGGTGTGAGGAGGATTTCAAAGCTGTGGAAACAGTGATCCACTGTGGCTGCAAGCTCATTGCCACTGCTCATGGAGAAAGCCTTGAGGATATTTTGGACCAGCCATTTTTTTACAGACTTATGAGCGAAAAGATTTTTGAGAGATATATTATTCTGGGCAAAAATGATCAGGCAGGATATCTGGAGGGAGTTCTGGATGAAAATGGAAGGATATGCTTAAAACAATAGGAATCTGTATGATCCTGCTCTCAGGTGCAGGTCTGGGGTTTAACAAAAGCAGGGAACTGGGAAACAGAAAAAAACACCTGGAAATGCTTATGAGAATGATTATCCTGCTTAAAGGAGAAATACGTTATGGAAATACGTCTCTGTACGATGCCTTTACCGGAGCAGCCGGCAAATTGGAGGGAAAGTACAGAGAATTTTTTTTGAATACAGCAGAGGAGATAAAAAAGAAAAAAGGAAAACCTTTTGGGGAGATTTTTCGCAGCTGTGCCCGGGAAAGTCTGGATGATCAGAATTTTACCAGAGAAGAAAAAGAAAAAATCTTTTCCCTGGGGGAGAGACTGGGATATTTGGGAATGGATATGCAGCTTCGCCAGCTTCAGCTTCTGGAGGAGGATGTGGAAAATGAAATACAGGAACTGAATAAAGATCTGAAAGAAAAGAAAAAAATGTATCAGAGTCTGGGAATCCTGCTGGGTATTTTGCTGGCAGTACTGGTAGCATAAAAATAACAGGAAAGGAAGAGAAAGATATTGGAGGTCAGTATTATTTTTAAAATAGCTGCTGTGGGAATTCTGGTCTCTGTTCTCTGCCAGATTCTTAAACACAGTGGAAGGGAAGAACAGGCATTTCTGGTAAGCCTGGCGGGACTTTTAATGGTTCTGTTCTGGATCATTCCCTACATATATAAACTGTTTGAAGATATCCAGCAGTTATTTGTGCTGTGAAACAGGCCATCTCTGCATTCAGAAAGGCAGGATTGAGGAGAATATGGATATAATTAAAATTTCAGCCCTGGGAATCTGTGGTGTGATGTTGGGATTTCTGTTAAAAGGCACCAGGCCGGAATATGCTTCCCTTGTCACTATGACCATAGGTCTGACGATCCTGGGACTGGCAGCAGGTAAGGTGGCTTATTTGTTTGAAACTTTGGACAGACTAAGAAAGAGTGTCTCCATTGATGGAAGTTATATAGCCATTTTGCTGAAAATCATTGGTGTAACCTATATCGGACAATTTTGTGCATCTATCTGTAAGGATGCAGGATATCAGGCGATAGGGGCACAGATTGAGCTTTTCTGTAAGCTGTCAGTGATGGTACTCAGTATGCCGGTCCTATTGGCAATTCTGGATACTATTTCGGAGTTTATGGTATGAGGTGTTTCCGGAGGATAGTCAGGATACTGGGAACTGCCCTGCTGCTTTGGATTTGCCTCTGTCAGGTGCAGGCTGCAGGAGCACAGACAGAGACCGAAGATGCAGAAATATCGGTGGTTCAGGAAGAACTTTTGGGACAGATAGAATTAGAGGAAGTCCAGAAGCTGGTAGATGGAATTCTGGATGAGAAAAGCTTTTCGATAAAAGATGCAGTGATGAATATGATGAAGGGGGAAGAACCTATTTCAAAAGAAGCAGTGCAGGATATGGTGCGCAGCTTCTTTTTTTCAGGAATAAACCAGGAGAAAGGAATGCTTTTTCGCATTTTACTTTTGATACTTCTGGCTGCAGTGCTGTCGAACTTTGCAGATGTATTTGAAAATGGATATGCAGGAAATGTAAGTTTTTATATTGTGTATCTGGTGTTGTTTATGACTCTTATGGAGAATTTTGCAAATCTTGGAAACTCTCTGACAGAATATCTTGTTTCTCTGACAGAACTTATGAGGGTTCTGGCCCCTGCATATTTTATTGCCACAGCTGCTTCTGCGGGAGCTTCCACAGCAACTGTTTTTTATGAGGTTGCGATGTTACTTATCTGGACAATTCAGTGGTTCCTGGTCTATATACTTTTACCGGGAGCAAAGATATGTGTTCTATTGAAGCTGGTGAACCATCTGTCCAGAGAAGAAATGCTGGGAAAAATGGCGGAGCTTTTGGAGATAATGATAAACTGGGGATTGAAAACTCTGTCAGGTACAGCTGTAGGACTGCAGGTTATAAGAAATCTGGTAGCTCCTGTGATGGATTCGCTGAAACGTTCTGTGATCGGAAAGACGGCTGCAGCAATACCGGGAATCGGAAATGCTGTGAATACGATTACAGAATTGGTGCTTACTAGTGCAGTACTGGTAAGGAATAGTCTGGGAGGAGTGAGTCTGGTACTACTTGCGGCTGCAGGGCTGGGACCGATTTTGCATTATGGATTTCTTTCCTTGTCTTATCGATTTCTGGCAGCTCTGGCTCAGCCGGTTTCAGATAAAAGGATCGTCGGGGCATTAAGTTCCATGGGGGAAGGCTGTGCTATCCTTCTGAAGATTTTGTTTACAGCGGAATTGCTGTGCATGCTTGCGTTTCTGATCCTGTTGGCAGGAGGCTGAACAGAATTGCTGTGAGAAAAATGAAAACAGTTGGATTGGGGGAATTATGAAAGAAATTGTTTATCAGTGGGTGAAAAATCTGGCAGTTTTTTATATTTTGCTGACCGTAGTTCTTCACCTCATGCCGGATAAGAAATATGACAGATATGTGCGTCATTTTATGGGACTTTTACTGATTGTTATGATGAGTGCACCGGTGTTTATGCTTTTGGGGAAAAGCGGAAAGATGATAGAGAGTTTTCAGATGAATTTCAATCAGGAAAATAAAAAAAGAGAAGAAAGGGAAGTGGAAAATCTTCAGATGATATATCTCCGAAAAGGATATGCTGCAGAGCTTCAGAAAAAAATCACGGAATCTTTAAAAAACTGTGGCATAGAAGTACAGGATGTGGAAGTAAATATAGAAGGAGAGAAATTCAAGGCAATGATCACAGTGGACAAAGAGACCACCGGGGAACAGAAAGGAAGGATTGCAGATGATCTCAGGGAAAAATGGGGATTCAGGGAAGGGGAATATAGTATCCAGACTGAAGAATATGACTCCCGGGCAGTGGATCATTCTGCTTCTGCTGGGGTTACTGCTGGCAGTGGCAGCCCTGCCTGTGGCTGAAGGACAACAAAAGTCTGCCATTTCTCTCGCAAAAGATTCAGACAGTGAAGAAAAAAATCAGCTGGAGAAAAAACTGGAGAGTATTCTTGAGAACATGGAAGGGGTGGGAAAGGTGCAGGTGATGTTGATGACAGATGAGAAAAACAGTGGGGAAAGCTTTATGGAGTCTGCAAGGATACAGGTTACAGGAGTTCTTATTTCTGCCCAGGGAGGAGAAAATCCGGTAACAGTACATAAGATTCAGCAGGCAGTAATGGCATTATTTCAGGTAGAAGCCCATAAAATAAAAATAGTAAAAATGAAATGAGGAGAATAATGTGAAAAAAGTCATCAAAAAAAATCAGGTAATCATCACCTCCCTTGCAATCCTGATCGCAGTGGCCGGATATCTGAATTTCGCAGATGTGGATCTTGGGGTCAAGGATAAGGAGGCCAGTACGGACAGCAGCAGTATCCTGGAGGATGCAGGGTATGATCTGACAGATTCGGAGAACACCAGTACCCCGGGAGAAGCAGTTCTTACGGGAGCTGACAGTTTTGCAGCACAGGCAAGGATAAGCAGAGAACAGACCCGTTCCCAGAATAAGGCAGATCTGCAGGATATCATCAATAATAAGGATATTGATGATGAGAAAAAACAGGAGGCCATTCAGACTATGGTGTCCATGACAGATATTACCGAAAAGGAAGCGGCAGCAGAACTTCTCCTGGAAGCAAAGGGATTTGAAGATGTGATCGTCAATCTGACAGGAGAAACTGCAGATGTGGTAGTGCCGGAAGAAGAACTTTCTCAGGCACAGAGAGCACAGATTGAAGATATTGTAAAACGTAAAACCGGAATCGCACCGGAAAATATAGTGATCACACCTCTGAATCAGAGTGAAGAGGATGCAGGGGATGAAGAAGTAGAAGAAGATGAGGCAGAACAGACAGAAGAAACCGATCAGCAGACAGAAGAGACAGCTGCTTCACCTTATGAAGATTCGGTGGTTGATTCTACAGACATATATGACTAGAAAATGATACTAGAAAATGATGTTGTACATTGGCTCTTGACAGGCCGCTATAGCATATACTAGAATAGGAATGCTGTAAAAAAATAATGATAATTAAGAAGAAAGAGAGTTCAGGAGGCCGAACGTGTCTAAATATACCAACGAAATAGAAAAGAGAAGAACATTTGCCATTATTTCCCACCCGGATGCAGGTAAAACTACATTGACTGAAAAATTTCTGCTGTATGGCGGAGCAATCAATCTTGCCGGAAGTGTAAAGGGCAAGGCAACTGCCCGCCATGCAGTATCAGACTGGATGGAGATCGAGAAGGAGAGAGGTATTTCCGTTACCTCTTCTGTTCTCCAGTTCCATTATGATGGATATTGTATTAATATTCTGGATACTCCGGGACATCAGGATTTCTCTGAGGATACCTATCGTACTTTGATGGCTGCGGATTCTGCTGTCATGGTTATTGACGGCTCCAAGGGTGTGGAGGCTCAGACACGTAAGCTGTTTAAGGTATGCGTGATGCGTCATATTCCGATTTTTACTTTTATCAATAAAATGGACAGGGATGCAAATGATACCTTTGATCTTCTGGACGAAATAGAGAAGGAACTGGGAATTGCAACCTGTCCTGTTAACTGGCCTATCGGTTCCGGTAAGAAATTCAGGGGTGTATATGACCGCAATACAAAGGAAATCCTTACTTTCTCTGATACCCAGAAGGGAACCAAGGAAGGTGTGATCCAGGCAATCCCGTTAAATGACAGCCGTTCAGATGAGGTGATGGACCCGGAGCAGAAAGCACAGCTTCTGGATGAGATTGAGCTTCTGGATGGTGCAAGTGCTGATTTTGACCAGGAGCTTGTGAGTAAAGGTAAGCTTACCCCTGTATTTTTTGGATCTGCCCTGACTAACTTTGGTGTGGAAACATTTCTGGAGCATTTCCTTCAGATGACCACTTCTCCTTTGGCAAGAACATCAGATGAGGGTCTGATTGATCCTATGGATGATGATTTTTCTGCCTTTGTGTTCAAAATTCAGGCAAATATGAACAAGGCCCACAGGGACAGAATTGCATTTATGCGAATCTGCTCCGGTAAGTTTGATGCTTCCCAGGAGGTATATCATGTACAGGGAGAGAAGAAAATGCGTCTTCTCCAGCCTCAGCAGATGATGGCAGAATCCCGCCATGTGGTAGATGAGGCTTATGCAGGGGACATTATCGGTGTATTTGATCCAGGTATTTTTTCTATTGGTGATACTATCTGTGCACCAGGCAGAAAGTTTGCTTTTGAGGGAATTCCTACCTTTGCACCGGAGCATTTTGCCAGGGTACGTCAGATCGATACCATGAAGAGAAAGCAGTTTGTAAAGGGAATCAACCAGATTGCCCAGGAGGGTGCGATCCAGATTTTCCAGGAATTTAATACAGGTATGGAAGAAATCATTGTTGGTGTGGTAGGTGTACTGCAGTTTGATGTGTTGAAATACCGTCTGGAAAACGAATACAATGTGGACATCCGTCTGGAAAACCTTCCGTATGAACATATCCGTTGGATTGCAAATAAAGAAGAAATCAATGTGGAGAAGATCACAGGAACCTCTGATATGAAGAAAGTAACGGATCTTAAGGGAAATCCACTCCTCCTTTTTGTCAATGCATGGAGTGTGGGAATGACAGAAGACAGAAACCCGGGCTTAATATTAACAGAATTCAGCAAATAACCCTTTTCAATCGTTTTTCAATTTGATATAATATATAAAAATATTGGTTTATTGTCTCCGAATTTTTATGTTTTGGGGGCATCAATGAATTCCGTAGGAGGGTTTCCAATGGCAGAAAAAAGAACAACATATAAAATACAGGATTTAGGCGGCATTGGTGAGGTTCAGATTGCAGATGAAGTGGTTGCTATTATAGCAGGACTTGCTGCTACAGAGGTGGAAGGAGTTGCTTCCATGGCAGGGAATATTACCAATGAACTGGTAAGCAAGCTTGGAATGAAGAATCTTTCCAAGGGTGTAAAGGTTACCGTATTAGAGGGCGTTGTGACAGTAGATCTGAACCTGAATATTGAATATGGAAAGAATATCCTGGAGACCAGTAAAAAGGTTCAGGAGAAGGTTAAATCTTCCATTGAGAATATGACAGGGCTGGAAGTTGCAGATGTAAATATTCACATTGCCAGTGTAGATATGGAGAATGAAAAAGGAAAGTAACCCTTTCCTTTTTTCTGTTACATACATGGTACTGTCGCCGTCAGGCGGCATGTCTGTTTAGGAGGAATTATGCGAAGAAGAGAGCAGAGAGAACATATATTTAAGCTTCTGTTCATGACAGAATTTAATTCAGAGGAAGAGATGAATGAGCAGCTCTCCCTCTATTTTGACAGCCTGGAGGAACTGGCTGAAAAAGATCAGGAGTATATGCGGGAGAAATATAAGCATGTACTGGAGCATCTGGATGAAATTGATGCACTTTTAAATGAGACAAGTAAGGGCTGGAAAACAAAAAGGATGAGCCGTGTGGATCTTACTGCCCTGCGTCTGGCTGTATATGAACTGAAGTTTGATAAAAATGTACCTACAGGGGTGGCTATCAATGAGGCTGTGGAGCTTGCCAAGAATTTCGGCGGTGACACATCAGGCTCCTTTGTAAACGGTATCCTTGGCAAGATTGCCAAAGACGAAGATACTAAAGTCGAAGATACCAAAGTCGAAAGTGAAGAGAAAACAGAATGAAAAATGCATATTCTGTAGGCCAGGTAAACCGTTATGTAAAGAACATGTTTACCCAGGATTTTTTTCTGCAGAAGATATATGTAAAAGGAGAGGTGTCCAATTGTAAATATCATACAAGCGGGCACATCTATTTTTCCCTGAAGGATGAAACCGGTACAATGAGCTGTGTGATGTTTGCAGGGCACAGAAGAGGGCTGGCTTTTTCCATGAAGGATGGGGATAAGGTGATCGTTGGTGGTTCTGTTGATGTATATGAAAGGGACGGACGATATCAGCTTTATGCGAAGGAAATAACTCTGGAGGGAGCAGGAGCTCTGTATGAGAGATACCTGGCATTAAAGCAGGAACTTGAGGAAATGGGAATGTTTGCCGGAGAGTATAAACAGCCCATTCCCAAGTTTATCAGACGTCTGGGTGTAGTGACAGCTCCTACGGGTGCTGCTGTGCAGGATATCAGAAACATTTCATACCGCAGAAATCCCTATCTTCAGATTATTCTGTACCCTGCACTTGTACAGGGAGCAGGCGCGGCAGAGAGCATTGTGAAGGGCATCCGTATGCTGGATGGGTTAAATGTGGATGTGATCATTGTCGGCAGAGGTGGAGGATCTATTGAAGATCTCTGGGCATTCAATGAGGAAATTGTGGCAAGAGCAATTTTTGAATGCAGAACCCCGATTATTTCTGCAGTGGGACATGAGACAGATTTTACAATTGCAGATTTTGTGGCAGATCTGAGAGCTCCTACGCCATCGGCTGCGGCAGAGCTGGCAGTGAATGATTACAGAAGTGTGGTAGAATCGGTTTCTGCTTACAGACAGAGAATGTACCGGGCTATGAGTACACATCTGGATTTTTACAGGAGCAGACTGGCGAATTTTAGTACAAAGTTTGGCTATCTGAGTCCGGAGTACAGGCTGAGAGAGCAGAGGCAGCGTCTGGCAGATACAGAGAGCAGTCTGCAGAATGCAATGGAAGGAAAGCTTAAGGAGAACAGACACAGGCTTTCGCTGTATGTGGAGCGTTTTACAGGGCTATCTCCTTTGCGTAAGCTGAATCAGGGCTTTTCTTATGTGGCAGACCGGGAAAAAAGGACGCTGACAAGTGTAAAACAGGTAAAAAACGGGGATACCATTTATATATCTGTAACAGATGGAACGATAGAAGCAAAGGTGAACAGCATCAAAAAGGAGGAGCGTATCCATGTCCAAGGATAAGAGCAATGATCAGGTACCGGAAGAAAAGACTCTGGAGGAGGCTTTTACAGAGCTTGACGGACTGGCAGAAAAACTGGAGGACAGAGAAACCTCACTGGAGGATTCTTTCCGGTTTTACAGACAGGGGATGGAGCTTTTGAAATTTTGCAGTGAGAAGCTGGATACTGTGGAGAAAAAGATGCTGCAGATAAATGAGGATGGGACATTCAGTGAATTTTCAGGAAGAATTGACTAAAAAAACCGAAGAAATAGAAGCTGTGATCAGGGAATACCTTCCTGCAGAAGAGGGCTTCTCCAGAACTATGGCTCAGGCTATGAATTACAGTATGCTGGCAGGAGGCAAGCGCCTTCGTCCCATGCTGATGCAGGAAACTTTCAGGCTGTTTGGAGGCAGCGGGAAGCTGGTAAAGCCTTTTATGGCAGGAATGGAGATGATCCATACCCATTCTCTGATCCATGATGATCTTCCGGCTCTGGATAATGATGATTACCGGAGAGGCAGGCTGACCACACATAAGGTTTATGGAGAAGCTATGGGTATCTTAAGTGGAGTGGCACTTTTGAATTATGCCTATGAAACTATGCTGCAGGCATTTGCTATGGCAGAAACTCTTCGGCAGAAGGATGCTGTGATAGGTGCATTGCAGGTAATGACTGCGAAGACAGGGATCCACGGCATGCTTGGCGGCCAGAGTGTAGATGTGGAGAATGACGGCAAAGCTCTGGAAAAAGATATGCTGGATTATATTTATGAGAATAAAACCTCTGCACTGATCGAGGCTTCCATGATGACCGGCGCTATTCTGGCTGGTGCTGATGCAGAGCAGGTATCGGTGATAGAGCAGGCGGCAAAAAGAATCGGACTGGCCTTTCAGATCCAGGATGATATCCTGGATGTGACCAGTACAGATGAAGAACTTGGAAAACCGGTTCACAGTGATGAGAAGAACCATAAGGTTACTTATGTAACACTTTTTGGAATAGAAAAGGCGGCAGCACAGGTTGCCGGACTTTCGGCAGAGGCAGTAGCGCTGCTGGAAAGCCTGAATAAGAATAATGAATTTCTGTATTTACTGGTGGAAAAGCTGGTAAATCGCAGAAAATAAAGGAAGGATACAAATGATTCTGGAAAAAATCAAAAAACCCAATGATATCCACAGGATACCTTTGGCAGATTTTCCGCTCCTGGCAGATGAAATCAGAGATTTTTTAATTCAGTCCGTAAGTAAGACAGGAGGACATCTTGCTTCCAACCTGGGTGTGGTAGAGATGACCCTTGCGCTGCATAATGTACTGAATTTTCCGGAAGACAAGCTGATCTGGGATGTGGGACATCAGGCCTATACACATAAGATCCTTACCGGAAGAAAAGAACAATTTACAAATCTCCGGCAGGAAGGTGGCCTAAGCGGATTTCCCAAGAGAAATGAGAGTGATTGCGATTCTTTTGATGCAGGTCACAGTTCTAATTCTATTTCTGCAGGTCTGGGGTACGTGCGTGCCAGGGATATCCTGGGACAAAAATATACCGTGGTTTCTGTGATCGGTGACGGTGCCCTTACAGGTGGTATGGCCTATGAAGCATTAAACAATGCGGCAGATTTAAAAACCAATTTTATTATTATTATTAATGATAATAATATGTCTATTTCCAGAAATGTAGGTGGAATGTCTACTTACCTCAGTGCTCTGAGAACTGCAGAAGCCTATACAGGGATGAAGCTTGGAGTGACGAAGACTCTGAAAAAGATTCCCAGGGTAGGGGAAGCCGTGGTTGATACCATGAGAAAGACAAAGAGCAGTATTAAACAGCTTTTTATTCCCGGTATGCTTTTTGAGAATATGGGCCTTACTTATCTGGGCCCGGTAGATGGTCACAATATGCGTCAGATGATGAAGCTTTTTAATGAGGCAAAACGGGTAGAGGGCCCGGTGGTGGTTCATGTCCTCACAAAGAAAGGAAGAGGCTATGCACCGGCCAGTAACCATCCGGCACGTTTTCACGGCACAGGTCCTTTTGACATCAAGACAGGCCGTGTGCTGGAGAAGAAAAAGAGTCCCACATACACGGATGTGTTTGCGAAAAAGATAGTTTCTCTGGGAGAAAAAAATAAAAAGCTGGCAGCGATCACAGCTGCCATGCCTGATGGTACAGGTCTGGTAGAATTTGGAAAAAGATTTCCGGATAGATTTTTTGACGTAGGAATTGCAGAGGAGCACGCCGTAACTTTTGCAGCAGGGCTGGCATTAGGAGGGATGATTCCTATTGTTGCCATTTATTCTTCATTTTTACAGAGAGCAGTAGATCAGATGCTTCATGATGTCTGTATGCAAAATCTTCATGTGATTTTTGCAATAGACCGTGCTGGTCTGGTAGGGGCTGACGGAGAAACTCATCAGGGATGCTTTGATCTGTCTTATTTATCCATGATGCCCAATATGAAGGTACTGGCACCAAAGAATGCAGCTGAACTGGAACAGATGCTGGAATATGCAGTAGACTGTGAAGGTCCTGTGGCAATTCGCTATCCAAGAGGCTGTGCTTATCAGGGACTGACAGATTACAGGGCACCTGTGATAACTGGAAAAAGTGAGATCATTGCCAAGGGAAAAGAAATCGCAGTGCTGGGAGTGGGAAGTATGCTTTCGGATTGCGAAAAGGTCTGTCAAGGGCTGAGAGAAGACGGGTATGATCCTACATTAGTGAATGTAAGGTTCGTAAAGCCACTGGATGTGGAGCTTCTGGACTGTCTTGCAGGAGACCACAGACTGTTTGTGACTGTTGAGGAGAATGTAAAAAGCGGTGGATATGGAGAGCATGTAGCTGCCTATATGGAGGCATGCCACCCGGAAAGCCGGGTACTTACTGCTTCAGTGTGGGATCATTTTGTACCTCAGGGTAAAGTAGAAAGCCTGCGTGCAAAGATCGGACTGGGAGTGGAAGATATCCGGGAGTCCATAGAAAACAGTGAGGTTTTGAAGAAAAAATGAAAAAGCGATTGGATATGCTCATGATGGATCGTGCCCTTGCACCTTCCAGGGAAAAGGCAAAAGCGTATATCATGGCAGGAGATGTATATGTAGATGGTCAGAAGGAAGACAAGGCAGGAACAATGTTTCCTGAGACCGTAAAAATAGAAGTAAGGGGAAATACACTTCCCTATGTAAGCAGAGGCGGCCTGAAGCTGGAAAAAGCAATGAAGAATTTTGATGTGACTCTGGAAGGCAAGGTCTGCATGGATGTGGGAGCGTCCACAGGGGGATTTACAGACTGCATGCTCCAGAACGGGGCTGTGAAGGTATATTCTATTGATGTAGGATATGGACAGCTGGACTGGAAACTTCGCAATGATCCAAGGGTAGTCTGCATGGAGAAAACCAATATCCGTTATGTGCTTCCGGAAAATCTGGAAGGTCCGGCAGATTTTTCTTCCATTGATGTTTCTTTTATTTCTCTTACCAAAGTACTTCTGCCTGTGAGAAATCTTCTCACAGAAGAGGGAGAAATCGTGTGCCTGATTAAACCTCAGTTTGAGGCAGGACGTGAGAAAGTAGGTAAAAAAGGAGTTGTGCGGGATCCGGCGGTTCACAGAGAAGTGATCGAGAAGGTACGGGACTATGCTATGAGTATTTTCATGGAGCCTTGTCATCTTTCGTTCTCCCCTATTAAAGGACCGGAGGGCAATATTGAGTATCTGCTCCATTTGAAAAAGCATCCGGAGGGCAGTGAGATCACGGACAGTCTGCAGGTATCGGTGGAGGAAGTTGTTGCAGCTGCCCATGGGGAGCTGGATAAATAGTAATCCGGAGAAAAGAATTAACAGGAACGAATATTATGGACAGGTTTTATATTATTACAAACAGTGACAAGGATCCGGAATTTGCGTTTACAGGCAGGATTGTAGAATATCTGGAAAAATTTCATAAAAGCTGTACTGTGCAGCAGGCATCCAGAAAACAGGAGGGAAACTTTCATTATACGGATCCCTCTAAAATTCCGGAGGATACAGAATGCATTATTGTTCTGGGAGGAGACGGAACACTGCTTCAGGCTGCCAGAGATATGGTGCACAAAGACATTCCTCTTCTGGGTATTAATCTGGGACATCTGGGATTTCTGGCAGAGGTTGACCAACAGTCTCTGTACAGTGCACTGGATAAGCTGATGGCTGGAGATTATGAGATTGAAGAAAGAATGATGCTGGAGGGATCTGTCTATCGGGGACAAAAGCTCATAGGCAGGGATATTGCCCTGAATGATATTGTGATCGGCAGAGATGGACATCTGAGAGTGGTACGTTTTAAAAACTATGTGAATGATGTCTATCTGAATTCCTATAATGCAGATGGTATCATTATTTCCACTCCTACAGGTTCTACAGGCTACAGCCTTTCGGCGGGAGGTCCTATTGTGTCTCCAAGCGCGGAAATGACCATTATGACTCCGGTTGCACCTCATACACTGAATACCAGGAGTGTTATTTTTCCGGCAGAAGATGTGATCACTGTAGAAATCGGCAAGGGCCGGCATAATGACTGTGAAAAAGGACTGGCTTCCTTTGACGGTGATACCACGATCCCTATGGTTACCGGGGATTGTATCATTATACGGCGGGCCGATGCGAAAACCAGAATCCTGAAGCTGAACCATTTAAGCTTTGTGGAAGTTCTTCGAAGAAAAATGCGTGACAGTTAAGGAGGAAAGGTCATGAAGGTAGCAAGACATGAAAAAATTATAGAACTGATTCATCAATATGAGATAGATACGCAGGAGGAGCTGGCTTCCAGATTGAATGAAGCCGGATTTAAGGTTACACAGGCTACGGTGTCCAGAGATATCCGTGCATTGAAGCTTACCAAGGTGGCAGGAAAGGATGGAAAATCCAGATATGCTATTATTAATAATGATTCCGGAAGCCTGGGGGCAAAATATACAAGGGTATTGGAAGACACTCTGCTTTCCATTGATGTAGGGCAGAATATTATTGTGATTAAGACCGTTTCAGGAATGGCCATGGGAGTAGCAGCAGCGCTGGATGCACTGCATTGGCCGGAGATTCTTGGCTGTATTGCCGGGGATGATACCATCATGTGTGCAGCTAAGAATTCTGATATGGCTCTGGGTGCGGCAGAGAAGCTGAGAAGCTTTGTGCGTCTGAACATGTAATGACAGGTTTTTACCGATAACAGTTATGAGAACAGTAACAGGAGGCAGGAAATGTTATCTCATCTCCACGTAAAAAATCTTGCACTGATAGAAGAAATAGAAGTAGAATTTGGTCCGGGCCTTAATATCCTTACAGGTGAGACCGGTGCCGGAAAATCCATTCTGCTGGGCTCCATGCAGTTGATTCTGGGAGCCAAGACATCAAAGAACATGATAAGAGAAAATGCGCCCTATGCACTGGTGGAACTGCTTTTTCAGATTGAGAATGAGAAAGTGG
The DNA here is from genome assembly GCA_000285855.2 of Ruminococcus sp. JC304. Classification (GTDB taxonomy): domain Bacteria; phylum Bacillota; class Clostridia; order Lachnospirales; family Lachnospiraceae; genus Blautia_A; species Blautia_A difficilis. The sequence continues at coordinate 2,357,429 of HE978651.1, read as the reverse complement.
CCCAGGCATTGAAAACACTTGATATTTATCCGGAGGATGGACAGGTTCTTCTTTCCAGAAAAATTATGGAGGGAAGAAGTATCAACAAAATTAACGGTGAGACAAGTACAGTAAGTCAGATGAAGGCAGCAGCAGCCTGTCTTTTGGATATTCACGGACAGCACGAGCACCAGTCACTGTTATATCAGGATAAGCAGCTTTCTATTCTGGATGCTTATGGAAGAGAAAAAATTTTACCGATAAAAGAAAAGGTTCAGGAGGCTTTCCACGAATACAGTGCATGTAGGGCAGAGCTGAAATCCATGGATATGGATGAAGAGCAGAGAAACCGTGAGCTTGCTTTCCTTGAATTTGAAATCAAAGAGATTGAAAAAGCCAACCTCAGACCTGGAGAGGACGAGGAACTGGAGCATATATACCGGAAAATGAATAATGGAAAGCAGATTGTAGATTCTCTTCAGATTGTACATAATCTCACAGGCTACGAGGCGAAGGAGGGAGCCGGTGAGACTGTGGGGGAAGCTTTGCGTGAGCTTGCTCGTGTGACACAGTATGATTCTGAATTGAATACTCTGGAGGAAACTCTTACTTCTGTGGATGGTCTGTTGAATGATTTTAACAGGGAGTTGTCTGCATATTTGGAAGAGCTGACCTTTGATGAAGGTGAGTTCTATGAGACAGAAAGACGTTTGGATCTGATTAATGGCCTGAAAGCAAAGTATGGACGTGAAATAAAGGATATTTTTGTTTACAGAGATCGACAGAAGGAAAAACTGGAAAAATTACACAAATATGAAGAAAATTTACAGGAACAGAAAAACAGACTGGAAAAGCTGGAAGCTGTTTTACTGAAGAATTCGAATGAATTATCCAAAATCCGCAAAGAATATAGTGAACAATTGGAAAAAACGGTTATACAGGGATTGAAGGATCTTAATTTTCTGGATGTAAATTTTGCCATTGATTTTCAGAAAAAAAGAATTATACAGATAACGGACTGGATGATATCCAGTATCTGATCTCCACCAATCCCGGGGAGAGCCTGAAGCCTTTGGGACAGATCGTATCCGGCGGTGAGCTTTCCAGAATTATGCTTGCACTGAAGGCAATTCTGGCAGACAGAGATCAGATTGAGACATTGATCTTTGATGAGATCGATACAGGAATCAGCGGCAGGACAGCACAGAAGGTATCTGAGAAAATGGCGGTGATCGGAAGAAACCATCAGGTAATCTGCATTACCCATCTGCCCCAGATCGCCGCAATGGCAGACAGTCATTTTGAAATTGAAAAGCATTTAAGAGGAACAGAGACCATCACACAGATCCATGTGCTTCAGGAAGAGGATTCCATCCGGGAACTGGCTCGTCTCCTTGGCGGTGCGGAGATCACACCGGCAGTTTTTGAAAATGCCAAAGAAATGAAAGAATTGGCACAGAAACAAAAAAATACAAGATTGAAATAAATCAGGAAACCATATACTAAGAGAGGATAACCTTTGAGAAAAGGCATTCTCTCTTATTTTTTGTACCCAAAATCCGAAAGAAAGGATGGATAGAGATGAACAGAAGAAAAAAATACAAAATTTTTATCCTGTGCTGGCTGGCTTTGGATCTGATGACTATGGCGTGGCTGGGATACAGGTACCTGGACAGACAGATTCCCGATGAACTCCAGATTTCCAGGGGAGAAACTGTGAGTGTATCTGCGTTGCTGGATCATCCACTGGTAAGCTTTGAAGAAGCTATAGAGGTATCAGCAGACGGAAGCTATACCCTTCCCTGTAAAATTCTGGGATATATTCCTTTTAAAAGCATAAAGGTCACTCCTGTGGATGATAAAGCTGTATATGTCAGTGGCAGCACAGTGGGAATTTATCTCAGAACCAGGGGCGTTCTTGTGGTGGATACCGGGGAAATCCAGTCTCAGAGTGGAGAGACGAAAGAACCCTCCAAAGGTATTGTCAAACCGGGAGATTATATTTTGTCCATGAATGAAGAGCAGATAAAAGATAAAAAGGAACTGATCCGTGATTTGGATGAACTGGATGGAACTCAGGTACAGCTGGAGTTAAACAGAGAGGGAGAAATCCTTCCGGTCTCTGTAACTCCGGTGAAAGATTCCAAGGGCGCTTATAAGCTGGGACTTTGGGTGAGAGATGATACTCAGGGAATCGGAACCCTCACTTATGTGGATGAGCAGGGAAAGTACGGAGCTCTGGGACATGGGATCAGTGATGTGGACACAGCAGGACTTCTGGATATTCAGGAAGGAACTTTATATAAAGCCCAAATTTTGGCAGTGTCCAGAGGCAGCAGGGGAAATCCAGGTGAACTTGCCGGAATGATCCGTTATGATAACAGTAATGTGCTGGGAAGTATACAGGAAAACTGTAAAAACGGAATATATGGACAGATGGATTTGCCTGATGCACAGAAACTTAGTCTGGTGAAGATGCCGGTAGCTCACAAGCAGGAGATAGAGACCGGACCGGCACTAATTAGATGCAGTGTGGACGGACAGGTAAAAGAATATGAAGCACAGATCAAACGGATCGATCTGAATCATGAGGATTCCAATAAAAGCTTTATCCTGCAGGTAACAGACGAAGAGCTGCTGGAGAAAACAGGAGGAGTAGTACAGGGGATGAGCGGATCTCCGGTCATACAGAATGGGAAGTTGGCAGGAGCGGTGACTCATGTGTTTGTACAGGATTCTACCAGCGGATATGGGATTTTTGCTGAGACTATGATGGAACATGAAAACTATAAAATGACATAGATGATACAATTGCTGTCGAAGGTAAACTTATCATATCGAATCCTGAAGATTTCGGTATGAAAAAGGCAAAACAGCTCGATGGAAAATGGTCTGTACTGCCCTGTTTCGGCTTGATTTCTCCCTTCTTATTCCACTATAATAGTTGATGTGCCAAAAAAAAGAAACTAATTGACAGGATTTTTAAGCAGGGAGGAGACAGGCCTCATGGAAAAATTAAATGTGGCAGTTGCGGATGATAATGAGAAAATGGTGGAAGTACTTGGTCAAATCATAGAAGAAGATAAAGACCTGGAATTGGTGGGAAAAGCTCACAATGGTGAAGAAATCTGCAAGATTATACGGGAGAAAGAACCGGATGTTGTAGTATTGGATATTATTATGCCGAAGATGGATGGGCTGGCAGTTATGGAGCAATTTGTACATAACAGTAATCTGAAGAAAATTCCGGCGTTTATTGTGGTTTCGGCAGTGGGAAAAGAGAGGATCACAGAGGATGCGTTCAGTCTGGGGGCGGATTATTATGTGTTGAAGCCTTTTGATAACCGAATGCTGCTTAACCGGATTAAGCATGTACGAAGCATAGGAGAAAAGAAATACAGAGAAATCAACAGGCAGCCGGCAAAACAGGAGGAAAGCAGTGTGGCTTTGGGAAACCTGGAGACAGATGTGACAAATATTATCCATGAGATTGGCGTACCGGCTCATATTAAGGGGTATCAGTATCTGCGGGATGCGATTATTTTGTCAGTAAATGATATGGAAATGTTAAATTCTATCACAAAGATCCTGTATCCGACCATTGCAAAAAAACATCAGACTACTTCCAGCCGGGTAGAACGGGCAATCCGTCATGCGATTGAAGTGGCCTGGAGCAGAGGAAAAATGGATACGATAGATGCACTGTTTGGCTATACGGTAAGCACAGGAAAAGGAAAACCTACAAATTCAGAATTTATAGCACTGATAGCGGATAAAATCAGACTGGAATATAAAAATCGCTCTTTTCAATAGTCAAAAATTGGGGTATAATTATTTAACAAAGGCTACCAAGGAGGGGTATACACATGAAAAATATCTTATTTGCAACATCTGAAGCAGTGCCGTTTATCAAAACGGGAGGACTTGCCGATGTAGCAGGCGCTCTGCCGAAATGTTTTGACAAAAAATATTTTGATGTACGTGTGATTTTACCGAAATATGCCTGTATGAAACAGGAATGGAAAGATAAAATGGATTATATCACACATTTCTACATGGATCTGGGGTACAAGAACTGCTATGTGGGAATTATGCATATGGAATATCAGGGGATTCAGTTTTATTTCATAGATAATGAATATTATTTTAGTGGTCCAAAACCTTACGACAGCGCACCATGGGATTTAGAAAAATTTGCTTTTTTCTCCAAGGCAGTTTTATCAGTTCTTCCGGTGATCGGTTTCCGGCCGGATGTGATCCACTGTCATGACTGGCAGACAGGTCTGGTTCCTGTATATCTCCATGACAGCTTTCAGCAGAATGAGTTTTTCTGGAATATAAAAACTGTTATGACCATACATAACCTGAAATTTCAGGGTGTTTGGGATGTTAAGACTGTACAGGATATTACAGGGCTTTCTGATTATTACTTTGCAGCGGATAAGCTGGAAGCTTATAAGGATGCCAATTTCCTGAAGGGCGGTATTGTATTTGCAGATGCGGTGACTACAGTCAGCAACACTTATGCGGAGGAAATCAAGACACCGTTCTATGGAGAACGTCTGGACGGACTGATGTGTGCCCGTGCCAACAGTCTCAGAGGTATTGTAAACGGAATTGATTACGATATTTTCAATCCGGAGACAGATTCCTGTATTGCACAGAATTATAATGCCACAACCTTCCGCAAGGAAAAAGTGAAGAATAAGATTCAGCTCCAGAGAGAACTGGGACTGGAGGAGAATCCGAAAGCAATGATGATTGGAATTGTTTCCCGTCTTACAGATCAGAAAGGATTTGACCTGATCGCTTATGTGATGGATGAGCTTTGTCAGGATGCAGTTCAGATTGTGGCATTGGGAACCGGTGATGAGAGATATGAAAATATGTTCCGCCATTTCGACTGGAAATATCATGGCAAGGTATCTGCACAGATTTATTATGATGAAGCACTTTCACATCGAATTTATGCAGCGTCTGATGCATTCCTTATGCCGTCATTGTTTGAACCATGTGGCTTAAGCCAGCTGATCAGTCTTCGGTATGGTACGCTTCCTATTGTTCGTGAGACTGGCGGACTGAAAGATACGGTGGAACCATACAATGAGTATGAGGGAACTGGAACAGGATTTTCTTTCCGCAATTATAATGCCCATGAGATGTTGAATACAGTCCGGAATGCAGAACGTATTTTCTACGACAAAAAGCGGGAATGGAACAAGATGGTTGACCGTGCTATGGCAACAGATTTTTCATGGAATAATTCTGCACGTCAGTATGAAGAAATGTATAACTGGCTGATCGGAGAAAAATAAAAAAGAACGATACTGAAAGATAAAACAGGAAATGTGTGGATAAAAACATGTTTCCTGTTTCTTTTCTCAGATGTTGTCAGAAGGAAATGCTTGACAGACTGGAAAAAGTATAATACTATATTAACAGAGATACGAACATAGGTTCGAAATACGCTCAAGGAGATTAAATAGATGATTAATGAAGAAAAGCAGAAAGCGCTGGAGGCAGCGCTTGGACATATTGAAAAGCAGTATGGTAAGGGATCAGTAATGAAGCTGGGAGAATCCGGGGCAAATATGCAGGTAGAAACTGTACCCACAGGCTCCTTAAGCCTTGATATTGCATTAGGAGTAGGTGGTGTGCCGAAGGGCCGTATCATAGAGATTTATGGACCGGAGTCCAGTGGTAAGACTACAGTTGCCCTGCATATGGTGGCAGAGGTCCAGAAGAGAGGTGGAATTGCCGGATTTATTGATGCTGAGCATGCTCTGGACCCGGTATATGCCAAGAATATTGGTGTGGATATTGACAATTTATACATATCCCAGCCGGATAACGGAGAACAGGCATTGGAGATCACAGAGACTATGGTACGATCAGGTGCAGTGGATATTGTAATTGTGGATTCTGTAGCTGCACTGGTTCCAAAGGCAGAGATAGATGGAGACATGGGTGACAGCCACGTAGGTCTGCAGGCCAGACTGATGTCACAGGCTCTCCGTAAGCTTACTGCAGTTATCAGTAAATCCAATTGCGTGGTTATCTTTATCAATCAGCTTCGTGAAAAGGTTGGGGTTATGTTCGGTAATCCGGAGACTACTACCGGCGGTCGCGCGCTGAAATTTTATTCTTCTATCCGTCTGGATGTCCGCAGAGTTGAGACACTGAAGCAGGGCGGCGAGATGGTTGGTAACCATACCAGGATCAAGGTAGTGAAGAATAAGGTGGCGCCACCCTTTAAGCAGGCAGAATTTGATATTATGTTTGGGACAGGTATTTCCAAAGAGGGAGATATCCTGGATCTGGCAGCTGACTGCGGAATTGTAAATAAAAGTGGTGCATGGTATGCATACAACGGTGACAAGATCGGTCAGGGACGTGAGAATGCCAAGATATTCCTGAAGGAGCATACAGATATCTGTGATGAAATTGAAGAGCAGGTTAGGATCCATTATAATCTGCTTCCGGGGGAAAATGCAGAAGTTCAGTCAGACCCAGTTGGGGAAACTGAGGAATAAGTATGGAGCTTTTGGAAGAGGAACATAAAAAAGCAACCCGTAAAGCGATGCAGCTTCTGGAGCATATGGACCGTACAGAAAAGGGGCTGCGGGACAGGCTGGTGCAGAATGGATTTTCACAGACAGCAATTGAGGCTGCTATGGAGTATGTGAAATCCTATGGATATATTAATGATGAACGCTATGCCAGAACTTATATAGCATATCGAATGGATAGCAGGAGCCGTCAGAAGATCCTGCAGGAACTAATAGGAAAAGGAGTAGACAGAGACATTGCTGTGGCTGCCTGGGAAGCGGAGGCAGCTCTTAATACACCGGATGAGCATATGCTTTTAATAAAAACAGTGGAGAAAAAAATTGCCCCTGGTTCAGAGTTGAATGAGAGGGAAATGCGCCGCCTTTATGGTTATCTTATACGTCGGGGCTTTCGGGGTTCTGATATATCGCATGTTCTGGAGGAACTGGAGATAAAATTTAGCAGAAATTTTCTGAAAAACTTGACATAAGTATCAAAAAAAGATAAACTTGTATTGTTGTATTTGTACAATGAAAACTAAATAAGGAGGTGCTCCTGTGACAACAACAATTATTGTTGCAATTGTCGCTGTGGTAGTCGCGCTACTTATTGCGGTTCCTGTTACTTGCAAAATTGCTGTGAACAACAAAATTCAGAAGGACGCTGAAACAGTTGGAATAGCAGAAGACAAAGCAAGAAGCATCATAGATGAAGCTCTGAAAACAGCAGAAACTAAAAAAAGAGAAGCTTTATTGGAAGTGAAGGAAGAATCTCTCCGTACTAAAAATGAACTGGAGAAAGAAACCAAGGAACGAAGAAACGAACTGCAGAAGTATGAAAACCGTGTATTAGCTAAGGAATCTGCGGTGGACAAAAAAGCAGATGCAGTGGAGAAGCGTGAGGCGGAATGCACAGCGAGAGCAGCTGAGGTGCAGAAAAAAGAGAAACGAGTAGAAGAACTTGAGCAAAAAGGAGTACAGGAACTGGAACGAGTTTCAGGTCTGACCTCCGAACAGGCAAAAGAGGAACTGCTCAAATCTGTTGAAGATGATGTAAAAGTAGATGTAGCCAAGCTTTACAGAGAATTGGAAGGCAGAGCAAAGGAAGAAGCAGGAAAGAAAGCCAAAGAGTATGTGGTGAATGCTATTCAGAAGTGTGCAGTAGATCATGTCTCCGAGACTACTATTTCTGTAGTGCAGCTTCCAAGTGATGAGATGAAAGGCAGAATCATCGGACGCGAAGGTCGAAACATCCGTACACTGGAGACTTTGACAGGTGTGGATCTTATTATTGATGATACACCGGAGGCAGTTGTATTGTCAGCATTTGACCCGATTCGACGTGAAGTGGCCAGAGTAGCTTTGGAGAAACTGATCGTAGATGGCCGAATTCATCCGGCCAGAATCGAGGAAATGGTTGAGAAGGCACAGAAGGAAGTAGAATCCCAGATCCGTGAAGACGGTGAAACTGCTGCAATGGATGTGGGAGTTCATGGTGTTCATCCGGAATTGCTGAAGCTTCTGGGACGAATGAAATTCCGATCAAGCTATGGTCAGAATGCGTTGAAGCATTCCATTGAAGTAGCACAGCTGTCAGGAATGCTGGCTGGAGAGGTTGGAGTGGATGTCCGGATGGCAAAACGTGCAGGTCTTCTTCATGATATCGGTAAGTCGATTGACCATGAAGTAGAAGGCTCACATATTCAGATTGGTGTGGATCTTTGTAAGAAATATAAGGAATCCCCCATTGTCATCAATACAGTTGCATCCCATCATGGAGATGTAGAACCGGAATCACTGATTGCATGTATTGTACAGGCAGCGGATGCTATTTCAGCAGCCAGACCTGGTGCAAGACGTGAGACGCTAGAGACATATACAAACCGTCTGCAGCAGCTGGAGGATATTACAAACCAGTTCAAGGGCGTTGATAAATCTTTTGCTATTCAGGCAGGCAGAGAAATACGTGTAATGGTTGTACCGGAACATGTAAACGATGCAGATATGGTTCTTTTGGCACATGATATTGCGAAACAGATTGAATCAGAGCTTGAATACCCTGGTCAGATTAAAGTCAATGTGATCCGCGAAAGCAGAGCCATAGACTACGCTAAATAAATAGTTCTTTGCAGATATAAGCCTTGCAGATTGTGTAAAAACAGTCTGTAGGGCTTTTATTGTGCTGTGTGAATCTGATGACAGACGGTTTTGAAAATAACAGATGCCACGCATAATTTTCCTGAGCAGGGAGTAGACTGGTACAGGGTGAAGTTATGGAAGAAAAAAAGAGATTTCCGGGCTTGATTTTGTGTATGTGTGGTTTCCTGCTGGGCAGTTTTATACCTAATTTGATCTGGAAAACAGAGTGGCATCAGGGAACTCTGGAAGCAATCTATTATCTGACATCATTTACTGCATCGGGAAGTGTGTCAGGGGTAGAATATCTGAAAGAGATTATAAAGTTCAGGGGAAGCCTTTGGAGTTTATGTATGATCTGTGGATTTTCTGTTTTTGGGGCACCATTGGCAGTGACAGGGCTTCTGATCCTGGGATGCCGGATAGGGATGGTGATTGCTGTTTCGATTCTGGAGTTTGGCTTACTGGGTGGTCTGATCGGAACAGGGCTTCTGTTCCCACAATATCTTTTATATATTCCGGGATGGATTTTTTTGATGGAACAGATATGGGAACAGTCCATAGATATCTGGAAACACAGAGAATTATTTCCTGTGAACAAAAAACGTTATTTGGGAAAAACAGGTATATCTGCATTGCTTCTGTCCGGAGGGATTCTGGCAGAATGTTATCTGAATCCCTGGATCGTAGAAAAAATTCTGGATTATCTGAAATAATCACAGGAATCAGGCAGTATTCGCCAGATATAAAAAATTTTTACAATATTTTGTGCGGGTTGTCATAAAATATCCGATATGTGGTAGAATTCCCCGAAAAGCCTTGATTTTACTGGATTTCAGAATAAAAAAAGGTTTGATTTTATGTCAAATTAACAGTATAATACATATGCAATATTGAGAAACAAAATCAGGAGCGGAAAGTAGCACACTATGGAACTGGAAATTAGAGAATTTATTGCATATTTGCATGATATAAAGAAAACATCAATAAATACAGAAATGTCTTATCAGCGTGATCTGAAAAAAATGTGGGATTTTCTGAAAAATCGTGGCGTTATGTCTGTGGCAGAGGTAAAAGAACTGGAGCTGGAAGGATATATAAGCTATATGGAGAGGGAGAAATTTGCAGCTGCCTCTATATCCAGAAGCGTGGCATCGATCAGGGCATTTTTTCAATTTCTCTGGAAGGAAGGTGTGATCACCAGTGATCCGGCAGAGAATCTGAAACCTCCAAAGGTAGAAAAAAAAGCACCGGAGATTCTTACTGTGGAGGAAGTAGACAGATTATTGCAGAAGCCTGACCGTGAAAATGTAAAAGGCATTAGAGACAGTGCGATGCTGGAACTTTTATATGCTACAGGAATGAGAGTGAGTGAGATGCTTCATTTGCAGGTTTCGGATGTAAACCTGCAGCTGGGCTATGTGATTTGTCATGATCATGAAAAAGAGAGAATTATACCCATAGGAATTCCCTGCAAAAAGGCACTGGAGAAATATATGGCAGTGTCCAGACCTGCTTTCGTTGAGAACAAAGAAGAAACAGCGTTGTTTACCAATTGTTCAGGTAAAGCTATGAGCAGACAGGGATTCTGGAAGGTACTGAAGGGGTATGCAGATGCTGCAGGGATTAGGGGGGATATTACTCCCCATACATTGAGACATTCTTTTGCAGTCCATATGCTTCAAAATGGTGCTGATATCCGCAGTGTGCAGGAAATGCTGGGACATTCGGATATTTCCACGACCCAGATTTATCTGGGAATGAGTGTAAATAAAATGCGGGATGTATATATGAAATCTCATCCCCGTCATTAAAAAAGATCCGCCAGGTTAACTGGTGGATCTTTTTTTGAACGCAGATATCGCGAAGCGACTGTGTTCATGAGCAAGTAGCGAAGCGGATTGCGAATGTCCGCTTTACTCAGCACATTTCTGCGATAGTATACAGAAGTTTTTCTGATTCTTCCCATCCCAGACAAGGATCAGTAATAGATTTGCCATATATGTGATCGCAGCCGATCTTCTGGTTGCCTGGTTCGATATAGCTTTCGATCATAAGTCCTTTTACCAGAGTACGGATTTCCGGGTCAACGAGACGGCTGTGAAGAACCTCTTTTGCAATTCGCACCTGCTGCTCATACTGTTTGTTGGAATTAGAATGGTTGGTATCTACGATTACTGCAGGGTTTTTCAAATTTTTCTGCTGATATTTTTCCAGGAGGAGTCGGAGGTCTTCGTAATGATAATTGGGAATAGTTTCTCCGTGTTTATTGACCGCACCCCGGAGAATGGTATGAGCAAGTTCATTACCGGTGGTTTCCACTTCCCAGCTTCTGTAAATAAAACGATGTCCACCCTGTGCTGCTACCACAGAGTTGAGCATAACAGATAAATCGCCGCTTGTAGGATTTTTCATACCTGCAGGAACGTCCATGCCGCTGACAGTCAGGCGGTGCTGCTGATCCTCTACGGAACGTGCACCTACAGCAACATAGGAAAGAAGGTCTGAAAGATAACGGTAATTCTCAGGGTATAACATTTCGTCTGCGCAGGTCATTCCACTGGTCCGAATAGCGTGGATATGCATTTTGCGGATCGCAATAAGACCTGCAAGGAGATTTGGCTGTTTTTCCGGATCTGGCTGATGTACCATACCTTTGTATCCTTCGCCTGTGGTACGCGGCTTATTGGTATAGACGCGGGGCACAATGATAACTTTATCAGCAATTTTCTCCTGGACTTTGCGAAGTCTGGTCAGATAGTCTAGCACTGCATCTTCATTGTCTGCGGAACATGGACCAATGATTGCGAGAAATTTATCAGATTTGCCTGTAAAAACATCTTTAAGTTCTTTGTCGCGGGCATCTTTGATTGCCTGAAGTTCTGCATCAATAGGAAATTGATTGCGGATTTCTTCAGGGGTCGGTAATTTTTTTATGAAATCGAATCCCATGGTTTGTATCTCCTTTAAATCTTTTGTCGGCATTCAGAAGTATAAACCATTACAATCGGAATGTCGATACCAAAAGTAAAATAGTCAGAAGCATTTCGCTTAAAAGAAGTCCGCAGAAATATCCCCGGATTCCAAGAAGGGGTATGACAAGCAGAACAAAAGCAACGCGGATACAAATACTGATACTGCTGTAGAGCAGGCAGAGGCCGGACTTTCCAAGACCGTTCAGAATACTGGTGAGCGTTGTGTTTAGGTACAAAAAAGGGCAGACAAAGGACAGAGCCTGAATGCAGATGCCGGCAGTGGTATTGTGAAATAAAAAAGTTCCTAAAAATTGCCCCATAATAAAAAACAGAAACATACATCCGGTTCCCAGAACTGTACAGCATCCAAGGGTACGGCGGATCACATAATGAATCCGTTTTTGACAGCCCAGTGCCTGGAGTTCGGCAATGGAGGGCAGCAGCATGACCGATACGGAGTTCGTAAGGGTAGAGGGAAATAAAATCAGTGGCAGTGCCATACCTGTAAAAATTCCATATATTTCAAGAGAATCGGATCTGCTTAAACCGGATAACCGCAGTCTGTTGGGAATTAACAGAACCTCTATGCCTGCAAGTACTGTGAGCAGAACTTTGTTTAGGGTAAGGGGAACAGATATAGGAAAAAGTTTTTTTAAAGTATTAAAAAATTTTTTCAACAGCAGACCTGCTTTTGGGGATTGGCAGAAAAAAGTATATTTATCAAGATGAAAATGCATACTGATAAGAAATAATGAGAGAAACGCGGCCACAGCTTCTCCAATCAGGTTTCCGCCGGCTGCAATCAGCGGGGTTGCAGGACGTTTCTGTGAGATAAGGATTCGGTATATAAGATAACAGCCACCAATTCTGGAAAACTGTTCCAGGAGCTGGATGGCAGATGGAATCCCGGCTTTTTTGATACCGAAATAATAGCTGTTTATACAGACATGAAGAGTGGCCGGAGGAAGGGAAAAAGCAAGCAGCCGGAGCAGACCCAGAGTCTGAGGTTCTTTTAATATTTCTTTCGACCAGAAATCTCCGAAGAAACAGAGCTGACAGGCCAGAATAACAGACAGCACAACAGAAAAAACTGCACCGCAGACAAAGTAGTCTCCTTTTTGATGGCTGTGATTTTTTGCTTTGGCAGAAGCAGTAAGACGGGAAATTCCTGTCTGAATTCCGGAAGCACACAGGGACATAAACAGAAGCTGCAGGGGAACTGTAAGCTGGAAAATTCCCAGCCCCTGCGCACCAATGGTATGGGAAAGGAATATTCTGTAAAAGAAGCCTGCCAGCCTGCTCAGTAATCCACTGAAGGTAAGCAGCAGGGTTCCTCTGATAAAGAGCTTTTTGGACATATTCAGGAACAATTCCTTTTTTTTGTCAATATATGTGAAAAACAGCCTTGACAGAACAATTTGTTTTTGATAAAGTAATCATGAAATCCGAGGGAAACACTGGGAATTAAATGAGGTGAAAAAATGAAACTGTCAACAAGAGCCAGATATGGCTTGAAAGCGTTAATAGATCTGGGACTGCACAGTGAGAATGAAACCGTGTCATTACAGAGTATTGCAGAAAGACAGGACATCTCTGTAAGCTATCTTGAGCAGCTCATGGCCATGCTGAAAAAAGCGGGGCTCGTGACAAGCAGCAGAGGAGCATATGGAGGTTACCGCCTTGGCAGACCGGCAGAGGAAATCTCAGTAGGTGATATTCTTCGTGTACTGGAAGGTGGTCTGGAGGCTGCGGTCTGCCCGGGGATTGAGAATGACGGAACCTGCCACGGAAGTGATGTATGTGTGGCAAAGAATGTCTGGAAGAGAATTAATGACAGTATTACAAATGCAGTAGATACTCTGATGCTTGGCGAACTGATCGAAGAAAGCCGAATAGCACGTGAGAAAAAAGGGTAAAGGATTCGTAACAGTGAAGATACTTTACAGTTGCGAATATACTATGAATAAATCAGGAGGATAAGAAAATGGGAAAAATGATCTATCTGGATAATGCTGCGACAACAAAGACAGCGCCTGAGGTTGTTCAGGCAATGATGCCGTATTTTTCAGAATATTACGGAAACCCATCCAGCATCTACGATTTTGCCGGAAAGAGTAAAGAAGCTATTACCAGAGGAAGAGAACAGATTGCAGAGGTTCTCGGTGCAAAAAAAGAGGAAATTTATTTTACAGCAGGAGGTTCAGAGTCTGACAACTGGGCACTGAAAGCTGCTTTTGAAGCATATAAATCCAAGGGAAATCACATTATCACAACTAAGATCGAGCATCATGCCATCCTGCATACCTGTGAGTATCTGGAAAAAGAACGTGGAGCAAAGATCACATACCTGGATGTTGATGAGAATGGTATTGTAAAGCTTGATGAACTTGAGAAAGCAATCACACCGGAGACGATTCTGATTTCTGTGATGTTTGCAAACAACGAGATCGGAACTATCCAGCCGATCAAAGAGATTGGCCGTATTGCAAAGGAACACGGAATTCTTTTCCATACAGATGCAGTTCAGGCATTCTGCCAGGTTCCAATCAATGTGGATGAGTGTAACATTGATATGTTAAGCTCCAGCGGACATAAGATCAACGGACCAAAAGGAATCGGTTTCCTTTATATCCGCAAGGGTGTGAAAATCCGTTCCTTTGTACATGGCGGAGCACAGGAACGTAAGCGTCGTGCAGGTACAGAAAATGTTCCGGGAATCGTAGGTTATGGTGCAGCTGCTGCCAGAGCAAATGCATCCATGAAAGAACGTACAGCTAAGGAAATCCAGATCAGAGATCATATGATCCAGAGGATTGAAACGGAAATTCCTTATGTAAAGGTAAACGGAGATCGTGTAAAGAGACTTCCGAATAATATTAATGTGAGCTTTCAGTTTGTAGAGGGTGAATCCCTGCTTCTGATGCTTGATAATTACGGCATCTGTGCATCCAGCGGCTCTGCTTGTACATCAGGATCTCTGGATCCATCCCATGTACTGCTGGCAATTGGCCTGCCTCATGAGATCGCACATGGTTCTCTGCGTATGACACTCAGCGAAGAAACAACTATGGAAGATGTGGATTTTGTTATCGACAGACTGAAAGAAATTGTAGAACATTTGAGAAATATGTCTCCATTATATGAAGATTTTGTAAAAAAACATAAATAATTATAAAAGTACTTGTCAGGAGGAAGAACAATGGCTTATAGTGAGAAAGTAATGGATCATTTCCAGCATCCCCGTAATGTTGGAGAAATAGAAGACGCAAGTGGTGTAGGTACAGTAGGTAATGCAAAATGTGGAGATATCATGAGAATTTTTCTTGATATTGATGATGAAACACATATTATCAAAGACTGTAAATTCAAAACCTTTGGATGCGGTGCAGCGGTTGCAACCAGCAGTATGGCTACAGAGATGGTAAAGGGTAAGACAATCGAAGAAGCTATGCAGGTTACAAACAAAGCAGTTATGGAAGCTCTGGATGGACTTCCACCTGTAAAAGTTCATTGCTCCTTGCTTGCGGAGGAAGCAATTCATGCTGCGCTGTGGGACTATGCACAGAAGCATCATATTGAGATTGAGGGCCTGAAAAAACCGAAATCTGATATTCATGAAGGCGAAGAAGCTGAAGAGGAAGAATATTGATCAGATAAACTTCCGGCAGCCTGAATCCATAAAAGGAGTTTGTTCGTTATATAGAGTGAAAAAAGTGGGGCGGGTGATTATTATCATCTGCCCTGTGTTATTATAAAAGATATAAGAATAAGGCTGGAGGTAAAAATGACAGGACTTACAAGTGAACAAGTACAGGAGAGAATTGAACAGGGGCTGGTTAATGCCAATGAAAATCCTAATACCAGGACATATAAACAGATCATAAGGGAAAACACCTTAACTTTTTTTAACTTTTTGAACCTTGTGCTTCTGGTGCTGGTATTGTGTGTAAGGTCGTATAAGAATTCCATGTTTGTGGGAATTATTCTGATCAACACTGTGATCGGTATTATTCAGGAGGTACGTGCAAAGAAAACCATTGACAAGCTGGCAATTCTCACTGAGAGCAAAACGGTAGTGCTGCGTGATGGCAAAAAGTGGAGTATTTCTACAGAGAAGCTGGTGCAGGATGATCTGATATTTTTAAAAACAGGAGATCAGATTCCGGCAGACGCAAAAATGCTGGAGGGAACTCTGGAGGTAAATGAGTCACTTCTTACCGGAGAGTCAGATAACCTGGTGAAAAATACAGGAGATGAGCTGTATTCAGGCAGCTTTGTGACATCAGGAGAGGCCTGCTGCCAGGTGATTCATGTGGGCAAGGACAACTATGCATCGAAAATCACCAGTGAAGCCAAGGAGTTTAAACGCCATAATTCAGAACTTCGTAATTCACTGAATGCAATTTTGAAGGTGATCAGTATTATTATTGTTCCCCTGGGTGCATTACTGTTTTATAAGCAATATTATATTGTTGGGGACAGCCTGAAAGATTCAGTGGTCAATATGGTAGCAGCAGTTTTGGGTATGATACCGGAAGGACTGGTGCTTCTTACCAGTGTGGCTTTGACTTTGGGCTCTCTGGTGCTGGCAACAAAAAAAACACTGGTTCAGGAGCTTTATTGTATTGAGACTCTGGCTAGGGTAGACACTTTGTGTCTGGACAAAACAGGAACCATCACAGAAGGTACCATGTGTGTGGACAGTGTGAAATTATATAAAACAGAAGAGGATTCTGAGAGGATTGCAGAAGAGACGGAAGCTGCAGAAAATACAGAAAGTACAGAACAGATTTCCGAAGAAGATCAGGCAGCATTGAAAAATGTGGATTATGTTATGGGAAATCTGATGAATGTATTAACAGACCAGAATGCTACAGCAGATGCTCTGCGTCAGCGCTTTCCTGTCAGAAAGGATATGAAGCCGGTACATGCTATTCCGTTTTCATCGGACAGGAAATACAGTGGTGCTGTTTTTGAAGGACAGGGAACTTATCTGATGGGTGCTGCCCAGTTTCTGTTTCCGGAGGGAAATGAACAGCTTACAGCAGCCTGTGCCGGTTATGCCCAGTCTGGAATGCGTGTACTTGTGCTGGCTCACAGCGAACAACAGGCACAGGAAATGAAGCTTCCGGAGGGGCTGCAGCCCATAGCTTTCATTCTTATTACAGATGTGATCAGGCAGGAAGCACCGGATACCCTTGCCTTTTTCGACAGCCAGGGTGTGGATCTGAAAGTGATCTCCGGTGATGATCCGGTTACAGTAGCTGCAATTGCAAAGAGAGCAGGTCTTAAGAATGGGGATCGTTATATTGATGCAACAACGATCACTACTCCGGAGGAAATGCAGAAGGCTGTGGCTGAGTACAGTGTCTTTGGACGTGTTACTCCTCAGCAGAAAAAGCAGATGGTACAGGCATTGCAATCCCAGAAGCATACAGTTGCCATGACTGGTGATGGTGTAAATGATGTTCTGGCATTGAAGGAAGCAGACTGCAGTATTGCCATGGCAGCAGGAAGTGATGCAGCCAAGAATATTGCCAATGTGGTGCTGTTGGATTCCAATTTTGCGGCCATGCCTCATATTGTGAATCAGGGACGCAGGGTAGTAAATAATATCCGAAGTGCAGCGTCCATGTTTCTGATCAAGACAATGTTCTCTGTAATGCTTGCACTGATCACTATCTTTTTTGGAAGTGCATATCCATTTGAACCGATACAGATGTCGCTGATCAGTGCCTGTGCAGTGGGAATTCCTACCTTTTTGCTGACACAGGAGAATAATTACAATAAGATTGACCATACTTTCCTGAGACATGTATTTATGAATGCATTTCCTGCTGCAGTTACGATTACAGGATGTGTATTTACCATTATGCTGGTTTGCCAGAATGTTTATCATTCAACTATAATGCTTAATACAGCATGTGTGCTGGTAACCGGATGGAATTATATGTCTGCCCTGCGTACGGTATATTCTCCGCTGAATACCTACAGAAAGACGATTATATATGGAATGCAGTTTATATTTTTCGGAAGTGCAGTCATCCTGCAGAATCTTCTGACCCTTGGATCCCTGGAATTTGGAATGATCATTCTTGTATTTCTGCTGATGACATTTTCTCCTATCGTCATTGATGCGCTCACTGAATGGATCAGAAAAATTTATGCGAAGTCTCTGGATAAGGAAGATGCAGAAAAAGGCTTTTTTGCCAGATTTCTTGACAGAGTACAAAAATAAATTACAGAGGAAGAAATTCAGGACTACGGTTTTTGAAAACTGTATAATAACGGAATCCGCAGTCGCTTAATACGTTTGCGGCTTTGGCAAATTCCCAGGCGATTTTATCCGGGGTGTGGGCATCGGCACCTACAGTGATGATTTCACCGCCCAGCTCTCTGTATCGGCGAATGACGTCGATGCAGGGATTTGGCTCTCCCAGACCATAATGGTATCCGCCGGCATTCAATTCAATTCCTTTATTCATGGAAATCAGTTTCTTCAGAATTTCGTCCAGGATATCTTTGTACCGTCCGTATGAATATTCGCGGTTTTTGTTAGGACCGTATCTGACAACATAGTCAAGATGTCCATAGACATCAAAACCATGGTAAACAGACAGATTCTCCAGGATGGATTCAAAATATTCCATATAACATCGGAATTCTTTGCGTCCTTCAAAAAAATCAGGATAATAAGGGTCATACCCATGGACTACATGGGAGGATCCGATTACAAAGTCAAAGGGAGTATCCTCTGTCAGCTTGCGGAAATATTTTTCAAGCTGGGGCTGGAGCCCAAGCTCAATGCCGAAACGAAGCTGTATTTTATCCTTATAGATTTCCTGCAGCCGGAGTAGCTCTTTCCTGTAGGAAAATAGATCCAGAGAAAAATCAAGAGATTCCGGAGTGGAAGGATAATCGGGATCCAGATGTTCGGTAAAAGTGACACCTTTCAGCCCAAGAGAGAGGGCTTTCAGAACCATGTTTTCCATTGGAGTGTCAGAATCTGCAGAAAAAGAAGAATGCATATGACAGTCCCATAATATACCTTTTTTCATGCTATACCTCCTGTTAAACAGTAGAGAAAATCTACCATAGTATATTAATATTGTTCAGTATAACATAGGCCCTGGGAATTTTTACTTATTTTTAATTGTTTTTTATAAAATCCCCTTGAATTTTTGTTTGGAATTATGTACAATACAATACAGGTTGATGATTCTTTAACAAACAAAAGAATTATTATGATTAACCACTTAATTCATAGGAGGAATTTTATCATGGCAGTAAAAGTTGCAATCAATGGTTTTGGACGTATCGGACGTCTTGCATTCCGTCAGATGTTTGGAGCAGAAGGATTTGAAATCGTAGCAATCAACGACTTAACATCTCCTAAAATGCTTGCTCACTTATTAAAATATGACTCAACACAGGGAAGATATGCTCTTGCAGACACAGTTCAGGCTGGAGAAGATTCCATCACAGTTGACGGAAAAGAAATCAAAATTTATGCAAAGGCTAACGCTGCTGAACTTCCATGGGGAGAAATCGGCGTAGACGTAGTTCTTGAGTGTACTGGATTCTATACATCCAAAGACAAAGCTCAGGCTCATATCGATGCTGGCGCTAAACATGTTATCATTTCCGCTCCTGCAGGAAACGATCTTAAGACAATCGTTTACAATGTAAACCATGATACTCTTACAAAAGAAGATCATATCATTTCCGCAGCTTCCTGTACAACAAACTGCTTAGCTCCAATGGCTAAAGCACTTAACGATCTTGCTGCAATCAAATCCGGTATCATGTGCACAATCCACGCTTACACAGGCGATCAGATGACACTTGACGGACCGCAGAGAAGAGGCGATCTGAGAAGATCCCGTGCAGCTGCAGTTAACATCGTTCCGAACAGCACAGGTGCTGCTAAAGCAATCGGTCTTGTTATCCCAGAACTGAACGGAAAACTTATCGGTTCTGCACAGCGTGTTCCAACCCCAACAGGTTCTACTACAATCCTTACAGCTGTTGTTGAAGGAAATGTAACTAAAGAGCAGATCAACGCAGCTATGAAAGCAGCTTCTAACGAATCTTTCGGATACAACGAAGATGAAATCGTTTCCAGCGATATCGTTGGTATGAGATTTGGTTCTCTGTTCGATGCTACTCAGACAATGGTTCTTCCACTTGAGAATGGCACAACAGAAGTACAGGTAGTTTCCTGGTATGACAACGAGAACTCCTACACAAGCCAGATGGTTCGTACAATCAAACACTTTGGTAAATTACTGAACGCTTAATTTTCAGTAAGTGTAAAGGAATAGACTCCAACGAAGGGTCCGGTCTGATTTGGACCGGACCTTTTTCGCGTTGTAACAGTTAAAGAATATTATTAAGGAGGCACCACAAATGCTGAATAAAAAATCTGTTGATGATATCAACGTAAAAGGTAAAAAAGTTCTTGTAAGATGTGACTTTAATGTTCCGCTTCAGGATGGAAAGATTACAGATGAGAACCGTCTGGTTGCAGCTCTTCCTACAATCAAGAAACTGATCGCTGATGGTGGAAGGGTTATTCTCTGCTCTCACCTTGGAAAACCGAAGGGAGAACCGAAACCGGAATTATCTCTTGCACCGGTTGCAGTACGTCTTTCTGAATTATTAGGACAGGAAGTTAAATTTGCAGCAGATCCTGAAGTAGTAGGACCAAACGCAAAAGCAGCAGTAGCTGAAATGAAAGACGGAGATGTTATCTTACTTGAGAATACACGTTACCGTGCAGAAGAAACAAAGAACGGAGACGAATTCAGCAAAGAACTCGCTTCTCTTTGTGATGTATTTGTTAATGATGCATTTGGTACAGCTCACAGAGCACACTGCTCTAATGTTGGTGTGACCAAATATGTTGATACAGCAGTTGTTGGTTACTTAATGCAGAAGGAAATCGATTTCCTCGGAAATGCAGTAAACAATCCTGAGAGACCATTTGTTGCTATCCTTGGCGGAGCTAAGGTTTCTAGCAAGATTTCTGTAATCAATAACCTTCTTGATAAAGTAGATACACTTATTATTGGTGGTGGTATGTCTTATACATTCTCCAAAGCTATGGGCGGACATATCGGTGTGTCTCTCTGTGAGGATGACTATCTTCAGTATGCATTAGACATGATGAAGAAAGCAGAAGAAAAAGGCGTAAAACTTCTTCTTCCTGTAGATAACAGAATTGGTGACAGCTTCTCCAATGACTGCAATATTCAGGTTGTAAAACGTGGCGAGATTCCGGACGGATGGGAAGGAATGGATATCGGACCGGAAACAGAGAAGCTTTTTGCTGATGCTGTAAAAGATGCTAAGACAGTTGTATGGAATGGACCGATGGGTTGCTTCGAAATGCCGAATTTTGCTCATGGTACAGAAGCTGTTGCCAAAGCACTTGCTGATACAGATGCTACAACTATCATCGGTGGTGGTGATTCTGCAGCAGCCGTTAATATCCTTGGCTATGGCGATAAGATGACACACATCTCTACAGGTGGCGGTGCATCTCTTGAATTCCTGGAAGGAAAGGAACTTCCTGGTGTTGCAGCAGCAAATGATAAATAAACATTGAACGTTTAATTAAGGAGATAAATTATCATGGCAAGAAAGAAAATTATCGCTGGTAACTGGAAAATGAACATGACACCAAGCGAGGCAGTTAAATTAGTAGAAACATTAAAACCATTAGTAGCTAACGAAGAAGTTGACGTAGTATTCTGCGTACCTGCAATCGATATTATCCCGGTTGTAGAAGCTGCTAAAGGAACAAACATCCAGGTTGGTGCTGAGAATATGTACTTTGAAGAGAAAGGTGCATATACAGGAGAAATCTCTCCGAACATGCTGGTAGACGCTGGCGTTAAATATGTTGTTCTCGGACATTCCGAAAGAAGAGAATACTTCGGAGAAACAAACGAAGATGTTAACAAGAAAGTTCTTAAAGCTTTCGAACATGGAATCACACCTATCATGTGCTGTGGCGAAACTCTTACTCAGAGAGAGCAGGGCGTGACAATGGACTTCATCCGTCAGCAGGTTAAAGTTGGATTCCAGGGTGTTACAGCAGATCAGGCTAAGACAGCAGTTATCGCTTATGAGCCAATCTGGGCAATCGGAACAGGCAAAACAGCTACAACTGAGCAGGCTCAGGAAGTTTGCGGTGAAATCCGTAAATGTATCGCTGAGATCTATGATGATGCTACAGCAGCAGCTATCCGTATCCAGTACGGCGGTTCTGTAAACTCCAAGACAGCAGCAGATCTGTTTGCTCAGGCAGACATTGATGGCGGTCTTGTTGGCGGTGCTTCCCTGAAAGAAGAATTCGGTCAGATCGTAAATTATAAATAAATAGCTAGATTTAGCTAATGTGTCCAAACGAGAAATAATATACTGATACATTTTTGAGATAAAAAATGACAGAAAAAGGCTTCCGGTTATTATGCCGGAAGCCTTAAGTTTTATCATTAGTATTTTAAAAGGTGTATCTGCAGTTCTTTAATATTCAGATTCCTGAAAATTTATCCTTTGTACTGGTGAGTTGCTGTCATTTGTAATTTGAGCTGTTTATCCTTTGCAGTGTTGATATTTCGTTACTGTTCACACGCCATTATCCCGCGAGGTGTTTTGGCATGAATATGCCAAAATCCCGAGACATACAAGCCAAAATTCCATTGCCGCAGGCAATTTGAAATGAATTTTGGCAACGTTACTGAGAACGGAGTGAACAGTAACGATATTTCTCTTTGGTATGTACAAAGTATAACATATTTTTCTACATTGGTCTACGGATTACAACATAATTCTTCCAAAAACATTTCGACAAAAATATACAATATTCGACTCTGATGCTTGGAAAACATCTGGGAAATAGAGAGAATGTGGATTGCGAATATTTGAAGGACTTGCTATAATGGTGCAGAGATTATAGGCGAATATCCGCTTGGGTCCGCCTTATTGCAAATAGGAAGGGTTGTTATAAATGGAAGAAAAGAGAGAAAAACCACAGTTACCTGAGAAATGCAAGGTATGGAAAAAATGTGGCGGTTGCCAGTATCAGGGAGTCTCTTATACAGAGCAGATCAAAATCAAACAGAAAAATATGAATAAGCTTTTGAAGAAATATGGCAATGTGAAACCGATTATTGGAATGGAGAATCCTTTTTATTATAGAAATAAAGTACATGCTGTATTTGACAGAGATAAAAAAGGAAATGTAATCTGCGGAACCTATGAGGCTGGAACGCACAGAGTGGTTCCTGTTGAGGAGTGCATGATCGAAGATAAAATCAGTCAGGAAATTATCCGGGCAATCAGAGATATGTTGAAGTCTTTCAGAATCAAAACCTACGATGAGGATACAGGATATGGGCTGCTTCGCCATGTTCTGGTCAGGAGAGGCTTTTCAACAGATGAAATTATGGTAGTTCTGGTTGTAGCTTCTCCGATTTTTCCATCCAAGAATAATTTTGTAAAGGCTCTGCGTAAGAAGTTTCCACAGATATCTACAGTAGTTCTGAATGTAAATGATAAAAAAACCAGTATGGTTCTGGGGGAACGTGATATCGTGCTCTATGGAAAAGGTTTTATCAGAGACAGGCTTTGTGGCTGTACTTTCCGCATTTCACCCCAATCCTTTTATCAGGTAAATCCTGTGCAGACAGAACTGCTCTATAAAACAGCTATTGAATATGCTGGTCTGGGCAGAAAAGAACGGGTCATCGATGCTTATTGTGGAATTGGAACTATTGGTCTGGTGGCAGCTGGAAAAGCCAGGGAAGTGATTGGCATAGAACTGAATAAAAATGCTGTTCGGGATGCAATCGTAAATGCCAGGGAAAACAAAATTACAAACGCCAGATTCTATCAGGGAGATGCAGGAGAGTTTATGGAAGGAATGGTGTCAGAGGGGGAAAGGGCAGATGTGGTATTTATGGATCCGCCCCGTACTGGCAGCACGGAAAAATTCCTGACATCTATGGTAAAACTGGGACCTTCCAGGATCGTTTATATTTCCTGCGGACCTGATACTTTGGCCAGGGATCTGGAATTTCTCACAAAGCATGGATATGTGACTCGGAAAATACAGCCGGTAGACATGTTCAGCTTCACAGAACATTGTGAAGTCGTTTGCCTCCTTACAAAGCAATTTACAGAAAGGACAAGTACTATAGCAATCCTCTAAAATAATGCATTATTTACGAGAATTGCTATAGATAAAAAAGATGAGAATACAAAAAGCAACTTCAGCAGATTTGAAAAAAGTATTGGATGTCTATAATAATGCCAGAGAATTTATGAGAACTCATAATAATGAAAATCAGTGGGGAGAGTCCTACCCACCTCGGGAATTGGTAGAAAGAACGCTGGATAAAACCTATTTATGCATGGAAGGAGACCAGCTGGCCTGCGTTTTTTATTATGCAGTTGAGAACGAGGAATGCTATGGCAACATTGAGGGAAACTGGCTGAATGAAAGTCCTTATGCAGTGGTTCACAGAATTGCTTCCACAGGAATTGTAAAGGGGGCAGCAGCCTTTTGCCTGAGCTGGGCATACCAACAGTTTCCGAATGTGAGGATAGATACTTATAAGGATAATTATCCTATGCAGAGACTTTTGAAAAAATGTGGGTTCAGTTATTGCGGAACGTTTGAAATGCAGGGAAAAAACGGATGGATGGCATTTCAGAAAACAAAAACAGAGAAAAGTACAAAATGTTCTTTGGAATAACAAAATTTCTATACGATAATAATATAAAAAAGAAATCCATCAGAGAGTGTAATAGGTTTTATTTTTTTCATCATCATCTGGAAGGTGCTCTACGATGTCACTGAAATTACAATCGAGAATGGCACACAGATGATCCAGGGTAAGGATTTCGATATTCTGATTATGGCGGAGCCTGTCCAGAAGTGAACGATGTATACCGTAGGTGGTATACAGGTCATACTGGGTCAGTCCCCGCTTTTTTAGCGTTTCCCAAAATCTGTCATAGCTTATCATTTGTATAAACCGTCCGTTTTGTTCTTGATATAGTCTTATTATCACGGTAAAATAGGAGATAGAATAGTGTCTTTATAAAGACACTATGGGAAGGAGAGGCATTCATGAACAAATGGAAATATGTAATGACAGCAGGAATTACTGCGCTTTTTGACGGATGCATGCTTCGGTGTCTGATCACTGGTGCACCGGATCAGAAGAAAGAGAAGATGCAATATATTGGTCTGGCAGTGGGGGTTGTGCTATGCCTGACAGGACTGCTTGTAGGGGGAGGACTGTATATCAGGTGGCAGGAGAAAAAACTCCGTGAACTGGAGGCACAGATAAATTGCTGAAAAACGCAGACGAACTTGACAAATGACGGATTCTGCCCTACTATAAAAAACAGCTTTACTTAATCAAAGTGGATTGAGAATATCCGTTAAAAATGAAAGAAGATACAGGCAGAAAGGGGAACTCCGGAAAATGAGTGATAGAGTTATCAAAGCCGCACTGTTGGGACTGGGAACAGTAGGAACCGGTGTGTACAAGGTACTGAAAAGCCAGGAAGAGGAAATGTCAGCCAAAGTTGGCTGCAAGGTAGAAATCACCAGAATTCTTGTCAGAAATGTAGAGAAAGCTGCTGCAAAGGTAAAGGATCCCTCCGTACTCACCAACAGCTGGGAAAGTATTTTAGAGGATCCGGAAATTGAAATCGTAATAGAACTGATCGGTGGGATCAATCCTGCCAGAGAATATATTCTTCAGGCATTAAATGCAGGAAAGCATGTGGTAACTGCCAACAAAGATCTGATTGCTGTCCATGGACATGAGCTTCTGGATGCTGCACATGCGAAGAAGGTTGATTTCCTGTTTGAAGCGGCAGTTGCCGGAGGAATTCCTATCATCCGTCCGCTGAAACAGTGTCTTGCAGGAAATCATATGACAGAGGTGATGGGAATTGTAAATGGTACGACAAACTTTATCCTGACCAAGATGTCTCAGGAAGGGATGGAGTTTAAGGATGCTCTTGCTCTGGCTACAGAACTGGGATACGCGGAGGCTGATCCCACTGCTGATATTGAGGGACTGGATGCCGGACGTAAGGTTGCTATTCTTGCTTCTGTAGCGTTTAATTCCAGAGTAGTGTTTAATGATGTTTACACAGAGGGAATTGCAAAGATCACATCCAAGGATATCCATTATGCAAAAGAAATGGGCAGAGCTATTAAGCTTTTGGGAGTTGCCAGAAATACAGAAGATGGTATTGAAGCATATGTCTGCCCGATGCTGATTCCAAGCACGCATCCTCTTGCTACAGTAAACGATTCTTATAATGCCGTATTTGTACACGGAGATGCAGTAGAGGATGCTATGTTCTTTGGACGGGGAGCAGGAGAGCTTCCTACAGCCAGTGCTGTTGTAGGAGATGTTTTTGATGTTGTGCGCAACATACTGGCAGGCTGCAGTGGCCGGATTGGCTGTACCTGTTACAAGCAGATTCCGGTGAAGAAGATGGAGGATACCCATAACCGTTATTTCCTTCGCCTGAAGGTAGAGGATCGTTGCGGTGTGCTGGCGGAAATGACAGCGATTTTTGCAAAATATCAGGTCAGTGTAGCCCAGATCATCCAGAAAGATACCAAAGTTGAGGGATGCGCGGAGGTTGTTGTGATTACGGAAAAGGTAAGAGAAGGTGATTTCCGTACTGCTATAGAAGAAATCCGGAACAGAGATTCTGTCCGTAAGATTTCCACGATTATCCGGGTGTATGGTAAATAATGTAAAAAAATCCAGAAAGATTTTATAAAGAAAAGAATTGAAAAATTTTCTATTTTTGATACTATATAGTAGGAAACATGAAAGAGATATAGACTGTATATCCTGCAGAGCCAAAATGCGGGATACAGTTACAAAGTCACAATATAAAGGAGAATATTATGAGTAAAAAACCAACTGTATTAATGATCCTTGATGGTTATGGATTAAATGACAGGAAAGAAGGCAATGCTGTTTATGAAGCGAAAACACCTGTAATGGATAAGCTGATGGCAGAGTATCCTTTTGTAAAAGGAAATGCTTCCGGTCTGGCAGTCGGTCTTCCGGACGGACAGATGGGTAACTCTGAAGTTGGTCACATGAATATGGGGGCCGGCCGTATTGTATATCAGGAGCTTACAAGAATCACCAAAGAGATCCAGGATGGAGATTTCTTTAAGAATGAAGCTCTTCTGGCGGCAATGAAAAATGCAAGGGAAAATGATTCCGCAGTTCATTTTATGGGACTGCTTTCTGATGGTGGTGTACACAGCCACAATACACATCTGTATGGACTTCTGGAGATGGCAAAAAGAGAGGGAGTCAGCAAAGTTTATGTACACTGCTTCCTGGATGGACGTGATACACCTCCTGCATCAGGTAAGGAATTTGTAGAACAGCTGGAAGCTGAGATGAAGAAAATCGGTGTAGGCGAGATTGCCTCTGTATCCGGACGTTATTATGCAATGGATCGTGACAATCGCTGGGATCGTGTAGAGCTTGCATATAATGCTCTTACTTCTGGAGAAGGTGTTAAGGGAGCTGCTGCACCGGAGGCAGTTCAGGCTTCTTATGACAATGATAAGACAGATGAATTTGTTCTTCCTACAGTGATTGAAAAAGAGGGAAAACCGGTTGCAGTGGTATCGGATAAGGATTCAGTAGTGTTCTTTAATTTCCGCCCTGACCGTGCCCGTGAGATCACAAGAGCATTCTGTGATGATGATTTTAAAGGCTTTGAGAGAAAAACAAGACCTCATGTAACTTTTGTATGCTTTACAGATTATGATGATACCATCCAGAACAAGCTGGTAGCTTTCCATAAGGTTCAGCTGAAGAACACATTTGGAGAATATTTGGCAGCACATAATATGACTCAGGCCCGTATCGCTGAGACAGAGAAATATGCCCATGTAACCTTCTTCTTTAACGGTGGTGTAGAAGAGCCAAACAAAGGTGAAGACAGAATTCTTGTGAAATCTCCGAAGGTTGCAACCTATGATCTTCAGCCTGAGATGAGCGCTCCTCAGGTATGCGAAAAACTGGTTGAGGCCATCAAAGCTGATAAATATGATGTGATCGTGATCAATTTTGCAAATCCGGATATGGTTGGACATACAGGTGTGGAAGCTGCTGCGATCAAAGCTGTTGAGACTGTAGATGAATGTGTAGGTAAAGCTGTAGAAGCACTGAAGGAAGTTGACGGACAGATGTTTATCTGTGCGGATCATGGTAATGCAGAACAGCTGATCGATTATGAGACAGGTGAACCATGGACTGCTCATACTACAAACCCTGTACCATTTATTCTTGTAAATGCAGATCCGAAATATACTCTCCGCGAGGGTGGATGCCTGGCAGATATTGTTCCTACAATGATCCAGCTTATGGGAATGGAACAGCCTGCAGAGATGACAGGAAAAAGCCTTCTGATTGAAAAATAAGATTCGAAATAAAGAATGATCATGATATATGCAGCCATGCACTTGTAAAAAAGTGCATGGTTTTGCATTTTTTTGAAAAAAATCTGAATAACAGATGCAAATTAGAAGAAGTATGTTATAATAAAGAGACTGAAAATATTTCGGTATATTTAACTGTAATACTTATTTTGAGGAGATAATAAATGGGTAACCAAGAGGAGAAGAAGAAAAGCGCAGATGACGGCAGCGGCGGTGCAAGAATGAAAGCACGCAAATCTGCAAGACCGGACAAGATCGCCTATGTGCCTATTAATGATGAGGACCTTGCACCTTATGAGCCTCCGGTTAAGAATAAACACAAAGCATTAAAAATTACCGGTATTACGTTGGGGATGTTGCTTGTTGCAGCAGGTACGGCTTATGCAGGAATATCATATTATTATTCAGATAAATTTTTTGAAGGAACAACGATCAATGGAATAGACTGTTCCGGTAAGACTGCTTATCAGGTAGAGCAGCTGATTGCAGAAAAAGTGGAAAATTATTCTATTGAAGTAGATTCCAGGAACTTGGATCCACAGACCATATCAGGAGACCAGATTGGATATAAATATGTATCTGACGGAAGTGTCCTTAAGCTTTTGAAGGCCCAGAAGCCCTATGAGTGGATTACCGGGTTTACTGAGAACAGAATTTACAGTACAGATGAAAATACGACTTTTGACAAGGAAAAGCTGAAAGCACAGGTGAAAACACTGAATTGTGCACAAGAGGAGAATCAGGTTGCACCTGAGGATGCTTATGTAGCTTATGGGGAGTCTCAGTTTGAAATTGTTCCTGAGACTGAGGGAAGTCAGCTGATACTGAAGGAAGCATATAATGCTCTTTCGGAAGCTGTGTCCGACAATAAGGATGCGGTAGATTTTACCAGTGATCCGGATGTATATGCAAAGGCTGCAGTGACAAGTGATAATGCAGATCTTCAGGCATCTCTGGATGCATGCAATAATTTTACCAAAGCAAGCATCACCTATACCTTTGGAGATGAGACAGTGACTTTGGATGGCAGTACGATCAAGGACTGGCTGAATTTTGATGAGAAGGGTCAGCTGATCAGAGATGATGCATCCTTCCAGCAGCATATTGCAGATTATGTAGCGCAGCTTGCTGCATCACATGATACAGTTGGTACTGAACGTGAGTTCCATACTACCAGCGGAAGAACCGTTTATGTATATGGATCTGCCTATGGATGGCAGATAGATCAGGCATCTGAGGTGGCGCAGCTTACCCAGGAGATCCAGTCCGGTACTCAGACAGTCAGAGATCCGGTTTATTCTATGACTGCCAATTCTTATGGTGTGAATGATCTTGGAAATACTTATATTGAGGTAGATCTTTCGGAGCAGCATATGTATTATTACCAGAACGGAGAAGATATCTTTGAATCGGATATTGTATCCGGAAACATGAGCTATGCAGACCGTCAGACCCCGGCTGGAATTTTTACACTTTATTATAAAAAGAGTCCGGATGTTTTGAGAGGAAAGCAGCTTCCAAATGGAAAATATGAATATGAACAGCCTGTCACATACTGGATGCCGTTTAATGGAGGAATCGGATTCCATGATGCTTCATGGCAGCCATATTTTGGCGGCGACAGATATCTTGAGGGTGGTTCCCATGGCTGCATTAATATGCCGCCGGATAAAGCGGGAGAACTTTACGATATTATTCAGTATGGTGTTCCTATCGTATGTTTCTATTAAAAAATGAATGATTAAAAGGGCTGTCTGTCAGGCAGCCTGATTATTTACAAAGGAGAAACAATTATGAACATGGATTCATTAAGCCTTATTTTAACAGTTGCTGCATTTATTGTGGGAATTATGCTCCTTACAGGACACGGGGAGATTTTCATGAAGGGTGGAAATGCAGATGTCCGCAAAAAGCTTTATGACGAAAAGAAAATGGAGAAGGGCTGTGGATGGGCTCTGATCGCAATCGGAGTGGTATCTGCAGTGGATATGTTTACGACAAGTTTGGCAGCAGAGATCGGATATATTGTAGCGGTTCTGATCATTATAATTGCACTGGTATATTATCTGAGAGTAAAATGTAAAAAATGACAGTATCTCTCATGAAAAGGAAAATAATTGAAAAGAAATACAGTAAGGCAGAAAGGGCGGTTTTTATTGACCGCCCTCATCCTTTTATAGCGCATATGCAGAGAAGAGCAGACGGAACTGAGCTTGCTGTATGGAAGGTTTTGCTAAAAACCTGGGAGAATAAAGGAAATAAAGAAAATGTTAAAAAAATTGTCATACCATTACTTCAATGGTACAATATAAATAAGCGTGTTCTGCCCTGGAGGGACAAAAATAATGCTTATTATACCTGGGTGTCTGAGATTATGCTGCAGCAGACCAGGGTGGAGGCGGTAAAGCCGTATTTTCAGAGATTCATCACAGCGCTTCCGGATGTACAGGCTCTGGCTCAGTGCCCTCAGGAACAGCTGTTGAAACTTTGGGAAGGGCTTGGATATTATAACCGGGTACGGAATATGCAGGAAGCAGCCAGGCAGGTGGTTTCTGATTATCAGGGAATAATTCCTGAAGATTATCAGACACTTTTATCGTTAAAAGGTATAGGAAGCTATACGGCTGGGGCAATCGCATCCATTGCCTATCATAAATCGGTTCCCGCAGTAGATGGAAATGTACTCAGGGTGATCACCAGAATTACAGAGAATAATGGAGATATCAGCAGACAGTCAGTCCGCAGAGTAATAGAAGAGGAGCTGTCTGAAATTATGCCTGAAGACAAGCCGGGAGATTTTAATCAGGCCCTGATGGAATTGGGGGCTGTAGTATGTATACCAAATGGAATGGCAAAATGTGAGGAATGTCCGGTGGCTTCGCTCTGTCAGGCATATTGCCATGGTACTGTGGATCGTTTCCCTGTAAAAGCAGCGAAAAAGGAACGAAAACAAGAGGATAAAACAGTTTTTATCATTCAGGACGGAGAAGCAACAGCGCTTCGAAAGCGACCGCCCAAGGGGCTTCTGGCAGGCCTGTACGAGTTGCCCAATGTCCCTGGACATATGGACAGGGAGCAGGCTCTGGAGTATGTGAGAAAACTGGGACTGGATCCTCTTTATATAGAAGAAATGCCTTCTTCCAAACATATTTTTTCCCACATTGAATGGAGGATGGAGGCATACAGAGTCAGGGTATCATCCCTGGAAAAAGCAAAAGATGAAGATCTTATTTTTGCAGACAAAGAACAGGCAGGACAAAGATACGCCATACCATCTGCATTTGGGGCGTATGCCAGATATATTAAGGAGGAAAAGAGATGAAACTGTTAAGTATTGCCATTCCATGTTATAATTCTCAGGATTATATGGAAAAGTGTATTGAGTCACTGCTCGTAGGCGGAGAAGAGGTAGAAATTCTTGTGGTGGATGACGGATCCTCGGACAGAACTGCAGAGATCGCAGATGCCTATGCGGAAAAATACCCTACTATTGTGAAAGCAATTCATCAGGAGAATGGTGGACATGGAGAGGCTGTAAATGCAGGAATCAGGAATGCTACAGGTTTGTATTTTAAAGTTGTGGATAGTGATGACTGGGTAAATAAGGAAGCCTATATTAGTATTTTGAAAACTTTGTATGAGCTGTTGCGCGGACCTGAAACAGTAGACCTTCTTATTAGCAATTTTGTATATGAGAAACAGGGAGCAACACGCAAAAAAGTCATGCAGTACCGCAGATGTCTTCCTCAGAACAAAATATTTGGCTGGGATGAAGTAAGACATATGCCAAAGGGCAAATATCTTCTTATGCATTCTATGATCTATCGTACACAGCTGCTTCATGACTGCGGTCTGGAGCTGCCGAAGCATACCTTCTATGTGGACAATCTGTTTGCTTTTGAACCGTTGCCATATGTAAAGAATCTTTATTATCTGGATGTGAATTTTTACCGCTATTTTATAGGCAGAGATGATCAGTCAGTTAATGAAAAGGTAATGATCAAACGTATTGACCAGCAGATTCGTGTGAATAAGCTGATGGTGGATGCATATATTAAATGTGGCAATACAAACCGGCGTCTGAAAGCATATATGTTTAGTTATCTGGATATTATTACAACAATCTCATCTATCATGCTTATCAGGGCAAATACAGAGGAATCTCTGCAGAAAAAGAAAGAGCTTCTGGAATATATTAAGAGTGAGAATAGGGCTGTATACAATAAACTTCGACACAGCCTTTTTGGAAGGGTAATGAATCTGCCGGGCCGTGGAGGCAGAAAGATGTCTGTGGCAGCTTACAAAATCAGCCAGAAATTTTATGGATTTAACTGATAAACTGTAAGGCAGTTATAGGATAGAAATAAAAAAGTGGTACAGAAATGTGTTTGCATTTCTGTACCACTTTTTAATTTTCGCTTTTTTACGTTTTCTTTCGTTGTAATAGGCGTTCCTGGAAAAAGACAGGGATCTTTCCGGATAGAAAAGAAGATGACCGAAAAGAGCAAGGGTAGCTCCCATACAGACATCAATCACAGAATGCTGCTTCAGGAACATCGTGGACATAATAATAAGCATTGTAAGAATAAAAGAAACAATTCGTACGTTCTTCTTTCCACGAAGAGCTTGGCAATTGGTCAGTGACATATGGATGGCCAGGGAATTAAAAACATGGATGCTGGGAAGAATATTAGTAGGTGTATCCGTTTTATACAGCCATCTGACTACATCTGTAAAAATGTTGTCCCTGGGGAATTCAACAGGGCGGAGATGCTGTGCATTGGGATAAGCATAGGATACAATAAGGAAAATTGTCATCCCCATCATCAGGTTAAATATCAGCTGATAATATTCATGTCTGTTTTTGTTGAAAAAGATAAAATATACCACTGCCAGGACCATATAAGGAAACCACAGCAAATAAGGTATAATAAAAAATTCACAGAATGGAATCAGATCATCAAAAACAGTATGTACAATATGATAACTGTGAATGGGCCGGGATTCCAGATAATGAAAAGCCAGAATATACAGAATACTGTAAATTCCGATTACCAGGCCGTGACGGTATTTGGATAAAAATTGTTTCAAAATTTCACCTTCTTCAAATGGGATTAAATTTACATCACAGTTTTTTCATAACAATCATAACATTTCTGAAATACTTTTACAAATAAATTTTTAAGATCAATACATAAAATTTTTATAAAGAAAATCTTAAAAACATGGTAGATTTTACGAAATTTTAACACAAAGAAGAGGTAAGAATTTACGAAGTTTCTTTATACTGAATATATTCAAAAGAATAGTAAAAAATAATCGAAAAAATATAAATTCAGAAAGGAACTATTATGATATATCTGTTAGAAGATGATGAAAGCATCCGTGAACTTGTAATTTACACTTTGAAAAGCCAGGGATATGAAGCAAAGGGTTTTGAACGTCCTTCTTTATTCTGGAAGGAACTGGAAAAAGAGCTGCCGTCTCTGCTGCTTTTGGATGTGATGCTGCCGGAAGAAGATGGAATTACCATTCTGAAGAAATTACGTGTACGGCCGGATACGCGGAGACTTCCCATTATCATGCTGACAGCCAGAGGCAGCGAGTATGACACAGTGATCGGACTGGACAGCGGAGCAGACGATTATATTCCCAAACCTTTCCGTATGATGGAGCTGATTTCCAGGATCCGTGCACTTCTCCGCAGAAGTGAGGATGCAGGTGCTGAGGAGTATCAGGCGGCAAATTTGTATGTATGTCCTTCCAGGCATGTGGTAACTGTGGACAGACAGAATGTAAATCTGACTCTTAAGGAATATGAGGTATTGTGTCTTCTTCTGAAAAACAGTGGCACTGTGCTCTCCAGAACTCAGCTGTTGAATCAGGTCTGGGGATATGAGTTTGACGGAGAAAGCAGGACTGTGGATGTACATATCCGGACTCTTCGACAAAAACTGGGAACTGCCGGGGATCTGATAGAGACAGTACGCGGCGTTGGATATAAAATTGATTACTGCGCACTTCACGCATAGTAATATATTGAACGCAGATCGCGAAGCGGATTGCGAATGTCTGCTTTACATATATGAAGTCAGGGATGAAATTTGCTGTATCCCTGACTTTATTTATCATAAAAATAAAAGGTAGAATGTAAGCAGGTTCTATGCTATACTTTGAGTTGAAAATGGCGGAATAAGGAGTGAAAAAATGAAATCATTAGTCATCGCAGAGAAACCTTCTGTGGCCAGAGATATAGCCAGAGTGCTTCATTGTACACAAAAAGGTAACGGAACGTTGGAAGGAAAGGAATACGTAGTTACCTGGGCACTGGGACATCTGGTCACCCTGGCAGATCCGGAGGAATACGATAAAAAATATACAAAATGGGAAATGTCAGCTCTCCCCATGCTGCCGGATAAAATGAAGCTGGTAGTAATCCGTCAGACCGGTAAACAATATAATGCAGTCAAAACCCAGCTTTATCGCAAAGATATCAAAGACATTATTATTGCCACAGATGCCGGTAGAGAGGGAGAACTGGTGGCAAGATGGATCCTGGATAAGGCGGATTGTCATAAACCTATTCGCAGACTGTGGATATCTTCTGTCACTGACAAGGCCATTAAAGAAGGATTTGCAAATCTGAAAAACGGACATGAGTACGATAACCTGTACAGGGCTGCTGTAGCCAGAGCAGAAGCAGACTGGCTGGTAGGGATGAATGGTACCAGAGCACTTACCTGTAAATATAATGCCCAGCTTTCCTGTGGGCGTGTGCAGACTCCCACTCTGGCAATGATCGCGAAACGGGAAGAAGAGATCCGTGCATTTAAGCCAAAGGAATATTACGGACTCACTCTGAAGGCAGGAGAGGTGACCTGGACCTGGAAAGAGCCAAAGAGTAAGAGCTTCAGAACCTTTAATAAAGAGCATGCGGAGGAGCTGGCCAATGTTCTCAGAAACCAGTTTCTGGAAGTGAACTCAGTAACCAGTAAAGAAAAGAAAACTTTTGCACCGGGGTTATATGATCTTACTACGCTGCAGAGAGAAGCAAATCAGAGATATGGATATTCGGCAAAGCAGACACTGAATATTATGCAGCGTTTGTATGAAAATCATAAAGTTCTCACTTATCCGAGAACAGATTCCAGATATATCGGAAAGGATATTGTTCCTACGATCAAAGAACGCCTGAAGGCCTGTGCAGTGGGACCTTACAGAAAACTGGCAGGTGCTTTGATGAATCAGCCAATCCGTGCAAATGGAAGCTTTGTGGATGATAAAAAGGTCAGTGACCATCATGCAATTATTCCTACAGAGCAGTTTGTCCAGCTGGATCATATGACAAATGAAGAACGGAAAATCTATGATATGGTAGTTCGCAGATTTTTAAGTGTACTGTATCCTCCGTTTGTTTATGAGCAGGTAAGCATGGAAGGAATAGCAGCAGGAGAAATGTTTGCGGCCAGCGGAAAAGTTGTAAAAAGTGCGGGTTGGAAAGAAGTATATGAAAATACGGATGCAGAGGAGGAAGACCTTGATCCTGCAGAGGAAGGAAAGCTTTTGAAGGACCAGAAGCTTCCTCAGATGAAAAAAGGCGAGAAGCTGTATATTGAAAATGTATCTATGAATACAGGTAAGATAAAACCACCTGCAAGATTTACAGAAGCTACACTTCTTGCTGCAATGGAGAATCCGGTGCGGTATATGGAAAGCCATGATGCGAAAGCGGCCAAGACCCTTGGGGAAACAGGCGGACTTGGAACAGTTGCAACAAGGGCGGATATCATAGAGAAGCTTTTTAACAGTTTCCTGATGGAAAAGAAAGGAAATGAAATCTACCTGACCTCCAAGGCAAAACAGCTTTTGGAGCTGGTACCGGAGGAGCTGCGCAAGCCGGAACTGACAGCAGACTGGGAGATGAAACTTGGAAATATCGCCAAAGGCAGGATAAAGCAGGAGGCATTTCTCAAAGAAATCCGAAATTATACCTGTGATATTGTGGAAGAGATCAAAACAGGACAGGGAACTTTCCGCCATGATAATCTTACAAACAAGATTTGTCCCAACTGTGGAAAGAAGCTATTGGCAGTGAACGGAAAGAATGCAAAGATGCTGGTATGCCAGGACAGAGAATGTGGTTACAGAGAAACGGTATCCAGAACAACAAATGCCCGTTGTCCCAAGTGCCATAAACGAATGGAAATGTATGTCAAAGGCAAAGAAGAGACCTTTATTTGCGGCTGCGGCTATAAAGAAAAACTTTCTGCTTTTCAGGCGCGAAGAGCCAAAGAAGGGGCAGGAGTGAATAAACGTGATGTTCAGAAATATATGAGGCAGCAACAGAAAGAAGCCAAAGAGCCGGTAAACAATGCATTTGCACAGGCACTAGCAGGATTAAAGGGACAAATAAATAACTGATCAAAAACAAGATGATACCAAGAATGGGGGAAATGATATATGGAAAAATATAAAAGAATATTTGTGATCGTACTGGATTCACTGGGAATTGGGGCAATGCCGGATTCTGAGAAATTTGGTGATAAAGGGGTAGATACCTTTGGGCACATTCTGGAACGTATGGGAACACTGGACATTCCCAATCTGCAGAAACTGGGAATGATCAATCTTCATCAGGCCGGAAATATGACTCCTGTGGAGAAACCCATGGGACGATTTATGCGTGTCAGTGAAGCAAGCAACGGCAAGGACACTATGACCGGACACTGGGAAATGATGGGAATCAGGACAGATAAGCCATTTAAAACATTCACAGAAACAGGGTTTCCGCAGGAATTGATCGCAGAGCTTGAGAAGCGCTGCGGGAAACGTGTGATTGGCAATAAGAGTGCCAGCGGTACTGAGATTATTGAGGAGCTGGGTGAAGAAGAAATCAACACAGGAGCTATGATCGTATATACATCTGCTGATTCTGTGCTGCAGATCTGCGGAAATGAGGAGACTTTTGATCTCCAGAACCTGTATCGCTGCTGTGAGATTGCCCGTGAGATCACCATGAAAGACCAGTGGCGTGTGGGACGTATTATTGCGCGTCCATATGTGGGCAAGAAGAAAGGGGAGTTCAGGCGTACAAGCAACAGACATGATTATGCATTGAAACCTACTGGCCTGACAGCTATGAATGCACTGAAGGATGCAGGATATGATGTGATCAGTGTAGGAAAGATCAATGATATTTTCTGTGGGGAAGGAGTGACAGAGGCATTGCATTCCAATAGCTCCGTACATGGAATGGAACAGACTATTGAAATTGGAAAGAGAGATTTTCACGGATTGTGTTTTACGAATCTGGTA
The DNA here is from genome assembly GCA_000285855.2 of Ruminococcus sp. JC304. Classification (GTDB taxonomy): domain Bacteria; phylum Bacillota; class Clostridia; order Lachnospirales; family Lachnospiraceae; genus Blautia_A; species Blautia_A difficilis. The sequence goes on along the minus strand of HE978651.1, from coordinate 2,319,957 downwards.
GATTTTGATGCATTATGGGGACACCGCAGAAATCCGGAAGGTTATGGACAGGAAATCGAAAAATTTGATAAGAATCTGGGAGTTCTGATGGAAGAACTGACATCCGATGACCTGCTGATCATCACTGCAGACCACGGCAATGATCCCACATATACAGGTACCGACCATACCAGAGAATATGTTCCTTTTATTTCCTGGTCACCTGCAATGGCTGAGGGAGGCTGTTTAGAGGAAGAGAATACATTTGCGATTATCGGTGCAACTGTTGCAGACAATTTCCAGGTTAAAATGCCGGAAGGAACAATTGGACACTCTATTCTGGACAAGTTAATATAAGTGGAAAACAGTTATTTTTCAAATTTGATTAGAAGGAGTGAAAAAATTGGATGTTTTGCAAATTGTCATGCCGGTTCTGGTAATGATCATTCTTGGTATGCTATGCCGTAAATGGAAGATTCTCACAGGTGAGGGAGTCGCCAACATGAAAGTCCTGGTAACGAATGTTATGCTGCCGGTTGCTATTTTTCATGCATTGGCAACAGCAGAATATAATAAAGAAACAGGAATTCTCATACTGATCATGCTGATCATGCTGATTGTTTCCTTCAGCCTTGGATTTGTGCTGAAGCCCTTTCTCAAGGGAAAATATCAGAGGTATCTGCCTTTTATGGTAAGTGTATATGAGGGTGGTCTGATGGCATATCCTTTGTATACCAGCCTGTGTGGAAGCGAGAATCTGTCACATGTGGCAGTGCTGGATATTGCGGGACTTCTGTTTGGATTCAGTATTTATATGGGAATGCTGGGACAGGTAGAAGATGGTGGAAAAATAGATGTAAAAAAACTCTTCAGCAGTGCAATAAGAACGCCCGCATTTATTGCCAGCGTTCTGGGAATTATAGCAGGTCTGTCAAAAATTATTATAATACTTCTGGACAGTCCTTTTGGCGGTGTATATCAGAGTGTGGAGAATATTCTCACCACATCTGTAACTGCTATCATTCTACTTGTGGTGGGCTATAGTATGGAACTGAATGCCAATTTGCTGAAACCCTGTATTACTACTATCCTGCTTAGGATGATTCTGCAGGGAGTGATGATGGCTGGAGTACTTTTTGCAGTACATTCTCTGGTTGGGGATTCTCAGATTGTAAACCTGGCCATTATTACCTATATGTCATCACCAGCTACCTTTAGTATGTAGACCTTTATGAAGGACGAAGAAGGCAGCGCTTATGTATCTACAACCAATTCCATGTATTGTCTGGTTTCTATTCTGGTATACATAATCCTGGCAGTTACCATCTGCTGACAGAAAAGAGAAATCATATAAATAAATGATAAAAAGAGCCTGTAAAAAACAAGAGATGTTTTTTACAGGCTCTTTATCGTCACAAGAAGTTTTAAACGAAAAATTATTACTGCTCAATTATTTGATCAGGCTGTTGTCATCAAAATAATTGATCTGCATTGCAGAACGTACATCATGAAGTGTCTGTGCAGCCTTTGCTTCGGCTGTCTTACTTCCTTCTTTGAGGATTTCATATACGTCATCCAGATGCTGTTCCCAGTATTTACGTCTCTCACGGATCGGAGAAAGCTCTGCCTGAAGCACTTTGTTCAGGAATTTCTTGACTTTAACGTCACCAAGACCGCCGCGTGTATAGTGAGCTTTCAGTTCATCCAGATTCTGATATTCAGGCAGGAATTCCGGGAAGTATTCCGGTTTGCAGAAAGCATCCAGATAAATAAATACCGGGTTTCCTTCTACACGGCCAGGGTCTTCCACGCGAAGATGGTTAGGGTCTGTGAACATAGACATAACTTTCTTTTTCACATCTGCTTCTTCATCTGAAAGATAGATGCAGTTTCCAAGAGATTTGCTCATTTTTGCTTTTCCATCGGTACCTGGAAGACGTAAACAGGCTTTATTGGATGGCAGGATGATCTCCGGCTCTGTTAAGGTTTCACCGTATACAGTATTGAATTTGTGTACGATCTCCTTGCACTGCTCAAGCATTGGAAGCTGGTCCTCGCCAACTGGAACAGTAGTAGCCCGGAATGCCGTAATATCTGCAGCCTGGCTGATGGGATAACAGAAGAATCCAACAGGGATACTTGCTTCGAAATTACGCATCTGGATTTCAGATTTAACTGTAGGATTACGCTGTACACGTGCTACAGTAACAAGGTTCATATAATAAAAAGTAAGCTCTGTAAGCTCCGGAACCATAGACTGGATAAAGATAGTGGATTTCTCAGGATCAATGCCGCATGAAAGATAATCAAGGGCAACCTGAAGGATATTCTGACGAACTTTCTCAGGGTGTTCCGCATTATCTGTTAATGCCTGTGCATCTGCGATCATAATATAAATTTCATCATATAAGCCAGAGTTCTGTAAACGAACACGCTCAGATAATGAACCAACATAATGTCCAACATGAAGGCGGCCGGTTGGACGGTCACCGGTTAAAATAATTTTGCTCATTTTGCTCTCCTAAAAGTGAATTTCGATTTTCCAGAGAGTTCTGGAAATTCTAAGTTATCACTATTATAAAGCCTGTGACGGATACCGTCAATATTTTTGGAAAAGGATTTCATTTCCGGAATTGATTAAAAGGAAAGATTCTGCTAGAATAAAAAAATACGGAAAGTTACTGTTTTATACAGGTGAAAGATAAAATAAAAGGAGTATTTATTATGCCAGTATTTGATTTCAGTGGTGCTTCAGACAAGAAAACAGATGTACAGTCTGAATGTACTTATACTACTTTTAAGTCTGATAGAAACGAAACATCTCCAGAACAGCCGATAATGGTCCTGGATAACAGTCAACGCAGGTGGAAGCATCATTCCTGCGGTATTTTTACAAACCCTATCAAACGCACTTCTTTTGAATTTAAAGAAGAGGATGGTGTTTTCAGCGCAGATATCCTTAGCATTGATTCCAGATTTGTAAGCCTTCTGAAATGGCTGGGAGAGAATCATATCAATGTGCGCCTCTCAGGAGAAAATCAAGAGAATGGTTATGCAGTTTATAAGATTCGGGAGACTGCATTTGGAGGTGGAACAAAGCTTTCTGCAGAAGATGGATTTCTCCAGTTTATGATTGAGAGACTTCTGGCAAGCAGTGCACCCATAGAAACCACAGAGGAAGAAGAGGAAGAGGAAACCGGTGATGAGATGAAGCTGACAAGTATTCAGAGCATTACTGATTTTATGACCTGCGCAGGCAGAACCCTGCCGGATAATATTCGTCTGTGGGCACGAAGAAATCTTGCAGTTGCCCGCTCTCATGAAGTATCTCCTGAGGAGAGAAGACATGCACAGAGAGCATTGTCCATTATGATGAACATTCAATGGAAAAATAATTATTTTGAAGCAATTGACCCTCAGGAAGCCCGCAGAATCCTTGATGAAGAACTCTATGGAATGGAATCTGTAAAACAGCGTATTATTGAGACGATCATCCAGATCAACCGTACCCATACACTGCCCGCCTATGGATTGCTTCTCGTAGGACCGGCAGGTACCGGTAAGTCTCAGATCGCCTATGCAGTTGCCCGTATCCTGAAGCTTCCGTGGACAACTCTGGATATGAGTTCTATTAATGACCCTGAACAGCTTACAGGAAGCTCCAGGATCTATGCAAATGCAAAGCCTGGAATTATTATGGAAGCATTTTCGGCAGCAGGAGAGTCCAACCTGGTATTTATTATCAATGAGCTGGACAAAGCAGCTTCCGGAAAAGGAAACGGAAATCCTGCAGATGTGCTTCTGACACTTCTTGATAATCTTGGATTTACAGATAACTATATGGAATGTATGGTGCCTACAGTTGGCGTTTACCCTATTGCCACAGCCAACGAGAAAGACCAGATCAGTGCACCGTTGATGTCCCGTTTTGCGGTCATTGATATTCCGGATTACACATCTGAAGAAAAGAAAATTATTTTTTCAGAATATGTTCTGCCAAAGGTACTGAAACGAATGAGCTTGAAGGCAGAGGAATGTGTAGTGACAGAGGAAGGACTGGAAGCTGTTGTTGAAAAACACAAAAACACCAGTGGTATTCGTGATTTGGAGCAGGCAGCAGAGCATATTGCGGCCAATGCACTGTATCAGATTGAGGTTGATCATTTGACAGGTGTGGTCTTTGACGGTGAGATGGTAAGGAAGTTACTTTCCTAATGAGATAAAATTAGAAAGGAAGAAAAAATTATGGCAGTACAGGATGATCATATGATAAGAAATATTCAAGATGTAGGAAGACTGATCGCAAAGCTTCTGCTTCATGAGCAGCAGCCGGATTACAGACTTCCTGATAACGAGGAAGATTACACAGAAGCAGATAAGCTTTTTTCAACTGTTATGAAGCTGGCAGAAGAAGGAAAGATCAATGAAGCAGAAAACGAATTATACATGGGTATGGTAGAAGACGATGCAGATTATCTGGAACTGGCACTGACTTTTTATCTGTATCTGAATGATATGGACGGAGATTTCCTAGATGATAATGATTATTCCAGGGAGGAAGTTCTGGAAGGTATGAAAGATCTTGCTTCAGACTGGGGAGTTACAGGACTGGAGGCTTTCTGATGCGGAGAGAACAGACACTGGAAGAGATTTCAGACGGAAAGTTATATGATTCTAATGACATGGTAAAGGCAGACTGTCACGACTGTGAGGGATGCTGTGACTGCTGTCAGGGAATGGGAGATTCTGTGATCCTGGATCCATATGATGTACACAGATTATCTGTGGGGCTTACAAAGCCTGTGGAGCAGCTTCTGCAGGAATGTCTGGAACTGGGAGTATCAGACGGAAATATCCTGCCTCATCTCCGGATGACAGGTGAGAAGGAACAATGCGTATTTCTGAATAAAGAGGGCCGTTGCAGTATTCATGCTGTCAGACCAGGCTTCTGCAGGCTGTTTCCTCTGGGAAGACTTTATGAAGACGGAGGATTTAAATATATTCTTCAGATCCATGAATGTCCCAAAACAAACAGAAGTAAGATCAAAGTAAAAAAATGGATTGACACACCGGATCTGAAAAATTATGAGAAATTTGTCAATGACTGGCATTATTTTCTGCTGGATGTGCAGGAAGTACTGTACAATGCTGAGGATCCAGATCTGATCAGAAATCTGAACCTCTTTGTGGTGAACAGATTCTATCTCAAACCATATGATCAAAATCAGGATTTCTACATACAGTTTTATGAGAGACTGAAAGAAGGAAAAGAATTGCTGGCACTGGCTTGAGTGTGGTTAAAAATGTACTAGCGATAAAAACCTTGCTGTACAGAACAATATCTGTATAAAGATATTTTCTGTACAGTAAGGTTTTTTTACAAAGCATAAATGTTCATCTGACTATATGAGGTGTCAGATGACACAGATAAGACAGAAAAAGTATGCATCAGCAGATCTTCAATAGATTTTCAAAAGAGAAGAGCTCTTTTTCAGTCATTAATTCCTCAAATCTGTTCAGGTTAAGATCTGAGTGTTCCAGTTCTCTGGAAAACTGATAACAGATACGGATCTGGTCATCCAACTTAAACTGTCGGTTGTTTTTCAGATAGGTTCCCACATTTAATTCATGGATGAACAGGGTGCACACAACTGCCATTTTTACCTTGGCGAAGATCTCATCATCATAAACTGCACCGCAGAAATAGGTATAGGTCCAGTAAACAAGAAGCTGTTCCTCCTGGATCTGCCAGTCCGGATAAGAGAAATCAAATTCGCTTTTCTGCCAGGAATAAAGATTCCCGGAGTCAGGCTGCGGATCTGTATTTCCATTATACAGTGGAGTCAGGCAATTCTCTAAGTATTCCTGCCATCCCGGGCGCAGAACTTCCATTTCCGGGACAACAGCTTTCCACATTTTTTTAAATAATTGTTCTGGTGTATTTGCACAGGCAGATGCAGCAGAACTGTTTTCTATGTTATCTGCATTTATACGAGAGTAAATTTTGCTGCAAAATCTGTCTCCGTATCCGGAATCTTCATGTCGTTTTCGTATTTCCTCCCATTTAAAGAGTTCATTTTTATTTACACATAACTGGAAATCATGTGCAGCTGCCAGAAGTTTCCACAGACGTTTCTGCATGGGTACAGTTCTGTCCTGGATGATATTTATAAGCATATCACGGGTGTCCATAAGCGCAGTGAACAGGAAATAATCAAAGTCATCATAGACTTCTTCTTTTGTCTTTTTTTCTTTTGTGATAAAGTGTACCTTTTCCTTTTGGGAAAGTAAAATCCTTGCTGCTTCCGGACAGGAAAGTGCCAGGGAAATTTCACGCAAACCTTCAAATTCTTCAATATGTCTTGGGTAATTTCTGCAGGTTCTGCAGAACATTTCCGGTCCTGCTTCTGTGTAGATATCACACAGGTTCTCTTCGTTGAGAAAAGCACAGCGCCTGTTATACTGGCGGAAAACATGTTCTTTCCAGTCAATATCATTGTGCAGGCGATTGCGGAACGGACCTTTAAAGTGCTGGTACTTCTTCAGTGTCTGATCGTCAATTACGATCTGCCATCCTGCGCAGCAGGTATCCGGACAGGCTCCTGCAATGCAGGAAAATTCTTTATAGTAGTTTGGAAATGTGTATTGCATGATATTAAATAGGATCCTTTCTTTTTTTCTTAAGTTTACGGTAAGTTCCTGCAGTCATGCCACAGGATTTGCGAAAGCTCTGGGAGAGATAACTCTGAGAGGAGAATCCTGTGAGATGGGCAATATCTGAAATCCCGTAATCAGTATTTTCCAGAAGCTCTTTACATACCTCAATCCGCTTTCGGTTTAGATAGTTCATAGGAGAAATCCCATAATATTTGGTAAATTCATGACTGAGATAATACTTGTTCAGGTGGCTGATGGCAGACAGATGATCAAGAGAGATGTTTTCTCCGTAATTAGAATCAAGATATCGCTTGATATGTGCACATTCCTTGCTTGGGTGTTGTGCAGTGATCAGTTCAAAAGGAGAATCTGTGATCCGCTGAAGCTGAAGGATCAGAATATTAAGCATATGTCTGCAGATTTTTTCGTACCCTTCCGATTGATTGTCCAGTTCCTGAAACAGAGCATTAAAGTAAAAAAGCAGATCTGTTTTCTTTTTTCTGCAGTTAAAGATACGATATTCTTTCTGAACATTAAAAGAGAAAGATAATCCGTCTACGCCCACTGTGAAATAGCTGAGAGGTGGGTTTCCTCTGGAAATTTCAGTGTGATTAATGTGAGGGTTAACAATGATCAGGTCATCCTTTGAAATAGGGTAGATTTCATCTTCAAGCAGAAATTCCCCCTGTCCGTCCCGCACATAAAATAATTCAGTGAATGCATGGGAGTGGGGAATGCTTGGCCAGTCACCTTCATAGAGGGAAGAAGATGCATTCAGAAGTGTGACCTCCTGTGGTGCAGTATCTTCAGGGCTGAAGCGAAGAGAATGTGTACTCATAAAAGTCCCTCCTTTGTAATTACTGTAACCTGTTTTTGGACATATCGGAAATATATGGTCTTCCATAATTTAGTAATTTTGTCTGATATAGAAAAAGTGAACAAAAATAATGGTGGGAATCTGTTCTACATTTAGTTGCTGCGATTGGACTAAATGCATAAAAAAACCATAAAAATTAAAAAAACATGGGCTATTATGATTAAAAGCAGAATTCCATTCAAAATTTCTGATAACATTTTTTATATAATATCACAATTTAATACGTACAGCAAGATTTCTAAAAAACAAAGCAAAAAGAGAATTGAAAATGTTTTGGAAAGGACGTATTCTATAGACAGATAAAGACGAAAGATAATTTTCAAACAAAAGTTCAAGGAGGAAAAGAGTAATATGAAGAAAAAAGGATTTTTTAGTATTTTACTGGCAACTGCAATGTTGGGATCTATGGTTGGGGCAGTTCCGGCAGCAGCTGCTGATGAGGACCAGACATTAACTGTATGGTGCTGGGATCCGAACTTTAATATTTATGCAATGCAGCAGGCAGAGAAAATCTATCAGAAAGATCATCCTGATTTCAAACTGGATATCCAGGAAAACGTATACAACGATATTGAGACAAAGCTGATCACAGCTGCAACATCCGGAGATTACAGCACACTTCCTGATATCTTCTTAATGCAGGATTATTCCTATCATAAAGATGTTACAAGCTTCCCGGATGTATTTACAGAGCTGACAGAGTCAGGAATTGATTTCACACAGTTCTCAGCAGGTAAACTTGCAGACTCTACAGTAGACGGAAAGAATTATGGTGTACCTTTTGATAATGGTGCAACAATCATGGCAATCCGTTCTGATATCGTAGAAGAAGCTGGATTAACAACAGATGATTTCAAAGATATTACATGGTCCAAATTTATGGAACTTGCAAAAACTGTAAAAGATAAAACAGGTACACCGATGCTGACAACTTCCGGCGGTTCAGAGCTTGTACTGGAAATGCTTCAGTCTGCAGGTGCTTCCCCGATCGTAGACGGCGAAGTAAAGATTGCTGACAATGAAGTTCTGAAACAGGCTGTAGAAGTTTATGCACAGCTTGTAAATGAAGGATATATGACAGAGTACACTGACTGGGATCAGTACATTGCTTCTATGAACAATGGTGATGCAGCAGGTGTGATCAACGGATGCTGGATCATGTCATCTGTACAGGCTGCAGAAGATCAGGCTGGTAAATGGGCAGTTGTAAATATGCCTGCATTAGACGATGTAGACGGAGCTACAAACTATGCTAACTGTGGCGGAGCAAGCTGGGCAGTATCTTCTAACTGCAAGAATCCGGAACTTGCTTATGATTTCATTAAATCTACATTCGGCGGAAGTGTAGAGCTTTATGATGATCTTCTTGTAAATGCCGGTGCTATCGCAAGTTACCTTCCGGCAGCTGAATCTGACGTATATCAGGAAGCATCTGATTTCTATGGCGGACAGAAAGTTTATGCAGACATCGTAGACTTTGCAAGCAAAGTTCCTGCATTTGACTGTGGCGCATATTACTCTGATGTCAGAAGTGCACTGACAGACGTGATCACAAATGTTGTACAGAACGGTGCAGATGTGGCAGATGAACTTCAGACAGCACAGGATACTGTAGAGTTCAATATTGAAGGATAAATAACCAAATCAGGCAGTCAGGCAGATTGTAGATCATCTGCCTGACTGACAGTAACTAACCTGGGCTGTCGCAAAATACAGAAGTGATTTTGCGGCAGCCCTGTTTTTCAGGAGGATATTAATGGTAAGTACATCAAATGCAAAAAAGAAAATGAGCCTTCAGAAAAAGCACAACCTGATAGGGTGGGCATTTCTGATCCCGGCATCATTGCTGATCTTTGTATTCTGCTTTTATCCAATGTTCCAGGCAATCCTGCTTTCCTTTAAGAAAGGAATGGGAGAAGCGCAGACCTGGGCAGGAATTGCTAATTACAGCAGAATTTTAAAAGACAGAACCTTTAAACAATGTTTATTTAATACAGTATTCTACTTTATTATTCAGGTACCGGTTATGCTGATCCTGGCACTGATCCTGGCACAGCTTCTGAATGATGCCACTCTTCGGTTTAAGGGATTATTCAGAACTATGATTTTCCTTCCCTGTGCCACATCTCTGGTATCTTATTCTATGATTTTTAAATCACTGTTTGCACCGGATGGATTTGTAAACATGATTCTTACAAAGACAGGGATTGGTGCTGTAGACTGGTTCCAGAATGCGTGGGCAGCACGTTTTGTGATCATTATCGCACTTGTATGGAGATGGACCGGATACAATATGGTATTTTATCTGGCAGGACTTCAGAATATTGATCAGTCCATCTATGAAGCCAGCCGAATTGACGGGGCAACCGCATTTCAACAGTTCTTTAAGATTACCATCCCATTGCTGAAACCGACGATTCTTCTCACAGCGATCATGTCTACATCAGGTACTCTGCAGTTGTTTGATGAGTCTGTAAACCTGACAGCAGGAGGTCCTGGTAAGTCAACCATGACTCTTGCACATTACATATTTAACATCTCCTTTGTGGAGACTCCGAAGTTTAATTATGCAGCAGCGTTGTCTGTATTTATCCTTGTATCAGTGGCAATCCTGTCTGCAATCCAGATGAAAGTAGGTGACAGCCGTGACTAGAAAAATAAAACATTTCATATCCTACACGATCTTAATTATTGCCAGCTTACTGTCAGTATTTCCGCTGTATTATATGCTTTCCGGTGCAACCAATAAGAGTATTGATATTGTAAGAGGAAGACTGATACCGGGCGGATATCTGGTGGAGAATTTCAGGACACTGGTAGCAAATCAGAATCTTGGACTTGCTATGTTTAATTCTTTCAGGAATGCAATACTGATCACAATTATTTCTCTGCTGGTATGCTCTATCGCAGGATATGGATTTGAGATTTATCATGACAAAGGTAAGGATACGCTGATGAGCATTCTCCTTCTGTCTATGATGCTCCCATTTGTAGCACTGATGATTCCGCTGTTCAAGATGTTCTCTACTGTGGGACTGGTAAACAGCTGGATTGCACTGGTGCTGCCGTCAATTTCCACGCCGTTTATGATCATGCTGTTCCGACAGGCATCAAGATCTTTCCCTATAGACATTATTGAAGCCAGCAGGCTGGAGGGAATGAGCGAAATAGCAATTTTTTTCCGTATGTATGTGCCGATCATGAAGTCTACTTACGGTGCAGCAATGACTGTAACCTTTATGAATGCATGGAATAATTATCTGTGGCCAAAGGTTATCCTGCAGGACAATGCGTCTATTACAATGCCAATGCTGGTTGCAAACTTAAAGAGTGGTTACAGTGTTGATTATGGAATGCTGATGCTGGGAGTTCTGATCTGTACTTTGCCGACAGCGATCATTTTCTTCTGTCTGCAGAAGAGCTTTTCAAACGGACTTACAGGAGCTGTGAAATAAAGAGGATTTTTAGATTTATGCATGAATTTATAATGGACAGGAAAGAGCAGAAACAGTTAAAAGCAGAACTGATTTTTGCAAAAAAACTGGGACTGACAGAAGATGATACCCTGGATGGGGTGGCTGACAGATGTGAGAAAGAGAATCAGAGAAGAACAGAGATGCTTCAGAACGGAGAAATCATTTACGGACCGGAGCACTTTTCGCTGCCAGCTTATGTCAGATATGAACAGACACGTTTTCGCCTGGATTTTGTTTCTGAAAGCGAAAAGGTAAAGAAGAATTATTTCTATCAGAGGATTTCTGAGGAAGAAAAGCAGGCATTTTATGAAGCAAACAGAGACCTGTTTACACGGTATCATGGGGACAGCTTTACCTATGAAGAAGTGACTGTGATCATTAGAAAAAGGATACGGGAGATAGAATATGATAAGGAAATCCAAAACATATTATGTCAGCTCAATTAGGGGAAATGATAAAAATGACGGCCTGACACAGGAGACTCCTTTCAGAACCCTACAGCAGATCACGGGGAGAGAACTTGGGCCAGGAGACCGTATTTTACTGGAACGGGGATCTGTTTTTGAAGACCAGTATCTGCATATCAGAGGTAAAGGGGAAAAAGAAAATCTGATAGAGATTGCAGCCTACGGGGAAGGTGCTCTGCCACATATCTGCGCAAACGGAACCGGCATCTGGTATCAGGATTATGGTATCCGGCTGGACTCACCGGCACATGTATACAGGGGAGATGTTTCTTCGGCAGTCCTCCTCTATGATGCGGAGTATATCTGGATCCATGATCTGGAGATCACAAACAAAGATGATATTGACAGACAGTCTGTTGCAGGAAAACCTTCTGGTGAATCAAAATCGGAGATCGCAGAGAGATACTCTGCACCTCATAAAATGGACAGAACAGGCGTGGCTGTAGTGGCACAGAACAGTGGTACGCTTCATGAAATTACTCTGCAGAGTCTTATGATCCACGATGTAGATGGAAATGTTTACAACAAACATATGAACAATGGCGGTATTTACATGACAGCTCTTAAGCCGGATAATGAAGTGCAGACAGGTATTGCTAGATACGATGGAGTGATTGTTGAAGACTGCTGTGTATGGAACGTAAGCAGATGGGGAATCGCAGTGGGATACAGTTATCAGCATGCCAGATTTGCAGGTGCCCAGCTTCAGGAAGAGTGGTTTTTGAAATACGGACATGAAAATATTGTTCTCAGAAACAATTATGTAAAAAATGCAGGAGGCGATGGGATTACGCCAATGTATGCATTAAGACCTCTGGTTGAACACAATATTTCAGACTCCTGTGCGACAGAAATGAATGACAGGATTTACTGTTATCCGGAAGAAAGAATGGGGAAAGTGGCAGCAGCTATCTGGCCATGGAAATGTAAAAATGCTCTGTTTCGGTTCAACGAGGCAGTGGATACAAAACTGAATCAGGACGGCATGGCATATGATGCAGATTCAGGGGACGGAACAGTTTATGAATATAATTACAGCAGGCAGAACGAGGGCGGATGTGTTATGTTCTGTCTGGAGGAAGCCATCCATAATACATTCAGAAAGAATGTAAGTTACGATGATCTGGGCGGAATTTTAAGTCCTTCCGGAAATCCGGATGCATATGTGTCAGAGAATCAGTTTTACATCCGAAAAGGAGTGCCCTTACTGCGAAAAAATATGAGCGATGGTGAGATAACGCTGAAAAATAATGTGATTTCAGAGCTTGAGAGCGAGTAAAGCGGATATTCGCAATCCGCTTCGCTGCTTGCTTGATTCGGTTAAATATCAGAGTAGATAAGTAAAACAATAAGACAGGTTTATACAGAGAGAGGAGAAAGACAATGAAAAAAGGCCGTGTAACAATACCAACCAATCTGGATGTAGTGCCACAGACACTGGAGATACTGGATGAGTGGGGTGCAGATGCGATCCGTGACTGTGACGGAACAGAATTCCCGAAGGAATTAAAAGACACTGGCTCCAAGATATATGCAACCTATTATACAACTCGTAAGGATAATGAATGGGCAAAGGCACATCCTGAGGAAATCCAGCAGATGTATATCATGACATCCTTCCATACAGCAACAGAGGACAAACTGGAAATCCACCTGATGGATCATTTATATCCGGATATGCTGGCAGTGAATACAAGAGATGATATCTACAGATGGTGGGAAGTTATAGACCGTACTACCGGAGAACCGGTGTCAACAGAGCTGTGGAGTTATGAGGAAGAAACAGGTAATGTAGTGATCAGATCTGCAAAGCTGTTTCATGAATACACTGTAAGCTTTCTGGCATATATTATGTGGGATCCGGTACACATGTATAATGCAGTAGTAAATGACTGGAAAGATGTAGAGCCACAGATCACATTTGATGTGCGCCAGCCAAAAACAAAAGCTCATTCCCTGGAACGTTTGCGCAGATTCCTGGATACCCATGAATATGTGGATGTTGTGCGTTTCACTACATTTTTCCATCAGTTTACCCTTATATTTGATGAGCTTGCAAGAGAAAAATATGTAGACTGGTTTGGCTATTCTGCATCTGTCAGCCCATATATTCTGGAACAGTTTGAGAAAGAAGTGGGCTATCCTTTCAGAGCGGAATATATCATAGATCAGGGATATATGAACAATACATACAGGATCCCGTCTAAAGAATTTAAAGATTTCCAGGCATTCCAGAGAAGAGAAGTAGCGAAGCTTGCCAAAGAAATGGTAGATATTGTTCATGAATATGGCAAAGAGGCTATGATGTTCATGGGAGACCACTGGATCGGTATGGAACCTTTTATGGATGAATTTGCATCCATCGGACTGGACGCTGTAGTGGGAAGTGTTGGAAATGGAGCAACCTTACGTTTATTCAGTGACATTAAGAATGTGAAATATACAGAAGGAAGATTCCTGCCATATTTCTTCCCGGATACCTTCCATGAAGGAGGAGATCCTGTAAAAGAGGCAAAGGTGAACTGGGTAACAGCAAGAAGAGCAATTTTAAGAAGCCCGATCCAGAGAATAGGTTACGGCGGATATCTGAAACTTGCCCTTGAATTCCCGGATTTTGTACAATATATCAAAGAAGTATGTGAGGAATTCCGTACTCTGTATGATAATATTCAGGGAACAACTCCCTATTGCGTGAAACGTGTGGCAGTTCTGAACTGTTGGGGAAAAATGCGTTCCTGGGGTAACCACATGGTACATCATGCTATTTATTATAAGCAGAATTATTCTTATTTCGGAATTATAGAAGCATTAAGCGGTGCACCTTTTGATGTGTCATTTATCAGCTTTGATGACATCCGTGAAAACAGAGAACTGCTGAAAAATTTTGATGTTATCATTAATGTGGGAGATGCAGATACTGCACAGACAGGCGGAGAAAACTGGATCGATGAAACAGTTATTACTGCTGTCAGGGAATTTGTATACAATGGTGGAGGATTTATCGGTGTAGGAGAACCGGCTGCACATCAGTGGCAGGGTAAATTCTTCCAGCTGGATGATATTCTTGGTGTGGAAGAGGAGCATGGATTCAATCTGAACACTGATAAATATAACTGGGAAGAACACAGAGACCATTTTATTCTGCAGGATGCAGAGGGAGAGGTTGATTTTGGAGAAGGCAAGAAGAATATTTATGCATTGCCGGAGACAGAAATCCTAATCCAGAAAGAACAGGAAGTACAGATGGCTGTAAAGAAATTCGGGAAAGGAAGAGGCGTTTATATCAGTGGACTTCCATACAGCTTCAAAAACAGCCGTGTATTCTACAGAGCAGTTCTCTGGTCAGCATCTGCTGAGGAAGAACTTTACTGCTGGTATTCCACTAACTACAATGTAGAAGTACATGCTTATGTAAAGAATGGTAAATATTGCGTAGTAAATAATACTTATGAGCCACAGGATACTACTGTTTACAGAGGAGACGGAAGCAGCTTCCAGTTACATCTGGAGGCGAATGAGATCAAGTGGTATCAGATTTAACTGAATGAAGCAGGATTGTTGTATAAAAAGTATGTTAGATTATATATACGACAATCCTGTTTTTTATATAATAAAAACATAATAATATGATGATTCTGCCAAAGAGGATTGTTTGATAACTGAATAAAAAATAGACAAAATATATTGAAGTACACATAAAATTATTGTAAAATAAAACGAAAGTTAAGCTTTTGGAAAGGAAGCGCAATTTGTGGAAAAAAGATATACGATTGGTGTAATGGTGGGAAATGCAAATTCGCCGCATACGATGGATCTGATGCAGGGGATTTTTCATACAGCTCAATCTATGAATGTTAATATTGTATTTTTTCTTGGAATTCACAGCAGTTATTATTATAAATCTTATTTTGGAGAAGATATAGAGGATGACTACGATTATCAGTTTAATGTTGTATATGATTATCAGGCATTTGCAGATATAGATGCACTGATCATTGCCTATGGATCACTCTGTATTTTTCTGGATGAAAATGAGAGCAGTGTATTTTTGAAAAAATACAAAGATAAGCCAAGGGTTCTTATTGAAGAAAGAGACCAGACTGGAGAATCCACTTCTATTATTGCTGATAATTACAATGGAATGTACACAATTGCAGAACATCTGATCAGGGATCATGGTTTTAGCAATTTCACCTATCTTGCAGGTCCCCATGGAAATACAGATGCCAGAGAACGCAGACAGGCAGTCTATGATGTGATGAAAAAATATGAGATTCCTTTCGGACCGGAGCGGATTGCCTATGGAGATTATTCATCCTGTGTACATAGGCAGGTCAATCAACTTTTGGATGCCTATCCGGACATGGAAGCAATGATCTGTGCAAATGATGTGATGGCAGAGACTGCATACAGGGAATGTGGAAAAAGAGGCTTGGTTGTAGGAAAAGATATTGCCATTACCGGTTTTGATGACTGGGAACTTGCAAAAACAATGAATCCTCCACTGACGACTGTATTACAGAATGCGTTTAACATGGGGGATATGGCAGTACTTGGTGCCTTAGAATTGTGTAAAGGTGGGAAAAATCACTCTATCGTAATTCCGGCAGAAGTGAAAATCCGTGAATCCTGTGGATGCTCTGCACGAAAAAAAGTTTTGATTTCTGAAGAAAAAATACAATGGTCAGATATTATAGAGAGATGCCTGAATGATATAATGAAGGAGATTCTTTCAGAAAATTCAAACCAGGTATTAAAAGATGAAGTGCAGAAGTATCTGAGAACTATTTTAAAAGTAGATTTTAGAATTGCAGAGAGCGAAGACAATCTAAAGAGAGGGCTGCAAAGTTTATTTCTCAGCAAAACAGGAAATCTGATCAGCAGGCATTCTTTGATGAAAACTCTGGATCAGTTTGTTGATGAATGTATTCGAATAGAATTAAACAAAGAAAAACCGGACAGGGAAAATATCAGGAATCTGCTTCTGCGGAAAAGGCTGCTGAATGATAAAATTATGGCATATAGTATCAAAAAAGAGAAAGAACGTTTCAGTACCTTTCAGCAGGAGAGCTGGTTTGTACCGTTGATTTCCAAGGATATGTTATCTCATATGAATGATGAGCGGGAAATGTACAGGAGGGCACTTGTAAAATTAAATGCATTAAATGCCAAGGCTTCCTATCTTTATATTTTTGAGGAACCTGTAGCCCATTACAGGAATGAGGAATGGAAATGTCCGGAGAAAATGTATTTGGCTGCGCGCCAGATTGGCAACGAGGTCATAGCTTATAAAGAGGAAGAACGTCCGGAAGTTTTCAGTGGGCTTTCCGCTGATGGAAAGATTGAATGTAACAAGAAGGATGGCAGTAATTATGTTGCAACCGTTCTTTGCCTTTTTTCAGGAGAAATGCAATATGGGATTCTGGTGACAGAAATTGATCCTGCAAATCTGGCATTGTTTTATCTGATCAGCAGACAGATCGGAAATATGCTTCGTATGTATCAGATGTCCAGAGAGCAGAAAAAGATGCAGCAGAAGCTGGAGACCCTTGTAAGAGAGATTGAGGAGAAGAATGAAGTTTTGAATTTCCTTTCTGAATCAGATGCCCTGACCGGATGTCTGAACAGAAGAGGGTTTATGGAAAAAGCAGTACAGATGAACCGGGAGTACGAGGGGAAAGAGGTTGTAATTCTTTTTGCAGATCTGGATCACCTGAAAGAGATTAATGACTGCTTTGGACATATAGAAGGGGATTTTGCCATCCGGCGATGTGCGGAGGTGTTGAAATCAGCAGCAGGAAAACAGAGTATCACCGGAAGAATTGGTGGAGATGAATTCTGCGCAATGTTTCCTGGAAATGCGCAGGATGGCCAGAAGCTCATAGAACGGATCCGGAAGGAAAACCTTGCATTTAATATGAAATCAGAAAAGCCATATTATGTGGAACTGTCAGTAGGATATCATGTGATCCGTTGCGGTGGCGATCTGATAATCTCCGAGGTGTTTAAGGATGCAGATCAGGATCTTTATGAAGAGAAGAAGAAAAGAAGAAAATCCGTGAAAAAGTAAAAAACAAAAGGGATGCGAATGATTCGCATCCCTTTCATAATCATCTGGACAATTTAAATTATAACTGAGGACCAGCTGCAACAAGTGCTTTACCAGCAGCGTTTCCTTCGTATTTAGCAAAGTTCTTGATGAATCTTCCGGCAAGATCTTTAGCTTTTACTTCCCATTCAGAAGCGTCAGCATATGTGTCACGAGGATCAAGGATACCTGTGTCTACGCCGTTAAGCTCTGTAGGAACTTCGAAATCGAAGAATGGGATCTTCTTAGTAGGAGCGTTAAGGATATCTCCGTTAAGGATTGCATCGATGATACCACGAGTATCTTTGATGGAGATACGTTTTCCTGTTCCGTTCCATCCTGTGTTAACCAGGTAAGCTTTTGCTCCGCTCTTTTCCATTTTCTTAACAAGTTCTTCTGCGTATTTTGTCGGATGCAGTTCAAGGAATGCCTGTCCGAAGCAAGCAGAGAATGTAGGTGTAGGCTCTGTGATTCCACGCTCTGTACCAGCAAGTTTAGCTGTGAATCCAGACAGGAAATAGTACTGAGTCTGAGCTTCTGTCAGGATAGATACTGGAGGAAGTACTCCGAAAGCATCTGCGGACAGGAAGATTACGTTCTTAGCTGCCGGTGCAGAAGAGATCGGGCGAACGATGTTTTCAATGTGGTTGATCGGATAAGATACACGAGTATTCTCTGTTACACTCTTATCTGCGAAATCAATCTTGCCTTCAGCATCAAGTGTTACGTTCTCAAGAAGAGCGTTACGTTTGATCGCATTGTAGATGTCCGGCTCAGATTCTTTGTCAAGGTTGATAACTTTAGCGTAGCATCCGCCTTCGAAGTTGAATACGCCGTTGTCATCCCAGCCATGCTCGTCATCACCGATCAGGAGACGTTTCGGGTCTGTGGAAAGAGTTGTTTTACCTGTTCCGGAAAGACCGAAGAAGATAGCTGTGTTTTCGCCGTTCATATCTGTGTTTGCAGAGCAGTGCATGGAAGCCATGCCTTTCAGTGGAAGGAAGTAGTTCATCATAGAGAACATACCTTTCTTCATTTCTCCGCCGTACCATGTGTTTACGATAACCTGCTCTTTAGTTGTGATGTTGAACATTACAGCTGTTTCAGAGTTAAGGCCTAATTCTTTATAGTTTTCAACTTTAGCTTTGGAAGCGTTGTATACAACGAAATCTGGCTCGAAGTTTTCAAGTTCTTCAGCTGTTGGCTGGATGAACATATTTGTTACGAAATGTGCCTGCCAAGCAACTTCAACGATGAAACGGATAGCCATACGAGTATCTTTGTTAGCACCGCAGAATGCATCTACTACGAAAAGTCTCTTGTTGGAGAGCTCTTTTTTAGCGATTTCTTTTACTGCATCCCATGCTTCCTGAGTTGCAGGATGGTTATCGTTTTTGTATTCGTCTGTTGTCCACCATACTGTATCTTTGGAGTTCTCATCCATAACGATGTATTTATCTTTAGGAGAACGTCCTGTGTAGATACCTGTCATAACGTTAACTGCACCAAGTTCGCTGACCTGACCTTTTTCAAAGCCTTCCAGTTCCGGTTTGGTTTCTTCTTCAAATAATACTTCATAAGAAGGGTTGTAGACAATTTCTGTAGTTCCGGTAATGCCATACTTGCTTAAATCGATTTTTGCCATCTTACGTTTAACCTCTTTTCTTCGTTAATGAAAGCGCCTGTTTAAACAGGCTTAAGATACCTTACCATAAAAGCGAATGGGTATCGCTTCTCTTTTACTATTATACATATTTAACGCTTAAAATCAACAGGATTTTTGCCTTTTTTTGAAATTTGTTAAAGATTTATCAACTCAAATTTGATGAAAAAACCGTCATTTTTCACAAAAGGTATGTAAATTTATTATGGTGGCAATATGGGAATACTATTCGTAGATATGATAATATTCTGTCTGACTGGAACAGGCAGGAAAGACAACCAGGAAATACTAATCAGGAGAGCTGCCACTATGTGGTTGTGCTGATAAAAGATGCATGTTAAAATAGGAAAGAATTATCTGTCTGAAAAATGACAGAGTATTATACAGCAGAGAAAATAAAGGTTACATTGCGGAGTGAGCAGTAACAAATAAAGAGAGGATGAAGATTATCAAAACTTATTATTTAATTGATTATGAAAATGTAGGAAGTGAAGGCTTCAAAGGATGTGGCAAATTACGGGAAACAGATATTATCCATCTTTTTTATACAGATAACAGCAGAAAAATAGACCTTGATATTATCAATGATCATGGAGAGTCAAAACTGGTCACACATAAAGTACCGACAGGAAATCAGTCTGCAGATATGCATCTGGGATCTTATCTGGGATATCTGATAGGAAAAGAGTGCACAGGTCAGGATGAAGAATATAAAATTGTTGTAATCAGTAAGGATACAGGATTTGACCATATTATAGAGTTCTGGAAAACAGAAAAAGATGTGAAAGTCTCCAGAAACGAGAAGATTTCCGGAAAACAGGTGCATACAAGGAAACAGGTAAAAAAACAGACCGTCAAAGAAAAAGACGGACAGATGATCGAACAATCCGGTCAAAAAACAGAAAAACAGTTGAATGAACAACCTGAAAAGCAGTCTGTCAAACAATCAGAGAATCAGAATACAAAAAAGCCAAAACAAAAGATAATTGACATGAAAGCAGGAACAAAGAGATTACAGCAGGAATTAGTATTGGTTCTCGACAGGGCAGGTATGCCAAAGGAAGTAGTAAACTATGTTTCGACAACTGTGGAGAAAAATGCAGAAGACAAAAACCGAAAACAGCAGATTTACAGATCTATCATTTCCAAATACGGACAGACAAAAGGACTGAATATCTATAACCATATTAAAAAGAAAATTTAATGGGATAAAAATAGCGGAATAAAAGAAGGAGACCGGGAACCTCATCGATTCCCGGCAAAAGTATGAAAAAGAAAAAGTTTTATTTGCAATTACTCTTTGCTCTGTACAGGTAATAATATAACCAGGAAATGTGAGAAATATGTGGTGAGAATTTGAAAAAACTGTGAAATAGATGGAAATTTAAAATGAACAGGAACAACAATTCTCTGGAAAGCAGGCGACAGTGGGATATCAGCCGGAGATATGGAAGAACTGGAAATAAAAAATGTGAATGTATTTATTATAAGAGATAAAAGGAAAAATAAAAAATGGTAAAGATCAGAATCATAAAGAAAAATAATGACTGTAGCATGGAATACGAAGTAGGTGATATTTGCGAGGTCACAGGCACCTGGTATGGCGGCGTCCACATCAATGGTCGCTCCGGAATCCCGGTTTCCCTTGATAAAGAAGAATATATGGAACTCAACACAGAACCAGAAGAACCTGACAGCGCAGAAAATGAAAACACATCGGAACCACCGGAACACGATATCCATGCAGGCGACATTGTGCAGCATTTCAAAAGAGAATGGGTATCTCCGGATACTTCCGAATATCTCTATAAAGTCCTGGCAGTAGCCCATCACACAGAAAATGGTGAAAAACTGATGATTTACCAGGCGCTCTACGCACCTTTCAAAATCTGCGCCAGACCCTATGATATGTTCATGAGTGAAGTAGACAGAGACAAATATCCGGACATTAAACAGAAGTACAGATTTGAAAAATATACTGAAAAATAGAGGATTGATATTTTATGGAATTGCTATAGTAAAAGGGCACTTTTGCCTGTACAAAAACACTTTGTCGTTGTATAGTAATAACAAATAATAACAGCACACGTTTCCAGAGATTTTATGGGATTATCTGAAAAAATGTGCAGAAAGAACGAAAGGGAAGGAAATATGCAGAAAGTATTAGTAGTCGTAGACATGCAGAATGATTTCATCGACGGAGCTCTTGGAACAAAAGAGGCAGTTGCCATTGTACCTGGTGTAAAAGAGAAAATCGAAAACTTTGATGGAGTTGTTCTTTTTACCAGAGACACTCATGAGACTTACTATCTCGACACCCAGGAAGGAAAGAAGCTTCCTGTACCGCACTGTATCCGTGACACCGAAGGATGGCAGATCAGAAGCGAATTAGATGCACTCAGAAAAACAGAACCCATTGACAAAGAAACCTTTGGTTCCACAGATCTTGCAGGAGAACTGGTGGCAATGAATGAGGATAATGAAATCGAAAGTATTACATTTGTAGGTTTATGCACAGACATCTGTGTTATTTCCAATGCACTTCTGACAAAAGCATCTCTCCCGGAAGTTCCGATTATTGTAGACGCTAAATGCTGTGCAGGCGTAACACCGGAAAGCCATGAGAATGCATTGAAAGCAATGGAAGTATGCCAGATTCAGATTGACAGATAAACTGCAGAGCAGTTATTCAGTTATAAACAAGCAGTAAAGCAGATGATTTTATCCGCCTGACAATTCAGATATGAGGAGTGACAAAATAATGAAGACAATTACACGAGACGAGGCATTTACATTATTAAAAAAATACAACAAGGATCCATTCCACATTCAGCATGCCCTGACTGTGGAAGCAGTAATGAAATGGTATGCCAATGAACTTGGCTATGGCGAAGATGCAGAATACTGGGGAATTGTAGGACTCCTTCACGACATCGACTTTGAATTATATCCGGAAGAACACTGTCTGAAAGCTCCAGAAATGCTCCGCGAAGCAGGCGTAGGCGAAGATGTGATTCATTCAGTTGTATCCCACGGCTACGGCATTACAGTAGGATGTGGCGCAACTATTGACGTAGCACCGGAACACGAAATGGAAAAAGTACTCTTTGCAGCAGACGAACTTACAGGACTTATCTGGGCAGCAGCACTTATGAGACCATCCCAAAGCACAAAAGACATGGAACTCAAATCCCTCAAGAAGAAATATAAGAGCAAAGGCTTCGCAGCAGGATGCTCCAGAGAAGTTATTGGACGCGGCGCTGACCAGCTCGGCTGGGAATTACAGAAACTGCTGACTATGACATTACAGGCAATGGCAGACTGCGAGGATGAGATTAAGGCGGAGATGGATGCGGAAGAGTAATGGAATGTCTGATTTATTGATTTATTACCAGAAATGAATGATGGAATCAGAGAACCAGACTGTATGTAGGGGAAGAAACCTATGTGCAGTCTGGCTTTCTTTTTTATATGGAAGTTGATGAAAGAGAAAAATATGATGGCATATGGGCTTGTGCATCTATTCTCCATTTACCAAAAAAACAACTGCGAGAAGTTTGGAAAAATATGTATGCAGCATTGAAAACGGAAGGATGGATTTATACCTCTTTCAAATACGGAGAATTTGAAGGTGAACGAAACGGAAGATATTTTACCGATTTTACGACAGATACATTTAAAGATTTCATACATGACATGCATGGCCTTAAAATAGAAGAACAATGGATTACAGGAGATGTCCGACCGGGAAGAGGTGAGGAAAAATGGCTGAATTTACTTCTGCAGAAAAAGTAAACATCGGGTATGAAAACGAATATTCCACAGATGCAATGACCGGCGGACCGGATAAAAGAAGACAGCTATATTATCAGCTGATACAGAGCATGAAAAAAGCAGAAAGCGTTGATATCATTGTCTCTTTTCTTATGGAATCCGGAGTGAGAATGTTGCTGAAAGAACTGGAACATACTTTGAAACGTGGAGCCAAAATCCGAATCCTGACAGGAAACTACCTTGGAATTACACAGCCATCAGCACTATATCTGATCAAAAGAAAACTTGGTGATAGAGTTGATCTTAGATTTTATTGTGAAAAAGGACGTTCTTTTCATCCAAAGTCTTACATTTTCCATTATACAGATTACAGTGAACTTTACATCGGCTCTTCCAATATTTCCAGAAGTGCGCTGATCTCAGGAATAGAATGGAATTATCGGTTCAGCAGTCAGAAAGACCTGGAAAACTACAAAGAGTTCTTTCGTACATTTGAAGATTTATTTGTGAATCATTTCATTATCATTGATGACAAAGAATTAAAACGTTACTTCCAGGTTACTGTTCAAAGGTATGTATAAGTCATTGTAAAAAGTGACGAAATTATTTTCTCTATTTTGTGGATAATTATCTTCAGCAGAAAAAACTGTATTTATAGTTTTTTCTGCTGTTCTTTTTCACAAAAGTTATACACCGAATCCTATCCATTCTTTCAGACAGAGGCCTTATATCTACTCATTTCCAATCTTATAATGGAGATTTATCCACAGTCAGATTGCCCAATGGGTCATTTCCGGAAATTCGCTTTTTTCCTGCATTTCTGCTATACTTTTTTCAAGAAAGAGAGGTTGTTTTTATGGAGATTGATTTTATACAGGAACTAAAAAAACGTGATGAACTTCTTGACGGCCATCTCAGGCAGATCGAGATCCAGGAGGAATTCATCCAGAAACAGAAAGAGCTGATCGAATATCTCGAGAATCATATCTCAAAGATCACAGATATCGTCAGCAGTGTTTAGCAGGACTGTACCGGAGGAAAACGTATGCCTGATACTTATGATCATATCACTCTCATGTGTCGGCTGAAAGCTGCACAACGCAGAAACAAAGAACTGGAATCTGGTGAAAGATATATCCAGTTAGAAGAACTTCATCAGAAAGAGTACAACGTTTATGAACATAAGATTGAGAAGCTGAAAAAAGAACTTGCAGATGCGCACAAAGAAACGATCCGTGTGCGCAATTACTGGTTTCAGGTACTGGAGGATATGCTCCGGGAGTTTGAAAAGGCACAAAAAAGGTCCGCGCAGGAACTCCGAAAAATAGAGATTCGTGCACTGAATGCAGAAAAACAAAGAGATGATGCACTGGATAAAGCAGCCGTTTTCAGACATCAGTTTTATGAAGCGGCATCCAGACTGGAAGAAGAACAGGGAAAGAATCTGAAACTACGGGCACAGATCAACCGTGATTATGAAAACTCTTCTATTCCTTCTTCAAAAGCAGTACGACGTAAAAAGATCACAAACAACAGGAAAAAAACAGGCAGAAGACCAGGCGGGCAGCCCGGCCACAAAGAGCACTGCCGGAAAAGACAGGAGCCTACACAGCCAGTTATTCTTCTTCCTCCACCTGAAGAAGTGCTCGAAGACTGTGCTTTTAAAAAGACTGCCAGGATCATCGTAAAGCAGATGGTAAGTATCCGTATGGTCCTGAATGTAACGGAATATCATGCAGATGTTTATTATAACAGTCATACGGGAGAACGTGCACATGCAGCATTTCCAGACGGAGTTATCGATGATGTGAATTATGATGGCAGCATACGGGCATTTCTGTTCCTTCTGAACAATGACTGCTGTACATCCATTGATAAGAGCAGGGCATTTCTGTCCGACCTGACGGGTGGAAAACTGAATATTTCCAAAGGCATGATAAGCAGACTAAACCGGGAGTTTGCTTTAAAAACTGAGCCTGAACGCAGGTCTGCCTATGCAGATATGCTGCTTTCCCCTGTTATGCATACGGATTGTACAAATGCCAGGGAAAACGGAAAGAGCTGCCAGGTATATGTCTGTGCAACACCGTACGGAAAAGCCCTGTACTTTGCCCGCGAGAAAAAGGGACACGAAGGAGTAAAGGGTACGGTTACAGAAGACTATCAGGGGATCCTTGTCCATGACCATGATATTACCTTTTATAATTATGGAGCAGATCATCAGGAATGCCTTGCCCATGTACTGCGGTATCTGAAAGCCAGCATAGAGAACGAACCAGACCGTACCTGGAATAAAAAAATGCATGCATTGGTGCAGGAAATGGTCCACTTCCGAAATGGATGCCGGCAGCCACACGGACCAGATCCGGAAATAGTCTCCGGATTCGAAAAACGATACCGTGAGATACTGGAAACTGCCCGGAAAGAATATGAAAACATTCCGGCAAATGATTATTATAAAGACGGGTACAATTTATTCCTGAGAATGGAGAAATACATGCACAACCATCTGTTGTTCCTGCATGATATCCGGGTACCTGCCACGAATAATGAAGCCGAAAGGCTTCTAAGGAATTATAAGCGGAAACAGGCGCAGGCCGTGACATTCAGAAGTTTCGAAAACATCGATTATCTCTGCCAATGCATGAGCATGCTTGTTTTGATGCGCCTTGAAGATCCGGCCAATATATATGACAGAGTGTCCAGAATATTTGGATAAAGAAAACCGATGGCTTTGACTGTTATCAGTCTACACCATCGGTTTTCTCAAGTCCAGCTAACCCTTGAACAGTAACGGTGATACAGCTGGAGTTCCTTTTTTTTATGGAAAAAAAGATAATTAAAATGTATAATAGACTTATAAAAAAGGTTAGTAACGGGTAATACTTGAAAAAAGTTATAGACGAAAATAGATGATTGTAAAAAGCATAGGGGGCTGGAATATGAAGGGTGAGAGTAAATTAATGGATTTTCCTTATTTATCGAATTGGTATGTAGAGGATGAAGAGATACAGAAATTCCAAGATGCAACATATAGAGAATTTGTAAAACTCTGTAAAAATGAAGACGGAATAATTGAAATGAATTCTCTTTTGAATTCTGAGTGGATGTTGAGAACGTATTGTGCATCTAAAATGATAATGGCAGCTACATTGCTTTTAAATTCGGCAGAGTATTCTATAGAAAAAAATCTGTTAATTACTGTACCATATCTTCAATACTATGCAATGTTTTGCGCTGCAAGAGCATTTTTATATGTTTGTCCATATAGAAATACAAGTGATATTCCCAACTTGATGGTAACATCTCATGAAAAAGTTCTGAAGACAACATACAATGAAATTAAAAATCATTTAAATAAGAAGTTGGCAGAAAAAATAGAAAAGATGCTATTCACACTTAAGGGACAAAGAGAATTGTTTTCATATAAATTTCCAGCTACAGGACTTCAAGAATTAGTGGATTATGAAGATGTGGTGACATATTGTGCAATATTGGCAGAACTTACTGAATTAGAGTCGGAGCAGATTGAGAAGGTATATAAAAAAAAGATTCTTTCAAATTCTAATGGTGATTGGATGATATTGGATGAAGATATTATGAAATATACTTTTACATATTTTATAAATTCTGAGAAAAATAAGGTTTTGGAAGTGGTTGACTGGGATGATTTTTATCGGGTTGCGAGACATTGTAAATATCCTCAAGCGATTATTAGTACAATTACAGAGGGAATGGCAGAAGACTTTTTGGTGCTTGGGCTAAAAATGAAGATGATACGGAAGATATTTTTAATCCCGATGATAATTGGCAAAGAATTTTTCCTCTTCCATAGAAAAGAAAGAAATAATAAATTTCAAATAGAAGATTGGCATAAGCTACAGTATTGTGCAGAATGCTAATGCTGTAGGTGAGAGGATTATAGGAAGGGGAAGACAAGAGATGGATGAGCGGTACTTAAGTGAGAGCAGTATTCTAAAAGAAATTAAGTATTATATAGATACCAATTTCTATAATTATGCTGTTATGATTGATGGAGCATGGGGAAGTGGAAAAACATATTTCGTGAAGAATGTGTTATTGAAGAAAATTGAATCTAACGAGAAGAGAGTACTGTATGTATCTTTGTATGGCATTTCTAATATTCAGGAGCTAGGAAAAAAGCTATATTTAGATTATCTGCTTAAGGATAAAAGTAAACTTGTGACAGAACATACAGAACTGGTTGAAAATGTAATTGGAACAATAATTGATATTGGATCTCCCTTTATGGGAAAACTGGGCGATATTGATATAAAAGAAAAGAAAATTAAAAACATAGTTCAAAATACCGTTAAACATATTTGTCCAATGAAAAATTGTGTTCTGATATTTGATGATCTGGAAAGATGCGATTGTTCCATACAGGATATTCTCGGATATATTAATGGATTTGTTGAACAGGCTGGAATGAAAGTCATTATAATTGCCAATCAAGAAGAACTCAGAAAAAAGATAGATGCACAGACATTAGCATTGCAGATTCGTGCAGTTATTGGGAAGGATGAAACACTTGATTTTACAGAACCTGGAAATGGACAACTTGTAAAATATCTTATGTCCATGCAAAATAAACAGCCTGAAAATGAAAAAATAAAAAAGGTATCTTTAAATGTGGCAAAAGAGCGTGTTGCCAGAGTATTTGGTGTGGAATCAGAATATGAGCATATTCGGGAAAAAATTGTTGGTACTGTATTCCACTATAATCCTGATACTAAAAAAGTTATGAGCAATTTAATTCAAAAAAACTTTACATATAATACGAATGACAGAAGACAGCTTGAAAAAAATATTAATTATCTGGCTGAAAGTATGGAAAAAGCGAAACATGTTAATTTCCGTACCTTCCAATTTTTTTTACAAAAAATGGATAAGTTGCTTCAGGTATTGGACGGTGAGGATTACGAAAATAAAGATTTTATCTATAAACGGGTTATCCTGTCATGCTGGGATAGCTGCATTTTATTTAAAACAGGAAAATTAAAGGATGATTGGAACGATGTTGAATATATAGAAGGAGTGAAATTTCGGGTTCGAGTCATAGAAGATTATATAAAGTATAGTTGGTTGAATGTTGAAAAAGGAAAGATAGTTTTTAAAAAGTTTGATGTGGAGGAAACCAGAACAAAATTACTCAAAAATGATCCTGTTAATTTATTACAAGATAAATGGTATAGAGCAGATAGTGATGATTTTATAGTGAATAATATGAATGATGTAATAGAAAACGCGCGAAACGGAATGTATGATATTGGCTCCTACGACAAAATTTTACAAATTTTTTTACAAATTTACACGGCTGGATTCGATATTGAATATGTAGATCGATTAATTAAAGCAATGTGTGAAGGAATTGAAACCAAAAGTGCCACTGGAATTTTAGATTGTATAGGTACAATGTCCTGGGAATCAAAGAAAACTGAACAATTGTATAAACAGTATATTCGAAAATTACAGGAAGTTTATAATAAATCCATGGAGAAAAAATCAGAAGATGATTTAAATATTTTTTTGAAAGAAGATAATTGGGCACAAAAAATATATGATTATTGTTTAAATGTGAAACATCCCCAAAAACAGGAGGATTACACAAAAAAATTATCTCCATTTCTTAAGGCTTTGGATGTGAAGACACTTATTAGAAAGCTTGAAACTTCGAATGGAGAAAATTTGCAAAAATTTGCTTCTGTTCTTCGTTTAGTATATCCACTACAATATAATCCAAATGCTTTTATTGAAGATAACGAAGAAAGAAAAAAATTATGCCTTGCAATGAAGCATTGTAAAGAAAATGAAACACAGTTGATTAGAAAATTTCAGTATCAAATAATTGAAGAATACCTTTTGAAGTTTATAGATTTTGAAGAAAGTACAAAAGAATAGCAGGATTTATAAAGTGGCAATTTTGTGAATAAATAACGGGCTCACAATTGATTCTTTGAGGAATACAAGAATGGGAAGATTGGGATGTTTTTCAGCTGATATTATTTTACGATATAACAGTAGAGACTTGAATGGTAACGAAGAAGATTCCTCCGAATTTATAATGGGGGTAAAAGAAAACATTTTTTGGAAGAAAGCTTACACTATAAATGAGCCATTGGAAGATTATCCAGGAAACAGCATAATAGCTCAAGAGGAAATGCAATTTTGTTTAAGTTGTGGCTGGCAGAATGAAGAGAGAACATTACCAGAAAAATATTTTTCTTTAAGGGTAGAAAATATTGTAGCGCATGAAAAAACGGAAGCCTGGGGAAAAATTGAAAATAGTTTATTGGATATATGCAAAACGCTTAGCCTTCAGTTGAATATACATAATTGCAATAAACAAAGTTTTCAGCCAAAGGTGCAATGGGAGAATGATAGTATAAACTGGAGTGTTAAGCCGTATGAACCATATGAAAGCTTGCTGGATAAGTTAAGTGAGCCTGTGGAATATGTAGATCAGAATGGAATGAAACATATTTGCATTCAGGTTCAATCTAAAATAGAAATGAAAGTAAGCACGTCCTGTATATTATATGGATATTTGGATAAGAATGAGTTTTTATCTCTATTAAATTTGGAAATAGATGAAAAATTGAAATTTCTTATTGAGGAATATTTTATTGCACTTGGTTCCGAGAATATGAACAGCAAATTTTTTCATTTATTTGCTATTATTGAATTCATAGAAAAAGAATATGCTGGATTGGCTGGTGCTAATAAAATGCTCTCTGTTGAGAATGTGAATGAAGTGCTACAGGAAATTAAAGGAAAACTTCATTCTGAGGCTGATAAATCCAAACAAATTTTGAGTACACTAAAGGGAAATTTGAGCAGAATGACGGATATTGGACGTGCACAAAAACTAGCAAATATATTGAACAGACTGAAAATATGTAATCTTCAGGAGTGCGGTAATGAAGTAGCAATCGATAAAGGAAGTATGCAAAAGTTAATTGATTTGAGAAATCACTATTTTCATGGTGACTCTGGAAAAGAAAATGAAAAACTCTTAAAAATAGATATTGCTGTGGCAGAATTGATGGAAATATGCCTCAGGGTGATTCAATACAAAATTTCGGATATCCAACTGCAAAATGAAATTGTATAATATAGAAAAATAAATGATTGGATAACAAGATTTGGTTAGCGTCTATAATCGGTATAAATCAATACTAACAATATTTTTGTATGTAAAACTGATCACACGTCATGTATGGGAAGAATACATGGAAGTGGCAGAAGACATTCGGCACACGATCGGAAACAGACAGATCTACCAGTTAAGAAAAGAAACCATAGAACGGATCTTCGGTACAGCGAAAGAACAGCATGGATTTCGATATACGCAGTATGTAGGAAAAGCACGGATGGAAATAAAAGCCGGGCTTACCTTTGCATGCATGAATTTGAAAAAACTGGCAAAGATCCTGGAAAAACGAGGTTGGAACACAGCCAGATTTTTGTTGATTTTGAAGAAAATAAAAAGAAAAGAAGTTTTAAAAGAAAAATGGTGCTGGGCATAATCCCCAACACCAAGTTTGTCTACAGTCTGAAACTGCAGAGCAGTTATTCAGTTATAAACAAGCAGTAAAGCAGATGATTTTATCCACCTGACAATTCAGATATGAGGAGTGACAAATGAAGACAATTACACGAGACGAGGCATTTACATTATTAAAAAAATACAACAAGGATCCATTCCACATTCAGCATGCCCTGACTGTAGAAGCAGTAATGAAATGGTATGCCAATGAACTTGGCTATGGCGAAGATGCAGAATACTGGGGAATTGTAGGGCTCCTCCACGACATCGACTTTGAACTATATCCGGAAGAACACTGTCTGAAAGCTCCGGAAAGGCGTAGGCGAAGATGTGATCCATTCAGTTGTATCCCACGGTTACGGCATCACAGTAGGATATGGCGCAACCATTGATGTAGCACCGGAACACGAAATGGAAAAAGTACTCTTTGCAGCAGACGAACTTACAGGACTTATCTGGGCAGCAGCACTTATGAGACCATCCAAAAGCACAAAAGACATGGAACTCAAATCCCTCAAGAAGAAATACAAAAGCAAAGGCTTTGCAGCAGGATGCTCCAGAGAAGTCATCGAGCGAGGAGCCGAACAGCTCGGCTGGGAACTGCAGAAGCTGCTCACTATGACACTGCAGGCAATGGCAGATTGCGAGGATGAGATTAAGGCGGAGCTGGATGCGGAAGCATAACGAACTGCAGAATAGGGATAATACGTAGACACGACCGAAAAAGTTAGATTGTGTTTAAAAGAATATCTGAAAGCATAAAAATATATCAGGAAGAGCTGCATAATCAAAACAGCCCTACAATTGGAGAAAACTTCAGTTGTGGGGCTGTTTTTCGACAGATGCAAATCAGTTCCGGTTCATGATGAAGATTTTAAAGTGAATATTAGAGTGCATTTGTATGTTTTGAAAAAGAAATGAAATAATAAATGTGAAATAAAAATATAAAACGATACAAAAAGTATCAAAAAGCAAAATGAAATTGTATAATTGAAAAATTAATGATACAATGATAAAAAGCTTATATATAAATGTAAATATGCAAATTGGTTTCCACATGGAGGTTATGATGAATAGTCAATTTGTCAGAATAGAAAGTATTACAATAGAAAACTTCAAGAACGTGCGAAAAGGAGTTCTCGATTTTGAGAACAGAAGAAAGAAATACAGAACAAGCATCGTGGGTTTATATGGTCAGAATGGTTCCGGAAAAACGGCTCTGATTGATGCAATACAATTGCTGAAATATTCTTTGTGCGGGAAATCAGCCCCAAACAAATATGCAGACTATATTAATGTAGAGAAAGATTTTGCTACATTGAAATGTCAATTCAAAATGCAGAAGGCTGAGGAAACCTATGATATTTGGTATCAGTTTTCTATTAAGAAAGTACTTGATTATTCAGATATGGAAGGTGACGCACTTGTAGAGTCAGAAACAAGATATAAGATACAGATTTTTGACGAAGTATTAAGCTTTACTTATTTATCAGATAAAGAGAAAATCCGCAAAAGTGCTCTTATTGATACAAGAACAGCGGGTGTGTTTGTTCCTAAATCAAAATATAACGAACTTTTAAAGAATATAGATGAAGACGTTATGGAACTGCTTCTGACAAAACGTCTGGCTCAGGAACAATCCAGATCATTCATATTCTCAAGAGAGATGATGAATCGCTTCAGGAAAAGCTGTGAAATAGAAATTTATCTCAATATTCTTAATGGGCTGTCTACATTTGGAAATAGAGAACTTTTTATTATAGATACACAGCATGAAGGTTTGATCAATATGAATGCCTTGCCATTAGCTTTCAAATATAAAGAAAAGAACTCTGAGGCAGTGGGAAATCTCTTGCTTCCATTGAATAAACCGGCATCAATTCCGGAAAAAGCGATAGAACTTGTAAAGAATATTATCGACAACATGAATATTGTTTTGCAGCAATTAGTTCCAGGTCTGACAATCGGTGTGGTTGATTTAGGGCCAGAAGTTTCAAAAGAAGGAAAAATTGGCAGACTGATTCAGTTAATGTCGTTGAAAAATGAAAAAGCTATTCCGTTTCAGTATGAATCTGAAGGCATTAAAAAGATTGTTTCAATTTTACAGTTACTAACTGTAGTGTATAACAATCCGTCCATTACCGTAGCGATTGATGAATTAGATTCAGGAATTTTTGAATACCTGCTAGGAGAACTTTTAAATATCATTTCTGAAAAAGGAAAAGGCCAGCTGATTTTTACATCACATAATCTCCGTCCCCTTGAAACAATTGATAAAGGCTTCATAGCCTTCACAACAACCAATCCGGATAACAGATATATTCGGATGACGAACGTGAAAGTGAATAATAATTTAAGAGATTTTTACTATCGGGATATTGTACTGGGGGAGCAGAGCGAACCAGTATATAGTCCTACTAATAATTATGAGATTGCGCTAGCGTTCAGAGAGGCAGGTGAGGCATTTGGCTCGTAAAAAATGTACTTGTTATTGTAGAAGGTCCTTTTGATGAGACTGCATTAAAAGACCTCAATAGACAAATATCAAGAATATTATAACAGGAATGCGTCAGTATAAATGTGGCATATAATATCGTGCAATATCAAACAGAAATGATTGCTGTTTATGTTGAAAAAGAGTATAATATGACGTAAAGTAGTCAACTTTATCAAGTGACTCAGAACGTGAGAAATAAAAATGTAATGCCAAAGATAAAACAAAGGAAAACGGGTGTCTAACAGACATTTGAAAATTGGGTAGATATGATGGATAAGACCTTAAACTACTATAATGAAAATGCACAGTCTTTTGCATCTGGGACTGTTTCTGTGGAGTTTACAGAAATGCAGGACAGATTCCTGGAAAAACTTGATCCGGGAGCATATATCCTTGATTTTGGCTGTGGCGCAGGAAGAGACACGAAATACTTTTTAAGTCAGGGCTATCGGGTAGATGCAATCGACGGCTCTGAACAGTTATGTCGGATTGCAAGTGACCATACCGGAATCAAAGTCAGACAGATATTGTTTCAGGAATTGGAAGCGAATGAGAAATACGATGGCATCTGGGCCTGTGCTTCCATTCTTCATTTACCGAAGAAAGAACTGAAAGAGGTTCTTAAGAAAATGCTCACAGCATTGAAAACTGACGGATGGATTTATACCTCTTTCAAATACGGAGAATATGAAGGAAATCGAAACGGACGATATTTTACAGACTTTACAATAGATACCTTTACAGACTTTGTGCAGGAAATACACAATCTGCGAATAGAAGAACACTGGATCACAGGAGATGTCCGACCGGGAAGAGGTGAGGAAAAATGGCTGAACTTAATTCTGCAGAAAAAATGAATATCGGATATGAAAATGAATCTTCTACAGATGTCATGACCGGCGGCCCGGATAGAAGAAGACAACTGTATTATCAGCTGATTGCGAGCATGAAAAAAGCAGAAAGTGTGGATATCATTGTTTCGTTCCTCATGGAATCCGGAGTGAAAATGCTCCTTAAGGAACTGGAAAACACTCTGAAACGTGGAGCCAAAATTCGAATCCTGACAGGAAACTATCTCGGAATAACACAGCCGTCTGCATTATATCTGATCAAAAGAAAGCTGGGTGGCAGAGTTGATCTTAGATTCTACTGTGAAAAGGGACGCTCTTTTCATCCAAAATCATACATTTTCCATTATGCAAATCACAGCGAACTTTATATTGGATCATCCAATATTTCAAGAAGCGCGTTGACTTCAGGAATAGAATGGAATTACCGCTTCAGCAGCAAAAAAGATCCGGAAAACTATGAAGATTTTTTTCATACATTTGAAGATTTATTTGAAAATCATTCCATCATAATCGATGATAAGGAATTAAAAAGATATTCACAGAACTGGCATCGCCCTGCAGTTGCAAAAGATCTTGAGAGATATGACTTTGAACAGGATACAGAAGATAAAATCAAACCATTGTTTGAACCAAGAGGAGCACAGATTGAAGCGCTCTGTGCACTGGAAGACACAAGAGCAGAAGGTGCAAAGAAAGCACTCATCTGCGCTGCAACAGGCATTGGGAAAACGATTCTGGCAGCGTTTGATTCAAAAGCATATAGCAAAGTTCTGTTTGTTGCACACAGAGAGGAAATTCTGAAACAGGCAGCAGATTCCTTCCGAAATGTAAGAAATTCTGAGGACTATGGATTCTTTACAGGAGATGAGAAATGTACGGATAAATCTGTTATCTTTGCTTCTGTGGCAACTCTCGGAAAAACAGAATATCTGAATGAAAAATATTTTGCACCGGATTATTTCAACTACGCAATAATTGACGAATTCCATCATGCAGTTAATGATCAGTACAGAAAAATCGTAGAGTATTTTAAACCTCAGTTTCTCCTCGGACTGACAGCAACTCCTGAGAGAATGGATGGCAAAAATATATATGAAATCTGCGATTATAATGTGCCATATGAGATTTCATTAAAGGATGGGATCAATAAAGGAATGCTGGTTCCATTTCACTATTATGGTATTTACGATAAGACAGACTATACAAAACTGCATGTGGTCAGAGGAAAATATGTAGAAGAAGAGTTGAATAAAACATACATAGGAAACGCTTACAGACATGATCTGATTTACAAATACTATTGCAAATATGGTTCAAAACGAGCATTAGGATTTTGCTGTTCCAGAAAACATGCAGAAGAAATGGCAAAGGAATTCAGCAGAAGAGGAGTTCCATCAGCAGCAGTTTACAGCAATGCAGATGGAGAATTTTCCATGGACAGAACAGAGGCAATTGAGAAACTGGAAAGCGGAAAAATCAAAGTTATTTTTTCAGTGGACATGTTCAATGAAGGTGTAGATATCCCATCTGTAGACATGGTAATGTTTCTTCGACCAACAGAGTCTCCTGTTGTATTTTTGCAGCAGCTTGGAAGAGGACTTCGAAGAAGTAAAGGAAAAGAATATCTCAATGTCCTGGACTTTATCGGCAATTATGAAAAAGCAGGAAAAGTCAGATATTTGCTGACAGGAAAAAGTAAAGCAGAGAAATCAACCTATTCTGTGGCAGATAAAACGGATTATCCTGATGATTGTTTGGTTGACTTTGATATGAGATTAATTGATCTGTTTGCAGAAATGGACAAGAAACAACAGACAATCAAAGAGCAGATCAGAAATGAATATTTCAGGATAAAAGAACTACTCGGCAAACAGCCATCCAGAATGGATTTATTTACATATATGGAGGATGATATTTATCAGAAGGCAATTGCACGTTCAGGTGAAAATCCATTCAAAAAGTATCTGGGATATCTGGATGAGTTAAATGAACTTACAGAGGAACAAAAAAGATTTTGTCAGGGAATAGGAAAAGAATTTATAAAATTGCTAGAAAACACCAATATGACCAAAGTATACAAAATGCCGGTGTTGATGGCTTTCTATAATCATGGTGACGTAAGAATGGAAGTAACAGAAACAGAACTTCTGGCAAGCTGGAAAGAATTCTTTTCTACAGGAACAAACTGGAAAGATCTGGATACAGGGATTACATATGAGCAGTATTGTAAGATTTCGGATAAAGATCATATCAAAAAGATTATCAAAATGCCAGTGAACTTTTTGCTGAAATCAGGGGAAGAGTTTTTCGTGAAAAGAGAAGAATCAGTGCTGGCGTTAAAGGATGAAATGAAAGAAATCATAAAGCATCCGGTGTTAGCAGAGCAGATGAAAGATGTAATCGAGTATAGGGCAATGGATTATTATCGGAGACGATATCAAATGCAAACAGATTAATGGTTTATTTTAATGAATTACGTAAATTTAGAATGGATTATGAAGTATGAGAAAAAAGAGCAAAAAACGTAATACTAAAAATATGCTACATCATAATGAGAGTATGTCAAAAGAACAAATAATAGAAATCTATGAGGAGGCTTATTACAGAGCGTTAAAAAGAATAGACGAAGAAAACGAATCACACAAAATTACGGAAGAAAGGAGAAAATATAAGTGGTATGAAAAGGTTTTATTAGTTATGAATTTTTTATTTTGGCCATGGAATATTGATAAGAAATATAATGTGAATAGTCAAATGTATGACAGTGTACTTGTAATAGTTACATCTATGATGCTGCTAGCTATTGGAGGTATCATGTGGATAATAGGTTTAGGCGGTTCCTTTTGGGCAATTTATAAAATAATTACATTAAAGATGATAAAAGAAGTGGTGGATACTATTGGTATTATAGTGATTTTTTTGACTTTGGGATCAAGTTTTGTATTGGCTGGAAAATCTTTTGAAAAAGAAATGGAAAGTAGTAAAATATATGCTTATTCTGCCAGTATATTCGCATTAATTAGTTGCGCTATAGCTATAGTAACAATGTTTATTAGGTAATCCCTAATGTAAAATGAAGAATTTTTAAAAAATATTATTTATTATAATTATGGTATGCATTGGGATTTTAGAAAAGATGCATCGGATAATGCATATACAGGATATTATTACAATAAACCGGGAGATACTAAAGGTGGAATTACTATAAAATATAGTAATGAGATAAAGAAACGGGATATCATAGTGTTGACAGTGCAGAATTTGCATTATCTTATCCAACATTGGGGTCTGACCATCTAACTAACCGATAAATAAAATAATAAATCAGTAAAAAGTTGATTAAAATTCTATAAATGGAATGTAATTGTTTTGCAAGATAATACAAATTATGTAATATATACTAAATGATTCATTGACAACATATCAGGTATTTGATACATTAAAATTATATATCTGGGAAGTTCTATTCTAAGTCGTTCGACTATCTGATTCCCCATATGAGAGTAAATAAATATGGTGGAAGCAGCGTTAGCGAATACATGAATTTTTTCTTTATTGGAGGCTCCTTTCACCATCATAGAGAAAGGAGCGGTATAATGCCGGTAATAGCAAGATTTTATGGAATGGTAATAAAAATGTATTTTCGACAGAGTGAACATAATCCTCCGCATATTCATGTAATATATGGAGAGTGTGTTGGTGTAATTGACATAAGGACAGGCGAAATGTTAGAGGGTGATCTTTCGAAAAGGGCATTAAAAATGGAAGTTCTCGAGTAAAATGGAAGGCGGTGTTATTGTGTTTCATAGAATCAAAGATATAATGTCTTTGAAAAAATATGTTCTTTTGGCTACGTTTCAAGATGGGACGGTTAAAACTTATGATGTAAGTTCCCTGCTTGAGGAGGTGGAGGCATTTAACGCTTTAAAAGATACACCACATTTGTTCGAACAGGTAAAAGTGGATGTTGGTGGCTATGGAATCTCCTGGAATGATGAAATAGATTTATCTTGTGATGAGATTTGGGATAACGGAGTGCTTTTATGTGAGGATAATGGAGAAAACTAATCATGGAAATATCAAGTATACTCATTAAGGATACAACAAAAGAAGAAAGAATCCGCATTGTGCAGGAAGGATTATAGTCATGTGAGGTTCACGTTGGAGTTCATTCCAATGTCAATAAAAAATATCCTGAACCAATAAAACAGTATACCGGAGATATTTTGCTGGTTGGGATAAACTATGACAAGAAGACAAAAGAACATCAGTGTCTGATTGAAAGATATGAGAAAAAATGAATATCTATATTTGATAAAAAAATGGTTTTTCGTTATTACTGTCTCAATTAAGAGAATTGATAACGGAAAACCATTTTTTTATTTCTGAATCTGGTATTGACAGGCCTGAGGATTATTCTGAGAATTTTGTATTGCAAGAACAAGAGCTGATAAGATGCACAAAAAATGACAGATGGATTTATATAATATATATAAAAATTTAAAAATGAAACAAAATATATTGTATGATACATATAAAAATGATAGTATTACTATCATAAAATGCAAAAGGCGGTGAGCAGATGGAAAAAATAGAAGGCACATCTCCAACACGTGTGCGTCAGGCACAGCAGAGAAGAGATAGAATTATAAATGCCTCTATGAAATTGTTTCAGGAGAAGTGTGTGGAGGATACTTCGATGGAGGAAGTTGCGAAACGGGCAGGTGTGGGAGCAGCGACGGTGTATCGTTATTTTTCTTCAAAGATAGAACTGGTAATTGAGACTGCAGAAGTATACTGGGAAAAGGTTTCGGAGAAATACTTAGGAGAGTTGGAGATGGGTAATATGCCAAATATTGCTGATGCAAAATCAGAGGCTACTTTGAAAATGGATGGCATCGAAAGTTCAGGCTATGATCAGTTACGGAAAATTTTGAATGTTTTTTGCAGGATATTTCTGGAGCAAAAGCCGTTTTTGAAGTTTCTTCATGAATTTGATGTTTTTGTGAAAAAGTATAATGTATCAGAGGAACATTTGGCTGATTATGAAAATGGGATTCTTAAATTGAAACCTTATGTGACCATTGCTCTCGAGAAAGGTCTGGTAGATAAAAGCCTTTCTTTTAACTGTTCAGTGGATGAGATGTATTTCTCTCTGACACATACCCTCCTTGCACTGATGGAGAAATTGGCAGTAGGAGGAGATATTCTGCCATCTGACCAGAATGTGGAGAGTGAAAAGCAGATTCGTATCATTATAGAGCTGCTGTTAAGAGGAATAAGAAATTTCTAAAATATTTTTAATCTGGAGGTGTACCATGAAAAAGTTAACAACAGGGAAAATATGGCAGTTTGCAGCTGGACAGTTTGGATGGGCGATGCTGTCCGGGATTATTTCTAACTGGCTTGTATATTTTTATCAGCCGGATAAGACAGCCATCAGTCAGGGACAGACAGTATTTATTCCACAGGGGCTGGTGGTCTTCGGCATATTTACTATTATTGGCGGAATTACAGCTTTCGGAAGAATTTTTGATGCTTTTACAGATCCAATGATCGCATCTTTATCTGACAGATGTACGTCAAAGAATGGGCGAAGAATTCCGTTTCTGAAATGGGCATCTTTACCGCTGGCGCTTTCTACAGTACTGGTTTTCTGGTCGCCGGTTAATAAAAACAGCTGGATCAATGGAGTGTTTTTGCTGATTATGATTCTGGCATACTATCTATCCATTACCGCGTACTGCACACCATATAATGCGTTGATTCCGGAACTTGGACATACCCAGCAGGAAAGACTTAATATTTCCACGGTCATTTCCTTTACATTTATTGCCGGAACTGCAGTGGCGTATCTGGCACCTACGATATGGGGGATGTTTATTCCGGCATTTGGCAGAGTTGGTGCTATCCGTATGACCTTTACTTTGATGGCGGCTGTAGCATTTATCTGTATGCTTGTGCCGGTATTTTGCATTCGTGAAAAGGATTATGTAGATACGGTTCCTGCAAAGGAGTCAGCTTTTGGATCTCTTGCAGCTACTTTTAAGAATGGGGAATTTCGCAAGTTTGTGGCATCTGATATTTTCTACTGGATCGCAC
Source organism: Ruminococcus sp. JC304 (assembly GCA_000285855.2). Classification (GTDB taxonomy): domain Bacteria; phylum Bacillota; class Clostridia; order Lachnospirales; family Lachnospiraceae; genus Blautia_A; species Blautia_A difficilis. The sequence goes on along the minus strand of HE978651.1, from coordinate 2,279,956 downwards.
TTACCATGTTTCAGACAGGTCTTCCATTTTTTGTCACCAGTCTTTTGAAGCTTCCGGAAACAATGACAACTTTGTATTTTGTGGGAATGACAGCGTTGTCCCTTGTATTTTATATTCCGGTAAATAAGCTTACTCCTAAACTTGGAAAGAAAAAGATGATTTTGTTTGCATTTGCAGTATTTAGCTTTGCCTATTTTTATACCGGATTTATGGGAAAAATAAGCTTTATTCCGGCATCAGTGCAGGGACTGATCCTGACAGTCGTGGCGGCTCTTCCTATGGCGATTTTCGGAATTCTTCCGCAGGCTGTTGTGGCAGATATTTCGCAGAGCGACTCGATTACATCAGGAAGCAATCGTGAAGGAATGTTTTATGCGGCAAGGACATTTGCATTTAAACTTGGGCAGAGTATTTCTATGCTGATATTTACCGCAGTCTCGACGATAGGGGCGGCAGAAGGAACTGGTTATAGAGTTGCTGCTTTTGGGGCAGCAGTATTCTGCTGTATAGGTGGAATTATACTGGTATTTTATAATGAGAAAAAGATTAATGGGATTATTAATAGACATCAGTAAAGATTATAATACAGGCATGTATCGAATGGTGAAAAGTAGATAGCAACAGAATTATGAAAAAGTAACAGGAGTACATACGAATGGAAATAATACATGAGAATGAATATTTGTATAAAATGAATGATGAAATAGAACCATATCTTGCAACGCACCGTCAGGAGGGGTACATTCCTGGTGCAGAGGATCATCTGCATCAAAAAGACACGGGGATAGTGGGGAAAATTTATGTACAGCGTTACCTGGCAGAGAAACCGAAAGGCGTGATTATAATCAGCCATGGTTTTACAGAAGCAGCGCCGAAATATGATGAGATGATTTATTATTTTCTGAAGGCTGGATATCATGTGTATATGCCGGAACATATGGGACATGGACAAAGTTATCGCCTGACAGCAGATCCATCTCTTGTACATATAGATACCTGGAAGCGATATGTGAGGGATTTTTTGAAAATATGCCATGTGATAAAAAAAACATACCCTGAATTACCGCTGGTTCTTTTTGCTCATTCCATGGGTGGGGCAATTGGTACAATCGCAGCTGCATGGGAACCGCAACTATTTCAGAAGATTATATTGAATTCTCCTATGTTCCGCCCGCTTACCGGAAATGTTCCCTGGCCATTGGTGATCGCTATTGCACAGACGAAGTGCCTTTTGGGAAAAAAGGAAGACTATGTGGCTGGTCAGAAGCCTTATGATGGTAGTGAGACTTTCGAAACCAGTGGATGTACTTCCAGACCGAGATTTGAAAAATATAATGAGCTGCGTAAAGAGAATAAAAAATTCCAGGTTAGTGCAGCTTCTTATGGATGGCTTCTGGCGTCTGTAAAAATGAGCTGGTACATAAAATATTGCGGATGGAAGAAACTGTCAGCACCTGTTTTGCTATTTCAGGCAGAAAAAGATGATTTTGTATCTGTAAACGCATTGAGAAAATTTGCAGAGAAAATCAATCACAGAGGAATCACTTCCTGTGAATATGTTTACCTGCCGGGAACCAGACATGAGACCTACTGCAGCGATGACAGGACGATGCAAGTGTATTTAGATAAGATCATGAAGTTTCTGGATTAAGGCATCGAAAGAGTAAGTCATTGTCTGAAAGTTATATAAAACCTTTGGAATGTTGCTTTATGCTAAAATGGTTTCATGTTATCATTGTTTTAATTAAATGTGATAGCCGGAAACCATTTTTGATTGTGAGGTGTAATGAATGGGGAGAGCATCAGCTTGTTGGATATCTGGAAGAAATCGGTGGCGCCATTCCAACATAAGTCAGAGATGTTTCCGGTAATCTTGACATAATGATAGATACCGGAATTCGAATGCAGAAGTGATTCCCTGAATCATAACAGGAATGCTTTTTCCACAGACATTAAAATATCCGATACTGCTGAAAAGTACACAAGTCAGTATACAGATCAATGCTCCAAGTACGAGGATAGCAAACCGAAGCAAAGACTGGAACACAGGTCCTTCTGTAAAACTTTTTTCCATATCAAATAAGCTCCATGTTCTGATTGCGAATATCAGTTGAAGCATGTTACTATAAGAAAAAACATAGCTATATCATATGATTTTTGACGAGGTAAATCAGATGGCTGGTGACACAGAAACATGATAAGAAAGGTAAAAAACATGGCATCAGAAAGAACAGAAGAACTATACAGGGTTTTGCTCAGCAAGGGCTATCCGAAGGAGCTTTGTGCAGAGATCGCATATAAAAATATGAATACAGATTATACCGCAACCAGAATGCTGGGTTATTTGTATCGGTATACAAATCCTAAAATCGAAGATCTGGTAGATGAGATGCTGGCGATTTTAAGTGACAGGGCACAGATAATAGAGAAAAAGGAATCTGAACATGCGCAGGCAGTGATCAGTGAAATGTACCGGAAGGGATTATAAGTGACGAAGAACTTGGAGATAAGATAACAATGGAGCAATATTATTACAACCATATGAATAAGGCGCAACAGGCTGCATATCACAGCATTCTTAGCGGTGTGAAAAACCTGGCGGATGAATTTCAGATTCCGGCATTAGAGGGAGAAGAACTTTATAATGTATTTTTCCAGATGCGTCTGGATCATCCGGAGATATTTTGGGTGAGCAGTTATAAATACCGGTATTATAAAGACTCTCCGAATCTGATTTTTATTCCGGAGTATCTTTTTGATAAAAAGAAGATTTGCGAACATCAAAAGGCTATGACTGCCAGAGTTGAGAAGCTGATTCGTCCGGCTCAGAAGCTGTCTGAGTGGGAGAAAGAGAAGTATGTACATGATTTTATCTGTGAAAATATCCGCTATGACAAACTGAAAAAATAATATTCCCATGAAATTATCGGACCGCTTGGACAAGGCGTTGGTGTATGTGAGGGAATCGCAAAAGCAGTAAAGGTTTTGTTAGATGCACTGGGAGTCTGGTGTGTGATTGCAATCTGTGGAAATAATCCTGAGAAGGGGATTAAGTATCGTCACACATGGAATATCGTAAAAATAGGAGGGACATATTATCATCTGGATGCGACCTTTGATAATACCCTGGGGAAAGATCGTGAGACTTCTGAAATCCGCTATGATTATTTCAATCTGGATGATTCACTGATTTTCAGGGATCATGAGCCTCTTATTGCGCCGGCGCCTCACTGCGGTGATCATGAGCACTTTTACTATAAGGAGAAGAAGCTTTCTTTTACTAAGAAAGAGGATGTGTATAAACGTTCTTTGCAGGCGGCGAAGAAAGGCAGGGTACTTATTTTTCACTGGAGAGGCGGTTATCTGACAAAGGAAGTACTGAAGGAATTGCTGGAGCTTATCCGGAAAGCAGGAGATGAGAAAGACAAAACAGCAATGGTCAGCATAAACTGGCCGCAGGCAGTTATTCGTGTTCAGTATACGGATATGCAGGTACAGGAGAGTGTGACAATAGAGGAAGCGAATGAAGGGGAAAAATAGATGTAATAAACAGTTTGACTTTTTTCCTGTGAGCGAATACTCTATATTTGTACACGAAGAATAGAATATTTGTTCACATAAATTGTTATAGATGGCAGAAGTATATTATCTGAAATGCTTTTGCTGTTTTTGCAATTTTGAGAATATTGTAAAGGAAATATTACGTTCTTTGACTTTCGTGTCAGGGAACGTTTTTTATTGGGAAGATTTTTACGATATGAGGAGATGAGCGACATATGGATGACTTAACCAGATTAAAAACGGCCATGCAGCTGATCACAGTTGGATTGTGCGAAAAGGACAGAAAAAAGATAAAAGGGGAATACTTTTATAGTAAACGTCTGATTCATGGGATTAATATTTTTCAGTATCTGAATTATAAGTACAATCAGGAAAATTTTGATTTCAATCAGCTGCATGAGCAGAAGTTTATCACAGATTATGCAATGAAGCCGGTGAGGGATTGGTTTGATGGATGGAAAAATACAGAGAACCTGAAGCTTGAGGGACAGGAATTTTATTATATGGAAGAACTGGTTGGGGACATTGGTTCTTGCATGTTTTATGTCAATGACTGTTGCGAAGACTATGTTCAATATTATGTCGAAAAAGATATTATTGCCGGAATTGAGCAGAGAGCAGTTTATGATTGTCTGAAATTATTGGAACAGGATGATTATGTATATTTAAGAAAATATTTCATTCAACATCCAATTGCAGGTCAGGGAGATTTGAGAAGATTAAAGCTTCGATATTCACAGAATGAAATGGCTTTGCAGGCAATTGAAAATGCTTATGAAGAAATCAGAGAAGATTGTTATGTATGCCCGAAGTGCGGGTGGACATTAAAAAAAGAAAAGTCAAAAATGATATGCCAAAGCCGCTATTGTACTGAAAGCAAACCTTCAAAAGAGGAGCTTAACCTTGCAAAGATTGAAAGAAATGACGGAAAATTTCGATTGAAACGTGGAGTGATGATGTATATCTGCACACCGGGAAAACTGGAACTGGAAATTTTGAAATGCTGTGAGAAATATAAGATAAAGAGTTCATTATGGCCGGAATTAGATAAATATGATATTGAGATTGTTTTTGACAATGGGGAAATCTGGGCTGTAGATGCAAAGCAGGTGAGAAATCCATATTTTTTGCGGTCGAATATCAGAAACGCGGGAGGATTTCCAGAGGGCAATTATCAAAAAGCACTTTATGTGATACCGGATGAGTTTAAAAATGAACAGACTGATTACATAAAAATCATAGAAGCTGAATTGGAGAAAATTGGGAAAAATAATATTTACTGTGTCACTTTGGGTGAATTGAAAGAAGAATTAAAACTCAAAGGAACCAATAGGACAAAAAAGGAGACCGTAAATGCAACAGATAAAAAAGAAATTTAAAGTTTGCTATGACGAAAAAAACAGTCCGCTAAGATTGCAGCAGTTTATTACTTTTGAGATGGCTCTTATGGTTGCAACATATTTCAGACCAGGTGCAGATCCGGCTAAAGGCTACATTTTTTTTACCAAGTATCAGAATATTCAAAGAAAAGGGAGCGGACGTGATTTTTATCTGCTTCAGAATGCGTCTGTATATCTGAAGAAATATCGTTCTGAAAAGGTATGGAGTGATACATTAAAAAATTACCAGAGGAAGGAATATGACGGAATAAGGCTGTTTGAAATTACAGAGGAAAGAATCGTAAAGTGTGATACGGAAAATCTGCCATATGGAAATCGTGAAGAAGATTACTGGAGATATCTTCTGGCGAAGAGAAAATCTGTTGAGCGAAAATATGCAACGGATGGTGATTATTCATACTATAACAGGAATAATGAACAGAAAAAAGTTTATGTGAGCATTCATGAGGACATGATGAATGATTCAGATGAAGAAAAACAACAGAATGAAAAAGATGATAAGATTTCAGATCAGGTGCTTCCGAGAGAGGGAATCGTACTTTCTGTCTCAGATATGCTGGCTGCGGCAGAAGAAATTCATAAAAAGAAAGAGGATGATTATTGCTTAAGTGTTCTGAAAAGTAATCTTATAAAAGAAGTAAATTCCGGGAAAGTGAAACAGGCAAAGTTTCTGAAACTGAATCAGGTTACAAACATCGTAGGTATGGTTGGCGCCGGAAAGTCTACGTTGCTGAAAGTTATCGCATATATGTTGGACAAAATGGGGAAAAAGGTTGTGATCGTAACAGATACAGTTGATGAAGTTTTTAAATTATACGGTTACTTTCAGAAACTTGAGTGTAATTGCAGTCCATTAATCGGAAGAACAGAACGTATCAAGTATATTAATCAGTTGATGGAAGAAGATGCTTATTATTTAGGCAAAAATCTTTCAAAATATTTGACAACAAATTGTCTGATTGATGGAATGGATGTGACAAGTGAGAATGCAGTATCTTTTGGAGAGGAACCTTGTGCAAAGCTGGAAAGTGGTGGCAAAAGGTTTATCTGCCCATATTTTGATAAATGTCCGACAACTTCGATGCAAAGGGATGCAATGGAAAAAAATATTGTCATTACTACAGTTGCAGGAATGGTGATGAGCAGAATAGGAATACAGCAGAATATTTTTCTGAAAGAAATTATGGAGAAAGCAGATGTTGTATTTTATGATGAATGCGACAGGATTCAGAAAAATCTGGATGAGTTATTTGTACCAGCAGTAAAATTTAATGATTTCATTATGGAAGTCTCAGAAAGCTGCCGACAATTCATGTGTAAATCAAACAGGGAGCGGATGGATTATATAGAAGATACCCGCTATAAAGAATTGCAGTTGAAATCTCCTACAGTTCTGGTATGTGTATCTAATGCGGTAAAATCAGTAAGAGAATATGGTGGCAGAAATATATTGTCAGATGCTTTTTCGGCATATACAATGCTGGAAAAAATGAAAGAGGAAATTTCTCAGACAACTCAGGATGAAATATATAAGCTGATGGATGTCAGTAAGGCAGAACAAAGTTCTCTTTATGATATTATGGAAAAATCCTGCGAGAGTGTGATAACAGATCGATTTGAAACATTACTTGGCATCTGGCTGGACCAGAATGAACCGGAACTTGTTTTGGAAAGCACAGCGCAGCTTTCCGGAAAACATCCGGGGAAAAATGAGAAAGAACTCAGAGATATTCAAAAGAAAATAGAACGGCAAAATAAGAGGAGAATAGAAATCCGCAAAAAAATACAACTGATACTTACCTTGATCGCATTTGACAGACATATACGGAACATAGGAAATGCATTTGAAAATGTATATGAAGATTCTCCAAATAGTGAAAATAGTAATAATGATCTGACAGGATTTATTCAGGCACGTTTCAGACTTCAGCAGGACTATCTTCCATCTGCTTTGCTTGGAAATCTGTTTGGAATAAAGTTGACAAATGAAAATGATATTTTGCTGTTCAGACAGTATGCTTATGGAAGGGTTTTGCTGACGGATTTGCCGGGACTGCGTGTAAATGAGAAAGGGGTTTCCACAGGTCCGCATGTTGTTTTGATGTCTGGTTCCAGCTATGCAAAAGGTTCCTATGAATACCATGTAAATGCCGAGATTAATTATATTATTGAGGCTGGAGAAAATATACGTGATTTTATCTCCAGAACTCATTTTGTAGAATTGGGACTGGCAGAACGGGTATCAGGAAGTCCGTTAGAATCACGAGAAGAAATTTTAAAGAAAGTAGTAGATAAATGTACCCCTAATATTGTTTCAGAACTGGAGAAAGAAGGAAAAATTCTTCTTGTAGTAAATAGTTTTCGACAAACGAGAATCGTAGCAGAGCATTTAAGAAGAAATCTGATAAACAGAAAATGTGGAGAAAATGTATGCGAATTGATTTCGGATAAGAGTTCAATTTCGGGTGAGTCTGAGAATTATATCCGGCGCGGTGAGGTATATAGATTTGATCAAAGAAAGGCAAGAATCCTGGTGGCTCCGGCTCTGGCAATTGAGCGAGGACATAATATTGTGGACGAACAAGGACATTCTTCTCTAAACAGTGTTTTCTTTTTGATCCGGCCGATGGGAATTCCAGATGATGTGAAGGAAAAGAGCATAAAACTGAATGGATATATGGCGGAGAAATTATATGATTATCCATATACTGACGTATATGAAAAAAATTTATATGTCAGAAGAGAAGCGGCAGAATTCTGGGTTCGAATGAATCGGACTTCTAAAGGAAGACTGGATAATCTGGAGGATGTGGAAATAAAAAGAGATTTGGTTTCTACTATGTTTGTACTGATTCTGCAGATTTTCGGAAGACTTTGCAGAATTACAGATGCATCCAAGAATCCACCGACAGTTTATTTTGCAGACGGTGCTTTCCGAAAGGGAGACGGTGCAGAAAAAGGGTTTGATACATTAAATGAGATTTATGAGTATCTGAATGAAATGTTGTCAGACCCAGAGAATGGAGAAATCGCAAGAACATTATATGAACCATTTTTTACAGCGTACAAAGGAGATATCAGGCATGAGTAATCTTACAAATATTTATCCAATGGCATATGTGCCAAATAACGATACTATCTGCAAATTATATTACGTAGGCTTTCCGAAAGCATGGAAAGATAAGCTGATAGAGGTAGAAAAGATAACAAAACCAAGGTGGGATAAAACATATGCGCTGCCGACATATGTGTTGAGAAACAGTCTGGATGCGTGGATGGATGGTTTTGTTGAACTTACACCATTACGGGAAGAATCCAATGATGAAATGTGGGCAATTTCATGTGAACAGGAAATAAATCTGGAGGAATTAACCGAGCATATGGAAATATGGCTGCATTCGTATTATCTTGGAAACAGCAGATTTCCTGTGGCTGCAAAGCAGAAAATAGAGCAGCTGTTGACAGAAATATCTGTAGAGGAACTGGAAAAATTAGAAGGATGTAAAGAAGTAAAATTATTTGATGAAAATGGCATTCCGACAGAAAGTTATTCTTACTCTGCTTTTTCTCTGCTGGCAACGAATGCTTTGGCAGGAAAAACTATTTGCATAGATGGACATGATGTGAAGCTTAACTATGCGGGGAAAAATCATCTTATTTCAGATATACAGGAAGAGGGAAAAAGGGCATATTCTTATGGAATCTCATTTTCTCTTCAGACGACACCACCTGAAAGAAAGTCGTTGCTCTTATGTGATTGTCGTATACACAGATGGATACCGGGAAATTGGACAAAAGAAAAAAACAGGATGCCGTATCTGGAAGAAAAAATAATGGCACATATATGGCTGGAAAACAACAGGATTTATAGGTTGCCAATTTACCAGAAATATAATGATGGAAGAAGAGAGTATTGTTGGCAGGAGACAGAAGAAAAATATTATAATTTATATAATTACAGGCCACTGCCATCAGCTGGAGAAATCATAGAGTCACCGGATATGTATCTGGCAGAGAATCTGAAAATTACATGTTTGTATAAAAATGGAATGGACAGTAACGGATTTGAGAAGAATATAACGGGGACAGGTGTAAGTGTAGTTGAGAAGAAGAATATTTATGACGGAGTATTTTCTTATATATCTGAAATGGTACACCAGCCGGAAATGCCAGTGAGAGTAGGCAGTACAAAGAATGTACTTAAAAAACTAAACGTAGATGAGATTAATTTTAATAAAGGATTGGATGAAAATCAGCGTATTCAGCTTGCCGGACGTATGCGGGAATGTATAGAGTCAGATATTTTGCATCTGGAAGTTTATTATATGAATGATGCGAAGGAGTGTGCACAGGAAATCATTTCTGAACTTCAGAATATTTTTCAGAACACAGACAATATGACATTTACGATTAAAATGTGTGAATTGGGAAGTCTGGGAGCTGCGCTTGAAAGTCCTAAAAGTGCAGCGGTTCTGAAACGAATGAAAGAAATTGAGAAAAAAATCGAGACTGCATCAGAAACTACAGCCTGCATTATATTATTGCCCGGAAAGGAAAGCTATGGTCAGGAAGATCCTAAAGATGCAATCCGCTGTGGATTCGCATTGAGAAACCGACTGACACAGTTTATAATCCCTTGGAAGTCAGTGGAAGAGGAAAGTAAGAAAGAACCAAACAGGTCGGAAGCTACGATTAAGAGTAAAATTGCGAGTGCAATTGAAGATTTATGCCGCCAGCTGGGATATGTAAGGACTTTGGATGAAAAACTCGTTAATAAAGAGAATATGCTGGTACATACTCCGGTAATTGGACTTCACGTGATGACACAGATAAAGACATTGTATGGAAAAGCAAGATTCCTTCCGTTATGTGTTGAACTGGATTATATTTCAGGGAAAATATATGTGGAATGTGAGGCTTTTGAGAAAGTAAGAGTACCTTATAGAAAAGCCGGATTGGAACTGGCAAGGCTAAGCATGGACAGGAACTTTGAGAAAAAGTGTGAAAACGCAGCTAAGGGAATGTTTAAGCAGAAGATGATTATGTGGAAGAATGTATATAAAAATAATAATCTGCTTGTTATGATTGAGGCAAATGGAAATACACGTGCGGTATGTAATGGAATTACAGACAGCCAGATCCAAAAATATACATATTTAGAACCGTACTGTCCTCAGGAAATAGAAGTAGGTACGAAACAAAATAGTTATAAGGTAAGTCTGAATGATTCTAAAGTTCGGTTTATGAGAATAAGACGAAATGGAGAAGTGCCGGATTATTATACGGATCTTTCTGAAAAAAGTAATGGACATGCGCAGACAAGTGGTGTCTTCAAATATAAAGATGTTTACTGGTCTGTTGCTGAGAGACCTAAAGATAAGTCTTATACATGCAGCTATAAGGAAAGTACTTACAGTAAGTCAGAACAGAATTTTGCAGAGCGTGATATGATAGAATTTTATCCAATCCAATTGCAAAAAGGAGATGACCCGAAAGAGTGGGTGATTTATGCCAATTCGCTGCGAAAGGGTGCGATTCAATATGATAAGGCTACAGTTCTGCCTATTCCACTGCATATGGCGGCTAAACTGGAAGAATATATTTTGCAGAAATAAAAAATATTTAATCAGTTTGTATGCTGCAGAAGAAAGATGATGAGAAAAATTCCGAAAATATTAAAAAAGATATTGACTCTGACGTTATGTAATAGCTTATGCTATGATTACCACAGGGAAAGAGGTGATCAAGGATGATGACAGTACATGAGGTCAGTAAGATATCGGGAGTAAGCATACGTGCTCTGCATCATTATGATAAGATTGGACTTCTGCCGGCCACGGAAGTTAACAGTGCAGGATACCGGCTGTATGACGATACGGCATTGGAAAGGCTTCAGCATATTTTACTGTTCAGGGAATTGGAGTTTTCACTGAAAGAGATTAAGGATATTCTGGACAGTCCGGATTTTGACAGGGACAAGGCTCTGGAACAGCAGATTCATCTGCTGGAACTCCGGAAAGAACACATAGAAAATCTGATTGATCTTGCCCGTGGAATAAAGATGATCGGAGTGAAAGATATGAGTTTTGAGGCTTTTGATACAAGAAAGATTGATGAGTATGCAGAACAGGCAAAAGAATCGTGGGGGAAAACGGATGCCTATAAGGAATATGAACAGAAGGCGGCGGGACGGAGTATGGAAGAACAGCAGTCAATCAATGTCAGGTTGATGGGTATTTTTGCTGAATTTGGAAAAATCAGAAATCAGGATCCGGAAAGTACAGAAGCAGTTGAACTTGCTAAGAAACTGCAGGATTTTATTACGGAGCATTTTTATAAATGTACAGATGAAATTCTGATGGGACTTGGCTCTATGTACGCAGGCGGCGGGGAGTTTACAGTTAATATTGATAAAGTCGGGGGAGAAGGAACCGCAGTGTTTGCAGACAAGGCAATCCGGGCATTGTGTAGGAAATAAATTATATCAGATGTTGTGCTGCTTTCTGATCTGATCGAACAGGGGCAGCAGATCTGCATGGACGTGGCAAGGATCACGGATGAGGTAAGGGATGGAGACAGGTTGCCACACAGGAGGATTTTGACAGGTTCTGATCTGATGAAATGTGGTGACAGGATGCCTGGAAAAAGGTATAATGGTTTTATCAAATCGAAATTTATAAAGGAGAATATTGATGAAGC
>HE978651.1:2237749-2266054 GCA_000285855.2 Ruminococcus sp. JC304 | reverse complement strand
TCAAAAGTGGCAGGTGCTTTTTCTGTACCGAATGAAGGACCACTGACTGATTTTGAGAGCTGGAGGCCTGATTTTATGGGTGATCAGAAAGGACATCAGAGGGATGTGGTGCGGCATGGGGTTGTGAGTATCCCGGTGTCGTTTTCTATTACTACGAAGTGGTTGAAGAAGCTGGCAGGGTATGCGAAGTTGGATAAGATCAGCGAGCAGTATTTTGATGTGGAGATGGCGTAGCTGAAACTGGCGGAGATGTATGTGACGGGGTATAAAGCGAAGCTGATGAAAGATACCAGTTATAAGGGGCTTTGGACGGTGATTTTTAGTTGAAGGAAATGTAGGGAGTGCTATACTGGAAATATCAAATTGAAATTTAATGCCTGGGGGGAAATAATGGAATTTTTGGATAGTGAAATGATGAAACGCTTTATGCATAGTGCACCGGCTAATATATTTTTTAAGGATACAGAATGTAAATACTGTTTTGTTTCAGAGATCTGTGACCTGGTTTCTGTAGGGGAAAATGGAAGTATCGTAGGACAAACAGATCTGGAAGTTCAGAAGTTTTCAGAAATGGGAAAAATGTATTATGAGGATGGTAAAAAAATACTGGCTACGGGGGAAGGCATCCGGTATATCAATGAATTTCCGATGGAAGATGGAGAATCACTGTATTTTGAGATAAAAAAGAGTGCAGTACGGGATGAAAACGGTAATATTATCGGAATCGTAGGAATTGTTGACAATGTTACCGAACGTGTTCGTTTGGAGAAGAAGGTGGAAGAGCTTTCCATCATAGATGGACTGACAGGTGTGTATAATCGTAACTATCTGAAATACAAAGTAGAGGAAAAGAAATTGATTTTTCCGTTTACGGTGATTATGTCAGACTGTAATTATCTGAAGGAGGTAAATGACCAGTTCGGTCATGAATATGGTGATATTCTGCTTAAAATCGTAGCAGGTATCTTGAAGGAAGAAATGCCGGAAGATTCACCGGTTATTCGAATGGGTGGAGACGAATTCATGATTCTGGGTAATGGGATTACAGAAGAAAAAGCCTCCGAACTGATGACAAATATTCGGGAAAGTCTGAAACGGAAAAGCAAAGAAAAGATCCCGTTAAGTCTGGCAATGGGTAGCTATACCGTACAGAGCAAAGATTTTTCCTAGTTGAACAAAGTGCGTCCTGTTAGTCTTCATATATGGAGTTTTAATTTTACTGCCTTTGCTCAAAGTTTAGTATAAAATAGTGTGAAATATGTATTTCGTTTATCAATGATATGATTTTTTTGTATCACAAATAAGCCTCCATCGGAAGTTTCAAAATAAGTGTTCAGTTCATATAGGTTAGCAAAGCAAATGTGGCTTCGGCGTGACATGGTATCGTCCAGGTGAGACCGGAAGGATTTTTCCACCACAGGATGCGCACCGGCATATATCTTTGTTGTAAAGCAGCAGAATGATGGCAGGTGCATCCATATCCTTTAACCTGGAAATGTATTTCTGACTGGCTGCAGCAAACTGAAATCTACTTTAGGAACTTAAATGGTTTCCTGTTATCAATATCTCAGTTAAGAGAACTGATAACGGGAAACCATTTTGGTTATTTGGCTGCTTTTTTATTCTGCGGAAGTGATTCCCTGGATCATAACAGGAATACTTTTTCCACAGCAATCAAAATATCCGATACTGCTGAAAAGTACACAAGTCAGTATACAGTCGGCAGAGAAACCTTTCAGGTAAGCGGCACTCTGCGCGATTACCTCGGAATCATTGGTAAAGGAAGAGGATAATACTCCGCCTCCGAAGAATCCTACCATAAAGATGATGATTCCAACGGAACATCCGGATATATTTATATTGATTCTTCCACAGAACCATTGGAGTAGCGGGAGTTTGGATAACCATGCCGCTGGCAGAGGCTGTGACTATTTTTATAGCTGTTCATTTATATCGAACCTATGGAAAATCATTTATGGAAAACATTGTGTAAGGCCTGATTTTACAGCTGCAAAAATCAGATAGTGATCCTAAACCAGTCTTTCTCCTCAAAATCTACTACAGTGCAGTCATTTGCATAGGTGCATTCCGGGAGAATGATCATGGCATGGAGTACTTCATTGTTTAAAGGAAGTGGACATAAATGCCAGATGGCGGCATTGATTTTTACCATAGTTCCCTTTGGAACTATAAATGCTCTGGTAAGTTCCGGAACAGGTGTGCCAGCAGAAGCCGGTGCTACATGTATAATCATGTCATCATCCAGTGCAACAATGCCCTCCCAGGTAGTTGTGTGATATTCAGCTGCTTTAATGATGCGTTCATCCTTATGTACTGCAATAGGTGAAAATCCCATGGATCCTATACAGTTACCTGAAATACGGTCTGGATAAAACTTATGTATTTCACCCTGTAAAGGATAGCCCTCTGGCTCTGTCATGTTGCAAAATGTACCGAAGGGTGCAAAATCAGCAGTGTTGATTTTGGTTGCTTTTAATTCTCTCATTGTATAATACCCCCTTGTATAGTAATTTATAAAAAAATTGAGAATTTTGTTTGATATATTATATATTATAGGGTAATTAGTATACAAAATCAATAAAATATGCTGTCTGTTTATGAAAATAATATCAAAATAATATATAAATCCAATCAGCAAAATGATATAATTGAGATGTGTATAAAATATAGTCCAGCAGAGAGGCAAAAGTTATGCAACAGAAAATTATGAAAAAAAATTCAAGAATGACAGAAGGAAGTATCTCCGGAAAAATCATCCTTTTTGCCATTCCACTGTTTCTCGGAAATTTGTTTCAGCAGTTGTATAATACAGCAGATTCCCTGATCGTAGGCAATTTTCTTGGAAGTAATGCGTTGGCTGCAGTCAGTTCTTCCGGAAATCTGATTTTTTTGATGGTGGGATTTATCAATGGAATTGCCATGGGAGCCGGAGTTGTTGTTGCCAGATATTATGGGGCAAAAATAAAGGACTGTCTGCAGAAAGCAATCCATACAACCGTAGCGTTTGGACTTGTGGCTGGTGTAGTGTTGACGGTTATGGGAATGTTTCTGGCTCCCAAAATTCTGGTACTGATGGGAACACCTGCTGATGTGCTGCCGGAGTCCATCGTGTATTTCCGAACATATTTTGCAGGATCCATAGGGGTTGTTATGTACAATATTTTTGTTGGAATCCTGCAGTCTGTCGGAGATAGTCATCACCCCCTGATTTATCTGATCATCTCTTCATGCATCAATGTTGTACTGGATATTTTTTTTATTGCAGGTCTTGGTATGGGTGTTGGTTCAGCTGCACTGGCAACAGCTATTTCTCAGTTTGTCAGTGCCATTCTTTGTATGATCCACCTGATGCGTGTGGAAGAAGAATATCGGTTAGAGTTGAGAATGATCTGTTTTGACAGACATATGCTAAAGCAGATTATTCAGAATGGCGTGCCGTCCGGGTTCCAGAATTCAGTGATCGCTATTGCAAATGTTTTTGTACAGTCAAATATCAATGCATTTGGGAAAATGGCAATGGCAGGCTGTGGTTCCTATTCAAAGGTAGAGGGATTTGCTTTTTTGCCGGTAACATGCTTTACAATGGCCCTGACAACTTTTGTCAGCCAGAATCTTGGTGCCAGACAGTATGAACGTGCGAAAAAAGGTGCAAGATTTGGAGTTATTTGTTCGGTGATCATTGCAGAATTGATCGGCATTATCATATATGCGGCGGCACCGGCACTGATCGCTGCTTTTAACAGAGATCCAAGTGTAATACATTATGGCGTGATGCAGGCGAGAATAATTGCGTTGTTTTATTGTCTGCTGGCATTTTCACATTGTATTGCAGCAGTACTACGCGGATCCGGTCATGCGGCAGTCCCCATGATAGTCATGCTTTGTGACTGGTGTCTGTTTCGTGTGAGCTATATCACGGTAGCAGTCCGCCTTATCTCAGATATCCGGGTGATATTCTGGGCATATCCCCTGACCTGGAGCATCAGCTCTGTGATTTTCCTGTATCTGTTTTTGAGAGGAAAATGGGTATATGGATTTGAGAAAGAAAATAATAAGCAATATTAAACAAGGAGAAGATGATATGGATAGTCGAGCATTTCTGGATTTTCTTAAAGTGGCGGAAAAATTAAAATGTAACACTAGACATTCTTACACCTCCTCCGGGAGACATGAGAGTGTTGCAGAGCATAGCTGGAGACTTGCTGTAATGGCTTATTTTGTGCGGGATGAATTTCCGGAAGCGGATATTGATAAGGTAATACAGATGTGCATATTCCATGATATGGGGGAGGCGATTACAGGAGATATTCCGGCATTTGATAAAACATCTGCTGATTCAGATCATGAAGCTTATGTGATGGATAAACTGTTGGATGCTTTGCCGGAACCATACCGCAGGGATTTAAAAGAGCTATTTGCTGAAATGGAAGCTTTGGAGACATTGGAAGCAAAAATATATAAGGCACTGGACAAACTGGAAGCGCTTATTCAGCATAATGAGGCTGACCTTTCTACCTGGATTCCACTGGAATATGATCTTCAGATGACATACGGAAATAAAGAATGCAGCTTTTCGGAATATATGAAAGAACTGAGGGATACAGTAAGGGAAGATTCAAAAAGGAAAGTCCGGCAGGAAAAATAAGTAATACAATGGATGGAGAATAATTCAAATGATAGTTAACAGGTGTTCGGAAAATTTACTTACAAAATCAAAAAAATTATATGAGAATTACAGGGATAACTGTACAGTGGTCCAGAGAATGCTGGAAAAATATAAAAAGATATATCCCAATATTTCTGATTATTCTATTATGCATTTTATAGATATTGCAGAATTTTGCGATTTAATCATGGACAGACAGCAGCTGGAAGATTTGAATGAAGATGAGTGCTACTGTCTTTTGATGGCGGCGCTGTTTGCTCATACCGGATTTGGTTTAAATCAGGAAATTATGAAAAAATATATAAACAAACTGGGAATCCAAAAGCAGACTCAATCGCTTACATTTCTGCAGATCATGAGCAAATATCATGTTTTGTTCAGTGTGTGTCTGATAGAAGAATATGGAGATATATTTGAATTTCCGTCAGAGATACATAAACATGCCATAATCAGTATGTTGCGTTTTATTGGAGAAAATAGTGATGATATAAATCAACTGGAAGAAATTTTGGTATTAGACAATAAAAACACTGTCAGATTGAAAGGGCTGGCAGCAGTTCTCGTGGTTGGAAATCAGCTTGCAGAATTGAAAAATATAAATCCTGACCTGGATTATGAGGATTTTGATAAATATAATTCTGAAGAGATTGTTGGATTTGTTGAAAGAAATGTGGTAAGAAGCATTACTGTTAAAGATGATAAACTTGTAATAGAAGCAGGCGGTTCGGATTCCGCCTATGCACTGATTGAAAGAAAAGTAAATTTAATTATCAACAATTTTGAAAAGATTCTCAGAAGTCTCGCTCATGGGGCAGGTGACAATGCCGGCCTTTTTGGCATTGGTTCCATAGAACTTAAGTGTGTTCTGTCTGCTGAAAATTCAGAGAAAATCTATCTTAATAAAGAAATCGAAGAATCATGGACAGAAGAAGATATAGAACTTTTTCATAAACTCTCTTTTGAAGAAAGAGTGTTTTATGCGGATTATCTGTCTACAGAGTTTGAGATCACCAAGTTTCTTGTGGACTTTGCAAAGACAAACAACGCAATACTTGCGGGATTAGAGTATAGAGTAAAATCACCGAAATCCTTATATAATAAGCTCTATCAGAGAGTAGAGAAATCTTTTTTCGATTCAATAGCGGATGTTATTCGTTATACAGTGATACTGGAGCCGAAAAATTATGTTGAACAGATACGTTCTGTGACAGATGCTCTGTATGAGAAAAACTGGAAAATCTATTCATTGAAAAATTATTGGGTCAATGACAGCTTTCCATATAATGGTGTAAATGCCAAGTTTAAAAATTCACGTAACTATCGTATTGAAATCCAGTTCCATACGCAGGAAAGCTTTAATGTGAAGATGAGTGAAGAAGATCACAAATTGTATGAGCAAAGAAGGGTTTTGGAACCTGGCTGCGAGGAGTATAACAGAATATTACAGTTACAGCTGAAATTGTATTCAGACATGGAATATCCTGAAAACATTGCGGATTTAGAAAAAATTTAACGAGTCAATTTTGTGGGATTGTGTTGTGTTTTGTGAATTCTTGTGAGATTTCGGTGGAAAAAAGCTTGTAATTATAATGAAAACAAGGTATACTGGTATAAAAGAAAACAATCGGGAAAACCATGTTCCCGTCTTGTAAGGAGGATAAAATGGCAAAAAACTATGATGGTATGGCGGTTGGGGTGTTTGAACTGGATAACCTGGTAGCTTGCTTTGTCGCTCTTGATGCAGCATCTAAGGCTGCAAACGTAACAATTCAGAGTGTGGAACGAAACCGACTGAAAAGTGGGGCATGTGTCAAAATGCGTGGTAGTGTTTCCGATGTAAATGCTGCAATGGAAGTAGCTTTGGAGACAGCTAAACCACTGGGTAAGATTGTTTCCCACACTGTGATCGCAGCACCTACGGCAGATACTGAAGTGGCAATTAAGATGACCATTAACAAATAGAACATGTCAGGAGGATGTAGAAGATGTCATATGGAGCATTAGGATTAGTGGAGGTTCTGGGAAGCTGTAATGCAGTAGTTGTCCTTGACCAGATGCTGAAAACATCAGAAGTGGAATTCCGTACCTGGCATACCAAGTGCGGGGGCCATGCAACCGTATTCTTAAGCGGTGACGTAGCCGCAGTAAAAGCTGCAATAGATGCTGTAAAGGGAAATCCGCCCTGTGAAATTGTAGCAGCAGCTGTAATCTCAGCTCCGTCAGAAGAAACATCAAGGTTGGTGGAAGAAGAGGAAGCGAAACATCACAAATAACCATGAAAAGGACTTTCTGCAGATCAGTGAATAAAGTGCAGAGAGTCCTTTTGTATATATATCAAAATCCAGTAACATTGTTATTCGGTGTAGAGCTACGTAGCGAAGCGGATTGCGAATATCCGCTTGACCTGTAAGGAGTTTGAACTTTACGCTAAGATAGTTTCATGTTATCATTAGCGTAGCTAAAAAACATTTTACATTATCAGTATCTGAGTGAGATTGTGGAAGAAATGGGAGAGGAAGAAGAATTGCTTTCAGAAAGAAATCTGAATGATATAGTTTCCTTGCAAAAGCATACGGATCTTGAAAGAGTAAATGGTTTGTAAATATCAATAATAATTTGTGATGGGGAGTGATGGATCAATGAAAGATACACATACAATATTAAACGAAATCATTGTCGCTGCAAAAGAGTGTGGACAGGTTATGCTTCAGGCAGACAGAAATAATTTTGGGATTAAAGATAAAGCAGGAAAAGCAAATTTTGTTACAGCATATGACTGCAAAATCCAGGAAATGCTGCAAATCAAATTGGCGCAGATTCTTCCGGAAGCAGAATTTCTGGGTGAGGAAGAGGACTGTAGGATTAACAGAAAAGCAGAATATATTTTTGTAGTGGATCCGATCGATGGGACTACTAATTTTATCAAGGACTATCACATGAGCTGTGTATCCATTGGTCTGATTCGAAATGGGAAAAGGTATCTGGGAGTGGTACACAATCCTTATCTTGATGAAACCTTCAGTGCGATTTCCGGTGAAGGTGCATATATGAATGGAAATGCCATTCATGTATCATCAGACGATCTGGAAAACGGTGTTGTTTTGTTTGGGTCTTCTCCGTATAATACGGAACTTGCGAAAGCTTCTTTTGAACTGGCTTATGAGTATTTCCAGAAATGTCTTGATATCAGAAGGAGCGGTTCAGCAGCTCTTGATCTGTGTTCTATAGCATCAGGAAGAGCGGAACTTTACTTTGAACTGATATTGTCCCCATGGGACTTTGCTGCTGGTGCGCTTATTGTTGAAGAAGCTGGTGGAATTGTAACAACTGTTGAAGGAGATACACTTTCATGTTTGGAGAAAAGCTCGGTTCTGGCGCGGAATAAGTGACAGTGGTAAATTACAGAAATCCGAGAAGAGAGAGTGTGTATTTTCTGACAGGAAAAAAGATCTGATTGACTAATATAGAAAGGTGAGTTTTCAGAAGATGAATTATAAGAATGTAAAGATATCAGAGGATGCCAGAATTGCAAAACAGTCGGTAGTGATTGGAGATGTGACGATTGGGCGTGATAGCTGCGTCCTGCATTATGCGGTGATACGTGGGGATGATGCCCCTGTTGTGATTGGTGAGGAGTCAAATATCCAGGAAAATTGTACAATCCATGTAAATCATAATATGCCAGTGCATATCGGAAATAATGTGACAGTAGGACATAATGCGGTGCTTCATGGATGTGTGATCGGAGATCGGACACTGATCGGAATGGGAGCTGTTGTCCTTGATGGTGCCAGGATTGGCAGAGACTGTATCATAGGAGCAGGAAGTCTTGTGACAAAAAATACAGTAATACCGGATGGTTCGCTGGTAATGGGCAGTCCTGCGAAGATTAAACGAAATCTTACCTGGGAAGAAAAACTGAGTATTATTGAGAATAGTAAGGAATATATCACAGTGTCTGCTGAAATGCAGAGACAGGGAGTGTTATAGAGTTGGAAAGCTTCCAATCATAAAAGCTTTGAAGGATAATTAAAAAGACAGAAGGTATCAGATCGGATTACCTTCTGTCTTTTTTGAACTTATTCTTCTGGGATTTTCTGGATAACAGTTCTGTTTATGCTCATCAGGAAGAATACAGATATGATCAGTGAAATGACTTCTGCAATGGGGAAGGACCACCAGACTGCGTGAAGTCCACCGATGGACGCCAGAATATATGCGGCGGGAACCAGGACAAAAAGCTGTCTCATAATAGATACGATCATACTGAAAACAGCCTTTCCCAATGCCTGGAATACAGTTCCTGCAATGATGCAGAACCACGCAATCAGATAATGGATACCAATGATCCGAAGTGCAGGAATACCGATGGCAAGCATATCATCGGAGGCATTGAACATTCCCAGGAGAGCCTCTGGTATGAGCTCATACGCCAGAAAGCCAACAAAGGTAAAACAGAAGGCAATGAACATGCTGACCTTGATCGTCTGGATCATACGCTTTTTGTGCCGGGCACCGTAATTATAGGCGATGATTGGTGTAATACCGTTATTAAGACCAAATACAGGCATAAAGAAGATGCTCTGCAGTTTAAAATAAACGCCAAATACTGCAGTTGCAGTAACCGTAAACTGTACCAGGATCAGATTCATAGAATAAGTCATAATAGAGCTGATGGACTGCATAATGATGGAAGGAATACCTACTGCGTAAATATGACCGATAATTGTTTTATCCGGGCGGAAACCTCTGAAATTAAGACGGACCTCAGGATTAAACTTATGGTTGCAGACTCCGGCAACAATGCAGGCCACAAATTGCCCGATCACTGTGGCAACAGCTGCTCCTGTAACTCCCATTTTGGGTGCTCCCAGGAGACCGAAAATCAAAATAGGGTCCAGGATAATGTTGGTGAATGCACCACATAATTGAGAAATCATGCTGAAAATAGTTTTTCCGGTAGAAGCGAGAACACGTTCGTAGAAAAACTGACCAAACATACCAAGGGAAAAAATCATAACTATGCTTAGATATTGAATTCCATATTGCATGATTTCCGAATCTGCCTGGCTGACCTGGCTGGCGTAAAATGGTTTTACTACCAGAAATCCCAGGACCAGGAATACCAGAAAACTCAGAAAATACAGAAAAGCAGCATTTTCAGCGGTCTGGTTGGCTTTTTTAAAATTCTTTTCTCCTAGGGATTTAGAAAGCAGTGCGTTCATACCTACACCGGTACCGGCACCTACAGCAATCAGAAGTGTCTGCAGGGGAAACGCCATGGACACGGCTGTCAGGGCATTTTCAGAAAGCATGGAAACGAATACGCTGTCTACAATATTGTATAATGCCTGTACCAGCATGGAAATCATCATGGGTAGAGACATGTTCAGTACAAGTCTGCCTACAGGCATTGTACCCATTTTATTTTCTGCTATAGGAGCAGAGGTGTTTTGTTGATTCATATTTCCTCCATTTTGTGAATTATAGCAATCCTTGTAAATAATACATCTTAAGCATTATCTACGAGGATTGCTATGGAATGAAAAAAATATAACATGAATAGCAGAGGGTTTCAAGAGTTATGTAAAAACATCAGGAAAGTTCTCAGGATAACTTTATGACTAGCACAGGAATAGGAGGATGATTGGGGCGGTTAAAATATTCGCTTTTTATAACCAGATATTTATGAGAATCCAGTTGCTTAAGCCATGCCAGAATCTGATCCCTCTCCTCAAAACCGGAATCACCACCGCTGTAGATGCAGAGAGATATCATACCTCCTTTTTTCAGAAGGATTAAAGCCTGTGACAGTGCCTGTACGCTGGTTTCTCCTCTGGTGGCCAGCGCATGGTTTCCTCCCGGCAGATAACCAAAGTTAAAAACAATACAGTTTACACTGCCAGGTTCTGCATATTGAGCCATATTTGCGTGAGATTCCAGGAGAAGGGTGTAATTGTCTGGAGCATTGGCGGTATCCAGACGTTCTCTGGTTGCGTTCAATGCCTGCTCCTGAATGTCAAAAGCAAACACTTTACCGGTACTGCCGCAGAGTCTGGAGAGGAGGAGGGTATCATTGCCATTTCCCATGGTTGCATCAATGCAAAGATCGCCTTCCTGTACCTGGTTTCGGATAAAACCGGAACACCACGCAGTGATTTGATAATTATTCATATAATTCCTCCGAAAATCAGAAATATTTGTCAGTTGATACGTTGTGATGTTTTCTATTTTGCCAGAATCTGTGGAAAAGTCAAGGAATTATAGGAGATAGTAATAAATAAAAAGTTTGCGGACTTATTTTGGATAACGTGTTATACTATATTGAAATTAACTGTGATCCGTGGATTATTGCGGATTGTTTATGGTAAGTAACCTGATGATTGATGTGCAAAAACAAAAAATGATTTTTCGGATAATGGAGGGATAGAAGAATGCAGACTTATACTTATGTTTCAAAAGGAAAATTTGAATTAATGGAAAAACCAAAACCGGTACTTATGGACGAGAGGGATGCTATTGTAAAAGTAACGCTTGCCAGTATTTGCTCAAGTGACTTACACATTAAACATGGAAGTGTTCCCCGTGCAGTTCCTGGTATAACTGTGGGACATGAGATGGTAGGTATTGTTGAATCAGTTGGAAGTGCTGTAACTCATGTAAAACCGGGGGATCGTGTGACTGTAAATGTAGAAACCTTTTGCGGTGAATGTTTTTCTGCAAAAAAGGTTATGTAAATAACTGTACAGATGAGAATGGCGGATGGGCTCTTGGCTGTCGTATAGATGGTGGTCAGGCAGAATATGTAAGAGTTCCGTTTGCTGACCAGGGGCTGAACAAAATTCCGGAAGGAGTTACTGACAGACAGGCTTTGCTGGTAGGAGATGTTCTTGCCACTGGCTATTGGGCTGCACGTATTTCTGAGATCACAGAGGAGGATACTGTGCTGATTATTGGAGCTGGTCCTACAGGGATTTGCACTTTGCTAAGTGTTATGCTGAAGAATCCAAAGTGTATTATTATGTGTGAAAAAGATGAAAACAGAATTCATTTTATTAATGAACATTATCCGGAGGTTCTTACTGTCTCGCCGGAGGAATGTTTTGATTTTGTCCAGGACCATAGTGATCACGGTGGAGCTGATGTAGTTCTTGAGGTTGCGGGAGCGGAATCTACATTTCGTCTGGCATGGGAATGTGCAAGACCAAATGCAACTGTGACAGTGGTTGCACTTTATGATAAGGCTCAGGTGCTGCCACTTCCGGATATGTATGGAAAAAATCTCACATTCAGAACAGGTGGAGTGGATGGATGTGATTGTGAGAAAACCCTGAAACTGATTGCAGAAGGTAAGATTAATACAGAACCACTTATTACACATACTTATCCGCTTAGCAGAATCGAAGAAGCATATGAACTTTTTGAAAATAAGAGAGATGGTGTGATCAAAGTAGCGGTAGAGTGTTAGAGCGTGTTTCGAAAACGATGTATTAGCAGGATTGCTGTAGATGAAATGAGAGAAATGAGCAGGTCTGTGAAAAAAATATCTGGAGCAGTTTCTTTTTTGATGTATCGGCTGAAAATAGTGCTGTGGCAGATACCTGCCTGAGCCAAATCTCATTTTTTAATGTATAAAAATACAGGAAAATGACAAAAATTGATAAAATATGTAAATTTTTAGTTATATTTTAAGGATTCTATGGTACACTAGTATAGTATATCAAAAATGGGAGGGAAACTCGAAAATGAGCAAAAAAGAAGGAAAAGGGTTAAAGTCTTTTAACAAGGGATTTCAAGTGCCTGACACCTACATTATTATCTTTTTAGTAGTTGTTGTTGCAGCACTTCTGACTTTCCTTGTACCAAAGGGATTTTACGAAACACAGGATATTTCGTACATGATCAATGGTGTTGAGAAAACCCGTACAGTAATCAAAGACGGAAGTTTCCAGTATCTGACAGACGATGCAGGAAATGTAGTAACAGAGGGAGTAGCACTCTTTAGTGGAGATGGTGGAACAGGATTCTTCAACTATATGTATAACGGAATCGTAAGTAGTTCTGCAATCGAGATTATCGCATTCCTTATGGTAGTAGGTGGTGCATTCGGCATCATGATCCGTACAGGTGCGATTGAATCCGGATTGATCGGATTGATCCGTAAGGCAAAGGGAGCAGAAAAACTGCTGATACCGATACTTTTCGTACTGTTTTCTCTTGGTGGAGCAGTTTTTGGAATGGGAGAAGAAGCACTTCCGTTTACTATGATTCTTTGTCCGTTGTTTGTAGCAGTTGGATATGATTCAGTTATCGCAGTTCTTGTTACTTATGTTGCAACACAGATTGGTTTCGGTTCATCCTGGATGAATCCATTCTCTGTAGGTATTGCACAGGGTATTGCAGGTATTGATGTATTCTCCGGAGCAGGATTCCGTATGGTAATGTGGATAGTATTTACAGCACTCGGCTGTGGAATGACTATGTTCTATGCATCAAAGATCAAAAAGACTCCGACAATCTCAATCGCATATAAGACGGATTCATATTTCCGTGAGCAGAATGAAAAAACAGGAATTGACGAAGGACATTCATTTGGTCTTGGACATATTTTAGTTCTTCTGACATTGGCTGCTACAGTAGTATGGGTAGTTTGGGGAGTTATGACTCAAGGATACTACATGCCAGAGATTGCTACACAGTTCTTTATTATGGGAATTGTTTCCGGTGTGATCGGAGTTATCTTTAAACTGAACGATATGAAACTGAATGATATCGCAACATCATTTAAAGATGGAGCAAAAGACCTGATCGGTGCTGCGCTTGTTGTTGCTATGGCACAGGGTATCATGCAGGTTCTTGGTGGATCTGATCCGACAACACCTACAGTTATTAATACAATTATGTATAATATTTCAAATGCACTGTCTGGAGTTTCCGGAGCAGTTGCAGCAGTACTTATGTATCTGTTCCAGTCCGTATTCAACTTCTTCGTTGTATCCGGAACAGGACAGGCTGCGATCACAATGCCGATCATGGCTCCACTGTCAGACCTGTTAGGCGTTTCACGTCAGACATCTGTAGTTGCATTCCAGCTTGGTGATGCATTTACAAACCTGATTGTTCCTACATCCGGATGTCTGATCGGATCTCTTGCAATTGCAAAGATTGAGTGGTCTAACTGGATTAAATTCATGTGGAAATTCCTTGGCGTATTAATGATTGGTGCAATCATTACAATTCTTATTGCAGTTGGAATTGGATTCTAAAACATACATTTGATAATTGAGAGTGATATATAATGAAATTAATTCAGAATATTGATGTCTATGCCCCACAGCATCTGGGGAAAAAAGATGTACTTACAATCAATGATAAGATTGTCAAGATTAAAGATGCAGGTTCTATATCTGCAGAGGGATTTCTTTCTGAGGCAGAAATGATCAATGGAGAGGGTTTACTTTTAACTCCGGGATTCATTGACAGTCATGTTCATGTACTTGGAGGCGGTGGCGAAGGTGGATTCGCCAATCGTACTCCGGAAGCAACTATGGAAGGACTTACGAAGTTTGGAGTAACAACAGTTGTTGGCTGCCTTGGAACAGATGGAATCGGTCGTGATATGTGTGCGCTGGTTGCAAAGACAAAAGGATTGAATGAACAGGGAATGTCTGCATACTGTTATACAGGCAGTTATCAGATTCCGGTTCACACGCTGACTGACAGTATTGTAAAAGATATTATGATGATTCAGGAAATCGTTGGAACTGGAGAAATCGCGATCTCTGATCATCGTTCTTCACAGCCGACTTTTGAGGAATTTGCACGTGTTGTTGCGGATACAAGACTTGGTGGTGTTCTTTCCGGGAAAGCTGGTATTGTAAATGTTCATCTTGGCGACAGTCCGAGATGCTTAGATCTTATTGAACGAGTGGTAGATGAGACAGAGATACCGGCTTCTCAAATACTGCCAACACATATCAATCGAAATGAGATGCTTTTCTGCAAGTCGATTGAGTATGCGCTGAAAGGTGGAGCAGTAGACTTTACAGGAAATGAAGATATTGACTATTGGGAAACTATCTGTGATGAGGTACGTGTATGTAATGGTATCAAACGGATGTTAGATGCAGGAGTAAATCCTGACCGCATGACAATTTCTTCTGATGGACAGGGAAGCCTTCCGATGTACAGTAGTGATGGCGAATTTCTTGGAATGGGCGTTGGACAGTCCAGCTGCCTTCTGAAGGAAGTAAAGGAATGTGTATTTAAAACAGAAATTCCTTTAGAAATAGCTATTTCTACAATTACATCTAATCCGGCAGATATTCTTCGCCTCAAAGGAAAAGGTAAGGTTGAAGAAGGCTATGATGCGGATCTTTGTATTCTTGACCAGGAACTTCAGCTTGTTGAAGTAATTGCAAAAGGGAATACAGTTTATACAAAATAAAGTATCTTGATGTTAGAAGCATCAGTCATTCAGTTGGCTGGTGCTTTTTCCCTTCAAGTAAAAAATGCAGCGATCAATATCCGTGAAGAGGCAAGAAGCCCCCATTTCAAAATCTGGGATTTAAGTGGTGGGAGCATGTCACATTGATTGTTTGTAATGAAACAGATTTACAAGCTGACAAATGATGGTACAATAGAATCAGTCGACAAGCTAAAAAAATTCAAGTAAAAGAAAGGATGGAAAGATCATGAAAAATTATTCAGAAGATGAAAGCAGACAGTATCATATTCAGGTAGCAAAAGGTGAAGTAGGACGTTACGTGCTGCTACCGGGAGATCCTAAGAGATGCGCAAAGATCGCACAGTATTTTGATGATCCGGTCCTGGTTGCAGACAACAGAGAATATGTTACATATACAGGAACCCTTGATGGGGTAAAAGTCAGTGTAACATCAACAGGAATTGGCGGTCCGTCAGCATCTATCGCAATGGAAGAACTGTATCGCTGCGGTGCAGATACATTTGTGAGGATCGGTACCTGTGGAGGAATGCAGACAGAAGTAAAGAGTGGTGATGTGGTAATCGCCACAGGTGCGATCCGTATGGAGGGAACCAGTAAAGAATATGCGCCGATAGAATATCCTGCAGTAGCTGATCTTGATGTGACAAATGCGCTTGTATATGCTGCAAAGGAAAAAGGATTTTCCTGTCATACAGGGGTTGTACAGTGTAAGGATGCATTTTACGGACAGCATGAACCGGAAGCAATGCCTGTAGGCTATGAACTGATCAATAAATGGGAAGCATGGAAAAAGATGGGATGTCTTGCATCAGAAATGGAATCCGCTGCTCTCTTTATAGTAGCAGGTAAACTTCGTGTAAGAGCAGGATCCTGTTTCCTGGTAGTCGCAAATCAGGAAAGAGAAAAACTTGGCCTGGAGAACCCGGTAGTTCATGATACAGATATGGCTATTCAGATTGCAGTGGAAGCCATCAGAAAAATGATCAGAGAAGATAAGGAAAAATAAACATAATGACTGCCATACATCTGACAGTATATAAAAATCAGAAAAGAGGACAAGCAAAAATGGAAATCAAAGAAATTTTAAAACATGTGGATCATACACTTCTTCTTCAGCCATCCACATGGGAGGAAATCAAACAGATCTGTGATGATGCAATGAAATATGGAACAGCATCTGTATGTATTCCGCCATGCTATGTGAAACAGGCTGCAGAATATATGGGAGAAAAGATGGCAGTATGTACAGTTATCGGTTTTCCAAACGGAAATATGACCACAGCTGTAAAAGAATTCGAGACAAAAGATGCGATTGCAAACGGCGCATCAGAGATTGATATGGTAATCAATATCGGATGGTTAAAAGATAAGAAATATGAGCTGATTGAGAATGAGATCAGAACTCTGAAAGCTGCATGTGGCGAAAAAATCCTTAAGGTTATCATTGAAACCTGTTTCCTTACAACGGAAGAGAAGATTAAAATGTGTGAGATCGTGACAGCAGCAGGTGCAGATTATATAAAAACATCCACTGGATTTGGTGGCAGCGGAGCAACATTTGAAGATATTGAACTGTTCTCTAAGCATATTGGACCAAATGTAAAAATGAAAGCAGCCGGTGGTATTTCTTCCCTTGATGATGCTGAAAAATTCCTTTCTCTGGGAGCAGACAGACTTGGCACAAGCAGAATTGTTAAGATGGTAAAGAATGAGGAAGCAACAGGTTATTGATAGTCAAGCGGAGAGACTGCACAGGGTATGAAGATTGTAGTTATGGAGGTAACGGATTATGCAGAATCTGGACAGATCAATCATTGACAAACTGATAAGGACGGCAATTGAGCAGCTGAAGTTCTCGTATGCACCATATTCCGGTTTTAAGGTTGGTGCAGCACTGCTTGCAAAGAATGGAGAGACCTACACGGGGTGTAATATTGAGAATGCGGCATATACACCTACTAACTGTGCTGAGAGAACTGCTTTTTTTAAGGCTGTAAGCGAAGGAACAAAAGAGTTTGATGCAATCTGTATTGTAGGAGGAAAGGATGGAGTCCTGACCGAATACGCAGCACCCTGTGGTGTATGTCGTCAGGTAATGATGGAATTCTGTGATCCGGAGACATTCAAAATCATTCTGGCTTTGGATTCAGAGCATTATGATGTCTATACACTGAAAGAACTGCTTCCGTTAGGATTCGGACCGCAAAATCTTGCATAAAGAACAGTATGCGGGTGGAGCATCGTACAAAATGGGAAATGGAGAAAGCATTATGACACAGGAACAGATCATACCAGAGAACATGTACCATTTATTGCTTACTCCAGAAGGATGGAAAATATTGATGAGCTTGGAGCAAGATTTGCTGATATGAGTGAAGTATACAGTCAGTGTTTGCAGGACGTGATCAGGAAGTGCAGACAAATCTGTGGGATTTCCTGTATCACCAATATGGCAGCGGGAATTTCAAAACAGGAACTTAACCACCAATCCACCACAGCATGGAACTTCCATTCTTACAATTGTCACACTTTGAATGTTGTTATTTTGAATAATCGCGGTCAGTTTTTCGCTATAATCCACCTGATCTAATTTTGGACAACCAATTAAAGCTGCCTTATTTCGAATAAAATCCTGATGAAAGCTGGCATAAGCATAAGCAGCACAATCGGCTGCGATCAGAAGTTTGGCGCCGTTAAAATATGGGGCATTAACAGGTGCCAGCTTAATCTGTACCGGCCAGTTCTGAAGCTTTGATACTGAATCAGCGGTTGAAGATGGTTTTACAGGCTCAGGCGTTTCTGTTCGCTGAATCTGCATGATTTTAGATCCCGGACAGCCAGAGTGAGAGGACATTGCCTGGTTTTTGGCAAATGTTTTTTTCTGTGTTTCTTTCACGGCTTCTTCATCATATTCAGGGGCTTCTCTTTCTTCAAAAGAAATGGCACCTGTGGGACATTCCGGGAGACAATCACCTAGTCCGTCACAGAAATGTTCTCTCATCAATTCCGCTTTTCCGTTAATGATATCAATAGCATCTTCGTGGCAGGCATCTGCACAGGCGCCGCAGCCGTTGCATTTGTCTTTATTAATCCTGATAATCTTTCTTATCATTTTTACCCTCCGTCAATAGAATTTAACTTTTGTTTCTGCTAGAACATATAGTATGGTAAATACAACTTGTATGTTTGATTTCCAACAGGAGGAAGGATTTTGGCAGATTATCTTTGTATGGATCGTGCAGCAATGTTTACAGAGATATTTAAGTTACAAAAGAAGGTTTTATAAAAACGAATAGAAATCATTTTGAATTGATTACTTGCAATGAAACAGATTTACAAGCTGACAAATGATGGTATAATTAATTCTATTGTTGAGCTGATAGAAAGGGTATAGGTATGAGAAAAGCAATCGTATATGCATCGGTACATCATGGAAATACAGAAAAAATAGTAAAGAGCATAGCAGAAGAGTGTCAGGTCGATTTGATTGATGCAGTAAAACAGTCAGATGCAGATCTGAGTAGTTATGATATGATCGGGTTTGCGTCAGGAATCTATTTTTCAAAGTTTCATCAGTCGATATTGAAATTTGCGGAAAAGAATTTACCAGATGACAAAAAGGTCTTCTTGATCTGTACTTATGGTGGAAGTGCGAATTATAAATCCATAGAGCAGATTTTGGATAAAAAACATGCCAGTGTAGATGGTAAATTTGGATGCAAAGGATACGATACATTTGGGCCGTTCAAACTGGTTGGAGGTATTGCAAAAGGACATCCGGATGATAAAGATATCCAAAATGCAGTGGAGTTTGTAAAAAACTTATAAAAATATAAAGAAGAAATAAAAACAATGGAAAGTTATCGTTTTTTGAAAAGAAATATTGACGGTAACTTCAAAAGCTGTATAATAAGCTTAACAGAACCCACCACGCCTCTGATTTTCATGCGCAACCCGGTGGGTTTTTCTTATTCATAGGATATTTTATTTACCAGCAAGTCCCCACCCACTGCTTATTGCTTTTCGCAATTGAAGCAGGGGACTTACTTGATTCGGTTAAATACGGCAAAATAAAAGTGAGATATTCCATAATAAAATAGATTTATTGCCGATATTATGGTATACTTATAAAGACAGATTTGTGACTGGAAAAGTAATCGCATGAAGAATATGAGGTAAACCATGCTTGAAAATAAATTAGGTATTACAGATTCTACAGAATTAGCAAGAATGGAAGAAAAAATCAGTAAGCAAAAAGCGCTTGAAATGTTTGAAAGTGGCTTTTTTGAGACATTAGAACCGGGGACTTATAAAAGTCTTGCGATGATCCATCAATATCTTTTTGATGAGATTTATAATTTTGCCGGTAAATTACGAAAGGTTAATATTTCAAAAGGAAATTTTAGATTTGCTCCGTTAATGTATTTGGAAACAGCGTTACAGAGTATAGACAAAATGCCACAGTCAACTTTTGATGAAATTGTCGAAAAATATGTTGAAATGAACGTGGCTCATCCGTTCCGAGAGGGAAATGGGAGAAGTACGAGAATATGGCTTGACTTGATGTTGAAAAAAGAAATCGGCTATGTGGTTGACTGGAGCAAGGTGGATAAAGAGGATTATCTGCTTGCCATGGAGCGAAGTCCTATCAAAGATATCGAAATAAAGTTTCTTCTGAAAAATGCTCTTACGGATAATGTAAATGATCGAGAAATTTATATGAAGGGTATCGATCACAGTTATTACTATGAAGGTTATTATGTGTTTAAGATGGAAAATTTGACGGACGCAAAGGATTAACTTGATTTAGCATTAGAAAAGTGGAGGAATATGGATGCAATATCGTTCAGTTAATGAAATAGCGAAAAAATGGAATGTGTCGGAAAGAAGTGTTCGAAATTACTGCGCTCAGGGACGGGTAGACGGTGCGTTTCTTACCGGCAAGACCTGGAATATTCCCGAAAATGCAGAGAAACCGGAGCGTTCCAATAAAAAGAAAGAGCAGCCGATTACCTTACTGGATATTCTGCAGAAGCAGAAAGCAAGTAAGTATTCCGGAGGCATTTACCATAAGACACAGATTGATTTGACATACAATTCCAATCATATTGAAGGCAGCCGTCTGACCCATGATCAGACCAGATATATTTTTGAAACCAACACCATCGGTGTAGAAAAAGAAGTGCTGAATGTGGATGATGTGATTGAAACAGTAAATCACTTCCGTTGCATTGATATGATTATTGATAATGTAAAAGTGGCTTTAACAGAAAAGTTTATTAAAGAACTACATCTGATTCTGAAGAATGGAACAAGTGATTACAGAAAAGATTGTTTTGTTGTCGGTGATTACAAAAAATTACCAAATGAAGTTGGCGGCATGGGAACCTCACTTCCGGAAGAAGTTGCCGATAAAATGAAAGTGCTGCTGACAGAGTACAATGGAAAAGAAGAAAAGATTCTTGAAGATATTCTGGATTTTCATGTGAAGTTTGAACGAATCCACCCGTTCCAGGACGGCAGTGGCCGTGTAGGCAGATTGATTATATTCAAGGAATGCCTGAAATATAATATCGTGCCGTTCATCATCGAGGACAATCTGAAGATGTTCTATTATCGTGGATTGAAAGAATGGAACAACAAAAAAGGCTATCTGACAGATACCTGCCTGATAGCACAGGACAAATATAAGACATATTTGGATTATTTTAGGATTATGTATTGAAATTGAAAGGAATAAAAACACTAGCGAAGAGAGAGAAAGAAAAAGCAGATCAGGTTGCAGATGAAATTATAAAAAATACATACAGAACACTCATGACAAGAGGTATGAAGGGATGTTATGTATATTGCACGGATGCCGCCTTGGCGCAATATTTTAAGAAACTGTTAAAACAAAAATGATAAAGGGGTAGAAGTTTATGAAGGAAAAAACAATAGAGCGTATTCGCAAATTTACAGAAGACCGGGATTGGGATCAATTTCATAGTCCGGCAAATCTTGCAAAATCGATTGTGATTGAGGCAGCAGAGTTGTTGGAGTGTTTCCAATGGAGCGATACAGAGTATGATCTGCAGCATATAAAAGAAGAACTGGCAGATGTACTTGTTTATTCACAAAATCTTCTTGATAAATTGGAACTTGATGCAGATGAAATCGTGAATATGAAGATGAAACAGAATGAAGCAAAGTATCCGGTAGATAAAGCAAAAGGAAATGCGACGAAATATACGGAGCTGTAGTCTGCTTATTATCAAAGGTGTGAATTGGAAGAAATTGGCCGTGTTGTTTTGAAGCTGGGATATTTTATTGATTAGGAAGAAGATTGCAGGCTCCGTTGAGTGTGGTGTTGTCACTGACAGGAGAAGGCTAAGAATTCTGGATTTTCTTGTAAAACAGGGCATTCCGAGACAAATCAAGGAGAAACAAAACAATGATAAAAGTGCTTTTTATTTGCCACGACAGTGTTTAAGAGACGGGGAAAAAGCCTTGATTTTAATGGGTTTCTTGGATGAAAACGTAAAATTCACACCTTATTTACACCTTTGGAAGATTGGATCGGTAGTCAAGACATGTGGAGACTGAAAGAGATATGTTCTGAAAATTTGGAATTGATGAATGCTGGTATAATTTTAAGGAACAATGGGAAGTTGCCGATTTTTTACAAAAGAAATCTTGACAGTAATATTGAATGCTGTACAATAATATTAACAGAACCCACCACGCCTCTGATTTTTATGCGCAACCCGGTGGGACTTTTTCATTTGTGGATTATTTTATGTATCAGTATCCCATCACGTTATCATTACAATTTTTATTATTTAACGGTTATTTGGGAATTGCTCAAAATTTCATGAAAATCACTGAAAATATAAGTTATCATGTTGCTGCAGGAAAAATTAGCAAAGAACTTCTTCATAAAATTATGACAGCGATTATGGATGGAAGTTATGAAAAAGATGAGGAATTAAAACTTGAGATAATGAATGCTATTGCTTAATAGGGCACCAATCAGCTTATATATGAGCTATGATTATTCCGAAAATGTACTTGTTCAAAAAAGTGTTGGTAATCCGCTTCGTAATGAACTGGGCTGGGATGTCTGGTTTGCTTGAGTTGTAAAGTTGAAAAATAGAGGCGGTTTTACAACTGTTGGTTGCTAAAACATGAGAATTTATAAAAAGATATAGAACGTACAGGGAAAAAGTTGTAAAAAGCCCTGATTTTATTGGATTTCTTGGGTGGAAGTATAGAATTTACACCTTTGGAAAATCAGATCGGAATAGTTAGAATAGGAAAGGCGTGGGATAATCTTACATCTTTTTTCTTAGATTATGTTGAAATATTCTATTTGTAACATGAAGAAATAAGGAATATACTTAAGATATATAACCAAAGAGAGGCTAACGAGAATGTGTAGTGTGGCAAAACCAATTATTAAACAAATTAGAGATAATCGAGAAGCGTTGGATTTTTTTGAAACAGTATCATTGCCTGCAGAGGATGAGAAAACGCAGGATATTATAATGAATTTTCCTACAGTTTATATTCATAATTGGCAGGATTCTGGAGCGTTTGAGGTATATGTTGGGGAGACAAATAATATTTTTAAGAGAACACGACAGCATTATGATGCTGCTTTAAATCAACTAGGATGGCGGAGTAAATTGTCGAAAAAGATGCAAGCCTTTTTATTATAGGTCATGAACATTTCAATAAATCGTTAACGCTCGATATAGAGAATCGCTTAATGCATTATATGATGAGCGTAGAGCGTGTGAAACGTGTATATAATTTAAGAGATAATCCGCAGACAAGTTATTATCCCATGGGAGAATTTGACGAAATATTCGGCAAAATTTGGAGAGGACTCAGAAAAGAAAATAAGAATTTATTTCCGACAGAAAGTGAAATAAAAGATTCAGCAATATATAAAGCGTCACCACTTCATAAACTAACTAAAGAACAGGTAAAGGCAAGGGAACTTATTATTCAAAAAGTTTCTGAGGCACTTGAAAAAGAAAAAACGAAGCAACTAATTTTTATTGATGGTGAAGCTGGAACGGGGAAGACTGTTTTAACTAGCAGTACATTTTATGAATTATATTGTCAGGCAGAGGAGAGTAATAAAGCATTAAAATGTCAGTTGTTGGTTAATCATGATGAACAGATTATAGTATATGAGCAAATAGCAGAGAAGCTTGGTTTGACAGAAAAATATGGGAAGGTTGTTAGTAAACCCACGACTTTTATCAATAATCATTCAGAAAACGCTCCTATCGATGTGGCATTTGTTGATGAAGCACATTTGCTTCTTACACAAGGCAAACAGTCATATCGAGGTGAAAATCAGTTGAAAGACATTATAGACAGAGCTCGTGTGACGGTGGTAATGTTTGATGAAAATCAGATTCTCACAACAGAGCAGTTTTGGGAATCTCAGATTCTTGAGAAGTACAGAAACCAAGCAAAAGCGGAAAATAATCATATTGCATTATATAAGCAACTTCGTATGCAGGTAGATTCTGCAACAATGGATTGGGTTGATTCCTTTACAAAAGAAAGATGCTTAAAGAAAATTCCAGATACATTTGGAGGATATGATATCAAGGTATTTGATAAGCCGGAATTACTTGATGTGGAGATTCAGAAAAGAGCAAAAGAAAGTGATTCGATGTTATCAAGAGTGATTGCAACTTATGATTGGAAATATAGTTCCAATCATAAACCAGAGGACAGGCTTATGAGATATTGGGAAGTAATGATTGGGAAATGGCACAAGCCTTGGAATAGGGAGTTGGAGTCTGAACTTACAAGAAAAGAAAAAAGAGCTATCAAAGGATTAGCGTGGGCTGAACAACCGCAAACGATAAATGAAGTTGGTTCAACATTTACAATTCAAGGATTTGATCTTAATTACGCTGGAGTTATTCTTGGACCATCTGTTAAATATCGTAATGGAAAGGTAATATTTGATCCTTCGGAAAGCTGTAATGAGAAGGCAATTCGAAATAGAACATTATCTGATGGAACAAAACAGAAATTTGGTGAAATATTGATTCAGCATGAAGTGAGAGTCTTAATGACACGAGGAGTTAATGGAATGTATATTTATGCCTGTGATCCAGAACTTCAGAAGGCATTATTAGAAGCAGCAAAATAAAGGAGTAAGTTTAATTATGAAGCAGGAAACGATAGATAGAATTAGAAAATTTACAGAGGACAGAGACTGAGAGCAGTTTCATTCGCCAGCAAATCTTGCAAAATCAATCGTAATTGAGGCGGCCGAGTTATTGGAGTGCTTCCAGTGGTCTGATGAAGAATATGATCTTCATCATGTCAAGGAGGAGCTGGCGGATGTTTTGGTTTATAGTCAGAATCTGTTAGATAAGTTGGAGCTGGATGCGGATATAACACCGCGCAAATCGCTGTAAATGGCAGCAGGACAGCGCTTTTAGAAAGGAGTTTTTATGAGTATACGCGTACTCTTTATCTGCCACGGCACTCTTTGAAAGCTTCGCCAAAAAGCCAGTAAAATCACGGCCCGGAGGGCATAGGCGGTTAGAAAATAACACGAAAATAACCCACGGTATTTTGTGCAGATATTACATGTAAATATAGATGATATTGGGGACGCAATATGATAGAAGAGCTGTAAGATTTTGGAAAGAGAAATCTTATGGCTTTTTTGCAAACAAATTGAAGAGAAAAGGAGGTCATCACAATGAAGTTTGATGAATTATTTGAACAGAGAAGTCTGGTGGCTTCGAAGTTAAAAGATTGTATTAGAGATATGGGGTATACAAAAGTATCCTTTGCGGCAAAGGCAGACATTTCAAGACCAACTCTTGATAAGGTGCTGAATGGCAATATAGACAGTAAGAGTTCTTTTGATCGCCATTTGCAGAAAATACTGAAATTGCTCAACATAACGGTAGAAGACTTGATGTTATATCATTCAGCACCATCAAAGCTTTCGGAAGCAACGTTGTATTCACAGAACGCACCGATGAATCATGAAATGAACGATACAGCAAAGAAGCAGTATAATTTATTTCTTGATATAATTGATTTGTGTGCGATTTATTATTAAAGGTAAAGATATAGATGATGTCTGGGATGCAATATGATAGAATGGTTACAAGAAAAATTTGTAGGAATATAAAGATATGGAATTAAGATTATTACGCTATTTTTTAACAGTAGCAAAAGAACAGAGCTTTACAAAAGCAGCAGAACAATTGCATATTACCCAGCCAACGCTATCCAGACAAATGGCGGCATTTGAAGAGGACCTGGGAATAACATTATTTATTCGAAACGGGAAGAAAATATCGCTCACTGATGAAGGAATTTTATTAAAAAGGCGTGCCTTGGAGATTCTTAATCTTGAGGAAAGGACGCTTGAGGAACTGAAAGGAAAAGAAGAGATTGTAGAGAGCACGATAACCATTGGATGCGGTGAATTTGCAGCAGTGGAGACATTGGCGAAGATATGTAAAACATATAAAGAAAAATATCCGCTGGTTCAGATTGTATTGCATACTGCAACAGCAGATGCAGTGTATGAGATGATGAACAAAGGACTTGTAGATATTGCATTATTCATGGAGCCGGTGAACACCGAAGGGCTGGATTATATCCGGATCACAGATTGCGATCACTGGTGTGTCGGAATGCGGCCGGATGATCCGCTGGCAGAAAAAGAGTTTATAAAAAAAGAAGATCTTATTGGAAAGCCCTTGATCCTGCCGGAAAGAATGAACGTTCAAAGTGAACTTGCCAACTGGTTTGGGAAAGACTTTTCAAAATTACAGATTGCTTTTACGAGTAATCTTGGAACGAATGCCGGAGTTATGGCGGCAAATGGACTGGGGTATCCAATTTCAATTGAGGGTGCTGCAAAGTATTGGCGAGAGGATATTCTTGTACAGCGAAGAATTTCTCCTGAAATCACGACCAGTACGGTGATTGCCTGGCGACGGAATATCCCATATTCTTTGGCAGTCCGTAAAATGATCGAGGAGATTAATGCTTTTCAGGCATAAAACAAAATTCAATATAAGCATTAGACATAATGAAGCGATAGAGCTTAAAATAGATGTGTAAGATGAATGTAAATCTTATACATCTATTTTTTGTGAAAAATACGTATAGAAAGGGGCTTTTTATTATGAGTAAAAAATTAGTGGCATTTTTCAGTGCAAGCGGAACAACAAAAAAAGTAGCACAGATGATCGCAGAGGAAGCAAAAGCGGATTTGTTTGAAATTGAGCCGAAAGTTCCATATACAAAGCCTGATCTTGACTGGATGAATAAAAAATCCAGAAGCAGTGTGGAAATGAGTGATAAAAAATATAGACCGGCGATTATGAAAAAAGAGATGGATATGAGTTCTTATGATGAGATCCTTCTGGGATTCCCTAAAATGGAGTACAGTTTATAATGGTGTATGAAGTGTATACAGTTTGTTTTTTATGATAAATAGGTACACGATACACAACTAATAGAAAAAGATGTGTATCTAGTTAAATATAGAAATCTGTAGTAGGTATGAAAGAATAAGGTTCTTCCATGCCATTTTTTATTATAGCGAAAGAACAGATTGCACAGTATCTGCCCGGTCATTTCAGTAGATTTGCTGAATAGCTTTCTCCCAGAAGTGTGGTATAGTCTTGTGCTTGGAATAGAAGAAACTACACAGAAGGGAGAAACCGATATGACAACACAGCCAGATATCATCTGGAACGAGCAGTGCCTGGGGATACGGATAGGAGAACAGGTATGCACCTATCTGAAAAAGCACAATGCGGAATACCAGAGACTGCAAAGGAAAATACTGCAACTTACAGAGAAGTATCCAGTGATAGAAACATTTATGGAGTCGAATCAGTCAATCAGTCTAACGGAAGAAGAGCATAAGGCAGTGCACCGATATTTCCAACTGGAGAGCGAAAAGGAAATGATAGAAGAGCAGTACCATTTTTATATAGGACAGGCTCAAATGATTTCTTATGGAGCTATGCTGGGGAAAATAAAAAAAGCAATACTGGGAAAGGATGACGGTGACACACAGAAACTGCTGGAATTGCTGATGGATACCTGGATTGATGAGGTAGAAGAACAACTGAAAGAAAATATAGCGTACCAGGGAATGCTGGAAAAAATATCAAAATATGAAGAACAGGTTCAGACAATGGGATTATCAAAAGAAAAGCGAAAAACGATAGACGCATATGTTACTGAAGTCAGTGAAAGATGGATATTATATGCGGAATCTTTATATCAGGCCGGTATGCAGAAAATCTTAGAACTACTGAATCTGTAATAAGGACGGATAAAATGGGGAAGCCCGAAAAGAACTTCCCCATTTGTCACTTCTATTCGTCTTTGCCATCAATGAGAAATATGTATGAAACCTGAAAGATTTCAGCAATGGCTTTTAATTCAAGATCAGTGACATAACGCTTGTTTGTTTCGATTCTGGTGATTACATTTTTATCCATATCGTAACCAGCTAACTGGAGTTTATAGGCAAGATCACGCTGAGACATATTGTGAGTCCTGCGAAGCTCAATCAACCGCTGGCTGATCAGATTCTTCTCACCAGACTGTGTCCTTGGCTTTGGCATCTTAAATCTCTTCCTCTCTGGTAAAAGGATGGTTTGTCTCACTTTTTGCACCATCTGTATTGATTTTAACGATTGGACAAGGTAGAATCGGTTGTAAAAGTGAGACAAAGACAGAAGAGAAGGGAGAAATATATGGAGCAGACAAAGATAGAACAGCTTGCATTTTTATATCTATGCAGCGAGCATGATAAAAGGTTATTGCTGAAAAAAGAAAAAATGCCGTTAGCTGATTTTGACAGGTTGACCTATTTGATTTACCATTTTGGTTTTAAGAAATATCATATAAAAGTGTGGATGGAATTTGCCGGAAACTTCAAAAAGGAATGGGCTTGCCTGGAAGCACTCCAGGAAACAGGTGGGTGTGCTGGAAACATAGACAGTACAGAATCAGAAGTCAGACTCCATGAGATATGGATTCAGGATTTTTGCGAAAATACACCAATGGAAACCAGAGAATGGATTCAGGAACTAGATTATCAATAAAAAATATGATACCATTGTCAATGAAAATGAATTTA
>HE978651.1:2101176-2236919 GCA_000285855.2 Ruminococcus sp. JC304 | reverse complement strand
ATATGGATGAAACTGTTTTTATGTTCGCACTTTTCAAGTGTAGGAAGTTTGATAAAAGAAGAAATTGATAACAAGAAAGTCGCATTTATTCCAACAGCTTCGCTGCGTGAAGGCTATACCGGTTATGTCGGCTCGGCTCGAAAGCTATTCAATAAACTGGGAGCAGCCGTAACTGAAATTGATATTTCAACGGAGACTTATTTAACGATACAGTCCGTTTTTGAAGATGCGGATGTGATATATTTTACTGGTGGAAATTCGTTCTTCCTTATGGACCAGCTCCGTAAAACGGGAACGGATGAGCTATTGAAGAAGGAATTGGCAAAGGGAAAACTGATGATTGGTGAATCGGCGGGTGCGATTATATGCGCTCCAACTATCCAATATATTGAACAAATGGATGAAAAACCGGAGGACTACTCACAAGAAGATGATGCAGGGCTTGATTTGCTTGATTTCTATGTTCTTCCGCATTATCTTACAGCACCATTTAAGAAAGTTACTGAGAAAATAATGACTGAATTTTCGGATTTGAATCTTTGCCCAATTAACAACCGTCAGGGAATTGTAATTGATGGTGAAGGTTCAAAGGTTGTTTGCAAAGACTAATTTGAAAATTCCAGTTTGCAGCGTTGATTAACAAATAAAAATGATTGAATACAGCTATGCGTATTTATTTACAAAATATACATAGCTGTATTTTTGATTACGGGCAGGACTCTTCGGGGTTCTGCCCTTTTTCTCTTTTCTAGACCCCAAGATCACCTGCTGGAAAAGAACAAAGAAAAACCAGAAAGGATGTGGTGACTTATCATTATAGGAATCGATCATGGATATTATGCCATCAAAACTCCCCATGTGTGTTTCCCGACAGGACTTACCGGATACGATTACGAGCCGTATACCATGCAGAATGTCCTGCAGTACAATGGAAAATTTTATGTGTGTGGAACTGGACGGCAGACGCTGGTGAGAAGTAAGACTTCCAATGACAATTATTATCTTCTGACAATGGCAGCGATTGCCCAGGAGATCCGCTATCGCCGGGGAGAACGGAAAGCAGATGTGGTTCTGGCAGTCGGTCTCCCTTTGGCAAGTTTTGGCAGGGAGAAAAAAGACTTCCGGGAATATTTGTTTCGGAAAGAGCAGCCTCTGCGTTTCCGGTACGAGGATGAAAGCTATGAGATACGGATTCAGGATGTAAAACTGTTCCCACAGGGATACTCGGCACTGGCCCTCCACCCGGAATGTGTCCGGGATGAGCCTTCTGTTCTTCTCGCAGACATCGGTGGCTGGACTGTGGATCTGATGCGGTTGGACAACAGTGTTCCAAACGCCGCGACCTGCCGCAGCCTGGAGCTTGGTGTGATCCGGTGTGTGGATGAGATTACGGAACAGGTACGCAGAAATACCGGACTGTCTGTAACGGACATTCAGATTGAACGTGTTCTGAACGGCCAGAGCTGCAGCATGGACCCGGCCGCAAAAGAAATCATTGTCCGGCAGGGAAGGCTCTACACGGAGAAAATACTGTCTGCCATCATGGAAGCCGGGTTCGATCTGAAGGCGATTCCGTCTGTGATCATGGGCGGTGGAGCCAGCATCTTGAAACGGCACGTGGCACCGCAGGACGGGCTATGCCGGCAGGTTTACCTGACAGACGTACACGTCAACGCTTCCGGCTATGAGCGGATTGTGGGGCAGATGTGCGCGAAGTAAAGCGGCCTGTTTTCTCGTTCCGCCTGAACCTGGAAAATCCAGATCACAAAAGGGCATGGGAGATCCTGCAAAGTGTTCCGGATGGACAGAAGAGCAGCTATCTGGTTCAGGTGATCTTAAAAGACCAGGAAAACAACCAGCTGGAGAAAAGTATCCGGCAGGCCATCCGGGAAGAACTGGCAGGTGTTTCCATTTCAGGCTCCGGGGAGAGTGTTCCAAAGAAAGAAGAAATCCCGTCCCAGATGCTGGATTTTCTCTCCGGGTTGGAGGATGCATTCTGAAAAAGTCAAGT
The DNA here is from genome assembly GCA_000285855.2 of Ruminococcus sp. JC304. Classification (GTDB taxonomy): domain Bacteria; phylum Bacillota; class Clostridia; order Lachnospirales; family Lachnospiraceae; genus Blautia_A; species Blautia_A difficilis. The sequence goes on along the minus strand of HE978651.1, from coordinate 2,234,908 downwards.
CTTTCCCGGTGATAAAATAGCCAAAATTCAAGCAGTCAAATTAGTATATATCGCGGATCTTTGAAAGGGGTGATGCCTATTGAATGTTAGTGGATCTGCATCTTTTGGAGGATTTTGAAGGACTCATATTCGTTGGGTATTGTGAATAGCTTTCTGTCACGTTTTAGGGTATGTTGGGTGTAGAAAAAAGAAAGGAGAACAAATGCATGGAGATGAAAAATATATGCGGAAAGATCCCGGTAGAGCTGCATGAAAAGTTAAAACTGGAGGTCGAAGAATTAGGAATCAGCATACCGAAATACCTTGAGATGGTAATCGAAGAACACATGACAAATAAAGGAGAAAAGACAAACATGGCAGAGTTAAGAACAGTAGCAGTACAGGTAACCGAGGATTTATTTTCCAGACTGAAAGCAGTCCTTGCAAAGAATGGCATGAAACAGAAAGATTTCCTGATCGGGCTTATCGAAGAGGCACTCGAAAAAGAGGAAGCCAAATGGAAAGCGGAATCCGCAGAAATCGCCGAACCGGAAGAAGAGACAGCCGAACCGGAACTGGAAGAAACAGAATCTGACGAGTCAGAACTGGACGACGAGCCAGCGCTGACAGATACGGAAGTCGAAGAGCCGGAGCCAGAAGAGCTGGAACCGGAAGCAGAGGAAGCGCCGACAGAACCGGAAACGGAAGAGCCAGAGGGAACAGAGCCAGCAGAAGCAGGCGAAGAGAAATCAGCCAAACCAGAACTGGGAATTGAAGAGCCAGAAGCAACAGATTCAGAGGATGCAGAAGAATAGACATTACAAAACAGAAACCAAGAAACGAAAACGGTGCAGAGAAATCTGCACTGTTTTTTCGCAGCGAAGGGAGGCTGATAGCCGGAACAATTCGATTTTTTGACCTTTTCAGTGGAATCGGAGGATTCCGAGAAGGGCTGCAAAGGGCAGGAAGCTTCACCTGTGTCGGACACTGTGAAGCGGATGCGTATGCAGACCACAACTACCGGGTGCTGTTTGATACGGAAGGAGAGTGGTTCTGCAATGACGCAAGAAATATTGAAACAGAACGAATGCCGGACTTTGATCTTTTATGCGCGGGATTTCCTTGCCAGGCATTCTCCATCGCTGGACGAAGGGAAGGATTTGCAGATGCAAGAGGAACCCTTTTCTTTGAAGTTGCCAGACTGGTTGCAGACAAACGACCTGCGTATTTTCTCCTTGAAAACGTACCCGGTCTGCTTTCGCATGACAAAGGGCGGACGTTTCACACCATCCTCAGTACGCTATCTGAACTGGGGTATCATGTCGAATGGAAGGTGCTTAACAGCAAGGATTTCGGAGTCCCCCAGTCAAGGAAGCGGGTGTATATTGTCGGATATCTTGATGGAAGATGTGCCGGAAAAATATTACCTTTCCCAAAAACAAATGGAACAGCTCTTATACAAGTCCATGCTGGCAAACAGGGAGAAAGAGTCTACGCAGAAGAAGGACTGAGCTGCACGCTGACCAGTGGAGCTGGCGGTATGGGCGGCAAGACCGGATTATACGAAGTCGGTATCCCGATCAAGGAAAATACCAGAAAAGGGTACAAAATGGCCTACGAGGGAGACAGCATCGACCTTGGCTATCCGGGCATCAACAGCCGCAGGGGAAGAGTCGGGCATGAGATCGCCCATACTCTGACGACCGGAAACCAGCAGGGGACACTGCATTTTGTGGATATTTCCCCTCCGCCGCTGGTGACAGACGTTGCAAGGTGTCTGAATACCAGACAGGATTCCAGCATCCATAATCACAGGGGCGAAAGCTCCGGAGTGCTGGTGGAAGAACCGCCAAGGGCAGTGCTGACACCGGCCAAGAAAAAAGTCCGCCAGAACGGGAGAAGGATGAAAGAACCAGAAGAGCCAATGTTCACCATTACGGCAACCGACCGTCATGGCGTGATCTACCACGGCAGAATCCGCAGGCTGACACCAAGGGAGTGTCTGCGGCTGCAGGGATACCGGGACGATCAGATCTCCAGGATGGAAAAAGAGACATCCGACAACCAGCTTTATAAGCAGGCCGGGAACGGTGTTACGGTCAATGTCATTGAAGCAATAGGCAGGAACCTGAAAGCCGTGGATAAAGAGATCCGAAGCAGCTCACCTGTTCCAGAAGCGAAGGGTGGGTGACGCAGATCGACTTAAAAGACCAGTATTTTGGTACAGAGATTGAGATGACAGGTATCAGCCGTTACAAGGCGGCTGTCGCTGTTGGAAGAATGTTCGGAACAGAGCCATATTCCATCCGTTCTTACAGCTCCTGGTGTGTGAAAGACCCGGATGGAAAGGTTTGGAAGTTTTCCTATGATTCCAGTATCCGTTGTCAGTACAAATCTCACGGGCGGTGTCTGGATGCTGACAGTGACTATGCTACTGAGATGGTATCCCCAAAGTTGGAATATTCGGAAATGGGAAAACTCCAGGAAGTGGTGCGGTGTGTCAAAAACGCAGGTGCTTTTGTCAATTCATCCTGTGGCATGCATGTCCATGTGGATGCAGCCAACCATACGCCAAGAAGTTTGAAGAATGCACTGACGATCATGTACTGCAAAGAGGACATTCTGTTCAAAGCCTTAAATGTACAGACCAGAAGGGAAGATGAGTATTGCCAAAAAGTCCGTCCTATGGTATTGGAGAAGATCCGCCGGATGCCGAACAGTACTATCACAATGGAAAAATTCAAAAGGGCATGGTATGAGGGAAATGACGGAAGCTCTGAGCATTACAACTGGACAAGGTATTATGCATTAAATCTGCACGCTGTTTTTTCCAAAGGAACACTGGAATGGCGTTGTTTTGAAAGCACCCTCCATGCAGGGAAAGTCCGGTCGAACATCACACTGGCACTTGCCATATCCGCACAGGCGATCAATCAGTCCTGTACCCATGCAAAAAAGACGGAGATCGGGGACAACCCGGCGTTTACCTTCCGCACCTTTTTACTTCGCCTCGGACTGATTGGGGACGAGTATAAAAATGTGCGGAAGCATCTGCTTGCCAACCTGGACGGGGATAAGGCATGGCGGTATGACAAAAGCAACTATGCCTGTCTGCAGAATCCAAGACGGACAGATGATGCGAGATAACAGAATAACAGGAACAGACAGGCCGGGTGGAAACATCCGGCTGTTCTTATGCAAAATGAAGAAAAAGAAGAAAGAGGTAGAAAACATGAATAGTAAATATCGATTCAGGCGAATCCTTTCAGGGGTGATGGCGGCAGTCACCATCTTATCCACGGTCATTTCACCACTGACGGCGTATGCTTCGGAGGAACCGAAAGCATCCGAACCGCCAGCGTATGAATCCGTAAAGGATCTGCTGGATGAAGAGGAAGTGGTAAAAGCCACCGATTTGGAGCTGGAAGTCGGACAGACATTTGATGTTTCCAGTGACCATACCAATCTGGAAATCAAGGACGAAAGCAAGGTCAAAGTGACCTTCCAGAAAGCAGAGAGTGATGCCGGGGAAAGCTTCAGCACCAGCCATGCGGATACTTACCATGCCGTTTATTATGTAGAGCCTGTCAACCAGAAGCATCCTGTTTACCAGATTGGAAGAAATCTGATCGTAAAAGAGCCTGTGACAGCAGCTCAGAGTGAACCGCAGACAGAACAGGCAGTTACCGAAGAGGATACAGGTTCTGATGATGAGGAAGCTGCCTCGCAGGAAGAAACTGAGACAGTGCCTGTAGAGACAGAAATTGTTGAGCCGGAGACAGCTGAATCTGAAACAGAGGAAGCTGAGATAGAAGAACCGGAAGAAACAGAATCCGAATTTCAGGATGGACTTTCCGAATCCGAGTTTGATGCCGCATTAGAGGAATCAGAAACGGAAAATACAACCGATGAAGAATCCGGGCTGACACTTGGAGATGTTCTGGAGCAAGCAGGGGAACAGGATATTGACCTGATGGCAATGAAAGATGGGGAAACCGTTTCATTCACCGCAGTCAATACCAGTACAAGAGCAACCCAGGACGTGGATGTGACAAGAGGAACTGCTTATTACTATGCAGACTACGGTCTGGGCTCCTATGTAACCTATAAATATACCGTTAAATTTGGAAATGTGTCTGCAACTGCCTACTGTGTGCAGCCATCCAAAGCGGGACCTGGGGATGGTGTCTATAAGATCACCAAACTAGGTGACAGCAAAGCACTGGCAAAAGTGTGCTACTACGGAACCAAAGCATCTGGTGAAAATGGATTCTTTTCTGAAAAACACCCTGATTTTTCTGCCGGAAAACAGTTTATCATCGTCCATCTGGCAGCGTCCTATGCCAATAACAGCGGCGACGCTTTTTCTGGTACGAATGCTACCGGGCAGGTCCTTGCAAAAGAACTCTATGATTACTGCATGAGCCAGCCGGAGATCCCGGAAGTGGACATGAGCTTTTCAAACGCAGATGTGACAGCATATATCAGCGGCAACAGCCAGAGAACAGAAGAGATCACATTCAAGGCATCCGAACTGCAGACCATCACCATGAAGCTGCCGTCCGGTGTCAAGTTGCATAACGTGACAACCGGAAAAACCAGCAGTGCAGGTGCATCTGTAGAAATCTGCGGCGGTACCAAATTTTATTTATCCGCACCGTTGACACAGGCTGTGGATGTCAAAGGGGAATGGTCTTCCACCATGAAAGGAAGCATCATCAAAGACTACTCCGCTTATAAGATCACCACCGGAAGCGAAACACAGGACCTTGCCCTGGTATTTGGTGAGGGCGTGACCGATGAGAAATATGTAGATTTTAAAGTATCATGGGTAAAACAGGCAACACTGGAGATCGTAAAGAAAGACCGCAAGAGCAACAAAGCCATCGCAGGTGCAGTCTATGGCGTTTACAGTGACAAGGACGGAAAGAACCTGATCACAAAGATGCCGGCCACAGATGCCAACGGAGCTTCCAGCGTTACGATCACCAAAACACAGGATACCGTATACCTGAAAGAGATCTCTGTACCAAACGGATACCTGCTGGACACCAAAGTCTACGACATAAAACTGGTGATCGGGGATACCGTAAAACAGACCGTTACCGATGCAGAGCAGATGGCAAGTCTGACTGTTTACAAGTTAGGAGAAGTGCTGACTGGGGCAAACGTAACAGACAATGGCGTTTCCTTTGTTTATACCGAGCAGAAGCAGAAGGGTGCGGTTTATAACATTTATGCTGCAGCTGACATTGTATCCGCAGACGGAACAGTAATCTATAAAAAAGATGCACTGGTCAAAGCCGGACTTACCACCGGGGATGACGGAAGTGCCACACTGGATAATCTATATCTGGGAAAATATGTCGTAAAAGAAATGAAAGCACCACAAAATCTAGTATGCACAGGCGAAAGCCAGGAGATCACACTTTCCTATGCCGGAAGCAATGTAGAGAAGGTGATGGGAAGCGTGACATTCAAAAACGCCCGCCAGAAAGCAAGCGTGAGTGTATATAAACAGGATAAAGAAACCAAGAAATATCTTCCGGGCGGCACTTATGGACTGTATGCCGGAAATGATATCAAAGCGGCGGATGGAACCGTTGTGGTAAAGAAAGATACCCTTATTGAGAAGGCAGTGACCGGAACAGATGGAAAAGCCGTATATCAGGCAGATCTGCCAATCGCCAACAGCTACTACATGAAAGAAGTGGCTGCACCGGCCGGATACACCAGAAACAGTGAAGATGTATACTCTTTTACGTTCCAGTACACCACAGACAAAGAGGCAACCGTTTCCTTTAGCCATACGTTCCAGAATGAGCGTGTCAATGCGAAGATCAAACTGGTAAAAGAAGATTCTGAAACCGGAAAGACTGCACAGGGAGATGCAACCCTTGAGGGTGCCGTTTACGGTCTGTATGCCCGTGAGGATATTGTCCATCCGGATGGAAAAACAGGTGTCCTTTACCCGGCAGGAACCCAGATTGCAACCCTGACTACGGATGCAGATGGAAATGCAGAAGTGTCAAACCTCTATCTTGGAAAATATTACATCAAAGAGCTGACACCTCCGGTCGGCTATCTGGCAGACGCGGAAGAACATGATCTGGAGTGTAATGATGAAGGAGATCTGGTTCAGACGGTAGAACGTACCGCAACTTCTCTGGAAGATGTGATCAAACAGCCGTTTCAGGTCATCAAAGCAGCCAACAACGGAAAGACCGATGCCGATCTGCTAAAAGGTGTTGGATTCAGTGCATATCTGGAGAGCAGCCTGAAGAAAAACAAGGATGGTTCCTATGACTTTGCCTCCGCAACTCCAGTCGTGCTGACCGCAGACGGACAGACCGAAATGTTCACAGATGAGCGTGGATATGCATGCTCCATTCCACTCCCATATGGTACCTACATTGTAAGGGAGACCACCACACCGCATAATTTCAAACCAGTTGATGATTTCAAGGTTGTGATCTCAGAGAACCACCCGGATCAGCCGCAGGTATGGCGTGTGCTTCTGGATGAGGAGTTTGAAGCAAAATTAAAGATCGTCAAAAAAGACGATGAGACCAAGAAATCTGTCCTGCTTCCGAATACCGAGTTTAAGGTATACGATCTGGACAACCAGAAATACGTGGAACAGGTAACTACCTACCCATCCACTACGGTACATAAATCTTATTTTACCGATGAGAATGGATACCTGATCCTGCCGCAGAATCTTGCTTGTGGAAATTACCGCATCGAAGAGGTGACTGCACCGGATGGATACACCCACAGCACAAAAACGGTAGAAATCAAGGTAGACAGCGATACCGCATACCAGGAAGATCCGGTCAGCGGTGACCTGATCATCGAGGTGGATTTCGAAAACCACCCGGCAAAAGGCAGACTGACCATCCGCAAGGAAGGAGAAGTAGTCAAAGGTTTTGACAAGGATTTCACCTACGAGGAAGCCAACCTTGCAGGAGCCGTATTTGAGGTTTACGCCGCAGAAGATATCTATACCGCAGACCATCAGAAAGATGAGAACGGCAACCGTTATCTGGAATATGCCAAAAACACACTGGTGGCAACGCTGACAACCGATGAAACCGGAAGTGCCGTAATCGAGAATCTTCCGCTCGGAACATACCGTGTAGAAGAGAAAAAAGCACCGGAAGGCTACACCTGGAATACCAAAGGCGAAGAGGTAACCTTTATCTACGCTGGACAGGATACCCCAGTTGTAGACGAAGAAGTGACATTTACCAATGAACGTCAGAAAGTAAGCATCACGGTAGAAAAACAGGATGCAGAAACCGGAAGCGTGGTAAAAGGAGCCGTATTTGGACTTTATAATAAGAAAGAAATCAAATCCGGCAGCAACAAGGTCATTGTGAAAGCAGATACCTTATTACAGGAGATCACAAGCGATGAAAAAGGACAGGCACACTTTACCCTGGACCTGCCGCTTGGAACTTATTATGTAAAAGAAATTTCTGCACCGGACGGTTTTGTATCCTCTGACGAGGTACTGGAATTCGAGGCCACCTATCAGGGACAGGACATCCCGACCATCAAGCTGAAATCTGTGAAGAAGAACCAGCCGACCACCATCGAAGTGACCAAATCTGACCTGACCACAGGCGTGGAGCTGAACGGGGCATCCCTTTCTGTTCTGGATAAAGCTGGAAATGTGATCGACAGCTGGACATCTGTAAAAGATGAGCCTCATGTGATCAAATACCTAGTTGTTGGTAAAACCTACATCCTCCGTGAATCCCTTGCACCGCTTGGTTATTTAAAGACCACGGATGTGGAATTCACCATTCAGGATACCGCAGAAGTACAGAAAGTGGAAATGAAGGACGATGTGCCGAAAGCACTGCTGATCGTAAACAAGAAGGGTGAATTCCTTGATAAGATCACTCTGCTGGACAACGTCAAAGGTGTTGTGGAACATTTCTTTGAGTACATCACCGGAAGCCTGACAGACGTTACCTTTGAAATCCGTGCTGCCGAGGATATCAAAGCAGCCGATGGCGTAAGCCCGGATTACTATTCCAAGGACGAGCTGGTAGCAACCGTGACAACCGATGCAGACGGCATTGCAAAAGTATCTGACCTTCCGGTTGGAAAATACTATGTCAAAGAGGTGGGTACAGCATATGGTTATGTCCTGGATGAAAAACCACGATATGTAGATCTTTCCTATCGTGACCAGGATACCCCGGTTGTTGTATACGATGAGGACTGGCAGAACAACCGCCAGAAGGTGAAAGTGAACGTCCTGAAGAAAGAAAAGGATACCGACCGTGTATTAAAAGGCGGCATCTTTGGACTTTATACCAGAAAAGACATCCTGTCCGCATCTGGAAAGGTGCTGATGGAAGCTGACACCCTGATCGAGTTAAAAACAACAGATGCAGATGGAAAAATTTCCTTTATTGCAGATCTGCCGATCGATGGAACCTATTATGTGAAGGAGCTGTATGCACCGGATGGATTTGTCACCACCGGGGAAGAGCAGGAATTTGTTTTTGAGTACCAGGGGGATAAAGAAGCAGAAGCGTCCTATGAGTTTGTATTTGAAGATGAGCCGACCACCGTGGAGCTTTCCAAAACTGATCTGACCACTGGAGAGGAACTGCCGGGAGCCAGATTACAGCTGACGGATGAAAACGGAGCTGTGGTTGAGGAATGGACTTCCACAGAAGAGCCACACATCATCAAGGAACTGGTCGTAGGAAAATCTTATACTCTGACAGAGACCAAGCCGGCCGATGGATACGTTACAGCGGAAAGCATCACATTCACCGTGGAAAATACCGCAGAGATCCAGAAGCAGGTGATGGAAGATGACGTGACCAAAGTGGAAATCAGCAAGACGGACATCACCGGAGATCAGGAGATCGAAGGAGCCAAACTGACCATCACAGATGAAAATGGCAACATCGTAGAAACCTGGACTTCCGGTAAAGAGCCGCACTATATCGAAAAACTTCCGATCGGTAAATATACCCTGAAAGAAGAGCAGGCTCCAAACGGTTATATCGCAGCGGAAGAGATCACCTTCGAGGTGGCAGATACCGCAGAGATCCAGAAGGTGGCCATGAAAGACGATACCGCAAAGGGCCGTCTGATTGTTGAGAAAACGGACAAGGATACGGGAGCTGCACTGAAAGGAGCGGAATTTGAACTGAGGGATGCCGATGGCAAAGTGGTAGAAACACTGACCACCGATGAAAACGGCCATGCAACCAGCGGACTGCTTGCAATCGGAACTTATAAGGAAGGCAAATTTGACAAGGCAGCCACTTATTATCTGGTTGAGACCAAAGCACCGGAAGGATACCAGCTGGACGAAACGAAGCATGAGGTGACATTTACCTATGTAGATGACAAAACTCCAGTGATCGAAGTTATCCAGAAAGTAACCAATGAGAAACTGCCGGAGGATACCCCATCTGTAAGCAACCCGAAAACAGGTGATGACACCAATCTCTGGATTCCAGTTCTGTGTCTGGTTCTTTCCGCAGGTGGTCTGATCGGCATGAGCCTGACATCCAAGAGAAAGAAGAAAAAAGGGGGCAGATAAGCTGAAACAATTATATTTTGCGTATGGAAGCAACATGGATCTGGACCAGATGGCATACCGGTGCCCAAAGGCGGAGGTGGCAGAAACCGTCCGCCTGGAGGGGTATCGGCTGACCTTTGCAGGTGCAGGGAGCGGACTTGCCACCATCTTCCCGGAAGAGGGAAGCCATGTGGACGGCGTCCTCTGGTCACTGACCGGGGACTGCGAAAAGAGCCTGGATCTTTATGAAGGCTATCCTGATTTTTATGACAAACAGGAGATCACCGTCAAGGATAAAGCTGGGAAAGAGATCAAAGCGATTGTCTATATCATGACAAAAGACTACATGCAGAACTTTAATCCACCCGGACAGTCTTACCTGACCGGAATCTTAAAGGGCTGCAGGCAGAACCACATCCCAACGGGATCGATCCTGAAAGCAGCCAGGAAACCGCCTGTGCCGGGACAGACGCAGAAAAGCCAGCCAAAGCAACAGAGGAAAGCCGGACAGGAACGATGAAAATCGTGAAAAAATTTTTTCAAACGATATGCCTTGCAGCACTTTTCTTAAGTGCCGGGTTCCTGATTTACCACATGGTATATCTCCCAATGGAGAATAAAAAGCTGGTGGCAGAGCTGAAAGGGAATTTCCCGGAGCCGGAAGCTCCGGGAGCCTCAGGCTCTGAAAAGAAAGACCAACCAGCTGGAAGAAAATGCCCGGTGGTTGCGGTAGACCTTGTTTCTCTCCGAAAACAGTACCCGGATGTGCAGGGATGGCTGACCATACCGGACACCGGGATTGATTATCCGGTGCTTCAGTCCGAACAGGAGAATGGCGAATTTTATCTGAAGCGGAATTACAAAAAAGAATATGACATCAACGGAAGCCTGTTTTTACAGGCAGACTGCAAAGTGTCCGAAAGCCGGAATCTCATCATTTACGGTCACAACATGAACAGTGGGGCGATGTTCGGAAACCTGGACTTATATGCAGGGGAAGATTATTATAACGCTCATCGTTTTGCTTATTTTCAGACAGAGGATGGCATTCAGGAATACAGGATCGTCACGGTGCTGAAAGCAGACCGGGATCTGTTCCCATTCCAGCAGAAACTTCCGGATGCGGCGGCAGTGCAGGAGTACTTAAAAGCAGCCAAGCAGAGAGAAGTGTTCGAAACCGGGGATGATTACCTGAAGTGTATATACGATAAGGTTTTGACGCTCGTCACGTGTTCGTATGAATGGAACGGTGCCAGGAACATCGTCCTGGCGGTGCCGGTTTCCGGGGCAGTGTGGAGCCAAAAGTGTTCGTAAGTACCCCAAAAGTGCAGAAAATGAGACAAATAATGACCGCACGGGCAGGGAAGTGTCCAAAACAGGGGAGTATATCAAGGGTATATGCCAGGTGTATTCAGGTGGAAAACGTGTTCGAAAGTGGAAACTTTGGCAGATACTCTACGGAATATCAGCGAATGCTCTAACGAAAAGTGTTTGAAAGCTCCCAAAAAGTGCAGAAAATGAGACAAATGATGACCGCACAGACTGAGAAGTGTTCAAAACAGGGGGATTATGTAAGGGTGTGTATTGGTAGTATTCAGGTAGGAAAAAGTGTCTGAAAGTACCAGAAAAGTGCAGAATGTGAGACAGCTCATAACCCAGATCCGGCAGAAAGTGTTCCAAAAGGAGTGCTCTCTGCTGGATCTATTTACTTATACGAGCTTTGACTCGTTGGAAAGGATGGTAACAATTATGAAACGTTTTTATACAGCAGAATCCGTAACGGAAGGACATCCGGATAAGCTCTGTGACCTGATCGCAGACAGCATTCTGGATGCGTGTCTGAAAGAGGACGAAAATTCCAGGGTAGCCTGCGAGGTGCTGGCGACCAAAGGGAACATCATCGTGGCAGGAGAGATCACCAGCCGATATGAGCCACAGGTGTTTGAAATCGTCAGAAAGGTGCTGGAGAGTGCAGGCTATGAAGCAGATGGAATCCACATGGATGCCCTCATCCACAAACAGAGTCCGGATATCGCCGGGGCAGTGGAACGTTCCAGAGAACGCAGGACAGGGACTGTTTCTGTTCAGAGCGGACTTGCCAATGGAGCCGGGGATCAGGGAATCATGGTGGGATACGCCTGCGATGAGACGCCGCAGCTCATGCCGATGCCAGTGGTTCTGGCGAACCGCATCGTAAGGGAACTGTCTGCAAGCCGCAGAAGCGGATATATCACGGGAATCCTGCCGGATGGAAAAGCACAGGTGACCGTGGAATACGAAGATGACAGACCTGTCCGTCTGGATACGGTCGTTGTGTCCTGCCAGCATGAAAAAGAAAAATCCCTTCGGAAGCTGGAGCATGAGATCCGGGAGAAAGTGTTACGCCCGGCACTCCGTATGCTGCCGCCGGATGAGGACACCAAGATCCTGATTAACCCATCGGGCAGATTTGTGTGCGGAGGTCTGGATGCAGACACCGGACTGACCGGAAGGAAGCTGATGGTGGATACCTACGGCGGCCTGGTACCGCATGGCGGCGGTGCATTTTCCGGGAAAGACTGTTCCAAAGTTGATCGATCCGGGGCATACATGGCCCGTTACATTGCCAAAAACATGGTGGCTGCCGGACTTGCCAGCCGATGCCAGGTGTCCCTTGCCTATGCCATCGGGGTTGCCCAGCCAGTCATGGTGCAGGTGGATACCTTTGGAACCGGAAAAATCTGTGCGGATGACTGCCTCGCCGCTGCGATCCCTCTGGTGTTCGGGCTTACCCCAAGCCAGATCTGTGACACCCTGCACCTGAAGCGGCCGATCTACCGACAGAGTGCGGTGTTCGGGCATTTTGGAAGAAAGGAATTCCCGTGGGAGAAAACGGATAAGGCAGAGCAGCTCCGGGATACTGTACTGTAATGCCGTGGATTCCGGAAGAAGAAATCAAACGTGCAAGGGAGATCACCGCCATTGAATACCTGAAGAAATATCAGCCAAACCGTCTGAAAAAATCTTCAGCCAGAAATGAATGGGAGCTGACGGACCATGACAGCTTTAAGATCAACGAGCAGACCAGCCAGTGGCACTGGAAGTCCAGAGATATCGGGGGCACCAGTGCTTTAAATTTACTGATCCATGTAGACGGGTGTTCCTTTCTGGAAGCGGTGCAGATGCTGAAAGATGAGTATCCCACCTATATCCCTCCGCCCGTGGAAGCAAAGCCCAAGAAGCCATTTGTCCTGCCTCCGGTCAGCCCGGACTGCCGCAGGGTGTTCCGCTATCTGAAAGAGCGGGGCATCAGCGGCGAGGTCTTACAGCGGTGTGTTCATTTGGGAATCTTATATGAAAGCCTGCCCTACCACAATGCCGTGTTCGTAGGCCGGGATGAAAACCAGGTGGCACGATATGCCTTCCTGCGTGGGATTTACGATGCCAGCGGAAAGTCCTTTAAGATGGAACAGGCCGGAAGCGAAAAGGCATACGCTTTTTGTATTCCGGCAAAGCACGGATGCAGACGGGTTGCCGTTTATGAAGCCTGTGTGGATGTGCTGGCCCACATGACACTGGAACAGGGAAGCCGGGATAAGTACCGTCTGGAGCTTGGCGGGATCAGTGCCCCAAAAGAGGGTCAGAGCCAGCGGAGCATGAAAAAGCCGCAGGCACTGGAACATTTTTTGTCCCAGCACCCGGAGATCACCGAGATCGAAGTGTGTACCGACAATGACTTTGCCGGACGGTGGGCGTGTGAACATATCCGAAAAGCTTACGAGGGAAGCTATCAGATCATCGAGAACCTGCCGGAGATCGAAGGGGCAGACTGGGCAGACATGGCAAAGATGGCTGCCAGGACACCGGAGAAACGGCAGAGCAGGGAAGTGAGGTGATGCCTGTGAAAGACAAAATAGAAGTGGAAATGCTGTCCCCTGTCATGGCAAGTTTTATCCCGGATCGCTCGGACATTGTGGACTGGGAAGAGGCAGACCCGTTGGAAGGAAACGAGCTGGTGCCATATCAGGAAGCCATCGCAGAAAAAATTGCGGAGGTCAACCGGCTCAGTACACCTGGCCATGAGCCAGGAAACCTGATGGTGCATTTTCACGGAAGCGACAGTGTCCGGGAAAAAGTAGAATGCATCACGATGGGGGTAAAAGAGCAGGATGGCGTTTTATATGGCTGTGCCAGCCTGACGCTCTGCAAACCTCTGACACCAGGGGAATATGTCGAGCTGGAAGGATACCTGCGAGGCCAGTACAGCGATGGCTGGGGAGAAAGTCTGGAACAACGGGAGATCAAAGTAGATGGCGGCGAATTATATCTGCATTTTTATGTCGGCGCCGGCTCAGATTTCCAGATACAGATGAAAGTACCGGAAAATGGCGTACAGGAAAAGCAACCGGAACAGAAGCAGCTCCGTCCAAAACTCAAGCTCTTAGGGCATGACGGAAATATTTTCTCCATCCTTGGGGATGCTGCAAGACTTCTGAGGCGAGCCGGAATGTCTGGGCAGGCAAACGAGATGGCAGACCGTGTCTACAAGAGCGGCAATTACTATGAAGCACTGGGGATCATCAGTGAATATGTGGAAACTGAACTGTCGAATCACCGTGAACCGTCCAGAACGCCGAGAAAGGAAACACCGAAAAGAGAGGATACCTGCCGATGAGCAGTTCCATAAAGAAAAAGCACTTCCAGAGAAATCTGGAAAATAAGCGACCGAAAGGATGATGCCTATGGGAAATACCCTGAAACTTGAAGATCTTTTAAAACCAGACTGTATGCCGGATGAGTCTGCCGGAGGGGAGAACTGGCGTATCCTGCATGGGGATACCTTAAAACTGGTCAAAGGATTCCAGCCGGGGATCTTTGATGCAGTTGTGACCGATCCGCCCTATGCGTCCGGGGGAACCAAGCAGAACGAACGCAACCGTACCACCAACCAGAAGTACAGCAGCATGAAAGCAGAGAATGCCCTGCCGGACTTTGATGGGGATAACAAGGATCAGCGTTCCTGGACCCACTGGATGGCAGAATGGCTGTACGATGTGCGGAAAGCCTGCAAAAGAGGGGCTCCGATCTGCCTTTTTATTGACTGGCGACAGTACCCGTCCATCACCGATGCCCTCCAGTGGGCAGGGTGGATCTGGAGAGGAACTGCCGTCTGGGACAAGGGAAATTCCCGTCCGCAGAAAGGCAGGTTCCGCCAGCAGGCAGAATATATCGTGTGGGGAAGCAACGGCCCGATGCCGATCAACCGTCCGGTGTCCTGCCTTCCGGGTGTGTTCCGTTATGGAAATCCCCAGAACCGCATCCATGTGACAGAGAAGCCTCTCCAGCTGATGAAGGATGTCATTCAGATCTGCGAGCCAGGAGGTTTGATCTTAGATCCGTTTGCCGGAGCTGGTACCACCATCCTTGCGGCGACAGAGTCGGGCTATCAGGCAGTCGGCATTGAAGTGACGGATGCGTATTATAAGCTAGGAAGCGACCGTGTCCGTATCGCACTGGAAGCATTGGAAGAAGCGGAAAACGAAGAATCGCAGTAACCGGATGTCTGCCAGACATCTGAAAAAAGAAAGAAAAGAATCCAGATGTCCACAAGACATCCACAGAGCCGGAATGCTTTGTGGGTGTTTTTTTAGATCATGCCGGACAGAGAAAACCTGTCCGGTAAGGAAAGGAGATGGTCGTATTGGAACAGGCACTTGCTTATGTCTGCTGTTCTGCAGAAGAGGGAAAGACCAAAGTGCAGCGGTACTGCAGGAAGATCTACGAACTGGGATATGTACCGATCTGCCCACAGTACAGCTTTTCCCCATTCCTTGATGATGGGGATGCAGAGGATATGCAGGCCATGCGGAGAATGTCCCACCAGATCTTAAGGCGGTGCAGGATGGTGGTCGTCTGCGGAAAAGAGACCACCGGGACGATGAATACGGAGATCAGCATGGCTGACAGACTCCATATCATCTGTACCACACTGGATGGGTTGAGCAAAATCAAGGAAAACGAGTAATTCAGAGAAAGAACAGGTTCAGAGGGGACGAAGCAAAATGCGACTGGTTTTGCAAGCATAGCGTTTGGATATCCAAACGCACTTTGGGGAGAATCCCAATCCCCATGCTGGACGGCAATCAGACGAAAGGAGAACGAAAAAATGTTAGGATTTATACTTGGTACAATGACCGGAGGGGCAATGGGCGTATTTGCGATGTGTTTACTGATCTCAGGAAAACGTGAGGATGAGGCACTGGAGCGGTGCCGGGCGAAGAAAAAAGAGAGCGTCGACCACGGCGTATGCATCCGATTTGTGGATGGAAAAGGGCAGGAACTGTTCCGTCTGGCAAACGGGGAGAGTCTTGTACAGAATGCCCCAAATGGAGAGCGGAACGTATCCACCTGCCACTATCTGGATGCAGAATCTGCCATGATTGATGGGAAGAAATGGAACCTTCTGGAATTTGCAAAAGAGATGGAAAAGAGGGGGATCATGTTCGCCCCGATGGAGCTGTGCCAGGTACAGGAAAGGGGGTGAGGCCCATATGAAGAAAAAGATCATTGCTGCAGCGGTAGCCATCGGCGTTCTGGCAGGCTTTCTGATCTGGAAAAACCGTGATATGTAATGGAGTAATCAATAACCCGTTGGAAAGCAGGTGAAGAGATGAGAAAAAGAAACCATGTGATACCAGTCCGCCTCAATGCAAAGGAGCTGCGTTTTCTGGAAGAACAGGTAGAAAAAAGCGGCCTGTCCCGTGAGGAATATATCCGGTCCATTGTCATGGGCGGCGAAGTCCGGGCAAGACCCTGTGAGCATCATACGGAGCTTTTACGGAAAATATCCGGTCTGTGCAACAACGCCAACCAGCTTGCCCATGTAGCCAATGGCTGTGGGATGGCCGGGGAAGAGAGTATCCGGGAAATGCTCCGCATGACGAAAGAGACATGGAGGCTGGTCAAAGAGGAATGGTAGCCGATGGCATACACCAGCATCATCCCGGTCAGCCGTCTGGACAATTCCATCACTTACATCCGAAATAAGGATAAGACTACAAAGAAAGGGCAGAGTGCCGGCTCTCTGGAAGAAGCCATCGATTACGCCATGAACCGGGACAAGACAGAGCGTTCCGTTTTTGAGGATGCCATCGGCTGTGTCTGCGAGACTGCCTATCAAGATATGGTAGAAACGAAGAAACGCTACCACAAGATGGACGGGGTACAAGGCTACCATCTGGTGCAGAGCTTTGCCAAAGGGGAAGTCACCCCGGAACTGGCACACCAGATCGGCATGGAACTGACGGAAAGGCTTCTTCAGGGAAAATACGAAGCAGTCATCACCACCCATCTGAATACGGAACATTACCACAACCACATCGTGTTTAATTCTGTGAGCATGGAAGATGGGAAAAAGTACCACAGCAACAGCAGAAGTTATTACGAGGATGTGCGGAAAGCATCGGATGCCTTATGCCTGAAATACGGATTATCCGTCATCGAACCGAAAAACAGCAAGGGGAAATCCTATGCCCAGTGGATGGCAGAACAGGACGGAAAACCGACCTGGAGAACCTCGATCCGTCTGGATATCCGGGATGCGGTGGCAGAAAGCTTCACATGGAAACAGTTTCTGGACCAGATGAAGCAGAGGGGATACCAGTGGAAGCTGAACCGGAAGTACATTGCATTAAAAGCACCGGGGATGGAACGGTATATCCGTCTGCGGAGCCTTGGAAAGAATTACTCGGAAGAGAGTATCCGGCAGTGGATCTTACAGCCAAAGAGCAGGACTCCTGCTGGGAAAGAAGGAACTTCCCGAACCCCGAAAAAGAAGTTAAAGGGGATACAGGCCCTGTACTATTCTTATCTGTATCAGATGGGTGTTCTAAAGCAGAAGCCGAAAAGGATCTCCCCGGTGCTCCGGGCAGATATCCGAAAACTGGATGCCAGGATCGAGCAGATGGAATTCCTCCAGAAGCATCAGATCACCACCCGTGAAGAGCTGCTGGAATACCGAATCCCATTGGAAGAACAGGTACAGGCACTCACCAAAGAACGGAAGCGGCTCTACCGGAGCGAACCGGACAGTGTCCGGATCGGTCAGATCAACGAAGAACTAAAGCTGCTTCGGAAGGATATCCGCATTTGTATCCGGATCGAACAGCAGTCCAAAGAGATGGAAGAAAAGATGCGTCTGGCAGAGCAGATCCAGAGACAGGCAGAACAGGAAGAAAATAAGACGGAGAAAATCAGAGAAAAGGAAACAGAAAGCAGGTGAACAGTATGAATTATGGAGGCGATGCGGCGGACCAGATCGTCCGGTACTCCCTGGACGGCGTGGACCACGGGCTCAGGCTTTCCGGCACGCTGGCAAAGCATCTGGCGGTATTTGTTGCCGCTGTATTAAAAGACCAGAAGAAAACAAGGGGCAAGACCCGGATGGTGCGGATGTTAAAGGAGAACAAGCCATTGAAGTTCTTTACCGTACCGTCCGACCGCCTGAGAGAATTCTGCAGTGAGGGCAGGAAACGAGGGCTGCTCTATGTCATTATCCGGGATAAAAAGAACCCGGAGATGAGCGAGGTCATGGTCTTTGCAGATGATGCAGCCAAGGTCAACCGGGTCATGGATAAGATGAACCTTGATTTTGTCAGAAGTGAGGTCGGGGAAGCTGTCCATGAGGTAACCGAAGGAATGGAAGCACCGGAAACCGGAGCGGTACAGGAAACTGTGCAGATGCCGGAGGGCGAAGTGCAGTTCGAGATCAGCGATCTGGACGAGGCATTCCAGGTCGGTGACATGGATTTTTCTGAAGGGGAAAAGAACCAGAATCATCCCGAAAAGGAGTTTTCTGAACCGGAAAATTTTATCCCGGTGCAGGAAGAGGGGGAAGAGAATCTGTCCGGCTCTTCCTTGCACAGCAGAAATACTTCTACCGGGCAGGAAAAAGGGACTGATGGAGCAAGACAGAAGGAACAGGAGCGTCCCAGTGTCCGCCGGGAACTGGAGAACATCAAAAGGGAGAAAGCAGAGGAATCCCAGAAGCGGAGCCGGGAAAAGAACCGTGGACCAAAGAAAACGCAGAAGAGAGCAAAAAATAAACGAAAGACGAAAGCGAGGTAGAAGATGGACCTGACAAAATTTTTAGGGCAGGACTCGCAGGAGCAGTCCACCCAGCGGTTATCGAAAGAAGAATATGCCGCACAGAAAAAGAAGGAGAGGGAAGAACTCTGGGGCATGATCGATGGGAAAGCACAGGAGGTTTTCCAGAATGGGGGCTCCTTAAAAGGGTTCCTTGATTTTATGGGACAGTGCAAGCCGCAGAGGACAGACAACCTGTTCCTGCTCTACGCACAGAACCCGGAGATCCGGCAGGTCAAGACCTTCGAAAAATGGAAGGAAGAAGGCAAGGCCGTCAAGACCGGAAGTAAAGGATACAACTTTATTGTTGGTCAGGAATACGAAAAGGACGGCGTCATCCAGCAGGGGTACTCCATCCAGAAAGCCTATGACATCAGCCAGATCCGCACCAAACAGCCGGAAGAGCCGGAGCCAAAACCGATGGACCAGCTGATGGAAGCTCTGCTGACCGACAGCGAGGTAAGAATCCAGATTGCAGACAACCTGCCGGATAAGGTGCAGGCACAGTACATTCCAAGTAAGCGGACGATCTATGTCCGAAACGGCATGAGCGAAAATGCAACGTTCCATTCCATCAGCCGGGAACTGGCGTATGCATCCCTGGACCACCACGATGGAAGTTACAGCCGGGCTGGGGTATCGGCACAGGCTTATTGTGCGGCATATGTGACAGCACAGAAATACGGTGTGGATGTCTCCGGATTCTCCTTTGATAAGGTTTGCGAGATGCAGGCATTCGGGCAGAAAGACCCTAAAGACTTACGTTCCTTTATCCAGGACGTAAAGAGTGCAGCATATTCTATTGGCAAACAGGTAGACCGTAACCTTGGCAAAAGCGAACAGGAATTTATGCCCGATGAATTTGCCGTCCCGGAGGAAAAAACAGAGAAACCAGCCAAGAACAAAAAGTCCCCGGAACGCTGATAAAAAGGGGCTTTTCCGGCTCTTTTGCAGTAGCTTTCCGAGAGGAAGTGTGGTATGTTGTGGTTGAGAAAAAAGAGGAAAAAAGGAGGCTCGCCTATGACAAGAATGCGATATGTAAAGATGGACCGGATCATGAACCACATGCTGATCCATGCACTCCGGGAAGTGTTCCGGCAGGAAAAAGAACAGGGGCTTCCGGTGGATACCACACGGGATCTGGTTCTGAAGCTGGCAGAGCAGGAAGAGGGAAAGCTCTACCTGACAGAAGCCGAACACAGCAAATCCGTAGAAGCCTTAAACCAACTTCGGGACACATACCTGAAAAACGGACGCTATTCCGATGGGATCGACAGCGTCCTCTTAAAGGTCATGAAATCCAGATACCGCCCATACCGTGGACGGGGAAGATGAAAGGAGGCGGTACAAATGTACAGAAATATGACAAGCGAAAGATTGGAATCCATGCGGAGAAGATATCCGCCTGGAACAGAGGTCACGCTTAACAGCATGGAAGGGGAAAGTCACATGCCACCCGGCTTAAAAGGTAAGGTGGATATGGTAGACGATGCAGGGCAGATCCATGTAAACTGGGAGAATGGAAGCAGCCTTGCCCTTGTTCCGGGAGTGGACAGTTTCCACATCACGGACCTGCCAAGAGCAGAGAGGCCAAAACAGCAGCCATCCCGGTAACAGGAAGCCGGAAGTCAGACTGGGTGATCTGGCTTGCCGGACTGCCCGTCATCTGGTGGGCAGCGATCCTGATTGCGGATGCCATCCAGCCGGGAAGGAATCTTTTCGAGCTGATGGAGGTTCTCACCGAAAAGCTGAACCACCCGTTCCAGCTTCATTATACGGAATATACCATCAAGTCGGTACTGGTCTGCACGTTACTCTACGCAGCTGGGATCGGCATTTTTTATTCCAGCCAGAAGAACTACCGCAGAGGGGAAGAGCATGGCTCCGCCAGATGGGGCGATGCTAGACAGATCTGTAAGAAATACAGCCAGAAGCCGTACTCCCAGAACATCCTGTTAACCCAGAACTTCCGCATCAGCCTGGATACCCACAAGCACCGCAGGTGTCTGAACATCCTTGTGGTGGGCGGTTCCGGTGCAGGAAAATCCAGAGGCTTTGCCCTGCCGAATATCATGCAGTGCTGCTGCTCGATGGTCATCACAGACCCGAAAGCGGAGCTGCTCCGAAAGACAGGCGGTCTGCTGGAGAAAAAGGGATATGAGGTGCGTGTCTTTGACCTCATCAATCCCGACACATCTTTTTGTTACAATCCATTCGAGTACGTCCACGATGACAAAGACGTACTCCGTCTCATTTCTAATCTGATACAAAACACCACACCCAAAGGTTCCCAGTCCTCCGATCCCTTCTGGGAGAAGAGCGAAACTGCACTGCTTCAGGCACTGATGCTGTACCTGCTCCACGAAGCTCCGCCGGAAGAACAGAACTTCGCCATGATCATGGAGATGTTAGGTTCTGCCCAGGTAAAAGAAGAGGACGAGGACTACGAGTCCCCTCTAGACATTTTGTTTGACCGTCTGGAGATGCGGGACCCGGACAGCATTGCCGTGAAGCAGTACCACATTTACAAGCAGGCGGCAGGAAAAACCGCCAAGTCCATCCTGATCAGTGTCGGTGTCCGTCTGGCAGCCTTCAACCTGCCGCAGATCGCCAAGCTGACCAATACCGATGAGCTGGATCTTTCCAGCATGGGCGAGAAGAAAGTAGCCCTTTTCTGCTGTATCCCGGATGCGGATACCTCTTTGAATTATCTGGTAGGCATGATCTACAGCCAGCTTTTCCAGACTCTTTATTACATGGCAGACCGTGTGCATGGCGGTGCCCTTCCGGTTCCGGTCAACTGCATCATGGATGAGTTTCCAAACGTATCCCTGCCAAACGAGTTTGAGAAGATCCTGGCAACCTGCCGATCCCGTTCCATTTACTGCAGCATCATCATCCAGAACATGAGCCAGCTAAAAGCTCTGTTCAAGGACTCGTGGGAGAGTCTGGTAGGCAACTGCGATGAGTTTTTATACCTGGGCGGCAACGAAAAAGAGACACACAAATATGTATCAGAATTACTGGGAAAAGAGACCATTGACACAAACACCTACGGCCAGACCAAGGGAAAATCCGGCAGCTACTCCACCAACTTCCAGCAGAGCGGAAGGGAACTGCTGCAGCCGGATGAAGTCCGTATGCTGGACAACCAGAATGCCCTTTTGTTTATCCGTGGGGAGCGGCCCATACTGGATGCCAAGTATGACTTGATGAAGCACCCCAACATCCGGTATACCGAGGACGGCGGTGCCGGCCCGTTCAACTATGCGAAAGCACCGCTGGCACATGACGATTTTACCTTTGACGAAACAAGATATAACGACTACGAACTGCTTCTGGATGAGGACATCATCGGGGAGCTTTTTTGATTGGAGGAATGCCGATGAATTTACTGAAAAATAAGAAACACACGGAAACCAAAAAAGAGACCACACCGCTGAAGATGAAGAGAGGGCAGAAGAAACTGTTTGCCCTGTATGCGGTGATGGTGCTGACCTTCTGCATCGGGGCAACCTGCGTTTACGCTGCAGGCGATCCGCTGGCAGTCGTCAATAACCTGTCCACGTTTATCTTTTCCCTGATCCGAGCCATTGGCCTGATCCTGCTTGGGTTTGGTATCGTGCAGGTCGGCCTGTCCTTAAAGAGCCACGATCCGAGCCAGAGGGCAAACGGATTCCTGACACTGGCAGGCGGTATCATCATTACCTTTGCAAAAGAGATCCTGGACCTGATCATGGGTTAGGATCAGAGACCAGAAGGGGGGCCATGCGAAATGCTGGTTCCCCGCTCACTTTTGCAGGATGGGAGGTGAAACTGTTTGAGTGATAACTGGATCGTACAGAATCTGAATTCTGCCTTGCAGACCTGGAGTGACAAGCTGGCCGAGATCTGGACACTGCTGACGCAAAGCCCGGAGAATTTCAAGGGCGGTGCGATCTGGAGCGTGATGACGAACATCAACGGAGGGCTCCGAGCCATCGGGTACGGCCTGCTGGTCTTATTTTTTGCGGCAGGGCTGGTGAAAACCTGTGGGAGCTTCACGGATATGAAGAAGCCGGAACACGTAGTGAAAGCCTTTATCCGTTTCGCACTGGCACAGGGAGCCGTCATGTCCGGCATGGAGCTTCTGACGGCAATTTTTTCCATTGTGCAGGGGATCGTGGCAAATATTATGTCCCATTCCGGGATGGCAGGTGGAACGGTGACGGAACTGCCATCAGAGATCGTGGACAAGATCGAAGCTGTCGGGATGCTAGAATCCATCCCTTTGTGGATCGTAACCCTATTGGGCAGCCTGCTGATTACGGTATTGTCATTTGTCATGATTCTAACTGTATATGGAAGAATGTTCAAGCTGTATATGTACACAGCCATCGCACCGATCCCGCTGGCAACCTTTGCCGGGGAACCAACCCAGTCTGTAGGGAAGAACTTTATCCGTTCCTACGCCGGGGTATGTCTGGAAGGTGCCATCATCGCACTGGCCTGCATCATCTTTTCGGTGTTTGCGGCGAGTCCGCCGGCCGTCGGGGATACCAGTCTGTCCGCCGTGACGATTGTCTGGAACTACATCGGGGAGCTGGTCTTTAACTTACTGGTACTGGTCGGGGCAGTGAAGGCATCTGACAGGATCGTAAAAGAAATCATGGGATTATAGGAGGCAGAAAGGAATGGAAGAACCAAAGAAATTAATTTATGACAGTGGAGAGCAGCCGGAGGAAGTATTCTTACGGGTCAGCGGCTACCTGGACAGGGACCGACTGTATGTCGGGATCTACCAGACAGAATACGGATACCCGGAACTTTTTTCCGACCTTACGGTGAACCTGCACCATGCTCCGCTGAACGGTGTGAACGAAGCCTATATCGACCACAATTTCAGCAAAGAGCATCTGCGTTTTATCCAGAAATACAAGCTGGGCAGGGTACTGCCGGAGACCGCAGTTTCCGGTTACTGCACCTTTCAGAAGGTTGCCTTCGACCTGAAAAAACTGGCAGAATATGATCCGCAGGGGACCAGGGAATTTATGGAAAGCCACGGCATCCAGATGGTGGATGCATCCAAACAGAAACCAAAGAAAAAGCAGAAATCACAAAGAGAAAGGTAGAAAACAACATGGAAGTGAAAATGAATAAAGAAATCCGAGACTATCAGGAGTCAATGTTCTGGGGCTTAAGTTTCCGGCAGTGCCTTTTTTCGGTACTGGCAATCCTGGCAGCCCTTGGGATTTATTTCCTCACCAGAAAGTATGCCGGGGAACAGGTAACCGGATGGCTGTGTGTGCTTGGGGCGGCTCCCTTTGCAGCCTGCGGCTTTTTCCGTTACCACGGCATGACGGCAGAACAGTTTGCATGGGCAGTCATCAAATCCGAACTGCTGTATCCGAAACGGCTGGTATTCAAATCAGAGAACCTGTACTTTTCCTGCATGGAAGAGAGCCTGCGGCTGGGTGAAAAAATGATGGGAAACGGAGCAGAGCTTCTGGAGAAGAAGCGGACAAAACAGAAGAAACCAAAGAAGCGAAAAGGAAGGGGTGATGCCTTTGATTAAAACCCTGAGTCAGACACTGAAACAGGACAAAGAAAAATTCAGAGTACCGAAGTCTGTCCAGCAGGCGATCCCCATCCGTAAGATCTGGCCGGATGGGATTTTTCAGGTAGAGAATAAATTTTCCCGGACATTCCGGTTTACGGATATCAACTATTCCATTGCCAGCAAAGCGGACAAGACAGAAATGTTCCTGGATTATTCAGAGCTTTTAAATGCACTGGATTCCGGCTGCACAGCGAAGATCACCCTGAACAACCGCAAGATCAACAAGGAAGAGTTTGAGCAGTCTCTGCTGATTCCGATGAAAGGGGACGGGCTGGATGAATACCGGAAGGAGTACAACGACATGCTCCTGTCCAAGATCTCCGGTACCAACAACAGCATCTATCAGGAACGCTATCTGACCGTCAGCGTCCACAAGAAAAATATTGATGAAGCCAGAACCTATTTCGCCCGTGTGGGAACAGATATCATCACCCATCTGGCCAAGCTGTCCTCCATCGGGGAAGAACTGGATGCAGAACAGAGGCTCCAGATCTTCCGAGACTTTTTCAAGGCAGACGTTCCACAGAGTTTCCCGTTTGACATGAAAGCCTTTGCGAAAAAAGGACATAGCTTCAAAGACTGGATCTGCCCGGACACGATGGAATTCCACAACGACCATTTCAAGCTGGGTGAGCAGTACGGCAGAGTCCTTTTTATGGAAGATTATGCCAGCTATGTAAAAGACGAGATGGTATCGGAGCTGTGCGGCCTTGGCAGAAACCTGATGCTGTCCATTGACATCATCCCGGTGCCAACAGACGAAGCAGTGAGGGAGATCCAGAACCGACTGCTGGGCGTGGAGACAAATGTCACCAACTGGCAGAGACGCCAGAACGCCAACAATAATTTTTCTGCCGTGGTTCCTTACGATATGGAGCTGCAGAGAAAAGAGACTAAGGAGATGCTGGATGACCTGACTACCAGGGATCAGAGGATGATGTTCGGCATCCTGACCATGGTACATATGGCAGACAGCAAGAAACAGCTGGATTCTGATACGGAAACCCTGTATTCCATTGCAAGAAAACACCTCTGCCAGATGGCAACCCTGAAGTGGCAACAGGTCGATGGACTGAACACCGTCCTGCCGTATGGCCTGCGGAAAATCGATGCCGTGCGTACCCTTACCACAGAGTCCACTGCCGTCCTCATTCCGTTCCATACCCAGGAGATCATGCAGCCGGGCGGCATCTACTACGGGCAGAATGCAGTCAGCAAAAATATGCTGGTGGCAGACCGAAGAAAGCTGTTAAACGGCAATTCATTCCGATTGGGCGTCAGTGGTTCGGGAAAGAGCTTCTCGGCAAAAGAAGAAATCGTAGACCTTGCCCTTTCCACAGAAGATGACATCCTCATCCTCGATCCGGAGTCGGAGTTTGCTTCTCTGGTGGAAGCCTTAAACGGAGAGGTCATCCGAATCTCGGCAACCTCGGATACCCATCTGAATGCACTGGACATGGATTCCGCCTATGGCAATGACCGCAACCCTCTGATTGAAAAATCAGAATTTATCCTGTCCCTGTTTGAGCAGCTCGTAGGAGCCGGAAACCTTTCGGCAAAGGAAAAATCCATCCTCGACCGCTGCACCGCAGATGTGTACCGGGACTATATGAGGGGCGGTTACAAAGGGCAGGTGCCGACTTTGAAAGACCTGTACCGACAGCTCATGCTCCAGCCGGAGGAAGAAGCCAGAGGACTGGCCCTGTCTTCGGAACTGTTTATCAACGGAAGTCTGAACACCTTTGCCCAGGAAACCAATGTCAACACGAAGAGCCGTATCATCGACTATGACATCCGGGAGCTGGGCGAACAGCTGATGCCCCTTGGCATGCTGGTCACATTGGATTCGATTTTCAACCGTGTGATCCAGAACTGGAAGAAGGGAAAAACGACATGGATCTTTGCGGATGAGTTTTATCTGCTGTTCCGTTACGAATACAGTGCGGACTTTTTCTACCGCCTGTACAAGCGTATCCGTAAGTATTCCGGATTTGTCACCGGGCTTACCCAGAACGTAGAAGAACTTCTGAAATCCGATACTGCCCGTCTGATGCTGGCAAACAGTGAGTTCCTGATTCTTTTGAATCAGGCCACCACCGACCGGGATGAGCTGGCGGCACTTCTGAATATTTCAGACAACCAGTTATCCTACATCACCAATGTGGGTGCCGGCCACGGCCTGATCCGCTGCTCTGGAAATCTGGTGCCGTTTGAAAATTCGTTTCCGAGAAATACCAAACTGTACCGCCTGATGACGACCAAGCCGGGCGAAGCGTAAGAGCGGTACAGACCGGGACTGGAGGTGAGAGATGAAGGATATCAAAACCAAAGAAGTCACGACAAAACCAAAGACCAAAAATCCTGCCTCCAGAATCCCCAGGGAGCTGATGCGGACGGCCATACTGGAGAGCAAGGAAAAATACCAGACCATCGCAAATGCCAGGGACAACGATATGGGGGAACAGTCCCCATCTGAATATGCCAGTGGGAAAGTCGCATCCGCAGAGAAATGGGCAGTCAGAAAGACAGGAAGAACCGTAACCGGAGCGGGAAAGACAGCCGCACAGGCTTCCTATGAGAAGATCAAGCAGAGAGCTGCTGGAAAAAAAGACGCAGACAGAGAAACGTGGGACACACAGACCGCCAATCCTGCCAGCCGGGAAGCACCCAGGCAAAAGATCCAGGAACAGGCAGCTGTAAACGGAAAAGTCAAAAGCCGGGAAATTCAGGAAGCACAGATTCAGAAAGCCCAGCGGCAAAAGGCAGTTTCAGATGCAGTCAAAACAAAAGAGCAGAAGATACGGGCAGCCAGGGAGACACCGAGAATCCAGAACGGGCAGGAAATACCGGAAACCAGGCAGTTCTCCACCATGGAACAGAAACGGAAAAACGCAGCAGAGAATGCTGCAAGGCAGAATGCCATTCGTCAGAAACAGCCGGAAACCATCCGGATCAGGGAGAAGCCGAGGATGCAGCCGGAGCCGAAAACCATGCAGAAGCGTACCATCAAGACGGCTCCACAGTCTGCAAAGATCAGTGCACAGCCAGAACAGAAACTTCGTGCGACCAGTTCTAACGTCCTGACAGCCCGGATGCAGAAGCAGATGGAACAAAGGGCAACGAAGCAGGCGGCCAAGAAAGCAGCCATGCAGACTTCCAACAGCGTCCGCCGGATACAGAAAACGGCAAGGGCAGGGGAGAATACTTTCAAGGCCACCAAGGCCGCCGTGGAAGCGGCAGCGAAAACCGTGCAGTCCATGATGGCTGCACTGGGAGCCGCCGGAGCAGTGATTGTTCTTCTACTGGTTATCATGGTTGGAATCATTGGCGGTGCGGCATTTTCGGGAAGCTCGGAGAGCAACGAAGCACTGAGTCAGGAAGTTCTTTCCTATACAGCAACCATCCAAAAATATGCCAACCAGTATGGAATTCCCGAATATGTTTCTGTGATACAGGCGATCATGATGCAGGAATCCGGCGGCCGGGGAAACGATCCCATGCAGAGCAGTGAGTGCCCATACAACACCAGGTACTCCAACAGTCCCAATGCCATCCAGGATGCAGACTACTCCATACAGGTGGGAATCCAGTATTATGCAGACTGCCTGAAGGAAGCGGGATGCACAAGCCCACAGGACATGGATAAGCTGAAGTTGTCCTTGCAAGGATATAACTACGGTAACGGATACATAACGTGGGCGATACGGAAGTATGGCGGTTACAGTGCAGAAAACGCCCTGCAGTTTTCCAATGAGCAGGCAGCTTCGCATGGCTGGAGTGCCTATGGCGATCCTGAGTACGTCCCGCACGTCCTGCGGTATTATTCCAGCGGCGGATTGTTTGCCGGCCTGTTTGGAGGCAACGGCCAGATTGTATCCGTGGCACTTACCCAGCTTGGAAATGAAGGAGGCCAGAAGTTCTGGTCGTGGTATGGCTTTGACAGCCATGTGGCATGGTGTGCCTGCTTTGCCAGCTGGTGTGGGGATCAGGCAGGACTGATTGAGAGCGGCAAGATGCCGAAGTTCTCTCTGTGCGACGATGGAATCGCATGGTTCCAGAGCAAGGGAAAATGGAAGAGCAGAGGATACTCGCCAGCACCCGGAACCCTGATCTTCTTTGACTGGAACGGGGATGGAACCTCAGATCATGTGGGAATCGTGGAGAAAACTGAAGGCAGTACCGTATACACCGTAGAAGGAAACTCCAGCAATGCCGTGAACCAGAGAAATTATAATATTAATAACGGAACAATCATGGGATATGGGCTGATAAATTAGAAGCATAATAAAAAATAACAGCATACTATTGAAAATAAAATAAAAGTATGCTATTATTTAACCCAAGGAGGATTATAATGAAAGAAGAACGATGTGCCGTATTGATTCGACAAATTCATACTGAGCTGGAAAAAAACGCGAACAATACACTTCGGCAAGATGATTTAACGATGTCTCAAATAAGTGTTTTGATTGAATTGGAAAAAGCAGTCGATAAGCAATTAGAATTAAAACGTTTAGAACAATCACTTCATGTTGCCCAATCCACAGCAGCAGGAATTGTTCGCCGCTTGGAGCAAAAAGGATTTATAGAAGGTTTTACGAGTCCAGAGGATAAACGTGTTAAAATGGTTCGGATTACACCAGAAGGTTTGTCTTGTTGTCGTAAAGCAGAGGCAAATGCACAAAAAGTTGAAACGGATTTAACTGCTGTTCTGACAGATACAGAACGTGCTATTCTGGTCAGCCTATTACAAAAAGTGCGAGACTCTTTTTTGTAAAGATTACTTATTCAATAATATATGTCCACCTTATGGTGGACATATATTTGGAACAATTTAACAGCATGCTTTTAATAGTATGCATTCATAAAAGGGGGTATGAAATATGACAAAAATTATGAAATATTTGACCAAGCGGCAATGTATGTGGATTGGAATATGCGTTCTGTTTATTGTAGGGCAGGTCTGGCTGGACTTAAAAATGCCAGATTATATGTCTGCAATTACTACGCTGGTACAAACCGAAGGCAGTTCTATGCACGATATTCTAATTCAGGGTGTTTATATGCTGTTGTGTGCCTTTGGCAGCATGATGTTCTCGATAATCGTAGGTTACTTTGCTGCAAAAACAGCAGCAGGACTTGCACAGACACTTCGAGGAAAAGTGTTTGATAAAACAATTAGCTTTTCACTGGAAGAGATTGATCGTTTCTCCACTGCCAGCTTGATTAGCCGCAGTACCAATGATATTACGCAGATTCAGAACATCATTGCAATGGGGCTTCAAATGGCTGTTAAGGCTCCGATTATGGCAGTATGGGCTGTTATGAAAATCGCGGGTAAAGACTATTGGCAATGGACTGCTACAACTGCCGTATCTGTTTTTATTCTAATGATTGTTCTGGCAATTATTATAATATTTGCTCTCCCGCGTTTTAAGAAAATTCAGGGGCTTACCGATAATCTGAACCGCATCACTCGCGAACATCTTACGGGTATCCGTGTGGTTCGTGCCTATAATGCAGAACAATATCAGGAAAACAAATTTGCAAAGGCAAATGACGAAGTTACGGAAACAAACATGACCGCTAACCGCGTTATGGCGCTGATGTCCCCGACAATGACCTTAATCAGTTCTGGTTTAACATTGGTCGTTTATTGGTTTGGTGCTTATATCATTGAAGCTGCAGAAGTTACAGAGAAACTGGGTGTATTTTCTGATATGGTGGTGTTCTCCAATTATGCCATTCAGGTCATCCAGGCATTTATGATGCTGAACATGATTTTTATTATGTTGCCACGCGCCCAGGTATCTGCACGTCGAATTTGTGAAGTTTTGGAAACCAGAAGCCGCATCCAAGACGGAGTTGGTTATCCATCCACTGCAAAACAGGGCTATATTGAATTTAAGGACGTAAGTTTCCGCTATCCCAGTGCATCTGCCGATACCCTGAATAATATCAGCTTTACTGCTGGAAAAGGGGAAACCGTAGCACTTATCGGAGCTACTGGATGTGGCAAGACGACGCTAATCAATCTGATTCCTCGTTTTTATGATGCAACACAGGGGCAAGTGCTGGTAGATGGTAAGGATGTGCGAGACTATCCGCAGAAAGAGCTTCATAACCTGATTGGTTATGTATCGCAGAAGGCGGTGCTTTTTTCCGGCACAGTTACTTCAAACATTGCATTTGGAGACAATGGAAAAGGGGAAATTCACGCCGAAGATGTTCATGAAGCTATCTCCGTTGCACAGGCCACAGAGTTTGTTGAGCGGATGGATGGAACCTATGACGCGCCTATTGCACAGGGTGGTACTAATGTTTCTGGTGGACAGAAACAAAGGCTCTCGATTGCGCGTGCTGTGGCAAGAAAGCCTGAAATTTTGATTTTTGATGATTCTTTCTCTGCACTGGATTACAAAACAGACAGAACACTGCGAAGCACCTTACAGAAAAAGACAAAAGATACCACAAAACTGATTGTCGCACAGAGAATCAGCACGATAAAAGATGCCGATCAGATTTTGGTATTGGATCACGGAAAAATCGTTGGTAAAGGCACACATAAAGAATTGCTGCGGAACTGCCCTGAATATTTAGAAATTGCACAATCCCAGCTTTCAAAGGAGGAAATCGAAAATGACTGAAAAGAAATCCGTAAATTTGAAAAAATCTTTTAGCGACTTCTTTTCCTATATTGGCAGACATAAAGTCGCATTGTTTGTTTCTGTTGCGCTTTCTGTCATCGGTTCTGCATTAACCTTGATCGGCCCTGGAAAAGTCGGTGATATGACCAATCTGATTAAGGATGGATTGACTGGCACAATGGATATTTCTGCAATTACGAAAATTGCTGTGCTTCTGGCTGTTCTGTATCTTTTGGGCTTTGTGGTGAATTATGTGCAAGGCTTTCTGATGGCTACTGTTACACAACGTGTTACCCAAGGTATGCGCCGGGACATCTCTGAGAAGATTGACCGTATGCCCTTGAAATATTTTGATTCCCATACAATCGGCGATACCTTGAGCCGTGTTACCAACGATGTTGATACGGTTGGTCAAACAATGAACCAATGCTTCTCTACCATGATTTTTTATATTGCTTTATTGATTGGCGCAACATTGCTGATGTTACATACAAATTGGATCATGGCATTGTGCGGTATTGCGGCATCTCTGGCTGGCTTTGCCGTAGTTGTAATGCTGATTTCCAAGTCACAAAAATATTTCATCCTCCAACAGCAGGAATTAGGCGGTATTAACGGCTGTGTTGAAGAAAGTTATACCGGATTACAGGTCATCAAGGCTTACAACGGAGAAAAAAGTGTTCAGAGCGATTTTCACAAACGCAATGAACAGCTTTATGATAGTGCATGGAAAAGCCAGTTCCTTTCCGGCTCTATGCAGCCGCTAATGACGTTTGCGGGAAATTTTTCCTATGTAGTAGTTTGTATCGTAGGCGCAGTTCTGGCGGCTCAAGGCAAAATTGAGTTTGGTATCATTGTTGCTTTCATGCTCTATATCCGCAACTTTACATATCCGCTCCAGAACATTTCTCAGGCTTTACAAAGTGTTCAGAGTATGGCTGCTGCTTGCCAGCGTGTCTTTGAATTTCTGGATGAAGAAGAAATGGCCGATGAAAGTGAGAAAACGGCACTTCTGCAAGAGGTCAAAGGTAATGTGACCTTTAACCATGTGCGTTTTGGTTACAATCCCGATAAAGTTATTATTAAGGACTTCTCTAATCAGGTAGAAGCAGGACAGAAAATTGCAATCGTTGGACCAACAGGTGCAGGTAAGACTACGATTGTTAATTTGCTGATGCGTTTTTACGAGGTAAACTCCGGCAGTATTTCCATTGATGGAATCCCCACAACATCACTGACACGAGAAAATCTCCATAATCTGTTTGGTATGGTCTTACAAGACACATGGATGTTTGAAGGAACCGTGCGTGAAAATCTTGTTTACAACAAGCAAAATGTTTCTGATGAAAAGCTGGACGAGGTATGCCGGGCAGTAGGACTGATTGATTTGATTGACCAACTTCCCCACCGCTATGATACCATGCTATCTGATAATGCCAGTATCTCTGCCGGGCAGAAACAGCTTTTTACCATTGCCCGTGCGATGTTGGAAGATGCACCGCTAATGATACTTGACGAGGCAACAAGTTCTGTGGACACCAGAACGGAATTGCACGTGCAGCAGGCAATGGATTTGCTGACACAAGGTCGAACCAGCTTTATCATAGCTCACCGACTGTCCACTATTAAAAATGCAGATTGTATTTTGGTTATGAAAGACGGTGACATTATCGAATACGGTAACCATGAAACTCTGATGGCTAAGGGTGGCTTCTACGCTGATCTGTATAACAGCCAATTTGAACAAGCATCATAAAGGGGGCAGACAATCATGAATGAGGAACTAAAAGAAAATGGAAACATCAACTTTCCTGATGAGGAACAGTTTGGTCAGTTTATATCACAATACAGGCAACTCATGTTGCTTTATGAAAGTGCGGTTCAATGCGTTACCGTCCGACTTGATACCATTGGAAAAGAAGTAACGATTCGGGAGCAGCGTTCTCCCATTCGTACCGTTACCAGTCGAATCAAAGAGCCTCACAGCATTTACCAAAAACTGCAAAAGCGTGGATACCCTTTGACATTGGAATCAATTATGGAACATTTGAATGATATAGCAGGTGTTCGGGTTATCTGTGAATATCTCCAAGATGTTTATGCAATCCGCGATGCACTAATCAGTGGTGGCACTATTCGATTGGTTCGGGAAAAAGACTATATTAAGCATCCAAAGCCTAACGGCTACCGTAGTTTGCACATGATTGTAGATGTTCCAGTGATGCTGTGCGAAGGGGAAAAATATGTTCGTTGCGAAATACAGATCCGAACGACTGCTATGGATTCATGGGCCGGATTGGAACACAATCTGCGATATAAAAAGGATCGTGCGCAGGATTGCAATACGGATCAAAAACTAAAAAGATGTGCGTCATTATTGGCTGAAAGTGACTCGCTAATGCAGGAAATTGCGGATGAACTTGGATTATTTTGGAATATATAAAAATTTTTATTGATTGTAAATGGACATTATTTGATTATCGTATATATAAAAATGACAGCTTATTTTTAGAAATCATATCCGTGTTTAAGACCATATTAGAGTTCTTTTTCAGTTGTTTTTTCTTATAAAAGCATATAGCTTTTAAATGGAAGATTATAAAAAGAGATGATATATGATTAAGAAATACAGGGTATTGATTTATTGTGATTTGGAAATGCAAAATCCAGTCCTTAATAATATTGAAGCAACAATTATATATGATATTCAGGAATGTTTTAACAAGCTCAGTATATTTGCATATGATATTATTATAATGCAGCTATATAAGGAAATAGAAAATACATGTGAAATTATATCCTGTATTAGAAGGATAACATTTATCCCTATTCTTTTTTTAACAAATCAATCAGTATATCGAAAGAAAGAACTTATTCGGGCAGGAGCAGATTCTGTAATCAATATAGAAAGTTCGGCAGAAGAAATTGAACTTCATATTTTTTCACTAGTGAGGCGATATCTGGATTGGAATACAGAGAAGGAAAAGAATAGAAATATACAAACTGGCAATTTATTTATCAATAATGAAGAACATCAAATATATTTATATGAGAAACAATTGTGTTTAACACGGCGAGAGTATGATTTTCTGTATTTATTGGTTTCAGCACCTATGAGAATCTATACATATGAACAGATTTATCAACTTATCTGGAAAGACTATCCTGTTGGTGACATAAAAAATATTATCTGGTGTCTGGTAAAGCGATTAAGAAAAAAGTTGAGTATTATTGAAGATGGTGCAGGAAACTGTATTGTCAGTGTGCGAGATATAGGTTACAAATTTGAATTGAATAATGAAATTGAAAAACAGTAAGGCGAATGATCCGTAAAAAGATTGTTCGTCTTATTTTATTTATTTTTGGAAAGAAGGTGATGAAAAACTGACCGCCAATTGACAGTTTTCTGACCGTTAGCTGACAGGTTCATCCGATACACTGTGCCTTTGTAAAAAAATGATTACAAAGGAGTTCCGTGTTTGCAGGGAGACAGCAGAGATGCCGGACATTCCTGTAGACAGGAAGAACGAGCCAGATCACCGCCACACTCCGATTTGATTTCACAAAAAATTCAGATCGGAGGAAAATAAAAGTGGCTTACAATAAAGCAAGAGAAGAATATAGATGGAACCAGTGGAAAGCAGAGGAAGAGAAGATTCTGTATGAACAAGGCGTGGACGAAGAGACAATCCAGAAGCTCCGGGAGTATGACTGGGATGATTTCAAGGCAGAGCGGAGATTCCGGGAACATCAGACTTCGCTTCTGGACTGCATGGAACTGCTCCTGGAAGAAAAAGAAAACAAAGAGTCCCAGCCAGAGAGTGTGGAGTCCCTGCTGGAAGCCGTGGAGAACGAAGAACTGCTCCAGATTCTCTTATCGACTGACAAGAAAACTCTCCAGATGATTGTCCTGAAGATGATGGGATATGCACCAAAAGAGATTAGCTATCACATGGAACTGCCAGAGCAGACGGTTTATACAAGACTACGGAGATTACGTGAGAAGATCAAAAAGTCCGTGAAATTTGAATAAAACAAAAGGGGCTCATCGGCTGACTATTAGAATG
This sequence comes from Ruminococcus sp. JC304, assembly GCA_000285855.2. Lineage (GTDB taxonomy): Bacteria > Bacillota > Clostridia > Lachnospirales > Lachnospiraceae > Blautia_A > Blautia_A difficilis. The sequence goes on along the minus strand of HE978651.1, from coordinate 2,199,934 downwards.
AACAGACAGGAGGATTGATACGATGGATGAGAAAGAAGTGTCCGAAATGCAGGAAGAAATGATGACGGTGCTGGTAGTCGAGCCGATGAAAGCACCTTATGTCAAGAGCATCCCCAATGAGCTGGAGGATCTGCAGCAGGCGGTAGGTGGTGACATTGAGATGACCTATCCGTTTGAGGATGAGGTTGGAATTCTTTTAAACGGCAATGGAAAATTTGAGGGGCTGCCGTTAAATCGGGCATTGTACGATGACCGAGGACAGGTCTATGATGCCATTGCCGGAACATTCCTTGTAGTAGGACTGACAGAAGATGATTTTACTTCGCTGACACCGGAGCAGATTGAAAAGTTTAAAGAAAAATATCAGTCACCGGAAGTTTTCACCCTGTTTAACGGGGAACTTCATGTAATGAAGATGCCGCCGGAAGAAGCCAAAGAGCAGAAAGAAAAGCAGAAGAAAGATGCACAGCAGAAGAATCCGGCAAAAGGAAAAAAGAAAAACAGATCCGGGGAAGCACGATAAAAAATTTTTCTGTGAAGTGAATAAAAAAATACACTGCCATCGGCTAGTAAGCAGAGGGACATCCCTCGGCTGTTCTTTGGCAAGTGAATATCGGCACTACAGGTACGTTCCCAACCGTAGAAGCGTGACAGCATGAGCGCCATGATTAAGTATAGGGTAAAGATTCTTAGACTTGGAGCGAGGAAGCATAGCTGTGAATAAGGCGGTGGCAGCCTTTCGCCAGGATCACGGACGGGGGATAATGATACACGTTACCAGCCAGAGAGCGGAAGATGGACTCCGGGTTGTAATCAGAAAGACCCCCAGGACATCTGTGAGAGGCGGCAGGCCAGCCGCCCGCCTGTAGTGTCCCCTTTCCCAGAAGAAAAACAGGGATGGTTCCGGGGATGCGAGGTCAAATGCGGAACAGCAAGATAAAAAAGAAATCAATGAAGAAGTGTGTCGTTGATATCAGATACCATGCGGCTGTGGGAGACTACAGCCGTATTCTTGTGGTATTAACGTCACATCAAGGGGAGAGAAAGATGGAAGAAACAAAAAGAAGTGGGATGAGCAAGGATCAGTTCTGGAATCTGATTGAAAAAGCAAAGGAAGTGTGCGGCACCGATCTGGATGCTTCGGCGGTGTGGATCAAGCAACAGCTTTTCTATATGACACCGGAGGATGTTCTGCAATTCCATAATTTGGTTTACAGTTACCGGGATGCAGCTTATAAGTATGGCTTATGGACAGCAGCAGGTATTCTGATGGAAACAGGGTGCAGTGATGACAGCTTTTCCGATTTTCGGATGTGGCTGATCGCCCAGGGAAAAGATATATATCTGAATGCCTTAAAAGATCCAGATTCCCTTTTCGGTGTAACTCCTTATGGATACTGTAGTTTTGAATCATTGGGTTATATCTCATCGCAGGTCTACAGTGCCATGAAAGGGAAAAATATTTACCAGGATAGTACAGCCAGAATGCAGATGGAAAGCTATGAGCAGGTGATCCGGGATATTGTGTACCATCCCATGATCGAGTATCCGCTGGAATTACCGGAAGCAATGGTGGTTTATCCGAAACTCTGTGAATGTCATTTGTCCGAGCAGGAAAAGAAAGCTCCGCAGAAAGTAAGGACATGGAATGTTTCCCGGACGGATATCCGAAGAATGATGGCAAGAGGAAATGCCGCCATAAAGAAAATGCAGGAGCAGGGAGCAAAAGCACCGGAAGCAGTCAGATCCGTCCGTAAGGGTACGGTAAGATAAGCTTCCCGGCAAGGAGAAGTAATGTGTTATAAAAATGAATATCAGAAAAGGGCACATGGCGAAGTGGAAAGGATCTTTCGGGAACTTCTACCGGAAGCCGGGCTTCATGTAAGGGAAGAACAGATCCGTCTCTGCCATGAAATGCTGGATGCCCTTATGAAAAATGAGATCACGCTCTGTGATGCAGGAGTCGGTATTGGAAAGACCTATGCTTATCTGACTGCCTGCATCCTGATGCGGAAATATAGTGTACTGCATTCCGGTTATTCGGGATGTGACAGGCGGCCTGTGGTGGTATCCACTTCCAGTATTGCCTTACAGAAAGCTATTATAGAGGAATATGTTCCTTTCTTATCGGATGTACTGTTAAAAGCAGATCTGCTTCAGGGAGAATTAAAGGCAGTTGTCCGCAAGGGAAAGGAACATTTTGTATGCGATTATAGGCTGGCCCAAAGACTGGAGGCAGTCCGGGACAAGAATAAAAATCAGGTACAAATGGAGGCATTGAAGTCCCTCCGGCATAACTTTGATTTAGATTCCGTACATAACCTGAGCGGTTTTGACCGTAGGCTGGTGTGCGTACCGAAATTCTGCCCCAGGGAGTGTCCGGGGAAAGTCGGGTGCCGTTATCAGAAGCATCTGGACACTTCCAGAAAAGAGGACATTTTTTTACAGATCTGCAATCATAATTATCTTCTGGCAGATGCCATGCACCGGGCAAATGGATACCGGCCGCTTCTGGCAGATTACAGGGCTCTGGTCGTGGATGAGGCCCACAAGCTCCCGGAAGCTGCCAGCCAGATGTATGGAAGAAGCATTGGAAAGGAAGATGTGCAGGAGATTTCCTATTTTTTTTCCAGGGAGCATAAAGGGAGCGAAGGGAAACGGCTGCAGGAATGGTTTGCCGCTCTTCAGGAAGAGATCCGAAAGCATCGGAAAGATGGCATAGAGGACATGGCTGGAAAAGAAAGTTTTTATTTTCCGCCGGGGGCTGGCAGCCTTCTGGCCCAGACGAAAGAAAGGCTTCAGCTTATGATCCGGCGGCTCGCCGGGAATATTCCTTACTGGATCTTTCGGCGGCTGGAAGAGATGGATGAGCTGTTTGGTTGGTTCTTAAAGAACGATAAGCGGTATATTTTGTTTTTACAGCAGGACAGCCGGGGGCATCTGACCTTTATGGCAGTCAACCGGGAGATCCCGAAATATCTGGATGCGACCTTATGGAGCCGGGGATTCCCGGCAATCTTAACCAGCGGGACCTTAAAAGCCGGGAACGGTTTTGCAAGGACCAGACAGATGACCGGGCTGGAAAAAGAAACTGGCGTCCGGGAATGCGTGGCAGAATCCCCATTCTGCTACAAAGAGAACTGTCTGCTTTATATCCCTGAGAACCTAAAGCCCATGAAAAAGGGAAGCAGGGAAGAGGCTGAGCAGCTTGCCGGACAGATCCGCGATCTGGTGTGTTCTACTTACGGGCATACGCTGGTACTGTTCACATCTTATACCCTGATGGGAAGTGTGCAGCAGCTCCTGCGTGACCAGATCCCGTTCCAGATGGTGCAGGTGTGGAGAAATTCTCAGGAAGAGATCGCACGCTTTAAAAAGATGGAGAATGCCGTGCTGTTTGCAGCCGGCTCCTGCTGGGAGGGCGTGGACTTTCCGGGTGACATGGTATCGTCCCTGATCATCGTAAAACTGCCGTTTTCTGTTCCGGACCCTATCCATGAAGCCCAGAGGGAGCAGTACCGATCGCTGGAATCCTACATCCAGACCATCGTGGTGCCGGATATGCAGAAGAAACTGCGTCAGGGATTTGGACGGGCGATCCGCACGGAGCAGGACACCTGCGTTGTGTCCATTTTGGATCACCGGGCATCGAAGAAAGGCAGGTACCGGGGAGATGTTCTGGACGCCCTGCCAAAGTGCCAGATGGCAGAACGGATCGAAGAAGTAGAAGATTTTATCCGAAGCAGGAAAGTGGAGCGTTACTACAGCTGAGAACATTCGAAGTGTTGTTGCTTCTGCCCAGATCCGGACAGCAGATAGGACAAAAAGTTTAGTGGTATTTCAGGGGCGGTTTGGAGCGAATTGGTGGTATTGGTGATAGCTTTATCGGCATGAGTTGGGTATACTGTGTATAGCGTTAGAGGAAAGGAGGCAGTTCATGAGCTACAAAGTAGAAACGATAAAAGATGGAACAGAAAAATACTTTTACATCCGGGATCTGGATACGATGGCAATCGAAGAACTGCCGAGTAAATATCTGATGCACAAGATTAAATGCAGACGATCACCAAATACTGTAAAGCGATCCGCCTTTGCCATCTGCTATTATATGGGCTACATGGAAGAAAAGGAAATGGAGCTTACCGAAGTCTATCAGTTAGGTTACGAGAAACAGACAGAACATTTTGTGGATTTTTTATACTGGCTCAGAGCCGGAAACCACACAAAGCAATCCGATGGAAAACTGAAGAAATGTCCAAATCAGGGAACCTGCAACGCATACTTAAAAGATGTGTTCAGGTTCTATTTATTTATAGAGGCGGAATACGAACAGTATGGCAGCCTCAAGACATTATCTTATAACCAGATCATTGCAGTCAATCAGGTTGGTGTTAAAAAGGTACTCCGAAATCATTCTTTTAAAGGATACCTGAAAGAGGAAGAACACCGTGGCAGGGCAGCAAAGGAAAATCAGATTGTGACGATTCTACAGGCATGTACCAACCGCCGAGATCAGCTTCTGCTGCTTTTATTAGCAGAGACCGGATACCGGATCGGAGAACTGCTGGGAGTAAAATATGTCAAGGACATTGATTACAAGAACCACATGATCAGGGTGTGCTTCCGGGAAGATAATGAGAACGAAGCAAGAGCCAAGAATGCGGAATACCGGAGTGCTAAGATAAGCAAGGACACTTTTGAATTCCTGATGGACTATCTGGCAAGATATCGGAAAATCCTGCAGCATCAGGATTATCTGTTTGTAAACATTATGGGAGATGGCATTGGTAAACCTTTAAAGGTAGACAGTGTATACGATATGCTGGAGCGGATGGAAAAGAAAACCGGGGTCAAGATCACGCCCCACATGCTCCGCCACTATTTTGCAAATATGCGAAAGGATGCAGGATGGCAATTGGAGATGATCAGTCAGGCACTGGGACACAAGCATCTGGATACTACGATAAAATATCTGGACTGGCTGGATGACGAGTTGATAGAAGCAAGCAGCGAGTTTTATGAACGGCATTCTGCCATTTACGGAGCAGACCGTCTGCTGGAATAGGAGGTGTGAAAAATGCCTGTATATTTACTACAGCAGGCAGAACGCAGGACTGAATACCAAAAGGACATTGAAAAGAAGAAGCAGGAACTATATGCGGAGATTGATTCATTTCAGATAAAAGATAAAACCCAGGTCAATACACTGAAAAAGTTTCTGTCGGACAGAGAAATCTGGAGCTTACAAGATATGGATTATCCGCTGCGGATTTCCTACGAAGGATATTTGAAAGAAAAGCGAAATTCCAATAGTGTGTCATGGCATCTGCGAATATATGATGCCATAAAGCAACAACATATATACCAGCAGATGCAGACACTGACTGGAAAAAGATTTTATGAATGGAGATACCAGAATAAAGTCTTTTACCTGAAATATTATCCGGATCAACAGATAGCTGAAAGTTTTAAATATGTTAAGAATCTCAAAGTTTTAGTATGGGATTTCAGTAAGAATTGTTCGGAAATCCTGAAGAAACAGATTTTTGATACGCTGGAACAGCTCCTTGTCAATACGACTGCATGTGCAAGATATAAAAATAAACGATTGCAGGCATTAAAAATCCTTTATGATTCGTGTATACGACAAAATATCACCGATATTGGAATGCTGGAGATAGAGCAATTTGAAAGTATCTGTACAGATTTTAGAAAACCAGGTAATGAATCTCTGGGCTACCAGCTAAGTATTATAGGAACATGCCGAAAAATTGCATTTATGCAACAGGAACATATTCAGTGGGACGCAACAGTCTGGTATTTGGATCGATTTCATCTAGGTGAAAACCGAATAGATAAAAGTAAATCTCTGAACAGCATTTCCTTTATGGAAATAAAAGAAAAACAAAACCGTGAAATTCTTCAGGCTTATATGAAATATGAATTAGGGGTTACCGGGCAGGCTGTCAGTACAATCAATCGAAGATTTATGTGCATCAGAAATTTTTTGAAAATGCTGGAGCAGAAACGGACACTGGCTGTTCATGCAACGGCGGAAGATTTAAGTGATTATGCAAAAGACCTGCTGGAACACCATGTACAGGCAAAGGGATTTAACGAGCGGATTTACAGTATCGGACATTTTTATAAATTTATGGAAGTCCGGGAGTATATCCCTAAAATGCCATTTCGCATAGAATATTTTCAGCAAAAGGTACTGATGGTACATCATGACCGGAGCGTAGAAGAAATCGTATACATGGAAGTTCTGAAGAAATTATATCTTTTTCCAGAACGGCTTCGCTGTATGTTCCTGCATCTGTGGTGTCTGGGACTTCGGGCAAGTGAAGTGTGTACTTTAAAAGGAAATGCATATTATCAGCAGGGCGAGGACTGCTGGATTCAGGTATATCAGGTTAAAATGAAAAATTACAAAAAGATACCTATTCCGAGAGCATTATACCAGCTTATGAAAATTTACCTGAAGAAAAATGAGATACAGCCAGAAGAATTTATCTTTCAGAATACGAAAGGCGGTGCCTGTTTATATGACACATTCCGGCGTCAGATGTTAAAGGCATGCAGGGAAAATGGGATTGCAAATGGAGAATATATATTTCGCTCTCACGACTACAGGCATACCGTGGCAACCATGTTTTATGACAATGAAGTGTCACTTCAAAGTATCCGAGATTATCTTGGGCACACATACGAAGAGATGACAAGGCAGTACATTGATTTTATGCCGAAAAAGATCGCACAGGCAAACGAAGAATTTTTCAGTACACAGGAAAACAGCCTGGCTTCATGGCTCAGAAAAGGGGAACAAGATGCAAAATGATATTATATATTTCAGTGATTTTCCCAACTGTAAAGCAGCACCGGATAAGAAACAAAGAGACGGAAAATTTGATCTGGCAAAATTGCCAACTCAGACTTTAAAGGATGAATTCCGAAGATACATTACATATCGAGGGGAAAATGGAAAATATACAACTTTGGTATATGACCGCCGCTCATACAATCATCTGGTAAACTTCCTTAATGACAAAATAAACCGTAATGTCAATAGCCTAAGTGACCGCACGGCCGAAAAATGGATAACACTTTTAAAAGGCTGGATGATGGAACAGGGAATTCCCATCACCCAAAAGAAAAAGAGTGTGTACGGAACGGTCAGCTATGGAGAGCCAGCGCTGATATTATATCTGAGAAATGTGCTGAAATTTTTGGAACCTGACGATTTAAGGGATGAGACAGAAAAAGACATTTGGGAATTAAAGAATCTGGATATTGAGATACGGTATAATCCTATTTACAATGTGGAAACGCTTGATTTCAGAAAAATATCCCAATCCGATATCAGGGAAGAATGCAAAAAAGCAGTTTTTATGAATCTGAAATATGAGGCAATAGGAACAGTGCAGGGTGAACTTACGATCATGCGGAGATTCTCCGAATATTTAAGACTGGAATATCCGAAAGTTAAAAGTTGCTGCGAATTAGACCGTGACATACTGGAAAATTTTCTGATCAGTCTTTCTACATCAGAAGAAGTGCATAGTGGAAACAGCAATTATGTGATTTCACTAAGACGGCAACTGGAAACGATTGGAAAAATTTACAGTTATGAAAATCTGGGGCATTTATTTATCAACACAGACACGCCACCAGAAACAAAAGCAGAATTCCGGGTATATTCTGATGAAGAAATGAAACGCCTGAATGCAGAAATCATACGGATGGACGTACAGATTGCAAGGTGTCTGCTGATACACCAAATGCTGGGAACCAGAATTTCCGATACACTGACTTTGAGAACAAACTGCCTGACAGAAGAAAACGGACAATATATGGTTGAAATATATCAGGTAAAAACCAAGCGGTACAAGAAGCCTGTCAGTCAGGATCTTGCCAGACTGCTGCAGCGTTCTATTGAATACACGCAGGAAAGATTTCAGGATACCAAATACATATTTGTGAATGAAAAAAATCCTGACAGACCGATACAGTACATGGCTATAAAATCTAAAGTTATGTCCATGATACAGGAAAAACAGTTAAAAGATGATAATGGAAAATTATTTGGATTTGGAACCCATATGTTCCGGCATTACTATGGTGTCAAGCTGACAGAAATGCATGTAGATGACTGGACGATAGCAAGGCTCCTTGGGCATAAAAGACTGAACAGTGTGAAACATTACCGGAAAATGAGCAATCAAAGAATGGCAGATGAAACCAGAGAAGTTCGCCAGATGATGAGCGATATCATATATTCAATTCTGGATGGATGGGGAGAAGAATATGAACAAATACGACAAGATGATTGAAGAAAACCAGAGAAAGAGCAAAGAAAAAATTTGTCTTGCACAGCAGACGATCCATGACATGGTGACAAATAAAGAACGTATCACGGTTCCAAAACTGATGAAGAAAACGGGATTATCCAGAGGGTTCTTTTATAAAAATCCAACCGTCCGGGATCTCATGAACCAGGCAGTAGAAGAACAGGCCGGAATGATAGATCCAAGAAGAGAAATCCTGAACATGGCAATGGAAAAGCAGATTGATCTGCTGAACCAGAAAATAGCAGCCCTGACCAGAGAAAACAGTGAGCTGAAGAAAAAGAATGAAAAGCTGCAGAAGGCATTGAAGAAACAGGATTTGAATTTTATTAAAAACTTGTAACATTGAAAATGATAAGATGTAAGAGATGTGTGCGGACATATCTTTTCATCGTTGAAAACAAAATATATAGAATGCAAATAGGATGGGTATATGCTATACTAATTATGGATCTTTTGATAAAATTGTTGAAGAAGGGGAACACCATGTATTATGACATTACAAATCCAGACGCATCCTATTATTGGTTGCATGAATTATTGCAAATGCAAAGTGGAGAGTTTATAGAAGAATATATTATAAACTGTCATAATGATTTTGAAGAATTTTTTGAAAAATATAGCTCTGTAATAAATAATATTGATATAGAAAATTTAGAGCTTGTAGCATTTCATGTAACAAGCAACAGTAATCAATGTGAAGATATAAAAAAATATGGATTACATAATCTTCAATGGGTACTCAGTAATGACACTGATTTAAATAGATTTTTAAAAGAAAATAATGTAAAATTTGATGTCAAAAGCAAAGTAATGTATATAGGCGATGTGGCTTATGACATAGATTATGAAAAATATAAAAATTTAGATGTAATTTCCAAGAGAAACGAGAAACTACATAATATAGGGCATAAAGTATATTATGATTTTCAGATTAATGCATTTCTGTTTTGTGAAGATATCTATAATTATTCAACTATCCATGAAGTACCAGAATTTATTTTTTCACTGTCTTCTTTAAATGATGAAACGAATGAACTTTATATAAAATGGAAAAGTATGTGTGAACCATATGTTGTAAAATATAAAGCTAAAATAAAAGATTTTACATATTTTACGTTTTATGACAGTGAAATGGAATACGAGAATGATAGACAAGATAATTGGAAAAGATTAAGAAAACTTCTTATTTCGAGATCTATAGAAAGTATGTTTTCAAGATCAAGTTCAGAAATTTATGCATATATGGCACCAGATACAGTAGTGTCTGGTGAAAATATCATAGAATATATACCTGCTGAGGAATGGAGAAAAAATGTACTTAAATACTTTGGAAAAAAATGAAATGTATAAATCAGTTTCAGAAATAGTCGGAACTGATATTGAAGTGGTAAAAAAATTTATAAAAGAAAATGCAGACAATATAGTAGATTGTAATTATGATGAAAATGGTATTGAACAATTGAATATAGATGAACTGATACAAGGTAAAACTCTAAATCAAATTGACTCTTTAATTGTAAATCATATTACCCCTAGGGAAAATGAAAAAACTATATGGGATGAAGGGTTACTAACTTTATCTTATGCGTTAACACAGAAAACAGCATTATCTGATTATTTAAAAAAATGGGGATTTACATTTTCGTTTGATCAAAAACAAATTACAATGTATAAAAATGATGTAATTGTTGAAGTTAAACATAAATTGGGGACAAATTTAGATATGAGACTTGGTGGTGAAAAGACTTTGAATGATTACAATATTAATGGCTATCTTTTTGTTAATGAATTTGAAGAGGATGCCATAAGCGGTTGGCTTGGATCACCAGAATTTTTAAAAAGTTTGTCTATTTATTACAGTAACCATAATATTGCAAATGACTATTGCGACAAATGCCAGAACTATTATGTTTCTTTTGAAGTACCTATAGATAAGGTAGATTTGGAAGGATTTTCTGATGATATAGATTCAATGAGAAAAACAGAAATATTATTGAGATATGTAATCAATGCATTATCGTATGCTGCAATGGAACGAAAACCGTTTCTTCCGATGTATAATCCAATAATTTTTCTGAAACGTGATTATAATGTTCCGAAGGAAAATATACGTAAAATATGGGATTTTCAGAGGAAGGGAGTAAAGTGGATTCCTGTAGAAAGTTCTAGTATAACAAATTAATTATTTTTAAAAATTAAAGTATCAGTTATAACTATAAGGTTCATACTCAATAAAAAATCGGAACTTCTCAGGAGGCTTCGATTTTTTTATAATGTAGTTGCAACAAGAGTTTGGAAATTAGGTACTTACCCAGGCAGTCCAGGAAACCAAAATTACAGTACCTATCAGATCAAGCAGAAAGAGCAACACAAAACACAGTTTTGTATGCCGTTAAGCCCAGCAAAATCAAGGCATGAGGGGAACTGGCTACATTTTAATTCCCAATCTGGTGGTATGTGGCTCCGACAATCATCAATACATTTTTAGAAGCTTACGATTTCAGTGGTAAAAAGATTGTGCTTTTTGCAACATCCGGAGGAAGTGGATTTGGAAACACTGTGAAAGAATTGCAGTCATCTGCACCAGACGCAGTTATTACAGAAGGCAGACTGTTAAATTGTGGAACAAAACAGGAAATCAGTGAATGGGTAAACTCTTTATAAACAACGGTGTTATGGAGGTATACAGAATATGCGAAAAATAGTACAGACAGCAGGAAGAAATACACTTGGTGAATTCGCACCGGAATTTGCACATTTTAACGATGATGTACTTTTCGGCGAAAACTGGAATAACCAGGATATCGACATAAAAACAAGAAGTATTATCACAGTGGTTGCGCTGATGGATTCCGGAATTACGGATTCTTCTTTAAAATATCATCTTCAAAATGCAAAAAATCATGGTGTGACACAAAAAGAGATTGCTGCTGTGATCACACATGTTGCATTCTATGCAGGATGGCCAAAAGCATGGGCTGTTTTCAATCTTGCAAAGGAAGTGTGGGAAACAGGCGAAGGAGATTTGCCATACGAAGAGGAAGCGATGCGGGCGCATGCAAAAGAGATGGTATTTCCAATTGGTGAACCAAACGATGGCTTTGCACAGTATTTTTCTGGCAGAAGTTTTCTTGCACCAATCTCTACATCTCAGGTTGGAATTTTCAATGTGACATTTGAACCAGGATGCAGAAATAACTGGCATATCCATCATGCAAAAAGTGGGGGAGGACAGATCCTGGTATGTGTTGCCGGAAGAGGATATTATCAGGAAGAAGGGAAAGATGCTGTAGAAATGAAGCCAGGCGACTGCATCAATATTTCGGCAGAAGTGAAACACTGGCATGGCGCAGCACCGAATGAATGGTTTTCACATCTGGCAATAGAAGTTCCGGGCGAAAATAGTTCCAATGAATGGCTTGAACCGGTAAGTGATGAAGAATATAGAAAACTAAAATAGGAAGGTTGAAAAAACTATATTTATAAGACAATTTGCATATGGAGGTTATATTTATGTTCACCAGTTTACAACTTTATAATTAATAGACTTGCTGACGAATCAGCTGTTTTAAAGCCTTTATGATTTCGTTGTATAATGTCTTTGTCGTACAGGGTCACTTTCCTTTGTAATGTTTTGGAGCAAACTCATTATACATCAGAAAGCCCTGTACGATATTTTTTATGAAAAAGTTGTAAAGTGGTGTAAAGATTAATGATCTTTGTATTGGCACCGAAAATATATTTATTTCTCCGCGGCTTTTCTTCCAGGATGGGAGAGTGCCGCGGAGAATTTTTTGCGAAGAAAGAATTGCTATAGCTTTTGTAATTCCGGGAAAACCTTTATCTAAGAAAAAAATACAATATTAACATGAATATCATGAATATAATATTGGAGGCTGTGAATGTTCCCAAATACTTCCCTCTCAAATTCCTGTTTTCTTTTGCAATATATTTGAAACTTATCAGGCTTGCCATGGATGCAATCAGAGTGCCGAGACCTCCAATATTGGTTCCGACAATTAAAGCCCGGTAATTATCTGTAAAGCCGGATAAAAGAAGCGCAGCGGGAACATTGCTCATAATCTGACTGGCAAGAACAGCAGTAAGTGTTTCCCTTCCTGCCATGATTCTTTCCAGAAAACCGCTGAATTGCGGAATCCTTCCAAGGTTGCCGATAAAAATAAATAATGCGATAAAGGTGGCAAGCAGGGAGTAATCCACCCTGCTTATATTTTCCCTGTTTCTTAGCAGCATATATATAAGAACCAATACAAGAGGAATCTGGTATGGAATGATACGTGCAACAGTGAGCAGGCAGATTGTAAATAAGATCAGGTAAGCGGCCAGGTATTCCATGTTAAGTTTTTTTCTGTCAGAGAATCCCAAAAGAGTTTTATCTTTTTCGGAACCGCATACGTGAGGTGCTTTGGCAGCGGCTACCTGTATCCATATCAGAAGAAGGATAAGTGCTGTGGCGGAATAGGGAAGCATCAGGGTTATTAATTCTGCCGCGGACATCCCTGCTCTGGCATATAGATAAAGGTTCTGCGGATTTCCGATTGGTGTGAGCATGCTTCCGAGATTAGCAGCGATTGTCTGCATGGCTACTATTTTAAGAAGCCAGTAATTGGTCAGTTCCTTTGGCAGCTTATGTACAATGATCAGTGCAAGAGGAACAAAGGTAATTAATGCTACATCATTGGTAATCACCATTGACAGGAAGAAGCATAAAAGCACCAACAGCCTGATTACACCCACAGTTCCCGATGTTCCCATCAGCAATTTTTTTGCAAGCATATCAAAAACACCAATTGCCTTCAAACCAGCTACGATTGACATCAAACAAAAGAGGAGCCCGAGAGTCCTGAAATCGATATAATTAAAATAAACCTTATCAGGTCTGATCCAGAACATAGAAAGAAGTGCAAGGATCACTGCAATTGACAAAACAGTTTCTTTCTTGAAAAAAACATATAATTTTTGTAACATAATATTTCCTTTCTGGCCTGATACGACCGCGTATGAGTATATCACAGAAATATCCAAAAAAGAAGAATATTATTTTGTATTGCGGATTGCGATTACCATCTCATTCCTATATAATGAAAAGTGTTATAAACGGCGAACGATACTCCGTACAAAAATTAACAATTCATTTGTTCATACCGTATCTTTTGTATATGTCAGGCAGCCAAAGGGCTGTACTTATACAAAAAGGAGAAAAACAAAATGAACAGAGGAAATAAGGCAGAATATTCAGGAAATGAGAAGTGGCAGAAATTTAAAAAAGAATTCTGGGGAAAGAAACTGCTTGCCACTACAGAATGGGGATTGATTGATTTTGACCCACAGGGAAAAGACGACATGGTCGGAGGAGATGCTCTGTCTTATGACGAGTATCTGGATCTCCAGATGCAGTCTGGAAAAAGAGTAAGGACATACTTTGAGATATGCTATTACGATGCTGATTTCTTTTCCTTTAAAGGAAGAATTAAGCGTATTAACACGAAGAAACAGCTTCTATGTTTCGAAAGGATCTTTGTAGAAGGCCTCTATGGAGACGGAGACGGTTTTTCCGGAAAGGAAGACCATGTCTGGATGTCGCTTACTGGTTTTGAAAACTACCGCGTCGGGGATTGTCTCTTTTTTGAGGCAGAGGTCTATCGATACTTAAAAACCAGTCGCGGAAAAATGATAGACTTTGGGCTTAAAGATCCAGTAGGAATCCGAAAAGTGGGAGAGTATGAAGTTCCTTCAGATGAGCAGCTGCGGATTCAGGCCGCGGAGCAGATACTCTGTATGGACTTGTGTATGTTCCGGGATCACTGCGATGGATTCTGTATTACCAACCAGGAATGGAAAGAATCCATGCTCAATTTGCTTCTTGGAAGGACACGAAAATAATTTTTTATCATATTTAAGACAGCGGTGTTGACCGCTACTCCTTTTTTGCTGTGTTTCCGCATGTCGCCAACGGCAGCTGTGGTTAGCAACTTCAAAAAGGTATCTAAGGATATGAAACGACACACGCTTAGCGTGTTCGTGGATGATCCTTTGGATCCGAGGGCTGACGAGGACGGTTATTTTACAATGTCGCTGTTCTGATGCCTGTCACTCCCTTCAGAGCCCCCTGCTAAGCAGTGGGCTTTTTTTCTAGTGTGCCGAGCATGGCACTAATCTTACTGGTGAAAGTCCAGTCACGGGTATTTACCGCCAAGTGTAGTGAACCACAGGTCGGTACCAGTAATGGTATGGATGAAGGAAGTGGTGTAACAAAGTTCTTGAGCCTATGTACAGAAACTTGATAAGGCGATTAGGTGGGTAAGGTTGCTAGACAAACCAAAGCCCAAAAGGTAAACGTAAACCGAAGTTGTAAATCAAGAGGTTGTGGAACGAAAGATTAGCGTCTTACCTCGGGAGACCCTACTCACATACTGAAAGGTATGGTCGAAAAAGGTTTAGAGAGGGAGTCAGATGATGTCATAGTAGGCGAAAGCCGAAGGACTGAAACGATTTATAGTACGAATCGTTATGTTTAAAATAATACATGAGCCAGAAATCGAGTGGACAGGAAAAGTAGGAACGTAACCGAGGAATACTGTTTATACTTAGAGGGGTGTTATGTATGAATTTTAGGATAAGTCAGAGGAGTAACAACAATGGAATTGATTGAAGTGATCTTGTCAAAAGAAAATCTGAACAGAGCCTATAAAAAGGTAGTTGCTAATAAAGGTGCGAGTGGTGTTGATGGAGTTACTGTAGAAGAACTGGGAGATTATATAAGGGAGAACAGAGAGAAAATCGTTACATCTCTTAGAAACAGAACATATATACCGAAACCAGTCCGAAGAGTATACATTCCGAAAGACAATGGTAAGAAAAGACCATTGGGAATACCCACAGCACTTGACAGAACTATCCAGCAGGCAATAGCACAGCCTATATCTGATATTTATGAAGAGATATTCAGTGACTATAGTTATGGATTCAGAGCCGGAAGAAGTTGTCATGATGCCATTCGACAGGCATTGGAATACTTGAATGATGGGTATGAATGGGTAGTGGATATAGATATAGAACAGTTTTTCGACAAGGTAAATCACGACAAATTAATTCAGATACTAAGAGAACAAGTAAATGACAGTACCACATTAAATCTGATTCGGAAATATCTGAAAGCAGGTGTAATGGAAAACGGCTTGGAAAAAGCAACTATTACCGGTGTGCCGCAAGGAGGTCCTCTTTCAGTCGTATGTTCAAATGTCTACTTGGACAAGCTGGACAAAGAACTGGAACATAGAGGACTCCGCTTTACAAGGTATGCAGATGATGTATTAATTTTCACTAAAAGTGAAATGGCGGCTAACCGGGTGATGAACTCCATAAGTGATTGGCTGGGACGGAAACTATTTCTAAAAGTAAATGCAGCAAAAACGAAAGTAGTCAGACCGATGCGAAGCAAATACCTAGGATTCACATTTCTGAAAAACGGTGGAGAGTGGAAAGTAAAACCTACCAATGAAAAGAAAAAGAAGCTTAAAAAGAAGCTGAGTGAATATCTGAAGAGAGGGAAAGCAATAGCAAGACCTCTTGTGGTTACAATCAAGCGAGTAAATGAGATTGTGCGAGGATGGATTAATTACTTTAGAATCGGGTTGATGAAGCAATTTGTGGAAGAGCTTGGACAATGGCTAAGACACAAAATAAGAATGATAGTCATGAAGCAATGGAAGAAGCCGAAAACCATCTACAGAAACCTAAGTTATCTAAACAGGAAGAACCGAAACGGATTCAGTCAGGAAGATATTCATAAAGTTGCAAATTCAAGACTTGGGTGGTACAGAAGAAGTGGAATGAACGTGGTGAATTTCATTATCAGTAAAGATTTACTTGAAAATAGGATAAAAGATGGAGCTGGTCTGCTCAATCCCTTATCCTATTACTTAGCAAAAGTTGGAATATAAGTTGTAGAGCCGTATACGAGACCCGTACGTACAGTTCAATGGGAGGGGCGAGATAATTATTCTCCCTCTACCCTATTAATGAGAGGTAAAAGAGGATAATGAAATTAGGAGTAAGAATAAGAAAAATCCGTATGTTTCGCACCATAACTCAAAAAGAACTGGGGCGCAGGTTAGGATATGGAGAAAATAGTGCAGATGTGAGAATTGCCCAATATGAAAGTGGACAGCGTACACCGAAGCAGGAAACGCTTATCCGGATAGCAGAAATATTGGAAGTTGATGTCCGGAATTTTTTAAGTCCTGGAATTGCGACAATGGACGAATTAATGGAAACTTTATTCTGGATGGATGAAGAAAATAGAGGGCTTTTTCATCTGTTCCTGCTAAATGATTCAGAAAGTGAAACAGTTGGAATCACAATGAGGGATAAAAAAACAATGTCTTATCTGCAGGAATGGATGGGGAAAAAGCAGAAACTGGGCGATGGAAGAATTACAGAAGAGGAATATCTGGAATGGAAACTGCATTGGCCAGAGGATAAGAGAAAAACAGAATATAAAACCGTATGAAGTAAAAAGGAATTGCTTTGCGGAGAGTTACCTGTTAGAATATTACTGGAGCAACCGTGTACAGGGTTGGTAAAAACCTCCTGGATTTTCAGATTCCGTTAAGGGATATAGAAGAAGGGAGGTGGAGCGAATGGATACATACGAAGTCTTGAGCTTATTGTTCTTAGGCGGTACGTTTCTGATTGCTTTGCTTGCCTATTTGGATAATAGGGACAACAAGCGAAAAAAATAGCCTACCCTGTCTGCCAACAGGATAGGCAGCTCTCTTTGAGAGCAAAGTAAATTAAAACCTAATCCAGGAGCATCCACCTTGTGGGCGGTTACTCTTTTCAATTAGAATATAGCATTTTCTCTCCGAAAAGTAAAGTACATTTTATGCAGCCAATTCTAAAAAAGAGTGGGCTGTTTTTTTATTGATAGGAGGGAAGTTAAATGTCTAAACTACAGGACATCCGAAACTTGGTGCAGGAACATGCCGTATCAGTGAGCAGTTCGCCAGGGGATTGGATGGATTATATGGACACAGCATCAAGGTTATATCGTTATTCTTTTTCAGACCAGCTTCTGATCCATGCACAGCGTCCAGACGCAACAGCCTGTGCATCACTGGAACTATGGAATGAAAAGATGTTACGCTGGGTAAATCGTGGTGCAAGAGGAATTGCCCTGTTTGATGAAACCTGGCAGAATACCAAACTTCGTTATGTGTTTGATATTTCGGATACCCATATGGTAGCCGGGGGCAGAAGCCCGTATCTGTGGCAGATGCAGGAACACCAGAGAGAAGAGATCCTCACCCATCTGGCAGAGGTCTATGCTCTGGAAGAAAAGGATACAGCAACTTTGCAGGATGCATTGATGGCAGTCGCAAGGGAAATGGTCAGTGATAATCTGGAGGAATACCTGGACGGATTGGAATATGCTGTAGAAGGTACTTATCTGGAAGATCTGGATGAGGTGACGATTCGCAGTGATTTCCGTCAGCTGGCAACAGACAGTGTTTACTATCTGCTTTCCAGGCGATGCGGGCTTGACCCGATGGAACTTCTGGAAGAAGAGGACTTCATGCATATTACAGATTATAACCATCTGTCAGTTCTCACCTTCCTTGGAAATGCGGCAAGCCAGCTCAGTGAGAGTATTCTGATTGATATTGGAAAGACCGTACATAAAATTTCTCTGGAAGAAGCGAGAAAAGAGGTTGAAAATTCCAATGAAGGGAATTATAATAACTTTACCACATTAATGCGTGAAACTAAAAACCAGGATGCAGAAACGAAAAAAGAAGAAAATATTGAAAATGAAGGAGGAACCGATTATGGAACTGACATATCATCGCAAGGGAGATTACCTGTTTCCGAATCTGACCGTCGAAGAGGAAGAAGTAACGATCGGGAAATACGGGATGCTGCGGAGGACATTTCTGAAAGAACACAAGAACAGCCTTTATCAGAGCCTGTTCCTGACCGGGAAGCTGAACAGCCATCTGGAACAGATCGAGAAAGCAGCACAGGAGAGAATGGACAGCCAGATGGAGAAACTGCTGGAGAAGAATCCGGCACCGGACAAGGAAGCAGATCCGATGGCATGGACAGCACACATGAACGTACTGATGGCAACAGCGGAAGAGAGCATCTTGACGGAATTGGTATACAGTTAGTCGAAGATACAAGAGAAGATGGATTGAGTAAAGCAGAGGAAGAGATCGCCTCTGCTTTATCTTTGCCCGAATATCCCACCGCAAATGAACAAAGACGGCAGATCGAGGAAAGGGCAGCTGCCCTTTATGCCGGAGAAATTCCGATTCCAGAGCAAGTTGTTGATGAGATCTTACGGACAGGAGGAAACCGGAAAGCCAGCCAGCTCCGGATCATCTATAATTTCATGAGTGAACAGACACCGGAGGAATATACGGAGTTTGTGAAGCGTGAATACCGTAAAGGTGGAAAAGGTTTTCAGATTGATGGAAATGAATATTCAGTCTGGTTTGATGAAACCGGGATGCAGATCGCAGTAGGGCATACGGTTACAGACCATATCTTAGATAAGGCATTTTTATCATGGGAAGATGTCAGCGGACGTATCCATCAGCTTTTAGACCAGGGTGAATATGCACCGCAGTCTGTATTGGATGCGGCAAGAAGTAATGCAGTAAAAGAACACGCCCAGGCTCTTGCCTATATGAAAGGGGATATGGCAGAAGGAGTAGCGGAGATTGTTTTTGACGAAGAGGACTTACCACATCTTCGCAGTATCTATCCGGAGATCACGGATTATCTTGAAGAAAAGCTGGAGGATCCCCAGTGGCTTTCGGAACTGAATGAAAGACTGGATGCACTGGCAGAAGCCTATGAAGAAAATCATTCTATTATGCGTTTCCATCATTATAATCCTATAAATATCTCAAAGCAGTTTCAAAAGTTTGCGGATGAGGTGATTCCTTATCAGGTTAGGGACGGCTTTGCCTGGAAAGAACATCCGATGTTCATTACACAGGATGAGATTGATGCTTATCTTGCAGGAGGTGGAGCGTATTCGCAGGGCAGGCTTAGGACGTATTCCTTTTATCTACTTCATGAAGATGAAAGATCGAGGACAGGTTTTATCAAGGAACAGTATGGGATCGGTGGAAGCAGTCATGCACTGTCTGGTGCCGATGATTCACACGCAAACTATGATGGAAAAGGCTTGTTTCTTGCAAGAGGTGCTTATGGGAATCCATATACGTCAATTTTATTATCCTGGAATAAAGTTGCAAATAGAGTAGCTTATCTGATCAAGAATGACCAGTTCCTGCAGGCAGAAGATTATGCTCGTATGCCGGAATATGAACGGGAGCAGATGGCAAATAAGGTACTCCGCTTTTATGACCGTCTGCCGGAAGAGATAGACAGACCATTTACGGATGATTTCTTCTGGGAAAAACCAGGAAAAGAAATGGAGGCAGTATTAGAGAATCCAGAGCAGACAGAGGAACTGTTACAGAAGATGGATGCAGCATTGGCAGCTCTTCCATTGGATTTTGAAGCGTATGGGACAAACTACCAGCAGAAAACAGAACTTCTTTCAGAACTCCACCAGTATGCAGAAGGAACCTATACGATTTTTCCGACACCGGAAGCAGAACCGTCTTTTGCGGAACCATCCGGACACCAGATGACCATGTTTGATTTCTTGGATACGAAGGCAGTGGCAGAACCGACCGTAGTAGATATGTCAGATGTGGAGGAAATAGAAGAGGAAGAGGTTACTGCCGAAGAAGATATTCCGGAAAGTCAGGAACAGGAAAAAGCTGTGTTAGAACCACACAACTTCCGTATCCAGGATAATGACCTTGGTGCAGGCGGTCCGAAGGCAAAGTATAAGGCAAATATGGAAGCCATCCATTTGTTACAGACTTTGGAGAAAGAAGAACGTCTGGCAACACCCGAAGAACAGGAAATCTTATCCCGATATGTTGGATGGGGTGGCATCCCACAGGCATTTGAGGAAAATAACAGCAGCTGGGCAGATGAGTATCTGGAGTTAAAGAATACCTTATCACCGGAAGAATACAATGCAGCAAGGGCATCGACCTTAAATGCTTTTTATACGTCCCCGATAGTAATCCGAAGTATGTATGAAGCACTGGAAAATATGGGACTGAAACAGGGAAATATTCTGGAACCGTCCTGTGGTGTCGGTAACTTTATGGGACTGATCCCGGAGAGTATGGGCAAAACCAATATGTATGGTGTGGAACTTGACCCGGTTTCAGGCAGGATTGCAAAACAGCTTTACCAGAAAAATAAGATTGCCGTGCAGGGATTTGAGGAAACCAGTTATCCGGATAGCTTTTTCGACTGTGTGATAGGCAATGTTCCGTTTGGAGCGTATCAGGTCAGTGACCGTAGGTATGACCGGCATCATTTTATGATCCATGATTATTTTATTGCAAAATCCCTTGATCTGGTGCGTCCGGGCGGCGTAGTTGCAGTGGTAACTTCCAGTGGAACGATGGATAAGCAGAATCCGGCAGTGAGACAGTATATCGCAAACCGGGCAGAACTGCTTGGAGCCATCCGATTACCGAATAATGCGTTCCAGAGAAATGCCAATACCAGTGTTGTTTCTGATATTCTGTTTTTCCAGAAAAGGGATAGGGCATCCATTGAGGAACCGGAATGGTTAAATTTAAAGGAAACACCGGAAGGCTATTCAGTCAATGCTTATTTTGCAGAGCATCCGGAAATGGTGCTTGGTGAGTTTATTACAGAAAGTACCCAGTATGGAAAGCAGGAAGTGACCGTAAAACCAAAAGAAGGAATTACCTTAGAAGAACAATTAAAAGAAGCTGTCCAGAATATCCATGGTACGATCACGGAACTGGAACTTTCGGATACAGAGCTGGAGGAGGATGTTGTCTCTATCCCGGCAGACCCGGAGGTAAAGAATTTTAGTTTTACTGTGGTAGATGATGAAGTTTATTACCGGGAAAACTCTGTGATGAACCGCATGGAGCTTCCGGCAATGACAGCGGAACGTGTCAAAGGGATGGTGAAGATTCGTGATATTACGAATGAACTGATCCAGTGCCAGATGGAAGAGGGAAGCGATGAACAGATCACAAAGCTGCAGGAAAAACTTAATGAAGAATATGATACTTTTACAGCAAAGTATGGTCTGCTTAGCAGTAATGCCAATAAGCGGGCATTTAGCCAGGACAGCAGCTATTGTCTTTTGACTTCTCTGGAATTTCTGGATGATAAGGGAGAACTGAAACGGAAAGCGGATATTTTTACCAAAAGGACAATCCGCAGGGCAGAAACGGTAACTTCCGTGGATACTGCCAGTGAAGCACTTGCGGTTTCCATTGGTGAGAGGGCAGGCGTTGACCTTTCCTATATGGCACAGCTTTCCGGGAAAACAGAAGCAGAACTTACCGAAGAACTGGCAGGGGTGATCTTTAAGAATCCGATCAGTGAAAAATGGGAGCCATCGGACGAATATCTTTCTGGAAATGTGAGGGAGAAACTGCAGATCGCAAAACAGTTTGCAGAAGATCATCCGGAATATCAGGTGAACGTGCAGTATTTGGAGCAGGTACAGCCAAAAGATCTGGATGCGTCAGAGATTGAGGCAAGACTTGGGGCAACCTGGATCTCCGAGGATTACATTACAAGGTTCATGGCAGAGACATTTCATACACCAAGATATTATGTAGGGAGCAAGGTCAAAGTCCAGTATGCCGAAGTGACCGGACAGTGGAATGTTATGGGAAAAAATGTGGACAGCTACGGAAATGCCCTTGTTACTTCCACATATGGAACACAGAGAGCCAATGCCTACCGCCTTTTGGAAGATGCCTTAAACCTTAGAGATACCAAGATTTATGACACGGTACAGGATGCCGATGGGGAACACCGGGAATTAAATCGAAAGGAAACGATGCTGGCACAGCAGAAGCAGGAGCTGATCAAAGAGGAATTTAAGGAGTGGATATTTAAAGACCTGCACCGACGGGAAGATCTCTGTAAAATTTATAATGAACGATTTAACAGCATCCGTCCACGGGAATATGATGGAAGCCATATTCAGTTTGTCGGCATGAACCCGGAGATCACCTTGATGCCGCATCAGAAAAACGCAGTGGCTCATGTGCTGTATGGAAATAATACGTTACTGGCTCATTGCGTAGGAGCAGGAAAGACGTTCCAGATGATCGCAGCCGGTATGGAATCAAAACGGCTGGGACTCTCACAAAAGAATCTTTATGTTGTGCCAAACCATCTGACCGAGCAGTGGGGCAGTGATTTCCAACGTCTCTATCCGGGAACAAATATCCTGGTGGCAACGAAGAAAGACTTTGAGCCGGCAAACCGAAAACGGTTCTGTTCCCGTATTGCGACAGGGGATTATGATGCCGTGATCATCGGCCATACGCAGTTTGAGAAAATCCCTCTTTCAAGAGAACGGCAGATTGCCATGCTGGAAGATCAGATCGCAGATATTACGTTTTCCATTGAAGAAGCGGCACATCAGGCAGGGCAGAATTATACCATCAAGCAGTTGGAAAAAACAAAGAAAAGTCTGCAGGCGAGGATGAAGAAACTCAATGACCAGACCAGAAAGGATGATGTAGTAACTTTTGAGCAGTTGGGTGTAGACCGGCTGTTTGTGGATGAGAGCCATAGTTTTAAGAACCTTTTTTTGTATACAAAAATGCGGAATGTGGCGGGTATCTCACAGACGGATGCACAGAAAAGTTCGGATATGTTTATGAAATGCCGGTATATGGATGAACTGACAGGCGGCAGAGGAATCACCTTTGCTACAGGTACTCCTGTATCAAATAGTATGACCGAGCTTTACACTATCATGCGTTATCTCCAGTATGACACACTCATGCGTATGGGTATGGGACACTTTGATTCCTGGGCGGCAACGTTTGGGGAGACAGTAACCGCAATCGAATTATCACCGGAAGGAACGGGCTATCGTGCGAAAACACGGTTTGCCCGTTTTTTTAATCTTCCAGAGCTGATCTCTATTTTTAAGGAAGCTGCGGATATTCAGACATCGGATATGCTGAATCTTCCTGTACCGGAAGCAGAGTTTATCAATGAAGTCTTAAAACCAAGTGAAGAACAGCAGGAAATGGTCAGTGCCTTTTCGGAACGTGCGGAAGAAGTAAGAGCCGGTCTTGTGAATCCAACGGTGGACAACATGCTCAAGATCACCAATGACGGAAGAAAATGTGCGTTAGACCAAAGGCTTCTGAATGAACTCCTTCCGGATGCGGAAAAAAGCAAGGTCAATACCTGTGTGGAAAATGCTTTCCAGGTATGGGAGGAAGGAAAAACAGACCGGACAACCCAGCTGATCTTCTGTGACCTGTCCACCCCAAAAGGAGACGGGACGTTCAACGTATATGATGATGTCCGGAACAAACTGGCTGCCAGAGGAATCCCGAAAGAAGAGATTGCTTTTATCCATGAATACAACACGGAGGCAAAGAAAGCGGAACTGTTTGCAAAGGTGCGGGCCGGACAGGTGAGAATCCTAATGGGTTCTACACCGAAACTTGGTGCTGGTACCAATGTACAGGACAGGCTCATTGCTCTGCACCATCTGGATTGTCCCTGGAAGCCGTCTGATGTAGGACGGATTTTGCGGACATTCAAAATAAAAAAGAATGTGGAGGTAACAGACAATGGCAAAATCATTATTTGAGGAACTGGGCGGCAAATACGAAAGGCAAGGGGATTATTTGATACCGTGCTTAACTGTACCCGCCGAAGAAGAACAGGCAATAGGCATCTGGGGGCAACGGCATTTAGATTATCTAAAACAGTACCGTAAAGTTACATACACCAATCTTCTTACAAGCGGCAGGCTAAACGCCTACCTTGCCGACATCAACAGACAGGCACAGGAACGCTTTGAAAGGCTCATAGAGGGTATGAAACAGGCACAGGGCATAACGGAACAGCTAAAGGCAGAAAACGCCTTAGAATGGACAGGATGCCTCAATAACATAAGGGCTTGTGCGAGGGAGATTGTGGAAAAGGAAATTATTTTTGCATAAACAGATGATTAGTGGCAGGGGGAAATCCTGCCGCTTTTTCTGCTTTAGTTTGTCAGCTTGACAAATAAAGGGTTAAGGAATATAATTAGATTCAGTATTATACAAGGAGTTAATAAATATGCGGCAAGGTATTCTTAAATAAACTGTCAATTTGATAGTGGGAACAAAAAGTAGCAGTCCCGTTTCACTTTTAATATGGGGCTTAGTTTTTTGTACCCAGTTTAAGAATACTTTTATCATGTAATTTTATATGCCCGAAAACATATAAGTGTTTTGGGGCTATTGGAGTTATTTACCCAGTGATAGGAGTATTTATCACTGGGTATTTTTATGCCCTTTTTTGGGTGTTGATAGGAGGAAAATCACATGAAAATAATTAACTTAGGCATTCTGGCTCACGTTGACGCAGGAAAGACAACATTAACGGAAAGTTTATTGTATACCAGTGGTGCAATTGCAGAACTAGGGAGCGTAGATGAAGGCACAACAAGGACAGATACAATGAATTTGGAGCGTCAAAGGGGAATCACTATCCAGACAGCAGTGACATCTTTTCAGTGGGAGGATGTAAAAGTCAACATTATAGATACGCCAGGCCATATGGATTTTTTGGCGGAAGTATACCGTTCTTTATCCGTATTAGACGGAGCAGTATTATTAGTTTCTGCAAAGGATGGCATACAGGCACAGACCCGTATACTGTTTCATGCACTACAGATAATGAAGATTCCGACAATTTTTTTCATCAATAAAATTGACCAAGAGGGGATTGATTTGCCAATGGTATATCGGGAAATGAAAGCAAAGCTTTCTTCGGAAATTATAGTGAAGCAAAAGGTTGGGCAGCATCCCCATATAAATGTAACGGACAATGACGATATGGAACAGTGGGATGCGGTAATTATGGGAAACGATGAACTATTAGAGAAATATATGTCAGGGAAACCGTTTAAAATGTCAGAACTGGAACAGGAAGAAAACAGGAGATTCCAAAACGGAACGTTATTTCCCGTTTATCACGGAAGCGCTAAAAACAATCTGGGGATTCGGCAGCTTATAGAAGTAATTGCCAGTAAATTTTATTCATCAACGCCTGAAGGTCAATCTGAACTATGCGGGCAGGTTTTTAAGATTGAATATTCAGAGAAAAGGCGGCGTTTTGTTTATGTGCGTATATATAGCGGAACATTGCATTTGAGGGATGTTATTAGAATATCTGAAAAAGAGAAAATAAAAATCACAGAGATGTGTGTTCCGACAAACGGTGAATTATATTCATCCGATACAGCCTGCTCTGGTGATATTGTAATTTTACCAAATGATGTTTTGCAGCTAAACAGTATTTTGGGGAACGAAATACTGTTGCCGCAGAGAAAATTTATTGAAAATCCTCTCCCTATGCTCCAAACAACGATTGCAGTAAAGAAATCTGAACAGCGGGAAATATTGCTTGGGGCACTTACAGAAATTTCAGATGGCGACCCTCTTTTAAAATATTATGTGGATACTACAACGCATGAGATTATACTTTCTTTTTTGGGGAATGTGCAGATGGAAGTCATTTGTGCCATCCTTGAGGAAAAATATCATGTGGAGGCAGAAATAAAAGAGCCTACTGTTATATATATGGAAAGACCGCTTAGAAAAGCAGAATATACCATCCACATAGAAGTCCCGCCAAATCCTTTCTGGGCTTCTGTCGGGTTGTCCATAGAGCCGCTCCCTATTGGAAGCGGAGTGCAGTATGAAAGCAGAGTTTCACTTGGATATTTAAATCAATCGTTCCAAAATGCGGTTATGGAGGGGGTTCTTTATGGCTGCGAGCAGGGGCTGTATGGATGGAAAGTGACAGACTGTAAAATCTGTTTTGAATATGGATTGTATTATAGTCCTGTAAGTACCCCCGCAGACTTTCGGCTGCTTTCCCCTATCGTATTGGAGCAGGCTTTAAAAAAAGCAGGGACAGAACTATTAGAGCCATATCTCCACTTTGAAATTTATGCACCGCAGGAATATCTCTCACGGGCGTATCATGATGCTCCAAGGTATTGTGCAGATATTGTAAGTACTCAGATAAAGAATGACGAGGTCATTCTGAAAGGAGAAATCCCTGCTAGATGTATTCAAGAATACAGGAACGATTTAACTTATTTCACAAATGGGCAGGGAGTCTGCTTGACAGAGTTAAAAGGATACCAGCCAGCTATTGGTAAATTTATTTGCCAACCCCGCCGCCCGAATAGCCGTATAGATAAGGTTCGGCATATGTTCCACAAGTTAGCTTAACAGCTTGCAAAAGTCATATAAAATGAGATTTGAAAGGATTAGAGACTAATTATGATGAAATGCGAATGGATATTGTGTCCTGTTTGTGGGAGCAAAACCCGTAATAAAATTAGGAAGGACACTGTTTTGGAGAATTATCCCCTTTATTGTCCAAAATGCAGACAAGAAAGATTGATTAAAGTTGACAACTTGAAGATAACTGTCATCAAAGAGCCAGACGCTTAAGACGCAGAGCCGATGAAATTGTGGAACAATTCACGAATCATCGGCTCTTTTTGTTTCGTATTTGAAAGAACAAACTCACCAAATAAAAAAAACGATATTCGGGTGGGTTATTTTGTTATACCCTAAATTACCCTCTGAATTTGTTTTTAAATTTGGAGGGATTTTTTTATGTCCTTTTTTCGGGCAGTTATCTATCTGCTCATACGAAGCAAAATTTATCAATACATAGCATATCAGAGAACGGCAGGAAACCAGTTAAAAAAATTTCTGCCAGTGCAACGGTACTTCTCACCTTGAAAGTAGAAGTACAATCTCCATACAATAGAATTACTATTTCCTATAACCGTAAAGGTCACAGAGCCTTTGCGGTTTTTCTTTTGTCGATTTTTGTTGGAAAGTGCCGTAGGGCTGTTTCTGATATGCGGTGTCGTTCTCCGCCTCTCCATCTGGATTTTTTACATTTCAAAAATTCAGATGGGAGGTATTTATGGTGAAATATGCACCAAGAAAGGTATATATCAGAGAAAGTGGCGGCTATGTGGAATTATCCTACACGGAGTTCTGCCGTTGCAGGGAATCCGACCAGACCTATATGGACAAGCTGTTTATCCCCATTCAAGGCTGTCTGCTTGAAGTCGTGAGGGAGCAATACACAGACTTCTACCGTGACAAGGAACGGTGGCGTTATCTGCAAAAATTAGATACAAAGAATAGACTGCTATCTCTCGACGGATTTACGGACAGCGAGGGGAATCCTCTGGACTTTATCACTGATGAAGCGGTGGACATTGCAGAAACCGTTGTCAATGCGGTCATGGTGGACAGGCTGAAAGCCGCCCTGCCTTTGCTGTCGGATAGTGAACAGGAGCTGATACAGGCAATCTTTTTTGACGGACTTTCCGAGCGTGAAGTCGGGGCGAGGTTGGGCATAACCCAGAGCGTTGTAAACAAACGCAAAGCCAGAATCCTAATAAAACTAAGAAAGATAATAGAAAATTAAAATTTAAGGCGTTCAGCCCCCTTGTTTTTTCCTTTGGGAAGATGAGGGGGCTTTTCTCTGCCCTCTCAATCAATTCTGATTGGAGGAAGTAAGAATGGCATACAACCACGGACGGGAGGACAGGAAATGGCGTATCTGGAAAGAAGCGGAGGAAAAGCTGCTGCGTGAGTGCGGCGTTGATGAAGCGACCATTGAGCAGATACGCATGGCGGACAGGGCAGACTTCAATTCCAACAGGCGGTTTTACCGATGGACGAATGACGTTGCGGAATATCTTGAGGACATGGCAGGCAGGGAGCGGCAGGCGGAAGTGGGTACGGTTGCGGAGTTACTGGAAGAGATTGAGAGCGAAAATCTCTATCAAGTATTAGTCACGGTGGACGGGCGTACCTTGAAAATCGTCCTGCTGAAAATGCAGGGGTATTCCACAAAGGAGATTGCCCCGCTTGTGCATTTGACGACTGGTGCCATCTATGCGAGGTTAGACCATCTGCGGAAGAAGCTGCGGAAAATTTTATAGCTTCTAAAACAGCCTGCCATCCTGCGGGCTACTGGGTGAGGGATGGAAATCCCCTCACTCATTTTTTGCAGGAGGACAACAGGATGGCATACAGGGTTAAGGCATACACGCTTCGGGAGGAATCCACGGAAAGCGGCACAAGGTATTTTATCAGCTTTAAGGACGGGCAGGGCAAATCCCACGAGTTGGAAGTGTCGGAACAGTTCTTTATGGAGTTTCGGCAGATGGAGCGCAGGAACAGGAATCTTTTCTAATGGGACGAGCGGCACAGGGAGTTTAACGAGGTATGGGACGAAACCCTTTACAGACGGGCGTTGCGTGTGCCTAAGAGCCTTGATGAACGCATGGTTGAGGAAGAACGGAATGAAACGCTCTATAAGGCGGTTGGGAGCCTTCCAGAGATACAAAGGCGGCGTTTCCTGCTCTACTACGAGTATGAGTTCAATTTTTACCAAATCGCCGCTATGGAGCATTGCACCGCTTCGGCAATACAGAAATCTGTTGCGATTGCAAAGGAGAAAGTAAAGGCGGAAATTGAAGAAATATCTCCAACCGTGACCGACACCGCCCGAAAAAGAAATCTGTTTTTTATTTGTGTGGGATTGGCGGCATTACATACTCTCACTTTTTTCCGTGGGAGTAAATCTATTTTTAAGGAGGTCAACGCCTATGTGCAACGAAAACAAAGACACCGCCCGAAAGGAGGAAAGCCATGCAGAAGTTACAGACAGTCAACGCCGAAACGCTCCTTTATGAACCGCTTGAGAAACCATCCTTTGTGGTGGACAGCCTTATCCCGACAGGCTTATCGCTGTTCTGCGGCTCACAGAAGATAGGCAAAAGCTGGCTCATGCTGAAGCTATGCTTATGCGTGTCGCAGGGAATCCCTTTATGGGATATGCCGACAATGGAGGGCGATGTGCTTTACCTCTGCCTTGAGGACACGTTCTGCCGCATACAGGACAGGTTATTTCGTTTGACGGACGAAGCAAGCGGGCGGCTCCACTTTGCCGTGGCAAGCTGCAAGCTGTCAGACGGTCTTATCGTGCAGCTTGAAGATTATCTGAAAGATTACCCAGACAGCAGGCTCATTGTCATTGATACCTTGCAGAAAGTCCGTACAGCTTCAAAAGACAATGCCTATGCAAGCGACTATGGGGACATCTCCCTCATCAAAGACTTTGCCGACAGGCACTCTCTGGCGGTCATTGTCGTACACCACATCCGAAAGCAGAATGACAGCGACGTGTTCAACAAGGTGTCTGGGACGACAGGATTAACGGGGAGTGCGGACGCTACCTTTGTTCTGGAAAAGGAGAAACGTGCGTCTGACACCGCCAAGCTGTATGTGACGGGCAGGGACACGCCTTATCAGGAATACACGCTGCGTTTCCGTGATTGCCGTTGGGAGCTTGTGGAGCGGAAAACGCAGGAGCAGCTTGCGAAAGAAACGATACCAGATGTCCTTTTTCGGTTGGTGGATTTTATGAGGGATAAGGAAGAATGGATAGGCACGGCAACGGAACTGTTAGCCGCTATGGGGGAAACGGAAACCATACCCACGGTGATTACGAAATGGCTGAATGAATACCGCACCACATTTTTAAGCGAGAACCGTATCTGCTACCAGTACAGCCGCAGGAAAGACGGCAGGCGGATTGCCCTTGCAAGGAGGGCGGGTGACAGCGGTGATGGTGGTGACAGCGATATTAGGATACCCCCCTGTTACTGTCATTGACGCTTAAAGCCATGTAAAGCTGGCGGCTCTGCCCTGCGGGTGACAGCAGTGACGGTGGTGACAGTGATTTTAGGATACCCTGCCGCTGTCATCCCTACGGGAGAACACCCCGTAAACGCAAAATGCAGGCGTGAGATTTACTCGCCCTTTTCGGTCGTGTAAAACCACCCCTGCGGTCAGAAAAATCATTCCGATTTTTCCGACTGCGTTTACAGGGTGTAACACACTACACTTTGCCCTGCAAAGTCGTGTGCCAGACGTTCCCTCTGGACTCCCTTAAGGCAGGGCTGTGCCCTGCTATCCTACGCCTTACGGCTTCGGATAAAAGAATGGCGGCATGACGGTGACGGCTCTTGCGAGGGGGGTATCCCAAAAACACCGTCATCATCGACATGACCGTCATGCAGGGGGTGAGGGTGACAGTTGCGGCAGTCGGCAGGGGGTATCCCAAAACTGCTGTCACCACCGTCACCGCTGTCACCCCAAAGGACGGTCACCCGCCGAAAGAAAGGAGGAATCCGCCTATGCCTTATGCAATCCTGCGTTTCCAGAAACGAAAAGCGGGCGGCGTTGCGGCTTGTGAACGCCACAACGAGCGGAAGAAAGAAGCCTACAAAAGCAACCCAGATATAGATATGGAACGCTCTAAAAACAATTACCATCTCATAGCACCACCAAAGTACACCTACAAGAAAGAGATTAACCGCATGGTAGCCGAAGCGGGGTGCAGGACAAGGAAAGACAGCGTGATGATGGTGGAAACGCTCATCACAGCTTCACCAGAATTTATGAACCAGTTACCGCCCGAAGAACAAAAAGCGTATTTCCAGACGGCTCTTGACTTCATTTCGGAGCGTGTTGGAAAGCAGAATATCCTCTCCGCTGTCGTCCATATGGACGAGAGAACGCCCCATATGCACCTCTGCTTTGTGCCGATTACGCCAGACAATAAGCTGTCAGCGAAAGCTATCTTAGGCAACCAGAAATCATTATCCGAGTGGCAGACCGCCTACCATGAGCGGATGTCCTCACGGTGGAATCAGCTTGAACGGGGGCAGTCCTCAATGGAAACCAAGCGGAAACACGTCCCCACATGGCTCTATAAATTAGGCGGCAGGCTTGATAAACAGTATGAAGAAATCGTGTCTGCCCTATCCGACATCAACGCCTTTAACGCAGGGAAGAAAAGGGATAAAGCGTTAGATTTACTCTCTGCATGGCTGCCAGACGTGGAGAAATTCTCTAAGGAAATCGGGAAACAGCAGGCGTATATCGACAGTTTGAAAGAGAGAATTGGGCAGGAATCAGACTATGCGGGGCGTATGCGTGATGAAAAGTACGAGCAGGAACTAAAGGTGCAGAAAGCGAATCAGAAGATATTTGAATTGCAGAGAACCAACGAGCAGATGGGGCGGCTGCTGTCAAAAATACCGCCCGAAGTGTTGGAAGAATTGCAGAAAAATCATAGAAGCAGAGCGAAAGAAAGGTAGATATGTGAATGAAGAAACAGGATTTTAAGGTGTTAAAGACCAAAGACTTGTACCCGTTCCCCGACAATCCGTTTCATGTGGCAGAAGATGAAACACTGTCAGAGTTAGCGGAAAGCATCAAGGAATTTGGCATTGTCACGCCGATAATCACACGCCCGAAAGAGGACGGGGACGGTTATGAAGTGATTGCAGGACAGCGGCGTGTCCGTGCTTCTGAACTTGCAGGGATAAATACCGTGCCTGCGTTTGTCCTGCCCTTAGACCGTGACCGAGCCATCATCACCCTTGTAGACAGCAATTTGCAGCGTGAGAATATCCTGCCATCGGAGCGGGCGTTTGCTTACAAGATGAAATCCGAAGCCATGAAGCGGCAGGGTTTCCGCACAGACTTAACCTCGTCACAAGTTGTGACGAAGTTGCGGACGGACGACAAGGTGGCACAGGGCTTCGGCGTGGGCAGGATGACCGTGCAGCGTTTTATCCGCCTGACGGAACTGATACCGCCGATTTTGCAGATGGTGGACGAGGGGAAAATCGCCCTCACGCCTGCGGTGGAACTGTCCTTCTTGAAGAAAGACGAGCAGGAAAACCTCTTTGCCACGATGGAGAGCGAAGAAGCAACGCCCTCACTCTCACAGGCACAGCGGATGAAACAGTTAAGCCAGAGCGGGCGGCTTGACATGGATACGATATTTGCGATTATGACGGAGGAAAAGGGCAACCAGAAAGAAACCTTGAAAATCAACACAAGCAAGCTGAAAAAATACTTTCCGAAGAACACAACGCCGAAGCAGATGGAGGAAACCATCATCAAACTTTTGGAGCGTGAGTTGCAGAGGAAACGCAACCGTGACAGCCGCTAATCTTCTTTTTTCGGGAAGTAAATACAGAGAGTTGAGGTATGGAGAATGAGAGAAATCCAGTATGAAATCGTAAAGGAAATCGCAGTATTGTCTACGGGCGACAGTGGCTACACAAAGGAAATCAATCTCATTTCATGGAATGGGAAAGAGCCGAAGTATGACATCCGCAGCTTTTCCCCGAACCGTGAAAAGTGCGGCAAGGGAATCACGCTGAACGCTGATGAAGCGGCGGCACTCCTTAAAGCATTACAGAAAGAATTAAACAGCGAGGATTAATGGTATCTGATTGGCAGGGCGGGGACATTTCCAAACTCTTCCCTGCCCTGTCTGGAAAGGAAGATTTAAGTATGGGCGAGGATAAGAAAGCAGATAAAAAGAGAAAGCGTATCGTGCCAAAAGCACCAGTGCAGATGATAATCAGCCGTGAATATGTCGGCACACAGACCGTTACAGAAGCGTTTGTCCCGATTATCTCCGAGGATATTCGGAAGAAGATTGCCGAGGGCGACACCTTCGACAATGAGGGGCTGTCCGCTTAGAATGTACGCAATGGGACATGAAAACAGATAGGACAGATACGGAGGTTTTACAGTATGGCAGGAATCAAAGAAGAAAAGAAAATCTATTTAGTCGGCATTTATTGCCGCTTATCTAAAGACGATGGTACGGATAACGAGAGTGCGAGCATTGCGACACAGAAATCCATCCTCACGGATTATGTGAAAAAGCAGGGATGGCACATAGCAAAAACGTATGTGGACGATGGTTATTCTGGTACAAATTTCCAAAGACCAAGTTTCCAGAATATGATAAAAGACATTGAAAGCGGTCTGATAAACTGCGTGATTACGAAAGATTTATCCCGTCTGGGGAGAAACTATCTTGATTGTGGGTTATATCTGGAAGTTTTCTTCCCAGAGCATAACGTGAGGTATATAGCGGTCAATGACGGCGTAGATACCTTGAATAAATCTGCTATGGACATCACGCCTTTCCGCAACATTTTAAACGAAATGTATGCCGCTGACATATCTGTTAAGATAAAATCGGCATATCGGGCGAGGTTTCAACAGGGGAAATTCATGGGAACTACCGCCCCTTATGGCTATATCAAAGACCCTGCCGACCACAACCATCTGCTGATAGATGATAAAGTGGCACATGTTGTAAAAGAGATATTCGACCTTGCATTAAAAGGGAATGGAGTTGCCAAAATTTGCAGACATCTTAATAAACAGCATATCCTACGCCCTGCCGCTTATGCGGCGGAGCGTGGCGAAACAGGCTTTGAACGTCATTTTGAGGGGAACGAGGACAAACGCTATATTTGGAGTGGGAACAGCGTGAGGAGCATTTTAAGAAGCCCGATATATGCGGGAAATCTTGTAGGCTACAAACGGATTGCCGCCAATATGAAAAGCAAGAAACGCCCCTCTAAGCTGCCCGAAGAATGGGAAGTGATACCCAATACCCATGAGGGAATAGTCACGCAGGAGGAATTTGATATTGTCCAACAGCTTATTACAAGTCGTAGGCTTCCACAGAACAAGGGAGGATTTGTAAATATTTTTGCAGGCGTTATCAAGTGTGTGGACTGCGGATGTGCTCTGCGGGCAATGAACGTACACAGGAGGAAACGCCCAGAGATTATCGACTGTGTACAGTATTCATGTAATAATTATGCAAGAAACGGAAGAAGCGAGTGTAGTGCCCACAATATAGAAGCAAGGGATTTATTCAATGCCGTTCTTGCCGACATCAACTGTTTTGCGGATATGGCAGTGAATGATGAAAAGGCGGTCAGGGCCATAGAAAAGCGGCTCACGGAAACAGACCAGAGCAGGGCGAAAGCATTAGAGAAAGAACGTAAGAAGCTGAACAAACGCCTTGCGGAACTGGACAGGCTGTTTTCCTCTCTCTACGAGGATAAGGTCATGGAGCGTATTACCGAGCGGAATTTTGAGATGATGTCGGGGAAATACCAGAAAGAGCAGCTTGAAATTGAAGCAAGGCTGAAAGAGGTGACGGAAACTCTTAATGAAAGCTACGAGAAATCACGGGGAATCCGTGACTTCCTCGCCCTTATCCGAAATTATCAAGGCTTAAAAGAACTGGATGCAACAGTTATAAACGCACTCATAGACAAGATACTTGTTTCGGAGCGTGAGAAGATGGCAGACGGAACAGTGAAGCAGGAAATCAAGATTTACTATAAATTCATCGGCTTTGTCGATGAATTACATATCATACCTACAAAACGGTGGGCAGCAATGCCCGCTAAAAATTGTACGGTGTGCGGCGTTGAATATGTCCCGGGCTCTGGTGCATCAAGGTATTGTCCTGCTTGTGCCAAGAAGATACGGAGGGAGAAATCAAACGAGAGCAAACGCAGGAGCAGAGAACAGAAAAGGATAGCATGTATGAACTGTCCGCAAAAAATGACCGACTGATCTGGAACAGCAGGAAGGACGTATTTTAAGACAGGGAAACCAGAATGACAAAGTAAAGATATTCCGGTATGTGACGGAGAACACTTTTGATGCGTATATGTGGCAGATTTTGGAGAATAAGCAGAAGTTCATCAGTCAGATCATGACCAGTAAATCCCCGGTCAGGGCTTGTGAAGATGTGGATGATACGGCACTGTCCTATGCAGAGATCAAGGCACTTGCTACAGGCAATCCGTACATTAAGGAAAAAATGGATCTGGATGTGCAGGTAAGTAAGCTGAAACTCTTAAAGGCAAACCATACCAGTCAGATTTACCGTCTGGAATCCGATATTGCAAAGAATTTCCCGGTACAGATCAGTGCATTGAAAGAGTGGATTGCCGGGATGCAGGTGGATTCGCAGGTAGTAAAAAGCGTGGATTTACAGGATAATGACACATTTGCCATGACAGTAGGAAATGTCCTTTATGAAGATAAGAAAGAAGCAGGCGAGGCATTGATTGCTGCCTGTGCAGGACTAAAAACCGTTAGCACCGGCGGAAAGGTCGGGGAATATCATGGGTTTACGTTATCTGCTTCCTACAATATGTTCTCCAATGCGTTTGAGCTGACGGTCAAAGGAAAATGCTCTTATAAACTGGAGATCGGAAAAGACCCGGTAGGAAATATGCAGCGTATCCATAACACCCTTTCTTCCATTGACAGGAAGCTGACGGAAAGCGAACAGAAACTGGAAACCGTACAACAGCAGCTTGCGACTGCACAGGAAGAGGTAAAGAAACCATTCCCGAAAGAAGCAGAGCTGAATGAAAAGATGGAACGGTTATCCGAGTTAAATGCGTTGCTGAACATGGATGAAAAGGGCAATGAGACGATTATGGCAGATGAGGATATTGGCAGAGAAGGAAGCAGCACAGATAGCAGGGATGCTGTAGAAGAAAAAGAACTTCCGGAAACAGCAGACAGAATCCATAAGCCATCTATTCTGGAACGCTTAAAGCAGGAGAAGGCACAGCAGAATACGGCGGAACAGCCACCTGTACAGAAAACTGCAAAGAAAAAACACGAACAGGAGTTATAAAAGATTTCCCGTCAGAGTTTTCTCTGGCGGGGACATAAAATGGAGGGTTTGTTTATGGCAAATAATATAGAAAAACAGTTAAAAGAAATATCGGAACGGCTGGAGCAGGGAGTAAAAGAAATCTTTACTTCGGAGAGATATACAGAATATCTGAATACCATGTCAAAGTTTCATAATTACAGTTTTAATAACACCCTTCTGATCACCATGCAGAAACCGGAGGCTACTCTGGTGGCAGGGTATCAGGCGTGGCAGAAGAAGTTTAACCGCCATGTAAAACGTGGAGAGAAAGGAATCCAGATCATTGCACCAGCACCGATCCGGGAGAAACAGGAGATTGAAAAGATCGACCCGGTAACAAAAGAGCCTGTGATCGGGGATGATGGACAGCCGGAAACAGAGATTGTGGAGATGGTGATACCGAGATTCCGCATAACGACAGTGTTTGATGTCAGCCAGACAGAGGGAGAACCGATCGCAGAACTGGAGGTGCCGGAGCTTACCGGAAGTGTACAGTTTTATGATACGTTCATGCAGGCATTGCAGAATATTTCTCCTGTACCGATCCGCATGATGAATGTGGAAGGGGAAGCAAAAGGCTATTATCACCAGACAGAAAAATATATTGCGATAAAGGAAGATATGAGTAATGTCCAGACGATGAAAACCGGAGTCCATGAAGTGAGCCACGCATTGCTGCATGACCGGGAAGTAATGGATGCGGAAGGCGTCTTAAAAGACCAGACAACAAAGGAAGTGGAAGCAGAAAGTATCGCTTACATAGTCTGCAACCATTTTGGTCTGGATACTTCAGAATATTCGTTTACCTATATCGCCAGCTGGTGCGAGAGCAGGGATATGAAGGCGTTGAAAGCATCTATGGATACCATCCGAAAAACATCTGCAGAGATCATTGGGAACATTGAGGAGCAGATGCATGAGCTGGAAAGAGAAAATACCATGCAATATGAAGAAAAAGAAGCATCTGCCACCAGACAAGAAAAACTGGAACAGGACAGTGCGGAAAAGATTGATGAAACTTTGCTTTTTCATGGAGAAAGTGGTCGTTTTGCAATCTATCAGATGGATACGGGTGGAGAGCATACTTATCAGTTTATGGGTTTTGAATCGGCTCAAAAATTAGGCTATACCATTGATGGAAAAGACTACAGGATGGTGTATGCGGCTCCATGGACACCAACAATCACATTGGAGGATATTTTTTGAGAGATTTAATATCAACCGCCCAAACGATTTTCATGGACATTCCTTATCGGTAAGTGATGTTATTGTCATAAACCGAACGGCAGAGACAAAGGCTTATTATGTGGATTCTTTCGGCTTTGAGGAACTTCCGGACTTTGTACAGCAGAGAATGGAGGTGCTGAACAATAATCATACCAGAGCCTATCCCCCAGTTTATAAAGGAACACTTGCTCAGGCAATGAAAGAACGGGATGTAGATGCCTATCTGGATTCCAGAAAGTTAAACATTGATTGTAAGAAAGCAATCGAGGAAGCGATCGCATTAAAATTTGACGGGCTGCATTTAGAGGAAGATGCCGCAAGGCAAGTGCTGGAGCAGTTTGGAGAAGAGCGTATGACGTTTGTTATGGCAAATACACTCCGGGAACTTTCTTATGACGGTAGATTTTCCAGACAGAACAAAGACTGGGCAGAACATATCGAGATTCCGGAAAATATCAATCAGGGAAAGAATCTGAATCAGGATTATGTGATAGAAAGCCACCCAGCGGTGTTAGATGGATTTATTGATATGGCAAGAGCAGAGATCCGGATGCAGAAGATTGAACAGGCATTAGATGAAGCGGAAGTCACCATTACAGCAGATACGAGAGGATTTGAAGCAGATGGACATGCGGGAACCTGGCATACGGTGGATGAAAGAGAGTATGCAGGGGAGAAGTTCTTCTTCATGGAACATGATGAGTATGGTTCAGATGTGGCAGGGATTATCGTATCGGAACATGGTCAGCTTGTAGCCGAAGATCTCTGGAATGGGTATGATGCAGGAGCATTGGAAGCTATTTCAGAATATCTGCAGGAGAAAGGGATTTCTGTAGAGGGACTTATGCCGGAACTGGAATCGGATGAACTGGCATATAAGATTGACGATAGGTATTTTGCAATCCAGAGAACAGAGGAAGGCTATGATTATACCTTTTATGCTTTGGATTATGATGAGATCGACGGCGGTGCCTATGATAATCCTGATGTTTCTATGCGGCAGGCAATGGAAGATATTTTGGAAGATGAAGATATGTCCCTGGAAAATGCAATTCCCGTTGATTATGAGGACTTGATGGCAGAAGTGGAAGAAGCAGGCGAACGACAGATGCAGCTGGCACAGTTATTAAAGAATTGTCCACCAAGTATTTTTGAGGATTATGACCGGGAAAAAGCAGTGGATACCTGTGAGGGAATTGCAATGCAGTTTACCAAGAGCAAAGGGTACCTGACCGTACAGGCAACGGAAGAAGGCTATTTTTATATTTTTTATGATTCTGACCTGCACGAAATCCATTCCAA
Organism: Ruminococcus sp. JC304; assembly: GCA_000285855.2. Lineage (GTDB taxonomy): Bacteria > Bacillota > Clostridia > Lachnospirales > Lachnospiraceae > Blautia_A > Blautia_A difficilis. The sequence goes on along the minus strand of HE978651.1, from coordinate 2,161,280 downwards.
TGATTATGACGATCCCAAAGTATCTGTTCAGAAAGCTACTTATGAAATCTTAAAAAGTGAAAGAATGGATGATATGGAATGTGTCAAAGTGGACTATAAAGAATTTGAGGCAATGACCATCCAACATTCAAAGGATCTATTACAGGCAGGTGAGCTTCGTGCGACTTCTGAGATTGGAAGAGATGAAGTAGCATTAAATGGTCTTAGCAGGGCAGAAGTGGAACGTGGTGTCTTGTATCACGCACAGGGTATTCTGGAAGAGATGGGACTGGAAAATGAAGTAGAGCTGCTTGCTGCAAGAGTGCATGGTTCCAGAAGCAGAGAGGAACTTTACAGAGATGATTCTGACCTTGATGTGGTGCTTTCTTATCGTGGTAATATCCGGGAGGATAGTTTCTTCAATGAATTAAATGCTCATGGCATCGCAATGGCAGGTATTAAGGTGGACATCAATCCTATCGCAGAAGAAAGAATCACTCTGGCAGAATATATGAAAGAGTCCGAAGCTTATCTTGATCAGAAGGAAATCGAAAAGCTGGCGGCTGATTTAGATAATTTCAGCTATGAATATGACACTTACGAATATAAAGATACCGTAGAGAACAGGGAAGAACAGGTGGAGAAAATCACAGAGGACATTCTGAATAAGAAAATAGGGTGTTTAAAGGACTGGTTGGTTGAAGTATCGGAAGAATCTGATATAGACAGTGATGTGATAACTGCCCGGTCACTGCTCTCCCGTTTAGAAAATGCAGAAACCTTTTCTATCTTTACCAGACAATCAGAACAGGAACAGCCAGAAGCTACGATCAGTTTCTATGTAGCAGAGTGCATGGAGTTCCCGGTCATGGGTGAGTACCATAATAATCTTACTCTGGAAGAAGCAATCAAAATCTATGAAAGTATTCCGGCAGAACGCCTGCATGGAATCAAAGGGATTGGTTTTGATCTGCAGGACGGGGATGAGGATTATTCCGGGGAATACGGACTCATGAGTGGAGACAGGATAGACAGGGATCTGATTGATATGATTCCACATTATAAGGAAAGCCCATTGGTACAGAAAGCAATCAATGACATGGAAAAGTATCTGAATGAGAAACATGGAAAAGTGCAGGAAGCAGAACAGACTGTGGAAGTGAAACAGGAAGTTTCAGAAGCACCAGTCAAGAAAGAATCCGTATCAGTGGAAGAGAACCAGACACAAAAGAAAGAGCCGGCAAAGGGCGAAAGAGGGGAATTGAAAAAATCTGTACTGCAGTCGTTGAAAGAGTTTCAGGCAAGGGCAAAAGCACAGGAACAGAAAAATAAAGAAGCAGAAAAATCCAAAGCACATAAGAAGGGGGATGTAGAATTATGATGGATCTGGCAATGAACTTTGATACAGACGAATGTTTAGTAACCGCAATGTTTGATAAAGGGAACAGAAATGACACGATGGAAGCAATCGACCATATCATTCCATTTCTAAAAGGGGATGCGGATATGATTGGGCTTGTCTGCAATACCCTAAGAAAGCTGTTATGCATGAGTGATGAAGGCTATGAGACTTTTCTTATGGACTTGGAAGATTATAAATCGGAACTGGAAGAGGGGGAATGAATTCAAGCCAGAGTGCAGTATAGCAGGTGAAAGATGAGAAGCGAAGGAAAAAGTGTCAGCATTGAGAAGTGTTAACAGGTATATATTGGAAGAATTCAGCCAGGGGAACTCTGGCTGATATAAAAACACATCTGCAGAAATAGTGACTGAAGAAATTTTGAGTAGTGGAATTGGGAAGAAGTATTTAGATACTATAATAAAGAGATTAGCTGGCTTGTATACTAACAGAGAAGACATAGTAAACAGATTTGCGTTATTATCAGGGATTGTAGGGAGATTCCGAAGAGCTTTTGTTCAGATGATGAAACAATAGGATTGGTACAGGAAATATATGGAACAAAAGTTAATAAAGGGATTTGTTGCGTTTTCCGCTATAATAATCTGCCAGCAAAGAATGTGTTGCCTGAATATGTTTGTGATTATAAGAAACGAGCAGGGTTATTTCAAAGATCAGCAGATTTAGAGTAGTTCTTTTTTTCTGAGAGAAAATTAAAAATCGTTTTTGGTTCTTCTGGAGAGTGATTATAGCGTTTGGGAAACATCCGGAGAAACCATTACCTCAGGGTGTCGTATAGTTCTTTATCAAAGAAGCTTTGAGATGCCCTTTCTTTTTTATCCAAATCTTTTCTTTTGTTTACATATATAAACCTAAGAAAAAGCTTGACGTTTAAATATTACAAGTGTAATATTTAAGAAAATATGAAAAAAGGAGAAATAAAACTATATGAGAAAAAAGAAAAGAAAAAAACACACGAAGATTATCACAAAAATAGTTTTATTTAGCGGTATATTGATTGGTGGTGGAATCGGTATTGTAACAATAATGAATCGTAATGTTCCTGAAAAAAGACTAATGGAATATATGAAATATATTGAAAAAGGGGAATATGAGCAAATGTATGCCATGCTGGATCAGAAAAAAAGCAGCATGAACAGTAAGGAAGAATTTATAGAACGAAATTCTAAAATATATGAAGGCATTGAGATGTCTGATCTGTCCATAACCGATATTACAGCAAAAAGAAAAGAAAACGGAAATGCGGCAGTTTCCTATACAACAAATATGCAGACTGCTGCAGGAAATGTAGAATTTACCAACAATGCGGTATTTTCACATAACTGGACAGGATATCATTTAATCTGGCAGGATCAGTTGATTTTTCCAGAGTTATCTGCAACGGATAAAGTTCAGGTAACGTTAGAAGAGGCAAAAAGAGGAAATATTTTAGACAGAAATGGTCGCCAGCTGGCTGGAGAGGGAACTGCATCTTCGGTAGGAATTGTTCCGGGCAGAATGGAGAACAGGGAAGATACAATAAAAAAACTGGCAGAGTATCTTGGAATTGGAGCAGACGAAATTGAGGATAAGTTAAAAGCCGATTGGGTAAAAGCAGATTCTTTTGTACCAGTAGCAACAATTCCTAAAATACAAGAGGTCGATCTTCTGACAGTGAATCCGGATGAAACTGTTCTGGAAGAAAAAGAAAAGCAGGACACATTATTGAAGATTCCAGGTATTATGTTATCTGATGTAAAAGTACGAACTTATTATCTAAAAGAAGCTGCCTCTCATCTGGTAGGGTATGTACAGGCGGTTACAGCCGAGGATTTGCAGGAACATAAAGGGGAAGGGTATCGTACAAACAGTGTGATTGGAAAGACGGGACTGGAAACGCTTTATGAAAAAGAACTAAAAGGGACAGATGGGTGTGAGATCTGTATTGTAGATGCAAATGGAAATAAAAAAAGTGTCATTGCATATGAGCCTAAAAAAGATGGAGAAGATATCCATACTACGATTGATGGCGATCTTCAAAGTACTCTTTATGAACAATTTAAAGAAGACAGAGGATGTTCTGTAGCCTTGAATCCTTATACAGGGGAAGTACTGGCGTTGGTAAGTACGCCATCTTATGATAATAATGATTTTGTACGTGGAATGGACAATAGCCAGTGGAGTGCATTAAATGAAAATGAAGACAGGCCTTTATACAACCGCTTTCGCCAGACATGGTGTCCAGGCTCAACTTTTAAACCTGTAATTGCTGCAATTGGATTAAAAGTGGGGGCATTTACTGCAAATGACGATTTTGGAAATGAGGGTCTGGCATGGCAGAAAGATTCCTCGTGGGGAGATTATACAGTGACTACACTTCATGATTATGCACCTGTGATCTTGAAAAATGCGCTTATTTATTCAGATAATATTTATTTTGCAAAAGCAGCATTAAAAATCGGTGCGGATCAACTGATGCAATCTCTAAATCAAATAGGATTTAATCAGGAACTTCCATTTGATATTAAAATGTCAGAGTCCCAATATTCTAATATGGACAAGATAGAAACAGAAATCCAGCTTGCTGACAGTGGGTATGGACAGGGACAGATTCTGGTAAATCCTTTGCATCTTGCAAGCATTTATACGGCTTTTCTAAATGATGGAAATATGATAAAGCCATATCTTCACGCGGATGGTGGAAGCACTTCCAGTGAAATCTGGATAAAAGATGCTTTTTCACCACAAATTGTTTCGGAGGTTATGGAGGGGTTAGAGGGTGTAGTGAATAACCCGGAAGGAACTGGTTATGGAGCATGCCGGGAAGACATTAGATTAGCAGGAAAAACCGGAACAGCGGAACTGAAAGCTACAAAAGAAGATACATCTGGAACAGAAATTGGCTGGTTTACAGTTTTTACTACAGATAGAGATACAAAGAATCCTATTTTGCTCATCAGTATGGTAGAGAATGTGAAAGATATTGGAGGAAGCGGTTATGTGGTGGAAAAGGATAAGGCGATACTGGATGAATATCTTGGTAATGAATAATTTTTACCTTTAAATATTACAAATGTAAGAGGAAAATGATATGAAAAAAATTTGGAAAATATTTGTGGGAGTTATTTTTCTTGCTGTCTGTAGTGGATGTGGCATAAAGAAAGAGCAGAAAAAGACAATTGAAGATACGAAAGAAAAAATTTACAGAGAGTGTGAAATGCTAGCAGAAGGCTATCGGAACATATATGAGAATGCTGTGAAAGAAAATGCACTATATGAGCTGAGTACAATACAAAAAAGTATGGATTATTTTGGAAAATATGGATATGCAGTAATTGATTCCTACAATCAGCTGGATATGGTTCAAAGTATTAAAGTAGATGATTTTTTGAAAAAAGCAGAAAAAGAGAAGAATGGAAAAACTACTATATTTCAAGTTATAGCAGGGGATTATTTTATCCGGTATGATCTGAAAACCAAACAGGGGAAAATAGACGTTGAAGTAAGCTCTTTTAAATGGAAAGAGGACACTTGGCAGGAAACATATTATCATGAGTTTAGAGCTAATTCATGGAAATATACAGAAAACGGGCATTTCTTTATAGAAGAATATCATCCGGCAGGATATGATGGACCGTCTGGATATCGGGACTTTCGGGTAGCACCGTTAAATAAAAAATGTCGGGAGTTGAATCGAAAATATATACTTCCTTTTGGATATACACTTAATAAATTGTTTACTTCTAATTGGAGTGAAAAAAATTATGATGGAATAAATTTTTATGATGTTTTTGATCGTTTACTTTCAATGGAAGAAAAAACTGATGAATTTAAGGAAGGAAAGACTTATGAAATCCCAAAAGAATCATTTGAAACGATATTTCAAAAATATTTTAATATAAGCGCAGAGATACTGCAGACAGGAACGGTATTTCACACAGAAATACAGACATATCGGTATCGAACCAGAGGAATCGTATATGATTTTGCTCCCACACCATATATTCCATATCCGGAAGTTGTTTCCTACATAGAAAATCAAGATGGAACAATAACACTGGAAGTAAATGCGGTATGGCCACAAAAAGAATTAGATCAGGCGTTTTGTCATAGCGTAACCATTCGGCTGTTAGATAAAGATAGATTTCAATATGTATCCAATTATGTATCAAGGTCAGAAATAGAGGTTACCTGGTATACGGAAAGATTATCAGACGAAAAGTGGGAGGAATGTTATGGAGATAATTGATATGATTACAAAAAGAAAACTGAAAAAGATGATGAGCGTTTTATTTATTTCGGGATGCTTTTTCATAGGAAATACAAAATGTAAAGGGGCTGATTTAGAATATATTTCACAGGAAACTGCGAATTATGCTGTACAAGAAAGAGGATATGATTTGCCAGTAGATGAAGTCGTGAAAGAAGAAGCTATTGAAGATTGTAAGAATGTTATGAATCAGATGAAAGTCATTTATCAAAAGGCGGATAAAGGGACTTCATCGAATATAGTAGTTTCTGAGACAGTAATGGAAGAAATGCAGGAAGTATTAAAGGAAAAAAATGTCCCCGTTATTACATCAGCACCGTATTCAAATATGGCTAATTATTCTAAAATGGAAGAATTTCTTTTCAGGGCAGAACAGGATCTGACAGGAGATATCGTCTTATATAGGATTAACAGGGATGGTGGGATAGATAGACTCAAATTCAATTATGATGGAACAGATATGTATTTGTTGACTGTGAAAGCTGCTTGGGGTATGAACGACAATCCATCTATTGTATATGTTTCGTATACAAGGATAGAAGAATGGAAATATACAGAAAAAGGCTGGTTTGGCTATACGCTATGTGTTCCAAAGTATCCGGAAGTATCAGAAGCGGTTGATGGCAGTTCTATGATAAGAATTAGGCCTTTAAGTGATGAATGCCGGGAAGTTTCAAAGAAGTGTGTGTATTTGCTTGGATATCAGGGGAATAATCTTCTATGTTCTGATTGGGATAGATCTGATATGGAAGGGTTAGATTACAATGGTTTATATGAATATTTATATCGAATGAAATATGGGGAGAGATATGAGTTTTCAGGTAACACAGGTGGAATTCCAGCAGAAGAGTTTGAAAATCTGATAATGGAGTTTTTGCCAGTAACAGCAGATCAAATTAAAAAATGGGCAGTATTTGATTCGGAACACCAGAGTTATGCCTGGGAACAGTTGGTAGGGGGATCAAATTTTACACCTACTAATTTTACAAAATCATTACCGGAGGTTGTTGAAATAAAAGAAGATGAAGATGGGTGCATGACTTTGGTAATCAATGCAGTATGTGATCAATTTATATGTGACGATGCTGTTATTACAAGTGAACTGACTGTTAAATTTAATGAAGATAGCACTTTTAAGTATATGGGAAATAAAATACTGAATAATGGGATGAAAAAAATACCAGAATATCAATATAGAATAAAAAGAAAGAACTGATAGCAGTACCAGTTCTTTCCAGTTGTTTAATTCCATATGTGCAGTTTTTTTAAAATAGCAGAAGTAATTTCCAATGCTTTTTTGCCAGTTGCGTTAGAATCACTTTGGATATTGGTTGCAAAATAATAGATATTATCGGAGGTTTCTATATATCCAATAAACCAGCCGCTGATATCTTGCCCATCAATGCAGCCTGTTCCGGTTTTCCCATAAAAGGTGCCATCGGAGGTATCGGCAATTTTAATAGCATTTTTAACAGAGAGCACGTTTGGGGAATGCAGATGAAATCCATTTGTATTAAATTTTTTTAACAATTCTACCTGCTCGATGGGAGAGATTTTTAAGGAAAAATCTGACCAGTATAACTTCAAATTTGAACTGGTTGTCTGGTTTCCATATTCTATTTCATTTAAAAATTCCTGTATTTTGTTCAGTCCAAGCTGCGAATCCATTGTCTGGAAATACCAGTTAACGGAGTTTTGCATAGCGGAGTTCAGGTCCTGGTCATTTTCCCAGGCAGAATAGGAAAAATGTTCGCCATTCCATGCCATGGAAGAGTGTTCTGGTGTGATGATTCCGGATTCTAACCCTAATAATGCATCGTATATTTTGTAGGTAGAATCTGGTGGAATACGTTTGTTGGCTTCTTCAAGATTATATATTTTCCAGGAATCCAAATGATTGTCATACAAAACAAATGATCCATCATATGATCCAAAAATCGCTGATACATCTAGCAGAGAGAGATTTTTGTCTGTATCATGAAAATGATATACGTCTTGCGTAGAGGCACCGATGGATAAAATAGGTGTACATCCAATAAAAACAGCACTAATGACCAGATAAATTATCAATGCTCTCATTTTTTGATAAAGAGTTTCTTTCCTAAAAATAGCGATGTTGAGAATACGTCGTTTCATCTGCCTGAAATTTCCGGACATTCCAACTGCCACGGGAGAGGAAAACGAGGATAGTTTCTCTGCAAAATTAATCAGTGTCATTCCATAAGCTTGGTATTCATCAGTAGAAATCATCTGCAATACAGCAGAATCACAGGCTAGTTCACGGTCACAGTGAATTTCTTTTAAAGCATACCAAACAAAAGGGTTAAACCAGTAGAGGATATTGCTTATGACCATGAGGAAGCCAATTAATGTATCTTTGTGGCGGTAATGCTGTAATTCGTGTAGCAGCATAAAACGCATATCATCAGGATTCAGTTCGGAAATTAAATGGATTGGAATGTAAATCCTGGGATGTATTATTCCGATTAAAACTGGTGATTTTAAAAATGCAGTACTGTAGACTGATACTGGGTGAGAGATTTTAAGTTCCTTTAAACAATTGTAATAAATAGTTTTTACCTGCTGATTTTGAAGCGGGAGAGCAGATCTTTTTATGGAACGTACATAGTTTAATGAATGAAGGGTGAGGACTGACATAATCATAACACCCGTTATCCATATTAGAAAGAGTATGGTATTCAAGCCTCCAGAAAATTGACTACTGATGGAAACTGAAAAATCATTCACCTGGTTTAACAAAATATTTTGTGTATTACTGGTAAGTTCGGATAGCGTGTCGGTACCAGAGTTAAGTCCTGAGTCAGTTTGAAAAAAATGTAACCATGAAAAAAGTTGTGAGCCATGAATCTGTACAGGAAAAAATGGCACGGCAAGTAATAAAAATAAAAGAAAACAGAGATGGTACTGTGTAGTCGCAGATAAATATTTTTTCAGAAGTTTTTTTGTTCCGATTATTACAAGTGTAAAAATACATATGAAGATATTACTGATTAAAAAGTGGATGATCCAGTTGCTCATTCAAAACCTCCTATTTCTGATGTTTTGATAATAAATGGCGTAAGTTATCAATTTCTGTTGAAGAGAGCTTATCGTCTTCAAGGTAAGAAGCCAGCATAGAAGAAAGATTTCCATTATAATATCGCTTTAAAAAAGAATTGCTTTCCTGGCGTATATATTCATCTTCTTGGACTAATGGAGTATAGACAAATACCCGGCTTTGTTTTTCGCAGGAAAGAGCTTTTTTGGAAACAAGTCTCTTGATAAGAGTTTGAATTGTTTTTGGACTCCAGCTGGTAGTTAGAGTAAGTTTTTCTGTAATTTCATTTGTATTGATGGGAGCATATTTCCATACAATTTTCATAACTTCAAATTCGGCTTCTGAAATCTGGGGTAGTGACATAATAAAATCCTCCTGCTAAATCCTACATATGTAATAAATATATTATATTACTTGTAGAAGAAAAAAGTCAAATGGCAGATGATATATAGAATATAAAATTAATAATGTAGAGGCAATAAAGGTGAAAAAGATAGAAATTATTGAGAGAATCACAGATGCTAATGGAAGCATAAGTGAAAACATATTGACTAGCTGGGAACATAAAAACCAATTCATACCGGAAATTATAAGGTTTGGAGAATTAAAAATATATCTACAGGAACGAATTGTTAAAAAGAATGATAGTGATGTTCATCTTTCAAAATATGAATATGATATTTTACTTTTTTTAGCGAAAAGTCCAGGTAGAATATTTGGAAAAGAAATGGTTTATGATCTGGTATGGAATGAACCTTATTCCGGTGATTATAATGTGGTTATGCGACATATCTGCAATATCAGAGAAAAAATAGAAGATGATCCTGGACAACCATTATATATACAAACAGTACGAGGTGTAGGATATCGGTTTAATGGGAATTTAGGCAGCGAGTGAAATCGCTGCCTATTATTATGGTTTTACAAAGAAGGGAGTTGGTTATGAGAAGATCTTTGTATTTCAGGAGCATCCTGTTTGAGATATTTGGACAGGTTTTGATGTATCAATTCCAATTCTTTTATTTCTTGCTTAAAAGAAACGTATTGAGTATTTAGAGATTCTTTTCTGGAAATAAGATCTGCAATTTGCTCTTGCAACTTATTGGAATTAAGATGTTTCAGGTTTATACCATTTTCCTGTAAAATATGTTCAGCACCCGCGAAAAGAATAATTTGAGATTCATATTTACGGAAATAACGATCTGGATCTTTGGAGCTTTTATAATGGTCGTCGTAAATTTTATTTTTCTGATATTGTTCGGCATATTTTAGCATTTCTCGAAGATGGCGTATCTGAGACTCGAGAGAAACAACAGAGGTATTTACCTCTTTTTGCTGCATATGTAACAAGGCTATGCGGTCTTCAAGTTCTGAAAAATTATGTAGATTATGTGTGAACATCTTGTTATATTCAGCAGAGACAATTTTTAAATTTTCCTTATTTGCCCATTTCTGAAGTCCAATGTTTCCTGCTATATTGGGAGCATTGGTATCTATTAATTTGTTATGAACAGAAGGAAAAATAGCTTTCTGACGTTTATTTTCAATGCGTTCTTTGATACGTTCTTTAGTAAAATTTTTTCCTAAAGATTTAGCACTTCCACGCACTGGACGGGACATATCGGGAGAACGAAAGGTAATGTATTTTCTGCTGCTTTCGCCAAATTCTGCGTTTTTTATTTCATATCCTTTAGCTTCCATAAATGCAAGAAATTCTGAGTAAGTGGAAACAATTCGGATTGTCTGGTTGATATCTTTTCGCAGCTGCGCTTTTTTACTGGATTCAGATTTATTTGCAGCCCATTCATTGTATTTCATTCCTTTTTTACCATCTGGCATAATTGTGGACAGGTTATGTTCCTGGCATAAAGTGTCGCTGAGATTTCGTATTTTCCAGTAATTCTTTTTACAGTCATGGTAATGAGAAAAAGTGATGTTATCTGCAGAACAGAAAATTAAATGGTTATGTACATGACCTTTATCAGTGTGTGTTGTCAGAACATAGGAGTATTTTCCCTCCAGTAAGCGATCCGCAAGTTCTTTGCCAATTTGATGGGCTTCTTCATAGGAAACTTCACCAGGGGAAAATGCCTGAATCAGATGAAATGCCTTATTTGTATTGTGCGGATCTCTGCAGTCATGTGTATGATCCAAAGTGTATTTAAAGTCAAGAACGGCTGTTTCGGGAGAGCAGGCAAAGGAAGAAATATATAGATTCTGGTCAGTTTTATCTGGATTGCAGATGTATTCTATTGCTTTATTAACGGTTGTTTTGATACCATGGATTTTTGTAACTGCCATATTTTTTCCATTAACTCCTTTATATCGTCCAGGTCCTTTGGGTAAACTGTATTGGTACTGTTTATACGATGGGTGATCTGATTCAAATTGCTGCTGATATTGCCCAACAGGGTATTCATTTTTCGGATATGAGAGTAGTCTACTTCATATACAAATCCATATAAGATCATTTTCCGTAGAAAGGCAGATTTGCTTTTCATCCTGGAAAGACGATATTTTTCTTCTAAAATGTATTGTTCGTCATCATTCAAATAAAATTGTACGGGATGAATTCTGGTACGTTTGCTCATTGAAATCCTCCAATTCGTTTTTTTCTATAAAAAAGAGTACAAAAAAACTGTCTAACCAGTTCGGTTATGACAGTTATATTACTTGACTGTATGATGTTTTGGATAGATGTGTCTACAGTTTATTTTAACAGGAGTAGGCGGAAGCGTCAAATTAAGAAATTATAAAATATGAGAGGGCCAGGGATACTCCCTGATACATTTTGGTAGAATGAACCGGAAAGGGAATTTGACAAAATGAGCCAGGTGTCATGACACTGGCAGTGCTTGCTTCTTTTGGGGTGTAGCCTGCAAAGCAGGCTATGCAAAAGCTATAAAACATAAATAGAACTGTGAGAAGTGGTTGAGAATACAATCCTGATAGCGTATAATCAGAGAAAGAAATCGTAAGTGAGGGATAAATTTGAAACGTGAAGAAATTTTTCAATATGTAAAAGAGCAATATGGAACTGAACCGGAATATTTATGGAAAAAAGATCCTGATTCTGCGGTGCTTCGACATAAAAATGGAAAATGGTATGCTATAATTATGGTAGTGGAAAAGAAAATACTGGGATTAGAAGAAGATGGAAACATTGACATCCTGGATGTAAAATGTGATCCTGATCTGGTTGGGATGATTATTCAAACGTATGGATTTTTACCGGGGTATCATATGAATAAGCAACACTGGATTACGATTCTTTTGGATGATTCTGTCAGTGAAGCTAAGACGCTGGATTTTCTGGATATGAGTTATGATTTAATTGACAGTGGGAAGTAATAAAAAAGGAAGCCTTTCAGAAAAATCTCTGATCGGCTCCCAGGTATTCATTCTGGATATGTATAAGTTGATCTTTGCAACAGGATATTTTCCCAATCTCGTTCATGGCGCAACACTCGGAGAATATGAATCTCTTTTGTTTCTTCCATTATAATATAAAAAATAATAGATGGCGGAAAAGATCTTTTATGTATGGAATATCCTCTGTACAGAATTTGAGTTCGGGGAAAGGCAGTACTGAACTGGCCTAAATTCTGCATTTGTTCTTTCAGATCAGATTGAAAACGGTCAGCACGTTGCTGGCCGAATTCTTCTTCAATATAATCTGCAATGTCTGTGACATCGTAAATTGCTTCCCAGGTTAAAATAATTTTATATTCTTGCATTTCTTCGTGCATCCCTTAATTCTGTGATTTTGCGAAAAGCATCTTCCAGTGGCAATTCACGACCAGCTTCCATATCATCAATTCCCCGGTCTAACATGCGGAGAAGATGATTGTTTTCCTGGTTTTTATCGGTTGTAGGGACTTTTTTGTTAATTCCATGAAATCACTCCAATCATACGGTTTATAAATAGTGTATGTTGTTCAGAAGTATCTATCCATAGTTTAGCATAGAATGGGCAGCAATACAATTGAATTATTTTGCAGGAGCGTCCGTCAGACCAAGAAGATATTCGCAGGAAACATTAAATACTTCGGCCAGTGCGACAACTTCGTAGTCGGGAACGAAACGTGTGCCTTGTTCAATTCGCAGGATTGCCAGATCATTAAAATCATATCCTGCAAGTTGTAATTTGGCAGCGAGTGTTTTCTGAGTAAGATTATGAGCCTTTCGTAATTCTTTTACCCGTTGTCCTATTCTGTTTTTACTGTTCGTTTTTTTATCCCAATAAATAATCATTCTGATCCTCAAAAGTTTCTAAAGATGAAGTATTATTATTGATTTTACTGGGACATTCTGATATAGGGGTTACGTTAAATGTATATACGCATCTGGGATTAATTGATGCAAAAGAAGAGATGAATAGGATTGCAAAACTGGCATAGTATGATAAAATAATAGAAAAAAGAATTAAGAATAATCTGATTATAAGGTTCTTAGAAAGCCTGTTTTCCAGGCTGATTATTACTAAGAAGTTACTAAATTTGGATAAGAAAATATACGAATTTATGCTGTGATATACAGGAAAATGACAGGATTGAAGATTATCGGAAAATGCCTGCAAACAGCGTAAATACAGCATTTCAAGGAGTTTTAAGCAATGATAAGTGTGTTATTTGTCTGCCACGGCAATATTTGCCGATCAACTTTAAGTGAGAGTGTCTTTACCTACAAGGTAAAGTCCATGGGCTTAGCAGATCAATTTATAATTGATAGTTTTGCAACAAGCCGTGAGGAGATTGGTAATCCTCCGCACAGGGGAACAGTAAACAAATTAAGGGAGGTAGGAATCCCTTTAGTGCCTCATAGAGCTAAGCAGATTACTTTAGCAGATTATGATAAAGCGGATTATATTATTGGCATGGATACCGCCAATATACGAAACCTCAACAGGATGTTAAAGGGAGATCCAGAGGGGAAGATTTATAAGTTTCTGTCATTTGCCGGGGTAGGAAGAGATATAGCGGATCCATGGTATACCGGTGATTTTGATAAGACGTATGATGATGTACTGGAAGGCTGTGAGGGCTTTTTGGAATATTTGTATGAAAAAGGAGAAATCCATAGATAAGAGGGAATAATACCTTGCAAGGACAGCTGTTTCGGTAAGGTTTTGTCGATGAGTTTTACTTTACAAATGACAGAGAGTATTTTATACTTGGTCTACAGCAACTCTTAAGGGAGCTATCTGCTCCCTTCTTTTTTACCCTGAACATAATTGTCGGGGAATTTCAATCAGGGCGTCCTGCCCGAATATGTTTCCAATTTTTATTCAGTTAAAAAAATAATAGAAAGGAAAAATTATATGCAGAAGGATTATGAAATCTTTATTGAGGATCTCCAGGAAAAAATTTATCAGAAGGGAGAAATCCCGCGGGAGAATATGAAGTTTGAAAGGGAGGGCGGCAAATATGCTATTGGCGGTGACAGGCTTTTAGTAAAATTTGCAGAACATGAGGATGCCTGGGAGATGTGCGGAGTGTATACCCAGGAGCTTTTTCGAGCGTTTCAGGAAGGCAGAACCATAGAGGACATTGTGGAAGAAATTGTCAGAGATATATCAGGAATCAGAAAAGCTGATATTTATGAAAAGACCAGGGATATTTTGGATTATGAGAAAACGAAAAAGAGACTTTTTATCAGATTATTAAATGCAGAAAAATATGAAGATGAATTAAAAGACGCAGTTTACAGAACTCTGGGAGATGTGGCACTGGTACTCTATATGAAAGTTTCTGAGCAGGATGACTGCATTACCAGTACTAAAATTCGCCAGAGTATAGTGAAAAAATGGAATAGAGACTGCGATACAGTAATAAAAGAAGCACTGGTGAATACTTACCTTATGAGTCCTCCCAGAATTTACAGATGGGAACAGATGATTTTTGATCCGGAATATGAAGGAGAGAATTTTATGGATCTGACGGGGATTCATGAATTAAAAAAGGATGCCATGGGAAACTGTTTAAGTACTTCAAAAAAGACAAATGGTGCAGTGGCTGTATTTTTGCCGGGAGTGGCAGAAAGATTGGCGGCACTTCTGGAGTCGGACTTCTATATGGTATTTACCAGTATTCACGAAGTGATGATCCATAATGACAGGAATGTAGAACCAGAGGATCTGAAAGAGGTATTGCAGGAAACCATAAAATCTGCAACTCCTAAAGAAGACTACCTTACTTCCAGAATCTATCATTACAGCAGGGCAACACATAAGTTTACCTGTGTGTCAGAAGACTAAAAAGAAAAGCCGTTTCGGCCAGAGACTTTAGAAGTTTCTGGCCGAAACGGCATAATGATTAAGATTATCATCCTAATAAAGCGGAATCATTACTGAATTCTTTTCCACTTGCTTGTTCGAACTGATCCAGGAGATCTTTCACTGTCAGTTTTTTCTTTGCTTCACCCTGAATATCCAGGATAATTTTTCCTTCCATCATCATGATCAGACGGTTGCCATGAGCAATTGCATCTTTCATGTTATGGGTGATCATCAGGGTTGTGAGATGATCGCGGTTAACAATCATATCTGTGATTTCCAGAACCTTAGAAGCTGTCTTGGGATCAAGCGCTGCAGTATGCTCGTCCAGAAGAAGAAGCTTTGGTTTCTGGAGGGTTGCCATTAACAAAGTTAATGCCTGACGCTGTCCACCGGAGAGAAGTCCTACCTTGGAGGTTAATCTGTCTTCCAGGCCAAGTCCTAGGATTTTAAGCAATTCCTTATATTCTGTACGTTCGGCTTTGGTGATACCGGGACGGAGCAGGCGAGATTTGCCGCGACGCTTGGCAAGGGCCAGATTTTCTTCAATGCCCATGGTAGCTGCTGTTCCGGTCATAGGATCCTGGAATACACGGCCAAGATATGCAGCACGTTTGTGCTCAGAAAGCTTTGTGACATCAATATTATCGATCAGGATCTGGCCTTCGTCTACCAGCCAAGTGCCGGCTACTGCATTCAGCATAGTAGATTTACCTGCACCATTTCCACCGATGACTGTTACAAAGTCTCCTTCGTTTAGTTTCAGATTCAGCCCGTTTAAAGCCCGTTTTTCATTAATGGTTCCGGGGTTAAAGGTTTTATAGATATTTTTCAGTTCAAGCATTTTTATTTACCTCCCCTTTTGACTGGTTTGTTGAAATATTTGCCCTTCCAGTATGGGAATGCAAGGAAGAGGGCAACTACGATAGCGGAGAGCATCTTCAGAAGATCTGTATCAATGCCCATCCAGATTACTGCCTGAAGAACCAGGTAATAGAGAATGGAACCAAGGATTACAGCTACCATGCGCAGGGCAAAGTTGTGGAAAATACGTCCGAAAATTGCCTCACCGATGATAACGGCAGCAAGACCGATAACGATGGAACCACGTCCCATATTTACATCGGCAAATCCCTGATACTGTGCAAGCAGTGCACTGGAAAGTCCTACAAGACCATTGGAGATCATAAGACCGAGAACTTTGCACAGATCTGTATTTATGCCCTGTGCCCGGGACATGTTGGGGTTACATCCCGTAGCGCGCAGGGAGCAGCCGAGTTCTGTACCAAAGAACCAGTAGAGAACAGCAATAAGAACAATACATATCACTGCTACAATAAAGATAGCGTTTTTGGTCAGATCGGAGTTTTTAATATGGCGCAGGGAAACCAAAAGATTATATTTATCTACGTTAATTGCCTGGTTAGCTTTTCCCATGATTTTTAGGTTGATGGAATACAGGGATAACTGAGTCAGGATTCCGGCCAGGATTGCGGGTATTCCCATGAAAGTGTGAAAAATGCCGGTTACAAGTCCTGCGAGCATTCCGGCAATTGTTGCTGCTAGCATTGCAGTCCAGACATTGTGTCCTGACAGCATCATCATGATACAGACAGCGCCTCCGGTACACATAGTACCGTCTACTGTAAGATCGGCAATATCAAGAATACGGAATGTCAGATAAACTCCGATTGCCATGATTCCCCAGATCAGACCCTGAGCAACAGCACCGGGGAGCGCTGCGATTAATGTCATTATTTGCATTATACTTATTCCTCCTGTTGAACGCGAAAAGCGAGAGAGGCACATAGCCTTTCTCGCTGATCAATTTTTAATTAATTTGTGAGTTGCTTCTTTATTCTGCTGCTTCTGTATCAGCAGTGTCGTCAGAAGCTTCCTCAGAAGTGCTATCGTCAGATGCTTCGCCGATTGCTACATAATCGTCCGGGACTTCAACTCCAAGCTCTTCACAGATATCTTTGTTATATTCCTTGGTGAAGTTTGGTGCATATTCAATTGGCATCTGAGAGATATCTTCTCCGTCTTTCAGGATTTTTACAGCCATTTTACCGGTTGTAGCACCAAGGTCATAATAGTCGATAGAAAGAGTAGCAACACCACATCCGGCACAAATTCCTTCTTCTCCTGTGATTACAGGAACTTTTGCAGGAAGACAGATATTGTTGATGATTTCTGTGTTGGAAGCGACTGTATTATCTGTAGGAACGTAAATAACATCGCTGTCATTAGCTGCTGTTGTTGTAACAGAAGACAGATCATTTGAATCAGAGAAAGCATAGTATTCACATGTATATCCAAGTTCCTCCAATGCAGCTTTTACAGTATCAACCTGATACTGGGAATTTGCTTCTGCTGAACAATAGAGAAGCCCCACTTTCTTTGCATCAGGGAAAAGCTCCTGGAGCATGGCTGCCTGCTCATCCAGCGGAGCAAGATCAGAAGTACCGGAAATATTTCCGCCTACTGTACCGTCAAAGTCCTTCAAATCCAAAGCAACACCATATTCTGTAACTGCTGTACCAAGAATGGGGATATCACTGGTTCCTGCAGCTGCTGCCTGAAGAGATGCGGTAGCGTTTGCGAGGATCAGATCCTCGTTATTGGATACAAAACTGTTGATGATAGTAGAACAGGTATTGGAATCACCCTGAGCATTCTGCTCATCAAAGGTAACTGCATCTTCACCCAGTTCTTTTACAATTTCATCCTTAAATCCTTGAGTTGCTGCATCCAGTGCTTCATGCTGTACAAGCTGACAGATACCAATTGTATATTTGTCCCCATCTGCAGCACTGGCTGTAACTGCGCAGGTTCCCATTGCCATAACAGCAGCAAGCGTAATTGTTAATGCTTTTCTTTTCATATATTATAACCTCCTAAATAATAATCACTTTAAAGTAGTTGATTTTTGAAGTATAACGCTTTAAAGCAAAAAAGTCAAGATGATTTATAAATAATTTCACAGGAGGGATTTTGTGTCATATATTAAAGTGAAAAGTTATTTATGATAAAAGTCAGAAAGGTTATTGGCTATGGCATATTCAATCATGCTGGATGCTGGCCATGGAGGCCAGGATCCGGGAGCGGTATATAAAGGAAGACAGGAAAAGGATGACAATCTGAAACTTGCACTTGCTGTAGGAAAAATTCTGGAAAATAATGGAATTAATGTGTTATATACTAGAACCACAGATGTTTATCAGACTCCTTTTGAAAAGGCCCAGCTGGCAAATCAGGCGAAGGTGGATTATTTTATTTCATTTCATCGTAACAGCAGTTCAGGTGAGGATAAGTACACAGGTGTGGAGGTCCTGGTTTATGATAAAAGTGGAATCAAATATCAGATGGCAGAAAACATTCTGGGGGCTCTGGGGGAAATTGGTTTCAGGGAAATCGGAGTAAAAGAGCGACCGGGACTTGTTGTGCTTAGAAAAACCAGGATGCCGGCTCTTCTTATTGAAACAGGATTTATCAATTCTGAAAAAGATAATCAGTTGTTTGATAATAAGTTTGCCGAAATCGCACAAAGTATTGCAGATGCAATTTTGGGAACCTTAGATAAAGAAATAATAGAAGAACCTTTATATTATCGGGTACAGACTGGTGCCTTCCGGAACAGAAAAAATGCAGACCGTATGTTATATCAATTACTGGAAAAGGGATATCCGTCATTCCTGCTTCATGAAAACGGGCTATTTAAGGTGCAGACCGGTGCTTATCGTCAGTTGGGAAATGCAGTCCGTATGGAACAGAGATTACGGGAAGACGGGTATCATACAGTGATCGTGACGAGATAAAGGTAAGTGTGCGGAAACATAAAAAGCTAAAGACAAGACTTTGATAATATGATAGAATCTATACCAGGTTAGAAAGACAAAAATATCTTTTTATCCTGGTATAGACAAATTAAACTATGAAAGAAGAATAGAATAATTATGATAAAAGATACATACCCACAATTTCTGGCTGATGTGGAAGAATTTATTTTTGTTGAAAATATACCACAGAAAGCAGATATTATTTTTGTACCTGGAAACGGGTATCCTCAGATGGCAGAAAGGGCAGCACAGCTTTATAAACAGGGACTGGCAGATTTTGTTTTACCCAGTGGTCGATATAGTGTGGTGAATCAGAAGTTTTCAGGTGTTATGGCAAAACAGGATGTTTATAATGGAAATTATGAAACGGAGTGGGAGTTTCTTCAACAGGTTCTGATTAAAAACAGTGTACCTTCAGAATGTATTTTGAAAGAAGATATGGCTACCTTTACTTATGAAAATGCTATTTTTTCCAGACAGGTTACAGATAAGGCGGGACTTAAGATAAAAAAAGCCATTTTGTGCTGTAAATCTTATCATAGCAGAAGGTCACTGATGTATTATCAGCTGTTATTTCCGGATACTGAATTCTTTGTAGTACCTGTGGACGCAGATGGGATTACAAGGGAAAACTGGAGAAAAACAGAGGAAGGGATAGAAGCTGTTACAGGAGAAATAAACAGAATTATGAAACAGTTTTCATTGATGCTTGCATAAAAAGGGCTCTGGCAAATGCCAGAGCCTAAAATATTCAGAAAAATAGGTATTTAGTCTTGTTCACTGTTAGCATTCTCTGACTTTTCGGGAAGCCAGATATGAACAAGTTCAATTCTGTTTTTGTCAAGAAGATCAACAACCAGACGGGTTCCGTTTTCCAGAGTGACGGATTGACCCTCAGAGGGGAGACTGTCCAGCTGTTCAATGATATATCCACCGATGGAATCATAATCTTCGGATTCCAACTGTGTTCCCAAAGCCTCATTAATATCATCAAGCTTTGCGGAGCCCTGAACTACATATTCCCTGCCAGGCTGAATTTCTTTGATATCTTCAACCTCATCTTCATCGTATTCATCACGGATTTCGCCTACGATTTCTTCCAGAAGGTCTTCCAGTGTGACCAGGCCGGTAGTGGCACCGTATTCATCCAGGACAATAGCAAGATTTACGGATGCTTTCCGCATTTCGATCATAAGATCGGCAGTTGCCTTATATTCGTAAGTAAAATAAGGTTCGCGGAGAATCTTTCGTATGGAAAATGTCTGATCCTTTGGATAAACAAGAAGGTCTTTCATGTTAATGATTCCGATTACATTATCTGTATTATCTTCATAAACAGGAAAGCGTGTATGCATGACTTCTCGGAATATTTCCATAAGTTCTTCATAAGTAGAGTCTACATTGACAAAAGTCATATCTATACGTGGAATCATTACATCTCTGGCTGCAGAATCTCCAAAATCAAAAACATTATAAATCATCTTTTTTTCTTCGTTTTCGATTACACCCTCTTCCTGACCTACGTTAACAAGGGTGCGGAGTTCATGTTCGGTCATTACATTTACCCGTGTATTGGGATCAATGTGAAGAAGAGCCAACACACCGGAGGTTATTTTTGTAATAATAAATGCGGCTGGCGTGAGAAGGACAATCAGGAAATATATAATCCGTGAGTAGGAAAGTGCCAGCTTCTCTGCATGGATTGTGGCCAGATTCTTTGGGGTGATCTCTCCGAAGATCAGAATTAGCAGTGTCAGGATTCCGGTAGCAATACCTACATATGCATTTCCGAAAAGCTGAATAGTGAGTGTGGTCATCAAGGCAGAAACGGACATATTTACAATATTGTTGCCGATAAGGATTGTGCTGAGCATTTTGGGAGAATTGGAAATGATTTTCTCCAGGATTATAGCTCGTTTATCTCCTTGAGAGGCAAGAGATTGTACCCTTATCTTATTGACAGTAGTCATGGCGGTTTCTGCAGAAGAAAAGAATGCAGAAAGTAAAATAAGGATAATAACTGCAGTTAATTGGAAAATAGTACTTGAATCCAAAGTGGTGTCACTCCTTCTTATATTAGACATTATATGTTTGACAGAAAATATACCGTATTTTTTATGGAAAATCAAGAATAAAAATAGAAAAGGGGGTGTTTAAAAAGATGAATTTGTGCTATAATGCATTCGACAAAAAGCGAAAAAAATAATGTTACAGATTCTTTACAAAAGAATAAAGATTTGATAATATAAAAACGTACGATATCATCGTGTTATATAAAATTGATAAATACAAATAGATTTGTTTAAGAATACAGAGGTGCAAAATGTCTAATAGAAATAAAAAAATGAAAAAGAATTACATGTTAACCGGAAAAAAAGCAGGATTTCTTGCAGTTGCAGCTATGTCTGCAGTATTAGTGGGAGGACAGGTTTCAGCAGGTGCGGCTTCAGCCGGTGCTGCACAGGAGGCTTCTGTTTCCAATATGATTCCGGATAATATTACCATAGACAAACCGGTTCAGTTGACAGATATCAGTCTTCCGGGAAATGAATATGGTTCTCTGGAGTGGTTGGATGGAAGCTATGTTCCCTCCAATCGTGTAGAATCCTGTAAGGTGATTCTGAAGCCGGCAGAGGGACGTGATCTGAGCCAGGTACAGGGCTGGGATTCAGAAGCTGGCGGAGTGATAGGATATATTAATGTGATTGTCAATGACCCGGAAGAAGATGGGGACGATGTGAAGGATAACAGTGCAGACAATCAGACGGAGCCCACAGTGACACCTGAAAATATTCAGCCAACGCAGAAGCCGGATTCAGAGACTGATAAAGAAGATAATAAAAACAATAACAAAAAAGAAGAAGATCAGAAACAGGATAAAGAGGAACTTAAAGACGGCCAGAAGGATGAAGTACCACCGTCAGAAACACCGGATACAGAACTTTCAGTAACTCCGGAACCGGAAAAATCAGAAGCTCCGGACAAAGAGGGAGAAGAACCGGAAGAGGAAACAGAAAAATCAGAAGAAATAGAGGGAGAACTGGAGCCTGAGGAAACTCCGGCAGAAGATGAAAAAACAGAGGATAATATTTTTGATAATCCTGTGAAACCGGATCAGGAGGACGACCGTCCTGCAGAGGCTGAAGAGAATCTTACTGAAGAAGAAAAAGAAGCGCGTGCTCAGGTGAACCATACCTGTGACGGAATTACGGTAAGTGGTATTGATCTGCCCTGGTATGTGCAATTCAGAGTTTCCAGCGGGGACAGCTACCAGTTTACAAATGAAACAGATGCAATGATTTTTCAATCCTTTGAGTTTGAACTTTGGGATTTGCAGAATAATACGGAGTATGAGATTCCCAATGGAGAGTATATCAGTGTGACAGTACCGGTGAAGGCAGGATATGAGTATACCATTGAGCATTTGCTGGACAATGGGGCTACAGAATCAATTATTCCTACTGTGGAAAATAATACTATGGTATTTAGTACCCATTCTTTCAGTCCCTTTGGCATTGCAGGAAGCAAGCAGCTGGTTGGACCTGATGACAGTGACAATGCAGAGGTTACGCCTGTTGCTGATTCTACAGTGACTGTTACACCATCTGCACAGAAAACAGAAACTTCTGCGCAGAATTCTGATAATGCAGGAGCGGTCAGTGAGAATTCCAATGGCAATGCCGCATCTGATGAAAAACAGGCAGACAGCAACTCTTCCAAATCTGATCATGCGGTAGAGACAGGTGATACAACAACAATCATGCCCTTTGTGGTGCTGATTGCGGCAGCGGCGGTTATTATTGGTGCAGTTGTTTTCCTGAAAAAGAAAAAGAAATAAGCAGAATATCATAAGAAATCTCCTCATAATATTTTATAGAGCTTTAAAAAAGAAATCTGTAAAATATATTCGTAAAGTTGGGGGAAGCTTATGAAGATGAGAAATATTTTGAGTTCACTGTTATTTGCATATGCGCTTACAGGTGTGGGTTTATTACTGTTGGCTTTTTTTCTATATGTTTTTAAACTGGGAGAGACGGCTGTAGATGTGGGTATTATTTTGATTTGCATTTTCGTTTGCTTCATGGGCGGACTTATGACCGGAAGATTCTTGCGGGAAAACAGAGTTTTCTGGGGAATGCTCACAGGTTTGGCATATTTTCTTTTGCTTCTCATTGTTTCTTTTGCAGTAAAACGACGTTTGGATATGAGAGCTGTTCATGCCGTAACCACTTTTTGTATGTGTATTGGTGGTGGAACTCTGGGAGGAATGCTGTCGTAAAAAAAAGCTTTCATAATTTATAAAATTATGGTATACTATGCCAAGAATATAATTACATAAGGAGGATAGAGTGATGGAACATATCAAAACCCTGAATACAAAGAATTTACAGAACACAGTAAAAAAAGGTGGATGCGGTGAGTGTCAGACTTCCTGCCAGTCCGCATGTAAAACTTCCTGTACAGTAGGAAACCAGAGCTGCGAGCATAAATAAGATCAGCTGTGGATACAGAGAACCTGCCACCGGCAGCTTCTCTTATATGCTGTGGCATAAAAGAGATAAGCAGCGGAGTAGATTACTTCGCTGCTTATCTTACGCTTAGAAAGGATTTAGTTAGAAATGAGTCTGATTCATCGTTACAAAAGCAATGGCTTTAATATTGTTCTGGATATAAACAGCGGATGCATTCATCTTGTAGATGATGTTACATATGAAGTACTGCCTTATCTGGAGGAAGGACTTTCATCAGATGCTATTGTTGAGAAACTAGGAGACCAGTATAAAAAAGAAGATATTGAGACATCCGTAAAAGAGTGTAATAAGCTGAAGGAAGATGGAATGCTTTTTACCCGGGATGTCTATGAAAATGCAATTGAAGAATTTTCTAATAACCGGCAGACCGTTGTAAAAGCATTGTGCCTGCACATTGCTCATGACTGCAACCTGGCCTGTCGTTATTGTTTTGCCGAGGAAGGGGAATATCACGGAAGAAGAGCACTGATGTCCTTTGAAATTGGTAAGAAAGCTTTGGACTTCCTTATTGCCAATTCAGGCTCCAGGAGAAATCTGGAAGTGGATTTCTTTGGCGGAGAGCCGCTGATGAACTGGCAGGTTGTAAAAGACCTTGTAAAATATGGCCGTGAGCAGGAGAAAATACATAACAAGAATTTCCGTTTTACCCTTACTACCAATGGCGTATTACTGAATGATGAAATTATGGAATTTTGCAATAAAGAGATGGCGAATGTGGTACTCAGCGTGGACGGACGTAAGGAAGTTCATGATTATATGCGTCCTTTCCGTAAAGGCGCGGGAAGCTATGATCTCATTATCCCGAAATTTCAGAAATTTGCCGAGTCCCGTAACCAGGAGAAGTATTATGTGAGAGGTACCTTTACTCATCATAATCTGGATTTTTCAAAGGATGTGCTTCATCTGGCAGATCTTGGGTTTGAACAGATTTCTGTGGAGCCTGTAGTTGCGGCAGATACAGAGGAATATGCAATCCGTGAGGAGGATATTCCACAGATCATGGCTGAATATGATGCATTGGCAAAAGAAATGATCAGGAGAGAAAAAGAAGGAAAAGGCTTTAACTTTTTCCATTTTATGATTGATCTTACCGGTGGTCCCTGCGTTTATAAGAGACTTTCAGGCTGCGGATCAGGTACTGAATATCTGGCAGTAACTCCTTGGGGAGATCTTTATCCCTGTCATCAGTTTGTGGGAGAAGAAGAATATCTTATGGGAAATGTGGATGAGGGTATTACAAAACCGGAAATCCAGAAAGAATTTGGCGGCTGCAATGTTTATACAAAAAAAGATTGTAAAGACTGCTTTGCACGTTTTTACTGTAGCGGCGGATGTGCTGCCAATGCTTATCATTTCCAGGGAGACATCAAAGGTAATTATGCAATCGGATGTGAGCTCCAGAGAAAGCGTGTGGAGTGCGCTATCATGATAAAAGCTGCCCTGGCATGTGAATGATCAGATGACAGCCTAAATAAATCAAGAAGGGAAAAGAACTATGAAAAAAAGTAGAGGAATCGTAGTGCTGCTTCTTACGGTGATTCTGACAGTGTTCTTTTGCTTTACTGCAGCCGTAGGTATCGGTCCTACTGGAACCGGCGCAGCAAAACATATTAACACAGGTCTGGATCTTTCCGGTGGTGTCAGCATTACCTATCAGACCAAGAAGAGCAACCCTACCAAAGAGGAAATGTCAGATACTATCTATAAGCTGCAGAAGCGTGTAGAGCAGTACAGTACAGAAGCACAGGTATATCAGGAAGGCTCTGACAGAATCACTGTTGAAATTCCTGGTGTAACAGATGCAGATGCAATTCTGAATGACCTGGGTAAACCTGGATCATTATATTTCATCACACAGGAGGATGCAGACGGCAATCAGAACTTTACCACAGGACAGAATGGTTATGTACTTGCAAGAAGCATGGATGAGATCAAGGAGTCCGGCAGTGTTGTTTTGGAAGGTAGTGATGTAGCTGACGCAGAGGGTGGAGCTATTCAGAATCAGAATACTAGTGCCAAGGAATATGTAGTCAGCCTGACACTTACTTCTGACGGTAAGAACAGTGGAAAAGAAAAATTCTCTGAGGCAACCAAAGAAAACGTAGGCAAACAGATTGCCATTATTTATGATAATCAGGTTGTAAGTGCTCCAAATGTAAATGAGCAGATTTCCGGTGGAAAAGCACAGATCAGTGGTATGAAGGATCTGGAAGAAGCGCAGAATCTTGCTTCTTATATCCGTATCGGTTCTCTTAGCCTTGAACTTGAGGAACTTCGTTCCAGCGTGGTAGCTGCACAGCTTGGTGAGGAAGCAATTTCTACCAGTGTTATGGCAGGTGCCATAGGACTTATAATCGTAATTCTGTTTATGATTATTGCATATCGTGTTCCGGGTATTGTTGCAGGAATTGCATTGATTCTTTATACAGTCCTGATGCTGATCACACTGAATGCTTTTGACATTACCCTGACGCTTCCGGGTATTGCAGGTATTATTCTGGGTATTGGTATGGCGGTAGACGCCAACGTTATTATTTATGCCCGAATCCGAGAGGAAATCGGTGCAGGCGTTTCTGTGCGGAGCGCTATCAAAGCTGGTTTCAGCAAAGCTTTTTCCGCTATCTTTGATGGAAATATTACAACATTGATCGCAGCTTTTGTATTAATGTGGCTGGGCTCAGGTACAGTTAAGGGATTTGCTTATACCCTGGCACTTGGTATTGTTATTTCAATGTTCACATCACTGGTTGTATCCAGACTGATTGTGAATGCACTGTATGCAGTGGGTATACATGATCCTAAGTTCTATGGAAACACCAAAGAGCGTAAAGCAATTAATTTTGTGGGAAAAAGAAAGGTATTTTTTATTGTTTCTATTATCCTGATTCTGAGTGGTCCTGCTACAATGCTGATCAACTCTCAGGCAGGTAATAAAGCATTGAATTATAGCCTTGAGTTTTCAGGTGGTACTTCAACAACAGTTACATTTAATGAAGATATGGATATTAAAACCATTGATTCAGAGGTGACTCCGGTTGTTGAAGAAGTGACCGGTGATAAGAATGTACAGCCTACTAAGGTTGTGGGAACCAATCAGGTGGTGATCAAAACACGTTCCCTGACTCAGGAAGAACGTGAAGCTTTACAGAATGCCCTGGTTGAAAAATTTGGAGTGGATGAGAATACTATTTCCACAGAGAGCATTTCCTCTACAGTAAGTAAAGAGATGCGTCAGGATGCAATCGTAGCTGTGATTGTTGCAACAATCTGCATGCTTCTTTATATCTGGTTCAGATTTAAGGATATTCGTTTTGCCAGCAGCGCAGTTCTTGCCCTTCTCCATGACGTTCTGGTGGTACTTGCGTTCTATGCCATTGCCAGAATATCTGTAGGTAATACGTTTATTGCCTGCATGCTGACGATTGTAGGTTATTCTATCAATGCGACTATTGTTATCTTTGACCGTATCCGTGAAAATATGCATGGAAGCCGTAGAATTGATAATATTGAAGAGGTTGTTAATTCAAGTATTACCCAGACACTGACCAGAAGTATTTACACTTCCTTTACTACCTTTGTTATGGTAGCAGTTCTTTATATCATGGGTGTTTCTTCTATCCGTGAATTTGCTGCGCCGTTGATGGTTGGTATTCTGGTAGGTGCTTATTCTTCTGTTTGCGTAACCGGAGCTCTGTGGCTGGTAATGAAGAAGAATATTAAAAGAAAAGGTCAGCCGGCTGTTACAATGACAACTACAGGAAAAACTTCTGGTACATCCTCTGTTCAGAAGAAAGCAAGAGATGTATCCCAGAAAGATCCTGCTCAGCCGAAAAAGAAAAACAGAAAAAGAGTAGCTGAGCGTCTGGCTGCACAGGAAGCAGCTCAGAATAAGACTGAGGATGAGAAATAAAAAATGAATCAATAATAAGAAGACTGTTGAGCATGAGCAGCTGTCATAAAAAGCTGCTTATGACAACAGTCTTTTTTATTATGTAAAAATAATAGATGCACGTGACAGAATCTTTTTTGTGCGGTAGAATAGGATGAGATTATGATGAAAACAGGAGATACAAAATGGAAAAATGGGTTGTGGCTGCGAAAAGGGCGGATTTTAATTCTATAGGACGGGAATTTGAAATTGATCCGGTAATTGCCAGACTGATCAGAAATCGTGATGTGACAGGACGAGATAATATCCGAATGTATTTAAAAGGGGAAATAGAGGATATTCCCTCTCCCTGGCTTATGAAAGATATGAAAAAAGCAGTGAAAATTATTAAAGAGAAAGTATCTGAGAAAGCAAAGATAAGGATTATTGGAGATTATGACATTGATGGTGTGATGTCCACATATGTCCTGTTAAGAGGACTGATAAGAATTGGCGCTGATGTAGATACATATATTCCGGACAGAGTGGCAGATGGCTATGGTATTCATGAGCATCTGATAAACAGGGCAGAAGAGGATAAAGTTGATACGATTCTGACCTGTGACAATGGAATAGCAGCAGTTTCTGAGATTCAGCTTGCAAAGGAAAAAGGCATGACGGTAATTGTGACAGATCATCATGAAATACCTTATAAAGAGACGGAAAATGGACGGGAAATTATTCTTCCGCCTGCAGATGCTATTTTGAATCCTAAGCAGCAGGATTGCCCATATCCAGGCAAAAATCTGTGCGGAGCAGTAGTTGCTTTTAAGCTGATTTCTGCTCTTTATGAAGAATTTTGCGTTCCCGGTGAGGAACTGGAGGACTTTTATGAACTGGCAGCTATTGCGACAGTGGGAGATGTTATGGACCTTCAGGGAGAAAACCGGATTCTGGTTAAAGAAGGACTGAAACGTCTAAAAAATACCAGAAATCCAGGATTACGGGAATTGATAAGAGTCAATGGTCTGGAGAATTCAAAAATTACAGCCTATCATGTGGGGTTTGTCCTGGGTCCCTGTATTAATGCAAGTGGAAGGCTGGATACAGCTGCCCGCTCGCTGGCACTGCTGAATGCTGAAAACCAGGACGAGGCTGCAAAGCTGGCCGGAGACCTGACTGCGCTGAATCAGAGCCGGAAATCTCTGACGGAGGAAGGAAAAGAAGCGGCGATCCATCAGGTGGAAAAGACAGATTTGAAGGATGACAGAGTTCTGGTAATCTATCTTCCGGATTGTCACGAAAGCATTGCCGGAATAATCGCCGGTAGAATCAGAGAAAAATATCATAAGCCGACTTTTGTGCTGACGAAGGGAGAAAACAGTGCCAAGGGAAGCGGGCGGTCTATTGAGGCTTATTCCATGTATGAGGAGCTTGTAAGATGCGCAGATCTGCTGATCCAGTTTGGGGGGCATCCTATGGCTGCGGGGCTTTCCATAGAAGAAAAAAATATAGAAAAATTCCGCAGAAGACTGAATCAGAACTGTTCACTTACAGAAGAAGATTTACAACCTAAAATTGTAATTGATGTGCCTATGCCAATTTCTTACATCACTAAAAACCTGATCAGACAAATCGCCCTTCTGGAACCCTTTGGAAAAGGGAATACAAAACCATTATTTGCTCAGAAAGGCTTAAAGGTTCTGGACGCGGTTGTGGTAGGACGAAACAGAAATGTGGCGAAGGTCAGACTGATGGATCCTCAGGGGACGGTGATGGATGGAGTTTATTTTGGGGAAGCAGATGAATTTGTACATTTTATCAAAGACCGGTCATCTGTTTCTGTTACTTACTATCCGGAAATCAATCAGTTCAGAGGAAGAGAAGATATTCAGATTGTCATTCAGAATTATTGCTAGCGCAGTTTTTTTCAAAGGATTGATTCTGCAATGAAAAGATGCTATACTATAAATTATTTATGAGTTTACATTGTAAATTTCTGGAGGAAAATTAAGATGAAGAAAATTGAAGAGTACGTTAGAAGTATACCGGATTTCCCGGAACCGGGAATTATTTTCAGAGATATCACAAGTGTTCTGCAGGATGCAGAGGGACTTCAACTTGCAATTAATTCCATGCAGGAATTCTTGAAAGATGTGGATGTGGATGTGATCGCAGGAACAGAATCCAGAGGTTTTATCTTTGGTGTGCCTATTGCGTATAATCTTCATAAACCATTTGTACCTATTCGTAAAAAAGGTAAACTTCCTTGTGAGACTGTATCTGCAAGTTATGATCTTGAATATGGCAGCGCCACCATTGAAATGCATAAGGATTCCATTAAACCTGGACAGAAAGTGGCAATTGTGGATGATCTGATTGCTACAGGCGGAACCATTGAAGCTGCCATAAAGCTTGTAGAGGAACTGGGTGGCGAAGTTGTAAAAGTGATATTCCTTATGGAGCTGGCCGGTTTACATGGACGGGAAAGACTTAAGGGATATGATGTAGAATCCGTGATTTGTTATGAAGGCAAATAAGCACAGCTGGTTGTGCGGGACAGGCAGGTGATACAGATGGCAGAGACAATAAAAAATACAGAAGAAAAAAAAGATGGTATACAGACAGAACAGGAGAAGCTTGAATCTGTAAAGAGGGCAGATGCTGCTGTAAAATCCATGCATGATTTTACAAGTCCGGAAGTACTGTACAGAGAGCTGATAAACAGTGTGCTGAAGTATCATCCTTCCACTGATATTTCTATGATAGAAAAAGCTTATAAGGTTGCCAGTGAGGCTCACAAAGATCAGAAACGTAAGTCTGGGGAACCTTATATTATCCATCCGTTATGTGTGGCGATTATCCTGGCGGATCTGGAGCTGGATAAGGAAACAATTGTTGCAGGCCTTCTCCATGATGCAGTAGAGGATACATGGATGACTTATGAGGAGGTTGAAAAGGAATTTGGCTCAGAGGTGGCACTTCTGGTTGATGGTGTTACCAAGCTGGGACAGCTGTCTTATTCTGCAGATAAGGTAGAAGTGCAGGCAGAGAACCTTCGTAAAATGTTTCTGGCCATGGCTAAGGATATACGTGTAATTCTTATCAAGCTTGCGGACCGTCTCCATAATATGCGTACGCTTCAGTATATGAGACCGGAGAAGCAGCAGGAGAAAGCCAGAGAAACCATGGATATTTATGCGCCCATTGCCATGCGTCTTGGTATTTCCAAGATCAAGGTAGAGCTGGATGATCTTTCTCTCAAATATCTGAAGCCGGATGTTTATTATGATCTGGTAAAAAAGGTTGCTCTGCGAAAGAGCGAGAGGGAAAAGTTTGTTGGTGCTATTGTAAAAGAAGTCAAACAACATATGGAAGATGCGAACATTAAGGCTCAGGTAGATGGTCGTGTAAAGCATTTCTTCAGTATATATAAAAAGATGGTCAATCAGGACAAAACCATTGATCAGATTTATGATTTGTTTGCAGTCCGTATTCTGGTGGATACAGTTAAGGACTGCTATGCGGCTTTAGGTGTGATTCATGAAATGTATAAGCCAATCCCCGGCAGGTTTAAAGACTATATTGCAATGCCAAAGCCAAATATGTATCAGTCTTTACACACTACACTGATCGGTCCCAACGGTCAGCCTTTTGAAATCCAGATCCGTACCTTTGAGATGCATAAGACTGCAGAATACGGTATTGCAGCTCACTGGAAATATAAGGAATCTTCTGATGGCAAAGCGCCTGTCGGCAAGAGCGAGGAGGAAAAGCTGAACTGGCTGAGACAGATCCTGGAGTGGCAGAGAGATATGTCTGATAATAAGGAATTTATGAGTCTTCTGAAGAATGACCTGGATCTTTTTGCAGACAATGTATATTGCTTTACTCCGTTAGGAGATGTGAAAACTCTGCCAAGTGGTTCCACACCTGTAGATTTTGCCTACAGTGTTCATAGTGCAGTAGGTAATAAAATGGTAGGTGCCAGGGTGAATGGTAAACTGGTTCCTATTGAATATCAGATCAAGAATGGTGACCGTATTGAGATTATTACTTCACAGAATTCCCAGGGACCCAGCCGTGACTGGCTGAAACTGGTCAAGAGTACTCAGGCGAAAAACAAGATTAATCAGTGGTTCAAAAAGGAACTGAAGGAAGATAATATCCTGAAGGGTAAGGAGATGCTTACCCAGTATGCAAAAGCCAAGGGATTTAAAATTACTTCTTATACAAAAACGCAATATCTTGAGGCAGTGATGCGTAAATATGGATTTCGTGACTGGGATTCTGTGTTGGCGGCTATTGGTCATGGCGGCTTGAAGGAAGGCCAGGTTTTCAATAAACTGGTAGAAGCTTATGATAAGGAGAACAAGAAGAATCTTACAGATGAGCAGGTTCTTGAAGCTGCTGAAGGACAGGAAAAGCTTCATATTGCCAAGAGCAAGAGCGGCATTGTGGTGAAGGGAATTCATGATGTGGCAGTTCGTTTTTCCAAGTGCTGTAATCCTATTCCGGGAGATGAGATTGTTGGATTTGTTACCAGAGGACGCGGAATCACTATTCACCGTACAGATTGTGTAAATGTATTGAACATGTCAGAGATTGACCGTACACGGCTGATTGAGGCAGAATGGCAGCAGCCTGATGTGAAAGCAGTGGAGAAATATACGGCTGGAATCCAGGTTTATGCAAATAACCGAACAGGTCTGTTGGTGGATCTGTCAAAGATCTTTACAGAACGCAAGATTGATCTTCGCAGTATTAACAGCCGGACCAATAAGCAGGAGAAGGCAACGATTTCCATGAGCTTTGAAATTTCCAGCAAAGAGGAACTGAGATCCCTTATTGAGAAAATCCGTCAGGTGGAAAGCGTTATTGATGTAGAGAGAACTACCGGTTGATTTGGTTATGAACGAGTAGTGAGACTGATCGTGTTATCTGAGAAAGGAAGTATATGAATAATTTAGAATTACAGAAGTGTATTCTGGGACCGGTTTATACAAACTGTTATTTCCTGAAAAATAAAGTAACCGGTGAGATGATCATTATTGATCCGGCAGACTGTCCGGAAAAGATTGAACAGAAGGTTATGCAGATGGACGGGAAGCCTGTGGCAATTCTTCTGACTCATGGACATTTTGACCATATTACAGCTGTGGAAGCAGTAAAAGAAAAATACCATATTCCGGTCTATGCCTGTCGTCAGGAAGAAGAGATGCTGAGAGAACCCGTTATGAATATGACTTGTCATTACGAAAAAAGTTGTTCGATAGTGCCGGATGTTTTTTTGGATGACCTGGATGTATTCCGGACAGCTGGTTTTTCGATACAGATAATTCATACTCCCGGACATACTAAAGGAAGCTGCTGCTATTATCTGAAGGATGAAGGTGTCTTATTTAGCGGAGATACCTTATTCTGTGGCTCTGTTGGGAGAACTGATTTTCCGGGAGGCAGTGCTTCGGATATTGTGAGAAGTCTGCATAAGCTTCTGGATTCACTTCCGGAAGAGACTGAGGTTTATCCCGGACATGATGTATCTACTACTATTGGTTATGAAAAGAGGTATAATCCATTTGTATAAAATAGATATTTTATTTCTGGACAGAGAATTTGAGCATGATGTTTATGAACTGATAAAAGCATTTTATCCCGAAGCGGAGATACATACTCTATATGATGAAGCGGAAGCAGGAGAGTATGACCTCCGCTTCCGTGTGGAACGAGAGAATGAAACATATAAAATAAGCTATGATCGCAGGGAGAATGTAACAGCAGGTTTTACAGAAAGAAAAGGTGTTGCTTCGG
This sequence comes from Ruminococcus sp. JC304, assembly GCA_000285855.2. Lineage (GTDB taxonomy): Bacteria > Bacillota > Clostridia > Lachnospirales > Lachnospiraceae > Blautia_A > Blautia_A difficilis. The sequence goes on along the minus strand of HE978651.1, from coordinate 2,128,250 downwards.
CAGATGTGATAGGAGAAGATAAACTGACTGTAAAAGATCCTCATGCTTTGCGAAAAGAGAATAAGGATGCGTTGAAATATGCGTTGTATCAGCTTCTAGTTAAACTGACCGGGCGTACTCTTCCCTGGGGAAATCTCACAGGAATCCGTCCAGCAAAGCTGGCAATGGGAATGATTGAGTCCGGGATGAAGAACACCGAGGCTGCCCGGGAAATGCGGGAGAAATATTTAGTCAGTCCGGAAAAAACTGCCCTTGCTGTTACAATTGCAAACAGAGAGAGGGAGATTTTAAAGGATATTGATTATGAGAATGGTTATAGTCTCTATATAGGAATCCCTTTCTGTCCAAGTATTTGTCTGTATTGCTCTTTCAGTTCCTATCCTTTGAAAGTGTGGGAAAAGAGAACGGACGAATATGTAGAGGCACTCTGTAAAGAAATCAGGGAAACAGCATTTTTAATGCAGGGTAGAAAATTGGACACAATCTATATCGGTGGGGGAACTCCAACAACGCTTCTGCCCCATCAGCTGCGTAAGCTTCTGGATACGTTAGGAGAGGCGTTTGGATATGAAGGTCTTGCTGAATTTACAATTGAGGCCGGAAGACCGGACAGTATTACCAGGGAGAAGCTTCAGGCAATCCGGGAGTATCCGGTAACCAGGATTTCTGTAAATCCCCAGACAATGAATCAGGAAACCCTGGACCTCATAGGCAGACGCCATACAGTAGAACAGACCAGGGAGGCTTTTTATCTGGCAAGGGAACTGGGATATGATAATATCAATATGGATCTGATCGTGGGACTTCCAGGGGAAGATATTTCTATGGTTGAGCGTACACTTGAGCAGATACAGGAGCTTGCACCGGATAGTATGACGGTTCATTCGCTGGCTGTAAAACGTGCTGCCCGTCTGAATATTTTCAAAGAAAAATATCAGGAAATGTCCTTTGAGAATAATCAGGAGATCATGGATCTGACCATGAAAACTGCATACGAGATGGGAATGGGACCATATTATCTGTACAGACAGAAAAATATGAAGGGAAATTTCGAAAATGTTGGCTATGCAAAGGTTGACAAAGCCGGAATTTACAATATACTGATTATGGAGGAAAAACAGCCGATCATTGCTCTTGGAGCAGGAGGGTCCTCAAAGTTGGTTTTTGATCATGGAAAAAGAATTGAACGAGTGGAAAATGTAAAGGATGTTTCCAATTATATTTCCCGTATTGATGAGATGATCCAGAGAAAACGGACAGCAGTTGATAAATGGCTTTAAGTATTTGGAGGTAAGGTTTTGAATGCAGCACTGAAGACGACATCTGGATCAGAAAAGCGTATTCTTGAATTTGATCTTTCTGCAGAACTGCATCACGGAGTAGTAGTTAGCAATCTGGCTTATGCAGTTGCAGAAGAATTAGGATTGCCCCATGACCAGTGTTATCAGCTTGCCATTGCCGGAATGCTTCATGATATTGGCAAACTGAAACTTACAGGGTATATTAATGGACAGGAAAGCGATCCGCTGGTTATTGAGGAACTGAAATATGTACGGATGCATTCCACACTGGGATATGAGGAACTAAAGGGACAGGGGTATTCGGACTTTGTTTTGCAAAGTATCCTGTATCATCATGAGAATTATGATGGCAGCGGTTACCCTTCCAATAAAGCTGGGAAGGAAATTCCTATAGGAGCCCGAATCCTCAGAGTCTGCGATGTATATGCAGCTTTGACCTCTGACAGGCCTTACAGAAAAGGGTTTGATATGGGGACAGTGATGGAACTGATGATTGATGAAGTGAAAAATTTTGATATGCAGGTTTTTCTGGCATTCCAGAGAGTTGTTCATAAAGAGAAAGCCTGACAGGATAAGAGGAGGAAAAAATGGCATTAAAGAAGAAACCGGTAACCGGTATGAAGGATATTTTACCAAGAGAGATGGAAATCAGGAATTATGTGATGAACATGATTCGTGAGACTTATGGAACATTTGGATTTTCTGCAATTGAGACCCCATGTGTAGAGCATATTGAGAATCTTTGCAGTAAACAGGGTGGCGAGAATGAAAAGCTTATTTTCAAGATATTAAAACGTGGAGAAAAGCTGAAGCTGGATAAGGCAGAATCAGAGGCGGATCTGGTGGATTCAGGTCTTCGTTATGATTTAACTGTTCCGCTTTCCAGATATTATTCCAATAATGCCAATGAGCTTCCTGCTCCTTTTAAGGCACTTCAGATGGGAAATGTATGGAGGGCGGACAGACCTCAGAGAGGACGTTTCCGTCAGTTTATGCAGTGTGATATTGATATTCTGGGAGAGCCTACTTATCTGGCAGAAATTGAACTGGTACTTGCAACCACTACGCTGCTGGGAAAACTGGATTTTCATAATTTTACAATTCGTATCAATGACAGAAAGATCCTGAAAGCAATGGCACAGTACAGCGGATTCCCACAGGAGAGCTTTGATACAGTATTTATCATTCTGGACAAAATGGACAAGATCGGTCTGGAAGGTGTGGCAGAGGAACTGGAAAAAGAAGGGTTTGCAAAGGATTGTATTGATACTTATCTGGGCATGTTCCAGGAAATTACTTCAGATATTCAGGGCGTGCGTTTTTGCAAAGATAAATTAAAGGATGTACTGGATCCAAAGGTTGCAGAGGATCTGGAAACAATTATCACTACAGTGGAATCTGTAAAATCAGCAGACTTTAAAATGGCATTTGATCCCACACTGGTTCGTGGAATGTCTTATTATACAGGTCCGATTTTTGAAATTTCCATGGATGAGTTTGGCGGCAGCGTTGGCGGCGGCGGACGTTATGATGAGATGATCGGTAAATTTACAGGCAACAATACTTCTGCCTGTGGATTTTCTATCGGATTTGAGAGAATCGTTATGCTGCTTCTGGAGAGAGATTACCAGATTCCTACAAAAAATGGAAAGAAAGCATATCTTATCGAGAAAAATATGCCTGCAGATAAGCTTCTGAAGATTCTGGAACAGGCCAGAGAAGAAAGAAATGCCGGAACACAGGTTAATATTTCGATTATGAAGAAAAACAAAAAATTCCAGAAGGATCAGATGAATGCTGAAGGATATACAGAATTTGTAGAATTTTTCAGAGATAAAATGTAAGCCTACTGAACAATTATTTATAAATTATAAAATCAGGAAAAGAGGAAAAACCATGGCAGAAAGTATGCAGGGACTGCACAGAACATGCCGATGTGCAGAAGTGACAAAAGAAATGAAGGGCAAAGAAATCGTTCTTATGGGATGGGTTCAGAAAGCCCGTGATAAAGGCGGCATTATTTTTGTGGATTTAAGAGACCGTTCAGGAATCATGCAGTTGATTTTTGAGAATGGCAGCATTGATGCAGATGGATTTGCAAAAGCAGGAAAACTTCGCAGCGAATTTGTAATTGCAGTTACCGGTGTTGTAGAAGAAAGAGGCGGTGCTGTTAATAAAAATCTGGCAACAGGTGAGATTGAGCTTCGTGTAAACTCTCTTCGTGTATTGTCAGAAGCAGAAGTTCCGCCATTTCCAATTGAAGAGAAATGCAAGACAAAAGACGAGATCAGACTGAAATATCGTTATCTGGATTTGAGAAGACCTGATATTCAGAAAAATATTATGCTGAAGAGCAAAGTAATGATGCTTACCAGACAGTTTTTTGCAAAAGAGGGATTCATGGAAATTGAAACTCCTATGCTTGGAAAGAGTACTCCTGAGGGAGCCAGAGATTATCTGGTACCGTCCAGAGTTCATCCGGGACATTTCTATGGACTGCCTCAGTCTCCGCAGCTTTACAAACAGCTTCTGATGTGTTCTGGATATGACAGATACATTCAGATAGCAAGGTGTTTCCGTGATGAGGATCTCCGTGCGGACAGACAGCCTGAATTTACACAAATCGATATGGAACTTTCTTTTGTAGATGTGGATGATGTTATTGATGTAAATGAGAGATTCCTGGCATATCTGTTTAAAGAAGTTCTGGATGTTGAAGTAAAACTTCCGATTCAGCGTATTACCTGGCAAGAGGCTATGGACAGATTTGGATCTGATAAACCGGATATGCGTTTTGGCATGGAACTTCATGATGTAAGTGACGTAGTTAGAAATTGTGGTTTCAGCGTATTTACCTCTGCACTGGAGAATGGCGGAAGTGTCCGTGGTATCAATGCAGAAGGACAGGGTGCTATGCCACGTAAAAAGATTGATAAGCTGGTTGAATTTGCTAAAGGATACGGTGCCAAAGGCCTTGCATATATTGCCATTGCGGAAGATGGCACAAGAAAATCTTCTTTTGCAAAATTCATGACAGAGGGAGAGATGGATGCGTTGGTTGCTGCTATGGACGGAAAACCGGGAGACCTTCTTCTCTTTGCCGCAGATAAAAAGAAGCTGGTTTATGATGTACTGGGTGCCCTTCGTCTGGAGCTTGCGAAACAGATGGATCTTCTGGATAAGAATGAGTATCGTTTTGTATGGGTAACAGAGTTCCCGCTTCTTGAGTGGAGTGAGGAAGAGAACCGTTTTACAGCAATGCATCATCCATTTACAATGTTGATGGAAGAGGATCTTCCATTACTGGATACAGATCCGGGTAAGGTTCGCGCAAAAGCTTATGATATTGTTCTTAATGGTAATGAGATTGGTGGTGGAAGTGTTCGTATTCATCAGGATGACATTCAGGAAAGAATGTTTAAAGAACTTGGATTCACCAAAGAAGAAGCTTATGAGCAGTTTGGATTCCTTCTGGATGCATTTAAATATGGAGTTCCGCCTCACGCAGGACTGGCTTATGGACTGGATCGTCTGGTTATGCTTATGGCAAAGGTTGACAGTATCCGTGATGTAATTGCATTCCCGAAGGTAAAGGATGCTTCCTGTCTGATGACTCAGTCACCGAGTGTGGTAAGTGAAGCACAGCTTAAAGAACTGGATCTGGAGGTAAGACCGGAGGAAGACGAAAACTGAAAATGACACTTACAATTTCGTGCTTTTTGATTGTATGCCCCATGGTTTTTTTGGCAGGATTTGTAGATTCTATTGCAGGCGGCGGAGGTTTGATCTCCCTGCCTGCATATTTGCTTGCGGGAGTTCCCATGCACAATGCCATAGCAACTAATAAGCTGTCTTCTGCAACAGGTACAGCAATTTCCACAGTTCGTCTGTGCAAAAACAAATTTGTAGACTGGGGATTGGCATTGCCCTGCATTTCCATGGCGCTATTGGGCTCTTTTGTAGGGGCACACCTGGCGTTGACAGCAAGTGACAAACTTCTGAAATGGATGTTGATTCCCATACTTCCCATTGTGGCTTTTTATGTTTTGAAAAAGAAAAATCTGGAAGAAGATATTCAGACTGACATTTCCAGAAGAAAACAATGGCTTCTGTGTGCTGCGTGTTCTTTGGCAGTGGGGTGTTATGATGGATTTTATGGACCTGGAACCGGCACATTTCTTCTGATTCTTTATACAGGGGTGGCAAAACTTCCGGTATCAAAAGCTTCGGGGACTATGAAGCTTGCAAATCTTTCCTCCAATGTAATGGCTCTTGCTGTATTTTTATTTAGTGGTAAAATTGTAATTTTTCTGGGACTTGCAGCTTCTGCTTTTTCAATTGCAGGACATTATGTAGGGTCTGGAATGGTAATGAAAAATGGGAGTAAAATTGTGCGCCCGATTATTCTTGTGGTACTGGCACTTCTGTTTATTAAGATTATTACTGGTATGTGAGAAAAGATTTCTGTATCATAAAAAATGGTTTCATAAACTTGGACGAGCTTGTTTATGAAACCATTTTTATTATTGTTTTTTGGGATTATGATTCTGAATCAGAAGAATCATCTAAGGGTGAGGTGGTCAGAGTGCCAAAAATCGCATCTCCCAGAGTGCGTCCTTCGTCCTGCAATTTCCATGAAGTACCATCATTGATCAGGACGAAATCTACATCGGAGGTAGCAGAGGCAGTGTTGCTCTCAATGCTTTTCAAAAGCAGATCCAGAGATTTATCATATCGCTTCTGCGATCCGTCAATGACGGAATCCGGAGATGCAAGATAATCATCCAGACTGTGCTGATAATCGCTGAGAATGGCATTGCTGTCAAAAGTTGTGATTTCCGTAGTGACAGTAGCATTATAGCCATTGACGCTGCTTGTCTTAATTTTGAAATTAAAATTCTTATGTACCTGTTCTACAAGTGCTTCCGCGATAGAATTCTTTACAGAATCAGAGGTATTCATTATATCTACAACGCCAAGATAAGAGCTCATTTCTTCGAGATTCATTTTTTTCAGTGTATTGAAGTATACGGTCAGAGTATCTTCAGGAGAAAGAATATCGGGATCTGACAGATAGACCATGAGACCGCCGACAAGATCATTTTCCAAGGAATAATTTCGCCTGATCTCCCATTTCTCTTTTTTACCATCACCTTTATTGGTCAGTTGAATGGTAGAATCTGTTACTGCTGAATCATACTTATTATTTGTGAGGAGCTGATTCAGTATCAGATAATGACCTTCCAGAGATTTGGAGGAATCTTTAATATTTCCTGCTTTTGCCTGGGCAGCTTCTGTGATTTTGGTTCTGAGCAGTTCTGCTGCAAAATCTGTTGCAAGAGATTTTGCATCAATGGTGGTAAGCTCAAGAGAAGCCTGGGCATTTTTTTTATCTTCGTCGACGCTGACATCCAGAATTTTATAATCAAATTGCTGGAAGAAAAGAGAAAATACATTCTGTATTTCGTCGGACAGTTTGGTATTTTCTGTTGCATCCGGAAACATCTCAGTATAGGAAATATATTTTTGGGTAGTATCAGAATCCAGATTTTTCAGTTGATCCAGTTCACTTTTGAGTACTTCTTCTGCATCTGAGCTGTCTGTACGGGAGCAGCCACAGAGCATAGACAGAGCCAGTACCAACAGTAATGAGAAGAGAACCGGGAGGAGACGTTTGATAATCTTCATACGTATTCTTTCCTTTCAAAATAATTCCACACTATTTTACCAGATTTTTTAAAAAATGTCAAAAATGCATAAATTATGAACGAATTTCATAAAAAAATGGTGAAAAAATTGTGGAATCTGCATCATTTAGCGTCAAAGCTTTCCTTTTCGAGAGGAATCTGCTATTATAGGAAAGTAAAGATTTCGGCTGCTGAAAAGAAAGAGTGTATAATAGCTAAAGTAAGTAGGCATACAACAGCAGCAAGGAGGTAATTATGAAGAAACGAATTCTTATCGTTTTGGGAATCCTTATCGCAGCCGGTGCTATTGGTACGGGTGTCTGGTATCATTTTTACGGCAACGGTCAGAGTGGAAATAATGATTCCATTGTATATGTTTCCAAGGTCAGTGTTCTTACCGGAGTGGAGTCAGCGGCAACGAATCGTTTTGCCGGAGTGGTAGAGCCCCAGGAAACGGTGAGTGTTAAGATAGAGAGTGGACGTAAGGTAAAGGAAGTTCAGGTAAAGACCGGAGATGAGGTTAAGGCCGGACAGCTTCTTTTTGAATATGATCTCAGCAGCATTCAGGATGATCTGCAGCAGGCAAAATTGGATCTGGACAGGTTGAAAAATGAACAAGTGAGTCTTACAGAGCAGATTGCTACTTTGGAAGCAGAGAAGAAGAAAGCAAAGTCAGAGGATCAGCTTTCCTATACAATTGAAATCGAAACCAATAAAATGAATCTGAAAAAAAATGAATATAATCAGAAGAGTAAGACTGCAGAAATTGAAAAGCTCCAGAATGCTACCGGCAATACAGAGGTGAGAAGTGAAATTGACGGTGTGATTCAGAAAATCGATACATCCAAAATGACCAGTGATGACGGGGATACAGTGGATGACAGTGATTCTTCAGATGTAATGTCAGGAGGAAGCAGTAATTCTGACAGTTCAGCTTTTATTACGATTCTGAGTACCGGTTCCTACAGAGTGAAAGGAAAGGTAAATGAGCAGAACAGAGATTCTGTTGTTCCTGGAGAAGCTGTGATCATCCGTTCCCGGGTGGACAGCACAAAGACATGGAAAGGAACCATGGGAAGTATTGATATGAATAATGGAACATCTGAGAGCAATGATGACATGTATATGATGGGTATGAGCAGCAGCTCAGATGAACAGACAACATCTACCTCCTATCCGTTTTATGTGGAGCTGGATTCTTCTGATGGATTGATGTTGGGACAGCATGTATATATAGAAAGAGATATCGGACAGGATGAGCAGAAGGAAGGCCTGTGGCTCAGCGATTATTATATTGTGGATGCTGATACCAACGAGCCTTATGTGTGGGCTGCCAATGATAAGAAAAAGCTGGAAAAAAGATATATAACTCTTGGAAAGCATGATGATGATCTGGGAGAATATGAGATTGTTGACGGACTGACCAAGAAGGACAGTATTGCGTTTCCTACAGATGCACTGAAGGAAGGGGAAACTACAGAAGAGGGAGATATTACCCAGACTCTTGGTGAGGGCGAGGATAATCTCGACATGGATATGACTGGAGCAGGCAGTTATGCAATGCCGGATGATTCTGTGGATATGGAACCTATAGAAGAGAGTAGTGACGAAGACTCCGAGGATCTGGGGGATTCTGATTCTGAGGATACACTGGATCCAAATGAGGATTTGATCCCTATGGATGAAGCTCCGGGTATAAGTGCGGATGAGGATACGGAGGGAATTCAATGATACTGGAATTGAAAGGGATTTATAAAGAGTACCAGCAGGGAAAGATGAAGGTTCCGGTATTAAAAGATGTGAATTTTTCCATGGAAGAGGGAGAATATGTAGCAATTATGGGACCTTCCGGTTCAGGAAAGACTACACTTATGAACATTATAGGCTGCCTGGATAAACAGACAGAGGGAACCTTTTACCTGGACGGACAGGATATTAAAGCTTGTTCTGAAAATGCAATGTCGGATATCAGACTTCATAAGATCGGTTTTGTATTCCAGAGCTTTCATCTTCTTCCAAAGCAGAGTGCACTGGCAAATGTGGAAATGCCCTTAAATTATGCCAGGGTTCCAAAGAAGGAACGCAGAGAAAGGGCGCGGAAGGCGTTGGAAAGAGTGGGACTTGCAGATCGTGTGGATTTTAAGCCGAACCAGCTGTCCGGAGGACAGATGCAGAGAGTTGCTATTGCAAGGGCAATTGTGAATAATCCAAAGCTTCTGCTGGCAGATGAGCCAACAGGTGCTCTGGATAGTAAATCGGGAGCTCAGGTAATGGAGCTTTTTCAGAGACTAAATGAGGAAGGTGTATCAGTGCTTATGATCACCCATGATGCAGAGATTGCTTCCCATGCGAAAAGGGTGGTTACCATAAAAGATGGTATCCTTCAGGAAAAGAGGTGATTTCATGGGAAAATCCAGAAAAATAATCACCGGTATACTGGTAGTGGCTCTGGCAGGTACCGGAATTAGTGCGGGACTGATGCAGATGAAAAAAAACAGTGTGAAGACAGTAAATGTCACACCAGTCAGCGGCCTTCTGCAGCAGTATTATTCCAGCAATACTACCATTGATGGAACCGTAACAGCCAGTGCTACCCAGACTGTAAGCGGGGATAAAGACCTGATCGTTGATCAGGTGTATGTAGCCAAGGGAGATGCTGTAAAAAAAGGAGATCCGCTGATTTCCTTTGATACTACCCTGGTAGAGATGGAGTTAAATATTGCAAAACTGAAAAAACAAAAACAGGAACAGGATTTGAACAAAGCACAGGCCAGATTGAAAAGCCTTCAGAATGGCGGTCCGGTGGAAGAGTCTGACGGAGGAGCAAATGCAGACAGTTCCGGTGTTCCTGATAGCAGTGCCGCAGATTACGGGGATGATCTGACTCCAGATAGAACTTTATCTTCTGCTGCAGATCTGAACGGTAATTGTCTGGCTGTGGCATTCCGTCCCCTGTTGCTGAATGCTTTTACAGATGGAGGAGAGGTGGACGGAGAGACGGAAGCTGTTGAAGGAATAGAGAATGGGCAGAGTGAGGAAACGAATACCAAAGAAGATACAGAACAAAGTATTAATGATACACCTTCTTATGGAGATTCTTCTGCCAGTGATTTTGGAGATGGAACAGAGAATTCCTTTGATGATTCTTCACAGCTGACACCAACACCTACGCCAACCATCGATCAGAATATGACAGATGGTGAAGAGCCTTTTTATCAGAAGCTGGATGGTAAGACTATCCCCTATACAGGAACCGGTACAGAGGAGGATCCATATATATTTCTGTGCAGCAGTGCCAAAGAAAAGGTTACTGTGACAGGTGGCTTTTTCAATAAAATGGCAGGCTATAGTGAGGACGGAACCCAGATAGAGAATCAGGGAGGATACTGGTATCAGCTGGAATTTCATCAGTCAGATAAAATTAGAAATTACGAAGACCGTAAAGAATCCTGTACAGGATATTATCTGATTAACGGAAGCTTGTTGGAGAAGCCAGTATATGAGTTTGCAGAGGTGGAATTTACTCTGGCAGATGCATCCAGATATGAAAACGATGATGATGCAGATAACGATGGCAGTGGCGGCGGAGACAGTACCGAACCTGCGGGGACAACTGTTTCCAGGGCAGATGCGATTAAATATCAGAACAGTAAGATAGCAAGTCTGAAGCTGGATATCCAGGAGAGTGATATCAAGATCTCACAACTGGAAAAGAAAGCAAATAAGAAGCTTGTAAGCAGTAAGCTGGATGGAACTGTTTCCTATGTGGGAGATGTGTCCAGTGGTACAACTACAGACGGTAAAGCATTGCTCAAGGTAAAGAGTGAAGATGGTTACTATGTAGTAGGCGCTGTCAGCGAACTGATGCTGGATACTGTGAAAGAGGGTACAAAGCTGAGCTGTACCAGTTATACATCAGGACAATTTGAGGCGGAAATAATGGATGTATCTGAATATCCGGTAGATTCTTCCAATTATTATGGAGATAATAATCCAAACGTGTCCTATTATGCATTTACCGCTGTTGTTGACGATAAAAGCCTGCAGTTTGATACACCGGATTATGTAATGGTGGAGCTCCAGAATTCAGCGGCTGATAATGGCAGCATGGTTTTATCCAAGGCTTTTGTAAAGAGTGAAAACGGAAAAAACTATGTGTACAAGGATGATAACGGAATTCTGAAAAAGCAGGAAATCAGAGTAGGCGCAACTGTGGACGGCGGTTATGATATTATCATCAAGGGCGGTATCAGCAGCGATGACAAGCTGGCATTCCCTTATGGCAAGGATGCTGTTGAGGGCGCAAAAACTAACGAGGTAACTTTAGACTATATGTATAATCAATAGTAAGAAGGGAGAAATTTTATGATTGAAAATATACGCCTGGCTTTTCAGGGAATATGGTCACATATGATGAGATCCTTTCTGACAATGCTTGGTATTATTATTGGTATTGCTTCTATTATAGCAATTGTATCTACCATCAAGGGAACTAGTGAGCAGATTAAGGAAGATCTTATCGGATCTGGTTCCAATACGGTAAATATCTATCTGTATGATGGTGACAATCGGTATGATTCAGAGTATGGCTCTACTACAAGTCAGACACCGATTCTCACAGATGATGTCAAAGATAAGATTCATGATCTGGATCATGTAGAGAATGCAACTTTTTATTACAACAGTTCGAATGCAACTATTTATAATAATAACAATAGCCTTCAGGGCGGAAGTGTCTATGGTATTGATGTGAATTATCTGGCAACCTGTGGCTATGTGGTTCAGTCTGGAAGAGGATTTGTGACGGATGATTATAAAAAATATAATAAGGTAGCGCTGATTGATGACAATGCTGCACAGAATCTGTTTCCCTCGGAGAATCCTGTAGGGAAAACTGTGGAAATTAATCAGGAACCTTATATAGTGGTAGGCGTGATCCGCCAGAATGAAAATTATCAGCCAACGATCAGTAATCTTACCGATTATTATACATATCAGGAGAATATTATTGGAAATGTGATGATTCCTGACAGCTGTTGGCCAATTTCCTTTAAATTTGATGTGCCCCAGAATGCAGTGGTAAAAGCTGACAGTACGGATACTATGAGTACAGTGGGAAATGATGCAGCTGAGGTGCTGAATGAGATGATTCCTTCAGCAGGAAACGGAAAGACATCTACTTTGAAATATAAGGCAGATGATATTATGAAGCAGGTAAGAAATATGCAGAAGCTGAGTGAAAGTACAAACAATCAGCTGATTTGGATCGCAAGTATATCCTTACTGGTTGGAGGCATTGGTGTTATGAACATTATGCTTGTGTCAGTCACGGAGCGTACCAAAGAGATTGGTCTGAAGAAGGCTATTGGTGCACGCAAAAAGACAATACTGGGTCAGTTTTTGACAGAGGCTTCTGTACTTACCAGTATTGGAGGCATTATCGGAGTTGTAACCGGCATCGGACTTTCCAAGGTTGTGGGAAAAGTAACAGGTTCACCCACTGCTATCAGTATTCCGTCTATTGTGGTAGCTGTACTTTTTTCTACAGTGATCGGTGTGGTATTTGGTTTACTTCCGTCTGTAAAGGCAGCAAATCTGAATCCGATTGATGCACTTAGAAGTGAATAAGATGAAAGGAATGCACTGATGTGAATGTCAGTGCTTCTTTTTTTGAGTAAATATACAATTCTTTTATAATTTTACAATTTGAAAAAGCTTTGAAAAATTTTACGCTATAAATTTTAAATTCCGGATTGAGATAGCCCCCAAATTATGTTAAACTAAACACAGTATGTATTTTTACATTGCATAGATATCAAGTTAGGGGCAAAATGCCTTTTGACCCTAACATCATTTTATTTATATGAAGGATGAATCAGAAGTAAAGGAGAAATGTATATGGGAAAAGTGGCCATTGTCACAGACAGTAACAGCGGCATAACACAGGACCTGGCCAGGGATCTGGGAGTTAGTGTGATTCCTATGCCTTTTTATATTAATGAGAAGCTTTATCTGGAGGGGATTACTCTTTCTCAGGAAGAGTTTTATGAGCGTCTGAAAAATGAGGAATCTATCTCCACTTCACAGCCGGGACCGGCAGATGTGTGTGGATTATGGAATACACTTCTGGAAAGCTATGATCAGATTGTGCATATTCCAATGTCTAGCGGACTCAGTGCTTCTTGTGATACAGCCAGCGGACTGGCTCGGGAATATGACGGAAAAGTACAGGTAGTGGATAATCAGAGAATTTCTGTTACACAAAAACAGTCTGTACTGGATGCACTGACATTGAGAGATGCAGGCAGAGATGCCCTGCAGATCAAACAGGTTTTAGAGGAACAGAAATCAGATTCCAGTATTTATATTACTTTGGAAACTTTGAAATATCTGAAAAAGGGCGGCAGGATCACTCCTGCAGCGGCAGCAATCGGAACGGTTTTGAATTTAAAGCCGGTATTACAGATCCAGGGTGATAAGCTGGATGCCTATTCCAAGACTAGAGGTAAGAAACAGGCTAAGCGGGTTATGGTGAAAGCTATGCAGAATGATTGGGAAAATCGTTTTGCTGAATATGTAAAGCGTGGAGAAATGTGCCTGCAGTCTGCTTATGCAGGAAATGAAGAGGAGGCTCTGGAGTTTAAGAAAGAACTGGAAGAGGCTTTTCCGGGACAGGAGATAGTTTTAGATCCCTTATCTCTGAGTGTGGCCTGTCACATTGGATATGGAGCAGTAGCTGTAGCTTGTTCCAGAAGAGTCGTTGTAAAATAAACTTTTAGAAAAGATGTATTTCTGAGAGAATAATATTTAGTTGAGGAGTTAATAGAATGAAGAAACTTATGGAGCAGATGGCGGAAGAACTTTCCGCAGCATTTGAAAAAGCCGGATACGACCCATCCTATGGAAAAGTAACCGTATCCAACAGACCGGATCTTTGCGAATTTCAGTGCAACGGTGCCATGGCAGGGGCCAAAGCATACAAGAAGGCACCGTTTATGATCGCTGATGATGTAGTAGCATATTTGAAAGACAGCCAGGTTTTCTCCATGACAGAAGTCGTAAAACCAGGATTTATCAATTTGAAAGTAAAAGGTGAATTCCTTGCAGACTACTTAAAGGAAATGGCAGCAGACGAGAAACTTTCCGTATCTGCAGCAAAAGAGCCGAAGACGATCATCATCGACTACGGCGGACCAAATGTTGCAAAACCTCTTCATGTAGGACATCTTCGTTCTGCAATCATTGGTGAGAGTATTAAGAGAATTGGCCGTTTCGTAGGTCATAAAGTAATCGGTGATGTTCATCTGGGAGACTGGGGTCTTCAGATGGGACTGATCATTACAGAACTGAAACACAGAAAACCGGAGTTGGTTTATTTTGATGATTCTTATACAGGAGAATATCCGGAGAAAGCACCATTTACGATCAGTGAGCTGGAAGAAATTTATCCATGTGCAAGCGGCAAGTCCAAAGAGGATGAAGCGTACAGAAACGAAGCTCTGGAAGCAACTCATCTTCTTCAGCAGGGCAAACCGGGATACATGGCTCTCTGGAACCATATCATGAACGTATCCGTTACAGACCTGAAACGCAACTATGACAAATTAAACGTATCCTTTGATCTCTGGAAAAAGGAATCCGATGCACAGCCATATATTCCAGGAATGGTTGAGGAGATGAAAGAAAAAGGATTTGCCTATGTAGATCAGGGCGCACTTGTAGTAGATGTAAAAGAAGAGAACGACACAAAAGAGATTCCTCCATGTATGCTTCTGAAATCAGATGGAGCTTCTCTCTATACAACTACAGACCTTGCAACAATCGTAGAGCGTATGAAATTATTTAACCCGGATGAGATCCTGTATGTGGTAGACAAACGTCAGGAACTTCACTTCATCCAGGTATTCCGCTGTGCAAGAAAGACTGGGCTTGTAAAAGATGATACAAAGCTTTCCTTCCTTGGATTCGGAACCATGAACGGAAAAGACGGCAAACCGTTCAAGACAAGAGAGGGCGGCGTTATGCGTCTGGAAACTCTCATTAAAGACATCAACGAAGAGATGTTTACCAAGATTGTTGAGAACCGCAGCGTGAAAGATAAAGATGCGAAAGAAACTGCAGAGATCGTAGGGCTTTCAGCCATCAAATACGGTGACCTTTCCAATCAGGCTACCAAGGATTATATTTTTGATATTGACAGATTTACATCATTTGAAGGAAATACAGGTCCGTATATTCTTTATACAATCGTTCGTATCAAATCTATTCTGAACCGTTTCAAAGAAGAGGGTGGAAACCTTGAAGCAGGTGCAATCCTTGATCCTGTAAACGACAGTCAGAAAAACCTGATGCTTCAGCTGACAGGTTTCGGTGCAACTGTAGAGAATGCCTTTGAAGAAAAAGCACCGCATAAGATCTGTGCATATATTTACGAAGTATCCAATGCATTCAACAGCTTCTATCATGAGACAAAGATCCTCAGCGAAGAGAACGAAGCACAGAAAGCTTCCTTCATCCAGTTGCTGAAACTCACTAAGAAAGTTCTGGAGACATGCATCGATCTTCTTGGATTTTCTGCACCGGACAGAATGTAAAAATAAAATTCAGCAATCAATCAATTTGTTGGCACACTAGGCCCTGTTTACATATATTGTAAATGGGGCTTTTCAAAAAGAACGAAATGTGCTATTCTGTATTTATCTAATCTATACGTGATGAAATTCTTTCATCATATTTTCCATTTTTATTTTAACAATTGAACAGGAGGTGAACCGGTGAATTTATCTGGAACTGTATTAAAAGGGCGTTACTGTATTCTGGAGCCTGTTGGAAAAGGCGGTGGAGGGAAAGTTTACCTTGCCAGAGATCTGGAACTAGGCGTTTTGTGGGCGGTAAAAGAAATACCGGCATCCGGCAAAAGTGAAGCCCGTATGCTTTTGAAGCTTTCACATCCGTCCCTGCCAAAAATGGTAGATTACATAGAAGATAACCGGAAATGCTACCTTGTTATGGAATATGTCAGGGGAAAATCGCTGGGTGAGTGTTTAAGAGACGGAAAACATTTTTCCATAAATGAAATCATTAAATATGGAATGGAGATTTCAGAGGTATTCTCCTATTTTCATGGTCGGAAACCACCGGTTTATTATGGGGATCTGAAGCCTGACAATCTGATGCTGGGCGAGAATGGCAGATTATATCTGATCGATCTGGGCGGTGCTGTAAACGGATATAAATATCATCATAAAGTATGCACAGGCACTGCCGGTTTTGCTGCACCGGAACAATATGAGGGAAAGATAAATGCAGCAACAGATATTTATACATTTGGAAAAACATTATCTGCCTTATGTGGAAAAACAGATTATCTGTTATTCATCCGGAACATGCCATTATTCTGGCTTATTTTCAGATGCTGCATGAAGAAACCGGAAATGCGTTATCAAAATATGAAGACTGTACAGAAAAAACTAAGCAGAATCCAAAAGAGACAAACCCAGAGTAAAATTAAAAACATGTTGGTTTTGGCAGGAAGCAGTATTGCTTTTGCAGTAATAACTGTTTTTCTCCTGTTTAGTTCTGATTTGGTATCCGGCTCCAAAACATTTGATTTTTATGAAGAGTTAACTGATATTACAGACTTTTATTATCAGGAAGAATTTCAAAACGGCAGTAAAGCGCACAGGGAAAAAATTTGTGAACAGGCAGATACCGGACTACGGAAATTACAAAAACAGTGCACAGAAAAAGAAGAGTCCCGAAAGATTTTACAGCTTCTGGCAGTAAACAGTGAGTATCAGGAAAATTATGAAAATGCAGGACTCTACTATGAGCAAATGCTTCTTTATGATGAAACTTACAGAGCCGGATACGGTGAATATGGAATGTTCCTGTTCCGTACCGGGCAAAAGGAAGCCGGTCAGATGCTATGGACAGAATATAAGTCGAAAGAAACAATGTTAGACGATACAGTAAGCAGAAATCTGAGATTGTGGGAAAGGGAGATGACTAAAAATGAAGAAAAATCATAACAGACTCTGGATTGTGACATTTGTATGTTTATGCCTGTGCCTGACTTCGACTATCTCTGCCATGCAGATGGGAGGCTTTGATATTGATGTAGGAAATGGAGAAAGCAGTAGCTGGCAATGGCAGGAACAGCAGCAGTGGAATCAGAGCAGTTGGGAGAATACGTGGGAAAATAACTGGCAGACTGAAGACAACACATCAGAAACTCCTGTACAGAACAATCAGGCCCAGGACAATGGGTATCAGTATGATTCTGACACAGGAAACGGAATACAGGATAATATACAGCAATGGAATGGTGTACAGCAGAATAATAACGTTCAGAGTAATAATGCTTGGAATAATAATTCTGCAGGGAATAATCAATCTCAGACGGGTAACAATATGCAGGCAACATCCCAGACGGATAATGAATCCACTGTTAAGATGCCAGAAAATCCCGCTCCAACATCAACACCTGTACCAACACCCAAACCTACGAAACATCCGAAGCCAACAAAAACGCCTAAATCAACTCAGACACCAACGCCTAAGTTATCAAAAAAGAAAAATAAGAAGAAACAAAATAAAGAAGACCAGGGGGATACTGCTGAATACACGCATGTAAAAGATGAATCTGTTAAGTTTTATTGCACACAAAATACAGATAGCTCCCATACCCCGCAAATTCAGATAATATCTCAAGGCTCTGTTCAGATTCTGTCTTTTCGGCTTAACAAAACAGAATGTCCCTGGCATTGGGAAGGAGACCGGATCATACCGGAGACAGAAGATAAAAATGTAAAAGAAATAGATGTGTTGGTTATTTCTCAAGGTGGAAAACTGATAAAAATGGATCCCTGGATTTTTTCTGCATAGACGCTTCAGGAAAACAATGCTATAATCTATCATATTATATCAATTTTTCTGAAACAGGAGGAATCTATGTACAAAGTAATTTTGTTTGATTTAGATGGAACATTAACAGAATCCGGAGAGGGTATCACGAAGTCTGTTCAGTATGCACTGGAGAGAATCGGCAAGCCTGAACCGGACCCTGAGAAGCTGAAGGTTTTCGTAGGACCGCCACTTATGGAAATGTTTATGAAATATGCGCAGATTGACGAAGAAACTGCAAAAAAAGCAGTGGAAATTTACAGAGAACGTTATTCTGTAACAGGAATTTTCGAGAATGCAGTATATCCGGGAATTGAGGACATGCTGGCACAGCTAGAGAAGAAAGGGTATATTCTCGCAGTAGCATCCTCTAAACCGGAAGTATATGTGAGACAGATTCTGGATCATTTTGGACTTGCTCGGTACTTTACAGAAATCGGCGGAAGCGAAATGAATGGCCGAAGAACAAACAAGACAGAAGTGATCGAAGAAGTTCTGAAGCGTCTGAATATGGACAAACACAGAGATCAGGTTATTATGGTTGGAGATAAAGAACATGACGTATACGGAGCACGCAAAGCAGGCCTGGAATGCATTGCAGTTTCTTTTGGATATGGAACAGAAGAAGAGCTTAAAAAGGCAGAACCTCTGAAAATTGTTGATTCTGCAGAAGGAATCGTAGATTTTTTCGCCTGAGCCCTCTGCGAAAACAAAATATTGTTTCTAAAATCTGGAGGGCAGGATATCCGGTAGGAATCCACTTTATAATCTCACAGATCGTTGCAGGAACTGCGCTGGCAGTATTTGCAAGAACCGCGGCAAACTCAGCTGAGACATATTATAATTACACGATTTTTCTTACCGGCTTAACAGGAATTCTGGCTATGATCCCGGCATTGTATTTTTATGGAAGAGATAAAGTCAGAAGAATTGCCGGCGGTCTGATCCCGGCACAGAAAAAAGTACCGCTTTCCTTACTGGAAATAATTCTTCTGCTTCTGGCAGGAGCCGGACTTGCACAGTATGGAAATTTCCTGATGGCAATTCTTCAGTCATTTATTAACAGCAGTGCCTACCAGGAAAGCATGACCAGAATTACAGAAGGAAAATCACTTCTTATGATGATTTTCTGGATGGGAATTATTGCACCTGCGGCGGAGGAAATGATCTTCCGCTGGTTAATCTATCTGCGTCTGCGTGACTGGCTGAAGATGCCGGTGGCAGCAGTGATTTCCGGGCTGATATTTGGTATCTATCACGGAAATATCGTACAGGGAATTTACGCAAGTATCCTCGGAACTGCATTTGCATGGATACTGGAAATGAGTGGAAATATTTACAGCAGTATGCTGCTCCATATGGGAGCAAACATCTGGTCACTGCTTATCTCAGAATATGCACTGGATTTGTATTCCATGAAATATGGGGTACAGATTCTCATATTGATCTATCTGATTCTGTTGATCAGTGTGGTATATTGCCTTACCCATTTCGAAAAGATGTGCAGTATAAGAAAAAAGAAAAGAATGATATAAAAATAGAGACAAGATAAAGACATCTGCAATTGTGGAATGACAGTACACATGCAGGTGTCTTTGTTATTAGAAAAAAGATTATGTTAAGGCAAAAAGAAAATAATCAGTATACGGAAATTTAGATGTACTGGAAAGAGTAAAACCTAACAGTTTGATTAGGATTCGGAAATAACCTTTTACTGAATTAAACAGAGAATATCTGTTTGACAAATAAGTATTTAGCTATTAAGTACTTGACAGATACAACAGTATTCTGTATTATGAATGTACCAATACAACTAATACACTAAATACACACATAAAATAAAACAACACATCATGAAACACGTAACAGAAAGGAGGAATCACCAGTGATTGTTTTGGATTATCAGGACAGGCGTCCAATCTATGAACAGGTTACAGATAAATTTCAGATTCTAATCCTGAACGGTGTCCTGCCGCCGGGATCGCAGATGCCGTCAGTAAGGCAGCTTGCCACAGAATTGTCCGTCAATCCCAACACGATCCAGCGTGCATATATGGAGCTGGAGAAACTGGGACTGATCTATCCTGTAAAAGGCAGAGGAAATTTCGTAGCAGACAGCTCTCAGGTACAGAAGATAAACAGAGAGAGCTACCGAAAAGAATTCACAGCACTGATACAGAAAGGCAGAAACACAGGATTCAACAGAGAGGAACTGGAGAAAATGCTTGCGGAAATCTTTGAAAAGGAGGACGAATCATGATAGAGATCAGAAACTGCAGTAAAGCTTTCGGAGAGATCCATGCCATTGACCATGTATTAATGGAAATCGGTGAACGCCAGATTTTCGGACTGGTAGGGACCAACGGTGCAGGAAAGAGCACGCTGCTTCGAATGGCTGCCGGAGTGATAAAGCCGGACGAAGGAGAAATCCTGGTGGATCAGGAACCGGTCTATGAGAATGAAAAGATAAAACAGCAGATATTTTACATTTCAGACGGTGGATATTTTCCACAGGGATATACGGCAGCAGATCTGAAAGATTTCTACAGAGAATATTATCCGGACTTTATGACTGACCGTTACAGTAAATTAATGGACCAGTTTCATCTGGATGAGAAACGCAGGATCAATTCCTACAGCAAGGGAATGAAGAAACAGCTTCTGGTCATTATGGGAATCAGTGCAGGGACAAAATATCTGTTATGCGATGAAACGTTCGATGGACTTGATCCGGTCATGCGTCAGGCAGTAAAGAGTCTGTTTGTGTCTGAAATCATGAATCGGGATTTTACCCCGGTGATCGCATCTCATAATATGAGAGAACTGGAGGACGTGTGTGACCATGTAGGATTCCTGCACAAAGGAGGAATTCTTTTATCCAGAGAACTGGAAGACATGAAATTCCATATCCATAAGATCCAGTGTGTACTGCCGGATCAGACAAAAGAAGAAGCACTTTTGAAAGAATTGGACGTTTTAAAGAAAGAACATCAGGGATCACTTCTGATACTTACTGCAAGAGGGACCAGAGAAGAAATACTTCAGAAAGTACAGACACAGAATCCAATATTCTGCGAAGTGATTCCATTGACACTGGAGGAGATATTTATCAGCGAAACGGAGGTGGCAGGCTATGAAGTCAAAAACATTTTCTGGTAGATCATTAAGAAGCAGCTTAAAAGGCAGTACCTGGATTCTGGTGCTGTTGTTACTGGGGTTTATGGTTGCATTTCCGGTAGCAGAACTGATGCTGATCGGAAATCAGACGGATGAAATCCACAGGATGACTTTTGTCATGATCTGTTCCTATCTGATAGTTCCAGGCTTTTTGGTTACAATGCTTGCGGCCGTTGTAAATGCCCTGAATGAATTCTGGTATCTTTTTTCCAGAGATAAGATTGATTTTTATCACAGTCTTCCGGTAACAAGAAGCAGGTTCTTTTGGGAAAAAGCAATCAGAGGTCTGGTGCTGTATCTGGTTCCATATGTGATCATGGAACTGATCACAATGGCGATCGCAGTCAGCAAAGGACATGGTAGTCATCTGATCACGGCAGCGGGGAAAATGTTTCTGGAACATTTGCTTATGTATCTGCTGCTGTATTTCGGAGCAGTGTTGGCACTGGCAATTGCGGGAAATATTCTGGCAGGTATTCTGTCATTATGCTGTGTTTACCTTTACGGACCGGTACTGGGCATTCTTTTATGGGTGCTGGAAATGATGTATTTCAGAACGAATATGGGACTTAAAGAGGGAATGGCAGAAAAGATATCTGTTTTTCTTTCACCTGTATCTATTTCCGTGGCATTGCGGACTTATTCAGGACAAAAGAATTTCTGGATCATTATAGTGGGCGGGATACTGCTTCTGATTGTTCTGGCAGTATGTGCATATCTGGCATATACAAAGCGTCCAGCTGAGAAAACAGGAAAATCTTTTGTTTACGGATTTCTGGAACCAATCCTTTTGTTTATGGTCGTAATCCCTGCTGCTCTGGCAATTGGAACGATGTTTGCGCTGATCGGACCGGAAGAGAACAGGACTGGCTGGTGGATATTCGGGCTTGTGCTGGGGACAGTTGTATTTTATGGAATTTTGCAGGTTATTTTTGCAATGGATTTCCGTAAAATGGCAGCACATAAGCTGCAGCTTCTGCTTTTGGGAATATGTGTAGCTGTCAGTGCCTGGATATTACACACAGATGCCATCGGATATGATACAAGAATTCCGACAATGGCAAAAACTGAGGGAATCAGTCTGAATCTGGAGTGGATAGGAACTGAGAGTGTGAATGAACCGCAGATGGAAGTGAGTTCTGGTTCATATAAACTGGACAGACTCTTTTATTTTATGGGCGGAAATTATGGCAGATGGACAGATGCAGGAATGTCAGATAAAATCTATGAAGTGTTAAAAGAAATTGCGTCTTATCAGAACAGTAAGGAGTGCAGCGGAACAGAAATAGGAGTTCAGTTTAAAAAGAAGAGCGGTTTCGATATTACCAGACAATATATAGTGACAGCGGAGCAGCTTGGCAGACTGCTGGAAGCATGCTATGAGCAGGGAACATTAAAAGATAATAAATATGATATTATGGAAAAGTACAGACAGAAAGTGTCTTTTATAACAGTAGATCCTTTAAATGAATTAGATGATCAGTACTCTGTAACATTGGAAAAATCTGACAGTCAGAAGCTGCTGGATCTGCTGAAACAGGATATAGCAGAAGCCTCACCGCAGGAACTTATAGGAATCCCGTGTGGACAGATGGAGCTTTACGCTACTTCCTATGCAGATATGGATGAGCATATTGCACCGGAATCCTATGCAGAAGTAGGAAGATATATTTTCCCGACATTTAAGCGGACACTTGTTTTCCTGAAAGAAAAAGGTTATGCTTTTGTTATGGAAAAAGAAAATCTGAAACAGTACGATTATTCAGTGACATATAATGCAGAAGAAATGGATGTCACAGATCCTGAACAGAAAGAAGAATTAGCCCAGAGCCTGATCCGTGAATTGGAGTGTCCGGCATGGCTGGAAACGGAGGCGGGTGTGAGTGTGAAAGTGGCTCTGAACATTACAGAGTCTGCCGGAGAATCGCTAAACGGAATAGAGTTTGCTGTACTGAAAGCGAAAGAGCCGGAATTTATAAAGAAAATAGTAGAAACTGGCGAGGAAGAAGAATGAAGAAAGCAGTTCGTCTGGACAAGTTCCTGGCAGATGCAGGAGCAGGGACCAGAAGTGAGGTAAAAAAATATATTCAAAAGGGAAAAGTCCAGGTCAATGGTGTGCCTGTAAAGGAACCGGAGATCAAGGTCAGTGAAGAGGATGAGATAATTCTGGATGGAAACAGAATTTCCAAGGCATCGGAATTTGTCTATTATCTTCTGCACAAACCTGCGGGTTATGTCAGTGCAACAGAGGATAAGCGTGACAGAACAGTGATGGAACTGGTGCCATCGGACAGAAAAGGAATGTTTCCGGTAGGGAGACTGGATAAAGATACAGAGGGCTTGCTTCTGATCACAGATGACGGAGCGCTGGCACATGAACTTCTTTCTCCGAAGAAACATGTAGACAAAACTTACTATGCTGTCACAGATGGGTGCATGACAAAAGAAGATGTACAGAGATTTGCTGAGGGCCTGGAGATCGGAGAAAAAAAACCGACTATGCCTGCAAAACTGGAAATCCTCAGTACCAGAAAAGTGGAAGAGACAGAACTGGAGCAGTATCCGTCGGGATGGTCTTCAGAGATTCAGCTTACGATCAAAGAAGGCAAATTCCATCAGGTCAAGCGAATGACAGAAGCAGTAGGAAAGAAAGTGATCTATCTGAAACGAATTTCCATGGGAGTATTAATATTGCCGGATGACCTGAAAAAAGGCGAATGCCGTCAGCTGACTGCTGAAGAAGAAAAAAAACTGAAAGACAGCATTGGCAGATCCTGAAAAACCTGTAAAAATAATAAAAAATTTGCAAAAAACCCTCTTTACATGGAGGGTTTTTGTATGCTATACTACAGAAGTTGCGAGTCATGCGCATCTATTGCGTGTGCAAAAATATACACGTTCGGAGATTCCCGCGGATGGTGCCCTGCGGTGTGAGGCTGGGTCCCCAGGAAAAAGAACCGGGCGGAAGAAATTAACCAAAAAGGAGAACAAACATGAGCGTTATTTCAATGAAACAGCTTTTAGAAGCAGGCGTACATTTCGGACATCAGACAAGAAGATGGAACCCTAAAATGGCTCCATACATCTACACAGAGAGAAACGGTATCTACATCATCGACTTACAGCAGTCTGTAGGTATGGTTGACGATGCTTACAATGCAATCGCTGATATCGTAGCAGACGGTGGAAGCATCTTATTCGTAGGAACAAAGAAACAGGCTCAGGATGCTATCAAAACAGAAGCAGAGCGTTGCGGACAGTTCTATGTAAACGAGAGATGGTTAGGCGGTATGCTTACAAACTTCAAAACTATCCAGAGCCGTATTGCAAGACTGAAACAGATCGAAGCTATGGAAGCTGATGGAACATTTGACGTTCTTCCTAAGAAAGAAGTTATTGAGCTGAAAAAAGAACTTGCCAAATTACAGAAAAACATCGGTGGTATCAAAGAAATGAAGAGACTTCCAGATGCAATCTTCATCGTAGATCCTAAGAAAGAAAGAATCTGCGTACAGGAAGCTCATACATTAGGAATCCCGCTTATCGGTATCTGCGATACTAACTGCGATCCAGAAGAACTGGATTATGTAATCCCAGGTAACGATGATGCAATCCGTGCAGTAAAATTAATCGTTTCCAAAATGGCAGACGCTGTTATCGAAGCAAAACAGGGTACTGCAGATGTAGACGGTGAAATCGAAGCTGAATCTGAAGAGTTCGCAGCTACAGAAGAATAATTTTTTTGAACCAGTACAGGAAAGCCGACAGGCTTTCCTGTCATTGAAAAGGAAAAGCCCCTCCGGGCGATTTACGAATATTATTCAGGAGGAAAATGAAATGGCTATCACAGCAGCACAGGTAAAAGAATTAAGAGAAATGACCGGCGCCGGAATGATGGATTGTAAGAAAGCTCTTACAGCTACAGAAGGTGATATGGATAAAGCAGTAGAATTCCTTCGCGAAAAAGGTCTTGCTACAGCACAGAAGAAAGCAAGCCGTGTAGCAGCAGAAGGTCTTTGCAAAACTTTAGTTTCCGAAGACGGAAAGAAAGCAGTTGTTGTAGAAGTTAACGCTGAGACAGACTTCGTAGCTAAGAATGAAAAATTCCAGAACTACGTTGCAGATGTAGCAGCTCAGGCTATGAACACAACAGCAGCAGATATCGATGCTTTCCTTGCAGAAGCATGGGCACTTGATACAACTAAGACTGTTAAAGAAGCTCTTGCAGCTCAGATCGCAGTTATCGGCGAGAACATGAACATCAGAAGATTTGCTCAGGTTACAGAAGAGAACGGTTTCGTTGCTTCCTACACACATATGGGCGGTAAGATCGGTGTTCTTGTAGACGTTGAAACAGACGTAGTTAACGATGCTGTTAAAGAAATGGCTAAGAACGTAGCAATGCAGATTGCAGCTTTGAAACCACAGTACACAAGCGACAGCGAAGTAAGCGCAGAGTACATTGAGCATGAGAAAGAAATTCTTATGGCTCAGATCCAGAACGATCCGAAAGAATCCCAGAAACCGGCTAAGGTTATCGAAGGAATGATTACAGGACGTATCAAAAAAGAGCTTAAAGAAATCTGCCTTCTTGACCAGACATACGTTAAAGCTGAAGATGGAAAACAGTCTGTAGCTAAATACGTAGAGCAGGTTGCTAAAGAAAACGGCGCTAAGATCACTGTCAAAGGTTTCGTACGTTACGAGACAGGTGATGGTATCGAAAAGAAAGAAGAAAACTTTGCAGAAGAAGTTGCAAAGCAGATGGGTAAATAATCTGTAAAGATTAATTTTCTATTAAATTTAAGTATTTATAGGCCCTGAGAGTCTTATAAACACTACGTTTGAGAAGTGATTATAAGATTTTCAGGGCTTTTTTCTATTTTTTTCTAAAAAGTCTAAATCATCTTCAGGCATTTTTATTGTATCATTGTATATGTGCAAATTGTATTTTTTAAGTTACAAAATTCTGAGATAATTTTATGAGAACCAATTCTCTTCCCGGTGCATCTAATTAGTGTAAAAGTAAAAAAGTAAACACGTGTAGTAATCCGGCTGGACAAAAGGAGAAGACAAAGTTATGACAAAAGATGTATTTATTAAGGAGGTTCGGGATGCAGAGGCCATGCTGTATCATATATCAAAGTCCATTCTGAAGAATGATTCTGATTGTGGGGATGCTGTGCAGGAAACAATTCTTAAGGCATATGAGAAGCTTCCCACTTTAAAGAAAGAAAAGTATTTTCGAACATGGATCACAAGGATATTGCTCAACGAATGCAAAGGGATTCTTCGGAAAAGAAAAAATGTTATTCCATATGAAGAATATATGGACAATATGAGGCTGACTGAGGAGGACAGATACAGTCATCTGTATATGGCGCTTATGGAACTTCCGGAGGATTTGAGGATTTTGGTAACATTGTATTATTTAGAAGGATTCTCACAGAAAGAGATCAGTGGGGCTCTGGATATTCCGGAAGGAACGATTAAAAGCAGACTTTCCCGTGCGAGAGAATTTTTGAAAGCACAGTTATCTGATGAAGAAGAGAAAAAACCGATGACTGGTAAAAACAGCAAACTATCAAAGAGAATAACAGGAAAGGGGAAAATGTCATGTTAGAGAACAAATGGAATAATATAGCACCGGAAGTACCACAGGATTTTCATAATAAATTTGAAGATACACTAAAACAGATTGAACAGGCGGATTCAGTTGATAAAAAATACAAAAGAAAAAAAATCAGTGGCCGATTATTGATTGCAGCAGCAGTAATTTGTACTGGTATGGCTGTTACTGTGGCTGCAAAAGAGTTCTTTAAATGGAATGATTACCTGGTGAAAAGACTGGAGCCATCGGAGGAACAGCAGGAGACACTGCAGGAATCAACTTATATTCAGAACATAGACCAGTCTGTAACACAAAATGGTGTGACGGTTACCCTGACAGATTCTATTCAGGATCAGGGATTCCTGTATGCTTTTTTTGAAGTGAAAACAGATG